>QALX01000007.1:0-251647 GCA_003150485.1 Clostridiales bacterium
AAGCGCCCTTACTACGCCGTGTTGGGCGGCGTCTCTACCGGTCGCATGTACGCCACTAGGCAAGAGGCAGAAAGCGCATTAGAACTGATGCTCTCCACCTCACGCCCCGATCTGTTCTCTTACACGCTGGACGACTGCTACGATGCCTGGTCCGATGTCGCCTATCGCGATATGGGTCGCAGTTCTCGACGCGGGTATGAGCTTTCGTGGAGCTACGTGCCGGAATCGCTCCGTCAGAAATTTGCGCGGGATGTCCGCACGGATGACTTCCAGGCTGTAATTGACGGCTTGCAGGCCAGGGGGTTGTCCGATTCAACCGCGAACCATGTGAAGTTTCTATATTCGAAGCTGTGCCAGTGGATGATGCAGAGGGACCTGATCACAAAGAACTACGCCGCCTTTCTGGTGGTGCAGAAAACGGAGCACCGCAAGATCAGCACATTTACGGCGGAGGAAGTGGCGAAGATACAAGCCCTGGCCAACGGGGATTCAGAAGATCGAGCGGTGCAGACAGCCATGTTGACCATGATTTTTCTGTTCACCGGCATGCGCATTTCAGAGCTGTTCACCCTTTCCGTGTCCAGCATTCACCTGGAGGCTCCCGTTCCCTATCTTCAGGGCGGGGTTAAAACAGAGGCCGGCAAAAATCGTGTTATCCCAATTCACCGGCGTATCCTGCCTTTCTTCCAGTTCTTCTGTGATCGAGCTGAAGGAGATCTGATGGTCAGTGGATTCTGCGGCAATAAGCGCCCGGACGGTTGGAGGTCCCGCGACTACGCCAAAATGCTGGAGTCCCTCGGAATATCGTATAGGGTGCCGCATAACACCAGAAAGACTATGGCGACCAACGCCGCGCAGGCAGGCGTTGACCAGATCGCGCTGGCGAAGCTGATGGGCTGGACCGACATTGACGTTGGCACAAAATACTACATCGCACCAGAGGCGGCCTATCTGGCCGCAGAGCTGGATAAACTTGACCGCTCGGGAAATAGTTAGATATCAGTTAGTTGTGCTGTTAGCCATTTTGTTAGATGCAATTATATTGTATCGGATTTAATGCCGATTTCAAGTTTCTAATTTGCGGCATTTTATCGCGATTTCAGTCATATTTGTTTTATCTTATGTATGCACTAACGCCTGTGGATCATCATTCTGATCATCATCCTCTTCTGCTGCTGTGGTAACGGGTTTGGCGGCTGCGGCAATGGCTGTGGCTGCGGTGATAACTGCGGCTGTGGCTGCTAAGGTTTCGCCCACTTAAAAAAGTCTCATGCATAGGAAAACCCCCGGCCAATGGCCGGGGGTTTTTTCGTTCACTCATTCAAAAGCAATCCCGAGGATCAGGTGTTCATTTGCTTGCGGCGGGACAGGTTCATGGTGCCGTCCTGCATACTGGCCACGTCCTCCAGACTCTTGCCCGTGCCGAAAGCCACACAAGAGATGGCGTCATCGGCCACGTGGGTCTCGATGCCGGTATGGGATTCGATTAGCTTGTCGATGCCCCAGATCAAGCTGCCGCCGCCGGTCATGACAATGCCGTTGGTGGAGATATCCGCCACCAGCTCCGGGGGAGTCCGCTCCAAGACGGAGTGGACTGCTTCCAGAATCCGCATGGTGGGCTCCTCAAAGGCCTCGATCATCTCGCTGGAGGAGACGGAGAAGGCCCGGGGCAGACCGGTCATCAGGTCACGGCCCTTGATCTCCATGGTCTGCTCCTCATCCCGGGGATAGACACAGCCGATGGACATCTTCAGCTCTTCTGCAGTGCGCTCACCGATGAGCACGTTGTGCTTGCGGCGGATGTACTTCACCACAGCTTCGTTGAACTGGTCGCCGGCAATCTTAATGGAGGCGGACTCCACTACGCCGGACAGAGAGATCACCGCCACGTCAGTGGTGCCGCCGCCGATGTCCACCACCATGTGGCCGTCGGGCTTGGCAATATCAATGCCTGCGCCGATGGCAGCCGCCACCGGCTCCTCGATCAGGTAGACCTTACGGGCGCCGGCCTGGATACCCGCGTCAATGACCGCGCGCTCCTCGACCTCCGTGATACCAGAGGGCACACAGATCACCAGACGGGGTTTGAAGAAGTGGGTGGGAGCGACTTTACGGATAAATTCCCGCAGCATCCGCTCGGTCATATCGTAGTCGGAAATAACGCCCTCCCGCAGGGGGCGGATGGCAACGATGTTGCCGGGGGTACGGCCCAGCATATTCTGCGCCTCAGTCCCCACCTTTAACAGCTTGCCGGTGTTTTTATCAATTGCAACAACGGACGGCTCCCGCAGGACAACGCCCTTGCCTTTTACATAAACCAAAATAGAAGCAGTACCCAGATCGATACCAATATCTCTCGCGACGCTCACTTCGATCACACTCCTGACCAGTCATAAATTCAATCCAATTTAGTATTTCCGGAAGGGCGTTTTCTTAGCCACCTTCCGCCGCAACGGTTCCCGTGGGAAGCGGAAATTGCATCTCTACGTTATTATAGCGGCAAAGCAAAGATTTTTCAACGCTCTGTGACAAACTTTTTCTGAAGAACTGGGCAGAACGTACCTTTTTCCCCTCCAAATGGTCAAAATCTAACGAATCCGTTTATTTTGGGGCCTGCTTCGGGCCGCAGTGACACAGCACACCTCCGCAGCGCCCGCCTGAAGCAGGACCCGGCTGGCCTCATTGAGCGTACTGCCCGTTGTAATCACATCGTCCACCAGCAGTACCCGCCGGCGGGACAGCTCCCGGGAACTGGACAGGCCGTAAATCCCCTGGACCAAGGCCTGCCGCGCTGCTGCGCCTCCTTCGGTCTGGGACAGAGGCGGGATATGCCGCAGCTTCTTCAGTGTCTGCACTGCCGCCCCGCCGTAAGCCCGAGCCACCTCTTTTGCCAGAATACCGCTCTGATCAAACCCCCGCTCCCAGCGGCGTTTCCGGCTCACCGGCACCCAAGTGATGAGATCAAAGGTACCCGAAAAGTGCGTCCGGGCACACCGGCCCATCCAGCGTCCTAGAACCACACCGTTGAACTCCTGGTGCTGAAATTTGTAGCGGTGTATGGCCTCCCGGACCGGCCCCTCCAAAAAGAAGGGAGAAACGCACTGGCGAAACCAGTCCCCCTCCTGAGCACAACTGCCGTCATCGGTCACCGGCAACTTGGGCCCGCACCGGGAACAGACCCCCTCTTCGGCCTCCAGCAAAGCCCCGCAGAAGATGCACTTGGGCGGGTAGAGCAGGGCCAACAGCCTGGACTTCACTTCCATCCCTCCTATCTTCAGAACAACACAGTCAGCACAAGGGCGCAGACGCCTTCCACAGAAAGCATCCGCGCCCGTTTCCATTTTCTTCACCCGGAGATGCCGATCACATTGAGCAGCAGCACCCAGGCCAGGCCGTAGTAGGTCACCACGGCCACCAGGTCACTGACCGTGCTGATCAGCGGACCGGAGGCCACCGCTGGGTCCACATTGATTTTGTGGAAAAAAACCGGGATCACCGTGCCCACCAGGCCGGAGATGGTCATGGCCACCATCAGGGCCATGCCAACGCACCCAGACACGGAAAAGGCGTAGAGGGGCGTCTTCCCTTTGACAAACAGGATATACAGCCCGATGCAGAGGAAGGAGACGCAGCCCATCAACAGGCCGTCACACAGACCCACCCGGAGCTCCTTCCACACCAGCATCAGCCGCTCCTTCCCCGTCAGCTCCTCGTCCATCAGCACCCGGATGGTCACAGCCAGGGACTGTGTGCCGGCGTTGCCGGACATGCCCAGAATTGTGGACTGGAAAAACACAATCAGCGTCAGCTGAGTCAGCACCTGCTCAAACATCCCTGTCACGGTGGACACCACCAGGCCCAAGCCCAGCAGAATCAGTAGCCAGGGCAGCCGTTTTTTCATACTCTGGGTCACCGTCTCCCCCAGATCTTCCTCGGTAGTCAAACCGGCCAGCTGTGCGTAGTCCTCGCCGATCTCGTCGTCCACCGCTTCCACCAGGTCCTGGGAGGTGATGACACCAATGATCCGGTGTTCCTGATCCAGCACCGGGATAGAGTCCTCTGCGTAGTCCTTCAACCGTTCCAAGTTGTCGGTAATGGTCTCGTTAGCCAGCACATAGGGGTACGAGGTGCTGATCAGCTCCTCCAGGGGTACATACTCCCGGGCCACAATCAGGTCCTTCAGGTCAATGGCGCCGTAAAAAATACCGTCTTCATCGGTTACATAGATGGTAGAGATGTTGTCGTTGTCCTCCGCCTGGGCGACAAGGGACTTCATCGCCTGCTTGATGGTCAGGTTGCGGTTGATCTGGATGAAGTTGGTGGTCATCATGCTACCCATCTGGTCCTCATCATAGGAACAGATCAGCTGGATATCTTCCGTGGCCTCCTCATTGAGCAGGGAGACCAGCTTTTCCCGGACGTTGTCGTCCACCTCCTGGAGCACGTCCACCGCGTCGTCCGCGTCCATGTTCTCAATGATGTCCGCGGCGTCATCCGCCTCCAGCTCCTCCAGGTACGTGCCTACGTCATCCAGGTAGGCGAACACCTCTGACATCCACTCGGTGTCCAGCACACGGTACAGTTTTCGCCGTCCGGCCTCGTCCAACAGTTCAAAGGCTTCGGCAATATCGTTCTCGTGGTAAACCGAGAGCTTTTCCGCCAGGGCTGCGTCGTCGCTCTCCTGGTTAATGATCTCCACCAGTTCCTTGACGTAGTCCGCCTTTTCCCAAGGAATCCAGTTTTTCTTTTTGCGTTCACTCATTGTGTCACACCTCCGATCCAGCTCAGATCGCTTTTGCGCCCAGTCTGGTTTTCCCCAACGGACGCATACTATGAGCGATACTCACCTATTTTAATATGATATACCATTTTCTCCTGCACGATCAATCTTTTTTTGCTTTTTTATCCCGTTTTTTCCGCTGCATCCGCTCAGACTTCAGTTCATCACCTCCTCCATTCTTTCTTCCGCGTTGTCCTGCTCCTCCGTCCTGCAAACAGAATTTGGCACGACAGCCTTCGCATAGATTCGCCGCAGCCGGTCAAAATAGGCTCGGAAAATCCAACACGGGTTTTTCGCTTTTCAAGAATCAGAAAGAGAAGGAGATGTGTCTCAATGTCTAACAGCAATAATCGAGTGATCGTTCCCGCTGCCCGCGCAGCACTGGACCAGTTCAAGATGGAAGCTGCCAACGAAGTCGGCGTCAACCTGAAGCAGGGCTACAACGGCGACCTGACCTCCAAGCAGGCCGGCAGCATCGGCGGCCAGATGGTCAAGAAGATGATCGAGGCTTATGAAAACGGCATGAAATAAGCGTCGTCTTTCCATCGAACCCGCGGACCCCTCTGGGGGAAGCGGAAAGAGGGCGGCAGGTACTTAGAGTACCTGCCGCCCTCTTTGCACTTTGCGGCCCCTTTAAAGCACTCGAACTGGCACGATTTTACAGGGCAGAGAAGTTTTCCTTGTCTTTCCTGGGGACATGTTATATAATGTGTAAATATCTATTCTCATATATATAAATAGGAAAAAGCGGTTTCTAAAAATATAGATTTATGCGCATAAATCCAACGCAGCCAAACGGCGATTTCCATGTTGTTTCCGGCATGATAAAGGAGTGTTGTTGATAAAATGAACAAGCAAGGCAAGGTAACCGGTAAGGCCAGCATCGACCGTCCCTGGATGAAATATTATCCCGAGTCACTGCAGCAGCTGCAAATCCCCCACTGCTCTCTGACAGACTATCTCAGGCAGAACAACGCAGATACATCCATTCCCGTAATTCACTACTACGGCCGTGAGCTGACCTGGAACGACCTGTTCCGGCAGGCAGACGCAGCCGCAAAAGCCCTCTGTGCGCTGGGCTTTAAGGAAGGGGACCGCATCCCCACGTTTCTGCAGGCGGTACCGGAACATGTTGTGCTGCTGCTGGCCGCTGAGAAGATCGGCGCAGCGCTGATCTGCCGGGACGGCACCCTGGAGGAGTCTGTTGTGGCCATCCAGAACTCCAAGTCGCCGGTGCTGTTTGCCCACACCTACCTCTCTAAGGCGGAGGAAGACCGGTTCCGGGCGGAGACCCAGCTGGAACGCATTGTCACGCTTTCCCCCTACGCCTCGGCGGACAGAAGCAAGATGCCGGAGCACATCACCGCGTACATTGATTCCCTCCAGCCGGCAGAGCCCGCCTGTGCCCCGGAAAACCTGACCTGGGATCAGTTTCTGGCCCTGGGTGAGGGATATACAGGCCCCTGGGAGGCCCCTGCTGATCCGGACCGCCCCCTGTTCTGTGCGTACACCAGCGGCTCCACCGGTCCCTCCAAGCAAGTGATTCACAGCGCCGCCAGTATGCTGGGCGTGATCCACCAGATGACCCCCTTCACCGCCTCCCTGGATTTCCGTCTCACTTGGCTGCACACCATCCTTCCGCCTTCCCTGGTGGCGGTGACAGTGACCATGATCCTCTCTCCCATCTCTTCGGGCAACCTGCTGATTCTGGACCCATTCTGCGACGTCCAGGACCTGGACCTGGAGCTGATGCGCTACCGGCCCAACTGCTGGGCCCTGATCCCTGAATTCATCGAGGTCCTGATGCGCAGCCCCCGTATTCCGGCTGACTACTCCATGGATTACCTCTATGCCGCAGGCGTCGGCGCGGAACCCCTGAACATCAAGCAAATTGAACGGGCGGAAGCCTTCCTGAAGGCTCACCACTGCCCTGCCCATTTCAGCGTAAGCTACGGCATGAGCGAGGGCGGCTCCGGGTTTACGCTGCCCTGCCCGACCCAACCGCTGACAGACTGCTGCGGCGGTATGCCGATGATCGCAACCACCCTGGCCGCCTTTGCCAAGGGCACCCAACAGGAGCTGGGCTACGGAGAAGTCGGCGAGCTCTGCAAAACCGGCCCCGGCCTTATGCTGGGCTATGATGACCCCGAAAGCACCGCCCAGGCCCTGCAACGGCACCCGGATGGCCAGCTCTGGCTGCACACCGGGGACTACGGCTATATGGCGGAAAACGGCACCGTCCACGTGCTCAGCCGCGGCTTCCCGGAGCGCTTCGGCGGCGGCCGCCTGTTTGTCATGGAGATGGAGAACCGGATTGCCTTTACCCCCGGTATGGACGACGGCTTTTTTGTCATCGCCCCGGACCCGGAGCATGAAGGCTACTTTCTGCCCTACCTGTATTTGATTCTGGAACAGGGCGCAGACCAGGCCGAGGTGGAACAGGCCATCCGCAGCGCCCTGGAGCCCCACCAGCAGCCGGTGGAAGTCACCCTGATCAAAGAGCGAAGCTACTTCCATTTCAAAACCAACCGCAGAGAGCTGGCCGCTGAGATCGCAGCCAGAGTCCCTGTGACTGTCTGATTCAGACGATACAGAGAATCTGCCGGACCACCCTCCGGCAGATTCTTCTGCTAATGATCGTTCCAATCGAGTTTATTTCAACAGAAAGACGGGAAATCAATGAAAAAATACGGGAAGAAATACGCCCCATGGCTGTTGTTTCTATTCGTGGCAGCCTGCCTGCTCACCTCAACTGCCGCGGCACTGCCGGACAGCGGGGCGGCAGCATCCGTCCCCCAGGCGGAATTGGAGCAAGCCCTGGAGGAGGCGATTTTCCGGCGCCGCGACGGGACGCCGGCGGACGTCTCCCAGTACAACCTGACTGAGGAGCAGCTGGCCCCCGTGACCGCTGGCGTCCTGGCGGACAACTACGCCGATGCGCTGGTAACGGTCTCCTACGACTCCGCCGGGGCGAATTCGGTCTCCGCCATGGATGTGGAGATGGACAGCACCCTGTCCATGGCCCTGGACGAACTGGACCAGATCAACGAAAACAGCCCGGAGCCGATGGGCGGCCCGGAGCTGCAGACAGTCTACGCCCATTACGCCGAACTGCAGGCCTACTACGAATCGGAACCGGAGTACTTTGGCCTGCCCTGCCCCTACTTCACCTCCAAGGACACTGAGACCAGCCCGATCGGCGCCATTCTCGCCGTGGCCGGTATCCCCCAGGCGGCCATCGACGCCGGGGACAGCCGGACCATCCAGCAGGTGGACCAGATCATTCTGGGCTTTACCGACGCCCTCCGGGGCTATGTGGCTGAGTACGGCGACGCCCTCCTCGCAGCCCGGGACCGGGCCCTGTCCCACCTGGACAGCAATATGACCGCTGCGGAAAAGCTGCTAGTCCTGAACGACTGGCTGGCCGGCAGCTGCACGTTCGACATGAGCGCCGTGACCACCGGGGAGGAGCCGACGGATATGATCGGCAGCACCGCCTTCGGCGCGCTGGTAAAGCAGAACTGCGCCTGCCTGGGGTACAGCGCCGCCTATGTCTATCTGGTCCAGTGCGCGTTCCCGGAGATTTACCAGAACGGAGACGGCAGCTGGAAAACCAAGGAGGAGGTGAACGGCGGCGAGAATCCCGCCTACCTCATCGACTTCGTCAAGATCATCTGGGACGCCGATGTGTCCATTCTGGGCGAAGAATCCCACTTCGGCGAACCCCACTTTTTCAACGCAGTCAAACTGGATGGCAAATGGTACTACGCCGACCCCTGTTACAGCGACATCAGCGTCCAGTGCATCGGGCGGAACCGGGTGGAGACCGACGGCAACCTGTCCCATCTGTACTTCCTGTGCAGCGACCCCACCATGCGGGAGTGGTACAGGGGGAACTTCAAGACCATCGACACCCTCTATCAGGAACTGGCGGTCCACGACGAGTATGAGGATGCCTGGTTCACCGACGCCGCCGGGCCCGTCAGCTATGATGACGACTACTGGTACTATGTGAAAAACCAGTCCACCCTGGAGCAGATCTCCCCCACGGAGGCCCACTACAACCAGGTTCCGGACCAGCTGGTGGCCCGCCCCCGGACCCTGACCGATCCCCTGTCCACGGCGGGGGAAACCGTCCTGTTGGACTACGCCACTGGCCAGGGCGCCACCACCGGCGGTGCAGCCGTGACCAGTGAGCTGGTACAAAATGAGTATCTGCTGTTCCAGGCATATGCCGAAAAATATCCCTCCCTGGCCCACTCCCTGGCCCTGTACCGCAACGCGCTCTACTTCAACACCAGCAACAAGATTCTGAAGTACGACCTGCACAGCGGCGCCGTCTCCCTGGTCAAAGAGTACAACCGGGTCTCCGCCGTCCGGGACACCTCCAACCCCTTCCCCGGCCAATCCTTCTCCGTAGTGCCGGAGGGAAGCGCGGACATCGCCCACACCGTTTTCAATCCCCCCCCTCGCCGCCCTCTGTCTCAAGGACGACGGCAAGCTGTACGTCCAGGTCGCCACCAATTTCTGCCATATCTCTGACTACGCAGTGGAGGAGGTCAACTACAATCCCGCGTGCATCAACTACGGCAACTACCAGTCCCGCTGTGACAACGACAACGAGGAGTTCATGTGGAGCGCCAACTTTGTGGAGACCCTGGACATGAGCCACATGACCGGCAGCCAACACATCTTCCAGAGCGTCACCGTAGCCCCCTTCTGCGGCCAGCAGGGCTACACGGAAAACCGCTGTACCACCTGCGGCATCAGCGACGGCGGCCCCCGCACCGCCCTGACCGACGCCCAGTCCCACCACTTTGTGCCGTGGCACGACGTGTTCTACACCCGGGACAGCGCCGGGGTACAGAAGTCCGCTGACATCTACGTCTGCGTCCACTGTATGGAGACCAGAAACCAGCTGGAGGAGGGGGAAACCGCCGGTCATGTCTACGGGGAGCCCACCTTCCAATGGGCCGACGACTACACCAAGTGTGGGGCTGTTTTCACCTGCGCTGTGTGCGACGGCACTCAGACAGCCGAGTGCGCCTGCCGGCCTGAGGACACCCGGCAGACCGTTGCCTGTACCGTGCGGAAAGATGTCACCGGCAATTGCACTGTTGGCGGCCGCATCGTGTACACCGCCGCCTGCCAGCGGAACGGTCAGACATACCGCGAGGAACAGTCAGTCACCATTCTCCCTGGCACCGCCCACACCTTTGTAAACGGAACCTGCAGTCGCTGCGGGGAGCGTGACGCCTTCATCCACCAGACCGTATCGCTGCGCAGCGCTTCCAGCGATATGACCGGCGTGACCATCTGCTGGGACGCCCTGGACGGCGCGGACAGCTACCGGGTCTACCGCAAAATCGCCACCGGCTGGAAGCGGCTGGAAACTGTCCAGGGCACCAGCTACACGGACACCGGCACCAGATCCGGCTCCTCCTATACCTACACAGTCAGAGGCCGGAAAGCAGACGGCACCCTGAGCCGGTACGACAAATCTGGACTGACCACCAAGTATCTGAGCAAAGTCACCCTCAGCACCCCCACCAACGCCTCTTCCGGCATTACCGTGAAGTGGAGCAAGGTCACCGGCGGCTCCGGATACAAGGTGTACCGCCAGGCAGGCTCTTCCACCAAGTGGTCCACTGTAGCCACCATCAAGAGCGGCAGCACCGTGAGCTGGACCGACACCAAGACCAGCAACGGCACCAAATACACCTACAGCGTCCGCGCCTACTCCGGTAAGTACATGAGCGTGAAGGGCAGCACAAACGGTCTGACCAAGACCATGTACCGCCTGAGCAGACCCAGCATCACCTACCTGAAGAACACCGGCTCCCGGAAGTTCACTGTGAAGTGGAAGAAGGTCAGCGGCGCAACCGGATACCAGGTTTCGCGTAGAATCGGTTCCGCCGCCAGCACACGTGTAACGGTCAAGGGCGGCAGCACCGTCTCCAAGTCCATCACCGGCCTGTCCAAGGGCAAGACCTATAAGGTGTATGTACGCGCCTACAAGACCGTGGGTGGCAAGAACTACTACTCCGCCTGGAGCGGCGCAAAGAGCGTCATCATTTCAAAATGACAATCAACCCTGAGAGGGCCGGAGTGACTTCGGTTTCCAGATAAAAAGGACCGCCCCGGTGTTTGATCTCACCGGGGCGGTTCTGCTGCGCCGTTCTCACGTCTGCGCTTCAACGGCAAAGGTTCGGGTCACCTTGCTGTCGTCCAGAGGCAGCAACTCTGTCACTTCCACCTCCACGTCGCAGTCCTCGCCCGTCATCACATAGTATGTCTCACAGGTGAGGGTCTTTCCCGGCTTGATGTTCCGGGAGGCATTTTGGTATGCCTCGGACATCTCCTCTAAAATCGCCGGGTCCAGCTCCACGCCGTCCTGATAGGCTGTGGCATAGAGCACGAGGTCAAAGGCCGCCGCCTCCGAGCTGTTGTTCGTGAACGCAAACTGGACGCCAATAACCGGATTGCCATCGTAGTCCTTCAGGCCTGTCTCCGCCTCCAGGATCTTGACGTGATACTCTCCCAGCTCCCCTTCTTCTGCCGGTCCACTCTTCACTCCGGCACTTGGCTCAGGGGCCGTCTGGACGCCGTCAGAGGATGCCGGGGTCTCCAGCGCCATGCAACCGGTAAGGGCCAGCATCCCCGCTGCCAGCAGTATGGAAGTCAGCTGTCTCTTCATATATGAGCTCTCCTCTCTGTTTGTACGCGGTATTTTCCCGTCTTACGTTTACTTTACAGGATTTTCCTCCCTTTGACAACGGGGTCTAGCCAGCTCTCTTGCCATTTCTGTACAAGCATGTATGACAGATGCATGACCTGTAACAAGGAAATTTAACCTATAATTAAAAACTAAGGTGTATGCATTTTGAAAATAAGATCACAAGCGGGACAACTTGTCTCTGTTTGTGATCTACGCAGCCTTACACCTAAAGCGGGGAATCCGGGACAACAGGGCGCATTTTGTCCTCACCCGAATTCTCATAATTTTAAAAGAGGAGGAAATAATGAAAAAGTTTGCAAAACAATTCCTTGCTTTGCTGCTGGCTATGACTATGGCCTTGGGCCTGCTCAGCTCTACTGCCTGGGCAACCAATGTCGTGGACGAGCCGACCGGGACCCAGACCGCCCCGGCAGACGAGCAGGAGACCGCCCCCGCCGATGAAGCGGAGGAGCAGACCGAGGCAGAGGAGCCCACTGAGGACGAACCTGCCGCCGAGGAAGAATCCACAACCCAACCTCAGACCGCCGCACAGGAACCGGACACCGGTGTAACCGTGACGGCTGATCATATTCAACTCCCCGAAATCCAGTTCGAGGGCGCAAACGCGGTAGTGGCTGCCGCCCTGGTGAAGGAATCCGGCATTGAGATCGATGAAACGGACCCCGCCATCATTGCGGCCCGTCAGGAACTGGAAAACATGAAAGTCACTGTCGAAAGCGACAGCCCCTCCACCTTTGAGGGGGAAACTGAGAAAACTCCTTTGACTGAGGAACAGATCCAGACCGTTCTGGGGATGTACGCTCTATACCAGCAGCAGTGGGCAGAAAACGCCGACGTGCTGGGCGTGCAGATGCCGTTTTATCTTCAGTACAACGATAACAACGAAGATGGCTTGGGCGCTCTGGGCGAAATGCTGGTTCTGGCCGGTGTGACCGTTGGTGACGTCCGCAGCGGCAACTATAGCTACGATGACCTGACCGGTATGATTCTGAACTTCCACTACGGTGACAAGCTGGGGGTAGAATACTACGGCAGCACCCTCCGCAGCCGCCGTGATGAAGCGCTGAAGGCAGTGAAAGACTCCGGCGCCAAGACTGAGTATCAGAAGCTGCTGGTGCTGAATGACTGGCTGGCCACAGTGGACAGCTTCGACATGTCCTACATCATGAACCAGGGCAAGGATGAGCCGTCTATGGCAGCGCAGAACCCTCAGAAGCATGCGCATTATGATGATATCTATAACACAATGTATGCTGTGTATTAAGAACAGTACACAACTTACTTCCATGACCAGATTTTTGCCGGAATTGAGGCTCAGCTTCGCCAGCAGTACTATGAGAATGCTATTAAGAATCTCGTCTATCAAAACACACTGGCACAGATTGCCGCTGACCCGGAAAATCCCACCGCAGATGAGAAAGCACAGGCCAACACCGCCGCAGAGCAGTACATGACCGACAATGCTGATGCTATCTCTAAGGATGCTGCCGGCTTTGTTGCCGAAAAATTTGGCGAAGAAGCCGCCACCAAGATTGCTGCCGGCGCTGATGATTTTATCGCTACAGCGGAAACAGAAGGTGTTGAGGTTGATCCCGAGAATGCTCCCGGTGTCAAAATGACTGTTGAGGAACTGACTCAGCAGTCTATGGAAAATGATCTCATTGACCTTGACGGAGACGGCACTAAGGATATGACCGCTAACCAGGCAATCCCTTACATTGCTGACCAGGCTGCCACCGCCATGACCCCGGGCATTCTGGGTTACTGGGAAGGCAACCAGGTCGGTGCTCTGGCTGAGGGCAAATCCGTCTGCCTGGGTTATACCAAGGCTTACGCCTATCTGGTTCAGTGCATGCACCCCGAGATTTACACAAACAATGGTAACTATGAGGATGCCTCTGACTGGAAGGCCGCCAAAGACCTGTACTACGATGAAAACGAGAATCTGAGCATTGACAAGGATTACGCAGTGGACGTGGTTCGGATTTCCTTCGAGACCGACGTCACCATGTACGGTGAAACGCAGCCCGGCTTCAACTCCGACCACTTCTGGAACGCCGTGAAAGTTGGCGGCCAGTGGTACTATGTTGACCCCTGCTACAACGACGTTTATACCGAGGTTATGATCCGTGACCGTGTGGAAACCGCCGGTTACATGAACCATCTGTACTTCATGTTCAGCCACGACACCACCACCTCTCTCTATGACGGCTACTACAGCGAACTGAAAACCCTGTACGCTGATGCTGCCAACGACAAGACCTATGAGAAGGCGTGGTTCGCCCGTGCCAAGAGCAACGTGTACTCTGACGGCAGCAACTTCTACTATGTGTACGACTCCACCGACACTGTCTCCATGTTGGATAGCTTTAACGACATGAACCAGGGCGGCAGCATAGAGGATATGGAAGATCTGATGGGCGGAAACACCCGGTATAAGCTGGTAAAGCGCGCCATCTCTGACACCGATTCCGGTGATGGCGACACCGACTACGAGACTCTAATCGAATTCAACTATGACGAGAACGAGGATGACGATGACTACACCACCGTCGCCCGAGTCTACAACCCGGAATCCAAGGAGATGGTTGAGAACGAACTGCTGACCAAGCTGTTTGCCCAGCATGAAGAGCAGGCCGAGATTTATCCCTCCATTTCTATCACCACCGCCCTCTCCGGCGGCAAGCTGTACTTTAACCTCTCCAACGTCCTGCTGAGCTATGACCTGTCTTCCGGTGAGGTTGCGGTTGTCAAGCAGTATGATACCGTTTACGCCCAGCGCGACCTGACCAACGCCTTCTCCGGCATGGCCTTCAGCTTCACCGAGAGCGCAACCAGCAATGACTCTTTCAGCTTTGAAGATCACCCCATTGCCGGTATCTGCCTGGACGGCAACAAGCTGGACGTCTCCATTGCCACCAACCTGGCCTATATCTCCGGTAAGGACGATGGCAGCCGCTCTACTGATCCGGACTACACCGCCGACAACGATTCCAATGGTTACGGCTACGAGTTCGAAGAAACCAACTACAACCCCAACTACAACAGTTATTTCGGCGACAACAGCGAAGAGACCAACGACAACGACGAGTTCATGTGGGTTGCCAACCTGGCAGGCAGCGTCAGCATCGACTCTCTGTCCGCTGTGGAGTATGACAAGGTCGACGATCTTCTTATCAACTGTGACCACCACTACATCAAGTTCGACGAGACCTATTTTACCAAGACCAACAGCACCTGGAACACCGGTTTCTGCTATGTCTGCACCAAGTGCGGCAAAGCTCTGGAAGAGCCCGTCGACCAGAGTGAGAACTCCTCTTTCGGCAGCCAGATGACGGAAGAAGAGAAGGAAAAACTGCATCAGCAGTACCTGGAAGAGAAGGCTGAATACGATGCCGTTGTGGCCTCTGCCGGACATACCTATGCGCCTACCGACGCTGATTGGAAAAATGACGAGGAAGGCAATTCCACCGTCACCTTCCAGAACCTGAAACTTGCTTGTCATTGCCCCGAGGTCCACGATCAGCTGGACTGCCTGGTGAATGAAACATTCATCGAAGAAGTCGCCTTGACCGAAGCTGTCACCGCTACTACTGAGAAATCCTATTCCGGCAACTGTGCGGAAGGTATCACTACCATTGAGACCGCTTCCGGCAAAACCGATAAGACCGAGGATGGCAGCAGCGTAAACTACGTTGCCACCAAAGAAACAAAAGGCGAGGCTGGCCAGCACAAATATGAGGGCGAGTTCGTCTGGACCGCTGTCGAAGACAACCCGGAGACCGAAGAAGTAGAGAGCGGCTACACCGCCACGGTTGCCAGCCTAAAGTGCTCCGTCTGCGGTGACGAGGTGACAAACCCCACCGTAAAGGTGACCTCCGAGACCAAGGACGCAACCTGTGAAGAAGCTGGCGCAATCGTCTACACCGCTACGGCCTATGCCGAGGACGGCACCACCGCTCTGGCTACCGACACCAAGACCGAGGAGACCTCCCCGGCACTGGGGCACAGCTATGGCGAGCCCATTTTCGACTGGGCAGACGATTACTCTACTTGCAAAGCCACCTTTACCTGCGCTACCTGCGAGAAGGTTGAAACCGTGGACTGCACTGTGACCGCTAGCGACTCCACCGCCACCTGCACCGAGGCTGGCCGTACCACTTATACTGCCACCTGCACCTTCCTGGATCAGGAATACACAGATAAACAGATCGTTGACGTTCCCGCCACCGGCCATCGCTATGGCGAACCGGGCTTCACCTGGACCCGGAGCGAAGAGAGCGGCTATACCTGTACCGCCACCTTCACCTGCTCCGCCTGTGAAGATACCAAGATCGAACCCTGCACCGTAACACCCGGCGAGACCGTCGAGCCCACCTGCGGCGCCGACGGCAAGCATGTCTATGTCGCAAAGGTCACCTTCGAGGGTACCGAGTACACCGGCACCAAGGACGAAGCCATCCCCGCCACCGGTGATCATCAGTACGGTGATGACGGATTCTGTACCGTGTGCAACACGGAACAGCGTCTGGCGACTCCCGTTCTCTCCAGCGCTGCCAACGGTCTCGACGGCGTCCAGGTCACCTGGAAGGCAGTGCCCGGCGCAGAGAACTACCGTGTGTTCCGCAAGACCTCCGGCAGCGGTTGGAAGCGGGTCGGCAACACCTCCGCTACCAGCCTGACTGATGAGACGGCAAAGAGCGGCACCACCTACACCTACACCGTCCGCTGCATCAGCCGGGACGGCAGCAACTACATCAGTGCCTACAACACGACCGGCAAGACTACCAAGTATCTGAGCAAGGTCACTCTCAGCACCCCCACCAACGCCTCTTCCGGCATTACCGTGAAGTGGAGCAAGATCACCGGCGCCTCCGGATACAAGGTGTACCGCCAGGCAGGCTCTTCCACCAAGTGGTCCACTGTAGCCACCATCAAGAGCGGCAGCACCGTGAGCTGGACCGACACCAAGACCAGCAACGGCACCAAATACACCTACAGCGTCCGCGCCTACTCCGGTAAGTACATGAGCGTGAAGGGCAGCACAAACGGTCTGACCAAGACCATGTACCGCCTGAGCAGACCCAGCATCACCTACCTGAAGAACACCGGCTCCCGGAAGTTCACTGTGAAGTGGAAGAAGGTCAGCGGCGCAACCGGATACCAGGTTTCCTACCGGATTGGTTCCGCCGCCAGCAAGCGCGTGACAGTCAAGGGCTCCAGCACCGTCTCCAAGTCCATCACCGGCCTGTCCAAGGGCAAGACCTATAAGGTGTATGTCCGCGCCTACAAGACCGTGGGTGGCAAGAACTACTACTCCGCCTGGAGCAGCTACAAAACTGTAAAAATCAGCAGATAAAATGTAGACCGGCGCTTCAGACAAACGGAACAAAAAAGGCAGCGCCTTCCCCGGAAGGGGAAGGCGCTGCCCAGCCATTAGAAGTATTCTTTGAGTATAAAGCGCCGTTCTGTGCGTTTTATGCTCAAAAGATATTTTTAAATCTGAGAGGAAATCATACCCAACTGAGATACGAGAGAGTAGGGCATATGGAAAATAAGAATCGCTTTAGTATTCTGCTGGAATATCTGATTGGAACGGCCGGCTTGAAAAACTACATCCTGGCACAGGAACTGCAATACGATGTCTCCTACATTAGCAAGTGGGTCACCGGCAAAGTGATACCAGCGGAGCGAACGGAAAAACGGGTGCTGGACGGAATCAGCAACTGCATCGTTCATGCCGGGTCAGAGGAGGGTCTTGCACAGCTGTGTCACAATTACCAGGTTGACCAGCTCCAGGACCTGAAAATGGCCATTTACGACAATCTGGAGGCGGAGTATAACTACGCAAGGGAAAACTGGAAGGACAACACCGCCCCCTCAAAGGAGCGGGTGCAGTTCTTTCCAGAGCTCTCCCTGGAGAAATACATTGAGAAAATGTGCCATCCGGTGCTGCGCCGCGTCAGTTCACTAGATATTATCGCGGCAATGGATATGATGGCCATGAGACGGGATTACAGAATCCAGATTGTCAAATTCCGGGAGCACGCCCTTGCCAAGAAGCTGTTTTACCCCAATGTACATTTTTCACTGCTGGCCAAAATTGACATCACGCACTGGGACGATTTGGATGACACCACCTTTCTAATCAATCTGCTGACTCAGATGGCCTATGTGGACTTCTATCTCTACACTACAGAACAGGCCAGCGGAAAGGCCGTTTTTGTGGTAAAGGACGATTTCGCCATCTCCGGTATGCTGGCCAATCAGGATCGGTGCATGTCCGTTGCGGTAACTGAGGAGAAGTCCGCCTGCAACATCCTGTATCACCACATAAGCACCCTGTGCTGTCGGGAAGCTATGCTGTTCCGGCGGAGCTCCATGCGTGAGATCCTGAACGACAACGGGTACTTCCGGTCGCTTCTGGCCCAGAATCTGCACTGGCTGGTGGGACATATGACAGAGCATTTTATGCCGGATGATCTTTTCGAAGAGGTACTCCCCCAGCTGCCGGAACAGTTCCAGGCCCCAGACTGTATCGAACAGCTGCGGACGCTCCATCAGACCACCAAGAATGTGCTGGAGCAATCTCCTCTTTGCCTGATCTTCCACGAAACCGCCTTCTCTGATCTGGCCGTGACTGGAGTACTGGACTTTTTCAGCTGCAAAATTTCTCTGACCCCCGAACAGCGCGTGCGCTATCTGGAGCACCTGCTGATGCTGTGCAGACAGCGGAACGGGCACCAGGAGTACCGTGTCATCTACGGCCAGCTGGTCTCCGATTTCCAGTATGTCACAAACCAGTGTCTCTTCCTCAGCGACATGTTCTCCTATCTGCGTCTGGACATCGGCGCGGCTGAAAACAGTTTGGTCATCATCAACCATCCGGACATGCGAACCATCTTTGAGCGCTTTTATCAGACCGTCTGGAACAACAACGAAGATGGCGTTGTTCTCTCCGACACCGCATCCATCAGCAGCTATATTCAGCACATTATTCAGGGGATTACCCTGATTTCAAGGATGGAGTGACCCCGTCTCTCCCAAAAAAACACCGCCTGAGCTTTTCCTCAGGCGGTGTTTTCTCTATGTCAGTGCTTATAGACACGCACTCCGCCGCTGCGTACTGGCAGCCTGAGCGCGCATGGCCTGCAGTTCCTGGGTCAGGCCGATGCGGTTGGTCTTAAAGTGCCAGAACGGACGGGCGGAGATGGGAATCATGTCCACCGGCCACATATGGGGCTCCAGGCAGTCGCAGACCTCCTCCCAAATATCCTCTACGGTATACCCTTCCTCCAGCACAACGTATAAGTAGGGTAAGTAGTATCCGGGGTGCTCGTCGTCCGGAATGTTGACAAAGAACTCGTCGTCGATGCCCTTGATCTCCCGGTCTGCCACAAGGTTCTCCATGGTCTGAATGTCGATAAAACCGCCGCCATAGCGCGCGTTGCTGCCGCGGTTCACGGTATACAAAACACCGTCCTCGTCCATATAGCCCATGTCACCCAGGTGGAGCCAGACATTCCCATCGTCATGTAACTGGAGCGCCTTTGCCGTGGCCTCAGGATTATCATAGCCCAGCATATTGCCCGGCCCGGTCTTGCAGATCTCGCCGACCTGATAATAGCTCAGCTCTTCCTGTGTGCCGGGCTTGAAGATCGACATGACGCTCAGCGGCATGGGCACCCCTACGTTGCCGTTCCCCAGAGGCTTGGGGGCCATGGGCAGCGTCACATTGGAGCCGGCCTCACTGCATCCGTAACCGGTGGTATAGCGGAATTTGCAGCCGTGGGCGTTGAAAAAGGCCTGAGCACGCTTGAGCTGTTGGTTGTTCATGGCCTCGGAGCCGGCGCCTCCGGCCAGCAGGTGGGACATGTCATAGTCATCGGGCACACGGCCATTGCGCATCATCGTCTCCGCAAACAGGGGGAGCTGGGGCCAGTTGTTTGCCTTGTAGCGCATGACCTCCAGGTCCACGTCCCGTTCAAAGACAAAGGGATCCATGATCATCAGCTTGTTGGAGGCCATGGGCAGAAGGACCATGGAGACCACCACCGCCACCAGGGAGGGAGGCAGGCAGGTAACCAGCCAGTTGGGGCGGAAGCCATCGGCGCTGCCGTAGAAATTCATCTGGCAGATGATGCTCAGCATGGTGTTTGCAGAGTGAATGACCTGCTTGGAGGGGCCTGTGGAGCCGCTGGTATAGCAACGGTACAGAGGCCGGTCAATATCTACAGGAGCATCAGCCTGGCCCTGCCAGCGCTCCCCCATTCCCAGGAAGGTTCGCCAGGGGATGACCTCCGCTCCGCTGGCACAGGCCTCAGGATAATAGGAATCCAGACAGTTCTGGACATGCTGGGGCATACTCTCCCGGCTGCCGCGCTCCAGCGGCGACAGGGTGATGATGGTCTCAATCCCTCCAGCCTGGAATGCCGCCTTTTCCTCCTGGGACAGGAAGTCGTGGACAAAAATGATCTTCGCACCGGCCTTCACCGCAGCCTCAACATTCTCCTCCAGAGTGTTGTCACGGCACAGCACAGACGCGCCGATCTTCTCCGCCGCCAGCAGTAGGCTGATAAACTCCGGGACCAGGCGCAGGAACACCGGAATCTGATCCCCTTCCCGAAAGCCCATCACCTTCAGCGAACGGGCAACCTGCTCCGCCTCCTCGAAAACCTCCCGCCAGGGCACATCCTCGCCGTAGTAGTTGATTGCGGCCACGTCCATGCCCGGGCAGTGCTCCTTCAGATATTCCATCACCGTACACTCCGGAATGGAAATCATCTGCAGCATCGCGGGGGGATAATATTTCATCCAGGGTCTATCCACGCTGGGTTTGCCGGTTAAGGTTGCATTCATAACTGGAACTCCTTCATTTTCAATCTGTAATCGCAAAAAAACGCAAAAAAAAGAACGCATCTATTACGTTATATTTAGTATAGCAAATATAGTCCAGAAAGACACGTGAGTCAAATGGCTGGAATGGAGTGCAATGTGAATCACATTGAAAAAGAAGCGGCTCACCGCAAAAAAAGGACATGACGGTTTCGCCATGTCCTTTTGCTCCCTATGCCTTCACAATGCGGCAGAAAAACGCATTACTTCTTTGCCAGCAACTCCTCAACCAGCTCGATGGATTCTGTAATCATGCCGTCGCAGTGCGCCTTCTTATCCAGACGGACCTGCTCCTGGTTGCGTTTGAGGAGGTCGGGACAGTTCAGGTTGCTGCCACCATGGCGCTCCCGCATGATGCGCATGTATTCCGCCACAGTCTCGTCATCTGCGCCCTTCAGGCCCAGCGCAATCAGGCCGCCTGTCACGGCGCCGCAGGTGGAACCCAGCTTCATGCCCATGCCCAGGTTCTGAGCCACCTTTTTCGCGGTGCCTTCGTCCAGGCCCAGCTCCTCCCAGGTGGGGATCAGCACGGCCTGAGCACAGTTGTAGTGTCCGTTTTTTCCGCTGCGCAGCTCCATGGCGCGCTCTGCCTTTTTATTCATACGCTATCTCCTTTTATCACGTGTCAGTTAAAACTGTCCCGGCAGTCCCGGAACAACGACTTAATATGGTTTAGCATACCCCGATTCTCCCTTTTTTGCAACCCCGGATCTGCCTGGAGCACCCACTCCACCGCCTCCCTGGCTTCCTGGAGCACCCGCATATCCCCAGCCAGATCCGCCACCCGGAGCTGGGGCAGTCCGTGCTGGCGGGCGCCGAAGAAATCCCCCGGCCCCCGGAGCTTCAGATCCTCCTCAGCGATGCGGAAGCCGTCATTGGTGGCGCAGAGGGCCTTCAGACGGCGGCGGGTCTCCTCGCCCCGGTGGTCGGAAACTAGGACACAGTAAGACTTGGCCTCTCCCCGCCCCACCCGGCCCCGGAGCTGGTGGAGCTGGGAGAGACCGAACCGCTCCGCGTTCTCCACCACCATCAAGGTGGCGTTGGGCACGTCCACCCCCACCTCAATTACCGTGGTGGCCACCAGAATGTCGATTTCCCCGGCGGCAAAGGCAGACATCACCTGTTCCTTCTCCGCCCCCTTCATCCTGCCGTGAAGAAGCCCCACCCGCAGGTCGCAAAACACCTCCCGCCGCAGCTGTGCTGCATAGGCGGCCGCCGCCTTCAGGGGCGGCTGGCCCGTTTCCTCCGCCGCCTGGGCCTCCTCCACCGCCGGACAGACCAGGTAGACCTGATGGCCCTCCCGAACCTGTTTGCGGATAAAGTTGTACAGCCGCCGGCGCTTGTCCTCCCCCACCAGGAAGGTGTCCACCGTCTGGCGGCCCGGCGGCCGTTGGTCGATGACAGACACGTCCAGATCCCCGTACAGAATCAGAGCCAATGTCCTGGGGATGGGGGTGGCGGACATGACCAGCACATGGGGGACCAGCGCCCCCCGGCGGCCCTTCTGAACCAGGGCCGCCCGCTGGCGAACGCCGAACCGGTGCTGCTCGTCGGTGATCACCAGCCCCAGGCTGGCAAAGTCCACCGGGTCCGAGAGCAGTGCGTGGGTACCCACCACCAGGTTCGCCTCCCCCCGGGCCAGGGCCCCGCACACCTGCCGCTTCTCCGCCGCAGTCATGGAGCCGGTGAGCAGCGCCACGGTCACGCCGCTCTGCCCCAGCAGGGCCCGGAGGGTCTTGGCATGCTGCTCGGCCAGAATCTCCGTGGGAGCCATCAGGGCGGACTGATACCCGTTCTTCGCCATCAGCCACACACAGGCCGCACCCACCACCGTCTTTCCGCTGCCCACGTCCCCCTGGAGCAGCCGGTTCATAGGCACCCCCCGGGTCAGATCCCGGACTGCCTCCTCCGCCGCCCGCCGCTGGGCGCCGGTGAGCTGGAAGGGCAGCAGCCGGTAAAAGGCGGTCAAATCCCCGTCTACGCAGGCAGGACCCGCCTCCTGAACCCGTCCCTTGCGCAGCAGCTCCAGTCCGGCGGAGAAGTAGAACAGTTCCTCAAACACCAGCCGCCGCCGGGCAAGCTCCAGCTCCTCCCAAGAGGCGGGAAAGTGGACGCTGCGCACCGCCCACCCGGCCTGGGCCAGGTGATAGCGGGACCGGACTCCCGGCGGCAGATCTTCCGGAATCTGGTCTACGCAGTCCGTCAGCCCCCGTTCCACTGCCCCGGCCAGCAAGGCGTTGGAGATCCCCTCCGTGCGCCGGTAGACCGGCACAATGCGGCCGGTCTGATGGCCCGTCCCCTCCCGGTCAAAGAGGGGGTTGACCATGGTTTTCCGGGGACCCGCCCCCTCCACCGGGCCGTAAAACAGGTAGCGCTGGCCCGGACGCAGAGCGCTGCGCACATAGCTCTGGTGAAAAAAGGTGAGGGTGAGGAACCCGGTGTCATCCGCCGCCCGAAACCGAGTCATCTCCATCCCGGTCCGGGTCCGGCTGGTGCGGGGCGGCTCAGTGATTTCCGCCGCCACACAGCATTTCTCTCCCGCCGGGGCGCTGGCCACCGTGTACAGGCGCTGCCGGTCCTCATAGTCCCTTGGAAACCAGTACAGCAGATCTTCCACCCGCCGCAGCCCCAGCTTTTCCAGCCGGGCCGCCCGGGCCGGACCGATGCCCGGCAGGGTCTGTAGCGGATCGTATAATTTTACGGTCATGCTTTCCCCGTCCTTTCCTTATCGCTCCTCCATTTTAGCACGTTTTTTGCAGGTATCCCAGGAAATTCTAGTCATATTTCCCAAAAAACCGGCCGGTTCCCCTTGCTTTTTGCAGGACATATGGTAGAATAAACAAGAATGACCCTTGTTATGATAAAATGGAAATGATTTCGATTGTTCTGCCGGAATGACGGGCAATCTGTGGTCATTCAAGGAGTTGAACTTTTTATGAGCACGTACAACACTGCCGAGCTGCGCAGACAGAATCGAAGCCGTGTTTTCCGATATATCTTCGACTCTCAGACCCCGGTCACCAAGCAGGATATTGCCCACTCCCTCTCTCTGAGCCTCCCCACCGTAGGCCAGAACCTGAAGGAATTACAGGAGTGCGGCCTGCTGGAGACCCAGGGCACCTTCAGCTCTACCGGCGGTCGGAAGCCTCGGGCCATCGGCATCGCCGCCGGCGTCCGCTGCGCCGTGGGCATCATGATCTCGGTGTACCACATCCACATGGTCTGCATCGACCTGCGGGCCAACCTGCTGGGCCAGACCTCCATCATCTGTGACTTCTCGGACTCAGATGAGTACTTCCGCAATATGGCCGGAGAGCTGGAGCGCTTCCTGGATGAAAACCATGTGGACCGCTCCCACCTGCTGGGCGTCGGCGTGGCCCTGCCCGGTATCGTGGACGAGGAACGGGACACTGTGGTGCTGGCCCGGATCGTGGAGACCAGCCGGGAGTTCCCCACCCGCCGGCTGACCCAGTACATCCCCTACCCCTGCTTTATTGAAAACGACGCCAACGCAGGCGGCATCGCAGAGTGGTGGAACTACAACGCCCACGGCAATATGGTCTACCTTTCGGTCCAGCGGGGCGTGGGCGGCGCAGTCCTTCTGGACGGCGTGCGCTACATGGGCCGCCACCACCACAGCGGTGAGTTCGGCCACATGTGCATTGTCCCCGGCGGCAAGCGCTGCCAGTGCGGGATGCGGGGCTGCCTGGAAGCCTACTGCTCCACCGCCCGGATCAGCACCGACCTGGGCATCACCCGGGAGGAGTTCTTCGCCGGACTGGAGGCGGGCAACGAGACCTACGCTGCCCTCTGGAAGGAGTACCTGGACTACCTGGCCATCGGCATCCACAACATCCGCATGGTTCTGGACTGCAACATCGTTCTGGGCGGCGTGCTGGCCCAGTTTATGGAGCCCTACCTGGGCGAACTCCGGGCCAGGCTGTGCGCCATCAACCCCTTTAAGAGCACCGGCAACTACCTGAAGCTGTCCCACTACCGCTCCTGGTCCACCTGCGTGGGGGTGGCCCTCCACTTCATCTCCGAGTTTATCGACAACGTATAACTGCATACATCTCTTATTTGGTTTGGCAACAGTCGTCCGTATTTTCTGGGCGGCTGTTTTTGTCAGAACCGTCCGGCGGCAAAGGCCCGCACCATGTCCTGAGTGATGGATACCCGGTCCTCTTTCCGGATGGGCACCTGGTCCCGGAAAAACCAGCGGGCCTCCGCCAGCTCAGTCCGGTCCACAGTCAGCCGGTCCCCGCCGTCCAGCTCCGCCGTATAGGCCAGGGTCAGGTTCCCGGACATCCCCCAGGGCTGAGAGCCATAGTAGCGGATGTGCTTCACCTGAATCCCCACTTCCTCCCGGACCTCCCGGGCCACGCACTGCTCCGCTGTCTCCCCTACCTCAATAAATCCCGCCAGCAGCACAAACCACGGGATGGGCCGCCGGGCGTACCGGGTCATCAGCAGCCGGTCCCCGTCGTGAACCGCCACAATTACCGCCGGGTTGATCCGGGGATACACCTGGAAGCCGCAGGCTGCACAGACCAGCTTGCGCTCCTCCATCCCCGGCTCCATTGGTCCGCCGCAGCGGCCGCAGAACCGGTTGTCCCGGTACCAGTGCTCCAGATGCCGGGCCGTGTAGCCCGCAAAGGCCTGGGAGAGGGGCTCCAGTCCCCGCAGCACCCGGCGGGGCATCCACTCCAGACCGGGTACCTGGACAGGGCCCAGGGGCTCCCCCAGGTAGTACTCCTCCCGGTCGATGGCGAAGAGATAGCGGTACCGGATCGGGCAGTCTCCCAGCTGAGCCCGGAGCGGAACCCGCCGCTCCCGGGTCAGCAGAACGCAGCCCTCCCGGAAGCAGAACACCTTCCCCGCCGCCGCCGGCTCCTTCACCTGGTACTCCAAATGGTACACCTGCGGTGCAATTTCCTGTATCATAGCTATCACCCTTTCTGCCTGTTCCGGCAAATACAGACGCGGATTGGCGCCGCACCCTTCTTTCTCTTTTCTTCCAGATGTGCTATACTATAGTGTAATTTTGTCATCATACCACTCCGAAGGAGACCTTCCATGGATTCTATCACAAAAGCACTGGCAAAGGAACTCAATCTCGACCTCATCTGCGTAGACCACGTGGTCCAGCTCCTGGACGAGGGGAACACCATCCCCTTCATCGCCCGCTACCGCAAGGAGCTCCACGGCGGCATGGACGACACCACCCTGCGGACTCTGGAGGACCGGCTGGGTTATCTGCGCAATCTGGCCGCCCGCCGGGGGGAGATCAAAAAGGCCATCGGCGCCCAGGGAAAGCTGACCCCCGCCCTGGCCTCCAAGCTAGCCCGGGCGGACACCCTGGCCAAACTGGAGGACTTATACCGCCCCTACCGGCCCAAGCGCCGCACCCGGGCCACCATGGCCAAAGAGCGGGGGCTAGAGCCCCTGGCAGAGGTGCTGCTGGCCCAGGAGGGCGGCGGGACCCCGGAGGCCCGGGCGGAACCCTTTGTCCGCCCGGAACAGGGGGTAGACTCGGTTCAGGCCGCTTTGGCGGGCGCCTGTGACATCATCGCGGAGACCATCTCGGACGATGCGGACACCCGCAGCCTGCTCCGGGAACAGATGGCCCGCCACGGCTTTCTCACCGCCCGGGCCGCCGGGGAGGAGGACTCGGTCTACCGGACCTACTACGACTTCGCCCAGCCCCTCTCCCGCGTCCAGGGCCACCAGGTCCTGGCCATCAACCGGGGAGAAAAGGAGGGGTTCCTCAAGGTAACTGTGGAGCTGGTCCCGGAGCCTGCCCTGGCCTTGATCCGCCGCCGGTGGGTGAAAAACCACTGCCCCTGGGCCACAGTGATCCAGGCCGCCGGGGAGGACGCCTACCACCGGCTGATCTTCCCCGCTCTGTGCCGGGAGGCCCGGAGCCAGCTCACCGACAGCGCCAGCGAGGGGGCCATCCAAACCTTTGCCGCCAACCTGAAGCCGCTGCTCCTGCAGCCGCCGGTCCGGGGCCATGTGACCCTGGGGCTGGACCCCGGCTATGTCAACGGCTGCAAGGCCGCCGTAGTGGACGGCACCGGCAAAGTGCTGGACACCGCCGTCCTCTACCCCAGCTTCAGTAAACGGAAACACGAGAAGGCCCTGGAAACCCTCAAAGAGCTGGTGGACAAGTATCACATTGAGCGGGCCGCCATCGGCAACGGCACCGGCGGCCGGGAGGCGGAGCAGTTGGTGGCAGAGCTGATCCGGGAGACCGGAGCTTCTCTGTCCTACATGGTGGTCAGTGAGGCCGGGGCGTCGGTGTACTCGGTGTCCCAGCTGGCCTCGGAGGAGCTGGGGCAGTACGACGTCAATCTCCGCTCCGCCGTCTCCATCGCCCGCCGCCTCCAGGACCCCCTGGCAGAGCTGGTGAAAATCGACCCCAAGTCCATTGGCGTGGGCCAATATCAGCATGATATGCCCGCCGCCCGGCTGGACGCCGCCCTGGTGGGGGTGGTAGAGGACTGCGTCAACGCGGTAGGCGTGGACGTGAACACCGCCTCCGCAGCCCTGCTGACCCGGGTGGCCGGCCTCAACGCCACCACCGCCAAAAATGTGGTCAAATACCGGGAAGAGCACGGCCCCTTCCCCTCCCGCAAGGCCCTGCTGAAGGTGCCTAAACTGGGCCCCAAGGCATTTCAGCAGTGCGCCGGCTTCCTGCGGGTGCCGGAGAGCGATCTGATCCTGGACAACACCGGCGTACATCCAGAATCCTACGACGTGGCAGTCCAGCTGCTGACCCGGTGCGGCTACACCCTGTCGGACCTGGCCGACGGCAGCATCACCGCCCTGCCCCTGAAGCTGCGCGCCCTGGACCTGGAACAGGCAGAGGCGGAGTCGGGGGCAGGTGAGGCCACTCTTCGGGACATTGTGTCCGAACTGCTCAAGCCCGGCCGGGACCCCCGGGAGGAGCTGCCCCCGCCCATGCTGCGCACCGACGTACTGGAGCTGAAAGATCTGCAATCCGGCATGGAGCTGATGGGCACCGTCCGCAATGTGGTGGATTTCGGCGCCTTTGTGGACATCGGCGTCCATCACGACGGCCTAGTCCACATCTCCCAGCTCTCTGAGCGCTATTTGAAACATCCCAGCGAGGTGGTGGCCGTAGGCGACGTCGTTCGAGTAGTGGTCACCGGCGTAGATGTAGAGAAAAAACGCATCTCTCTGTCCATGAAACAGGCCGCCCGGCAGACACCTTGAACGCACGCCGAAGGATCGACAGCTTCTGGCTCAAGATCATCGCCCTGGCCACCATGACCACGGACCACATCGCCGCCGCGCTCCCCTGCGGACAGTGGTACCTTCCCATGCGCTGTATCGGCCGCATCGCCTTTCCTATCTACTGCTTCCTGTTGGCGGAGGGTTTCTGTCACACCCGGAGCCGGGGACGGTATCTCCTGCGGCTGTGCCTCCTCTTTCTGCTCTCCGAGCCGGTCTATGACCTGGTCTTTCACCAGGGGTTTCCCTACTGGGGCAATCAAAACATCCTGCTGACCCTGGCCCTGGGGCTGGGGACGGTGTGGCTGGTGGATGCAGCGGACCGCCTGGAGCTGTGGGCCCTCCGCTGGCCCGTGAAATTGCTGGCCTGCGGGCTGGGGCTCTGGCTCTCCGAGGCCCTTTTCGCGGACTACGGTTGGGGCGGTATCCTGCTCATCCTCTCCTTTTGTTTCTTCCGGGGAAAACCGGTACCGCTGTGTGCAGCTGTTTCCTGCTCCCTGGTGCTCGCCATCGGTGTCATCGAGGTCTTTGGCCTGCTGGCCCTGCTTCCCATCCTTCTCTACAGCGGAAAACAGGGCGATCTTTTGCAAAAGCCTTGGTTTCAGTACGCCTTTTACTTTTATTACCCCGTTCACATCGCCGTCTTATGGCTGGTACAGCTTATACTTTAGAAAAAACCGGTTCCCACTTGGGAACCGGTTTTTATTCGGAGCGGTTTAAATCGCGTCCAGGGCCTGGCTCAGGTCCGCGATCAGGTCCTCTGCGTCCTCAATTCCGCAGGACAGACGGATCAACTCTGCCGGGATACCGGCTTCGATGAGCTGCTGGTCGGTGAGCTGCCGGTGGGTAGAGGAGGCCGGATTCAGACAGCAAGTGCGGGCATCTGCCACGTGGGTCTCAATGGCCGCCAGCTTCAGGCTCTTCATAAAGGTGGAAGCCGCCTCCCGGCCGCCCTTCAAGCCGAAGGAGACCACACCACAGCCGCCGTTGGGCAGGTACTTCTGGGCCAGCTCGTAGTACTTGTCCCCGGGCAGTCCGGAATAGACCACATAAGCCACTTTGGGGTGCTTTTGCAGGAACTCTGCCACGGCCTGGCCGTTTTCACAGTGGCGCTTCATACGGACGTGGAGGGATTCCAGACCCAGGTTCAGCAGGAACGCATTCTGGGGAGACTGGATGGAGCCGAAGTCCCGCATGAGCTGGGCGGTGCACTTGGTGATAAAGGCGCCCTCCTTGCCGAACTGAGTGGCATAGGTGATGCCGTGATAGCTCTCATCGGGGGTGCACAGGCCGGGGAACTTGTCCGCGTGGGCCATCCAGTCAAAGTTGCCGGAGTCCACGATGCAGCCGCCTACGCCGGCGCCGTGGCCGTCCATGTACTTGGTGGTGGAATGGGTGACGATGTCGGCGCCCCACTCGATGGGACGGCAGTTCACCGGCGTTGGGAAGGTGTTGTCCACGATCAGGGGAACCCCATGGGCGTGGGCCGCCTTGGCGAATTTCTCAATGTCCAGCACCGTCAGGGCCGGGTTGGCGATGGTCTCACCAAAGACCGCCTTGGTGTTGGGACGGAAGGCGGCGCTGAGTTCCTCCTCGGTGCAGTCGGGAGAGACAAAGGTGGTCTCAATGCCCATTTTCGCCATGGTCACTGCAATCAGGTTAAAGGTACCGCCGTAAATGCTGGAGGAACACACCAGGTGATCGCCGCACTGGGCCACGTTGAACAGGGCGAAGAAGTTCGCCGCCTGGCCCGACGAGGTCAGCATGCCTGCGGTGCCGCCCTCCATGTCCGCGATCTTCGCCGCCACCATGTCGTTGGTGGGGTTCTGGAGCCGGGTATAGAAGTAACCTTCCGCCTCCAGGTCAAAGAGCTTACCCATGTCCTCGCTGGTGTTGTACTTAAAGGTGGTAGATTGGATGATGGGAATCTGCCGGGGCTCCCCGTTGCCTGGGGTGTAGCCGCTCTGGACGCATTTGGTATTGATCTTGTAGTCACTCATAACGGTACCATCCTTTTCTTTCTTTTTTCCGCGCAGGCCGCAGAATATTATCAACTTTTGATTATGCCAGCAATGCTGCCGTTTGTCAATCCTTTAAAACGCTAAATCGTCAGAGGCGTACCACCGTCGCCTCGTGCCCCAGGGCGGGCAGCAGGCGATGGGTAAAGTCCGCCGCAGTCATCTTTACGCTGGAGGTGTTGATGCAGGGGTGGCAGCCAAAGAAGGGCTCTTCCAGCACATCGGCGTCAATGAGCAGCTGCACCTGCCCCTCCCGGTCGTACATCAGCCCCAGTACGCTCACCGAGCCCGGGGTCACGTTGAGCAGCCGTTCCATGTCCTCCGGCCCCCCAAAGGACAGCCGACTGCTGCCGATCTGGGCGGACAGCTCCTTGGTCTGGAAGGGCTTGTCTCCCGGCATCAGCAGCAGATAGAACTTCGTCTTCTGCCGGTTGCAGAGAAACAGGTTTTTGCAGATCATCAGACCTAACACCTCGTCAATTTCCTTGCACACCTCCATGGTGGCCGTGGGCTCATGGTCGGTACGCTGGTAGGCAATCCCCAACCGGTCCAGCAGATCGTAGGACTCCCGTTCTTTTTCCAGCCGCCCCGTCAAATCGGCGGGCCTTCCCTCAAACACTTCCATTTCAGCACGTCCTCCTCTGTCTCTGTTTCATACTTGGTTTTGATTATAGCGCACTTTTCCGGTCAGGTAAAGAAACTCCTCCCTTTTCAGCGAACATCCCCTCTGCGGTGTCCGCAGAGGGGATGTTCTTTTTCTACAGAAGTAAGGCTGTGAAAGGGATACTTTGATACTGTCTGATTGGCTGCGCGGTCAGCGGATCTCCTTCCGCGCACGCATTTCATTGATTCTCTCTTTGGTGAAGCCGTACTCAGCGAGCACCTCATCGGTGTGCTGGCCTACGCCACCCAGAGATACTGTCTCCCGCTGATCATAGCCGCTGAAGTGGAGCGGCGGCCGGCAAACCGCGTTGGTGACTCCGTTGCCCCAAGTAACCTCCTGGAGGTAATCGTTGGCCCAAGCCTGTTCGTCTTTGGGCACATCCTCAAAATGGTTCAGCCGGGAGTAGACCAGATCGTTTTTCCGGAAGATTTCTTCCCACTCGTAGGAGGTCTTGGTCTTCATCCGCTCACGGACCTTGGCAGTGAGCGCATAGATGTAGTCGCTGTCTGCCAGGGTTTTCTCGTTCTGGCAACGGGGGTCTCCGATCTCCTCTTCCATGCCCAGTGCCCTGCAGTAGCGAGGGAAGTTCTTTTCAAAGCCGATGCCCACCAGGGCCAGCCACTCGCCATCCTTACAGACATAGTCGTACACCACAGGGCTGCCGGGCCGATCCACATCCTCGGGGAAGGTGTGATTGTAGGGCGGCTGAGCGCACATAATGGACTGGGCATTGACCCACATGCTGGTGCCATAAAGGGAGTTGGAAACAAAAGTGCCCCGGCCAGTCTTTTCTCTGCCCAACAGGGCAGTGACCATGCCGCCGAAGATGAGCAGGCCGGTGACCATATCCCCATAGCCACCGGAGGCGCGAACGGGGAAGGTCCCTTCCTCCACCCAGCCCACCCGGGCGCCTACCCGGGACCAGAAGGAGGCGATGTCAAACCCCGGGGCCTCGGCGTCGGGACCACGGTGGCCGTATCCGGTGAAGTGGACGTAGATCAACTGAGGAAACTTCTCTTTCAGAGTCTCGTAGTCCAGGCCCATCTTGGCCAGGCCCTTCAGACGCACGTTGGTGCAGAAGATGTCGGTATCCTCCAGCAGCTTCAGAAATACCTCCTTGCCGCCGTCAGTCTTCAGATCCAGGCTGATCAGACGCTTTCCGTTGTTCTGGATGGTGAAGACGGGACAGGAAAAGTCCTCGATGGACAGGTTCACATTCAGGCCCGAGTAGCGCCATGGATCGCCGCCGGCGGTTTCGATCTTGATGACCTCCGCGCCATATTCCGCCATCAGGCGGCAGGCAGAGGGGACTGCCACATGGGTGCCCAGTTCCAACACTTTGATTCCCTGCAATGGTGCATTCATCATTGTGTACTCTCCTTTGCGTTTTATTTCCTTCTCTCGAAGGGTGTCACTACAAAAGACAGCAAGTGAATGAGCGATCGTGATATTTTCTTATGCAGTGATCTTTTTCGTCTCTATCATAGCATCGCACCTACGCCCCTGTCATCGTAGCAAAACACATTAAAACATTCAAAAACGAAGTGATATACCAGCTTTTTCGCAGCATTTCTTTTCATTTTTGTCGTCTCATTTTATGCCGAATTTTCATCCGTCTCTGTAAAATCATTTTATTTCTGCCGCACAAAACTGCAATAAAACACCAAGCGGCCAGAGACGGAGTTCGGTTCCACCTCCGGCCGCCGTTCAATTCCTGGCCAGCAACGCCTTGAGCGCCTCGTTCAACCCCTCCAGCGTCAGCCGGTACATCCCACCGAACAGCTCCGCGATGGCATCATAGCTGGCAGTCCAAAACCGTCCGCCCTGGGGCCGTTCCTCCGGGTTAAGCCAGACGATATGGGGATAACGCTCTCTGAACCGGCGCAGCCACTGGATACCAGTAGTCTCGTTGACACCGTACCGGTTAAAAGAAAAGTAGGATGTCTCCAACAGCTCAGCCGGATTCATTTGGGCATCCCCCACAAAGGCCACCCGGTACTCGGGTCCAAATTGCTTCAGCGTCCAGTCTGTGGCCACCGAATCCCGAGGCTGGATCCTGGGATCCGTATACAGCCGGTCATAGACGCAGTTATGGAAGTAATAGATCCGTAGGTCCTTAAAGTGGTTGGCCTGATTTGCTGCCTGAAACAGTCCGCTGCACAATTTACTGTAATGGTACATAGACCCGCCGCTGTCCATCAACAGCAACAGTTTGATCGTGTTGCGTCGGGGCTTCTGATAGGAGACCGTCAGCCGGCCGGCGTTGCGGCAGGTGGCCTGGACGGTTTTTTCCAGGGAGAACTCGCTCTCCGGCACATCATCGCCGGAGGAATATTGGCGCAGGCGGCGAAAGGCCATCTGAAACTGACGGATATCCAGCACCTGGTCTTCCCGGAAGTCCCGGAAACGCCGCTGCCCCGCAACTGCGAAGGCGCCGCGAAAACGACTCTCGCCGTCAATCCGGATTCCTTTGGGGCTGTAGCCGTCTCGGCCGAAGGGGGACGCACCACCAGTGCCCACATAGAAGCTGCCCTGGTTGTGCGCCTCTTTCTGGGTGGCCAACCGTTCCCGCAGCATCCTGGTCACCTCCTCATTGGAGTAGGCCAGATTGGCTTTGGCCATCAGCTGATGATAGGCGCCGATGTTCTGAGCGGCAGGCCGCTCCAGCCAGCGGAGGAACTTCTCCGGAATCTCATCCAACTGGGCGGTCTCCCGGAAGTAGTCCAAAAAGGCCTGATCAAACTGATCCAAATCGGACTCCCGCTTTACCAGCGTAATCCGGCACAGCTGATAAAATCCAGTTAGGGTTGCGCCGTGCAGCCCCTGTTCCAGGGCAGCCAGTAGGGTCATCCACTCCCGGAGCGAGATACCCATGGCGTATCGTTCCCGCAAAAAGTAAAAAAAATCAAGAAACATGGTATTTTTTCCGACTGTCATGGTATTGGAACACCCGCTCCAGGTCCTCCTTCTGCTTCAGCAGCACCCCCAGGTAGGGCAATTGTTCCGAAACCTGTTCTGGCGACACCTGGGTCAGGGTCAGGGCCCGAAGCCAGTCAATGAGCTCCGAGGTACTGGGTTTTTTCTTCAAAGTGGTCAGGGACCGGAGCCAGTAGAAGGCTGCGAGTCCCTGGTTCAGCAGCGCCGCATCCACCCCTTTCAGGTGGAGTTGGACAATGCGTCGCATCTCCTCCGGCTCCGGAAAAGGCAGATAGTAGAACAGGCAGCGCCGCAGAAAGGACGGAGACAGCTCCCGCTCCCCGTTAGAGGTGATGATGACAATAGGCTGCTTTCGGGCCCGCACCATCTCCCCGGTCTCAGGAATAAAGAAGGCCCTGTGGTCCAGTTCCCACAGCAGATCGTCGGGGAAGGTCAGATCCGCTTTATCTATCTCGTCGATGAGGAGCACCGCCTGCTCCGCCAGGCAAAACGCCTGGCCCAGCTTTCCCAGCCTCACGTACCGGCGCGCCCCGCAAGGGTTCAGCCGTCCCATCTGGCTGTCATACAGACGCTGGGCCCCGTCGTAGCAGTACAGACCTTCCCTGGCTCTGGCGTTGGACTTGACGCTCCAGACCAACAGCTTTTTTTGCAGGGACTTGGCTACAGCCTGGGCCAGCATTGTCTTTCCAGTTCCCGGTTCTCCCTTGAGGAGCAGCGGCTTGCCCAGGGACAGAGCGACGTTGACCGCATACACCAGACCGGGATCCGCAATATAGTCCCCGCTCCCCTTCCAGACCAGCTGCCCCTTTTCTCTTTTTTCTGTACTATTCATTGCACTCTATGCAGCGCTCGTCAATGAACAAGGTCATCCCCAGCGCCACGATGCTCAACACTCCGGCCAGCACGTAGGACAGCGTGTAGCTGCCCGTCACAGCAGACAGTGCGCCGATGAGCACATAGCCGATGGAACGCAGGCCGCACACAATCATATAGACCATGCCAAAAGCCTTAGCGTAGCCGTATCGTCCAAAAACAGTCGCAGTGAAGGAACCCACATAATTGGATGAGACCCCCAAAATGCTCCCCACCACGAAAGCGCCCAGAATGGGCAGCACCGGCGTAGCGAACAGCCCGCTGGAGGCCAAGGCAAAGAGGGCTCCCGCCACTCCATGAAATACGCACATCCAAACGGTGGCTTTCTTCACGCCAATTTTCTGATCTAGAACTCCCCAGAGGTAGCTGCCGATGGCGCCGATGACAGACGCCACCGAGTAGATCAAGGTCGCTGCATTGGCAGAGAAACCACAGTTGATCAGGTTGGGGATAAACTGCACAATCAGCACAGTGATTGCCATCTGCACCAGCCCGTTTACCAGACCAATCTGCCACATCTGCTTGGTTTTGAGCAGCCGCAGCGTCGTCCAGCGGTGGGTCTTTTCCTGCTTCAGTGCCGCTCGGTGAAGCTGCTGGTATTCCTCTAGGGAGTGGGACCAATCATTGTCCGGCGCACAGCCCCGGTCCTCTGGATCCCCTTTGACTAGGAACAGGCAGACCATCAGCAGCGCAAGCAGACAAAGCCCCATCAATCGGTAGGCCACCTTTAAATTATACCGTTCCAACAGCCATTGGAAGGCTGGCAGCAGCGCTACCGCCGACGCCTGAAACCCAATGGTAGCCCAGCCCATGGCCAGGCCCTTTTTCTGTGGGAACCAGTTTGCCAGAATCGCCGTGCCTCCCACAAAACCGAAGCCATTTCCGAACACGTTAACCAAGATCAAAATCAAGATGTATTGCCACAACTGGGTTACCGATCCCCACACCATACAGCAGCAACACACCACCGCCAGGCTAACACAGTAGACTGCCTTGACGCCGAATCTGCACACACAGTTGCTCAGAATCACGCATCCCACAATGGCGACCAGTCCCGCCACAGTAGAGCAGCTCAGAAGCACACCGCTCTCCCATCCCCGCAGCTCTGTAAACGCTGCAACCGTAATATTCAGACCATCTACAATCAGATTTCCTGCAAACATAAAGGAGAGCAGTGCGAACAGGATGATAAACCAGCCCCATGGGCCAAAATTACTGTTGGCCGACTTACTGATTGGCGTGTTCTCTGTTTTTTTCATAATATTCTTCTTTTCCTTTTCTCTGAGAGGCACCGAAAAAATCATCCGAAGAGTTTGCCTCTTCGGATGATCCATTCACACGGGTATTGTTCCACCCGAAACGGTTTTCCCGTGCCTCAGTGATTACCTCAGGCAATATGCGCTGTGACGAACAGAGTCTGCCACAGGCGGGGACTCACTTCGCTTTCGCCACGATCTGCTTGTGGACAACGCCGCAGCAAATGAGCATCAGGACAGCGCTGATGGCCAGGCCAAAGATACACAGGTTCCAGTCCGCCAGAATGCTTTCGCCGAAGATCGCTCTGGAGATCACAGGAGTGATAAAACCAGCGGCAAAACTGCCCAGGTTGATGCACGCATACATCACACCCAGCAGAGAGGCGGCAGCAGAAGGTACGGAAGTCTGCGGCAGCAGTTGGCAGAGATGGGAGTTGTTCATTTCGAAACCAAAGCCATAAAAGACAGTGCCGACCATCATCAGAGGCAGGCTACAGTTCTTGGCAGCAGTGAAGTTGATGATAATGCCGATACAGAGGAACAGGATACCCACGCCAGTGGTAAAACTCTTAAAAAGTCTGCACCAAACTCTGGCATAGAGCAGGCCGCCTACCGCAATGGCAACGGTAAAAACAGACAGAATATTTGCAGCAGTGGCAGCCGTCATGCCCATGCCGCCGGCTTCCACAGCCGTGCTGGTGACAATGGATACATTGGTCATGAAAGCATAGGAGAACAGCAAGGTGATAAACTGGACAACCAGCAGAGCGATGGTCATAGGATAATAGACCTTTTCCTTGGCCTTTTCCGCATGAGGCAGCTTAGCCTGTTCCCGGTTGTAGTCTTCCACCGGACAGCTCTTGGGCATCATAAACAGAATGTACAGGAAGATGGGAACCAGAATCAGAGCGACAAGGAAAGAACGCTGATAGCTGCCGGCTGCATCTGCAAAACGGGCAGACAGCTGCTGATAGATGATACCCATAACAGCGCCCAGAGTACTTCTCAGACCCAGCATATCCGCTGCGCCCTTTTCATCGAACATATCGACGGCGAAGGAGGCGGCAAAGGAGTACATGAAGCCGATACCAAAGCCGGCAATGGTGCGGCAAATGAATAGGGGCCAGAAGCCGGGTACGATCGCGGGGATAAACTGGAAGAAGGACAGAATGATGCCAAAGAGCAGCAGCTGCTTCTTGTAGAAGATCCTCATCAGCGGGCCGAGCAGGATGGAGATGATCACGGCCGCAAAGGTCGGGATGGTCTCCAACAGCTTGACCATCCCAGCATGTTCCGGAAAAGCAGCCATGATAGTACCCAGAATGGGAGAGGTGATCGTGACCGTGTACTGAACGCAGATGATCAGCAGGACCGCCAATTTTACGCCCCAACCGTAACTCAGTTTTTTAATTTCCATAAGGAACCTCCTCTTCTCAAACAGATGTCAACACAATAAACGCATAGGAGACAAGAGCCCCCGGACGCGGAGCCCATGGAAACACAGCGCATCCGGGGGCCGGTTTACCAATAGATTACAGGTGCGATGGGAGGACTTAAGCCAGATAACCTGCGCCCTGGCACATAGCAAACCTGCGCACTCTGGTGAAGGAGTTGGGGGTAGTGAAGCCCTCGCCGGTGGAGACAGCGATGGTGGGAGAACCATAGCCAGTACCCATCATGCCAGTGGCGCCGACGGTGGGCCCGTTCATGGCGAAGCAGGTGCAGCCCAGAGCCTTGCCCAGTTGGGTTGCCCGATCCAGAGAAGCGGTCCAGACGCAAGCAGAATGGTGACAGCCATTCTCAGCCTTGATGGCTGCTGCCATGGCGGCATCCCAATCCTTCACCTTGCAGATGGGGAAGATGGGCATCAGCTGCTCACACAGCACGTAGGGATGATCCGTGCTGTCGGTGAGGATCACGGCCAGCTGCAGGTCCACGGACTCGTCCACGTCCACGCCGGCGGCCTTGAGAATCACGTTGGCGTTCTTGCCCACGAATTTCTTGTTCGGCATCAGCTTGCCGTTTGCATCAGGGGCAATGCACAAGTCAATGACCTTCTGGGCCTCTTCCTCGGTAAGGACGCGGGCGCCGCAGTCCTTCATGGCCTGGACGAACTCGTCATAGACGCTCTCGACAACAAATGCCTCCTTCTCGGTAATGCAGAGCATGTTGTTCTCAAAGGGTACCTGGGTGTACAGCACTTCTGCCGCCTGCTTGACGTTGGCCGTCTCGTCCACCACAGCGGGAGGGTTGCCCGGGCCGGCGGCGATCACCTTCTTGGAGGAGCTCATGAGCTTTGCGACCATGCCCTCTCCGCCAGTGCCAATGAGCAGGCTGATCTTGTCGGAGGCCATGATAACATCTAATGTTTCATAAGTAGGATTGGCGATCATGGTGCACACGTTGTCGGGGCCGCCCGCCTCGATGATAGCCCGGTTGACCAGGTCGCAGGCCTTAGCGGCGGATTCCTTACCGGCGGGATGGGCGTTGAACACGATGGTGTTGCCTGCGGCCAGCATGCTCAGGGTGTTGCAGACCACGGTAACCAGACCGTTGGTGACGGGGGTCAGAGCGCCTACAGTGCCATAGGGAGCGGCAAATTCCACAGTAACGCCCTTGCCGGAGGCCAGGACCTGGTGCTTCAAGGACTCTACGCCGGGGTTGTCCGCAATGGAGCCATAGTTTTTGAGCAGCTTCTGATCCAGACGGCCGTAACCGGTCTCTTCAAATTCCTTGATGGTTTCTTCGTTGACTACCTTCAGGGCCTCGGCCTTTACGTTGTCGATGAACTTCTGACGGTCCTCTGTGGTGTACTGGGCCTCCAGAATATGCTGTGCCTCGTAAGCGGCGTCGATTGCGTCCTCGATCAGCTCAAATACACCGTGCAGATTGTTGTACATAATGGGTTTCCTCCTCAAAATAGTTTGTCTAATGACATAAGAATTGCTTTTTGACTGTTTTTTCTTTCCCTGCGCCTTACTGTACAGACAGGTCGTACATCTCAGCGATCAGGCCACGATACTCTTCCATGGTCAGCGGACGGCAGACGTCTTCGAACTGCATGGGATTGTGGACCACAGAGTCCTCTGCCAGAGCCATGCAAGCCTCTCTGGTGGCGCCCTTTTCTGCCAGGGTGGGAACCTTGTACGCTTTCATCATCTTGACAATGGTTCCGGCCATTTCCTGACCCAGAGTTTTTGGATCCAGATCGGCATAGCCCTCGATCCCCATCGCCTCTGCGATTTTTCTGGCGCGTTCGGTATTGTTCTCCGCATTCCATCTCAAGGTGACGGGCACACTGTAACAGCAGGCCAAGCCGTGTCCGATATGGAAGACCGCACCAAACTCGTGTCCCGCACAGTGGCCGAAGGAAACGCCGGTATTGCTGAAGGCGATGCCAGCCATGTTCGCCGCCATGGACAGACGGGCGCGGGCCTCGATGTTGGTGCCGTCGTTATAAGCGGTGTCCAGGTTGCCCATGATCAGACGAATAGCCTCCAGCGCCAACTGATCGCTGACCGGGTCCACATCGGCGGCAGTGATTGCTTCGGCGGCGTGCGCGAAGGCATCCAGGGCGCTGGTGACAGTGTTCAGCGGAGGACAAGTAACGGTCATCTCCGGGTCGACGATGGCCATGGAGGGACCGGCCAGAACGCCGTCTTTTGCGTGGCTCAGGTAGGAAAACACCGCCACGCAGGTCACTTCGGAGCCGGTGCCGCTGGAGGTGGGGACCATAATGGAGGGAACGTGATCGTTCATCCGGGGCGCGCCGTACTGTTCCAGCTGCTTGGCAATCGCCCAGTCAGCGACCTTGCCGCCCTGCTTCAACAGCACGGAGACAATTTTGGCCGTATCCATAGGGGAACCGCCGCCCAGGCCCAGGACGCTGTCACAGCCAGCTTCCTCAGCCACTTCATAGGCCTTTTCCACCACATCCTCAACAGGCTCTGCAGTAATGTCGTCATAGGCAATGTAATCGATGCCCTGTTCATCCAGAGATTTTGTGACCTTTTCCGCCAAGCCGGACATCTTCACGCCCTGGTCATAGACCACAAACAATTTCTTCACTCCCAGCATTCCCATAGCATCCTTTACGGTGCTAATGCTACCCACACCAAAGGTGACGGGGCATTGCTGCGTGTAGTTACAGAGCTTTTCATATGCTCGTTTCATAGCGAAACCTCCTCAAAATAATGACTTCGATTTTCTGCCTTGCGCAGTTCATTCACTTGCTGACATTTAGTATAATCCACAAATTTTTTCTTCGATACGTCAAAAACTCTGTTTACTCCGTCAGAAATTGAAGCCATTTTTCCATGCAAGATCAAACTTTTTTTCAGAATCAAATGTCATTTTTGAAAAAAATAACGACACCATCTCAGTATTTTTTGGGAATTTTTCTCCTATGGTTGAATTCTTGCTGACATTGGTGTTAGGATAAAATCATTATCCCCTTTGCCAATATGGGAAAGGGGACCCCTGGCCATTCTCTACACTCACCCGACTTGCTACATTGTGGAGGAATCATATGGAAATCTTAGTAGAAAGCATCCTGAATCTGCTCCCGGATTACGCACAAATTACCTGTCGAAGGCCTACTGCGAAAATCACAGGAATAAAAAAACTCAACGACTTCAGCGAAGCAACCTACCTTGACCTGTTGTATGTCAGCACAGATCCGGATCTGTTCCAGACCTCAAAACTCCACCGCGGTAACTTTCTGCTGTGCAGCGCAGAAGATCTGCCCGCCGACCTGATAGACCCCTACTCCAATCTAATCGTGGTCCACTCTCTGGCGGAATACGTGGAGACCATAGAGAAGATCTCCGACCTGCTCGCCAACCAGTCCAGCCTGGACAACATCTCCAGAAAGATGATCACCATCATCCGCAACGGTGGGGACGTACAGCAGCTAATCAAGTTCGCCTATGAGCTGCTCAACAACCCACTGATGCTAGTGGACATTTCCTTTAACCTGATTGCCCACGTTGGCACCAACATGCTGAAAAATGAGGACAGCTGGAACTACGCCATCGACAACAAGATGTTCCCCTCCAGCTATATCGGCTACGTGATGAGCCGGCCTGACGATGACGATGACCAGCATCTCATCCTGGGGGACATACGTGTAGAGCTGCCCAACGAGGTGACCACAGTCAAGCAGTACTCGGCCCGGATCTCTCAGAACAACATTGTCCTGGGTTACGTCAAGCTGCTGGAAACCAATCATCCAGTCACTGATTTCGAGCTCCACGTATTCCAACTGCTGAGTTACTACCTCCCCTTCACCCGGACAAGCACCAAGGGCCGGATCCCGGACGTTGTGACCCTGACCGATGACTTTCTGCTCTCCCTGCTGGAGGAACGCATCACCAACAAATACGAGATCCTCACCCGCCAGGACCTGTACAACATGAAGTTTTACAAGTATTTGTACGTGATCAGCATCAACTTCATCGGCTCCCACAACAGCAACGACATCATCTCCTTCACCCTCCAACGGATCAAATCCTATTTTCCCAACAATTCCGCACTCTGGGTCAACGGCCGCTTTATCGTCCTCTACGACTCCAACGAGGAAAACATCGTCGAGGACCCCAACTGGTCCGCCCGATTCGCCCAGATTCTAGAAAAGCTCAACTGTACCGCCAACATCAGCACCGCCTTCCAGGAGCTCTATGAGATCAGCAACTACTACAAGCAGACCCTATTCTGTTCCAAATTCCGCACCCTCTCCCAAGAGCATGAGACCCGGCAGATTCTCTATTACAAGGACATCTTCGAGTACCACATGATCCTGGCTCTGCGCAACGAGGTCAATCTGGAGGACCTGCTCCACCCGGCAGTAAAAATCCTAAGCCAGTGTAAATCCTCCGGCGCCGACCTGCTCAACACCCTGTTCACCTATATCCACAACCATTGCAGTATCCCCGCCACCGCCAAAACCATGTACCTGCACTACAACACCTTAAAAAATCGAATCAACCGCATCGAAACGCTGACCGGTTTCACCGGGGAGGACAACCGAGAGTGCTTCTGGATCTACCTTTCCGAACTCATCTTGAATGTCCTGAACTTCGACGCCCAGACCGGTGAATATGAGCTGGAGTGACCGAAACAGAATTCATCTGGAAAAACAAAGAAAACATCCCTTCTGCGGCAAGACGCAGAGAAGGGATGTTTTCTTTTGGTGTTTGGGGACAATTAGAAAATAATATAATCAGGGGTACAAAGCACACCAACGGAACAGATAAATTGTCGGGAAGACAAAGTGTAAGAGAGGTCTGTTTTTTCCAAGCGGCATCTGCTTTGTGCCCTTATCATATCACCCTATATCGAAATTGTCATCGTAATAAAACGAGGAAAAGCCCGCATTTTAAAGGAAACATCACATTTTTTCAGAAAATTTTCATTCACTCCGAACGGATCTTCACAATCTTTTTTACAGCCGTTACTCGTGTTCCTCATGCATTTTTCAGTGCAAAATCCGTAAGAAACTACGAAGACAATCCTGAGCGCTTATACTATCATAAAGTAACTCCAAATTTTCATGAGGAGATGAAGCACCATGGCAATGGTAACCTGCAACGTCTGCGGCGGCGGCCTGGCTGCGGCGGCAGACGGACTGCTCTACTGCAAAAACTGCGGCGTATCCTATCCAATGGAACAAATTCAGGCCGCCCTAGCTGCCCAAAACGCCTCGTTGTGGGACTGGCAGCCCACTGCGGACGGCGGTGCGGAGCTCCTCCAATACAAAGGGGATGCCCCGGTGGTAACCGTGCCGGCAGAACTGGGCGGGCGCCCAGTCACCGCACTGGCCAAAGGTGCCTTTTACGAGAAAAAGAAGATCGCACGCATTTCCCTGCCTGACTGTGTCCACACCATCGGCCGCCTGGCCTTCTGCAAGTGCCTGGCCCTGGAGGAAGTGATCCTGCCCCGTCAGCTTCGGTACATCGGCAGCGACGCCTTTACACAGTGCCATGCCCTGCGTCGCCTCCCCCTTCCTCCGTCGGTGGAGGACATCGGAGACGCCGCTTTCAGCGGCTGCGGGACTCTGGAAACCCTGGACCTTCCCCCCGGCCTCCGGGAGCTGCGGCTGCTCACCTGCTACGGCTGCTCCAGGCTCCGTACGCTGACCCTCCCGCCCACCTTGGACTTGATTCAGGACAGCGCCCTGTGCCAGTGCGCCGCTCTAACCCAACTCCATCTGCCCGGAACCCTCCGTAAAATCGGCACAATGGCCTTTTGGGGCTGCGATCAGCTGACTGAGCTATACATCCCCCCTTCGGTCAACGAGATGGGACGGCTGGTCTTCGGCCCACCCAACCGTTCTCGGCTTTTACTGTGGGTAAAACCCGGCTCCTACGCCGCCGCCTGGGCGGCACGGAGCGGCTGCCGCTATCAATTCTGTTAAATACAAACATGCACCATGTAATAATGAGGAGGTTATCATCATGAGACAACTGCTGGGTACCAGTTGTAGAATCGGATCCTTGACTGTGAAAAACCGCATCGTGATGGAGGCCATGGGCAACGCCCTAGCGGAGCTGGACGGCTCTGTCAGCGAGGCGGACATCTCCTTTTACGCCGCCCGGGCCAAGGGCGGCGTGGGCCTGATTATGAGCGAGGCGACGTCCGTGGATTCTGTCACCGGGCGGGCCAATCCCCGAAACCTGTGCATTGACGATGACCGCCAGATTCCCGGCTATCGCAGGCTGACATCCGCTTTGCACCAGTACCACTGCGCCTTTTTTGTGGAGCTGTACCACCCTGGCCGTCAGGGTTCCAGCGACCTGAACGGAGGCCGGAAGATGTTCGCCCCCAGCGCCATTGAGTGTGGCTTAACCCATCAGCCAGTGGCGGAGATGACTTTAGAGGAAATCTCCTACATGGTTCAGAAGTTCATCAACGGCGCAGTTCGCTGCCAGAAGGCCGGTGTGGACGGAGTGCTGCTCCACGCCGCCCATGGCTATTTGATCAACGAATTCCTGAGCCCCTATACCAACCGGCGCACCGATGACTATGGAGGAAACGTAGAAAACCGTGCTCGCTTCGCTTTAGAAATCATCCACGGCATCCGGGATGCCTGCGGCCCTGACTATCCCATCGGCATCCGTATCTCCGCCTGCGAATATCTGGATTACAATGGCCTGGATCCGGCGGAAGGGATTACCTTGGAGCTGTCCAAGCAATACGCCAAGCTCTTTGAAGCGGCAGGCGTAGATTTGCTGGACGTAAGCGCCGGCATCTATGAGACTATGAACACCGCTTGGGAACCTACTGGCTTTGACCAGGGCTGGAAAACGGCTCTGGCCCGGGAATTGAAAACAGTTGTGAATATCCCCGTAGTCTGTACTTCAGTTATCCGTTCCCCGGACTATGCAGAGCAGCTGCTGCAGGAACACGCCTGCGACTTCATCGGCTCCGCCCGGGCTCATCTGGCGGATCCCGCGTGGGCAAATAAGGCTCTGAATGGCCAGGATGCAGACATTCGCAACTGCATCTCCTGTCTCAACTGTATGAAAGGATTGTCCAACGGCGCCATGAGCTGCGCCGTCAACGCACAAGCCTGTCATGAAACCGAGCGCTGCGATTGGAAGAAGGACGGCGCCGGCCGGCCCGTGGTTGTCATTGGCGGCGGCCCGGCGGGCATGGAGGCCGCCCGTGTTCTGGCTCTGCGCGGCTTCCAGGTAACACTGCTGGAGCAAGCGGACCGGTTGGGCGGTTCCCTACAGCTGGCAGCAAAACCGCCTCACAAGGAAAAGATCGGATGGCTGATCCAATACCTCTCCCGTCAGCTGGAGAAGCTCCATATCACCGTCCAGCTGGGCACAGCCGCCACACCGGAGCTGGTGGAATCTCTAAAACCTTACGCCGTCTTTGTGGCCGCCGGAGCATCTCCCCTGATCCCACACTCCATCCCCGGCATTGATGGAGAAAACGTGTATACCGCCTCGGATATTCTCTCTGAAAAGGTGATTCTGACCGGAAAGACTGTCGTTGTGGTCGGCGCCGGCATGACTGGCCTGGAAACCGCTGAGTATCTGGCCAGCCAGGGCAACCATGTCTCTGTCTACGATCTCCTGCCAGAGGTCGCTGCCGGAGAGCATTTCCAAAACATCATCGATGTGGAACGCCGCCTCACTGGCGTGGGCCAGTTTACAGAGCATAAGCTGCTGGAAATCACCCCAGCGAGCTGTGTCTTCCAGCAGGCGGACGGCAGCCAGGTGACCGTATCCTGTGATGCTGTTGTCCTCTCTATGGGCATGCGACCCAATCTGGGCTTTGCACAGCAGTTTGCTCATTTCCCCAACTTCCAACTCCTGGGCACTAATGTGGCCTACAGCGGCATCGGCCCTGCCGTCGAAAGTGGATTTCTGGCCGCTTACAACCTGCAATAGCCCTCCTGCTGAACCGGGTCCTCCCAGGGCCCGGTTCTTTTATGCACTCTTTTCCAGTTCTACCTTGACAGCGGAAAAATTGTACGCCAAGATAGCACTATGCGGCAGAGCTTTGGTCAAAACCACACCATAACCTTGCGCAATAGTGCTTCTAACAACATTTGAACTGTAAATTAGAATTTCTTCCGTTACCACGTTTTTTGAAGGGATGTGGAATCTATGATAAAAATACTATTCATATGCCACGGCAAGTGATAAAAATACACCTTAAAATGCCCAGAAATCAAGGATTTTCCAATGTTAGAAAATGAATTGACGACACTTTTACGACAAACAGCCAAGCTATGATAAATAATAAGTTGTAAAAGGAGCAAAATATAATGAAAGAGAAAATTACTAAGAACGGAATTGATTATGTACTGGTTGGAGATTATTACATACCGGATTTGAAGTTGCCGGAGGAAGAACGTCCTATTGGAAAATACGGGCGTATGCACAGAGAATATTTGAAAGAGAACAATCCCATACTGTTTAATGATTTAGTGCTGAGTTGCTGGCTCTGGACTTACCTTGCAGACATAAATGAGCAGGCACAGGGTAGATATAGCTTGATTGTTGAACAGATGAAAAAAGCTGAGTTTGTGACCGAGGAGTTGAAGCAGAATAACCAATGGGAATGGATTAAGAGAATGAACAGCATTCACAACCGTGCAGAAGAAATTGTGTTGAATGAATTGATATATAGATAAATGAAATGGGACTCTGTTGTGATAGAGTCCTATTATTTTTGGTGGAAGCTTAAAAATAAGAAGAATGCTTGAATTAGTACAAAAGAAAATGGTATACTATATATGTATAATTATGTCTTTTTTATGAAAAGAGGAATTGTGGGAGGAAAATCAATATGTTTTATTCTCCATTAAGATATCCTGGCGGCAAGGGGAAATTAGCGCCCCTCATGAAACATTTAATAGAAACAACAGGTCATGTGGGTGGTACATATATAGAGCCGTTTGCAGGTGGGGCAGGAATAGCATTAGACTTATTGGAAAATGATGTGGTAAGTCAAATAGTTATCAATGATTTGGATAAAGGTATTTATTCTTTTTGGCGTGCACTTTTAAATGAGACCAATAGATTTATTGATGAAATAAATACTGTACCACTAAATATTGACGAGTGGAACAGACAAAGAGCCATAATGTTGAATGCGGATAGAAAATATAGCTTTGAACTCGGTTTTGCAACATTTTATATGAATAGAACTAACAGATCAGGAATTATTAAAGGCGGAGTTATTGGTGGGTTAGAGCAGGATGGAAATTGGAAATTGGATGCACGCTTTAATAAAGATAATCTGATAAAACGTATATTTAAAATAGCCGAAAGGAAGGATTGTATTCATGTATATAACAAAGATGTATCTTCTCTTATAAGGAATTATTTACCTAAATACGAAGAAAATGCATTTGTATATTTTGATCCGCCCTACTTTGGAAAAGGAAAACAACTGTATTTAAACTTTTTTGATTATCGGGATCATGTTCGTATTGAGAGAATGATTAATGAATCAGTGAATTGTGATTGGATCATTACTTATGATGATGTGCCGGAAATTGCTAATATATATGTGAATCATGAATTAAGGCGTTTTGATTTGAATTATAGTGCTGCCGAAAAACGTACAGCGAGTGAAATTATTATTTTTAGTAATGTAAATATGATTCCAGATAAGAAAAGTTTGGAAGAGAAAAATATATGTATTAATTTACGATAAAAGAGGAAATAAAATGGCGCCTAACAAAAGAATAAGACCGTATCATTTCAATATTGAATATTTTAGAAACTTTAAAGAAGTTTCGTTCGAATTGGGAAGAAAAATCACTGTAATCAGTGGTCAAAATGGTGTTGGAAAATCCAATTTGTTATCGTTGATAGCATCTGGCTCAGGATTGAATAAGAAATCTGTATTGGGTAGCAATTTCCAACCAGAGTTTTACGATTTTTTTAATGTAGATAAAGATGAGGAATTTGAAAATTATAAACTGTATTTGACGTATATTGAAGAAAATGGAACAACGGCTTTAACAAAGCGATTATCTTTTAAAGATGATACAAAAGCTGGCCGTGGAATTAGAATTATACCAAGAACGTCCAACGTCAATATTGAGGACTGCACGTTGAAACAGGCTGAAGAGAAAGCAAAAATGGAATATGATGTTGGAGGTGCTGCAAGGGTAAGAATTCCTACCATTTACTTAAGTCTTTCAAGATTATATCCTCTTGGGGAACGTAAAGATACAGTTAAAATCACGGAAATAAGGAAAACGAATCTGTTTTATCAAAAGAAAGCGGATGAGAAATATAAATACTGGTATAATACGGTAATACCCAATTCAATAAAAAGTGAAGCAGTGTTGTCAAAGGTCGAGAAAAATGCCTGTTCAAGAGCTTCATTACATATGGATATCAATAATACGCCTACATTATCACAGTCTATTGGACAAGATAATCTTGGAAATATTATCAGTGCATTAGTAGATATTTACATGTTGTCATTAGACGAGGATTATAAAGGTGCTTTATTATGTATTGACGAGATAGATGTTTCCTTGCATCCAGACACACAGATTAGACTGTTGGATTTGTTTAACCAGTTATCAGAAGAACTTAATATTCAGTTTGTGGTAAGCACTCATTCTTTGACGATATTAAAAGAAGTGTTGAAGAAAGAAAAAAGAAATAGTACAGATTTTAAAGTTGTATATTTAAAAACACCTTCCGCACCTTATGTTACAGACAGAAAGTCATATGAACTTTTAAAAGCAGACATGTTCGGCAGTTTAAGTTTTCAACGTCCCAAAGTAAAAATTTATTTTGAAGATGAAATCGGAAAAGCTCTATTTGGAATGTTGATGGATGCTTTTCGGAATATATACAATGTTGTAGAAAGTGATATTGAAAATCCTGTTCTCAGAAATAGTTCGGATGTAAGAGATTACGCAAGAATAAATGATAGCATACATAGTTTGGGTAGATTGTTGCAGTTGACAGATAATACAAAACAGATTTCTACGATATTAGGCTGTGAAGAGTTATTTAAAGTAAATGATGCAGATGAATATTTTAAACGTGTAATTTTTATTTTAGATGGTGATGCAAGATATAAAGATCCATCACAAAAGCCTAAAATAAGAGATTATTTAGACGAAAAATACAATCCAAGAAAATTGCAGTTGAATGACAGAAATCATCCCCGGAATATTTGCTTTTTACCAGACTACTTTGCACCAGAGTCATTTCTTTATGCGATAATTCATACGGTTTCTACTAAACCGATGGAGCATTTATCGTTTTGGCGTGGGCTTGATTCTAATGAAACAACTGCTTTATATACTTCGGAGAAAATCGGTGCGATGTTCTCTGGTTTGTCAGGAGAATATAATAATGATGATTTGAAAAATATTTTTACAGATTCTTTTGAGAATGAAGTGTGGCAATTTATAAAAAAATCAGATATAGTGACATATTACTATTCTGATTATAGAACTGTTGGGGAATTGTTGTCATTTTTGGAGGATGTGAAAAGAGCATATGATATGGCATTGCCATTAATGCTATCTAATAGATATAGTTAAGAAAAAGCACTTCAGAACCACGATTTCTGAAGTGCTTTTTATGTCTATTTCTTTCCTTTTTTATGATTCGGTAGAGATTTTAAAAGCTTTGATCTTTTGAACACATCTTTCATAGTTTTATGTTCATCTACGGACAGTTGCTCAAATGGAATTTGCATTTCATCACAGAAGAAGTGCCAGAATTCTTCAATTGGATTGCTCTTGAATTTTAGCATCTTCAAGAAACGCTGGACTTTCTTATCATTAGACAGAGGTCTTTCGATAGGGGCAGATTCGGCAGCGTGCTGATGTTCTTCACGAATGGTACGGATAATATTGTCCCAATCACTGTGAATGGTATGGAAAAAGCATTCTTCTTCCTGAATATGGGAACTTTCCAACACTTTTAAATACAGCTCGTTTGCATCCGGATTTTTCTGCTGGATAATCTGGAGACGGACTGCATCGAGCCAGTCATTCATATTTTTAATTTGCATGGTGGCGATACCGTCTACATAAATTTCGGTATCTGTCATTAGCTTGATGAAATCCGGGTGCTTGATGATTTCACAGAGAAGACGGTTGTTGAACTGACAACTTTTCAACAGTTCAATTGTCGCATCATCTAATTTTAACTCGTCAATTTCAGTGTCATTTACCTCTCTGACTTCTGTATTTCCGGCAAGCCATTCCAGAGAAACATCGTAGTATTTTGCAAGTTTTGCGAGGACATCAAGATTATATGCCTTGTTATCTTTGTTTTCATATTTGCTTAATGTAGATATGGTAATCCCGACTGCGGTGGCAACAACATCTTGCTTTAAACCACGCTCTTTTCGCAAGTCTTCTAATTTTTCCTGTATAGATAATTGATTTTTCATTGGTAAACCTCCCTGCTGAAACTATTTTATCATATCAAATTGAAAGAGACAATTGCCCTGTATTTTCCATAGTGGAAAATAGGGGGCTTTTTTGCGTTTATTTTCGATACTGGAAATAATCCGGGTTTTTCGATTTTTCGTTGTATGATGTACCCAGTTCAGAGATGAACAAACAACTGAATGATCGTCCGAGATGAGATAAACCGCCATAATTGAAAGGGAGCGCTCTTACAAGAGACTGGACAGCACCGCACAGGGGATATGCCTCCAAGGAAACATCAAAGGTAGAACGGCAAAAATAAGCTTGAAAGGATGAAATTTCAAAATTTGAAAAATATGCAATTATTTTAACCAGTGAAGGAAGGGAAATGAAGAGAGGCATGTTTGATGGTAAAATGTATAAATCTAATGCCAAGACGTTTCTATTGTCTTGGCATTATTGTTACCATGTTAGAAGTAATTGATCGTCTACCTTTTTATCAATCATTGTTTTGCCATTGTTTTGAAGTCGATCAATCATAGAAGTTCCGCAATTTACAAGTAATTTACGCTCAAATAATTCAGGTGGTGGGGTAATAGATATATCTGTTTTTTTTGAATCACGCATACCGTTTATAGATAATATAACTTTCACACCACGTTCTTTGTTTTCGGCTATTTTTTGCCAAAGAACATCAATATCAAAATTTTGAGCACCATAAATGATACTTTGAGAATGTGTATATGGAGGGTCACAATAGATAACATCACCAGCTTGTGGTTTGTCCATTGCATCTATGTAACTTTCGCATTCAAAAGAGGCTTTTTGAAGAAGAGTGTTCCATTGGTCAAGGCGTTTTGAAAATGTCTCTGGGCTAATTGGTTTATGAGGCCCACGTGGAGTACTCATATATCCATCGGATTTTCTAAAACGGATAACTCCGGAATAGCAAGTCCTTGAAAGGAGTAAAAAATCGTATGGATTATGTTGTGCATTAAAACGTTCTTTGATGATATTATACTGAGTTGCAGGATCCTCATTATATTTGGTGATTTCGCACTGGTAATAGTCAATGAGTGCTTTAGGATTATCCTTGGTTAGATTAAAAATATCAATCAAGAAAGGAAGGATATCACTTCCGTATGCATGGTTGAAATGGGGAAACAGTTTATTTAAATCCGCATCCAATATCGCTGCCATCACCGCTCCACTTCCAAGAAATGGTTCATAATAATTATTAAAGGTTTCAGGCATATAAGAGATGATAGTGTCTGCGAAACGTTGCTTATTTCCAATCCATTTAAGGAGTGCAGGTATCATGTGGATATTCCTTTCTGTAACTTATAGTCTGTAGACTTATAGTCTACCGAATAATTATAATAATTAATATTGGAGGTGTCAAGTCATGGAAATAGATATCTTAAAAAAATTTGGGGTGACAGTTAGAAAAATTAGATCGTCGAAAGGCATTTCACAAGAAGCTTTTGCAGATTTATGTAATCTACATCGTACATATATTAGTGATGTTGAACTCGGAAAACGAAATGTATCGTTAGAAAATATTGAACGTATATCAATAGCGTTAGAAATATCAATTTCTGAATTGTTTAAGGAGGTCGAAGGGAAAGATGCAAGCATTTAGAGAGTTTAAAAATATGGATCCAGCTTTTTGGGCATTTATAAAATATATTTCGGAGAAGTTAGGTTATACGGAACGAGGGACGGGCAACGTAAAGGTGTATAGTTTACGAGAAGTTCAGAATTTATGTCAAAGAAATGGTATAAATGCATCCAGAGAATTAATACAAGACGCATGTGAATATATTCAGATGAGAGCAGAAATATTAAATAATTTTGTGGAAGCTATGCTAATGGATGCGGCTATGGCAAAAGAGGAGTTTATGCACTGGGAACAGTTGCATAGAATTCATAATTACTATTGTAAGTTGCCTATGAATAAGCAGAAAGGCGATATGAAACAAGTTGCTTTTTTTACTTCGATAATAAATATATTAGCGGAGAAAACAATTCGTGAAGAAACAGGGGAAACAATACAAGGATTTGATGATGATCCACGTAGTTTGATGTATATATGGGATGAGAATAGAAATATAATTGGGGCATCATCAAGAAGGTTTGATGGAGCGTATCCATCTATAGAAAATCCGGCAATAGTATGGGAGATAAAAGAATATTATTATGCCACAACTTTTGGTAGTAGAGTTGCTGATGGAGTTTATGAAACACAATTGGATGGTTTTGAATTTAATGAAATTTATGATAGAACGGGAAGAAAAGTTTTCCATATTTTGTTTATAGATGCATATAGAACATGGTGGGAACAAGGAAAATCGTATTTGTGTAGAATTGTTGATGCATTGAATAGCGGCATTGTTGATGAGGTGATTGTTGGTAGAGAAGTTTTGACAAGATGTCCAGCAATTTTACGAGAAGTTGTTCGGCATACAAGATAGAGTGAAAAGTACGAAGAAAATAATTTATATCGAGTTATTTTACTATGGAAGTAAGATAAATAGGCAAGCCAAAGGGCATCAACCGTAAAAAGTTGGTGCCTTTTGTTTTGCTCATTTGCAAAATAAATTGACGAGTCAATTTGAAAACAAGTATGACCGCAGAGGTCATGCGAGACTAAATCGAAAAATTATATGAGCCACCTGATCAATGGCGAATATTATTTTTCGTGCGGAGTGCAGAGGGCACACAAGGTCCGGTGGACCTTGGTTTTGTGCGGACCGAAGTGGAACGAAGACCGTAGCCCTTTGTGCTGGGTACAGGGTCGCACAAGGTCCAGTGGACCTTGGCTTTGCGTGGACTGAAGCGGAGCGGAGATACAACACCCTGTGCAGGTCAAGGGCGGCAGCCTTGCCCAAGGAGATTTGTTGCTTGCGACAAACCGTATTGGGTAGTATTCGTCGCAAGAATGCGTCTAAAAAGCAGCTTCGCTGCCATTCCCCTGCGGGGGATTTTGAAGAAACGGAGGAAATGAGTTTGAGATTAACGAAGCACAATGGACGAGCCGGGAAAAACGGTGTCTATAATCCTAAGCATAATGACCGCAGTTTCGATGTGAGCCATAGCGAGCACATTGACGAGGAACGAGTAGCACGTAACATTTATTGGGATTGCTACAACGGTGTCAGGCAGTTGGCAGAAAAGAACAGTGATGAGGTTGAGCTGGCATCTACCTTTGAGGACGTCGAGCAGCTTTATTATCGTAGCTTTTATTCTGATTACACGGATGGACAAAATGATAGAAATGCAAAGAGCCGACACACGGAGCGAAATCGCAGTCCAGAAGATTTATTAAAAAACAGAAAGACTTGTCCGGAAGAAACCTTATTGCAAATCGGAACGAAGGAGGAACACGTTCCGGCAGAAACACTTCTGATAATCGCAACAGAGTTTTTTGCAGAATATGAAAACAGATTTGGCTCTCGTGTTCATATTCTGGATTGGGCATTGCACCTTGATGAAAGCACTCCCCATATCCATGAGCGTCATGTCTTCGATTGTGAAAATCAGTATGGAGAGCTTTGCCCCCAACAGGAAAAAGCTCTGGAAGCTCTTGGTTTTGACTTGCCGAATCCGGAGAAAAAAGTGAGCCGACACAACAACAGAAAGATGGTTTTCGATGCTACTTGCAGAGCCTTGCTTTTTGAAATCTGTAAAAGACACGGTTTGCATTTGGATGAAGAACCGGAGTATGGCGGTCGCAAGCATTTGGAGAAGCAGGATTTCATTATCGCCAAACAAAAGGAGCAGATGGCGGTTCAGTCTGAAACGATTTTCAGTCAGCAGACAGCCATTGCAGTTCAGTCAGACAGGATACAAAAGCAGGATGCAGTTATTCTGGAAAAAGAAGAAAAGCTGGATGAGCTGACATTGAAGATTGATGATGTAGAAGCTCTGATTGATGAAGTTTCAGATATTGCCTATGACAAGGCGGTGGAGGTTGTGGCTGACACTGTTCGAGTAGAAACACACAGGCAGGATATTAAAATGGTGGAGCAATCCAAAGCGTGGGTACTCTCCCCAGAGCAAAAGGCATCTAAGAAAGAAAAAGAGTATGCTGCCGCCCGACTGGATGGTGTGATTATCAAAATCACAAAAGCCATGCAGACAGCAATGACAGCGATTAAGACCACGCTGATGAAGCCGGAGGTCAAGAAAACCAGTACCGAGCAGATTAAGGAAAAAATCAGACCTTCTATTCTTGATAGGCTTCATAAAAATCAGGCTGATGTTGCTCAGCGAGAAGCGGACAGACGGAAAACTCAGCCCAACAGAAAAAATCGTATTGAGATTTAACAGGCACTTGCCATTTTCGCATTGAGAATGTCAGGTGTCTTTTCTTTTGAGAGGAAGTGATGCTATGAATGTATTTGAGGCAGTGAAGCAGTCAATCACAACAAGACAGGCTGCGGAATTTTATGGATTTCGGGTAAACCGTACCGGAAAAATCATCTGCCCTTTCCACAGTGATAAAAATCCGAGCATGAAAGTGGATAATCGCTTTCATTGCTTCGGCTGTGGAGCTGATGGAGATGTGATAGATTTTGTCTCTAAGCTTTATGGTATTAGCAGTTTGGAAGGGGCAAAAAAGTTGGCTCTGGACTTTGGAATTTCTTATGATTCAAAGTCCGTTATAAGAAAACTAAAAGTGATAAAGCAACAAAAATCGGATGCACAGAAATATGCAGAGGCAGAAAACAGAGTTTTCAGAGTGCTGTCAGATTATTATTATCTGTTGAAACGATGGAAAGTTCAGTATGCACCCTGCATAGAAGATGAAAACTGGCATCCACGATTTACAGAAGCTTTGCACAGGATATCCCACATTGAATATTTGCTGGATATTTTGGTGTTTGGCAGTGCGGAAGAAAAAGCATTGATTGTTATGGAATACGGAAAGGAGGTAGCTGTACTTGAACAACGAATTTCAGAATTTATCATCTCAGACACAGGAAGCAGTTATGCAGACAGTTGCGGAGATGCAGGTGTGCAGGAGTGTGGAAGAAGTCAGGGGAAGCCTGACATTAAACGAGAATGGCAGCGTAAAGAACACGATCAAGAATTGTTTGACCGTATTGCAATCTGATCCGGCACTGTCAGGTGCGCTTCGCTATAACATTATGACCGAGAGAACAGACATCGTAAAACCGCTGTGGTGGAAAAAGACTTCCAGAATGATGAATGAAACGGATTTCAATTATCTTTTGCTCTATATGGAAGAAAAATACAATCTGACGGTGGAGAAAAAAGTTGAAAAAGCTATTTCCATTGTTGCGGATAAAAATAAATATCATCCGGTCAGGGATTATCTGAATCAGCTTGAATGGGATGGAACAGAGCGAATAAGATATGTTTTACACCATTTCCTCGGAGTAGAAATCAATGAATACACCTATGAAGCTATGAGATTATTTCTGCTGGGAGCAATCAGCAGAGCATTTAAGCCGGGATGCAAATTTGATGTGATGCTTTGTCTGACAGGCGGACAGGGTGCAGGTAAATCGACTTTTTTCCAGTTTCTTGCAATCAAAGACGAGTGGTTTTCTGATGATTTGAAGAAAATGGATGATGAAAATGTCTTTCGTAAAATACAGGGACATTGGATTATTGAAATGTCAGAAATGATTGCTACTGCAAATGCCAAGAGCATTGAAGAAATTAAATCATTTTTGAGCAGAAGAAAGGAAACGTATAAAACACCTTACGATAAACAGGCTGCGGACAGGCTACGTCAATGTGTGTTCGGAGGTACTTCCAATACGCTGGATTTTCTTCCCCTTGACCGAAGCGGTAATCGCCGCTTCCTGCCTATCATGGTGTATCCGGACAGGGCAGAAGTTCATATTTTGGAGAATGCAGCAGAATCTCGAAAATATATTGACCAGTTATGGGCAGAAGCTATGGTACTTTATAGAGGTGGTAAAATTCGCCTTACACTGACAAAAGAAACGGAACAGTATATGAAAGAATTGCAGAAGGAATTCATGCCGGAGGACACGAAAGCAGGTCTGATAGAAGCATATCTGGAGAAGTTTACCGGAAAACAGGTGTGTTCGAAGCAGCTTTATAAAGAAGCATTAAACCATGCCTTTAATGAACCGCAACAATGGGAACTTCGTGAAATCAACGAGATTATGAACCATAGTGTTAAGGGATGGAAGCAATTTTCCAATCCGAGATATTTTGGCAGTTATGGCAGGCAGCGTGGCTGGGAACGTGACAACCAGAGTGTGGCAACCGAGGAAAATTCCATGGATGGATTTGTAAAACTGACAGAGGAAGAAGCCAATCAAATGGAACTTCCATTTTAAGTTGTTGGTCGGATTGTCGGCTGTGTTGTCGGTCAGTTGCATGATAGGGTGTCAAAGAAATCCTTTATTTTCAAGGAATTTTACTCTCAGACAACCAAAGCAACAGATAATATAAAAAAGAAAATAAATATAGTAATAGAGCTTCGCATTTGAAGAATGACAGTTTTTTGAGGTCGGTTGTCGAACTTCGTTGTCATGTCACTTGCAGGGCTCTTTTTTCGTGGAGGTATTTTTTCAATGAATGTGTGTAATGAAGTGAAATCACAGCTTATGCGTGAGGGTATCACAATGCAGGAGGTGTTGGAGCGATTGGCGGTGAAATACGGATGGAGTAAAAGTGTTTCTAACCTGTCGGGCAAACTGCACCGTGAAACGCTGCGATACAGAGAAGTGGTGGAGCTTGCTGATGTTTTAGGTTATGAGATTGTTTGGATTAAGAGGGGGTAAGTGCCTATGATGAAAGAGCAGGAAATGAATGTAGATAAGTATGATATTCCACTGTGGCGAAAATACACATTAAGTGTGCAGGAAGCGTCAAAATATTTTCGCATCGGCGATAAGAAACTGAAAAAACTGATAGATGAAAATCCGGATGCTGACTTCATCCTGTGGAATGGGTCACGACCTCAGATAAAGAGAAAAGTGTTTGAACAATTTGTGGATGAGAAATTATCTGCCATATAAAAATGGCAAATACAAGATAGAATCAGAGCCGAGATTATGGTATTATAGGGATATCATAGCTTGGCTCTTTTCTATGACAGTCGGTTGATAGAAAGGAGAAATTTGATGTCAGATGTAAGACGAGACAATAAAGGTCGAAGATTATTTAATGGAGAGAGCCAGCGAAAAGACGGGAAATATGAATATAAGTATCAGGATGGATGGGGCAAAAGAAAGACGGTGTACAGTTGGAAACTGACTCCGGCAGACAAGGTCCCGGCAGGAAAACATGATGATATTTCCCTAAGAGAAAAAATAAAGCAGATTCAAAAGGATTTAAACAGCAATATCTCACCAGATGGAGGCAATTTTACGGTTCTGGAACTTGTGGAGAAATATATCGGAACAAAGACCGGTGTTCGACACAACACAAGAGCAAATTACAAATTCGTAGTGAATATCATCAAGAAAGAAGAATTTGGTCAGAAACGTATTGATAAAATCAAGCCATCGGATGCAAAACAGTGGCTGATTAAGATGCAGCAGATGGACGGACGAGGATACAGTTCCATTCACACAATCAGAGGCGTTGTAAGACCTGCCTTTCAGATGGCGGTTGATGATGATTTGATAGTAAAGAATCCATTTGAGTTTCAACTTAACACTGTGGTTGTGAATGATAGCGTAACAAGAGATGCTATTACACGAAAACAGGAAAGAGATTTCTTGGAGTTTGTAAAGAATGACAAGCATTTCTGCAAATATTACGACGGTGTCTTTATTTTGTTCAAGACAGGACTTCGTATTTCGGAATTTGTGGGACTGACTAAGAGCAACCTTGATTTTGAAAACAACAGAATCATCGTGGATCATCAGCTTCAGAGAACAAGAAGTATGAAATATGTTATTGAAGACACGAAAACCGAAAGTGGTACACGAATGGTGCCGATGATTCCGGAAGTGAAAGAATGCTTCAAGTGTATTCTGGAAAACAGAAATAATCCAAAGATTGAACCTATGGTTGAGGGATACAGCGGATTTTTGTTTCTGGACAAAAACGGCAGACCGATGGTTGCACTCCATTGGGAAAAGTATTTTCAGCATATCCGTGAAAAGTACAACAAAATTTACAAGATTCAGATGCCCAAAGTTACACCTCATGTGTGCAGACACACTTTTTGCAGTAATATGGCGAAGTCGGGAATGAATCCGAAGACGCTTCAATATATTATGGGGCATAGTGATATTGCAGTTACCCTCAATGTCTATACTCATTTAGGCTTTGAGGATGCGGAAGAAGAAATGCTGAAAGTTGCAGATGAAACCTCTATGAAATCGACAACGCACCATAAAAGGTGCGTGTCGTAAATTATTTGAATTTACGACAGAATTTACGACAAACGATGGCAAAAACAAGCGGATTTATGCGTAGTTATACTAAGATATGGTCAAAATGCCTCTGTCGTAGAAATGCCTGAAAGTGGCGTAAAATCAAGGAAAATCAAGCATTTACAAGGAGTTTTAGATATATGATAAAGGTACTTTTTGTGTGTCACGGCAACATCTGCCGCTCGCCGATGGCAGAGTTTATTTTCAAGGATATGGTAGCCCGGCGGGGGATTGCGGAGCAGTTCCACATCTCCTCTGCGGCCACCAGCCAAGAGGAGATCGGCAACCCGGTGTATCCGCCGGCGGTCCGGGAGCTGGCCCGTCACGGCATCTCCGCTGCCGGAAAGCGCGCGGTACAGCTGCGGGTCGCAGATTATGGCAAGTACGACCTGCTGCTGGCCATGGAGCAGTACAATCGGACGAACATGATGAAGATCCTCAAGGAGGACCCGGAGGGCAAAGTCCGGCTGCTGCTGGACTTTACCGATCAGCCCGGCGACATCGCCGATCCCTGGTACTATGGCCGGTTCGACCAGACCTATGCGGACATCTGCCGTGGCTGCGAAGGACTGTTGACCACACTGGGATTTTAACCCCCCTAACGAACGCTCCGCCGAATCGGGCGGGGCGTTTTCTGCGCCACTGCCCTTTCTGCCTGTTTTTTAGTCGTTTCCTCATACAGGTGTCTTGTATTTCGACGTTTTTATTGATATAATACAAATATGTATTTATTTTTCGTTTCATTTTAGTGCTTGTAGCCAATTTTCCGCCGACAGAAATACGATCTCCCCTCCGCCTCCCCGTGAAAGGAGTTGCTATCATGTTTCTGAACCTGCTCCGCGGTATCCATGTCCCCCACCGGAAGGACACCGCCGACTGTCCGCCCCAGCGGATCCCCATACCGGCCACAGTCTCCCTTCCCATGTCCATGCACATCGGCAAGCCCGCCCTTCCCACAGTCAAACCAGGTGATCTGGTGAAGGTGGGCCAGCGGATTGCCGAGCCGGACGGCCCCATCTCCGCTCCCATCCACGCCAGCGTCTCCGGCCAGGTGCGCAGCTGTGGTAAGCTGCTCCTGTCCAATGGCCAGGTCATCTCCGCCGTGGTGATTGACTCGGATGGGCGGCAGGCAACCGATCCCTCTCTGAGGCCGCCGGCAGTCACCGATTATGCCAGCTTTCTCGCCGCCGTCCGGGACAGCGGCGCAGTGGGGCTGGGCGGCGCCGGGTTCCCCACAGGAGCAAAGCTCCAGGTGGACCCCGCTCAGCTGGAGACCATCCTGGTCAACGGCGCCGAATGCGAACCCTACATCACCTCGGACACCCGCACCATGCTGGATGAGACTGATCTGGTCTGGAAGGGGGTCAAGCAGATGCAGGCCCACCTCCAGCCCCGGCAAATTCTCCTCTGTATCGAGAAAAACAAGCCCCAGTGCATCCAACGCTTTCAGGCCCTCTGCCAGGGGGAAGCGGGCATCCAGGTGCTGGCATTGCCCCAGCGCTACCCCCAGGGCGGCGAAAAGGTACTGCTGTACACCGCCCTAGGCAAAGTGCTCCCGGAGGGAAAGCTGCCCATCGACGTGGGAGCCATCGTCATCAACTGCACCACTGTTGCCGCCTTCGCCCGCTACATTGAAACCGGAATGCCCCTGGTAGAGCGGTGCGTCACCGTGGACGGCGGCGCCGTGGCCCACCCTCAGAACGTCATCGCCCCCATCGGCACGGCCCTGCGGGACCTGTTTGCCTTCTGCGGCGGCTTCCGCAGGGAACCCAAAAATGTCTTCTACGGCGGTCCCATGATGGGGGTTTCTGTGCCCAGCCTGGACTATCCGGTGCTCAAGAGCACCAACGCCGCCTTGGCCCTGGACGAGAAAGAGGGTACGCCGCCGGACCCCACCCCCTGCATCAAATGCGGCCGCTGCATCCGCCACTGCCCCATCGGTCTCATGCCTCAGGCCATTGAACGGGCCTACCGCCTGAACCGGCCGGAGGAGCTGGAGAAGTTGAAGGTTTCGCTGTGTATGCGCTGCGGCTGCTGCAGCTACGTCTGTCCCGCCAAGCGGCCTCTGGTCCAGATCAACAAGATGGCCAACCTGTTGGTACGTCAGTACCGCGCCCAGGAAAGGAGGTAGAAAATGGAACGGCTGATTCTCTCCGCTGCCCCTCACATCCGCTCCCGGGCCTCCACCCGGACCATTATGGGGGATGTGCTGATCGCCCTGCTCCCAGCCGTGGTGGCCTCTGTGGTTTTCTTCGGCCCCCGCGCCCTGCTGCTGGAGGCGGTCTGCGTGGGCAGCGCCGTGTTGTTCGAGTGGGGATTCCAAACCCTCTGCAAACGCCCGGTCACCGTCGGCGATCTGTCCGCCGCCGTCACCGGCCTGATCCTGGCCCTGAACCTTCACGTAGGCATCCCCCTGTGGCAGGCAGTGTTCGGCTCCCTGGTAGCCATTGTGGTGGTCAAGCAGCTCTTCGGCGGCATCGGTCACAACTTCGCCAACCCGGCCATCACCGCCCGAATCATCCTGCTGCTGGCCTTCACCGACTCCATGACCACCTGGGAACTGCCCAACTACTCTGACGCTGTGTCCAGCGCCACGCCCCTGACCATCCTTGCCAGCGGGGATACCGCCGGTCTCCCCTCCCTGTGGGAGATGTTCCTGGGGGTACACGGCGGCTGTATCGGCGAGACCTGTACCCTGGCTCTGACCCTGGGTGGCGTGTATCTGCTGGCCCGGCGGGTGATCACCTGGCAGGCTCCGGCGGCCTTTATCGGGACGGTGTTCCTGTTCACCGCCCTGCTGGGGCTCCATCCAGTGTACCAGATTCTCTCCGGCAGCCTGTTCCTGGGGGCCTTCTTCATGGCCACCGACTACACCACCACGCCCGCTACCGGCCCGGGCAAGCTGCTGTTTGGCGTGGGCTGCGGCCTGCTCACCGTGGTCATCCGGGTCTGGGGCAGCTACCCCGAGGGGGTCTCCTTCTCCATCCTGTTTATGAACATCCTCACCCCGTACATCGACAAGTGGACCCGCAGCAGACCTCTGGGAGGTGAGAAGGGATGACGCAGACGATAAAAAAGCACGCTTTTCTCCGGCCTATCCTGGTGCTGACGGTAATCTGCCTGGTGACCAGCGTCCTGCTGGCTCTGACCAACGCCGTCACCGCCCCCATCATCGCCGCCACGGAACGGGCCGCCGCCGAGGCCGCCAAACGGGAGGTACTCCCCGGCGCGGATACCTTTGAGGTGCTCCAAGTGGCGGGGCTGCCCGAGACCGTCACCGAGGCGGACCGAGCCGCCAACGGCTGCGGGTACGTCTTTCTCCTCACCGGCGACGGCTACGGCGGCAAGGACACCTTAAACCTGATCTGCGGGATGGACGCCAGCGGCCGGATCACCGCCACCCGGACCCTCTCCCACGAGGAGACCGCCGGCCTGGGCGCCAAAGTGGCAGAGGACCCCTTCCAGAGCCAGTTCGCCGGCCTGGACCGGGCCGCCCTGGACCAGGCGGACGCCATCTCCGGCGCCACCTTCTCCTCCCATTACTATATCAGCGCCATTCGGGATGCATTCACCGCCTACACACTGGTAAAGGAGGCTGCCCAATGAAGCGGAAACTTTCCATTTTTACCCGGGGAATCGTCCGGGAAAACCCAGTGCTGGTCCTGGTGCTGGGCACCTGCTCCACCCTGGCCACCAGCACCCAGGTCTCCAGTGCCCTGGGCATGGGGATGGCCACAGCGCTGGTACTCATCTGCTCCAATATGGCCATCTCCGCCCTGAAACACGTCATTCCCGGCCAGGTCCGCATCCCCTGCTACATCGTGGTCATCGCCAGCTTTGTCACCATCGTGCAAATGCTGATCCGCGCCTTCGTCCCCGCCCTCAACGACGCCCTGGGCATCTATCTGCCCCTGATCGTGGTCAACTGCATCATCCTGGGCCGGGCGGAGATGTTCGCCAACAAGCACTCTGTGCTGGACGCCGCCCTGGACGGCGCGGGCATGGGCGCAGGATTCCTGCTGACCCTCCTGGTCATGGCCAGCATCCGGGAGGTCTTCGGCAACGGCACCTGGTATGGTATGGAACTCCCCTTCCTGGCCCGGCACCATGTGTCCATCCTCACCATGGCCCCCGGCGGCTTCTGCGTATTCGGGCTGCTCATCGCGGCGGTGAATAAGCTCTCCAGACAGCACAGACGCAAACAGGACGAACTGGCCTGCAGCACCTGCCCCGCCGCCGCCATCTGCGGGCAGCAGCCCAGCCAGGAACAGGAGGTGGCTGATTCATGACCTTCAAAGCCTTTGTAGTGATCCTGCTCAGCGGGGTCTTTGTCAACAACTACGTGCTCCAGCAGTTCCTGGGCATCTGTCCCTTCCTGGGGGTGTCCAAAAAGCTGGACCAGGCCACCGGCATGAGCCTGGCGGTGATCTTCGTCATGCTACTGGCCACCGCCGTCACCTGGCCTATCCAGCATCTGCTCCTGACCCCCAACGGCTTAAACTACCTCCAAACCATCGTCTTTATCCTGGTCATCGCGGCCCTGGTCCAGCTGGTAGAGGTGATTTTGAAGAAGTACCTGCCCGCCCTGCACCGCTCCCTGGGGGTGTATCTGCCCCTTATCACCACCAACTGCGCCGTGCTGGGGGTGTGCATCAGCAACATCGACAGCGAGTACACCTTCCCCGAGGCCCTGACCAATGCCTTCGGCAGCGGCGTGGGATTCCTGCTGGCCATGGTGCTGTTCTCCGGCGTCCGGGCCCGGATTGAGGATAACGACGCCCCCCGCTCCTTCCAGGGCCTGCCCATTACCCTGATCGCCGCTGCCCTGGTCTCCGTGGCCTTTTTCGGCTTCTCCGGGGTGGTGGAAAACTTGTTCGGTTAAAAGGAGGCGCGCACAGTGAACGGATTTGTCATCGGAATTCTCTCCGTCACCGGCATCGGCCTGCTCTGCTCCGTGGTGCTCTCCGCGGCCGCAAAATTTATGGCGGTCCAGGTAGACCAGCGGATTGAGAAGGCCCGTGCCTGTCTCCCCGGCGCCAACTGCGGCTCCTGCGGCTACAAGGGCTGCGACGACTACGCCCGTGCCCTGGTGGAGGAGGAGGCCCCCACCAACCTCTGCGTCCCCGGCGGCATCACCGCCGCCCGCCAGGTCAGCGCCGTGCTGAACCGGGCCTGCGGCGAGGTCCGGCCCAAACGGGCCGTCGTCCGCTGCCGTGGGGACTGCCAGGCCATGGAGCGCAAAGCGGAGTACCGGGGTCTGGAGGTCTGTGCCGCCGCCCGGCTCCTCTTTGGCGGGCCCGGAACGTGTACTTACGGCTGTCTTGGCCTGGGCGACTGCGTGGCCGTGTGCCCCAACCGGGCCATCCAGGTGGTAAACGGCGTGGCCCGGGTGGACCCCCAGCGGTGCGTGGGCTGCGGCCTGTGCGTCCAGGCCTGTCCCAACCAGGTGATCGCCCTGATCCCCGCCGGAGCCCCCGCCACTGTCCTGTGCAGCAGTCACGAGAAGGGGGCCGCCGTGCGGAAAAAGTGCTCCGCCGGCTGCCTGGGCTGCGGCCTGTGCGCCAAAAACTGCCCCGCCGGAGCCATCACCCTGTCCCACAACCTGGCGGTGGTAGACTCGGACAAATGCGCAGGCTGCGGGACCTGCAAAGAGGTCTGTCCCGCCAAGTGCATTGAATAGGCGCGGCATGCGCTGGTTCCGGCGGCATAGAGTAGAACTGTACCTGATCGCCGGACTGTTGCTGCTCTCGGCGTCGGGGACCGCGGTGTGGCTCTGCACCCGCCAGGCCGGCGGCCGGGCGGTGGTGTCCATCGCCGGCGAGGACGTGATGACCCTGCCTCTGGACCGGGACGCACAGGTGGTTCTTGGGGAGGGGGATCACACCAACACCCTGGTGATCCGGGACGGCGCTGCCGCGGTGACCCAGGCCAGCTGTCCTGACCAGGTCTGTGTCCGTCAGGGCAGGATTCAGTACCAGGGGGAGACCATCGTCTGTCTCCCCCACCGGCTGGTGGTCCGCATCGAGGGCGGACCGGCCCCGCCGGAGGACGCTGTCACCCAGTAGGAGAGAGAGTATGAAAGCTAAAAAAGTTGCAACCTATGGCATTTTAATCGCTCTGGCTATGGTATTCAGTTACCTGGAGTCCCTGTTCCCCCTGACCATCGCGGTGCCCGGCGTGAAGATGGGCCTGGCCAATACGGTGACCATCTTCGCTCTGTACCGACTGGGTCTGCGGGACGCCTGCTTTCTGTCTCTGATCCGGGTGACCCTGGTGGCCATTTTGTTCGGCAATATCTTCAGCCTGGCCTTCAGCGCAGTGGGGGCCACCGTGAGCTTGGCGGTGATGTACCCCATGAGCCGGTCGGCCAGATGCAGCCAGGTGACGGTCAGCATGGCCGGCGGCGTGGCCCACAACGCAGGTCAGATCATCGTGGCCATTTTCGTCACCGGCGTCCACCAGATCGCCTGGTACTTCCCCATCCTCTGCCTCACCGGCACCGCCGCCGGCGTAGGAATCGGCCTGGTCTCCGCCCTGATCCTCCGCCAGACGGAGCACTTGGTATTTTAAGTCCGCTTTTCGCGGCCCGCTGGAAAGCGGGCCGCGCTTTTCCCCATTATAGGGGATTTTTCTGCTTTTTTGACCGTTTATTTACCGTTTTAGCGCCTCTTCCCAGCTTCTATCCCCTTGCTATTCCCATTGAATTAAGCTAGAATAGTTCCATCCGCAGCGGGATTTTCTGCGGTTACGAATGATATGTAATCAGGTGAACAAGTTATGAACCTTCGTATTGGTATTGATATCGGCTCCACCACCGTGAAGGTCGTGGTGCTGGATGAGACAAATAAATTGCTGTTCCGCTCCTATGAGCGGCACTTCTCCAAGGTCCGGGAAAAGACCTGCGAAATTCTGGACCGCATCCAGGACCGGCTCCTGGGCCAGCAGGTAAAGATGGTCATCACCGGCTCCGCCGGCCTGGGGGTTTCCAAGGCCAGCGGCGTGGACTTTGTCCAGGAGGTGTATGCCACCGCCGCCGCCGTGGACACCTTTATTCCAGGCACCGACGCAGTGATTGAGCTGGGCGGTGAGGACGCCAAGATCATTTTCTTCGGCGGCGCCCTGGAAGAGCGGATGAACGGCAGCTGCGCCGGCGGCACCGGGGCCTTCATCGACCAGATGGCCACCCTAATGAACGTCACCGGCGACGAGCTGGACCAGCTGGCCCTGAAGCACGAGAAGATCTACCCCATTGCCAGCCGCTGCGGCGTGTTTGCCAAGAGCGACATTCAGCCCATCCTGAACCAGGGCGGTCGGAAAGAGGATGTGGCCGCCTCCATCTTCCAGGCGGTGGTGGACCAGACCATCGCCGGCCTCACCCAGGGCCGGGAGCTGAAGGGCAAGATCGTCTTTCTCGGCGGCCCCCTCCACTTCCTGATGGGGCTGCGGGAGCGCTTTGTGGACACCCTCCAGCTGGACGAAGAACACGCCGTCTTCCCCGAGGACGGGGACTGCTTCGCCGCCATCGGCGCGGCTCTGTGCGCCTCGGACTACGAGGCACAGCTCTTTGACGACCAGCTGAAAAAGCTGGAGGAGAGCCAGGGCAGCGTCACCAGCGTGGACACCGCCCCGCCCCTCTTTGAGAGCCAGGCGGACTACGACGTCTTCTGCGCCCGCCACAACAGTCAACACCCTCCGGTGGCGGACATTTCCACTTACACCGGCGACGCCTATCTGGGCATTGACGCCGGTTCCACCACCACCAAGCTGGCCCTCATCGCTCCCGACGGCGGCCTGCTTTACACCTACTACCACTCCAATCTGGGCAACCCGGTGTCCATCGTCCGGGAGCAGCTGGAGCACATCTACCAGCTCTGCGGTGACCGGATCGTCATCCGGGGCAGTGCCGTCACCGGCTACGGTGAGGATCTGATCAAAAACGCCTTCCGCTGCGACCTGGGCCTGGTGGAGACGGTAGCCCACTACAACGCCGCCGCCCACTTCAACCCGGACGTGGACTTTATCATCGACATCGGCGGCCAGGATATGAAGTGCTTCAAAATCCGCAACGGCGCCGTGGACTCCATTATGCTCAACGAAGCTTGTTCCTCGGGCTGCGGCAGCTTTATTGAGACCTTCGCCCGGGCCCTGGGCTACGACATCGCGGACTTTGCCAAGCTGGGCCTGTTCACCAAGAAGCCGGTGAATCTGGGCAGCCGCTGCACCGTGTTTATGAACTCCTCGGTGAAGCAGGCCCAGAAGGACGGCGCCAGCGTGGAGGACATTTCGGCGGGCCTGTCCATCTCCATCGTGAAAAACGCCATCTACAAGGTGCTGCGGGTGGCCTCCGCCGACGATCTGGGCCAGCATATCGTGGTCCAGGGCGGTACCTTCCACAACGACGCGGTGCTCCGTGCCTTTGAGCAGGAGCTGCACCGGGACGTGATCCGGCCCACCATCGCCGGGATCATGGGCGCCTTTGGCGCGGCCCTGGCGGCCAAAGCCCTCCGCCTGGAGCGCAGTTCCCTGCTCTCCGCCGAGGAGCTGAACACCTTCCAGCACAGCGCCCGGCCCCTGACCTGCAACGGCTGCACCAACCATTGCAGCCTCACCGTCAACACCTTTGACGGCGGCCGCCGGTTTATCTCGGGCAACCGCTGCTCCAAGCCTCTGGGCGGGAAGAAGCACCCCCTGCCCGACCTGATCAAGTACAAGTACGACAAGCTCCGGGCCATGGAGGGCAGGGGGAACGGCACCGGCATCCGGGGCCGCATCGGCATCCCCTTCGGGCTGAACACCTACGAAAACCTGCCCTTCTGGTACGAGTTTTTCACCCGGCTGAACTTTGAGGTGGTGCTCTCCCCCGAGTCCAGCCGCCAGCTGTACATCAAGGGCCAGCGGACCATCCCCTCGGACACGGTCTGCTACCCGGCAAAGCTGCTCCACGGCCACGTGCTCAGCCTGCTGGAGCAGAAGGTGGACGCCATCTTCTACCCCTGCATGAGCTACAACTTTGACGAGGGGGTCAGCGACAACTGCTACAACTGTCCGGTGGTGGCCTACTACCCGGACCTGATCGCCGCCAACCTGCCCCAGCTCAAGGGGATGCGCTACCTCCACCCCTACTTCGGCCTGCACCGGCCCCATGACTTCGAGAAGCGGGCCGCCGCCTACTTCCAGGCGGAGTTCGACGTGCCCCGCCGGGAGACCGTCGCCGCGGCCAAGGCCGCCTATCGGGCCTACGACGCCTACAAGGAGGACCTGCGCCGCACGGCGGACGAGTACATCGCCTACGCCCGGGAGCGAGATCTGCCCATCATGGTGGTGGCGGGACGCCCCTACCACATGGACCCGGAGGTCAACCACGGCATCAACGAGCTGATTTCCGGCTTCGGCTTCGTACTCATCACCGAGGACAGCGTGGCCTACCACATGGATAAACAGCCCAGAACGGTCCTGAACCAGTGGACCTACCACGCCAGAATGTACAACGCCGCCCGCTACGTCTGCACCCAGGAGGATATGGAGCTGATCCAGCTGGTCAGCTTCGGCTGCGGCGTGGACGCCATCACCGGCGACGAGATGCGCTCCATCCTGGAGGAGGGCGGCAAGCTGTACACCCAGCTGAAGATCGACGACATCAGCAACCTGGGGGCAGTAAAAATCCGGGTGCGCAGCCTGATGGCCGCCATTGAGGCCCGGAAAGCCCGCAGAGAACTTCAACCCACTCCGTGACAATCGGATTCCTGGAAAGGAATGAAACCTATGGCAGAGTTAGTCTATGACAAAACCGGCCGTCTCCTGTTCACCAAGGAGATGAAAAAAGAATACACCATCCTCATGCCCCAGATGCTCCCCATCCACTTCGGCATGTTTCAGAAAATGCTCCAGCTGGAGGGGTACAACGTGGTCCAGCTCAACAACGAGGGCCAGGCCGTGGTGGATGAGGGCTTAAAATATGTCCACAACGACACCTGCTACCCGGCCCTGCTGGTCATCGGCCAGTTCCTGGACGCCATCAAGCATGGCGGCTACGACCCACACAAGGTGGCCCTGTTCATCACCCAGACCGGCGGCGGCTGCCGGGCCTCCAACTACATCCACCTGCTGCGCAAAGCCCTACAAAAGGCGGACATGGGTTATATCCCCGTGATCTCCGTCAGCTTCGGCCTGGAGAAAAACCCCGGGTTCCAGCTCACCATCCCCCTGGTGCGGAAGCTGGTCTACGCCATGATGTACGGCGACCTGATTATGAACGTGGCCAACCAGGTGCGGCCCTACGAGGTCACGCCCGGCGACACCGACGAGATGGTGGAGCGCTGGAAGGACCGGATGATCGACCGCTTCCAGCAGGGCAAGGGCATGACCCGTAAGCAGATGCAGCAGGGGTTCGCCGAGATCTGTGACGACTTCAAATCCATTCCGGTGGAGCACTTCGGCTCCAAGGTCCGGGTGGGAGTCGTGGGGGAGATCTACGTCAAGTTCTCCTCTCTGGGCAACAACCAGCTGGAAAAGTTCCTCCTCAGCGAGGGGGCAGAGCCGGTGGTTCCCGGCCTCACCGACTTCATCATCTTTAAGATCTTCAACCGGGAGGTGGACGTGAATATTTACGGCGGCTCCTGGGCGAAAAAGAAGGTGTGCCAGTTCTTTAAGGGCTACGTGGAGCAATGCCAGCAGGATATGATCCAGGCCCTGAAGGACTCCCGCTACTTCAAGGCCCCCGGCGCCTTCGCCGACCTCCACCGCCTGGTTCAGGGCTACCTGGGCGAAGGGTGCAAGATGGGCGAGGGGTGGCTGCTCACCGCCGAGATGCTGGAGCTGATCCACTCGGGGACCCCCAACATTGTCTGCACCCAGCCCTTCGGCTGCCTGCCCAACCACATCGTGGGCAAGGGCATGATCCGCCGCCTGAAGGATGACTACCCTGATTCTAATATCGTGGCCATCGACTATGACCCCAGCGCCACCAAGATCAACCAGGAAAACCGAATTAAGCTCATGCTGGCCAACGGCAAGGCCATGACCAAACGGAAGACCGCCGCCAGTGTTTGACGCAAAAACGGACCGCTGAAGCGGTCCGTTTTCTGCGTCAGAGAGAGGCCCCCAAGTCATACGCCTCCTGCAGGGCGGGGCTGCCCTGTATGTCCCCCCTCTCCCGGACGCCCCGCACCAGGACACGGCCCGCATCCTCCAGGCCGAAGTAGTCCAGCACCAGCTGGTACTGCCGCAAAATGGCGTCAAACACCGCCGGGAGGGTGGCCCCCGCCACCAGGAGCAGAGCCAGCTTTTTCACCTGGAACCGGTTGCGCATGGGGGTGTGCAGCCGGTCGATGACCGCCTTCAGCTGGGCGCTGACGCCGTAAAAGTACACCGGCGAGGCAATCACCACCACATCCGCCGCCGCCAGCTTGGGGTACAGCTGCTGCATATCGTCCTGCTGGACGCAGCGGTTTCCCTCCCGGGCGGCACAGGCGTTGCAGCCGGTGCAGGGATGCACCAGGTAATCCGCCACCGAGCACAGCTCCACCTGGTGCCGGCCCCGGGCCCCGGCGGCAAAGGCCCCCGCCAGGGCCTGGGTGTTGCCGTCCCGGCGGGGACTGCCCACTAAAATCACAATCTTGCTCATCACGTGCCTCCATTCATCACAGAACGAAAAAAATTTCCTTTCTATTTTAGGATAACGGCGGAAAACTGCCCCGTCAACCCCATCTGCCGCCGCATAACTTATCCAGCTCCCGTCCATACTACGGGTAAACCAATTTGCAAATGGGAGGACCGATCATGAATCGTGAACGTTTAGGGGACAACGCCATCAAGATCAACACCCGTGACCGGCTGCTGCGGGCCTGGGAGAACTCGATGGAAATGGTTCTGGACTTCCAGGACTACTATCAGGAGATCAAGGACAACGATAAAGTGGCCAAGGTATTTGAGGAGTTTGCCAACGACGAGGCCATGCACGCCAGACGGCTTCGGGAACTGCTCCACGAGTGCCAGAACAACTATCTCAAGCAGTAATCCAGTAAAACAATTCAAAGCGGCGGCCGGAAGAACGTTTCGGCCACCGCTTTTTAGCACTTTCGTACTTGCCACCCGGCCCAGTTACGGCTACAATAAAAGATGAAATGCAATCGGTTGACAAAACCGTCAGAGATGAGGAAGATACATATGGATAAAATCAAGATGACAACGCCGCTGGTGGAGATGGACGGGGACGAGATGACCCGCATCCTCTGGAAAGAAATCAAGGAGGAACTGCTACTCCCCTACGTGGACCTGGTCACAGAATACTACGACCTGGGCCTGCCCCGGCGGGATGAGACCGGAGATCAGATCACCATCGACGCCGCCAACGCCACCAAGAAATACGGCGTGGCCGTGAAGTGCGCCACCATCACTCCCAACGCCCAGCGGATGGAGGAATACCATCTGAGAGAGATGTGGAAGAGCCCCAACGGCACCATCCGCTCCATTCTGGACGGCACCGTATTCCGTACCCCCATCATGGTCCGGGGTATCTCCCCGGTGGTGAAGAACTGGAAGGAGCCCATCACCATCGCCCGCCACGCCTTCGGCGACGTGTACAAGGCCACCGACTACCGGGTCCCCTGCCCCGGCAAGGCGGAGCTGGTCTTCCAGGGGGAGGATGGTACCACCTTCCGCCAGACCGTCTACGACTTCGAGTGCCCCGGCGTCCTCCAGGGCCAATTCAACAAGGACACTTCCATCTGCTCCTTCGCCCGCTCCTGCTTCCAGTACGCCATCGACACCCGGCAGGACCTGTGGTTCTCCACCAAAGACACCATCTCCAAGCAGTACGATCATCGGTTCAAGGACATCTTTGCCGAGATTTTTGCCGCGGAATACCAGAACCAGTTTGACGCTCTTGGTATCGAATACTTCTACACCCTCATCGATGACGCCGTTGCCCGGGTGATCCGCAGCAAGGGCGGCTTCATCTGGGCCTGTAAGAACTATGACGGCGACGTGATGAGCGACATGGTCTCCACCGCCTTCGGCTCCCTGGCCATGATGACCTCGGTGCTGGTGAGCCCCGACGGCAACTACGAGTACGAGGCCGCCCACGGCACCGTCACCCGCCACTACTACAAGTATCTGAAGGGCGAGGAAACCTCCACCAACCCGGTGGCCACCATCTTTGCCTGGTCCGGCGCCCTGCGCAAGCGGGGAGAGCTGGACGGCATCGACGCCCTGTGCGCCTTTGCCGACGCCCTGGAGGAGGCTACCATCGAAACCATCGAGTCCGGCGTGATGACCGGGGACCTGGCCCTGCTGTGGGAGGGCGCGGAGCCCGCCCGGAAGGTGTCCAGCACCGCGTTTCTCCAGGCCATCCGCGCCAATCTGGACCGGAAGCATCACTGACTCATTATCAATATTCAGGAGGAAACTGCTATGAAAATTGTGGTATTGGACGGCTACGCAGGCAATCCCGGCGACCTGAGCTGGGAGCCCATGAAACAGCTGGGAGAGCTGACGGTCTATGACCGGACTCCGGCGGCCCCCGCCCTGATCATCGAGCGCATCGGGGACGCCGAGCTGGTGTTCACCAACAAAACCCCTCTGTCCCGCAAAATCTTTGACGCCTGCCCCGGCCTGAAATTTGTCGGGGTCCTGGCCACCGGCTACAACATCATCGACATCGCCGCCGCCAAAGAGCATGGCGTGGTGGTGTGCAACATCCCGGGGTACAGCACTGACGCCGTGGCCCAGATGACCCTGGCCCTGCTGCTGGAGATCTGCCACCACGTGGCCCACCACAGTGCCCAGGTTCAGTCCGGCCACTGGTGCGGCTGCGATGACTTCTGCTTCTGGGACTACCCCCTCATCGAGCTGGCCGGCAAGACCATGGGCATCATCGGTTTCGGCAGCATCGGCAAAAAGGTGGGGGCACTGGCCAAGTGCCTGGGCATGAGGGTGCTGGCCGCCGGCTCCCGTCCCACCGAGGAGGGCCGGGCCATCGGTGAGTACGTGGACCTGGATACCCTGTTCCGGGAGTCCGATGTCATCAGCCTCCACTGCCCCCTGTTCCCGGAGAACCGGGAACTGATCTGCAAGGAGTCCATCGCCAAGATGAAGGACGGCGTGATCCTCCTCAACACCGCCCGGGGCGCTCTGATCGTGGAGCAGGATGTGGCGGACGCCCTGAACAGCGGCAAAATTTACGCCGCCGGTCTGGACGTGGCTGCCGTGGAGCCCCTCCCTGCCAGCAGCCCCCTGCTGGGCGCCAAAAATTGCCTGATGACCCCCCACATCGCCTGGGCCACCAAGGAGGCCCGCCAGCGCCTGATGGACATCGCCGTCCACAACCTGGGGGCCTTCCTGGCCGGCAAACCGGAAAACGTGGTCAATCCGTAAACTACATCTGTATTTCACCGCCTGGGTCTGCCCCAGGCGGTTTTTTACTGGTACCGGCAAAAAACCGCTTGACAAATCCAGCAGGTACCGTTACAATATAATCAAACGGTACCGTTAGAAAACAGTCGCCTGAACCATTGGGAGGAATCCATATGAGCAATCAGACAAGGGAACTATGGGAAAAACTGTCCCAGCTCCAATTCCTGCTCCACAAACGGCAGTTTTGCCGCCAGACCGACCCCACCGCAGACGTCACCCGGGGCCAGGGCCGCATCTTGGCCTTCCTGAAACTGCGGGACGGCATCCGCACCCGGGATCTGGCCTACCTGCTGGACATCCGCATCTCCTCTTTGAATGAGCTGCTGGCCAAGCTGGAGAAAAACGGCTATATCACCCGGGAGCCGTCTCAGGAAGACCGACGGGTGATGCTGGTCCACCTGACCGAAAAGGGCCGGACGGAGGAACAGCCGGAATCCGCCTCGGATACCCTGTTTTCCTGCCTCTCCCCGGAGGATCAGTCGTCCTTCGGCAGTTATCTGGACCGAATCATTGCCGCCCTGGAGGCAGAGCTGGGCGCGGCCAGCCCAACCTACCGCGAGAATTGCCGACGGCGGAACGAAGCCTTTGAGCGCTGCTTCAACGGCCAGAGCCCCATGGGTGGCGGCCGTGGGCAGCACGGCAGATGTTTCCGGGACGGAGCCGGCCGGGGCCGCCACAGACACAACGAAGGGCCCTGCCGGTAAAGCGCCGATGTGCCACATGTCCGGTGTAACCGCCTGTCTCTCCCTGCTGCTGGGGGTGGGCGCTATGGCCCTTGTGATGGGAGTCCTGTCCGCCCTCTCCGCCGCCCTCCGTTGGTTCCGCCGAACCGTCAACCTGCTGCGGACTGCCCGATAACCGACCTTTTTGTCTCCTTTCCCCTGCCCTGCTTGATTTCATTCGAAGGATATGCTATACTTTATTTACAGCTGAATACCGAGATGTCTTCAGGGCAGGGTGCAATTCCCGATTGGCGGTGACAGTCCGCGAGCGCGACCGCGCAGGATCCCGGTGGAATTCCGGAACCAACAGTTATAGTCTGGATGGAAGAAGACGTGTTAATGTTGTGTAAAAGGTGTCTTTGTCATGGCCTTTTTCTCACGCCCCAAAGCAATTAACACCTGAAAGACAAATCCGTTTTTCAGGTGTTATTTTTTCCAAAGGAGCGAATTGCAATGAGTACCAAAACCACAAATACAAAGAAATTGGTCATGCTGGCCATGCTGGCCGCCATCGCCTATGCCTTCACCTTTGTCTCTCACTTCCTCATCCCCCCCATCCAGGGCTTCCTGAGCTACGATCCCAAGGACATCGTCATCGCCGTGGGCGGCTTCATCTTCGGGCCCCTGTCCTCCTTCCTGATCGCCGCCGTGGTTGCCCTCATCGAGATGGTCACCATCAGCGCCACCGGCCCCATCGGCTGCATTATGAACATCCTGTCCTCCTGCTGCTTCGCCTGCACCGCCTCCTTCATCTACAAGAAGCGTCACACCCTCAAGGGCGCTACCGCCGGTCTGGTGGTGGGCGCTCTGGCCACCACCGCGTTCATGCTGCTGTGGAACTACCTGATCACCCCCATCTACATGGGAATGCCCAGAGCCGCCGTGGCCGACCTGTTGGTGCCAGTATTCCTGCCCTTCAACCTGAGCAAGTACGCCCTGAACGCCGCCATCACCATGCTCATCTACAAGCCGGTGGTCACTGCCCTGCGCAAGGCCCATCTGATCGCCCCCTCCTCCAGTACCGCCGCCGCCCCCGCCGGCAAGAGCCGCCACATCGGCACCGTGCTGGTCTCCCTGCTCATCCTGGTCACCTGCGTTCTAGTGTTCCTGGCTATGGAGGGCGTATTTTAACACAACCTCAAACAGCGAGCCGGTCTGTCAGCAGACCGGTTCGCTGTTTCTCCCCGTCCCCACGTTCACAGAAGCCCGGTCCCGTTCTTCAAACCAACGTCTCAATTCAAAAGGAGGAGTTGCTATGTTCACATTCTGTTGCATTGCTGTCCTGGTTGTCGGTTTCTCGCTGGTTCTCGCCATGCTGATCAACATGGGCAAAATCCGCGCCATGCAGCACGCCGGCGTCACCGTAGCCGGTACCATCGTCCGCTTCGCCCCCCGCCGCGTTCTGGGCATCCAACTGGGCCGCCACCCTTCTATGACCGTCACGGTAAGATATACAGTGGAGGGCAGGGCCTATTCTACCTCCCTGCCCATCACTTTGGCCGACGGTACTGCCCTGATCCCCGGGGAGACTATAGACCTGCTCTACAATCCCTCAAAGCCGGATATGGTCATCCCCGTCTTTCCGGACCGGCGGCTGCTGTATATCAAGTACGTCCACCTGGCACTGGGGATCGCCTTTGTGATCACAGGCATCGCCCTGATCGCCATATTCCGGCCCTTCTGAGGCTGCGGCAACGTTGTGCCCCTGTGCCTGGCCACCCCCTCATGACTAAAATACCCTTTTGCGGGAACCATATCAATGAGGTGAAGCAGATGTCCTATGTCAATCCGACGCTTCGTTCCCGCTTTGAATCCCTGCCCATTGAGCTGAAGAACGAAATTCTCTCCCGCAACGTCCACATTGAAACACTTCGTGATCTAATTGCCGTCCTGGAGGACATCGTGCGGGAGGGGGAGGCAGACAGCCCCTAACCGGCGGGCCTTCCGCACCACAAAAAGCAGCTGGAACCCCCCCCCCGGATTTCCAGCTGCTTTTTGATTTAGCCGGGAAACTGATCCAATTCAATTTATTCTCCGAATGAAACGATAGCATCTCTCTGTAACAGAAACGCGGACCCGCACCATCCAGCACCCTTACATGCTTCCGCCGTCCAGCAGCTGCTGGGCTACACCGGTGCTGAAGTGGAAGCGAATGTCCTTGCCTAGGTGTGGTGTCGGGTATGGGCCAGCTCCACAAAGCAACGTAAATGGAACAAATTCACAGTACTTTCTCCTCTCATTTCCTGTGCATATTTCAGAAACGACTACCTTGCTGGTCCTCATCAGGCACACCGGTAGCACACTCCAAGGCCCCCGGCAACGCCGTTCTGGCCACCGGAGACGCCCTGAACGCCGCGCTGGCCATCTGAACCCCCTACCCCCAACCGAACGAACCTCCAAAAGCAACTTTCCCTTTTAAAACAGGAAACCGCTGCGGCACTGTGCCGCAGCGGTTTTTTCGTTGCTGGACAAAAAGGGAGAACGCTGACTTCTGAACAAAATCAGCGTTCTCCTCTGGTACCGGTGGCGGGGGTCGAACCCGCACGCCATCGCTGGCAATGGATTTTGAGTCCACCTCGTCTACCAATTCCAACACACCGGCATGATATGGGGCACATGCCACACAATGAGATTATTATACAAGATTGAAACGCAAAAGGCAATAGAAAAAAGATTTTCTCCGCAAGAGAAAATCATATAGGAATTCCCGTCCGTTTGTGTTAAAATGGAACATGTGTAATTATGACTATGCCTATCTGGCGTAGGGGAGGAACTTATGCGCAAAACAATACTCCTGCTGTTTGGTCTGCTGCTGGCCGCCTGTGTGACCGGCTGCAGCTTTAAATCCGGCGAGGAACTGTATGCCCTGCCCCAGGCTTCGGCGGAATATGACAGCCTGCAAACCTGTCTCCAGTCCATTTTGAAAGAGGGGCTGGAGTACTCCGCGCCGCTGACCGGCTCCAACACCCAGTCCGTCCAGCTGGCGGACCTGGACAACGATGGGCAGGACGAGGCAATCGCCTTTTTCCGGGACAGCTCCGCAGACAGCCAGTCCCTTAAAATTTACATCTTCCGCAAATCGGACGAAAACACCTACGCCCCCACCCTGATGATCGAGGGCAACGGCACCGCCATCAACTCCGCCGTCTGCTGCCAGCTGGAGGGCGGCAAGCACTCCATGTCCGAGCTGCTGATCAGCTGGCAGCTGTCTCCCACCGTCTACTCCCTGTCCGCCTACTCCCTGGAAAACGACGCCCTCTCCGAGATGCTCTCCGGCTCCACCTACAGTAAGTACGCGGTCAAGGACATGGATCAGGACGGTAACGATGAGATCGTCATGATTCAGCTGGACAGCTCGGATCAGAGCAGCAACCGGGCGGAATACTACACCGCCGCCGACGGGAAGATGGTGCTGAGAAACACGGTGCCCCTGTCCCAGAAGATGGGGACCGTAGAGAAAATGCACGACAGCGCCCTGCCCGACAGCGTCCCCGCCCTGTACGTCACCGGCTACGTTCTCAACAAGGACGGAGAGGTCAGCTCCTCCACCGTCATCACCGACATCCTGGCCCTGCGGAACGGCCGACTGACCGACATCTCCATGGGCGCCGCCGGGGAAAACAGCTCCACCACCGTCCGCGCCAACCTGGTCCCGGATCAGGACATCAACGGCGACGGTATATTGGAGATCCCCATTCCCTACCTACTGGACAGCTATGACAGCTCCCTGTTTCAGGACAATTTCTACACCCTGCGCTGGCAGCAGTACCGGCTCAACGGCACCTTCCAGGTGGTTTCTTCCACCTACCACAACACCGCCGACGGCTGGTACCTGACCCTGCCCGACGCCTGGACCGGTCACATCAGCCTGATGCGCTTTGATACCAACACCAGTCTCACCGTTGAGCGTAGTATCGTTTTTTACTACAAGGGTTCCGCCAAGGAAAAACCGGAGCCCTTCCTGGCTATTTACAAGAACTCCGGCAACGACCGGCAGTCCCGGGCGGAAAAGGACCACCGCTTTCTCCTGCTCTCCGACCCGGACACCCTCTATTCCGCCGAGTTCTTCGACTGCGGCTGGGACTGCGGCCTGAACAGCACTACTCTGGCCCAGCAGTTCCACCTGATTCAGGCGGACTGGTCCACCAGTTAACCAGTGCGCCAGAGTGCAATTCCCATTGTTGGAGGTTTTTTGATGCGTAAAGTATTAGTTCTGGAAGATGAAGACAATATCCGCAGCTTTGTGGTCCTGAACTTGAACCGGGCCGGCTACGACACCGTGGAGGCCACCACTGGCGAGGAAGCCCTGGAGCTGCTCAAGCGGCACCCGGAGACCCGAATCGCCCTGCTGGACGTCAATCTGCCCGGCATCGACGGCTTTGAGGTCTGTCGGCGGATTCGGGCCACCAACGCCAAGATGGGCATCATCATGCTCACCGCCCGGACCCAGGAGATGGACAAGGTCACCGGCCTGATGACCGGCGCCGACGACTACGTAACCAAGCCCTTCTCCCCCGCCGAGCTCACCGCTCGTGTAGACGCCCTGTACCGGCGCAGCGGCAGCGAGGACAAGGCGGTGGAGACCGGCGAGATCTCCCAGCCTCCCTTCCTGCTCAACACCCGCAACCGCACTCTGGAGAAAAACGGAAAGCGGATCAAGCTGACCCAGGTGGAGTACTCGGTGATGAAGCTGTTTATGGACAACCCGGGCAAGGCCCTGTCCCGGGACGAAATCCTGGAGGCCGTCTGGGGCCGGGACTATTACGGCGAGGTGAAGATCGTAGACGTAAACATCCGCCGTCTCCGCCTGAAGGTGGAGGATGACCCCACCACGCCCACCTACATCACCACTGTCTGGGGCTATGGCTACAAGTGGGGGTTCTGACCCCCTGCCGTCCCCGACCCGCTCCAAAGAGGATGTGAACCTGTATGTCTCTTATGCAAAAAGGCATCCGGCGCCGCTGGATGGTCAACAGCATCGGCACCGTCTCCTTCGTGCTGCTGGTGGCTATGATCTCCTTCTCGGTCTTTGTGGGCAACTACTACTACAACAGTATTCGCTCCGCCCTCCAAACCCAGGCCACGGCGGTGGGTGACTTTCTCTCCAGCTACGCCACCTCGGAGAGCACCTATCTGGAGATGGCCAACTATTATATCAATGACTTTGACGAGCGGGAATCCCTGGAGCTTCAGTTTATCAGCACCTCCGGGCAGATTGTCCTCTCCTCTTACGGTCTCACCTCCGGCGGCAGCCCCGGTACCTCGGACATCACCGAGGCCATCAACTCCCAAAATGTATTCTGCTGGTCCGGCCGGGACCCCTCCACCGGCGAGCGCATTATGGCTGTCTCCGCCCCCATTCTCTATGGGAACGACGTGAAGGGCGTTGTCCGACTGGTCTCCAGCCTGTCCATTGTGGACCGACAGTTCATGCTGCTCATTCTCATCGCCCTGGGGGTGTGCATCGGGGCGCTGTCCATGGTGTACATCACCAACCTGTACTTTATCCGCTCCATCGTGGAGCCCATGACCAGCATCACCGAGACCGCCAAGCGCATCGCCGCCGGCAGCTACGGCGTTCAGATCGAGCGCAAATTTGATGACGAGATCGGAGAGCTGGCCACCACCATCAACGACATGTCCCAGAAAATCGGTCAGAACGAGAAAATGCAGACCGAGTTTATCTCCTCAGTCTCCCACGAGCTGCGCACCCCCCTGACCGCCATCAATGGCTGGAGCGAAACCCTCTTGTCCGGCGAGATTCACGACCCGGAGAGCATTCACAAGGGCCTATCCATCATCGTCAGCGAGGGGCACCGTCTGTCCAAGATGGTGGATGAGCTGCTGGAGTTCTCCCGGATCGAGGACGGCCGCTTCACTCTCAACGTGGAGCCGGTGGACATCACGGCGGAATTTGAGGACGCCGTATTCACCTACCAGCAGCTGTACCGGGCAAAGAACATCCGCATGGCCTACACCCCCTGTGAGGAGGAGCTTCCCCTCATCCCCGGGGACCCGGAGCGGCTGCGCCAGGTCTTTTCCAATCTGCTGGACAACGCGGCCAAGCATGGCGGCGGCAACCAGGTGATCGAAACCTCCGTGGTTCGGGAAGAGGATCAGGTGGCCATCCGCATCCGGGACCACGGTCCCGGCGTGGCGGAAAAGGATCTGCCCCACGTAAAGGAAAAGTTCTACAAGGGCTCCTCCAAAGCCCGGGGCAACGGCATCGGCCTGGCGGTCTGCGACGAGATCGTGGCCCGGCTGGGCGGCAGTTTGGACGTGGCCAACGCCGAGGGCGGCGGCTGCCGGATCACTATCCGCCTGCCCCTGTCCAATCCCACTGTGGGCAGCAGCTGAGTCTATTCCCTTCTAACACTTTACAACGATTGATAAGGAGACCTCGCACTATGGCAAAGCAACCCGATCACCCTTCCCAGCCCACTCCCTTTCGCACCACCATCGGCGGACAAGCGCTGATTGAGGGGATCCTGATGCGCGGTCCCGAAAAGCAGGCCATCGTCGTCCGCAAGCCGGACGGCGATTTGGTCACCAAAGTGGAGGAGCTCCACCTGATCAAAGAACGCCACCCCATCCTGGGCGTCCCCCTGATCCGAGGGACTGTGAATTTCCTGGACTCCATGGTCAAGGGGGTCCAGGCTCTGATGTTCTCCGCCGAATTCTATCCCGAGGACGAAGAGGAAGCGGCCGCCGAGCCCTCCAAATTCGAGGTCTGGCTGGAGAAAAAACTGGGCAGCGAACAGTTTATGAAGGTCCTCATCGCCCTGGCCGTGGTGCTGGGCATCGGCTTTTCCGTGTGCCTGTTCATTCTCCTGCCCGCCTTCCTGGGCGGACTGCTTCAAAAGGTGATCTCCAGCTACCTGGTCTGCAATCTGCTGGAGGGCGTTTTGCGGATTGTCATCTTCCTGCTCTACCTCATCCTCTGCTCCAAGCAGAAGGATATGAAGCGGGTGTTCGCCTACCACGGCGCAGAGCACAAAACCATCTTCTGCTACGAACGCGGGCTGGAGCTGACGGTGGACCATGTCCGGGATATGCCCCGGCACCACCCCCGCTGCGGTACCAGCTTTCTGTTCGTGGTGCTGGTGCTGTCCATCCTGCTGTTTTCAGTGGTGCAGGTGGAGAGCGTCCTGCTCCAGATGCTGCTGAAGCTGCTGCTGCTGCCCGTTCTGGTCAGCATCACCTATGAGATCAACCGCTTCGTGGGCCGCCACGACACCGCCCTGACCCGGATCATCACGGCCCCCGGCCTCTGGCTTCAGAATTTTACCACCAATGAGCCGGACGATTCGATGATTGAGGTAGGCATCGCCGCTCTTCAGGCAGTGCTCCCAGACCTCAAGGGCCAGGACGCCTGGTAATCCCCCGCGCCACACAACACGCTGAGATGGAGTGACCCCAACATGGCAAAGACATATAACGACCTGTATTTAGATACCCGTCAGCAACTGCGCAAGGCCGGCATCGAGGCAGCGCAGCTGGAGGCCCGGGAGCTGGTGTGCTACGCCACCGGCAAGAGCCGGGACGATTTTTTTCGCGACAGCCGCCTCTACGCCCCCCATCCGGTGGAGCGCCGGCTGGAAGAGCTGCTCTCCCGCCGCTTGCAGGGGGAGCCGGTGGCCTATATCATCGGTGAATGGAACTTTTACGGCATGCCCCTGGAGGTGGACCGCACCGTCCTGATCCCCCGGCCGGATACAGAGATCATCGCCGGCCGGGCCATTGAGCTGGCCAAAATGGCCGGGGAACACGGCCGAGTCCTGGACCTCTGCTCCGGCAGCGGCTGCATCGGCCTGGCAGTGGCCAAGCACGCGGAGAACTGCCGGGTGGTGCTGGCAGATCTGTCCGAGGACGCCATCCGGCTGGCCCGGAAGAACACCCGCCGCAACCAGCTCCAGAGCCGGGTCAGCGGCGTCCGTCTGGACGCCCGGGAGAACCCTCCGGACCTGCTGTGGGACTTTAACCTGATCGTCTGCAACCCCCCCTATATTCGCACCGGCGACCTGGAAACGCTGGACCCGTCGGTCCGGGACTACGAGCCGCTGCTGGCTCTGGACGGCGGCGCGGACGGTCTGGACTTCTACCGCATCATCGCCCGAAAGTGGAAACCTGCCCTCCGCCGCACCGGCACCCTCCTCTTTGAGGTGGGGTACGACCAGGCCGGAGACGTATCCGACATCCTAACCCAGTGCGGCTACCACAACATCACCTGTCACCCCGACTACAACGGCATCCTCCGTGGCGTCGAGGCCACCCTCTGACGACCCCGTCAGGCGCAGACTGAATAAAGGAAGAATCACTATGGCAAGCAAGAAAACTATTTCTAAGACCAAGGCCCCTCCCGCCCCGGCCAGCGACAAGGAAAAAGCCCTGGCCACCGCCCTGGCCCAGATCGAACGGGCCTACGGCAAAGGCGCCATTATGCGTATGAGCGATCGCCCCTCCGTCCAGATTGACGCGGTGCCCACCGGCTCCCTGTCCCTGGATATCGCCCTGGGCATCGGCGGCATCCCCCGGGGCCGGATCGTGGAAATTTACGGGCCCGAATCCTCGGGCAAAACCACCCTGGCCCTGCACATCGTGGCCGAAGCACAGAAGCTGGGCGGCGAGGTGGCCTACATCGACGCGGAACACGCCCTGGACCCCGTTTACGCCCAGGCTCTGGGGGTGGACATCAACTCCATGCTCATTTCCCAGCCAGACACCGGTGAGCAGGGCCTGGAAATCACGGAACAGCTGGTCCGCTCCGGCGCCGTGGACGTGGTCGTGGTGGACTCGGTGGCAGCGCTGGTCCCCCGGGCCGAGATCGAAGGAGAGATGGGCGAGAGCTTTGTGGGCGTCCACGCCCGGCTCATGAGCCAGGCCCTGCGGAAGCTGGCCGGCTGCATCGCAAAGACCAACTGTATCGTGGTCTTTATCAACCAGCTCCGGGAGAAAATCGGCATTGCCTACGGCAACCCGGAGGTCACCACCGGCGGTCGGGCGCTGAAGTTCTACTCCTCGGTCCGCATCGACGTCCGCAAGATGCAGACCCTCAAAGTGGGCGACCAGCTCATTGGCAACCACACCCGGGCCAAGGTAGTCAAAAACAAGGTGGCGCCCCCCTTCCGGGAGGCCGAATTTGATATCATGTACGGCCAGGGCATCTCCAAGGAAGGGGAACTGTTGGACCTGGGTGTCCAGCTGGGCCTGGTGGAGAAGTCCGGCAGCTGGTTCTCCATGGGCGAAACCCGCCTGGGCCAGGGCCGGGACAACGCCAAGAATTACTTTAAAGAGCATCCGGAGGAGGCCAAGACCCTGGATGCGGCCATCCGGGAAAACGCCTACAAGCTGATGGGCAAGCCCTCCAAAACCGCCGCCAAGGCCGCTGAGGAGATGGAAGAGGTGGAGCCCGCAGACTCCATCGACGTGTCCGCCGAGGACTTTGACGGCTGATGACCCGGATCACCAGGCTGGAGCCCTCCAAACACATCCGCGGCCGGTTCCTGGTCTTTCTGGAGGGCGGGGAGGAGTCCCTGCTCAAGGTCACCGAGGAGGAGGTGCTCCGCTTTGCCCTTCACACCGGCAAGGAGCTGGATGACGCCGCCCTGGCCCAGCTGATCCGGGCGGCCGGCCTCAGCAACGCCAAGGCCACCGCCGCCCGGATGATCGGCGCCCGCCCCCTGGCCAAGGGAGAACTGATCCACCGGCTGATCCAGAAGAAAATCCCCTCAGACTGCGCCCAGGCCGCCGCCCAGTGGCTGGAAGACATCGGCGCCATCGACGATCTGGCCTACGCAAAAATGCTGGTACGGCATTACGCCGCCCGGGGCTACGGCCCCCGGAAAATCCGGGACGAGTTTTTCAAGCGCCGGGTGTCCCGGGACTGCTGGGACCAGGCTCTGGAGGAGCTGGAAGCGCCGGATGATGCCATCGACCGGCTCATTGAGCGGAAACTCCGGGGCAATGTCCCGAACCGAAAGGAATTGAACCGGGTGTCCGCCTATCTGGCCCGCCGGGGCTTCTCCTGGGAGGATATCCGGGAGGGGCTGGCCCGGTACGGCGCGGGGCTGGAAGAGCCCTGAATCATCGGGAGGTGCCACATTGAACCACTATAAAGTCGCCTTTATCTCATTAGGCTGCGACAAAAACCGAATCAACTGCGAACAGATGATGTTCCTGGCCCAGGCCGCCGGACATCAGCTGCTGCCGGAGCCGGAGGGGGCGGATGTGTGCGTCATCAACACCTGCGGCTTCATTGACGCCGCCAAGGAGGAGGCCATCGCCGCTATCCTCCGGGTGGCAGCCCTGAAGGAAGCGGGGCTGGTGGGAAAGATTCTGGTCTCCGGCTGCCTGGCCCAACGCTACCGGGGCGAGATCCCGGACTCCCTCCCCGAGGTGGACGGGATGCTGGGCACCGGCAGCTACACCGACATCGTCCAAGCCATCCAGGACGTGATGGGAGAGCGCCCCGTGGACTTCCACGGAAACATCAACTGCACCAATGACGACGGACAGCGGGTCCTGTCCACCCCGGAGTACCTGGCCTATCTGAAAATCGCCGAGGGATGCAGCAACTGCTGTGCCTTCTGCGTAATCCCCCAGCTCCGGGGCCGCTACCGCAGCCGGACCATGGAGTCCATCCTGCTGGAGGCCAAAGCCCTGTCGGAAAACGGCGTCCAGGAGCTGATCGTCATCGCCCAGGACATCACCCGCTACGGCACCGACCTCTACGGCGCGCGGAAGCTGCCCGAGCTGCTGCGCCAGCTGTGCCGGCTGGACTTCCACTGGATTCGGCTCCACTACCTGTACCCAGATGACCTGACCGACGAGCTCATCGACGTCATCGCCACAGAGCCGAAAATTCTCCACTACCTGGACATCCCCCTCCAGCACTGCAACGACCGGATTCTCCAGGCCATGTGCCGCCGGGGCACCAAGGCGGAAATCACCGCCCTGCTGGACCGGATTCGCGCCCGGATGCCCGACGTGGTGTTCCGCACTTCTCTGATCACCGGCCTGCCCGGCGAGGGGGAGGCGGAGTTTGAAGAGCTGTGCGCCTTCCTCCGCCAGCAAAAACTGGTGCGGGCCGGGGTATTCCAGTACTCCCCCGAGGAGGGTACCCCCGCCGCCGCCATGCCGGATCAGGTGGACCCGGAGGTGGCCGCCCGGCGGCTGGAGCTGCTGGTGGACCTCCAGAGCGACGTGATGGACGGGTACAACGAGAGCCGGTTGGGCGAGACGGTGGAGGTCCTCTGCGAGGGGTTCGACGATGAAATGGGCTGCTTCGTGGGCCGTACCTATGCCGACTCCCCAGACATCGACGGCCACGTCTTCTTTACCGCCGCCGGTGATCTGTCCCCCGGCGTATTTGTCAACGTGCGATTGACGGACACCGTGGATGGTGATATGATGGGGGAAATTGACTCTGTAGAGGATGAATCACTGTGAATACCGCCAATAAAATTACACTGTTTCGGGTTTTCCTGATCCCCGTTTTTCTGATTGTGCTCTATCTCGATTTCTCCGGCCACTACCTGGTGGCCTTGGGCGTCTTTATCGTCGCCTGCCTCAGCGACTTCCTAGACGGGTACATCGCCCGGCACCACAATCAGGTCACCGATTTCGGCAAGTTTATGGACCCCATCGCCGATAAGGTACTGGTGATCTCCGCCATGGTCATGTTCGTCAGCTGGGATCGGATGCCTGCCTGGATGCTGGTCATCGTCATCGCCCGGGAGCTGGGGATCTCCGCCCTGCGGCTCATCGCCGTGGACAACGGCCGGGTGATCGCTGCGGGCTGGTCCGGCAAGGTGAAAACCGCCGCCACCATGGTCTGTATCTGTATCATGCTGGCCCTGAACCTGCCGGTGCTGGACCTGATTTGCAGCTGGGTTATCCTGGTCACCACCGCCTACTCCGGCGCAGAGTATTTTGTCAAAAACCGCAGCGTGCTCAACCCCAACAAGTGAGCCATCCCCCTTGACACCCCTCCCCCCAAATGCTAGTATAGTGTGTGTAGCGTCACTTTTGCTGAGAACGGGAAGAGTAGCGCGGTCTCGGCCAGTACAGCGAGGGACGGTCACCGGGTGCAAGCCGTCCTCTGGGTCCGCCGCGTGAAGTGCGCCCGGGAGCACGGGAGTAATGTCCCCGGTCTGGCCCCGTTACCGGCCCTTTTCGAGGAATAAATGAGAGTGGAACCGCGAATTTTTCGCCTCTTGCAGTCAATGCAGGAGGCGTTTTTTCGTCCGTCCACCCAATTCAGGAGGAATCGCCCTATGAAAATTTTCAACTCCATGTCCCGCCAGAAGGAGGACTTTGTCCCCATCGAGCCGGGCAAGGTCCGCATGTACGCCTGCGGCCCCACCGTCTACAACCTAATCCACGTGGGCAACGCCCGCCCCATCATCCTCTTCGACGTGCTGCGCCGCTATCTGGAGTACCGGGGCTATGACGTGACCTTCGTCCAGAACTTCACCGACGTGGACGACAAGATCATCAACCGGGCCAACGAGGAGGGCATCACCTCCCAAGCGGTAGCCGAGAAGTACATCCAGGAGTATTTCACCGACGCCCAGGGCCTTGGGGTCCGCCCCGCCACCATCCACCCCAAGGCCACGGAGAACATCCCCCAGATCATCGACATGGTCCAGACCCTCATCGACAAGGGCTACGCCTATCCGGTGGACAACGGTGACGTGTACTACCGCACCCTGAAGTTCCAGGGCTACGGCAAGCTGTCCCACCAGCCCATTGAGGACCTCCAGTCCGGCGCCCGGATCGCTGTGGGCGACGTGAAAGAAAACCCCCTGGATTTCGCCCTGTGGAAGGCTGCCAAGCCCGGTGAGCCCGCCTGGGACTCCCCCTGGGGCCCCGGCCGTCCCGGCTGGCACATTGAGTGCTCCGCCATGTCCAACCGCTATTTGGGCAAGACCATCGACATCCACTGCGGCGGCGAAGACCTCCAGTTCCCCCACCACGAAAACGAGATCGCCCAGTCCGAGGCCGCCAACGGCTGTGAATTCGTCCACTACTGGATGCACAATGGCTTCCTGAACATCGACAACCGAAAGATGTCCAAATCCCTGGGCAACTTTTTCACCGTCCGGGAGGCCGCCGCGGCCTATGGCTATGAGACCATCCGGCTGTTCATGCTCTCCGCCCACTACCGCACCCCCCTGAACTACTCCGCCGAGATCCTCCAGCAGGAGCAGAACTCTCTGGACCGGTTGTACTCCGCCGCCGACAACCTGAAGTACCTGGCGGAAAACGGCGCGGAAGGCGCCGCAAACGCCGCAGAACAGGCAGTTATGGACACCTTTGACAGCTATCGGGAGCGCTTTGACGCCGCCATGGACGACGATTTCAACACCGCCAACGCCGTCTCCGTCCTCTTTGAGCTGGTCCGTGCTGTGAACACCGCCACCACCGCCGGCAAGGACGGGGAACCCACCCGGGCCGGCGCCCAGGCCTGTCTGGACATGGTGCACGAGTTCACCAACGTGCTGGGCCTGCTGTACAGCCGCCAGGAAGAGAGCCTGGACGACAAAGTGGAGCAGATGATCGCCGACCGCCAGGCTGCCCGGGCCGCTAAAAACTGGGCCGAAGCCGACCGGATTCGGGATGAGCTGAAGGCCATGGGCATCGAGCTCAAGGACACCAAGCAGGGTGTCCAGTGGAAGAAAATCTGACCGACAAAAACGACACCGGGAATCAATCCCCTGGTGTCGTTTTCTCATGAACAACCGTTTTTCTTGCGGAAACAACTTTTGAAATGGTCTTTGTCAAAAATAATCATTTTCCCCGTTGACAAGGTAGATTCCATCCAATATAATGAAGTTAAAAGACCGGCTCCCTGCCGGGGATACCCGCCCCGGAACCGGTCCCCATAACATGGTTGATTGAGGAGGGGGTCCCCGTGTTAAAGGAAACGGAATTCAGAATTCGCACGCTGCTTCAGGATGAGCATCTTGCCGATCAGATTCTGAATCTCATCCGTCAGGATGAAGCAAGCCGCCACGCCGATCTGGTCCGGCGGCAGAGCGAAGGACTGAAAAATGCGCGGGACCGCGGCGTCCGTCTGGGCCGTCCTCCCGCAAAACGGCCGCGGAAATTCGCCTCGGTTTACGCCATGTACACCGCTGGGGAGATCAGCGCGCGCTCCGCTGCCCAGATGCTCCACGTCTCTCCCGGCACCTTCAAGCGCTGGGTTCTGGAGGAAAGCGCTCAGGCCAAATGAGATACTTCTTCGTATTCTTTGAGAATCCCGGTCCATTCGGCCGGGGTTTACTTTATATTTTCCATCCGCTATACTAAACGGTAACAAAATGTGAAGTACAGGAGGTGACGGGTATGATTACCCCGCGTATTACCGCCGTCAACCCCTGGGAGGTGCTGCGCTACCTGGGCGCGGGCCAGGGGGAGACACCGGCGGAGCTGCTGGAAACCGTCCGCCGCTGCGGCGCGGAACTTCAGGCCGCCGCCCGGCCCAAGGCGGTCTGGCGCTTTTTTGACCTGAAGGGGACCACTCTGGAGGGCACGAATCTGGCCCTCACCGGACAGGACATTCAGCGGCATCTGACAGACTGCCACCAGTGCGTGCTGATGGCCGCCACCCTGGGAGCAGACGTGGAACAGCTGCTGATGCATGTCCAGGTGTCCGACATGGCCCGGGCGCTGATCCTGGACAGCTGCGCCAGCGCCGCCGTGGAAAACCTCTGCGACAACCTGGAGGCCGACCTCCGGACCCAGGTGGAGGCAGAGGGATGCTATCTCACCGACCGGTTCAGCCCCGGCTACGGCGACCTGCCCCTGGCCCTCCAGGGCGACTTCTGCGCCCTGCTGGACACCCAGCGACGGATTGGCCTGACCGTCAGCGAGAGCAGCCTCCTGATTCCCCGCAAGTCGGTGACGGCCATTTTGGGCATCGCATCTTCCCCCAGAACCACCCGTTCCAGCGGCTGCCTGAACTGCAGCCTGTTTGAAACCTGCCAAATCCGCAAAAGCGGCGCAGCCTGCCGGGCGGATGAGAGAGAGGAGAGAGACCACCCATGAAATTACAAGAACTGATTCGCGACGGCTACCTTTTCCTGGACGGCGCCATGGGCACTGAGCTCCAGGCCGCCGGACTGAAGCTGGGAGAGCGGCCGGAGCTCCTCTGCTTCACCGCACCGGAAACTGTGGCCGCCATCCACCGCCGCTACATCGCCGCCGGCAGCCAGGTGATCTACGCCAACACCTTCCAGGCCAACGGCCACAAGCTGGAGGGCACCGGCTATACTCCGGCCCAGGTGGTCACCCGGGCCCTGGAAGTGGCCCGGGACGCCGCCGCCGGGACAGACACCCTGGTGGCCTTCGACTGCGGCCCCATCGGCACCCTGCTGGAGCCCCTGGGCACCCTGCGCTTCGATGACGCTTACGACCTGTACCGGGAAATGGTGGCGGCCGCCCAGGCTGCGGGAGCGGACCTAATCGTCTTTGAGACCTTTACCGACCTGTACGACATGAAGGCCGCTGTCCTGGCCGCCAAGGAGCACACCTCCCTCCCGATCCTCTGCACCATGAGCTTTGAGGAAAACCAGCGCACCTTTACCGGCTGCACCGTCCCCGCCATGGCCCTCACGTTGGAGGGACTGGGGGTGGACGCCCTGGGCTTTAACTGCTCCCTGGGCCCGGCAGAGCTTCTCTCTCTGGCCCAGGAGCTGGTCCAGTGGACCTCCCTGCCCGTGGTAGTGAAGCCCAATGCCGGGCTGCCCGACCCGGCCACCAACCAGTACACCATTACCCCGGCGGAATTTGCCCGGCAGCTGGTCCCCTTCACCCAGTTGGGGGTACGCATTCTGGGCGGCTGCTGCGGCACGTCGCCGGAGTTTATTCAGGCCCTGCGGGCGGAGCTGGGCGGTCTGCCGCCGGTGATGCCGGAGCGTGTACTGCGCCACGGCGTCTGCTGCCCCGCCCAGGTGGCGGAGCTCAGCGGCGTTCGGGTGGTGGGCGAGCGCATCAACCCCACCGGCAAAAAACGGTTCCAGCAGGCCCTGCAGGAACACGACCTGGACTATATCCTGAACCAGGGCATCGCCCAGCAGGACGCCGGGGCAGACATTCTGGATGTCAACGTGGGACTTCCCGGTATTGACGAGGCCGCCATGATGGCGGACACGGTGAAGGCCATCCAGGCAGTGATCCCCCTGCCCCTCCAGATCGACTCCACCGACCCGGCCGCCGTTGAGGCTGGCCTGCGTTACTGCAACGGCAAGGCCATCCTCAACTCGGTCAACGGCAAGACGGAAGTTCTGGACACCATCCTGCCCATCGTCAAAAAGTACGGCGCGGCAGTGGTGGGCCTGACCATGGACGAAAACGGCATCCCCCAGAGCGCCCAGGAGCGCTTCGACATCGCCCTGCGGATTCTGACCGCCGCCCAGCGTTACGGCATCCCCAAGGAGGACGTGATCATCGACTGCCTGACCCTCACCGTCTCCGCCCAGCAGGATCAGGCCAAAGAGACCCTGGAGGCCGTCCGCCGCGTCACTCAGGAGCTGGGGCTCCACACCATGCTGGGCGTCTCCAACATCAGCTTCGGCCTGCCGGAGCGCATCCGCATCACGGAAAACTTCCTGGTGCAGGCCCTGTACTGCGGCCTGGACCTGCCCATTCTCAACCCCAACCAGCGTCAGATCATGGACGCGGTGGCCACCTTCCGGGTTCTCTCCGGGGAGGACGTGGACAGCGCCGCCTACATCGACCGGTTCGCCAACGCGGAGCCCGCTGCCGCCGCTCCCGCCGCCCCCGCCCAGCTGGATCTGGAGACGGCTGTGGCCCGGGGCCTGAAGGCCGAGTGTGCCCAGCTCACCGCCCAGCTCCTGGAGACCCAGGACCCGCTGGCTATCATCAACGAACGGCTGATTCCCGCTCTGGACCAGGTGGGCAAGCGATACGAGGCCGGGCAGATCTTCCTGCCCCAGCTCATCAACTCCGCCAATGCCTCCAGCGAGGCCTTTGAGGTGATCAAATCCCACATCCTGGCCCAAGGCGGCCAGCAGGTATCCAAGGGGAAGATCATCCTGGCCACTGTCCAGGGGGACATCCACGACATTGGCAAGAACATCGTCAAGGTGATTCTGGAGAACTACGGCTATCAGGTCATCGACCTGGGCCGGGACGTGCCGCCGGAAAAGGTGGTGGAGACCGCCATGGCCGAGGACGTGTCCCTGGTGGGGTTGTCCGCCCTGATGACCACCACCGTCCCCAGCATGGCCAGTACCATCCAGGCCCTCCACGCCAGCGGCCACCCCTGCAAGACCCTGGTGGGCGGCGCCGTGCTGACGCCGGAGTACGCCGCGGAGATCGGCGCGGACTACTACGCCAAGGACGCCAAGCAGAGCGCCGACATCGCCCGGGAAGTGCTTGGGTAAGTCTTTCTGCGAAGCTTTTCATGGACAACAAAACGGGAGACCGAAGTGCGCATTTGCTTCGGTCTCCCGTTTTTTTCAGGTTTCGTCCGGTTCCACTAGCATCAGGCAGCCGTCCTCGTCAAACTTCAGGGTCTGCACATCGTAGTGCTGATGCTTCACAATCTCGTCCATCTGGATGGCCTCGGTCACCGTTACCACAAAGGTGTAGGCCACTCCGTGGCGCTTGGCACGGCCGGTACGGCCGATCCGGTGGACGTAGTACTCCTGTTCCTCCGGTACGTCGTAGTTGAACACCACGTCCACATCGTCGATGTCCAGGCCCCGGGCCGCCACGTCGGTGGCCACCAGCACCTGGAGCTTCCCCTCCCGGAACTGCTTCAGGGTGCGCTCCCGGGCCTTCTGGGGAATGCCGCCGTGGATGGGCTTGCAGGAGATGTCGTTCATCGAGAGCAGCCCCGCCAGCCGGTCCGCCATATTCTTGGTGTTGCAGAAGGCAATAGCCCGCTCATAGCTGCCGCCCTCCAGCAGGGCCATGAGCACGTTCACCTTCTCCTCCCTGCTGTCCAGCTCCAGGCGGTACTGCTGGATGTCGGGCCGGTCTTCGTTGACCGGCCGGACAGTGATCTCCGCCGGGTCCCGCTGGTACACCCAGGAGATATCCATAACCTCCCGGGAGATAGTGGCGGAGAACAGCCCCAGGTTCTTCCGGTTGGGCACCATATCCAAAATCTTGGTCACGTCGTCGATAAACCCCATGTCCAGCATCCGGTCCGCCTCGTCCAGAATCACCGTCTCCACCTTGTTCAGCCGGAGGGTGCGGCGCTTCTTGTGGTCCATGAGCCGGCCGGGGGTGGCCACCACAATCTGCGGATTTTTCTTCAGCTGGCTGATCTGCTTGTCAATGGGCTGGCCGCCGTAAAGGCAGACCACCTGGATTCCCTTCTTCCGGGCCGCCAACTCCCGCAGATCGTCCCGAATCTGGATGGCCAGCTCCCGGGTGGGGGCCAAAATCAGGGCGGTCACATCGGTTCCCGCCGGGTCGGTGTGCTCCACCACCGGGATGCCAAAGGCAAAGGTCTTGCCGGTCCCCGTGGGGGCCTTGGCCACCACATCCTTGTACTCCATCAAAAAAGGAATACAGCCGCCCTGTACCGGCGTGGCCGTCTGAAACCCCTTCTGCTCCAGCACGCCCATGATTTCCGGAGAGAGCTGCAGGCTGTCATACCGTACTTCCTCCGTGGTTTCAATTCCATTTACTTCCATATTCCTTTTCTGTCCTTTCCTGTATTCGTTAAAATTTTATCACACACCCCCGTTTTATGCAAGCCCGTTCCCCGCCATCGTCTTGCCTTTCCCGCGAATCTATGCTATACTAAGTTCAATTTGATTCGGAGGTGAAAGGATGATTTCTATTTCTTGCTAACTTTATAAGGGGCCTTGGAGGGATTGGGCCTTTCTCCCATCCTCTGTGCCTATGCAAGAAAGTGACATCATCTGATTTTCTCTGTCGTAGTGTGTCCGCCTGTCCTCAGGTGGGCTCTTGTTCTGCTGTCTCAGAGCTGTGAGAATGTACTTTCTTGCAGCTCTATTTTTGCGGCCCGCACGGCGGCCACAGACCGATCAAAGGAGGTTTCAAGTTATGTCAATGATTCGCGTTGAGGATTTGACTTTTTCCTATCCAGGCAGCTACGACGCCATTTTTTCTCATGTCAGCTTTCAGATGGACACCAACTGGAAACTGGGGCTCATCGGCCGGAACGGGCGGGGGAAAACCACCCTTTTGCAGCTGCTGATGGGCCGGTACGAGTACAGCGGAACCATCACATCCTCCGTCCCCTTTGCCTACTTCCCCTACTCCGTCCCCTGCCCCCAGCGGCCTGCTGCCCAGGTGCTGGCGGAGCTCTGCCCCGCCGCCGAGGAGTGGGAGCAGCTGCGGGAGCTGTCCTACCTGGAGGTAGACCCGGAGGCGTTAGAGCGGCCCTTTTTCACCCTGTCCAACGGAGAGCAGACCAAGGTACAACTGGCGGCCCTGTTCCTAAACCAGGGGCGGTTCCTGCTCATCGACGAGCCCACCAACCACCTGGACACGGCGGGCCGGGCCCTGGTGTCCGCCTACCTGAAGCGGAAGCGGGGATTTCTTCTGGTCTCCCACGACCGCAGCTTTCTGGACGGCTGCGTCGACCATATTTTGTCCCTGAACCGGGCAGATATCGATGTTCAGAGCGGTAATTTTTCCTCCTGGCTGGTGAATTTCCAGCGGCAGCAGGCCTTCGAGCTGGCTCAGAGCCGGCGTCTGCAAAAGGAGGTCAGCCGCCTGCAGCAGGCCGCCCAGCGCACAACGTCCTGGTCGGATCAAGTGGAGCGCTCCAAATACGGCGGGAAAAATTCCGGTCTCAAAGTTGACCGGGGATTTGTGGGACACAAGTCTGCCAAGATGATGCGGCGGACCAAGCAGACCGCCACCCGGCAACAGCGGGCCCTGGAGGAGCGCGCTCAGCTACTGAAAAACCGGGAAACCTGGTCGGATCTGAAGCTCACCTCTCTGGCCCACCACGCCCAACAGTTGGTCACCTTCTCCGGGCTCTCCCTCCACTATGACGGTCGGGCAGTCTGTGGGCCTCTGGACTTCACCCTGCGTCAGGGGGAACGGGTAGCCCTGGAGGGGAAAAACGGCAGCGGGAAGAGCAGCATTTTAAAGGCAATCCTGGGCCGCCCGCTGGACCACACCGGTCGGATCACCCTGGCCTCCGGCCTGGTGATCTCTTACGTCCCCCAGGACACCGATCACCTCCGGGGCTCCCTCTCCGCCTTCGCCCAGGCGCAGCACATTGAGGAATCCCTGTTCAAGGCCATTTTGCGCAAGATGGGCTTTGCCCGGGTCCAGTTCGAAAAGGATCTGGCTGACTACTCCGGCGGGCAGAAAAAGCAGGTACTTCTGGCCGCCAGCCTCTGTGAGCAGGCACACCTGTATATCTGGGACGAACCGCTGAACTTCATCGACCTCTACACCCGGATGCAGATCGAAGCGCTGCTGGTACGCTGTGGGCCCACCCTGCTTTTTGTGGAGCACGATCGGGCCTTCCAGCAGGCTGTCGCCACCCGAACCATCCAACTGTAACTTCCCCAGCACAAAAAAAGGGTTTGGCCACATTCTCTGTGGTCAAACCCAATTTTTTATTCCGTTCAGAACCAGCAGAACTGGTAGCGGAAGCGCACCTTGCTGCTGCGGCCGCACAGGGCCCGCAGGCTGACCGGTTCGCCGTCGTTGACAGTCAGGGTGTGGTCGGAAACCGTGCCCACGAAATAGGTCAGGTCAGGCATCTCCCGGTCAAAGCCGGAGACAATCATGGAGCCGTCCTCCCCATAGGAGAGGGTTTCCTCCCCCTCCAGTTGGGTCTGGACGCCGGCGCCAAAGTCGTAGTAGATGGTTTTCTCCACGTAGATGGCGCGGTCCCTGATCTGATAGCAGTCGGTGACCGGGCTCTTATTCACACTGTGGACAAAGGAAACACTGAACCAATCCCCCTCGTCCATGGCATAGCGGCCATAGTATTGACCGGTGTCGGCATTGCGCAGCACCAGGTACCAGCCATGGCACTCCCAGGAGGTGAGCAGGGCCAGCAGTCCCAGCAGAAGCGCAGCCAGTCCCAGACAGACGCACTTACGCCTCACGCCGCCTTCGCCGCCTTATCCCGTCTGTTCTCGATCACCTGGATCGCCGCCACGATCACCAGCACAATCAGGCCGGCCAGATCGGTCAGCGTACCGGGAACCAGCAGTGCCAGGCCGCCCATAGCACAGAGAATCCGTCCCAGCGGGTTCACATGCCGGAGCAGGTAGCCCTCCAAAGCCACGCTGATGGCGATCATTCCGATAAAGCTGCTCAGGACAATGAGCACCACTTCATACCACACTGTGTCGATAAACAGCATAGCCGGATTCAGGGCAAAGATGTACGGAACCAGGAAGGCCGCAATGGCCAACCGGGTGGCGTTCAAGGCAGTCCGCATGGGCGGAGCCTTGGCGATAGCCGAACCCGCATAGGCGGCCAGGGCCACCGGCGGGGTAATGTCCGCCACAATCCCGAAGTAGAACACAAACATATTCGCTGCCATCACGTCCATCCCCATGCCGGTGGTCAGGATGGGGGCGCAGGTGGTGGCCATAATGACATAGTTAGCAGTGGTGGGAACGCCCATGCCCAGGATGATGCAGGTGACCATGGTCAGCAGCAGGGCGATGATCAGGTGGTTGCCCGCCACACCCACGATGGCGCTGATAAAGACCTGGCCCAGGCCGGTCATGGTGACCACGCCGGCAATGATACCGGCGATGCCGCATGCCACGGCGATGGACAGGCAATTCTGTGCGCCGTTTGCCAGGGCGTCGAAGAAGGTCTTGACATCCATGGCATGGCATTCGTCCGCCACCTCACGACAGGCCTTGGATACCGAGCCGGATGTGGTCTTGGCTACGCCCCGGAGCAGATAAGGTACCAATGCCACCAAAATGCACAGCCCAGTGGAGATGATCGCAGAACGGGCCATGGTTTTGCCGCTGATAATCATCCACACCAGCACTGCCAGCGGTGCCAGCAGGTAGATGCGGGGCAGCAGGGTCCGCACTTTGGGCAGTTCTTCCCATGCGACGCCCTTCAGCCCCATCCGCTTTGCCCGGAAGTGGACCATAAGGAAGATGCCGGAGAAATAGAGGAACGCCGGCAGAATGGCCCGGAGCACCACGTCCTTGTACTCCACGCCGATCATCTCGGCCATCAGGAAGGCGGCCGCGCCCATGATCGGCGGCATAATCTGTCCGCCGGTGGAGGCCGCCGCTTCCACCGCCCCGGCGAACTCGCCCGGGTACCCGGTTTTCTTCATCATAGGGATGGTGACCGAGCCGGTGGTAACGGTGTTGCCCACCGAGGAGCCCGACACCATGCCGCACAGGGCAGAGGAGATCACCGCCACCTTGGCAGGGCCGCCGCTGGCCCAGCCGGCAATCCGGTTGGCGCAGGCGATGAAGAAGTCGCTGATGCCGGTGGCTTCCAGGAAGGCGCCGAAGATGACAAACAGCACAATAAAGGTGGAACAAACCCCGATGGGGGTACCGATCACGCCGGTGGTGGTGTAAAACAGGTTGTAAATAATGGCCTTCAGGGTTTTACCCGCCACAAAGGCGTAGATAATAAAGCAGCCGGAGACACACAGGATGGGGAGACCCACCACGCGCCGGCAGCACTCGCCCAGCACCAGAATGCCGATGACCCCCAGCGCCACCTCCAGATCCGTGATCCGGGTAGCCCGAGCGAGGATACTCTGGTTGTTGACCACAAAGTAGAAGAAACTGCCCGCGCCAACCACCATCAGAATCATATCATACCAGGGAATGCGGTTGATCTTGCCGGGATGGCCCTTCCGGGCCGGGAAGATCAGAAAGACAAACAGCACCACAAACCCCAGAAAAAGGGGACGCCGGAACTGCTCGCCCCAGTTGGCAAACAGGTTCATCCACATGATGAACAGACTGAAGGCGGCCAGCAGATAATGGATCACCGTCTTAGGCATCCCTTCATAGATACGGGTATTGGATTCGCGGTCATACTTTTTCATGATTTCTTCTACGTCCGCCGCAGAGCCTACTTCGATATCCGCTTCAGGCGCAGTGACATTCGTGTCCTTTAAATCAGCCAAATATTCCGCCTCCTTACTTTAATAAATTTTGCCGTGGGAGTTCTCCGCCGCCCGGATCCGAAGAGCCGGGCGCACAGAGAGGATAAAAAGGGCTGCAGCGGCCCAAATGGCGACTGCAGCCGCAGTTTTACGTTTTCATCCGTCGGTTCAGATTACTTCGCTTATTTGTTTACTTCGATGTTCTTCTCCTGGAAATACTTTGCAGCACCGGGATGGAAGGGCACGCTGATGCCAGCGGTAGCTTCGTCCAGCTTCAGGTTGTTGAACTTCTCGTGGCCCGCAATCAGAGCTTCCTGGTTGTCGAACATGGACTTGAGCAGCTCATACACCACGTCCTCAGACAGCTTGGTGGAGGCAATCAGAGTGGCACGGACAGAAACAGTCTGAGCATCTTCGTCCAGGCCCTCATAGGTGCCGGCGGGAATGGTGGTCTTGGTGTAGAAGGGATAATCTGCCATCAGCTTTTCGCTGTGCTCGTCATCAATGTTGACAATGTACACATCGGAGGTGGTAGCCAGGTCGACCACGGCGGTGGTGGGTGCGCCTGCCACGATGAAGGCGGCGTCGATCTTGCCGTCCTTCAGGCTGTCGGCGGAGTCGCCGAAGCTGGCGTTGACCACGTTGATGTCCTCAAAGGTCAGGCCGTACACATCCAGAACCTGCTTCGCGTTGAACTCGGTGCCGGAGCCGGCGTCGCCCACGCAGACGGTCTTGCCCTTCAGGTCGGCGACAGTCTTGATGTCGGCGTCGGTGGTGATCAGCTGGACAGTCTCGTCATACATGCCGCACACGGCGGAGAAGGAGTCGTACTTGCCCTCTGCCTCGAACAGATCGGTTCCGGTGTTGGCATAGTACATGACATCATTCTGGACGATGGCCAGATCGGCCTCACCGTCGGCAATGAGCTGGATGTTGGCCTTGGACGCGCCGGTAGAGGTCACGGTCAGGCTGCTCAGGGACAGCTTGTCATTGAGCACGGTGGACATAACGCCGCCTACTGCATAGTAGGTGCCGGTGGTGCCGCCGGTGCCCAGGGTCAGGCTCTGCTTTGCGCTGCCGTCTGCGGCGGAACCGGAGCCGGAAGCTGCGCCACCGCCGCCGCAGCCGGTGAGCAACAGGCTGCAGGCCATGGCAGTCGCGAGAATCAGTGCGAGTGCTTTTTTCATAAAAATAGGTCCTCCAAAAAAATTTTTTTAGTACAAAAAAGCGATCCGTAACCGAAATTGATTACTTCACAGGTAATAATTATATCGGATTGTTGGACTTCTTGCAATACCTAAAATACGCAAATCGGGAATACTTTTACCTGTTTTTCTCCCATGGCCCAAGGTAAAACCGCCGAAAAAACGACTTTTCTCAACATCCCTCCCTTCCGTTCCCCGCATGCACCACATTTTTTATTTCCTTGCAAATCTCCTCATTTCCTCTCTTTTCGAGCGTTTTTTCTCTCTTTAAGCGCCGGAATCTAACCAATCATGATCCCGCCTTCCGTGCGTTTCCTCCGTTGGCTCGCCCCGGACGCGCCGTTTCTGCTCCCCGCACCGGCCCGTTGATAAAAAATACCACTTAAGGCATATTTCCCGCGCTCCATTCCCGGCCCCAGATTTTCTCCGCCGCCCCAAGTCCCCAAATTGTATAGTTCTCCCCTTTTTGCAGACAATAGCGGTGGAACAATCAAACAAATAAGGAGAGAATTGAGCCTATGAAAGCAACCGGTATTGTGCGCCGGATTGACGATTTGGGGCGTGTTGTGATCCCCAAGGAAATTCGCCGGACCCTGCGCATTCGAGAGGGCGATCCCCTGGAAATTTACACGGACAAGGATGGCGAAGTCATCTTCAAAAAATACTCCATGATGGGAGGCCTGAGCGACTTCGCGGGCCAGATCTGTGAGACCCTATATAAGACCTCCAACCACCCCGCCGTCATCACCGACCGGGACAGCATTATCGCCCTGTCCGGCCTGCTGCGCCGGGAATGGCTGGAGAAGCCGGTCTCCGCCGCCCTGGAGGGGGTGATGGAGGAGAGGCGGCTCTACCAGCGCCAGGAGGGCGACATCCTCCTCCCGGTCACCGACAGCCGCGGCGGACTGTTCGTCTCCATGGCCGCCCCCATTCTGGCCGAGGGAGATGTGATGGGCTGCCTCCTCTTCGCCGACACGGACGGCGACCAGATTCTGGGCGAGACCGAGTACGCCCTGCTTCAGACCATCTCCGGCTTCCTGGGCCGTCATATGGAGACCTGAGTCGGCACCACTTGCCACCGCCGGATCCCCGGAAGGATCCGGCCTTCTTTTTTGCTTTCCGGCCCCTTGACAAGCCCTTGTCTTCTGCTATAATGGACAGTACACTTTCACACTTAAAAGCGGTGACGCCACAAATCGTCAGCCTGTCAAAGACATTCCTCTTTTAAGCGTGGAGTCCATTTTTAGGAGGAATTTAACTATGAAAAAAACAAGCAAACTTCTGGCCCTGGCTCTGGCCGGCGCCATGATGCTGGGCCTGACCGCCTGCGGCGGCACCGCCGGTGCAGGTTCCGCTGCTAACTCCAGCGCCCCCGCCGCTTCCGAACCCGCTGCGGCCGCCGGCTCCGCCGCCGCTTCGGATAAGGCTTACAACATCGGCATCTGCCAGCTGGTCCAGCATGAGGCCCTGGACGCCGCTACCAAGGGCTTCAAAGACGCCCTGACCGAAAAGCTGGGCGACAAGGTCACCTTTGATGAGCAGAACGCAGCCGGCGACTCCGCCACCTGCGCCACCATCTGCAACCAGTTCGTCTCCAGCAACGTGGACCTGATCATGGCCAACGCCACCCCTGCGCTCCAGGCCGCTACCGCTGCCACTGACAGCATTCCCATCCTGGGCACCTCCGTCACGGATTACGGCACCGCCCTGGACATCGCTGACTGGACCGGCACCACCGGCAAGAACGTCTCCGGCACCGCCGATCTGGCTCCCCTGGACAAGCAGGCCGAAATGATCAAGGAACTGTTCCCCGACGCCAAGAACGTGGGCATCCTGTACTGCTCCGCCGAGCCCAACTCCAAGTATCAGGCCACCAAGATCACCGAGGCCCTGACCGAGATGGACTACACCTGCACTGAATACACCTTCGCCGACTCCAACGACGTGGCTTCCGTCACCACCACTGCCTGTGACGCCAGCGATGTGCTCTACATCCCCACTGACAACACTGCCGCCTCCTGCGCCGAGGCCATCAACAACGTAGCTGCCCCGGCTAAGACTCCCATCGTCGCCGGTGAAGAGGGCATCTGCAAGGGCTGCGGCGTCGCAACTCTGTCCATCAGCTACTATGACCTGGGCTACGCCACCGGCGAGATGGCTTACGAAGTCCTGGTCAACGGCGCTGACATCACCACCATGGAAGTCCAGTCCGCCCCCAAGACCACTTACAAGTATATGGCGGACCGCTGCAAGGATCTGGGCGTGGAAGTTCCCGACACCTATGAGGCCATTGAAGCGGAATAAATTTGATTCTTTCTTCCTTTTTCCCTGACATAACCAAAGGACTGGGGTGCTGCGTAACCGCGGCACCCCCATGCCCTTTTTCCGGCCTGTCCGCGGTTTGCTTCGGATGGGCTGTTGCAGCGCTGTCCCGATTAAATCCACCCGTATGCCAAACCAGATTGTGGCCCTTGCGCTTTGCCTCCATTTCGGTTATGATGGATTTCGACACATTCCAAACAATTTGAGGAGGATATCCTGTATGTCATATCTCGCTTCGCTCAATCCCATGAACTTATTTGGTTCCCTGCCGGGCAACATCGCCCAGGGGCTGATCTGGGGGCTTATGGCTCTCGGCGTCTACATCACCTTCCGCCTGCTGGACTTTGCCGACCTGACCGTAGACGGCACCTTTGCCACCGGCGGCGCCGTCACCGTGGTCCTGATCCTCCACGGCTGGTCCGCCCCCGCCGCCCTGCTCGTCGCCGTGCTGGCCGGTCTGGCCGCCGGGCTGATCACCGGTCTGCTCCACACCCTGCTGGGCATTCCCCCGATTCTCGCCGGCATTCTCACCCAGATCGCCCTGTACTCCATCAACCTGAACATCATGGGGATGGCAAACCTGGCCGTCAGTGTGGACAACTATCCGCTGATCCTCTCCCTGCGTAAGGTCACCCAGTCCATCCTCATCAGCCTGATCTTTGCCGCCGTGATCATCGCCATCCTGTACTGGTACTTCGGCACGGAACAGGGCAGCTCCATCCGGGCCACCGGCTGCAACCCGGCCATGTCCAAGGCCCAGGGCATCAACATCAACTTCACCAAGGTACTGGCTCTGGCCATCTCCAACGGCCTGGTTGGCCTGTCCGGCGGGCTGATGGCCCAGTATCAGGGGTTCTCCGACATCAACATGGGCCGGGGCGCCATCGTCATCGGCCTGGCCGCCGTCATTATCGGCGAGGTGCTGGGTGAAGCGATTTTCCGCAAACATCTGAATTTCTTCGGCCGTCTGACCTTCGTGGTCCTGGGCGGCGTGATCTACTACATCGTGGTGGGCGTGGTCCTCTGGCTCAAGCTGCCCTCCAACGATCTGAAGCTGTTCACCGCCGTCATCGTGGCCATCTTCCTGGCCGTACCCTACCTGAAGGCCAAATCCAAAACCTCCTTCGCCAAGGCCGCAAAGAAGGGAGCGCAGCACAATGCTTGATATTATCAATGTCCACAAGACGTTTAACCCCGGCACCATCAACGAAAAGGTGGCTCTGGCCGGCGTAGACCTGCACCTGAATCCCGGCGACTTCTGCACCATCATCGGCGGCAACGGCGCGGGCAAATCCACCACCCTCAACGCCGTGGCCGGCGTGTGGCCAGTGGACGAGGGCTCCATCATCATCGACGGTGAGAACGTCACCGGCGCCCCCGAGCACAAGCGGGCCTCTTACCTGGGCCGGGTATTCCAGGACCCCATGACCGGCACCGCCGCCACCATGAACATTGAGGAGAATCTGGCTCTGGCCGCCCGCCGCGGTTCCCGCCGCGGCCTGAAGTGGGGGGTTACCAAAGCGGAGAAGGAGCGTTATCATGAACTGCTCAAGACCCTGGAGCTGGGCCTGGAGGACCGTATGACCGCCAAGGTGGGTCTGCTCTCCGGCGGCCAGCGTCAGGCGCTGACCCTGCTCATGGCCACCCTGCGCAAGCCCAAGCTGCTGCTGCTGGACGAGCACACCGCCGCTCTGGACCCCAAGACCGCTGAGAAGGTGCTGAAAACCACCGACAAGATCATCTCCGAGCAGAACCTCACCGCCATGATGGTCACCCACAACATGAAAGACGCCATCGCCCACGGCAACCGTCTCATCATGATGCACGAGGGCAAGATCATCCTGAACATCTCCGGCGAGGACAAGCACAAGCTCACCGTCCCCGACCTGCTCCACCAGTTCGAGCTGGTCAGCGGCGAAGAGTTTGCCAACGACAAAGCAATCCTAGCTTAAGCCAGGGGCGCTGCCCTTGCAACCTGCCCCTTTTTCACTCTGTGTAAGTTCGACTTAACCAAATCAGAGATTTGGAGTCTCACTTATGAAAAAAAGGGGACAAAAAACTTTTTTCGCTCTCGCCCATTCAACGAGACGTGGGTGAAATGCCGATTTTCATCGGCATAGGGGAGAATAAAATCAAAACATGGAACCTTTCCTAACATCGTGAAAGGTTCCATGTTTTATATTTCTTGATATCCCGATCGCCGACGCAGGCCGGCTTCTGCCCACTTGGCAAGCGATCGGCGCATAGCGCGAAAGAAGTTCTTCGGTCCAGCCTTTTTCCAAAGGGCTGGCGGGGTCTGGGGCAGTGCCCCAGCGTACATCTAACTCACAGAAGTGGGATGCCGGCCTCCCGGCAGATGCGTTTGGTCTCGTCATCCCAGACGCTGCACTGGACTTCGCCGATGTGGGCGCTGCCCAGGAGGAGCATACACAGGCGGCTCTGGCCGATGCCGCCGCCGATGGTGTAGGGCAGTTCGCCGGCCAGCAGGGCCTTGTGGAAGGGCAGCTTGCGCCGCTCCTCGCAGCCGGCCAGAGTCAGCTGGCGGTCCAGGGACGCGGGGCTGACCCGGATTCCCATGGAGGACACCTCAAAGGCCCGCTCCAGGGTGCGGTTCCAGAACAGCAAGTCGCCGTTGAGGGCCCAGTCGTCATAGTCCGGGGCGCGGCCATCGTGGGGGACGCCGGACTTGAGCTTGCCGCCAATCTGCATCAGGAACACCGTGTGGTGTACGCGCACAAAAGCGTCCTCCCGCTCCTTGGGGGACAGACCCGGGTACAGGTCCTCCAACTCCTGGGCAGTGACAAAGGTGATATCCGGCTCCACAGTGGGCAACTGGTTCAGGGCGGGATACATGCTGTGGAGGGTCCGCTCGGTGGACCGGACCGCAAAGACAATCTTGCGCACCGTCTCCTTTAAGTAGTCCAGGGTCCGCTCCTGGGGCTCCATGATGCGCTCCCAATCCCACTGATCCACGTAAATAGAATGGAGATTGTCCAGATCCTCATCCCGGCGGATGGCGTTCATATCGGTGTACAGACCGCTGCCAGTATGGAAGCCGTAGTCCTTCAGGGCCTGGCGCTTCCACTTGGCCAGGGAGTGGACCACCTGGGCCTGGGTTCCGGTAGCTCTGATGTCGAAGCTCACCGGGCGCTCCACGCCGTTGAGATCGTCGTTGAGGCCGGTGGCCGCCTCCAGGAACAGGGGCGCCGACACCCGGCGCAGATTCAGCTGGCCGGAGAGCACGTCGGCAAACAGCCGCTTGGTCATACCGATTGCAAGCTGGGTCTCATAGGAATTCAAAATTGGGCGGTAGCCCTGGGGCACGAAAACTTGGTTCATATCAGTTTCCTCCTCTATTTTCCCCGGGAAAGGCGGCGAAACAGGACGCGGTTACCAGGGTTTGGATGTCCTTTTGCGTTTTATTGTACCATACCCCGTCCCTTCTTTCAACCGCGCCCGGACGCAGTTTTCCCCGCCGATTTAGGAAAAAAACCGTTGACAAACCCCTCCCTCACGCATATAATGGCACTATCAACCGAACAAAGAAACCGAAGAGAAAGAGGAGTAACCTGCTGCAACCCAGCTGATAGAGAGCCGCCGATGGTGGAATGGCGGCAGCGGAGGGCAGGTGAATGGACTTTCGAGGGCGGCCTGAACCGCGTCTGCGCAGTAGGGTCCGACGGGTACCCGTCCCGTTATCCATTGGGCACAGGTCATGCAAGGCGCCTGTGAGAAAATGAGCGGACTTATCTTTATGATAGTCAATTTGGGTGGTACCGCAGGAGCGCAGCTCTTGTCCTAAAGTCAGGACGAGGGGCTGCTTTTTTCTTGCCCGCCCTCCGTTTGAGTGCCTGCGCAACTTTCTGAAGGAGGAACTTAACATGAAATCTCTCACCAAAAAACTGCTGGCTGGCGCCACTGTCTCCGCTATGCTGTTCAGCCTGACCGCCTGCGGCGGCGGCACGGACACCGGCTCCGCTTCCGGTTCTGCCGCCGGTTCCGCAGCCGCCACTGGCACCACCTACAAGGTGGGCATCGTCCAGTACGTCAGCGACGCCTCTCTGGACCAGATCTCCAACAACATCAAGGCCGAGCTGGACGCCAAGGGCAAAGAGCTGGGCGTCACCTTCGACTACAAGCCCTACTTCCAGAACGGCGAGGGCGACGCCACCGTCATCAACCAGATCGCCTCCGACCTGGTGGCCGACGGCGTGGACATCATCGTCCCCATCGCCACCCCCACCGCCGTGGTGATGCAGACCGCCACTGAGGATAATCAGATCCCCGTGGTCTTCTCCGCCGTTTCCGACCCGGTGGGCGCGGAGCTGGTGGACTCCATGGACAAACCGGGCGGTAACATCACCGGCACCTCGGACGCCCTGGACACCAGTGCCATCTTCAAGCTGATGACCACTGCCGACCCCGACTGTGATTATGTGGGCCTGCTCTATGACAACGGCCAGGACTCCTCCACCCAGCCCATCGCCGAAGCCAAGGCCTATCTGGACAAGGCAAACATCAAGTACATTGAAAAGACCGGCACCACCACTGATGAGATCAACCTGGCCGCCCAGTCCCTGATCGCCGAGAAGGTGGACGCGGTGTTCACCCCCACTGATAACACCGTCATGACCGCCGAGCTGAGCATCTACGAATCCCTGGCTGAGGCCGGCATCCCCCACTACTGCGGCGCGGACTCCTTCGCTCTCAACGGCGCCTTCTGCGGCTACGGCGTAGACTACGCCAACCTGGGCGTGATGACCGCCGACATGGTGGTTGACATACTGGTCAATGGCAAGGACCCGGCCACTACCCCGGTACAGACCTTTGACAACGGCATCGCCACCGTCAACACCGAGACCTGTGAGACGCTGAAGCTGGACCTGAAGACCATCAAGGAACAGTTCGCCCCTCTGTGCACCCAGGTCGCAGAGACCACCACCTCTGAGTCCTTCACCGAATAAGGTCACCGAATCCCACTGCAAAGGGTCAGGGCACACTGCTGCCCTGATCCTTTGTCCGGGTGCGGCAGGGAGAACAGTTACGGTAACCCGCCGCTACGGTAACCCGCCGCCGTTCTCTCTGCCACAGCCGCCCGTCTACGTCTCTCACAAAGGAGTTGGTTTTCTTCTATGGGTTCCTTTATCACACTGGGTACCATCCAGACCGCCCTGGAGCTGGGGGTCATCTACTCCCTGGTGGCCCTGGCCCTGTTCCTCAGCTTCTCCATGCTCAACGTCTGCGACCTGTCCACTGACAGCTGCTTTACCCTGGGCTGCGCCGTGGGCTCCATGGTGGCCATCGCCGGTCACCCTATCCTGGCCATTTTCGCCGCCATGGGGGCCGGGATTCTTTCCGGCTATCTCACCGCCCTCCTTCAGACCAAACTGGGGGTCGAGAGCATCCTGGCCGGTATCATCGTCAACACCGGCCTGTACACCATCAACATCTTTATCATGGGCAAGTCCATCCTCAACCTGAACACCACCACCACCGTGTTCACCCTGGCCCGGGACCTGCTCAAGGGCAGCCCTCTGGAGGACTGGTCCCGGCTCATCGTGGCGGTACTCTTCGTGGGGGTGATTGCGGTCCTGCTGGCCTTCTTCCTCCACACCCGTCTGGGGCTCTCCATCCGGGCCACCGGTGACAATGAGGACATGGTGAAGGCCTCCTCCATCAACCCCTCCCTCACCATTATCGTGGGCCTGTGCGTAGCCAACGCCATGACCGCCCTGTCCGGCTGCCTCCTGGGCGAGTACCAGAAGTCCTGTGACATCAACATGGGCACCGGTATGGTCACCATCGCCCTGGCCTCCCTGATCATCGGCGAGACCCTCATGGGCCGGGGCGGCATCCCCTTCCGCATCGTCGGGGTCCTCTTCGGCTCCTGCCTGTACCGGGTGATCGTGGCCATCGCCATGCGCTTCAACCTGCCCGCCTCCGCCCTGAAGCTGGTCTCCGCCCTGATCGTGGCCGTGGCCATCGCCTCCCCCACCCTGCGCCAGATGGTAGGGTTCCAGAAGATCAAATGGCGGCGGAAAAGCCAGTACGGCCAGCAGAAGGCCGCCGCAAACCAGGGAAAGGACGGTGAGGGACCGTGCTGAAGCTGACCAACCTCCACAAGACCTTTAACGCCGGTACCGTCAACGAGAAGAAGGCCCTGGACGGCCTGAACTTCGACCTGGCGGACGGGGATTTCGCCACCATCGTGGGCAGCAACGGCGCCGGAAAATCCACCATGTTCAACGCCATCACCGGGGCGTTTTTCGTAGAGGACGGCGCCATTGAGCTGGACGGCAAGGACATCACCTTCCGCAAGGAGCACCTGCGCAGCAAGGTCATCGGCCACCTGTTCCAGGACCCCATGAAGGGCACCGCCCCCCACATGACCATCGAGGAAAACCTGGCCATCGCCTACCTGCGGGCCAGCACCTCCCAGCATGCCTTTTTCAGCCGCATCTCCAAGAAGGACAAGAAGGTATTCCGGGACCACCTGGCCCTGCTGGGCATGGACCTGGAAAACCGGATGCGCCAGCCGGTGGGGCTCCTCTCCGGCGGCCAGCGCCAAGCGCTGACCCTGCTGATGGCCACCATCGTGACCCCGAAACTGTTGCTGCTGGACGAACACACCGCCGCCCTGGACCCGGCCACGGCGGAAAAGGTGCTGGAGCTGACCCGGACCATCGTGGCGGAGCGCAATATCACCTGTCTGATGGTCACCCACAACATGACCCAGGCCCTGGAGCTGGGCAACCGGACCATCATGATGGACGCCGGCCGCATCGTCTTCGATGTGAAGGGGGAGGAGCGGGCCCACATGACTGTGGACGACCTGCTCCAAAAGTTCCGGCAGGGCGTGGGCCGGGAACTGGACAACGACCGGATTCTCCTGTCCACCGAGGCTCACAACGCCAAATAAATGAGAAAAACATCCGACGAACCGCAATTCGCCGGATGTTTTGTTTTCTTCCCGCATTTCAGCTTATTTCAGCCGCGCCGCCTCCCAGGCCCGGAGCGTTTCCAGATCCTCCGGGGTGTGGAACCAGTGGCGGGCGCCTGCCCGTATCTGCAAGTGGGCGTGGAAGCGCTCCGCGAAGCTTTGGGCCGTCTCCAGGTCAGTCAGGTGATCCTTTTCCCCGAAGAGAAGGGACGTGGGGCTGTCCCACCGGGTGACGGGGTGCTCCCTGGCGTAGGTGTAGTACCGCCAGGACAGGATTTCGCCCTGCTCGATGGGAATCTCCCCTTCCCGCTCCAGCCGCTCCGGCGTCACGTCCGCCCAGCCCATCATCTTCTCGATGAGCAGACCCATGTCCAGCACCGGCGAGACAAAGAGACAGCGCTCCAACTCCCCAGACGGCAGGGCCAGCATACTGAACCAGGCCCCCATGCTGGTGGCGTACAGGGCGATGGTGCTCCACCGGGCGCGCAGCTGCCCAAACACCCTTTGCAGCTCCGGTACCACCTGCCAGGGGGTCAGCTCCTCCGGGCCGCCCTGACGCTGGCCGTGGCCGGGCAGGTCGATGCTGACCACCTGCCAGCCCCGGGGACAGGCCGCCGCAGCGGCAAAGTCCCGGGCCTCCTCCTTGCTCCCCCACTTGCCATGGACGTAGAAAAACACCCGTTCCGACGGCTCCCCCAGCTCCAGGGCCGGAAGGCCGCAGATCATCTTCTTCTCTTCCCGCATCGTCTCCCTCCTCACCGATTCCGCCGGGCCTGGATGGCGTCCAGGAGCAGGTCGGCCGCCTCCTCTTTGGACACCAGGGGCAGTTCCTCCAGATGGTCCTTTGTGATCAGGGTCAGCTGGTTGGTGTCCACCTGGAACCCGGCCCCCGCCACCTTGACGTTGTTGGCGGCAATCATATCCAGGTTCTTTTTCTCCAGCTTCTTCCGGGAGTTCTCCACCATGTCCCGGGTCTCCATGGAGAAGCCGCACAGGAACTGGCCCGGCTTCCGATGCTGGCCCAGGTAACCGATGATGTCCTGGGTACGGGCCAGGGGGATGGCCATCTCCCCTTCTTTTTTCTTGATCTTGTCCTGGGCCACTTCCACCGGCCGGTAGTCCGCCACCGCCGCGGCCTTGATGATGATATCCTGGTCCGTGGCCCGGGCCACCACCGCCTCATACATGTCCTGGGCGGACTCCACGTACACCGTGTCCACGTAGGGCAGCTGTTTCAGGCTCACCGGCCCGGAGATCAGGGTCACCTCCGCCCCCCGGCGCGCCGCCGCCTGGGCGATGGCGTAGCCCATCTTACCGCTGGACCGGTTGGTCAGATAGCGCACCGGGTCCAGATTCTCCCGGGTGGGCCCGGCGGTGACCAGCACGCGCTGGCCCCTCAAATCCTTCTCGTGGGCCAGGTAGTGGAGCACCGTCTGGAGCAGCTCCTGGGGCTCCGGCAGCTTTCCCTTCCCCGTCACGCCGCAGGCCAGGTAGCCGCTGGCGGGCTCCACGATCTCCCAGCCGTACCGGCGCAGGGTGTTCAGGTTGTCCTGGGTCACCGGGTTTTCGTACATCTTTGTATTCATGGCGGGGACCGCGATCTTGGGACAGTTGCAGGCCAGCACCGTGGTGGTCAGCATGTCATCGGCCATACCGTGGGCCAGCTTGGCAATGACATTGGCCGTGGCCGGGGCGACGAGCACCAGGTCCGCCTGGTCCGCCACCGCCACGTGCTCCACCTTGAACTGGAAGTTCCGGTCAAAGGTGTCCACCAGAGCCTTGTTGCCGGTGAGGGTCTCAAAGGTCACCGCCGTGATAAACTCCGTGGCATTCCGGGTCATGAGCACCTGGACGTTGCAGCCCAGCTTCACCAGGGCCGAGGCCAGGTTGGGCATTTTATAGGCCGCGATGCCGCCCGTGACCCCCAATACCACTGTTTTTCCCTTCAGCATGTGCATGTTCCCCCGTTTCTGTTTGATTGCAACCCAGTATAACAAATTTCCAAACCACTGTAAACCGCTCCTTTCCCGCGAAAAAGCCTTTACAGGCCCGGAAAACCCTTCTATAATGAAGGAATGGCTGTGCCGCCGCCCTTTCCGCTGTACCCCGCACCGGGGACAGCAGGAAACACACGGCGACTGCGCACAGCTGATCACGATCAGCGCCGTATCCCAAGCGCAAAACGGGAACGGCAGCAGGAGGTAATTGAATATGCGCAATTCGAGCAACCAGGGCGCCCGCGCCACCCGCAGCGCGTCCATCCGCAGCATGGTGCTGCTGGCCATGTTCACGGCAATCATCATCCTGATGGCCTTCACGCCCATCGGGTATATTGATCTGCCCATCATCAAGGCCACCCTGATTCACGTCCCTGTCATCGTGGGCGCCGTTCTGATGGGCCCCAAAAAGGGCGCGTTCCTGGGCTTCGTGTTCGGGCTCACCAGCCTGATCAAGAACACCATCATGCCCAGTGCCCTGTCCTTCGCCTTTTCCCCCTTGATTCCAGTGCCCGGCCTGGACAAGGGCAGCCTGTGGGCCTTGGTGATCTGTTTTATCCCCCGGATTCTGGTGGGTGTCACTCCATGGCTGATCTACAAGCTGGGTTCCGTCCTCGCCCGGAAAGCGGGCACGGTGGGCCGTGGCGTGGTGTTGGTGCTGTCCGGCATCGCGGGGGCCATGACCAACACCATCCTGGTGATGGGGCTGATCTACCTGCTCTTCAAAGACGCCTACGCTGCGGTTCAGAACGTCCCGGTGGACGCCGTGCTGGGCGTGGTGCTGGGTGTGGTGGGAACCAACGGCGTCATGGAATCCATTGTGGCCGCAGTCATCACCGCCGCACTCTGTCTCCCCCTGATCCGGGTGCTGAAGCTGGAGCGGTCCGCTCCCCAGTCCATTTCGGTTGAATCAGCTGACCCCGTCACTTTTTCCTGACATTTTTATCCTATTATACGTAAAAACTCCCGACTTCGGGAGCTTTTTTCTCAAAAACATTTACTTTGCAGAGAATAAATGGTACACTTTTATGGTTAACGCTGTTAACAGCCTGCGCCGCGGAACGATCCGCTGGCACCCACCCCATTGACGCCGACCGTTTAGCTGGCGAAAGGAGGCACCCTTCCCCGCAGGACACCGCACAACTGCAAAAACACTCCTGCCCACCTGAACTCCGGAGCCAATAGAGAGAAAGAAAACAGAACATACCGTACGGAGGATATTTTGTATGAGAATTTGGAAGCGCCTTGTGAGCTTTCTGTTGGTTTTCGTCATGATGTTCAGCCTGGCCATTCCCGCCAGCGCTGCCAGCATACGTCTGAGCAAGACATCTACCACCATATATGTGGGCAGCAGCACAACGCTGAAAGTGACCGGAACCACCAGGAAAGTATCATGGTCTACATCCAAAAAGTCAGTTGCAACCGTCAGCTCCAAGGGCAAGGTCACTGCAAGGAAAGCGGGTTCCGCCACCATCCGGGCAAAAGTGGCGGGCAAAACCCTGTCCTGCAAGGTGACGGTGAAAAACGTCGCCCTGAATAAAAGCAAGGTGACCCTGTATTCCGGGTCAAGCACCACTCTGAAGCTCTACGGCGGCACCATCAAATCGGTGAAGAGCAGCAGAACTTCGGTGGCTACCATCTCCAAGTCCGGCAAGCTCACCGCCAAGAAGGCCGGCTCCGCCACCATCTACGTCTACAGCACCAAGAACAAGCGGTACACCTGCAAGGTGACGGTCAAGGCTCGTCTGAGCGCCAACAAGGTGGTCCTGCCGGTGGGGGATTACACCAAGATCTACCTGCGCGGCGCAACGCTGAAGTCCGTTAAGACCAGCAGCACCTCGGTGGCCACCGTCTCCAAGGACGGCAAGTACATCGTTATCAGAGCCAAGAAGAAGGGCTCTGCCACCATCACCGCCTATGACACCGGGAAACACAAGTACTCCTGCTCTGTCAGAGTAGAGGCGCCCTCCCTCAGTAAAACCTCCCTGTCTCTGGACCCCGACGAGACTTACACCCTGAAACTCAATGGCAACACCCAGAAGGTAACCTGGTCCTCCAGCGTCAAGCGTGTGGCCACCGTCAGTTCCAAGGGCAAGGTGACCGCCAAGGAGCCGGGCAGCACCACCATCCAGGCCAAGGTCGACCACAAGACCTACTCCTGTGCTGTCACCGTGACCCAGCAGAATTACAACACCGTTTACACGGTCATTTTCGACAGCAACGGCGGCTCCGATGTGACTGAGCAGGCCATCTACGACGGCAGCTGCGCCTACGAGCCGGAGGCCCCCACCCGTGAGGGCTACGTATTCGACGGCTGGTACGCCGACAACGACCTGACCACCGCCTACGATTTCACCACTCCGGTCACCGGGGACATCACCCTGTACGCCAAGTGGACCCGCATCTCCGTAAGCATCTCCCTGGACGGCGGAGACTATGACGACAATATTGTCAACCGCACGGTCTCCGGCAGTGTTACCGCCAACGTGGGGATCGATACGGTCCGCTATGAGCTGACGGGGAGTGTCAATACCTCCTCCGGCCAGATTGAACTGGACGAAAATCAGGCGTTCCAGCTCCCGGTCCTGCTGGAGGACGGCTCCAACACCCTGACCGTGACTGCGGACACTGCGGACGGCTCCTCCACCAGCGAAACGTTGACCCTGACCTACGACAGCGGCCAGGTGTATGACCTGAGCGAAGCCACTTCCGAGGAGGGCGGCTGGCTGATGGTCCAGCCCCTGGACAGCGGCGCTGAAACCGCTGAAGCGGGGGACTCCAGCGAGGAACCAGAGACAAATACCTACTACGCATCCAACCTGCTGAACCTGTATTTCGACCCGGAGACCACCTTCTCCGAACGAACCGACTTCGTCTCCAACACCCTGGGCGGCTCGGTAGCCGGGTACCTGAACGCCCTGGACATGGTCCAGGTCCACCTGCCCGCCACCCTGAGCAACGCCAGCGACGTGGGCTACACCGGTGAAACCAACCTGAGCGTCATCAGCGACGAAGACCTCCAGGCTTATGCGGACGCCCTGGCGGCAACCTACGACATTCTGGAGAGCGCCGACGTGGAGTTCATCTACGAGGGACTCACCGCCGTAGTGGACTCCAACGACCCCTGGGGCACCGGCTCCTCCACCAGCGAGGCCCTGAACGGAAACGCCTGGTGGATCAACGCCATCGGCGCCAACAGCGCCTGGGATTTTGACAACTACTACAATCTGGACTACCTGGTGCCTGTCACCCTGGGCGTGGTGGACGCCGGATACCAGGAGAACCACCCCGATCTGACCGGCAGACTCGACGTCATCAGCAGCGAGGACTCGGCAGATAACCACGGCACCCATGTGTCCGGCATCATCGCCGCCACCGCCGACAACAACGAGGGCATCGCCGGTATCACCCACAACAACGCCTCTCTGCTGGGCTACGACGCCATGCCCTCCAACGGCACCGGCATGTCCAGCTCCGCCATCTTCCAGGGCCTGACCGACACCGTGGAAGGCGGCGCAAAGGTGGTCAACTTCTCCCTGGGCTCCTCCGGCAGCGTGGCCCCTGGCGGCAGCAAGTCCACCAGCACCATCAACTCAGAGGGCAAAGCCTCCTCAAAGGCCATGGGCAAGCTGCTGGGCAAGGGCTACGACTTCGTGGTGGTCCAGTCCGCCGGCAACGGCAACAGCAGCCAGATCGGCATTGACTACACCAACAACGGCGTCTTCTGTGCCATCAACTCGGCCAACTGCTTCTCCCAGAACAATGGGATTTTCCACTCCGCTGTCAGCCAGAATGACATTATGGACCGGATTTTGGTGGTCTCCGCCACCGACCGGGACAACCAGCTGACCAGATTCTCCAACGGCGGTACCGGCGACCTCAACGAAATCGCGGCCCCCGGTGACAACATCTACAGCTGTATCACCGGCAGCAGCTATCGAAACATGAGCGGCACCTCTATGGCCGCACCTATGGTCACCGCCGTCTGCGGCCTGACCTGGTCCGCCAACAAGGCCCTCTCCGGCGCACAGGTGGTGGATCTGGTCATGGGCAACACCTCTGTCACCGCTGCCACCAACTCCACTGCCGACACCAATGGCGGCATGGGCATTGTGGACGCCAACCTGGCCGTCAGCGCCGCTGTACGCACCCGTGGAACCGATTACGGCTACGTGGTAGACGCCACCAACAATAACGCCCTGGCAAACGCCACCGTCAAGCTCCACAAGGGCAACAAGAACGGCCCCCTGGCCGGCAACAGCGGCACTTACACCTGTGACAGCAGCGGTCGGTTCACCCTGCCCGAGCTGCCCCTGGGCACCTACACCCTGGAGATCTCCGCCGAAGGCTACGTCACCAAGTTCTCCACCTGGACCATCATTGATTCCGGCATCACCGACGGCATGAGCCTGAACCGGGGCACCTTCGCTCTGACTCCGCTGATGAACGAGGGCCAGTACCGAATCGTTCTCTCCTGGGGCGAGACCCCCAGCGACCTGGACTCCCACCTGACAGCCAACCTCAGCGACAGCAGCCAGTACCACGTGTACTACAGCCAAAAGAACCCCAGCCCCGAGTACGCCAACCTGGACGTGGATGACACCTCATCCTATGGGCCGGAGACCGTCACCATCACCAACTTCGACAGCCTGTACAACAAGAAGTATGCGGTACATGACTACACCAACCGCGACAGTTCTTCCTCCTCTGAGCTGTCCAAGTCCGACGCCACGGTGGCCGTGTACAAGGGCGAGCAGCTGCTCCGCACCTTCCACGTCCCCACCAACACCGGCGGCACCGAATGGGATGTGTTCGCCTTTGACGCCAACGGCAACATCGTTTCCATCAATTCCATGACCTACTGCTCCTCTCCCTCTGAGGTGCTGGGGAGCAGCACCTCCAGCGCAGAGGCCACCACCATGGAGGTCCCGCTGAAGGACTACGAAAAGAACCCGTAACCCATTCACCTTATACCGCTTTCCGCCCTGGCTCCGGCCGGGGCCGGAAAGCGGCCCTATTCCTGGAGGGGAAATGCCATGAAACGGAACTATTATCCCCGCTTTCCCAGCTTTTTGCTGGCCCTGTTGCTGCTGCTGCCCCTGTGGGGCTGTTCCGCCGCCTCTGAAAGCGAGAGCGGGAGCGCAAGTGCAAGCCAGAGTACCGCCCCGCAGATTACCGGTCTTGACCCGGATCAGATTCAATTCTTCCAAGTCAAGACCAGCTATTGGGAGCAGGAGAGCCCCCAGCAGTATGTACTCCCATCTGCGGCCGATTTCCAGGCCTTCAGCGCCGCCCACTCTCACATCGCGGAGGACCCGGCTTTTATCGACGCTGTGGGCATTCTGGACCAGTCGTTTTTTGACGAACACATTCTCCTCTGCGCCCTGGTGACCACCGGCTCCGGCTCGGACCGATATGCCGTCACCGGCCTGGAACAGGGGCCGGACGGCGTCCTCACCATGACCGCCCGGTGCACTCCGGCAGAACTGGGCACCGCCGACCTGGCGGAGTGGTTCCTGCTGGCCCAGGTTCCCCGGGACGCTCTGGACAGCGTGCCGGAGAACTTCCAGCTGGTTCTGGAATAGGGCGCAAAAAAATGTACCCCACAGCAGGTGGGGTACATTTTTATGTCATCCGTTCCGCCGTCGGGGCAGGGAACGGCTCTGTTACAGATAGGTGACCAGCTCGGAGGCGGGCTTCCGGGGAGGCATTTTGCTGTCGCCGGCGGGGTAGCCGATGGCGATCATGCCGGTGACGGTCTGGTTCTCGGGCAGATGGATCAGCTCGGCCATGGCCACTTCGTCGAACACGCCCATGATAACGGTACCCAGGCCGCAGTCTGTGGCGGCCAGGCACAGGGTCTGGGCGGAGATACCGGCGTCGTACATGGTCCATGTGTCCCCCTTGGAGGTGTCCACACTGCCGTCGGGGCTGTGGCCGGAGATGCTGTTCACGGTGCTCTGGATCAGCAGCACCGGGCAGCGGCTGATGGTCTTCTGGTTCAGGGCAAAGCCCAGCACCGCCTTCTCGGCGATCTCCGCCTTCAGCGCGGGGTCATCCACCACCGTGTAGCGCACCGACTGGGTATTTTTCCAGGAGGGCGCATAGGTAACAGCCTCGAAAATCTTGTCCAGGGTCTCCCGGGTGACAGGCTGGTCCGAATACTTCCGCACACTGCGTCGGGTCTTAATACATTCCAATGCTTCCATAAAAACCTTCCTTTCGGTTGCTTCGACCACAGTCTTTGCTCTTTGATGGATTCATTATAATAACTTCACCAGTAAATGTCCAGCAAAAAATGCACAACATGCCAGTAAAACGCCCGTTTCTTCCGTGCACAGCGCCCATTTTTTTCGGCTCCGATTGTTCATTTCGCCAAAAATTCAATTCTATGACTTCTACTATTGACTTTGGCCCCACCCCGGGCATTATAATATTAAGGTATTTTGCAATAGAACCGCGGCTCCCAGCGTTTTCTCTCCCGCCATCGGGCCCGGTTTACACTGATGATTTTCACGCATGGAGGTACCGTTATGAGCCGCACAGTTTTAATTCTCTCTTCCAGTCCCCGCATCGGTGGCAACAGCGACCTGCTTTGCGATTCCCTCGCGGCCGGTGTCGAGTCCGTTGGAAATAAGGCCGTAAAGCTGCACGTCGCCCAGATGAAAATCGCACCCTGCCGGGCCTGCGAGTACTGCCACGAAAAGAGCGACGGGGTCTGCGTCATCCGGGATGACATGGATCAGATTTGGGCCGCACTGGACCAGGCAGACGCCGTAGTCTTCGCCTCCCCCATCTACTTCTTCGACTGCTCCGCCCAGCTCAAGCTGGTCATTGACCGGCTCTACGCACGCTATGAGCAGATGCAGGTGGAAAACAGCGCCCTGCTCCTCACCTGCGGCGCCGAGGAGGATGTGGCCGAGTCCGCCATGATCCTCTACCGTAAGCTGGCCGCCTGCTGCGGCTTCCAGGACAAGGGCATTCTCTGCGCCACTGACGTGTGGGCCGCAGGCGAGATCCAGGAAAAGAACGTACTCCAGGACGCCTACAATCTGGGCAAGATTCTGTGACGGCTTCCGCTGGGTGTTTACAAACTCTTCACAATTATTTCACGGTTTATCCACGCCTTTTTTCCAGCCCCCTGCTACACTAAGCATACAGGAAATAAAACTTCTTTCCTGGCTCTTTCTCTCTCTTCTAAACAACGAAATCCCACCCAACATCCTTTGATGGCGGGTGGGATTTCGTTTTATGCGCTGTCCCTCAGGCATGTTCCTCCAGGTAGCGCGCTACGGCGTCCAGGTCCGGCAGGATCGCCGCGGTCAGGCCCTCCATCTCCCGGGTGGGCGGCAGCAGGTCGGGAACCATAATCGCCCTCATACCGGCGGCCGCGGCAGCCCGGATGCCGTTATAGGAGTCCTCAATGGCCCAGGCCTCCCCCGGGGCCACGTCCAGGGCCCGGCAGGCCAGCAGGTAAATATCCGGGGCGGGCTTGCTCCGCTCCAGCTGGTCCCCGGTGACCACCTGGTCGAAGTAGCGCAGCAGGTCCACACTTTTCAGCTCGCACTCCACCAGCTCCCGCCGGGTGGAGCTGGCCAGGCCGATGGCCGCGTCCTGCGCCCGCAGGCGGGCCAGGATCTCCGCCGCCCCCGGCTTCAGGGGCATACCGGTTTTCTCAATGGCCCCGAAGAACAGGCTGCGGCAGGCCTCCTGGAACCGGTCATAGGAACACTCCGGGTACCGGGCCTGGAACACCCCCCGGGTGTGCCGCCGGGTGGTGCCCACGCACTGAAGGAACGTCTCGCCGATGTCCGCCAGCCCCTGCTGCTCCCCCACCTGCCGCCAGCAGCGCTGAATCAGCCGCTCGGAGTCAAAGAGCACTCCATCCATGTCAAATATGACGTATTTCTTTTTCATCACAATTCCTCCGGTATTCCCAATACAGCCCATTTTACCTGCCCGCCTACCGTCTGCCGGTGGGCGGGATTTTTCCCGTGCAGCTCCCGGTCCCGGGCCACCGCCCACTGTACCCGCGCCCTGGCCCGCCGGGCCAGCAGCTCCAGCGGTTCCTCCCGGAACCCGTTCGGGTCCGGCATCGGCGGCCGCAATGCCCGCTTCCATCCGGCCTCAGTCATGGCCGGGGCGGGCCACCGCCCCAGAGAGGCCTCTCCGTTGACCAGATCCAGGCTCATCAGCTGGACATTCCCCGGCTCCGCCACCCCCACCAGGAGGGTAAACAGGGCGTCCTGCCGCTGAATCCGGTGCTGGACCCGCAGGGCCGGCGCCACCCGGCGGCACACAAGCGCCAGCCGTTTGGACAGGCTCCACTGGCGCCGCCCCAGGATGCGGCTGGTCAGCTGGATGTAGTTCACCCCGCCCCACACCGTCAGACCGCAGCAGGCCCAGATCAGGTGCTGTGCCGGGTCGGCAAACACCTTCTGGCTCCGGTCCAGGTGAAGGGGCAGGTGGGAAAAGGTCAGCCGGCTGTCTCCCGCCGCGGCAATGCCCCGGCGGTTGGCCAGCATACAGATATAGGACATCTCCGTCTCCTCCCTTGGTCAGCTCCGCTCCAGGGCCCGGTTCAGGGCGTTGAGGACGCGCTTTTTGTCCCCGCTCCACTGGGGCGCGAGGAGCATCCGTTTGGGGCCGTCGCCGGTCATCCGGTGGACTACCATGTCCTCGGGCAGCACCTTCACACAGTCCCGCACCAGGGCCACATACTCCTCCAGAGTGGGCAGCGGAACGCGCCCCGCCCGGTAGTCCGCCGCCAGGTCAGTGCCCTCCAGCACGTGGAGCAGCTGCAATTTGATGCCGTCACTGTGTTGGCCCACGTAGCGGGCGGTCTGGAGCATCTCCTCCCGGCCCTCCCCGGGCAGGCACAGGATCACGTGGGTCACCACATGGATGCCCCGGGCCCGCAGCTCTGCCGCCGCCCGTTCGTAGCAGGGTAAGTCGTACCCCCGGCGGAGGTAGGCGGCGGTGTCTGGGTGGATGGTCTGGAGCCCCAGCTCCACCCACACGGGTTTTCTACGGTTCAGCTCCCCCAACAGGTCCAGCACCTTCCCGGGCAGGCAATCGGGCCGGGTGGCCACCGAAAGTACCGCGATGTCCTCCCGCTCTACCACCGGGGTAAACAGCTCCCGCAGCCGCTCCACTGGGGCGTAGGTGTTGGTGTAGGCCTGGAAATAGGCGATGTAGCGGCTGCCACGGTATTTGCCCGCCACCCGGGCTTTGGCCTCCTCGATTTGGTCCGGGATGGACAGGCGGGCGTCCGGGGCGAAGTCCCCAGAGCCCCCCGCCGAGCAGAAGATGCACCCCCGGACGCCCAGGGTCCCATCCCGGTTGGGGCAGGTCATGCCGCCGTTGAGACTGAGTTTGTACAGCTTTTCCCCGAACTGCGCCCGGCAGTATTCGTTCAGCGTCTGCACGGTATCCCTCCCCTTTTTTTCTCTACTTTATCACACCTGAGTCTCCTTGTCAGCCAGGACTCCCCTTTTTCGGTTGTTCCGCCGCCTCAATTCTGCTAAGATAACAGGAGAACCATTCCCCAGCGTGAAAGGAGTGTGCCATGTACGCCATTTTGGACTACAACCCTCAGCTGCGGCCCTACGCCGGCGAAGTAGAACGGCGGGTCCGTCGCTGGCGGCAGGTCAAGGCCGCCCTGCTCTCCGGCGGCGGCACCCTGAGCCAATTCGCCAACGGAGCCCTCTACTTCGGCATCCACCGCCACAAGAAGGGCTGGGTGTACCGGGAGTGGGCCCCCGCCGCCCAGCAGCTGTGGCTCATGGGGGACTTCAACGGCTGGGACCGAACCGCCCATCCCATGGCCCGGATGGGAAACGGAATCTGGGAGCTGCTCCTCCCCGGCGACGACGCCCTGTGGTCCGGCTGCAAGGTACAGACCCTGGTCCAGGCCAAGGGCCAGGTCACGGAACACATTCCACTCTATGCCCGCCGGGTGGTCCAGGACCCGGTGAGCTTCCAGTGGTGCGCCGAGGTCTGGGCGGAGGAGGAGGCGTTTCCCTGGACTCCCTTCCGGCCCGACCCGGCGGCGCCCCTGTTTCTCTACGAGGCCCACGTGGGCATGGCTCAGGAAGAGGGAAAGGTGGGCAGCTACCGGGAATTTGCAGACCGCGTCCTGCCCTGGATTCAGGCCAGCGGCTACAACGCCGTCCAGCTGATGGCGGTGATGGAACACCCCTACTACGCCAGCTTCGGCTATCAGGTGTCCAACTTCTTCGCCCCCTCCAGCCGGTTCGGCACCCCCACCGACCTGAAGTACTTGGTGGACCGCGCCCATCAGCTGGGGCTCCGGGTGATTCTGGACCTGGTCCACTCCCACGCCGTGCGCAACACCGCTGAGGGCATCCATCTCTTTGACGGCACCGTCTGGCAGTTCTTCCACGACGGCCCCCGGGGCGACCACCCGGCCTGGGGCACCAAGCTCTTTCACTACGGCAAGCACGAGGTGCTCCACTTCCTGCTCTCCAATCTAAAATACTGGCTGGAGGAGTACCACCTGGACGGCTTCCGCTTTGACGGCGTGACCTCCATGCTCTACCGGGACCACGGCCTGGGCGACCCCTTCGATCAGGACAGCCGCTACTTCTCCCACAACGTGGATACCGACGCCCTGGTCTACCTTCAGCTGGCCAACGAGCTGATCCGGCAGGTGAACCCCGCCGCCGTCACCCTGGCGGAGGACGTGTCCGGGATGCCCGGCATGGGGCTGCCTCTGGCCCAGGGCGGGCTGGGCTTTGACTACCGGCTGGGCATGGGACTGCCTGACCTGTGGGGCCATCTGGTGAAAACCCAGCGGGACGAGGACTGGGACCTGGAGCAGATCTGGGCCAGTCTGTGTCTGCGCCGGCCCGGCGAGAGAACGGTGGCCTATGTGGAGTGCCACGACCAGTCCATTGTGGGGGATCAGGCCATGATGTTCCGCCTGGCCGGGGCCAGCATGTACACCGACATGAGAACAGACTGCCACTCCCTGGTCATTGACCGGGCCATGGCCCTCCACAAGCTCCTGCGCCTGCTCACCGCCGCCGCGGGAGGCGACGCCTATCTCAACTTCATGGGCAACGAGTTCGGCCACCCGGAGTGGATCGACTTCCCCCGGGAGGGCAACGGCAACTCCTTCCGCTACTGTCGCCGCCAGTGGAGTCTGGTCCACAACCCGGACCTGAAATACCGGTTTCTGGCCGCCTTTGACCGGGCCATGCTGGCCGTTATCCGGGAGGGGAATCTCTACCGCCAGTGGATGCCCGATCTGAAGTTCCTGTCCCGGGAACAGCAGATCCTGGCCTTTGAGCGGGAAGATCTGCTCTTCGCCTTCAACTTCAACCCCACTGACTCCTTCTCTGACTGCCAGATCCCCGTCAGCCACGGTCAGGACTATGAACTGGTCCTCTCCTCCGATGACCGGATGTTCGGCGGTCAGGACCGGGTGGCCCACATCCATTATTCCACCTTTGTCCCCGGCCGGACAGGCAGCTTCCTGCGCCTGTATCTGCCCGCCCGCACCGCCCTGGTACTGCGGCCCGTGTCAAAAAATACAGGTATTTTCGAGTGATTGCAGCCCGGCCGCGCGTCGCCTTAAGGCGATGGCACTTGCGGACTGAGTGGTGTTTTCCCTGACGTGCATGCCACCACAAAAAACGGAACCTCGTTTTGAGGTTCCGTTTTTTTGTCTTATTTTACGCCTTCTATGATCTGCTGTCCGTACAGCTGGAAGCTAGCCGGAGTAAATGGCTCCATATCCCGCTGAGTTTGGAAGGCGGGGTAATCGCTTCCCGGAACCCACAGCCAGTCCGCTACCTCCGTCTCCTGGGGCCGGATACTGGTCCGCTCCTCGGGCAGCTGAACCAGATAACTGGCCACCATGGTGTGGTACCAGTGCTGGGAGAATACGTCCTGATAGAGGTAGGTGCCCAGCAGACGCCAGGCCTTCTCCCCCGGCGTCAGGCCGGTCTCCTCGGCCAGCTCCCGGCTGGCGGCCACAAAGCCGGTCTCCCCCGCCTGGGCAAAGCCGCCGGGAACCTCCCAGCACCCCGGATACCACACCCGGTCCCCCTGGCGCCGGGTCAGCAGCAGCCGTCCCCCGGCGTCCCGGACCCAGATACGCACCGTTAAGTAGTAATCTTCCTCGCCGCCCACCTGATCTCTGGGCTGAACCCGGCCGGTGGCGCGGCCCCGGCAGTCATAGACGTCTAACCACTCTGTCATAGGCCCACCTCACAGCAGGGACTGGATATGGCTGAAGGGGAAGGCCACGCACAGGGCCCGGCCCAGCACATAGCCGGTATCCACCATACCCAGCTCGGCGTAGCGGCTGTCGGTGGAGCCGTTGCGGTTGTCCCCCATGACGAAGATGCAGCCCTTGGGCACGGTGAACTCCCGGTAGACCATACCGCTGCGCTCCACCATTACGTCCTCATCCTCCTGGTTGATGTAAGGTTCGTCCAGGGCCACGCCGTCCACATAGACGGTGTTGGCATCGTAGTCAATTTCCACTTCCTGGCCGGCCACGGCAATCACCCGCTTGACGATTGCCTCCTCCAGGAAGGAATCCTTGCGCAGCACCACCACGTCCCCCTGGGCTGGGGTGTAGCCGACACGCTGGATCACCATAATATCCTGGTGGTGGAGGGTGGGGTACATGGAGGTGCCGGACACCCCGATGACCATGCCCAGAAAGGTGAACACCAGTACCACCCCCACCAGCACAAAGGTCAGCATCTGGAGCCAGTCATAACAGTCCCGCTTCCAGCTGTCCGGTTCTGTCTCTTGAATGATTCTTTTTCGTCTGCTCATGGTTTTTCTGCCTTTCCACAGGGAGACAACCCTCCCTTTGTCACATGATATCCAGCCGCTGGACCTTTACACAGCGCTTTGTCTCCGTGTCGATGGAGAACAGTACGCTCTCCATTTTGCAGGGACCCTCCGCCGCCTCATACCGGCGGGGCAGGCCGCCCAGGAATTTATTGATGGAGTCCCCGGGACGAATCCCCAGCACCGACTCCACCGGACCGGTCATGCCCAGGTCGGTGACGCAGCCAGTGCCGTTGGGGCGGATCAGGGTGTCCGCCGTGGGCACGTGGGTATGGGTGCCCCAGACCGCCGAAACCCGCCCGTCCAGGTACCAGCCCATGGCCAGTTTCTCGCTGGTGGCCTCAGCGTGGAAGTCCACCAGGAACAGGTCCGCCTGGCCCGCCAGCTGGCCGAGAATCTGGTCCGCCCGGCGGAAGGGGTTGTCCACATTGGGGTCCATGGACACCCGGCCGATCAGGTTGATGACCCCGATCTGCAGCCCCATCGGCCCGTCAAAAACACCGTAGCCCTGGCCGGGCAGTCGCTGGGCAAAGTTGGCTGGCCGCAGCAGATAGGCGCAGTCGTCCAGGTAACGTGTGATCTTCATCTTGCCCCAGGTGTGGTTGCCCAGGGTCACCACGTCGGCCCCGGCGTCAAACATCTCCTCCACCTGGCCGGGCAGCACGCCGATGCCGGCGGCGTTTTCCCCGTTGACCACGGTGAAGTGAACACCGTGCTCCTGTTTCACCCGGCGCAGGTTTCGGCTGAGGAAGTCCAGGCCGCTCTCCGCCACCACGTCCCCCACTGCCAACACTTGGAGAATCATATCTTCGGCCACTCCTTATCCTAAAAATTGATACCGTTTCAGTATACGCTATTCCAGGAAAAAGCGCAACGACAACCTCAGGGAAGCGCTATGAAATGCAACAATTCCTGTACACGCAAGCCTCGCTCCTACATTACATAATATTACAAAATAATTACATAAATATACTTTTTTAGTGTCCTGTTTACAAATGGCCCAGATTATGCTATATTCTTGTTGAGAGCAGTACGTAACAACCAAATAGTTTTTTCATAAACAAGACACAAAATCAAAATTTAGGAGGGATCTAGTGTGAAAAAACTAATCTGTTGCTTTCTTGTCCCGATGCTGTTACTGGCAGTCTCTTTTCTTAATCTCACTACAGGCAATCCCTGTTATACCAATACTGACCTGCTCTTTTGCTCCGCAGGCGGTGAAGAGATTCACATTCCGAAAGGCACCTTCACCGAAAACAACGCTTATTACAATTTTTACGACAGTGTTTCCCACAAAACATATGATGTCTATCGTGCGGATACCGATGAGTTTTTACGTTCTTGAACATCCCCTTAGCAGGTTGAACGGCGTTTTTGCTCCGCCACCTGACCAGTCCGTATTTCTTCTTTTTCAAAAAGGCGGCGGAGCATTACACTCCGCCGCCTTTTCCGACGCCCTGCTCAGGAACAGAACCGGTGCTTGCCGATCACTGTCAACAGGGGCCGGGACCAGATCCACTTGCTGGTGGCCGTGGCCGGGTTGAAATAGTAGATGGCGCCGCCGGAGGGGTCCACGCCGTTGAGGGCATCCTGGGCCGCCTGGTAAGAGGAGGAAGCCACCGGCTGGTCAATCTGGCCGTCCACCATACAGGTGAATGCGCCGGGCTCGTACACCACCCCCGCCATGGTGTTGGGGAAGGAGGGGTGGGCAATCCGGTTGAGGATCACCGCCCCCACCGCCACCTGGCCGCTGTAGGGCTCCCCTCGGGCCTCCGCCGAGATCACCTTGGCCAAAAGGGCCACATCGCTCTTGGAGGTATTGGAATTGCCCGAGGAGGAACCGGAGCTGCCGCCCTGGTTCTCCATCCCCAGGGCCTTCAGGGTTGCCGGCCCCGCCACCCCGTCCGGAGTCAGGCCGTTGGACTGTTGGAAATAACGGACCGCTTTTGCGGTACCGCTGCCGAAGACGCCGTCCACGGGACCGTTGAAGTAGCCCCAGCGCCGCAGCTTAGTCTGTATCGTGGTTACAGCGTTTCCCGTGTCTCCCTGCCGGTAGCTGGCCGCCAGCGCGGGCTGGACCAGCTGGATCATCAATGTGAAAATCAATAAGAATGTGCAAAGCAGGGCACACAGCCGTTTTCGATGCCGTATCATGCTCTCTCGCCAACCTTTCTATCAATACGGCATTATTTTGACTGATTTCCCTCCCTTTATCCTTTCCAAATAACGGAAGCACCCGTTGTTTTTTTCTTTTCTTATGATATGATAATAAAAGAAATCCATTGGAGGAGGCTGCACCATGCACGACGAACTGACCCGCACCGACATCGAAAAAATGAAAGAAGAGCTCCACCAACGCCGTACCGTCACCCGGCCCCAGCTGCTGGAAGCGGTGAAGGAGGCCCGGGCCTTCGGCGACCTCAGCGAAAACTTTGAGTACAAGGCCGCCAAGCGGGAGAAAAACCAGAACGAGAGCCGAATCCGCTACCTGGAAAATATGATCAAGACCGCTGTGGTCATCAGCGACCACTCCGGCGCCGGGGAGATTGGCCTGTTTGACAAGGTCACCGTCCTCTTTGAGGAAGACGACGAGACCGAACAGTTCCAGCTGGTCACCACCCTGCGTCAGGACTCCCTCCACGGCCTCATCAGCAAGGAGTCCCCGGTGGGCAAAGCCCTGCTGGGCCGCCGGGCCGGGGACCGGGTGACCGTCCGGGTCAGCGATAGTTACTCCTATCCCCTGCGGATTCTGGCAGTGGAAAAGGGCGCCGACGACGGTTCTATCCCCATCAGCCCCTTCTGATGTTCGACTGCCCCTTGCCAGAGTTGCTTTTCCTGTGCTATAGTGGGAGAACAAAGGGTATTCACGGAACTACATTTGAACGTCAGGAGGACTCATAATGAAATTTGAATGCGCATTCATCTATGTGGCGCCCGGCTGCGACCCCGCTAAGGAGCGCACCGTCATTGAGGGCGATTCCATCAACATGAACGTCACCGGCTGCGCCACCTACGCCCAGGCCGAGGAAATCGCCAAGGAGATGGTGGCCAAGGGCTGCTCCGCCATCGAGCTGTGCGCCGGCTTCGGCAACGAGGGCATCGCCCGCATCAAGCGCGCCGTCGGCCCCGGCATCGCCGTGGGCGCAGTGAAGTTCGACTTCCACCCCGCCTTCGAGTTCAAAAGCGGCGACGACATGTTCGGCTGAGCCGGACCCCGACCAATCAGGCCGCAGTGTGCCGGGAAGGTGCACTGCGGCCCCTTTTCCCCTGCCGCCCCGTTCACAGATGGTTTACAAAGGGTTTCCAGCCTGTTCAAGATTTCCCACCCCCGCCCTGGTATCCTGTCATTGTCAGGATAAAGCAATGTTCCAACTCATTTCTATACTCTACTCATTGTGAAATAACACCTCCCTCTCTCTTTTTTGAAGCGCCCTGCTGTCCCATCGGATAGCGGGGCGTTTTATCGCCTGCGTATAAAAGCGCCGCCGCCGGAACCATCCGACGGCGGCTTGCTGTATTCTGCTTATTTCCCGAAGAGGCTGTCGTAGCTGGCCTTCCGGTTCACCTGCTCAGTGACCTGGCTCAGCTTGCTCACATCCCCCAACAGGGTCACGCCGCACAGGACGTCATCCTGGAAGAAGTATTTCTCCAGGTTTCCACGGGCGTCGTCCCGGAACTCCACGGTGCGCAGGGGCGCTTCTCCGGCGCCGGAGGCTTTGCCGATGGTGTACAGGTTCCGGCCCGCCACCTCCATGCTCATGCCGTAGATCTCCGCGGCGAAGGTGAGCTGATCTCCCGCAGCGTTGGCGCCGGCCACCTCACCCTGACGGGAGGCCTCCGGCCACAGGGCGTAGTTCATCCCGGCGAACTCCACGCAGTCCCCGGCGCCGTACAGGTCGGGGAGGCTGGTCTCCATCCGCTCGTTGACCACCACGGCCTTGTTCTGCTCCGCACCGGCGTCAGCGGCCAGCTGGCCGTTGGCCCGGACGCCTGCGGACACCACCACCACCTCTGCGGGCAGCGCCGTGCCGTCCTTCAGGTAGATGGTCCCGTTCTCATAGCGGTCGGTCATCGCGCCGGCGAGAATCTTCACGCTGCCCTCTTCGAAGAAGCCCTGGAGCATGGCCGAGGCCACAGGGTCCAGCTTGTTGGCCATCAGGGCGGGCATGGCCTCCAACACAGTCACGTCACAGCCGTACTGCTTCAGCTCCCAGGCCGCCTCCAGGCCCACAACGCCGCCGCCGATGACCACGGCCCGCTTGCCTTTTTCCAGGAACGTCCTGATCTCCTCAATGTCCCGGATGGTGCGGATGGTCTTTACTCTGGGGTCGTCATTGCCGCCGAAGGGGGGCACGAAGAAGTGGGACCCCAGGGCATAGATACACTTGTCATATTCACAGACGGCGCCGTCCTCCAGGGTCACCCGCTTCTCGGCGGGGTTCAGGGAGACGATCTTCTTGCCCAAGGCCAGGGTGATGTTCCGCTCCGCGTACCACGCCTGGTCGTGGAGGGTGAAATACTTGGCTCTGGCTTCGGCGTCGGTGCCGTCAAACATATGCTTGGTCAGCTGAGGCCGCTTGTAGGGCAGCTCCTCCTCGTCGGCCAGCAGGGTGATGGTACCGGTGCCGTCCCGGTCCCGGATGGCCTGGGCCGCGTTCACCGCCGCCGTACCGGCGCCCAGGATCAGGTAGCGCCGGTCGGTGTCGTGGCGCTGGATGGCCTCGGCCTCTTCTACCGGCAGGTAGTGTTCCGGGCCCACGCCGCACACCGGGCACACCGGCTCCGACGCGTCAAAGATCTCGCCGCAGATGGCGCACTTGACCTTGCCGGTCTTCTGGGGCTCCACGGGCACAAAGTGCTCCGGCCCCACGCCGCAGACGGGACAGACCGGCTCCGACGCATCGAAGATCTCCTGGCAGACGGTGCAGCGGACCTTGCCGCCCGCCGGCTTCTCCACCACCGGTTCAAAGTACTCGGGGCCCACGCCGCAGACGGGACAGCTGTTCTCCGAGGCATCAAAGACCTCTTTGCAGATGGTGCAGCGGACCTTGCCCGCCGGCTGGCCCTGGTCCACCGGCACGTAGTGCTCGGGGCCCACGTTGCAGAAGGGACACACCGGTTCCGACCCGTCGAACACCGCCTGACACACGTCGCAGCGGACCTTTCCGGTCACTGGCGCGCTGTCCAGGGGCTCGAAGTTTTCCGGACCCACATTGCACACCGGGCATACCGTCTCCGACCCGTCGAACACCGCCTGGCACACCTTGCACCGGACCATACCGCCCGGCTTGTCCTCCAGGGGCACGTAGTACTCCGGGCCCACGTTGCAGAAGGGACACACCGGCTCCGACCCGTCGAACACCGCCTGGCAGATGCTGCACCGCACCTGGCCAGCGGACTCCGTCTCCACCGGTTCAAAGTAATCCGGCCCCACGCCGCACAGGGGGCAGGTGGTCAGGGAATCGTCAAAAATTTCACCGCAGAGTTTACATTTCACCATGTGTTTTTCCTCCTTCGGATTGCGCTTGCAATGGCAGAGCATTTGATTTGTTGTCTCTATTATCCCACAACTTCCCGGCGCTTGTCAAGAATTATTCCTATTAAGCATCGCTTTTCGCCGCTTCCTCCCTCTGGAAGCCCAGGTACCGGGTACCCTGGAAGGTCAGGGTGCCCTGTTCCCCCTCTGCTAAGCGGTTGTAGTCCGCCTGGGAGACTTGGAATTCCATCCGGTTCCCATCCCCGGTCTGAAAGGCAGCGTAATATGTGGTACGGGTGGCGAAGCCCTGGCCGGAGGCCTCCGCTGCCTTGGGGCGGAGGGCGCTGCTCACAGGGGCCCGCTTGCCGCTCACCGTGGCAGCCATCTCCTGCACCGGCGCGGCGTCGTTGGCCCGCCGCTGGCGAAAGCCCTTCACTCCCGTGACTGCGATGATCACGATGGCCACCGCAAACATGACATAAAAGAAAATGGGGATTAGATCAGTCATCTCTGTTGTGTCTCCTCTCGTTTGATTGTTCCAGACTTCCCCTATCATACCACGAATTGCCCGGAAAAACAGTGGGGACACGCACTTTTGCCAAAATCCCGCCGCTTTTACCCCGCTGCCATTGATTTTCGCGGAAAAACTGCGTATAATTCCCAACTGAGAGGGGGCTGCGCCCACCTCTGGAAACGGAGGAACCAACCTATGAAAAAACAACTCGCACTCCTCATAGCCGCAGCCATGACACTGACTCTGGCCGCCTGCGGCGCCAGCGGCAGCACCGGCTCCGCCTCGTCGGCCGCTCCGGACCACACCATCACCCTGGGCGTTTTCGAGCCCAAAACCGGCGCCAGCGGCATCCGGGAAGAGCTGGGCATCGCCTACGCCCAATCCCTCCGCCCCACCGTCACCGTGGACGGGGTCCCCTGCACCGTGGTGCTGGACTGGCAGGACAGCCCGTCCGATCCGGATGACGCCGTAGCCGCGGCCCGCCAACTGGTTTCCGACGGCTGCGCGGCAGTCATCGGCGGCTGTGACGCCGCCGCCTGCATCGCCGCCGGCAGCACCTTCGCCCAGGCCCGGCTCCCCGCCATCGCCACCTCCTGCACCGGCGCCAACGTGACCCTGGGCAACGACTACTACTTCCGCACCCGCACTCTGGACGCCCTTCAAGGAACCGCCCTGGCGGACTGGGCCACTGCCCAGAACTACCGGGAGATCGCCACCGTCAACTGCATCGACGATGAATCCACCGCCCGCCAGGTAGCCGCCTTCACCGCCCGGTTTGAGGAAAACGGCGGCAAGGTGGTGGACGCCGAGACCTTCCAGTCCGGTGAGACCGTCTTTACCGATCTGCTGGCCGGCCTGAAAGCCTCCGGCGTCAAGGCCGTCTTTGCCCCCACCAGCGTCGCCTGTGCCTCCCTGCTGTTGGACCAGGCCGGTGGGCTGGGCTGGAAGGTCCAGTGGATCGCCGGGGACGCCTGGAATGACCCGGCGTTTCTCTCCGAGGCCGGCAAGGCCGCCGAAGGGGTGGTACTGGCCTGCGCCTACGTCCAGGGGGCGGATGCGCCCTTTGACCAGGGGTTCCAGGCTTGGCTCCAGGCCGACCCGGCCCGTCTGGAGGCCAACGGGAACAGCACCGCCGCCACCGGCAGCCAGGCCCTGGCCTTTGACAGCTACAACACGGCCCTGGACGCCATCGAGGCCGCCAACTCCCTGGAGGGCCCCGCCATCCGGGACGCCCTGACCACCCTGGACAAACGGGACGCCGTCACCGGGGCCCTGTCCTTCGACGCCAACGGCGACGCCTGCCGGGACACCACCTATCTCGCCCGGATTCAGAAGGGCGTCTTCACCCTGGCGGAGTAACCCGGCGCGCAAAAAAACGGTATCCAGCATTGGATACCGTTTTTTTCACGACTGTGGGGTGACCGCCTTGACTTTGCGCTTGCGGCGGGGACGTTTGCGTTTTTTCAGCCCCTTGCCCACGGGGATCTGCTTGCCGCCCAGCTTGCACAGCCGGAACAGGTCCGGCGGGAAGTCCTCAGGGGCAAACAGGTGCATGGCGCCCCGGGCGCCCAGTGGGCCCTTCTGGACCGTGACGCAGGTGTAGTAGCGCCCGTGCTCCAGGCAGCGGCTCCGGGCCACGTAGTACCCCTCGATCTGGAGCCAGTTGCCGTTGCAGAGCCAGCTGTCGCACTTGGGGCAGCGGACCACCCGGGCGTTCCGGCTGCGCAGGCAGTCACCGGTGGTCTTGTACACGCCGCAGGAGCGGCGGTAGACCGGCGTCTTGTCCCGAAGCACCCGGCCCAGGGCCTGGCTGGCCTCGGCGGCGGCCCGCTCCCGGCGCTCCCGCCGGAGCTCGGCCTCCATCTGGTCCAGCTCCGCCTCGGAGGGCAGGGCGCCGAAGCGGCGCACCAGCTCCGCGCCGATGCGGGCGGTGTAGGTGGCGTCGTTGCCGGCGTCGTGGTAGGTCATGTCCCCGGCCAGGTCCAGAACCTCCACGGCGTCCTTGAGGGCGGCCTGCTGATCGGTGTGGAGGACCAGCAGGTCGAAAGCCCGCTGGAGGTCGTAGATCTCCAGCTCCAGGAACTCCTCCATGCCGTACCAGCACAGGTTCATGTCCAGCACCCGCACGTCGCTGTTGCCCCAGGTGAAGAACACCGGGTTGGGGCCGCACCAGCTGAAGAACCGCCGGGCCACCGTCCGGAAGCTCTCGGCCCGCCGGAGGGTGTCCATGCTCAGGGGGAGCATTTTCCGGACCCGATGGTGGAGCTTTTTGTGGATAGCGGGCCGGACGTAGGAGGAAAAGGGCGCAATCTCCCCCTCCCAGCTGTCCAGGCGGCAGGCGCCGATCTGGATAATCTCGTCTAATTTATCGTCCTCACCGTGAGGGTAACCCTGGTTCCACTCCAGGTCAAAAAACACGTAACTCATAAAAATCACCATATAACAGAATCGCCCGTTTGTCAATGCGCTGGGTGGAAATCCTGCGAAAATCTTTTGTATTTTTTCAAAATAATGCTTGACAATGATTGCCTATCCGACTATAATAGTCATTGTTCTGCTGAGGCGGAACGGAAATGGCGGCGTAGCTCAGTTGGCTAGAGCATGCGGTTCATACCCGCAGTGTCACCGGTTCAAATCCAGTCGCCGCTACCATTCCTTTCTTTCTTCGGGACGCCTTCGTGTGTCCCGGTCCATGGCCCGTTGGTCAAGTGGTTAAGACACGGCCCTTTCACGGCTGTAACATGGGTTCGAATCCCGTACGGGTCACCACATAGGTACAGATAGGAAGCGTCTCGCTTCCTATCTTGTTATGGAGGCTTAGCTCAGCTGGTTAGAGCGCATGCTTCACACGCATGAGGCCGAGGGTTCGAGTCCCCCAGTCTCCACCAAAAAAGGACACGCCTAAAGGCGTGTCCTTTTTTTGGTTTCGGTGTCTCTCGCACGGCTTCGTTTTTCGACAGAACTTCCACGAATTGTCTTACGCATTTCAGGCGACAGAACTTCCATGAATTGCCTTACACACTTTATAAGACAAAACGCCCAGTCTTTTCCAGCTTGCGGGAAGACCTAGGCGTTTTAAACTTTATAATTATTATGATTGTTTGCGAGTGGGTTTTACATTGATGTCCGGTCTAATGGCCCCTTCAATGTGCCCATGCTCTTTCTCATACTCCCTGATATTCTCACGAATCAAAACAAGAATATGGCTGTTGACAGATCGGCCTTCATAATCGGCAATAAAGCCTATCTTTTTCAGCATTTCTTCCTCAATTCGGATAGATACACTTTTGACAGCCATAAACTTCACCTCGCACCAAATATATTGTATGTTCATTTTATAGCTATCATGTGATACAATGTTCCGAGTAGATATACAGTATATCTATCAAATTTCAAAAAAAGAATGCGTCACTTTGCCACCATTTTTTCACCATTTTCGTTTTCCGTCGAAAATACCATTAAAATGGAAGCATAGAAATCTCTTGGCAATGTAACAGAGGATGAGTATCATGGAGGAGAAATTGCTGCGCTATACACTGCGTGTTGACCGGCTGAATTTTCAAAAATTCCGCTACATCGCGGAGTCCGAGGGCCGCTCCGCAAACAAAGAGCTGGAGCAGTACATCAAAAAGCGCGTGGCGGAGTTTGAAGCGATACACGGCAGCATTGAGGATGTGAAAAAGTCGTGCGCGTCGCGATAATCGGCTCCCGCACCCTGACGGTGGACAACCCCGGCGCATACCTGCCTCCGGGAACCGACGAAATCGTGTCGGGCGGGGCCAGGGGCGTGGACGCCTGCGCCCGGAGCTACGCCCGGGCCAAGGGCCTCAAGCTCACGGAGTTCCTGCCCGACTACCAGACCTACGGCCGCTCCGCCCCCCTGCGCCGCAACCTCCAGATCGTCCAGTACAGCGACCTGGTCCTGGCCTTCTGGGACGGCAAGAGCCGGGGCACCGCCTCCGTCCTCCGCCACTGCAAGCGGCTTGGGGTTCCCTTCAAGCTCTTTCTCTACCCATTCCATGCCTGATCTCCGCACGGTCCATTTGTTCTGTGCGCAAAAAGAAGCAGTCCTCTGAAAAGAGGACTGCTTCCCATCTATGCGGGCAAAAAACTCAGCCTTCCCGGGCCAGCTACCCAATCTGATTACTCAGGTCAAAGGTCATCTGCTCCTCACAGCACCGGATGGCCTGGCGCAGCACCCGCTCCACTTCGCTCCGGGGCAGCACATAGCTGCTCTCGGGCAGGGATTCAAAGAAATCTTCAAAGGCGTCCATCAGATTTTGCTCCTGGAAGCAGAACATGCGCAGCTTGGGCAGCCGCTTCCGGTAGGTCATAATCCGTTTCCCCTTGGCCAGGGAAAACACGAATTCATCGGAAACCGTGGTCTTCTCCGGGTCCATCAGGTACAGCCGGCTGTTTTCCGGCGGCCGGTACAGCATGGTCTCCAGCACCGTCTTCCGGTCCTCCAGCTCCAGCGGCGGAACCAGCCTCTCCGGGAACTCGTTCATAAGCCCGTTCCGGGCAAAGTCCATCAGCCCCGCCTCGCTGCAAAAGCTGACATAGAACACTCCCGCCATGATGCTCTGAAAGTAGTGGTCGAACCTCTCCTCCATCCCCGCCGGGCAGTACTTGTCCACCAGCTCTCGGGTCAGATAAGCGCTGAAACAGGGCGTGGCAAAGTACTGGTACCCCATTGTGGTCCCTTCCCAGTTCTCCAGGGTAAAGTCCACTGTCTGCTGATACCCCTTAAAGGGGGTGTGAAACTGCTTGGTCTTGCACAGGACATCCTCAAACTGGGTGCGGCAGGTTTCCAGAATCGCCGGAGCGGCGGAAAACAGCGCCCGGTCCATGGCTTCGTTCATCAGCAGGACGCCGGTACTGGTGATAACGGAATAGGGATAGAGGACGCCGACGGTGTCGGCAAAATCCACCTCGCTGTAATAATAATGTGCCTCGTAGCCCATGCAGTCCGAGGCCAGGAAAAATAGAATCGAGTCGAAAAACTCCATGCTCTCCCGGGTCTTTTTCCCCCTTCCCTGGGGGAACTGGACCAGCTGGCGCAGCCGCACGTTTTTCTCCCCGCTGTTCCGGTAGAGCACCTTGAGGTACTCAATGAACCGGCTGTCCTCCTGGGGCACAAACAGGTCAATTTTGGGCTCGGGCAGGAACATTTCCGCCTGTACCAGGTGGCACAGCTCCTGAAACACCCGATTGTCCCCCTCCAGCGACGCCCAGTTTGCGGTCAGCTGGGCCACGCCGTCAAGGCGGTAGATCTGGGGGATCAGATTCCCGGACAGGGCGGCCAGGGTCTCCAGGCACTTCTTCGCACACTGCCGGTTTTGATACACGGACTCGCCGATCTGGGCGATGTGGTACAGCTTCCGCAGCTTGGACTCCTCCCCCGGGGACAGTTGAAGTGTCCGAAGTAAGTGCTCAAAAAACGATTCCTTAGGCAGCCGTTTTCCGTTTAAGCACTGAAAAAAAGTGGATCGGTTGACCTGACACGCCTCGATCAATCCGTTTTTCGTAAGACCACTTTTCGCCACATAATTTGTCAACAGCTCTGAAAAAGCGCTCACAACTCCACCTCCTGAAGCACTTGTTTTTCGTCGTTGCGAGGGGAATGCCACAGCCCCCGGCAGGCTCCGCCAAAGGCGTCTCTACCGCACCGCCGCCGCCAGCAGCGCCTCCGGATCGCTGCCCGGGAGGTCCAGTCCCTCGCAGCGGATGGCGGTAAACGCCCCGATGCCGAACAGCCGCTGAAACACCGTTTTCACGTACTCCTCGCCCAGGTGGCGTTCTCCCACATAGCCGCCGGCCGTGCTGATATACACCGCCCGGTCCGCCCGGCATAGGCCCTCCTCCCGGTTCTCCACGTAGTGGAAGGTGATTCCGGTGACGCAGACCCGCTCCAGGTACACCTTCAGGATGGACGGGAAGGACAGGTCCCAGTAGGGCGCCGCCACCACAATCTCGTCCGCCTGGGCGAACTGCTCCGCCAGCCGGGTATCCCGACGGGTCTCCACTTCCTCCAGCGGCAGCGGCGTCAGCTCCAGGTCGTACAGTTTCAGATGCTCCACCTGGGCCCCCGGCTCCTGCTTGGCCAGCCACCGCCGGGTTAAGGTCAGGGTGCGGGATTGCTCCCCCCGGACACAGCAGTCAATCAACAATATCCGCTTGGCCATTCTGCTTTCCCCCTCCATATTTCGTACTGTGCCTACTATACCACAGAACCGCGCCTTTTGCCAGTGGGTAGAGGACACAATCAAAAGCTCCCGCCGTCTGGCAGGAGCTTTTTCAGATGATACTGCTGACAGGTGCTCAGTGGAGCACCCGTACCCGAATGGTGGGTTCCATCCGCTGGATGGCCGCCACCATGTTCTCGCCGACACTCTGGTTGATGTCGATCATGGTGTAGGCCAGGTCCTTCTTGGACTTGTTAATCAGATTCTCCACGTTGATTTCCAGGTCGGAAACCAGGTTGACGATAGAGCTGAGGATGGTGGGCACGTTCTTGTGGATGACGCAGATGCGGCACTCGCCGGAACGGCGCATGGCCAGGTTAGGCAGGTTCACCGAGTTGCTGATGTTGCCGTTCTCCAGGTAGTCCCGGAGCTCCTGGGCCGCCATAGCGGCGCAGTTGGCCTCACTCTCCGGGGTGGAGGCGCCCAGATGGGGCATAGCGATGACGTTGGGCACCTGGACCAGCCGGTTGTTGGGGAAGTCGGTGATATACTTGGCCACCCGGCCGGACTCCAGACCGGCGATGATGGCGTCGTCGTTGACCAGGCCGCCCCGGGCCAGGTTGATGACCCGGACGCCGCCCTTCATCCGCTTCACCGCGTCCTCGTCGATGATGTTGGCGGTGGACTTGTTATAGTGAAGGTGCATGGTCAGGTAATCGGACTGGCGGAACACCTCATCCAGGTCGGTGACGTGCTCAATGTGGGTGTTCAGGGCCAGAGCGGAATCCACCGACAGGTAGGGGTCGTAGCCCAGCACGTGCATCCCCATCTCGATGGCGATATTGGCCACCTTGGACCCGATGGCGCCCAGGCCGATGACGCCCAGGCTCTTACCGATGAGCTCGGGGCCCACAAAGGCCGCTTTGCCCTTCTCCACCACGGAGGACACATCTACGCCCTCTTCCACCTGGCGCTTGACCCACTCGACGCCGCCCAACAGATCCCGGGAGGCCAGCAGCAGGTCGGCCAACAGCAGCTCTTTTACCGCGTTGGCGTTGGCGCCGGGGGTGTTGAACACGGCGATGCCCCGCTCATTGCACTTGTCGATGGGGATGTTGTTGGTGCCCGAGCCCGCCCGGGCGATGGCCAGCAGCTCCTTGGGGAACTGGTGGCTGTGGAGATCCGCGGAACGGATCAGCATCCCCTGGTAACGCTCCAGATCCTGACCGATCTGGTAGTTGGACGGGTCCAGCTTGCGCAGGCCCGCAGGGGCGATTTTATTCATCACTCGTACTTTAAACATAGCCGTTCCTCCCCTCCTTAATTCTCCCGGTCAAAGCGCCGGATGAACTCGCACAGCTGCTCCACGCCCTCTACGGGCATGGCATTGTAGATGGAGGCACGCATGCCGCCCACCTTCCGGTGGCCCTTCAGGTTGTGGAAACCGGCTTCGGTGGCGGCGGCCACAAACTTGGCATCCAGCTCATCGCTGTCGCTGCGGAAGGTTACGTTCATATCGCTGCGGGAGCCGGGTTCGGCCACACAGTGGAGGAGTTTCGACTGGTCCAGCACGTCGTAGAGCATCTGAGCCTTGCCGTGCTTGATGCGCTCCATGCCGGCCACGCCGCCCTGGGCCTCCAGCCATTCCAGGACCAGGCCCAGAACGTAGATGCACCAGCAGGGAGGGGTGTTGTACATGGAGTGCTTTTCAATCATTTTGTCGTAGCAGAGCATCAGAGGAGTCTCGGGCAGCTGTTGGCCGGCCAGGGACTTCTTGACGATGACGATGGTGAGACCGGCGGGAGCCAGGTTTTTCTGGGCGCCGGCATAGATGATGCCGTATTTGGACACGTCTACCACCCGGCTGGCGATGTCGGAGGACATATCGCACACCAGGGGAACCGAACCGGTCTCCGGGACGTACTGCCACTCGGTGCCGTAGACGGTGTTGTTGGCGCAGTAGTAGAAGTAGCTCGCCTCCGGGTCCAGCTTCAGAGCGTCCTGGGACGGGATATAGCTGTGATTCCGGTCGGCGGAGGAGGCTGCCAGGCTGATCTGCCCGTACTTCCGGGCCTCCTTGTAGGCGATCTCGGCGAAGTTGCCGGTGACAGCGTAGTCCGCCTTGCCGGTCTTGCCGATCAGGTTCATGGGGATGGCGGAGAACTGAGTGGACGCACCGCCCTGGAGGAAGAGAATCTCGTAGTCTTCGGGCACGTTCATCAGCTTGCGGAACCGGGCCTGGGTGTCATCGAAGATGTCCTGGAACACCTTGGAGCGGTGGCTCATCTCCATGACCGACATACCGCTGCCGCGGTAGTTGGTAATTTCGGCCCCGGCCTTCTGGAGCACCTCCAGAGGCAGCATGGAAGGGCCTGCGGAAAAGTTGTAAATACGATCTCCCATAGTGAAAGATCTCCTTTCTGATGCGGCTTCAAACTCACCACACCGTGAATTTGCCACGGAATACGGCTTCAACCTCACCGCATCCAAAACTGGCATTTCCATTATAACATACTGGAATGGCGTTACAATTTCACTTTTGACGAAAAAGCACAGGTTTTCGACTGGGCTTTTGAGCAATTTCCCTTCAAAAATTTCCTCCACTCCCAGTCTATCGCAGGCTGCTCCCCCGGTGCCGCAAAAAAGCACCGCTTTTTCGGAAAGCGGTGCTTTTCAGACAGGAAAAGATATGGAATCAGCTGCGTTTTCTGTTCCAGCAGAAAACAACGGTCAGGGCGATGAGGCCCAGCAGGGAGATGCCCAGCAGGCAGCCCAGAACCACCAGATTCATCTCGTCGCCGGTCTTGGGGCTGGCGGAGGTGACTTTAGCGGTGGTGTGCTTCACAGGCGTAGGCTTGGGGGTGGGCTTGGGTGCCGGAGCGGGGGGATCGTAGGAATTCTCAAAGAGAATTTCGTCCACCTTATCCACGCCGCCCTCTTCGATGGCCCAGATTTCAGCGGTCAGGCCGCCTTCCCCATCGTTGATCACCCGGACGGTGACCGTATAGCTGGTGGTGTCGTAGGTAAAGTATGCTTCGCTGCCCTCTTTCTGGGTGACGGTGTAGAGGTAGTCCCCGGGCTTGGTATAGGTGATGGGGCCCAGGGTCGCCGTGCCGGAGCCGGTGATGGTCACGCTGGACGCATCGGGCATGGGGTTGGCCTCGTCCACCGGGGTCATGGTGACGGTAAAGTCTACGTCGTCGGGGGCGGAATCCCCCGTCACCTGCACCTCAACCGGGATAGAGATGGTACAGGAGTAGTCCGCTGCAAGTGCCTGCGTCTGGAACAGCAGGGTCGCGATCAGCAGCGGAAGGAGCAGCTTACGAAATTGTTTCATTCTTTGCTTCATTGTGTCTTGAGGCACCTCCTTCGTGTGCTTAGCATTTATTTGTCCAATCGTCCGAATACGACAACACGGCCATTGGTTTCCGCATCGGAGCAGGTTGACAAACCGATGATATGATCGTCCGACCCAACACCGATGTCCCGGTATTGGACGGCCTTCTCCCGGACATGACTCAGGAGGGAACTGACGTCGCCCTGCTTTTGAGCCTCCGGGGTGTAGACGACGCTGTCGGAGGCGTCCACTTTTACGCAGGCAAAGAGGGTGATTTGATAGGTCTGGTTGTCGGTCAGGTACAGGGTACCGGTTTTGTGTCCGTTGAAGTAGTCCTGATCGGCAAACTCCACGATGTCGCCAAACATGGCGCCGTTGTCCATGTGGTGACCGTAGAGCAGGCTGTAGCTGTCGGAAAAATCCGTTTGATTGCGGCTGTCCAGAAAGATGGCGCCCGAGAGGGCAAACTCGCCGAAGACATCCTTGTTGACGTACTCCATATTGTCCTCGCCCCGGACCACCGGGTAGTCAATGTGGGTGTCGTCCACCGTCAGCCAGGCGCAGACGTCCGGATTCAATTCTTTCAGCTCCGCGAGAGACAGATCGTCCGCCTCGCCCGTGGGCTTGTACTGGAGCAGGTCGCTGGAGGCGAAGGCCCCTTTGTAGGTCATGGCCGTGTCCCAGAGGGAGTACCCGCCGTACAGCAACAGCAGCAGAATCAGCACAAGGGCCAGAAAACTCAATATTCTGTCCCCAATTCGGGCAGCTTTTGCGGCTCTTTCCAATCTGTTTCGCCCCTTGTTTCGATTTTTGCGGAAGGGATTCACCCGCCCGCCTCCGCCCGGAAACCCGGGCGGAGGGGACGGCACGCCGTGTCAGATGACTTGAGCGTTTTGATTCAATGAATTTTTAGATCGAAATGAAATAACAGTTTTTTCAGTTTTCCTGTTTGTCAGCGCGGTCTGTCTTATTCCGCGTGCTTTCTGCGCAGGAAGAAGAAGGCAATGCCGCCAGCCAGAGCCACCATCAGCACGTAGGGAGCGATGTTCATGATGACGCCAGTGGGGGTGGTTGCATTCTTGGTGTTGGTGACAGTCACAGTATTGTTATTAGCGTGGGCATCCTGATAATCTCCCTCATAGGAAACAGTATATTCACCAGGCTGTGCTTCGTTGACAGTATAAGTGTCGTTCGCAGACAGACCAGATACTGTATAAGTTTCGTTATTACCAAGATCAATCGTGGTGCTAGCTACACCATTAGTATCAGCTGTAATAGTAGTAGTAGTAGCGCCATTGACTACGGTGTAAGACTTTCCGGGAGTGCCGTTGATAGTAATGGTAATACCAAACTCTTCAGTCGTATCAGCCTGATTACCTGTAATCACCTTTTTGACGGTAACAGCCTTAGTCGCATAGCTATTGGTAAAATTCAGAGAAGCCTTTCCTTCAGCAGTGCCAAGGCCCTTGTTATTTACGGTAACAGCATATACCTCATTCGAATTGTTAACAAACACATTCATGTTATATACTGTATTATCATACACGATACCATTATAGTCACCAGCAACTTCGCTGACCTTATAGGAATAAATTCCAGCAGCAGTGTAAGCAGGCAGAGTGATAGTAGCAGTATAAGTAACGGTTGTACCATCAGGAGACTCTACGCCCTCTCCAGTTGTGACATTGTTCATTGCCTCACCGGGAGTGATGGAAATGTCAGTTTGACCATCCTGTTCATAAACACCTTCATCACCAGCAGCAATAGCAAACGTAAAAGTAGTATTCGGAACAGGAGCATCAGCAGATTTGGTCAGAGTCTTAGTAATAGTCACAGTTTCAGGATTATTTGCAGCAAAAGCATTAATGGCCATAACGGACATTGCCATTGCCAGTGCCATTACGACGGCGCCCAGCCGGCGAATGGACTTTTTGGTTTTCTTTAACATAACCCAAATTCCTTTCTTTGATACGATTGGGATCCTGAATTTATCAGCAGAATCGTGAGACTCTGCCTGCTCACAAGGTGCAGCCGGGAGGTAAGGTAAATATCATTAGCACCAAATTCTGTACCACCATCATTAGAACTTGATCTGTAACACCAACTGCGACTCAAGTTGTTATTTACTCTTCCATATTGAAACTGCGTAAAACTCACACCAGCAGCACTTCCCACGTGAGCACCAATGAAAGTATAGCCTTCAACCGCCGCATAATCAGCTATATCATACCATGTATCGCGTTGGCTAATTACCATTGGATCCGTGCTACCAGGAACATCCTCGCCATCTACACTTACACGGTTAACCTTGATCTTATATTGGTTGTCATTTCTAGTGTATGTAATTGTAAAGGTAGAGAAACTCTCCACGGTAAAGCCTGCGTTGATCTTCTGTTCCTGGACAGCGACGGTGCCGTTGGTGGCGCTGCCGGTATCGGCAACGGTTTCCACCTTGCCGCTGTCGGCCAGATGCTGAATCGCCAGGGACTCGGTATCAGCTTCCTCGGGAAGAAGACCTGCACCCAGTTCAAACTGCACATCCACGGAACCATTGGGTTCCACTTCCTGCCCGTTCACTTCAAAGCCCACGTCCAGGGCCAGGAAATTATCATAGGCAACCTGGTTGGCATCCAGCGTGTTCGCCGCATCCTGATACTGGCTGTCAGTATCGGCCAGCTGCTTCACCACCAGTTTCGCACCCTCGGGGAGCACACCGGCGGCGGCGCTGGTCCTGACAGTAACGGCCCGGTCGCCGGAACCAACGGTGGCAATCTGCTCACTGGCCGCACTGACCGGAGCAGCTTCCCCGGCCTCGCCAGCCGGTTTCTTGCTGTCAGGAGCAGGTTCTTCGGGATCGCCCTCCACGGGGGCCTCACCATCTTCGCTGGAGTCTTCCTCTGCCGGTGCGTCCTTGTCCGCGTCCTCCTCCGGCTCCGCCTGATTGGTGGAGTCTGTGGCGTCCGTCTGCTTCTCCTCGACCGCCACATCTGCGGCAGCGGGCGTCGCTTCGGGTTCGCTCTCCGCCGGAGCGGAAAGCGCCATGCCGGTCATCACTGACATCGCCACGGCCAGCGCCAGCAGAAATGCCAGGATTCTTCTCACTTTTTTCCGCATTTTGCATTCTCCATTCATCGTGTGTGTCGGGGGCGGCCGCTGTTGGGCGGGACTTTCTCCCCCACTGGTCCTCGGACGCGGTCAGGCGTTCCAGTTGCCGGAGCGCCCACAGGGCTCCGGAGCGGCGGTACAGAGACGGCGGCACTGCCGGACCATCTGCCTGTATTGGTCTGTTTGATCCTTCCTGTCTATTATAACGAACCCACCCCGCTTACGCAAGGGCTTATTTAACAATAAAAAGAAAGACCACGGCATTTTCCACCCTTATTCTATGTAATCCGTAATTTTACGATGCGGGAGTGGCAAAGAGGCGTACTCGTTTTTGCCGCTTTTCCCAACATCACCGCACGACTCTCTTCCCCTCCTCCGGCAAGGCGGATACCCCCGAAAAATCCCAAGATTTTCCCGTTTTTCCGCACATTTAGCCATCGTTTTTTCGCTTCCGGCAGAACGAGTTTCCTTTCGTGGTTCCGCCTGCCATCTGTCAGACAGGTTTCATGTTTGCGCAAATTACACATGTGTAAATATTATCTCATTTTCTCTTTTTTGTAAAGACTTATTTTATATTTCCCCCAGAAAAAAACCCGCCTGCAACGGGTGCAGACGGGTTCTTCTCGTTCTTATTCGCGTTTTGTCAGTAAAGAAAAGGAGTTGTTGTGCCCCGGGGCCTTCCCTTCCCCAGGACAACTTTATCCTACCGCAGCGCCGTCCCGGAGTGTTGAACGAACTTTAAAGCCTTTGTTACAACTTTATGAATACAGAAATTTCCCGCATTTTTTCCGCCTCGTCCGCATAGAATAGCAGGTAATGTCTTATCACAAGGGAGGAATATACATGCAGGACTCGAAACTGCCCCCTGTTCAGGCTCCGGCCCCCAGACCCCAGCCCCAGCAGCAGGATATTGATGACTTCATCTTTGCTCACGACCAGTCCCCCGCCGCCAGCAGCCGCTGATGCGGGGGCGGGGCTCCGCCCCACGGCGGAGCCTTTCCATCCGTCCGCCACTTTACAGTGGATTTCTTTTCCTTTATAATATAATGGTATAAGTTTGAACCAAATCGAAAGGAACGATCTGTATATGGCATCCATTAAATATGATGAGTATAAGGTAAAGCTGAACAACCTGAAACCCGTCCTGGCTGAGCTGGGCCACTCTCTGGGCCTGGAGGCCGCCGAAGAAGAGCTGGACCTGCTTCAGGCCCAGAGCGCCGCCGAGGATTTTTGGAACGACATGGAGAAGGCCCAAAAGGTCTCCCAGCGCATCAAAAACCTTCAGGACAAGCTGACCGCCCACCAGAAACGCCTGGACACCGTGGAGGACCTCCTGGTCCTGTGCGAGATGGGCATCGAGGGCGACGACGACTCCATGGTGGACGAGCTGGAGGAGAGCTTCGCCCAGCTGGAGGACGACATCGAGCAGGCACGTCTCGCCACCCTCTTCACCGGTGAGTACGACGCCAACGACTGTATGCTCACCATCCACGCCGGCGCAGGCGGCACCGAGGCCCAGGACTGGGCGTCCATGCTCTTCCGCATGTACCAGCACTGGTGCGACCGCCACGGTTTCCAGTGCCAGACCCTGGACTACGAGGACGGCGACGAGGCGGGCCTGAAGTCCGCCACCATGATGATTACCGGCGAGAACGCCTACGGCTACCTGCGCAGTGAGCACGGCGTCCACCGCCTGGTCCGCATCTCCCCCTTCGACTCCAACGCCCGGCGCCAGACCTCCTTCGCCGCCGTGGAGGTCATGCCCGACCTTCCCGACGACGTGGAAGTGGAGATCCGCCCCGACGACGTGGAGATGCAGGTCTTCCGCTGCTCCGGCGCAGGCGGCCAGCACATCAACAAAACCTCCTCTGGCGTCCGCCTCATCCACCAGCCCACCGGCGTCGTGGTCTCCAGCACCCAGGAGCGCTCCCAGTTCCAGAACAAGGAAACCTGCTACCGGATGCTCCGGGACAAGCTGGTCCAGCTCCAGATGCAGGCCCACGCCGAGAAAATCTCCGACCTCAAGGGCGTCCAGATGAAGATCGAGTGGGGCAGCCAGATCCGCTCCTACGTCTTCATGCCCTACACCATGGTCAAGGACACCCGCACCGCCCATGAGACCAGCAACGTCAACGCCGTCATGGACGGCGACCTGGACGGCTTTATCAACGCCTACCTCACCTGTGAGGCCACCGGCAACTGGGCCACCAAATAAGGGCGGAAAATTTCCTTTTCTTTCAGATTCTTTTAAGCGTTCTCCGTTATCTTAAAGGCACAGAATCGGAGGCGGGCAAAAGAAACCGCATCGTTTCTCCTCCGCCTTCATACAGTATCCATATCTTCGCCGCAGCCACAAGGGAATCCCGGCGAAGCCCTCCTGCCAAGGAAAGGAGTGCGTATTGATGTACTACAATAACGATCAGGAACATACGGAGACCTTCCACCGCCCCCCCGTCTCCGGTGAATACCATTTCAGCGCCAGCCAGACAGGCGGCAGCTCCGCCGACGGCGCCCCCAAGCCCGGCTTCTTCCAGCGCCGGAAGGCCAATCAGGGGGCCAAGCCGCCCAAGCCGCCCCGGAGCAAGAAAAAGAACAGCCCCATTTCCACCAGCGGCGTGGTGGCCATCGCTCTGGCCTGCGCCCTGGTAGGCGGCGGGGTAGGCGGCGGCATCGCCTACTTCGCCGGGAACAGCTCTGGCGGCGGGACCAACATCGCCATCAGCGACCGGTCCTCCTCCGGCGGCGCCGACGTCACCGCCACCAAGGTCAAGGCCGGCGACACGATGACCTCCTCCCAGGTCTACGCCAAGTACGGCGACTGCGTGGTCAGCGTCAATGTGAAAACTTCCGAAGGCGAGGGCGCCGGCACTGGCTTCCTCATCAGCGAGGACGGCTACATTCTCACCTGTAATCACGTGGTCAGCGGCACCACCGCCATCTCGGTGGTGCGTACCGACTCCACTAGCTACGAGGCCGAACTGGTGGGCAGCGACGAGGATCTGGACGTGGCTGTGCTCAAGATTAAGGACGCCGGGGAGGCCAAATTCCCCTACGTAGTCCTGGGGGACAGCGAAGATCTCACCGTAGGGGACAGCGTCACCGCCATTGGCAACGCCCTGGGCACCCTGGCCAACACCCTGACCACCGGCGTAGTGAGCGCCCTGGACCGGGCCATCTCCATGAGCGACGGCGCCGCCATGAGCCTGCTCCAGACCGACTGCACCGTCAACTCGGGCAATTCCGGCGGGCCCCTGTTCAACCAGTACGGCGAGGTCATCGGCATCGTCAACGCCAAGTACTCCTCCAGCAGCAGCATGTACTCCTCCGAGGCATCCATTGAGGGCATCGGCTTCGCCATCCCCATCAACGACGTCCAGGACGTGCTCAGCGACCTGATGAAATACGGCTATGTCACTGGCAAGCCCTATCTGGGCATCACCGTCTCCACTGTCTCCTCGGTCACCGCCCAGCAGTACTCTAACATGGTGGTGGGCGCCTACGTGAACAGCGTGGAGAAGGGCTCCTGCGCCGAGACCGCCGGCCTGAAAACCGGCGACATCGTCACCCAGGTGGACGGCAAGGACATCACCACCAGCGCCGAGCTCATCGACGCCAAAAATACCCACAAGGCCGGTGACGAGATGACCCTCACCGTCTACCGGGACAGCGACTACACCACCCTGAAGGTCACCCTGGACGAGGAGCAGCCGGACGCCAACGACAGCACCAGCGACGGCCAGAACGACAGCAGCCAGGACGGTCAGAGCGGCCAGTCCGGTCAGTCCGGTCAGTCCGGCGGCAGCTACTACTACAACTGGCCCTTCGGCAACTACGGCAGCGGCGACAGTTACCCAGGCTGGTAAGGGCGTAACCTGAATTTGCTTTTTCATTTTCCTTTCTTCTTTTCAAGGCCGGAGCATCCATCGGACGCTCCGGCCGCTTTTTTATCTTCTTTTCCACTGTCCCTGGCCGCTCAAAACCGGAACCAACTTGCAGTCGGTTCCGGTTTTGAGCGATTTCAACTTACAAACACAGATGCTTTGCTGGATATTCCTCCCCTATTCCTCCTCTTCCCGAAGGCTCTCAAGGGCAACGCGGACCGCCTCTACCACAAAGGCGGAAAAAGTACAGTCTTTTCCCCGAATCACATCCTCTACTTCGGATATGATATCGACTGGAAATCGAATGCTTTTCGGTTCAGTGGCCGGAATGCTTGGGATTTTAAACTTTCTCATTTAGATTCACCTCTTTTTTGGGTCCAATAGTTTTTTCTTTCTAATCCATTCCAGTACAGTTTCTCGGGGAGACACCGCATATTACATCATGAATCCTCTTCTGCAATATATTGTACCACATATTTGTATTTCATTTCAAATTTTTATGCGCTACAGCAGAGATACTCAGTTGTTCCCACGGGAGCTGTATGACCAACTCCGCTCCCACCTCTGACCGAAGCTCCTTTCGTCGCCTGGTTGTCAACCGGCGCCCTCCCCAGGACGCCGCCCTTTCGCGCTCTTTCGTCTGTTTTCCTGTTATCACTTTGTTTACAGTTTGTTTCTTGCCTTATTCGCCCTGTTTTTCTATAATGAAATATGATTAGTTCTCGAAGCGTTTTTCAGGAGATCCTTACCGATGATGAGACAGACTTTATCCCTGCTGCTGGTGGTCATGACCGCCCTGTCCCTCAGCGCCTGCGGCCAGGAGGCCGGCGGCGAAACCAACGCCACGGTCAACCGCACCTACAAGCTGGCCGACGCCGCCTCCGGCTCTGACCCCGGCGGGGCGGAGAGCGACGCCGCTCCCTCCCGAACCTGCCCTCTGCTCTACTACCCCGACTCCACCGGCAAATACATCGTCAGCCGGGAGCTGGCCGCCCTGTCCCTCAGCGACCAGACTCTGGATGTGAAGCTGGTGGAAGCCCTGGTCAGCGCCAGGGTCCTGGACCGGAGCGTGACCCTGAAGGGCATCAGCTTCGACCTGTCCGAGGACAAAACTCAGGAGGTTGTCCTGCTGGACTTCTCCAAGGGGTTCCAGACCCAGGTCTCCGGCTGCACCCCGGAGCAGGAGCGTCTGCTGGTGGGCAGCGTGGTAAACACGTTCCTGTCCGCTTATGGCCGGGAACTGGCCCTGCTCACCGTGGAGGGGAAAAAGCTGGGCAGTAAAAACGAATACGCCTACGCCGATCCGGTACCCTGGTACGACGCCTGCGACACCGAGCCCTTTACCAAGACCGTCAAGGAGGACGGCGTGCGGCTGAAGCTCTCCCTGATCCGGATGTACTCGGACGCCGGGTTCTTCATCGAACAGGACACAGAGCACTTCACCTACCGCTACGACAGCGCCGCCCACACCGCCTCCTTCCACGCCCCGGACACCCGGCACAGGGATGAGACCCCCGCCTCCCTGTCCGTCACCCCCACGGGCCTGCCCTCCGAGGCCACCCTCGCCAAGGCGCGCCAGCTTCTCAGCGGCGGCGCGGTCAAGGAGTCCACCGCCAAGGTGGGCGTCAACCAGGTACAGGCCACCTGTCTCACCGTCTCCGGCGACCAGGGCGGCAGCGCCTGCTACGTCTTTACCGACGATGACCGGACCTGGCTGGCCCAGCTCTCCTGGAACGCTGGGGAAGAGGAAACCCGGCTGGCCCGTATGCACTACATGCTCTCCACCTTCCAGGCCGTTTCGTGACGCCAGAGGGCGCTGCGCGCCCATCGCTTGCCAAGTGGGAAAAAGCCGACCTGCGTCGGCAATCGGGAATACTATGATAAAAAATAAAAGCAGACGTTTTCTCAATACGGGAAAACGTCTGCTTTTTGTCAATATTCGGCGGCCTGGGCAGCCTGGAAGTCGGCCAGAGTGAAAGCCATCAGGTCCTCCCGGTTGGGGGCCTCCAGGGCGGCCACCCGGTCGCTCTGGGCAGAGATCAGGCGCTCAAACAAGTTGCGCACCTCCCGGGCGTTGCCGAAGTTGTCGTCCCGGTTCGCAAACAGCTCCTCGAAAAAGCCAGGGGTAAACTGTTCCAGCTCCTGGTCCGGCTGATAGCCGTTCTTCCTGCACAGGGAGTGGAAAATCTGATTCAGCTGAGGGCCGGTGTAATCCTCGAAGTAGAAATACTTGTTGAAGCGGGATTCCAGACCCGGATTGGACTGCAAAAAGCGCTCCATCGGCCCCGCGTACCCCGCAACCACCACCATCAGCTCGTCCCGGTGGTCCTCCATGGCCTTGAGGATAGTGTCAATGGCCTCCCGGCCGAAGTCATTGCCCCCGTCGCCCGGGGCCAGGGCATAGGCCTCGTCGATGAACAGCACCCCGCCCATGGCGGACTGGATCACCTTCTGGGTCTGAATAGCGGTCTGGCCCACGAACCCGGCCACCAGGCCGGACCGGTCCACCTCCACCAGCCGGCCCTTGGGCAGCACGCCGATGGCCTTATACAGGCCCGCCAGCAGCCGGGCCACGGTAGTCTTACCGGTACCCGGGTTGCCCAAAAACACCAGGTGCAGGCTGATGGGCGGCACCGGCAGGTCCTGGGCCTGGCGCAGCTTGCGGATTTTCATCAGGTTGATCAGACTGCGCACGTCCTTCTTCACATTGTCCAGCCCGCACAGCTCGTCCAGCTCCGCCAGCAGTTCTTCCACCGTGGGTTCGGGCTTTTCTTCCGTTTCCGCTTTTGCTTCCGGCTCCGTTTTCTGCTCCGGAACCGCCTCAGCGGTATTACTTTCCGGGGGAATAGAGCCGTCCCCGGCCACAGCCCGAAGCTGCTCCTCACAGCGGGCCACATAACGCTCTTCTTCCGGAGTGACTGTCCCGTCCACCGCCGCAAACAGCCGCATCAGCAGCCCGCACAGCTCCGCAAATTGGTCGCCCCGCCGGTGGCCGGCGCCCCGATCCCGGGCGATCAGCTCCAGAAAGAAGCCGGGGGGCTGAAAGGCCGGCGCCCCCAAGGCGCCGGAGGCCACCTCAAAGTACAGCGCCTGAGGCGGCGGATTGCCGCCGGAGCGGATGGCGTTGTACACCGCCACATGGTCCTCGGTGATGGCCCCGCCCCGGGCCCACACTCCCAGGGCACAGCGCCGGAAAAAAGGGTCCGCTTCCTGGGTAAAGCTCAGCCGGAGGGACGGGTCCCCCAGCTGACGGGAAAAGGCCCGGATGGCCGCCTGATATTTTTTGCCGATCCACTCGGCGGAAGGGTTCTGTCTGCCCATATGCACAATCCTAACTTCAATAAAGTGGCGCCGCCCTGCCCCCGCCTTCCAGGCCGCAGCTTACAGGGTCCGGGGCAGCGGCGCCCCTGGCGGAGATCAACTCCCCCCACTATTATAAAAGAATCCCCCAGACGGGTCAAGGAAAAGCGGCGGGGACGGTTGACGGTGGGGAAAAAAGACGATATGATAAGAAAACGAATGTTTATTGTCTGTTCCCGGCGGAACAGGACGTGTTGGCGGGCAACCAGGGAACCGCCGGGAATGAGAAAGGCGGGAAATCCATGGCAAGGTCGAGACGGAGACCGGAACTACAGCGCGAGGGACAGGTGCGGTGCCGCTTCTGCGGCGGCTTCTACGATCCCTCGCTGCCCCAGTGCCCCAACTGCGGCTATCAGACGGAGGAGAATCAGAGCTACGTCACCGACTGGCGGACCATCGGCCCCGACGAGTGTGCCGGCGGCTTCGGCGGTCCCAGGAGCCCCATCCAGATCGCCGCCAAATGGCTGGGCGGCCTGCTGGTGGGCCTGCTGATCGTGGTGGCGGTAGTCGGCATCGGCAAGGGACTGTCGGCGGCCACGCCTCCCCAGCCGGCGGCGGCATCCAGCTCCGCCCCGGCGGAACCGAACCCCTCTGCCAGCGCCGGAGACAGCTCCGCCCCGGCCAAGGCGCCCCAGACAAAGCCGGAGGAGAAGCAGACCCCGCCTGAAGCGCTGTCCATGAACTACACCGACCTGACCCTCCAGGTACAGGAAAAGCTGGCGTTGGAGCTGACGGTCACGCCGTCGGACTGGAAGGGCACAGTCAAGTGGAGCACCAGCGACCAGTATGTGGCCTGGGTGGACCAGGAGGGCACCATCACCTGCATGGGCGGCGGCGAGTGCACCATCACCGCCTCGGCGGGCAAAGTCAAGGCCCAGTGCCGAGTCCTCTGCAACGGCGCCGCCTCGGATCACAACGCGGTGGATACCTGGGTCAAGGAGCAGACCGGCTCGCAAGCGGACCCGGATGACGGGGACAGCAAATCCGAGTCGGACACGCCGCTGACCCTGAACCTCAGCGACATGACCTTGATGCGGCCCGGCGACGCCTACATCCTGGTGGCCGACGGCGGCGGCGGTCACTACACCTGGACCAGTGCCAACAGCTATGTGGCCACCGTGGACGACGGCGGCGTGGTCACTGCCGTGAGCCGAGGCGACACCACAGTCACCTGCACCGGCGAAAACGGCGACAGCGTCACCTGCCGCGTCCATGTGACCTACGGGTAACGTCAATCAGGACAAAGAAATGGAACCTTTTCAGACAGAAAAGGTTCCATTTTGTTTCAAATAAACCGGGCAGACAGGGCATACCGTCTCCTGTTGCCCTTTACTCCTGCTCCTCGGAGACGAAGAAGGACTCGGGGAGCAGATCGCTGAGGGCCACCAGCGCCGGAGGGAACCCGCCGGTGTAATCCACGGTCCGGCTGCGGAGCGCAGGGGCCTCCCTGCCGTCGTCCACTGGGAGAGAGAGGGTGACCCGGGTCCCCTGCTTGCCGGAGGTCAGCATCAGGGCGCCGCCGTGGAGGGTGGCGATCTTCCGGCAGATGGTCAGCCCCAGCCCCACGGGCTTCAGGCCGGACTCGTTGGATTCGGGTTCAAACGCCGTCATCAGCTCCCGCTCCTCCATCCCGCCGCCGTTGTCCTCCACCGTCACCAGGACCTGGCTGCCGTGCCGGCTCAGCTTCAGGCAGATCTCGCCGCCCTTTCCCTTCAGGCAGTACAGCGCGTTGGCGATCAGGTGGTAAATCAGGGTGCTCAGCAGCTGCTCTTCCCCCTTAACCAGCACGCTGCTCTGGTCCTCCTGGTAGCTCAGCTGGGCGCCGACAGATTCCACCAGCAGGTCAGTCTCCCGGTGGAGCTTGCGGCACAGCCCCGCCAGGTCAAAGACCTGGGGCGTATACCACTGCTCTGCGCCGCCGTCCTCCAGCTGGCACAGGGTCTCCACATTCCCGGCCAGGCGGAGCATCCGGTAGTAGCTCTTCTGAAGCAGCGCCAGATAGCGCTCGTTGCGCAGCCGCTCGGTCTCTACCAGGCTGCGTTCCAGCACCTGGATCGCGGCGGTCATGGAGGCCATGGGTCCCCGCATCCGCTCGGCCAGCTGGTGGAGCCAGATCCGGGAGCGGGAATCTTCCCCCTGCTCCTGGTGCAGCAGGTACAGCGTCCCCGCATCCACCTCCCGGCTGGTAATCACCCATTCTTCACCGGCCAGCCTCCGGGCAGAGATGCCCGCCCCCCTCTGAATCTCCAGAGGCTCGGGAACCGGACTCCCCTCCGCCAGCGGCGTCGCCTGGAGACGGAACAGCTCTGCCGCCGCCTGGTTGAAATATTGCACGCTCTGCCCCTGTGCCAACAGCACAGGGTAGGAAACGCGGTCAAAAAAGTCGTTTCCAGACAGAGTAAATGTCTGCATAATCAAATACCCTCCCTTGTACGGAACCAGTTCGGTCTGGCTCCGGCCTGTCACTCCGCCGGCCCCCTCGCCGCTGGACTCCACCCTGATAGGGTTGCCCCGGCCGGTCAGTTTCACTCAATTATGGCCAGTATAACAAAAATTGGCTGTTTTCTCAAGGATTCTGACCGATTCCGTCAAGGGAGCGGCAGAGAAAATTTTATTGTTTTTAGTGAAAAAAATCACAAAAGCCCCTTTCGCATTGCGCAAAAGTGTATTATAATGTACGGAGATACTTTATGTTATGTCTCAGGCAGTTTCTTTGGTTCGCTTGCGTCGGAGAAAACCGGCGGCTTTTTTTAGTCCCGGCTCTGCGGAAGCCTGTTCCAGAGAGTACCCTGATCAAAAACCGAACTTTCAGAGAAACAGGAGGTCCTACTTATGGATTACAAAGCACTGTATCAGAGCAAGCTGACCACCCCCGAGGAAGCTGTCAAATGCGTCCATGACGGCGACTGGGTCGCCTGGGGCTGGGTGACCAACACCCCCAAGGCCTGCGATCACGCCATGGCCGAGCATCTGAAGACCCTGCACGACGTGCAGTTCCGCGGCGGCATTCTGATGTGGAAGCCCGAGATGTTCGACATGCCCGACGCCAAGGATCATTTCACCTGGAACAGCTGGCACATGAGCGGCATTGAGCGTAAGATGATCGACCGCGGTTTCTGCTTCTACTCCCCCGTCCGCTACTCCGAGGTGCCCAAGTACTGCCGCGAGACCGCCAACCCCGAGCGCGTCTTCTTTGTGCAGTGCTCTCCCATGGATAAGCATGGCTACTTCAACTTCGGCCCCAACGCCTCCCACCTGATCGAAATCGCCGACCGGGCCGAGGAGATCATCGTCGAGGTCAACCCCAACATGCCTCGCTGCCTGGGCGGCTATCACACCGACATTCACGTCTCCCAGGTCACCAAGATCATCGAGACCAACAACTCCATGGCCGCAATGCCTGCCGGCGGCGCACCCTCTGAGGTGGAGCTCTCCATCGCAAAGTATGTTGTGCCCCTGATCCCCGACCATGCCTGCCTGCAGCTGGGCATCGGCGGCGTGCCCAACACCATCGGCAGCATCATCGCTCAGTCCGATCTGAAGGATCTGGGTGTACATACCGAGATGTACGTGGACGCCTTCGTGGATCTGACCATGGCCGGCAAGATCACCGGCAAGTACAAGGAGCTGGATCCCGGCCGCCAGGTTTACGCCTTCGGCGCAGGCTCCCAGAAGCTGTATGACTTCATCGACGACAACCCCGAGTGCATGTGCGCTCCCGTGGACTATGTCAACAGCATTGATACCATCTCCTCTATCAGCAACTTCATCTCCATCAACAGCGCCATCGACATCGACCTGTACGGCCAGATTGCCGCTGAATCCTCCGGCGTGCGCCACATCTCCGGCGCAGGCGGACAGATGGACTTCGTCATGGGCGCATACCTGGCTCCCGGCGGCAAGAGCTTCATCTGCCTGTCCTCCACCTTCAAGGGCAAGGACGGCTCCATCAAGTCCCGTATCCGTCCCACTCTGGAGGCCGGTTCCACCGCCACCTGCACCCGTGCCAACACCCAGTATGTGGTCACCGAGTACGGCGTGGTCAACCTGAAGGGCCTGGCCGCCTGGCAGAGAGCCGAGGGTCTGATCAACATCTCTCACCCCGATCTCCGTGACGAACTGATCGCTGAGGCGGACAAGCTGAAGATGTGGAGACGCTCCAACAAGCGGTAAGTTCTTTCTGTTTTATCCTCGCACTCCACAAGCGCCGGACGCCTGTCCGGCGCTTGTTTTGTGCCCCTCTGTCAGGGGGGAAAGAGGAGGGCAGGGAGACAGGAAGCAACATCTCTCCGGATAGAGCGCGCCTATATCTTGCCTTTAGAGAGTGAGAGAGATCGAAAAGGCCGGAAACTCCGGAAGGACCTGCCCCTCTTTTCCCGACAGCTAATTTTTACTGTCCTAAAACAATGCGCAACCATATTTGATCCGCACAGGAGGAATGACCATGGATTATCAGGCACTTTACCGGCAGAAGCTGACCACACCCGAGGAGGCAGTCGCCTGCGTCCGGGACGGGGACTGGATTGAGTTCGGCTACGCCACCGGCACCCCTGTGGCCCTGGACCGGGCCCTGGCCAGGCGGATGCCCCAGCTTCAAGATATCAACCTGCGGGGCAGCATCCTGCTCTGGGAACCGGAGATTTTCCGCATCCCCAATCCGGGGGCCCATCTCACCTGGAACAGCTGCCATATGACCGGGATTGACCGGCATCTGGTGGACCAGGGCTTCTGCTTCTGCATCCCCGTGCGCTACTCCGAGCTGCCCGGGTACTGCCGCGCCCATCCCTGCCGGGTGTTCATGGTCCAGACCGCCCCCATGGACAAGCACGGCTACTTTAACTTCGGCCTCAACGCTTCCCACCTGACCGCAGCCATGGAGGGCGCAGAGGTGATCATCGTGGAGGTCAATGAAAACATGCCCCGCTGTCTGGGAGGCTACGGCGAGGGGGTCCATATCAGCCAGGTGGACAAAATCGTCCATGGCGACAACCCTCCCATCGGAGTCATGCCCGCCCCCAAAATCACCGAGGTAGACCAGGCCGTGGCCCGGATGATCGTAGAGCAGATCCCAGACGGGGCCTGCCTCCAGCTGGGCATCGGCGGGATGCCCAACGCAGTGGGCTCCCTGATCGCCCAGAGCGACCTGAAGGACCTGGGGGTTCACACCGAGATGTACGTGGACGCCTTTGTGGACCTGACCCTGGCCGGCAAGATCACCGGCCGGCGGAAGAAGTTGGACCCGGGCCGTCAGGTGTACACCTTCGGCGCGGGTACCCAAAAGGTCTACGACTTCCTGGATGACAACCCGGTGTGCATGGCGGCGGACGTGACCTACGTCAACAATCTGCGCACCATCGCGGCCCTGGACAACTTCATCTCCATCAACAACGCGGTGGACATCGACCTGTTCGGCCAGGTCAACGCCGAGTCCGCAGGCACCCGGCCCATCTCCGGGGCGGGGGGCCAGCTAGACTTTGTCCTGGGCGCCTACCTGTCCCAGGGGGGCAAGAGCTTTATCTGCCTGTCCTCCACCTACCGGGCCAAGGACGGCACGCTGCACTCCCGGATCCGGCCCACCCTGACGGAAGGCTCCATCGTCACCGATACCCGCGCCAATCTCCACTATGTAGTCACTGAATATGGTATGGCTAACCTGAAGGGACTGTCCTCCTGGCAGCGGGCGGAGCAGCTGATCTCCCTGGCCCACCCGGACTTCCGGGAAGAGCTGGTGTCCCAGGCGGAGCAGCTGCATATCTGGCGGCGGAGCAACCGGCGCTGACGGATTGGAACAGAGGGGCGCCGGTGTGGGACAGCCCGGCGCCCCCTCCCTGCGGCCTTCTGGAGCGGGAACTGCATGGATGTTGAAAAGAGAGCGGAAAAAGCAAAAGAGAGGAGAAGGCCGCCTGGATTTCCTGTCCGCAGTTGCATTATAGCAAGCATTCCTGCAAGAATTTGTCGAAGTGTGTAGGATCGTCCCATTTTTTCAATTTTTAGCGAAAATGACGGGTTTTCTCCTTCTTTTCCTACTAAAAATGTCAAAAAAGCACCGGACGTGGAACAGGATTCCACGTCCGGCGTTTGTCTGTTTTGATCCCTTCTTCGGCACACCTGACTCAGTCCGTCAGCAGCTCCTCCAGTTCGCCGATCAGCTCGTCAAACAGGGCCAGGGCCTGGTTGATGGGATCGGCAGTGGACATATCCACCCCAGCCAGCTTAAGCAGCTCGATGGGGGGGAGGGAACTGCCGCCCCGCAGGAATTTCAGGTAGTCCTCCACAGCCGGCTCCCCCTCTTTCAGAATCCGGCGGCTCAGGGCGATGGCCGCCGCGTAGCCGGTGGCGTACTGGTACACGTAGTAGTTGTAGTAGAAGTGGGGGATACGGGCCCACTCCAGAGCGATGGCATCGTCCACCACAATGTCCGGGCCAAAGTAGTCCTGGTTCAGCTGCCGGTACAGGGCGCAGCACACGTCGGCGGTGATGCCCTCGCCGTTCTGGGCCAGCTGGTTGATCTTCTCCTCGAACTCGGCGAACATGGTCTGCCGGTACAGAGTGGTGCGGAACTGCTCCAGGAAATAGTTGATCAGGTAGGCCCGTTCCTTTTTATCCGTCGTGTTCTTCAGCAGGTACTCCATCAGCAGGGCCTCATTGCAGGTGGAAGCCACCTCGGCCACGAAGATCACGTAGTCCGAGTACACCGTGGGCTGGTTCCAGTTGGACAGCTCAGAGTGGAGGGCGTGGCCCATCTCGTGGACCAGGGTGAACAGGTCGTTGAGGGTATCGTGGTAATTCAGCAGCACGAAGGGGTGGACCTTGGTCCCGGCGCTGTAGGCTCCGGAGCGCTTGCCGGCGTTTTCGTACACGTCAATCCAGCGTTCCTCGAACCCCTCCTTCAGGATGTTGCCGTAGTCGCTGCCCAGAGGGGCCAGGGCCTTCAGGGCGATCTCTTTGGCCTCCTCAAAGGGGAACTTCATCTCCACATCCCCTACCATGTCGGCATACAGGTCATAGAAGTGGAGCTCCTCCACGCCCAGCAGTTTTTTCCGCAGTCCCACATACCGGTACATCTTGGGCAGGTTCTCCCGGACGGCGGCAATCAGGTTGTGGTACACCGCCTCGGGCACCTCGGTCCGGTCCAGGGCTGCCGCCAGGGCGGAAGGATACTTCCGGGCCTGGGCAAAAAACCACAACTGCTTGGCCTGGGCCGCCAGAGTGGCCGCCAGGGTGTTCCTGTACTGGCCGTAGACGGCGTACAGGTTGTCAAAGGCGGACTTGCGCAGGGTCCGGTCACTGCCGTGCATCATGGGGATATAGGTGCCGTGGGTCAGGGCATGGGGGTTGCCCTGGGCATCCACCGCGTCGGCGAACTTCATGTCCGCGTCGTTGAGCATGGAGAAGATGTTGTCCGGGTTCTCGGACAGCTCCCCGGCCATGGCCAGCAGTTTCTCCTCGGCCGGGGAGAGGATGTGCGCTCTTCTCCGGCGGATGTTGTCCAAATGGCGGCGGTAGACCTCCAGCCCAGGCAAATCCTTGTAGAACTGCTCCAGCGTCTCGTCGGGAATGGCCAGAATCTCGTTGGTCGCAAAGGAGGATGCGGTGCTGAGCTGGGTCAGGAAGTTGGTCAGTTGGGCGCACATGGCCTGGGGACCCGAGTCCCGGGTGTCCTCGTCCGCCCGCCGGTAGGCGTAGTTGGCCAGCTTGTCAAAGACCACCTCAATCTCATCGCTCAGCTCCAGATAGCGCAGCAGCAGCTTGGCGCTCTCCCCCAGCCGGCCCTCGTAGGCCTTCACCGTTTTCAGGTAGTCCTTGTCCCAGTCGAAATCCGCCTGCCATGCCTCGTCGCAGCTGTACAGGTCCTCCAGGGCCCAGGTAAAGGCGGGATTCAGTTCGCTTCGTTCCGGAATTGCCATAGTTATTCTCCTTATAATATACATGGTAGTTTCGTTTTTCTCACAGATCGCGCACCAGCCGCACCGCCACCCCCAGAATGCGGGCGCTGCCGGTGATGAACTCCTCCACCGACAGGATGCGGGGCTGGCTCGCCGGGTGCTCGGGCTGGAGGATGATAAACTCCCCCTGCTGGCTGTAGCGCTGGAGGCTGCCCGGCTCCAGGCCCACCTGGCAGGCCGCCAGCTGGCCGGTTTTGGCGCTCTCCTGGAGCCGCAGCAAAACCAAGTCCCCGGGCCGGATACCGGCGCTGCTCAGCTCCTCCCCAGCCACCCGCAGGTAACAGTATCCGCCCCCGTCAGCCACGTCAGCGGCGGCGTATCCCTCAGGCGCTTGGTCCTCCAGGGCCCGGGCTCCACCGGGGATGCCGCCGTAGATGGGAACGCGGCGACCGCCTTCCTCCCGGTTCCCCGGGCCCTCCCGGGCCACGTCGCAGCCCAGCAGCCACAGCGGGTCCACCCCCAGCTTCCCGGCCATCTCCAGAACCACCTGGGCTTTAGGCTCCCGCTGGTCCAGCACGTACCGGTTCAGGGTCTGGGGCCGCATATCCAGCACCTTGCCAAAGGCCTCGTAGTTCAGTCCCCGCTCCCGCATAATCTGGCGCAGCCGCCGGCCAAAGCTCTCCTGCTGTTCCATGGGCGCACCTCCATTGTCCCTTTAATGTAACCATTCGGGAAATATTTTATCACCATTCGGTTTTTCGTGCAACATCGACGGGTTTCGTCCTTGACCTTTTCTCCATTTGGTGGTAATATACCCACTGTCCTAAGGGTTTTGGCCATCATCCCCCTCCGTTATCACCATTTGGCGTGTGCTGTTCCCGGTCCTGACGCGACAAGCAGGACAGCACATACCGGTGGAAACGGTCCCGGCGTTCGGTATCAATAAAAAAAGACGGCATCTGGAACGATGTCGTCTTGGTGGAGGATTGTGGATTCGAACCACAGTAGGCGGTCGCCAACAGATTTACAGTCTGCCCCCTTTAGCCACTTGGGTAATCCTCCATATAAAGCTGTACTGAAAAAGGAACGCCCCGGCCAGCGACAAATGGAGCTGGTGGACGGACTCGAACCCCCGACCTGCTGATTACAAATCAGCTGCTCTACCAACTGAGCTACACCAGCGCGGACGGCCTCTTGATTCAGCTCGTTTATAATACCAGACAGTACCAGTGATGTCAAGCGTTTTTTCAAAAATTTTGCGAAAAGAGGGGGGATTCAGATGACGGCCTATTTGCTGCCCCGGGACGCCCAGCAGGTCCCGCCGGTATGCCACTGCGCCCTGTGCGGCGGCGAGCTGTACCGGGACGACCTGCTGTACCTGATTGACGAGCAGGTACTCTGCCCGGACTGCCTGGGGGCCTTTGCCGCCGAGTACTTCCGTCACCGCCGGTTTACCGCCGGTGAGCTGCGGGAGTCGCCTCAGCTGTAAGACCGGGCAGCCCTGTCACCCACGAGAGACTACAACGGAATTGAGGAGGAATTTACATGACTGAGAAGAAGTACGTACCCAAGACCATCTACCGCCGGGGCGAGGCCTACGCCCACACCATCTCCGAGTACATCCGCGCCATCCTGGACCCGGAGCGGGAGTTTATGATGACCCGGCTTCGCCGCGCTCTGGTCTGTGCCATGCGGGAGATGATTACCGCCCGGGAGGCCCAGTGCCTGGAGCTCTACTACGTCCAGGGCTTCAACTACCGCCAGATCAGCTCCCAGCTCCACATCAACGTCTCCACCATCTCCCGCAACATTCAGCGGGGTGAACGCAAGCTCAACCGCATCCTGGATCTGGCCCGGGCCATCCTGGGCCAGGACGTCCCCGCCGCCTAACCAAAGCCCCTCTCCGATACGGAGAGGGGCTTTTCTATGTGTTCGCTTCCTTACTTAAAGTGTGAAGGAACCGCCCAAAACGAGTTGCATATATTTACATTTCAGTTGCATCTTCCCTCTTCAGAATTACATTTATTTGCACTTTATAGGAAATTATCGACAATTACAGCAATATATGCTATGTTAAATCATACAGAGTTTCCTGTACCGGTACATCGGGATTCACATCTGTCATCAAAGAACCATGCATCAGCAATTATTTTACAGAACAGGAGGTTATAATCATGAAAAAAAGTACGGAAAAATTGATATCCATTTTCCTTACTATCACCATGTTTATCGTGTCTGTATCCTCTGCTTGTGCTACTGAGCAATGTCAGCCAGATACCACCTCTGACAGCACCCTAACTGACGCATTATCCGGTGAAGAGGACGGATTCCTCTACGACGGAAAAACTGAGGTTCTATTGGGCACCTATACGGAGGCCCCTACTACATTACAAGCATTAATAGGCATTACACCATACGGATCTTTTGAATATGACCGTTGGAAAGTATACGATCAGGGCATCACCAAAAAGTGGGTATCCTTATCCAGACCCTACTTTATTATTAGCGTTGCCCGAGGCATGACATATAAAAAACCTGAAACTATAACATCAACTATTTCAGCAAAATTAGGTGGTGACATCCCTAGCGCAGCTAAATCAAAAGTCAAGTCTGCTTTTAACCTAAGTGCATCTGGAAGTAAAACAATAAAAAAGGAAATCACTTCTTCTGATCCTGGTAAAGGTTATAGCAGCCGAGACTTTTATTATAAAAATGGCCGTCACAGACATAAAATTAAAATTGTAAAGGAACACGTGGCATCCGAGGGCATCGGCGTTATCTCTACCAAAACCTATTATAGTACAGTCGATATCCCCGCCATTAAATGTTATTTTGAAGACACAAACTAAGAAAGAGCTGACAGAGTTTCTGTCAGCTCTTTTTGATCACGATGGGGGTGGCGCGCCACTCGTTGGAGCCGGGCGCCAGCTGGGGCAGACACAGCTCCCAGAGGGCTTCCGCCCGGACATCGACGGCGAACTGCCGCTGGCTCCGGGTGTCCAGGGCCTTTACGGCGGCGGGCTTGGTCACGATGGGCAGCGCACCCAACTCTTTGGCCCGGCGCAGCACCCCTCGCCCGTCCTCGGTGAGGCCCAGCACCCGCAGGTAAGGCGGCTGCTCTGGGCAGTCCGCCGCCGTCAGCCCCAGGTACGCCCACAGAATCAGCCGCCGCACCCGGGCATGGGCGTAGCGCTTGCTTTTCACCTGGGCATAGCACTCCTCTAAGGTGGTGCTGGCCTGGGCCGCCCGGACCAGACGATGCTCCAGCCCCTCGCCGCAGTCGGGCAGGGCCGCGAAGTCCGCGGCAGTCATGGTGCGCAGCCGGGTAAAAATTCCCCGAGCATTGTGGGCCAGTGCTGCCGGACAGCGTTCCCGCTCCCACTCCCGCCGCAGAATCTCCGCCGCCGGCTCCGGCATTCCGCCACAGGCCTCCTCCAGCGCCCCGTCCAGCAGCAGGCTCCGCAGGGCGGTGGCGGAACGAAAGCCCGCCTGTTCCGCCGTGCTGTGGTGGGCCGCTCCCACCCGGGGCACGGTAAACGGCTCCATCTCCGGCGCCAGGGACCGGATGGCCCGCAGGTACTCGATTCCCAACAGGTTGTTGGGGGTCTCCAAAACGGCGGCCGCCGGGCCCAGCAGCTGCCCCAGGGCCTTTTGCCGGGCAGAGGCAAAGGACAGCCCTTCCTTTAAATAAGGTTGCAGGACCTGTGAAAACCCGTCGCTGTCCAGCGCCGCCGCCGCCTGCGCCAGGCCGGACAGGGCCCCCGCCTCGCTGCCAAAGGCCAGCCGGGTGGCCCCCGCCGCCGCCAGCAGAGCCACACCGCCCCGGGCAAACCGCTCCGCCGAGGCCGCCGCCCACTGGACCGGCAATTCCACTATCAGGTCCGCCCCGCAGCGAAGTGCCATCTCCGCCCGGGCATATTTAGACACAACGGCCGCCCCGCCCCGCTGCGTGAAGGGCCCGCTCATGGCGCAAACCACCGGACTTCCCGGAAACGCCGCCCGGGCCCGGGCGATCAGGTGGGCGTGGCCCCGGTGAAAGGGGTCGAACTCCCCGATGATGCCGATGATCTCCATTGTTCCAGCTCCTCTCCGGCGGCCGTCAAAACCGGTTGACAGCTCCGTCCGCCTTGCGTATACTGTACTTAGATACAAGGGCGCTGCCGGTAGACGGTTAGCCCCCTACGAGGTCATTGAAGTAATCGCCGATCTGTGGAAGGGTCACGGCGGTTACTTCTTTTTTATGTTCCAGGCGGCAACGAACAGACCGGCCAGGCCGATCAACACCAACGTGTATTGAAACAGATCGGAATATGTCACCATATGGCAGCCCTCCTCTCCGAAGAAACAGAGGGCAAAGAAGTCTCGCCCTCTGGCCGCAGAGGGCTTCACCGCCTACCGTTACTGGCAGCGCCGCGTCTCACTATACCACAGTTGGCGGAAAATGTCTGTATTGCAGCCCAAAATTTGCAAAAAGATGTTGTTCTCCGGCGGCAAGCGTACTATAATAAAGGTTGTGCTGATCATAACAACCGGCGTTTTCCGCCGCAAGCAGTCAGAAGATTGACAGATGAAAAGATGAAAAAAGGAGATATCTCAGTATGAACGTTCTGGTTATCAACGCAGGCAGCTCCTCTCTGAAGTATCAGCTGCTGGACCCCGCCACCGGCGACCTGCTGGCCAAAGGCCTGTGCGAGCGCATCGGTATCGACGGCAAGTTCACCTATAAGCCCCAGCTGGCCGGCAAGACCAAGCTGGACGCCATCGACGTCGCCATGCCCACCCACTCCGAGGCCATCCAGACCGTGCTCAACGCCCTGGTAGACCCGGCCAACGGCGTCATCGCCTCCATGAGCGAGATCGACGCAGTGGGCCACCGCGTCGTCCACGGCGGCGAAGCCTTTGCCTCCTCCGTCCTCATCGACGACAAGGTCATGCAGGCCATCGAGACCTGCAACCCCCTGGCCCCCCTCCACAATCCGGCCAACATCATCGGCATCAACGCCTGCAAGGCCGCTCTGGGCGACAAAGTCCCTCAGGTTGCCGTCTTTGACACCGCCTTCCACCAGACCATGCCTCCCGTGGCCTACACCTACCCCATCCCCTACGAATACTACGAAAACGATAAGATGCGCCGCTACGGTTTCCACGGCACCTCTCATCGCTTCGTCTCCGCCCGCGCCGCCGCGATGCTGGGCAAGAAGATCGAGGATCTGAAGATCATCACCTGCCACCTGGGCAACGGCTCCTCCGTGGCCGCCATTCAGAACGGCAAGTGCGTGGACACCACCATGGGCCTCACTCCCCTGGCCGGTCTGCCTATGGGTACCCGCTCCGGCGATATGGATGCCGGCGTCATGGAATTTATCATGAAGAAGCACAACTTGTCCATCGACGAGATGATGACCATCCTCAATAAGAAGTCCGGCGTGCTGGGTATCTCCGGCGTCTCCTCCGACTTCCGCGACCTGGAAAATGCCTCCAAGGAGGGCAACACCCGGGCTCAGCTGGCCATCGACGTGTTTATCTATGACGTGAAGAAGTACATCGGCGCTTACGCAGCCGCCATGGGCGGCGTGGACGCAGTGGTCTTTACCGCCGGCATCGGCGAAAACTCCGCCTCCCTGCGGGCCGAAATGGTCAAGGACCTGGACTTCATGGGCATCAAGATGGATCTGGAAAAGAACGACTTCCGCGGCGAAGAGCGCGACGTCTCCGCTCCTGACGCCTCTGTTAAGGTCCTGGTCATTCCCACCAACGAAGAACTGATGATCGCCATGGACACTGCCGAGATCGTGAACGCCTAAATATTCACAATTTCTATCGAGAAAAGTCCAGCTTCGGCTGGGCTTTCCTCTTTTCTTTTCACCTGCCCGGCGGAACTGAATTCCGCCTGCGCCAAGGTTTTCCTTCGGAAAACGCTTGTACGCCATCCCCACAGCGAAGAATGATCCCGGGGAGCACGCTCCCACGATCGAGAATGCCCGACGCCTTAGCTGTCAAGAGGAGAAGGCAGCGTTGTTAACGTAATATCCACCAAAAAGGGTTGGCAACCCCGGTCCTTTTTGACGGATTGGCCAATTTCCGGCCCATACATGTATAAAAGGCAGTCCGGCAGCAGATACTTTCTTTCGATCCTCCCCGCCGGGAACCGGCCTTTTCCCGCCCCGGATCGCCCTCGAAAACCATTTTTTTCTGGAAAATACCGCCCCTCGCTCAGGCCGCGGCGGCGTTTTCAAGCAAATTTACAATTTGGACGTAAATTCGTGATAGTTTTGCTTCCATTTTCCTTGACAAACTTGTAACAAAGTGTATATAATAACCATGGTAATTCGTGTGATACGGATTTCCGCCTCGTGTAGTATTTCTCTTTATACACAACAACAATTTTAATATTCAGGAGGTTACACTATGAATCCGAGAGATGTTGTCATTGTAGGTGCCTGCCGTACCGCTATCGGCAAGAACATGGGCCAGTTCAAGGACGTTCAGGCTCGCGACCTGGCTATCTGCGCTGGTACTGAAGCCATCAAGCGCGCTGGTATCGACCCCAAGCAGTGCGACGAAATCGTCATGGGCGAATGCTTCCTCGGCATGCAGGGCTCCCTGCCCGCACGTCAGGTTTCCATGAGAATCGGCCTGGACGAGACTTCCAACGCCTGCACCGTGAACCAGAACTGCGCTTCCGGTATGCGTGCTATGGACATCGCTGCCAACAACATTCTGCTGGGCAAGTCTGACATCAGCCTGGTGGTCGGCGTCGAATCCATGACCAACGCTCCTTATCTGCTGGCTAAGGCTCGTATGGGCTATCGTATGGGCGACGGCAAGATCTATGACTCCATGCTGCATGACGGCCTGGTTGACGAACTGTCCGGCGGCCACATGGGCCTGACCGCTGAGAACGTTGCCGAAAAGTATGGCATCACCCGTGAAGAATGCGACCAGATCGCTGTTCGTTCTCACAACCTGGCTTGCAAGGCCATCGACGAAGGCGTCTTCAAGGACGAAATCGTTCCTTATGTCCTGCACACCCGCAAAGGTGACAAGGTCATCGACACCGATGAGCATCCCATCCGTAACTGCACCATGGAGACTCTGGCTAAGCTGAAGCCCGCTTTCAAGAAGGACGGCGTTATCACTGCTGCCAACGCTTCCGGCATCAACGACGCAGCTGCTTCCGTCGTCATGATGAGCTGGGAAAAGTGCCAGGAACTGGGCAAGACTCCCATGGCTAAGCTGGTCACCTGCCAGGCTAAGGGTGTTGCTCCCGAAGTCATGGGTCTCGGTCCCGCAGTGGCTATTCCCAAGGCCTGCGAAAAGGGTGGCGTGAAGTTTGAAGACATCGACGTGTTCGAAGTCAACGAAGCTTTCTCCGCTCAGGTTATCGGCGTGGAAAGAATGCTGAAGGAAGACTATGGTCTGACTGTCGATTGGGATAAGACCAACAAGTTCGGTTCCGGTATCGCTCTGGGCCATCCCGTTGGCTGCACCGCTCTGCGTATCATCGTCACCCTGGTTCACACCATGGTCCGCGAAGATCTGAAGCTGGGCTGCGCATCCCTGTGCGTGGGCGGCGGCCCCGCTCTGGCTTCCATCTGGAGCCGCGATTTCTCCTAATCGCTTAGGGTAATCAATTAGGCTTGTTCTCTTAGGAGACAGACCAAAGGAATCATTTCCGCACCCCCCGGTTCGCCGGGGGGTGTTTTTTACACCGTTTTCCCAGAGTGTTGGTGGAAAACCCTGTGGAAATGGTGGATAACTCCGGGACGAACTGCAAAAAACGGGGGAAATCAATGCGGTAAACGGCAAATTCCTGTGGATTTGCATCCATGCAGGCAGAGCGCTGTGGCGCATACTCCTTCCCTGGTACCGTATCCGGTTCCTGGTCCCGCTCAGGACCCTGGACTGACTCCTGCTCAGAGACACACTCTTTTTCAACTCAGTATCCTTATCCTTATCATGTTCCTTTTCCTTATCGGTACCGCTGGCGCCAGTGGTCACCGGTCGTCACCAGTGGTCAGCAGAGCCTTCGCCCGATTCCGTTTGTTGCGCTGGCACACCCGGTCGTATTTCTCCCGGTTGGTGTCCAGACTGGGCTTGAGAAAGCGGAAGGCCATGATCAGCTCCGGCTCCCCCTCTGTGGGCACCTCGCCCCGCCGCTCATAGGCCAGGATCATCCGCATCAGCCGGCCCACCTGGGCATCGGTCAGAGCCGCCGTCTGCTCCTCAAAGTCGTAGTAAATCAGAAAGCTATTCTTCATAGCGGTTCCTCCCTCTGTTGTGATACCAGCAGGATAATCTCTTTTTCCCCGCCATACAAGGGGATGTAGGGTGCGTTCACGCAGTTTTTCCGGGCGATTCCCTTTCTTCCCTCCCTTTGGGTGCAAAACAGGAAAAGGGGATTTCTGCTATCCTCCCACCCTTCCATGACAATTATTTCGAGTCCGTTAAGGCTTTCTTAAATATTTCCGCCTTGCATCTTAACCTGGTCATGTTATGATAACTATGTTATTTGGAAAGGGGCCTTTTTCATGTACCACATTCTCGTTTGCGACGATGACCGGGATATTGTCTCGGCACTGACCATCTACCTGACTGGGGAGGGCTATGCCGTCACCGGCGCAGGCAGCGGCCAGGAGGCGCTGGAGCTGTTCCAGCAGCAGTCCTTTGACCTGGTGCTTATGGACATTATGATGCCCGGCATGGACGGCATCACCGCCACCGCCCAGCTGCGCACCCAGAGCAACGTCCCCATCCTGTTCCTCACCGCCAAGGGCGAGGACACGGACAAAATTCTGGGCTTGAACATCGGTGCGGACGACTACATTACCAAACCATTCAACCCGTTGGAGATCATCGCCCGGGTGCGCTCGCACCTGCGGCGGTACACCCAGCTGGGCGGCGTCCCCACCGCGCCAGATCTGCTGACGGTGGGTCCCATCGCCTTAGATGACGCGGCAAAGGTGGTGACGGTGGACGGGGAGCCGGTAAACCTGACGCCGCTGGAATTCAATATCCTCCGGCTGCTGATGCGTCATCCCGGCCAGGTATTCTCCATGACCCAGATCTATGAGCAGGTGTGGAACGACACCGCCCTGGGCAGTGAGAACACAGTAGCCGTCCACATCCGTCATCTCCGGGAGAAAATCGAAATTGATCCCGCCCGTCCCCGCTACCTGAAGGTAGTCTGGGGCCTGGGCTACAAAATGGAGCAGCCGTAAGGAACCCAGCAGAGACTCCGAGGCCGCGCTCCTCTGAAAGGAATGGGGAACCATATGAGGAACACCTGGAAGAACAATCCCTGGGCCAAAGGGCTTTGTGCAGTCCTGTGCTGCCTGCTGCTGGGCGGCTGCGTGGGCTTGGGCGGGCTGGCCTACCAGTTCTGGTACCACTACGGCAGCAGCGGCAGCTATGAGGGGGTGTCGGGCTCCACCGCCGCCGAAAACTACCGCCAGAACGCCTGGGACCTATTTATTCTGAACCAGCACAAGGAGGACCTGACCTATCTGGGCCGCCAGGACTACAAATTTCTGCGCGGGAAGCTGAACCAATCCCGCTCCAACTTCCGCTACCGGGTGCTGGATATGGACGGCAAGGAGCTGCTGAGCAATCTGGGCAAGGAGAACATCGCGGACCAGGTCACCCAGGTGTATGATACGATCTTCACCGTCAGCGAATCCTCCTATGTGGAGGAAATCTACACCAACAGCGACGGCCAGGAGACGATGAGGGGCGTCCTCTCCTACAACCAGGACTATATCCGCACCAAGGCGGAGGCGTACGCCTCCACCTACGACAGCAGCCGCAGCGCCAACGAGTACGTGCTGGAGTGGGGTATCACGTCCGACCTGGACGCCGGAGACGGCCTGTTGGACTGGCAGCAGAACGCCGACCGCTATTCCATCCTGGTCCCACCCCTGGCGATAGCCGCCGGGGTGTGCGGGCTGCTCAGCCTGATCAGCCTGCTCTGGCTGCTGGCGGCAGCAGGACACCGGCGGGGGGCGGACGGCATCTCCCTCTCCCCCCTCCATCGCTGCCCCTATGACTTGCTGCTGGTCCTGGAGTGCATTCTCTGCAGCCTGTACCTGGCCGGAGGCATCAGCGGACTGGAGCACTTTTTCGCACCCCTCATCGAGCGCAGCGCTCAGATGCCCTTCTTCTTTCTCGCCCTGGGCGGAGTAACCGCCGGAGGCGTGGCTCTGGCTCTCCCACTGCTCACCACGCTGGCCGCCCAGCTCAAGGACCACTCCCTGGGCCGGCGTATGGTGCTCTGCCGGATTGGCTGGCGATTCGTTCAGCTGCTGCGCCAGATTCCCGCCCACGGCCGGGCCGTGGCGCTGGCCAGCGCCTTTCTCTTCCTCTACGCCTTCTTCTGTTTCCTGGCCGGAAATGAGGGCAGCTTCTTCTGTCTGCTGCTGGCCCTGGTCATGGCAATCGCGGCGCTGCTGGCCCTGCTGTGGTGGCTCAAGGGCTGGCAGTCCATCCGCAAGGGCGGAAAGGCCTTGGCCGAGGGAAATCTCAACTATGTCACCGACACCGAGCACATCCCCTGGGACCTGCGGGGCCTGGGCGTGGATTTGAACGCCATCTCCAAGGGGATGCAGAAGGCGGTGGACCAGCGCATCCGCAGCGACCGATTCCGCACGGAGCTGATCACCAATGTGAGCCACGACCTGAAAACGCCTCTGACCAGCATCATCAACTATGTGGACCTGCTGAAAAAGCGCAACCTGGCCGACGAGACCGCCCGGAACTATCTGGAAGTCCTGGACCGGAAAAGCCAGCGGTTGAAAACGCTTACCGAGGACCTGGTGGAAGCCAGCAAAGCCTCTGCGGGGGTACTGCCGGTAGAGCGGCAGCGGCTGGAAACCTGCCAGCTGGTGGAGCAGGCCCTGGGCGAGTACGCAGAAAAGCTCACCGCCGCCCAGCTCACTGTGGTCACCCGCTACCCCAAGGAGGGGGCCTTCATCTTGGCCGACGGCCGGCACCTGTGGCGGATTCTGGACAATCTCCTCTCCAACTGCGCCAAGTACGCCATGCCCGGCACCCGGGTCTATGTGGACGTGGCGCGGAAGGACGGGCAGGTGCTCCTGGCAGTGAAGAACATCTCCGCTGACCCCCTCAACCTCCCCGCCGAGGAACTGCTCCAGCGCTTCGTCCGAGGGGACGATGCCCGGACCGGAGAGGGCAGCGGACTGGGGCTCTCCATCGCCCAGAGCCTGACCAATCTCCAGGGCGGCAAGTTCCGTCTCCAGGTGGACGGCGACCTGTTCAAGGCCTGTGTCATCTTCCCCGAACACCACTGAATGCGACAAAATAGGACGGCGGCACGCCATGTGCCGGCCGTCCATTTTCCGTTCCGGAATACGCATGTGAGTTCAAAAGTTGACTATAATGGCACTTTTGTGGTATGCTATATATATGAATCACTTTTATGCGAAAAAGGAGGAATCGTATGATAAAGTTTCGAAATGTGAATAAATCCTTTGGACGCAACACTGTTTTGAAGGACATTTCCTTCACCGTGGACAAGGGCAATCTGGTTACCATAATTGGAGCCAGCGGCTGCGGAAAAACCACCACTTTGAAGATGATCAACCGGCTGATCAAGCCCACCTCCGGCGACATCTTCATCGGCGGGGAGAACATCCGCGACAAGGACGTGATTCAGCTGCGCCGGGGCATGGGCTACGTAATCCAGCAGACCGGCCTGTTCTCCCACATGACCGTGCGGGAAAACATCGAGATCATCCCCAAGCTCTCCCGGGCCAACCCGGAGCAGACCCGGAAGCGCACCCTGGAGCTGATGGAGATGGTGGGCATGGACCCGGACACCTATCTGGACCGGTATCCCCCCGAGCTCTCCGGCGGCCAGCAGCAGCGGATTGGCGTGGCCCGGGCCTTCGCCACCGACCCGGAGATCATCCTCATGGACGAGCCCTTCAGCGCCCTGGATCCCATCACCCGGACCCAGCTCCAGGACGAGCTGCTGGGTCTTCAGAACGACCTGAACAAAACCATCGTCTTTGTCACCCACGACATGGACGAGGCCGTGAAAATCGCGGACAGGATCTGCATCATGGACAAGGGGGAAATCCTCCAGTACGACACGCCGGAGCAGCTGCTGAAGAACCCCTGCAACGACTTCGTAGCTGAGTTCGTAGGAAAAAACCGGATCTGGGCCTCCCCCGAGTTCATCAAGGCCCGGGACATCATGATCGACCGCCCCGTGGGCTGCGGTCCCGAGCTGAACCTGCGCAAGGGCATTGAACGGATGCGCTTTGCCAAGGTGGACACCCTGGTGGTCACCGACCGGCAGAAAAAGCTGCTGGGGGTACTCCGGGCCCGGGACATCCATCCCAGCGATGTGCGCAACCCGGTCTCCACCGTGGGCCAGGTCATGGACCCCCACTTTATCCACGCCACCCCGGACAGCAGTATTCTGGATATTCTTCACCTGGTGGACGAGCACAACGTGTCCATCGTCCCCATTCTGGACGAGGCTGAGACTTTGTGCGGCCTGATCACCAAGAGCAGCCTGATGACCACCCTCAGCCACCAGTATCTGGACACGGAAAAGACAGGAGGGAACGAGTGATATGGCTTTTATCCGCGGTTTAATCAACTACTTTGTAGACAGCAGGGCACAGATCTTCTCCCTGCTCCTGGAACACATCCAGCTCACCGCCATCGCCGTAGGCGTGGCTATCCTCATCGGCGTGCCCCTGGGCATCCTGATCTGCTACATCCGCAAAGCCAGCAAGCCCGTCCTGGGCGTGGCCAACGTGATTCAGGCCGTGCCCAGCATGGCCCTGCTGGGCTTCGCCATCCCCATCCTGGGCATCGGCACCGTCCCCGCCGTGGTGGTGGTGGTGCTCTACTCCCTGCTGCCCATCATCAAGAACACCTTCGCCGGTATCCACGGCATCAGCCCCGAGATGGTGGAGGCCGCCCAGGGCATCGGCATGTCCCGGTTCCAGATCCTGTACAAGGTGCAGATTCCCCAGGCCCTGCCGGTGATTATGGCGGGCGTGCGCATCTCCGCCGTCACCGCGGTGGGGCTGATGACCATGGCCGCGTTCATCGGCGGCGGCGGCTTGGGCTACCTGGTCTTCTCCGGCATCCGCACCGTGGACAACTATCAGATCATCGCGGGCGCCCTGCCCGCCTGCCTGCTGGCCCTGCTGGTGGACTTCCTCTTCGGCGTGATTGAAAAGCTGGTCACCCCCATCAGCCTCCAGCTCACCGGTCAGAAAAATCCCAAAAAGGCCCGCAGAACGCAAAAAGTGATTCTCAGCGTGACTGCCGCCGTTCTGGTGCTGCTCTTCGCCTGGAACGGCATCTCCAGCATCCTGGCCAACCGCCGCACCGGCGACACCATCACCGTGGCCGGCAAGGACTACACCGAACAGGTGGTACTCTGCCACATGGTCTCCGACCTGATCGAGGCCAACACCGACCTGACTGTCAAGCGCAGCCCCATGCTGGGCGGCTCCCAGGTGTGTATGGGTGCCATCCAGAGCGGCGAAATCGACCTGTATATCGACTACACCGGCACCTGCTACGGGGACACCCTGGGCTACACCCCCATCAGCGACGTGGAAAAGGTGTACCAGACGGTGGTCCGCGACTTTGATGAGAAATATGACCTGAAGATCCTGAAGCAGATGGCCTTCAATAACACCTACACCCTGGCCGTGAAGCCCGAGACCGCCCAGGAGTACAACCTGAAAACCTTCAGCGACCTGGCCCGGGTTTCCGATCAGATGGTGATCTCCCCCACCCTGGAGTTCACCAACCGGGACGACGGCCTGCCTGGTGTCATGAAGAAGTACGACATGGACTTCAAGAAGGTGGTCGCCATGGACAGCAGCCCCCGCTATATCGCCCTGATGAACGGGGAGAGCGACGTAGTGGACGCCTTCGCCACCGACGGCCTGCTGAAGAAATTTGACCTGACCGTCCTGGAGGACGACCAGCAGTTCTTCCCGCCCTACTACGCCGTGCCCGTCATCCGCAGCGACGTGCTGGAGCAGTACCCCGAATTGGAAGATTTGCTGAGCCAGTTGGGCGACACCCTCACCAACGAGGTCATGAGCGACCTCAACTACCAGGTGGATGAAGAAGGTAAGGACCCGGAAGCCGTGGCCCACGACTACCTGGCCACCCACGACCTGATCTAAACCGACGAAAAACCGGGCTGGTCACAACGCACCAGCCCGGTTCTCTTGCTCTATTTCCGCCGCCACCAGAGCCACAGGGCCATGGTCAGGCAGGCGGCTCCCGCCACGGTCAGCCATCCCAGGGGCAGATGAAACAGGTACTCCGAGGGGTTGGTAAAAAACTCCCCGTGCAGCCGCAGGCTCCGCTCCTGCATGGGGTAGCACAGCCCGTAGGCCAGTGCCTCCAGGGCCACCCCGGCCATCAGCAGCCACAGGGGCAGCCACTTCCGCCAGCGGGGCGGTTTTTCCGCCGGCTCCGGCGCCGGGGCCTGGGGCTTTCCGGCAACCTGAGCCGGGTCCAGACAGTCCTCCAGCATCAGGTACTCCAGAGGCACCTGGAAGAACTTGCTCAGCCGGACGATATTGTCCGTGTCCGGGGCCGCCGTACCCAGCTCCCACTTGGACACCGCCTGGCGGGACACGTGGAGCTGCTCCGCCAGCTTCTCCTGGGACAGTCCGCTGTCCCGGCGCAGCTTCTGTAACTTTTCACCGAATGTCATTCCGGTCACTCCTCTCTGGTCTTTGATTCTGGGAAAATCGTAGCATATCCCCTTCCCGCCGTCCAGCACCTGGGGGCGGCAAAGGCGCAACCGGCGGTGGGCAGCAGGCGCCGGTTCCGCTCCGTTCGGGAGAAACCACAGTTTTTCCCCCTTTTTCCCGTTCAAAAGCGGTTTTTGGTTGCCCCGGATTACAGGCTTGTGTTATAATTATCTCATTGTAAATTCCCTGGTAGCGGGAGAGCTGGAGGTTACGCAAATGGAGAACAAAATCAACGTAGTCGTGGCGGAGCGGAGCTATACCCTGACCACGGCAGACGATGCCGAATACGTGGAAAAGGTGGCGGAGTTCGTCAACACCCAGGTGAACCAGTTGTCCGAGGCATCTCACGCCTCCACTTTGGACGCCGCCATTATGGCCGCCCTGAACATCGCCGACGGATACTTTAAGGCTCAGGAGACGGCGGAAAACCTGCGCAAGCAGGTCAAGCAGTACCTGGACGAGGCCACCCGCATCAAGATGGAACTGTCCGAGTCCAAGCGGGAGCTGTTCCGCCTGCAACAGCAGCAGGGCCAAACGTAACGGCTTCTCTGACGCCCCGCGCAGTCCGCATTGGGGGCCGGGATGAAACACCCGGCCCCTTCTCTGTCCCACCCACCCTTCGATTTTTTACGCAGCCAGGAGCGCATAGACTATGATGGAACTTTTATCTCCCGCCGGTTCCCCGGAGGCCGTTCAGGCCGCCGTCCAGAGCGGAGCCGACGCGGTTTATCTCGGATACGGCAACTTCAACGCCCGGCGCAACGCCGTCAACTTTGACGACGCGGGGCTCCAGGCGGCGGTGGAGTACTGCCACCTCCGGGGGGTAAAGGTCTACTTGACGTTAAATACCCTCCTCAGCGACCGGGAGCTGCCCCAGGCCGCCGGCCTGGTGGACCGGGCCAGCCGGCTGGGCGTGGACGCTCTGCTGGTCCAGGACCTGGGCGTGGCCCGGATGGCCCGCCAGGTGGCCCCGGACTTGCCCCTCCACGCCAGCACCCAGATGACCATCCACAGCCTGGACGGCGCTCAGGCCGCCGCCGACCTGGGCATGACCCGGGTGGTGGTCAGCCGGGAGCTGTCCCGGGATCAGATCGCTTTTCTCTGCGCCCACGCCCCGGTGGAGATCGAGTGCTTTGTCCACGGGGCCCTGTGCATGTGCTACTCGGGCCAGTGCTTCTTCTCCTCGGTCATCGGCGGCCGCAGCGGCAACCGGGGCATGTGCGCCCAGCCCTGCCGTCTCAACTACGGCTGGGGCTCGGTGGCTGAGGACCCGCTGCTCTCCCTGAAGGACATGTCCCTGGCCGGGCACCTGCGGGAGCTGAACCAGATGGGGGTGGCCTGCGCCAAGATCGAGGGCCGCATGAAGCGGCCGGAGTACGTGGCCATCGTCACCCAGGTCTACTCCAACGCCCTCCGGGAGGGGCGCAACCCCACCCGGGGCGAACAGCGTGCCCTGGAGCAGGCCTTCTCCCGCCAGGGCTTCACCGACGGCTACTTCCAGGACCGGACCGGCGCCCATATGTTCGGCATCCGGGAAAAGACCCCCCTGCCCGCCAAGCTCTTCGCCGCCGCCAAGGCGGACTACAGCCGGGAGCACCCCCGCATCCCCGTGACCCTCTACGCCCAGGCCGCCGCCGGGACCCCCATCCAGGTGGGCGTCCAGGACGAGCAGGGCCGGGTGGCCACGGCAGAGGGGCCGGTGCCCGAAAAAGCCCGGAAGGTGGCTCTTGCCAAGGAACAGGTGGAGCTCCAGCTGTCCAAAACCGGCGGCACCCCCTACCGCTGTGTCAAGGTCCTGGCTCAGGTGGAGGACAATCTCTCCCTGCCCCTGTCCGCTCTGAACCATCTGCGCCGCCAGGTGCTGGACCAGCTGTCCCTTCAGCGCATGGCCCCGCCCCGCCGCCGCCGGGGACAATACCACCCCGGCGTCCGCTATGAGAACCGGCGGGAGGCGCCGGTATACACCATCTCCGCCCTCCGGGCGGAGCAGATCTCCCGTCCGCTGCTGGCCCTGAAACCCGCCCTGGCGGCCCTGCCTCTGGAGGAGCTGGTGGCCCACCCGGAGACGGCGGAGCTGATCGCTTCCGCCGGTGTGGAGGCCGCCGTCACCCTGCCCCGGGTGTTCTGGGACCGGGAGCTGCCGGAGATGGAGCTGCGGCTGGAACAGCTGCGCAATTTAGGGGTGGAGACCGCCTGCGCGGGCACCCTGGCCGGGGTCCGGCTGGCCCAGCGCCTGGGGTTCCGCTGCCGGGGCGATTTCGGCCTTGAGGTGTACAATGCCCAGACCGTCAAGGAGCTGAAACATCTGGGGCTGAAATCCGTCACCCTCTCCTTTGAGCAGCGGATTGCCCGCATCCGGGACCTGTCCAAGGCCATGGACTGCGAGATCGTAGGCTATGGCCGCCTGCCCCTGATGATCACCGAGAACTGCATCATCCACAACCGCTACGGCCAGTGCGGCTGCCAAAGCATCAACCACCTCATCGACCGGAAGGGCGCCCGGTTCCCGGTGACACGCGCCTTCGGCTGCCGGAACGAGATCTACAACTCGAAAAAACTCTTCCTGGCCGACAAGCCCAACGACTACCTCCACGCCGGTCTCTGGGGTGTCCGGCTCCTCTTTACCACCGAGAACCCCAAGGAGTGCCAGCAGGTGCTCCGCCGCTACCGCCAGGAGGGCAACTATACGCCCAGCGAATACACCCGGGGTCTGTACTACCGGGATGTGGAATAGGAGACGCCTGATGAAACTGTACTGCAAGGCCCTGTCGCCGAAAATCGGACGGGAGATCCCCGCCCCCTACTACGCCAGTCCCGGCGCCGCCGCCATGGACCTCCACGCCTGCACAGACGAGGCGGTGACCATCCCCGCCGGCGGCCGGGCGGTCATCCCCACCGGCATCGCCATCGCCCTGCCCGACCCGGGCTACGTGGCCCTGATCTTCGCCCGCTCCGGCCTGGGCATCAAGCACGGCATCGCCCCCGCCAACTGCGTGGGCGTCATCGACAGCGACTACCGGGGGGAGATTCAAGTGGGACTTCAAAACCACTCCGGTGTCCCCTACACCATCCAGCCCGGGGACCGGATCGCCCAGATGTCCATCCTGCCCGTCTTCCAGGCGGAGCTGGAGTGGACGGATACGCTGGACCAAACTGATCGCGGCTCCGGCGGATTTGGCTCCACCGGGAAATAGCTCATTTCACAGCCGGAGCATCTGAATGCTTCGCCGCTTCGCAAACAAACTCCGCGCGGCTGCGCCTGCTCCGGTTTCAGGCTGGTTTCAGACAAGGGAGGTATGCTATTATGGCAATTATTCTCGCTTCCAAATCCCCTCGCCGGCGGGAGCTGCTGGCCCAGATGGGGCTGACAGACTTTCAGGTGATCCCCGCCGTGGGCGAGGAGACGGCGGACCCCAACCTGGCGCCTCCGGAGCTGGCCGAGGCCCTGGCCCTGCACAAGGCCCGGGAGGTGGCCCGAAACCACGCCGCCCACGGCGATCTGGTCATCGGCGCGGACACCATTGTGGTGCTGGACGGCAAGGTCCTGGGAAAGCCCCGGGACGCCGCCCACGCTCTGGAGATGCTCACGGCCCTGTCCGGCCGGCGGCACCACGTCTATACCGGCGTGGCCCTGCTCCGGGACGGAGCGGAACAAGTCGCCCACGAGGACACCCAGGTCCACTTCTGCCCCCTGACCCGGGAGGAGATGCTCCGCTACATCGCCACCGGTGAGCCCATGGACAAGGCCGGCGCCTATGGCATTCAGGGCCGCGGCGCCCTGTTCATCGACTGGATTCAGGGCGACTACTGCAACGTGGTGGGGCTGCCCCTGTGCCGGCTGGGGAAGATGCTGGCCCAATTTCGCGAAAATCAGGACTGCCGCGCGTAGCTGAGGTGTTTGGCGCAAGGCCTGCGCACCTGGCACGGCACAGAAAGGGTGTTCTATTTGAAAGACTTCTTCCGCCGCAACGGCATTTGGGTGGTTGTCGCGGCACTGCTGCTGACGGCAGCCCTGTCCCTGGGGTCCGCTCTGTTCCCCAATCTGACCTCCCCCCTCAGCAATGTGATCGGCATCGTGGCCTCCCCCTTCCAGAAAGCCACCACCTCCTTCACGGGCTGGGTGGAGAGCTTGTACGACTACGCTTTCCGCTACCAGGAGCTTCAGAGCAAAGTGGAGGAACTGGAATTGCAGATCTCCGAGATGAACAAAGACAACCGGGAGGCGGAGGACGCGGTGGCGGAAAACGCCCGGCTGCGGAAGCTGCTCAAGCTGGCGGAAAAGCACACCGACTTCACCTATGAGGCCGCCCGGGTCACCGGCGCCACCTCCACCAGCTGGGAGTCCACCATCACCCTGAGCAAGGGCTCCTCCAGCGGCATCGAAAAAAACGACACCGTCATCACCGAAACCGGCTACCTGGTGGGCGTGGTGGCGGAGCTGGGCTCCAACTGGTGTACCGTCATCACCCTGGTGGACCCGGACATCTCCATGGGCGCCCTGGTCTACCGGACCGGTGACAACGCCATTCTGGAGGGTGACCTGACCCTGATGGTGGACGGCGCCTGCAAGCTCAGCTATCTGGACAGCAAGAGCCAGCTCATCTCCGGCGACGAGGTCCTCACCTCGGGCAAAGGCGGTGTGTACCCCTCCGGCCTGGTGGTGGGCTACGTCAGCGACGTGAAAACCACCCCCTCCGGCACCGAGCGCTACGCCGTGGTGAAGCCTGCCATCGCACTGGACAATCTGGTAGAGGTATTCGTCATCAAGGACTTCGACATCACCGATTAACTGCGCTTCGACGAAACGATGTTCTGCGGCAATCGCAACCAGAAAATCCACCCGGATTTTCATCGCGCGGAGTCCTGCGTACAAGCGCTTTGCCTCGGCCAAGGCCCCAGTGATTCACACACACCACAGCAAAATTGTTTCCCTGGGGCAGCTTCTGTCAGAAAATCCACCCGGATTTTCATCGCGCGGGGTCGCGCGCACAAGCGTTTTGCCTCGGGTAAGGCCCCAGTGATTCACACACACTACAGCAAAATTGTTTCCCTGGAGCAGCTTCAGTCAGAAAATCCACCCGGATTTTCATCGCGCGGGGTCGCGCGCACAAGCGTTTTGCCTCGGGCAAAACCTTGGCTTAGGGACAATTCACTTGTCCCTAAGCAGTGAAATGAAACCAGGGCTCCCAAAAAATCACAGATTTTTTGGGAAAGGAGTGTATATGGGACGTAATAATGCCAATTTAATCAAATGGATCAGCTACGCAGTGGCCTTTCTGTTGATTTTCTTCTTTGAAAGCTGTGTGTTCAACCGCTTTCCCGCCTTTGGCGCGGTGCCCATGCTGGCGCCCCTGGTGGTAACGGCGGTGGCTCTGTTTGAGGGGTCCCTCAACGGAGCGGTCTTCGGACTGGCGGTGGGCTTTTTCTGCTCCGCCGTCTACTACCGCTCCGGACTGATGATGATTCCCGTGTTCACCATCATCGGCGTGGGCGCCGGGGCCACCCGTAAACAGAAAATCGGCCGCTCCCTGCTGGGCTGCGCCATCTGCGGCCTGGGGGCGCTGGCCCTGCTGGAGCTGTGCCACATGGCCTCGGGGCTGCTGTTCCACGGCACCCCCCTGTCCACCCTGGCGCAGGTGGCGCTGCCCGAGCTGGCGTATTCCCTGCTCTTCCTGATCCCCATCTACCTGCTGATCCGGACGGTGTACCGCCGGGTCCGCACCGACACCGAGCTGTAAGACCCACCGAAAGGAGGCTCATTCGCCATGGGAGAAAACAAACAACTTCAGATCCGCCTGCGGGTTATTGCCTCCGGCGTTCTGTTCCTGTCACTGGTCTTTCTGATCCTACTGTATATGGCCACCATCGCCAACGGCCTGGACGAGCGCGAGTCCGCCGAGGTGAACACCGTGGTCACTACCAGCACCGTCAACGCCGCCCGGGGCAACATCACCGACCGGTACGGTCGGACCCTGGTGACCAACCGCACTGAGTACAACGTCACCCTGGACGTGGGCGCCATGGGGGACGTGGACGACCAGCTGAAGGTGCTCACCACCCTCCTGGACATCTGCCGGGAGCAGCAGGTGGAGTGGGCGGACAGCGACCTGCCCATCTCCACCTCCTCCCCCTACACCTTCACCACCGACACCCCCTTCCTCTATCAGGGGGACGACGGAAAGTGGATTCAGACCCGGCTGGGCAAGCTGTGCAAAGCCATGGACTGGTCCAACACCAGCTCCACCACGGCGGCGCAGCTGGTGGCCCAGATGAAAAAATCCTTCCAACTGGACACCGGCAAGTACACGGAATCCGAGGCCCGGGCCCTGCTGGGGGTGCTGTACTCCTGCTACCTGCGGGAGGAGGAGGTGCTGTACACCACCTATATCTTCGCCGAGGACGTAAACATCGACCTGATCTCCGTCATTAAGGAGAAGAACCTCCCCGGCGTGGAAATCGAGCCCATGGCCACCCGGGAGTACGAGACCGATTACGCCGCCATCCTGCTGGGCCAGGTGGGCGCCATCTCCGCCGAGAGCTGGGAGGAAAAGAAGGACTACTACGAAAAAAACGACTACACCATGGACGCCATCATCGGCCTGTCCGGCTCTGAGTCCGCCTTTGAGAAATACCTCCGGGGCACCTCCGGGACCAAACGGGTTACCGCCGCCAACGACGGGGACACCCTCACCGAGCGCTATGTTGACGAGCCCCAGGTGGGCGGCAACGTGGCCCTGACCATCGACATCAAGCTCCAGGAGGCCACCGAAAAGGCCCTCAACGACCTGGTGCCCTCCATTAACAACAAGAAGGGCGGCGCCGCCGCCGTGGTCATCGACATCTCGGACGGCAGCGTCCTGGCGGCGGCCTCCTACCCCACCTACAGCGCCGTCACCTACAACAAGGACTACGAGAAGCTGTACCAGGATAAGCAGAAGCCCCTGTACAACCGGGCCTTCCTGGGCACCTACGCCCCCGGCTCCACCTACAAGATGTGTACTGCCACCGCCGGGATCAACGCAGGAGTCATCACGCCCCGCACAACCTACAAGTGTACCGGCGCTATGGACTACTACGGCACCATTTTCCACTGCTGGGAGCGCAGCGGCCACGATCGGGAGGACCTGGCCGACGCGGTCCGTGACTCCTGTAACATCTACTTCTACAACGTGGGCATCAACGCCGGTATCGACGCCCTGACCAAAACCGCCCAGTCCTACGGCCTGGGCGAGGCCACCGGCATCGAACTCAGCGAGTCCACCGGTGTCAACGCCGGCCCCGCCTTCTCGGAGAAACTGGGCGCTACCTGGCATCAGGGCAACGTCCTCTCCGCCGCCATCGGCCAGAGCGACAACCAGTTCTCCCCTCTTCAGCTGGCCAACTATATCGCCACCTTCATCAACGGCGGCACCCACTACAAGGCCCATCTGCTGAAAACCGTCAAGAGCAGCGACAACAGCAAGATCCTCTACCAGTACGAGCCCGAGGTACTCAACAAGGTGGAGCTGGATCAGGACGCCTGGAACGCCATCAAAAAGGGAATGGGCGAGGTCATTGAAGCGGACAGCATCACCGACTTTGAGGATCTGGAAGCCGACGGCATCAAGGTAGGTTGTAAGACCGGTACCGCCCAGCTGGGTAAGACCGGCCTGTACAACGGCCTCTTCGTCTCCTTCGCCCCCTATGACGACCCCCAGATCGCCATCTGCACCGTGGTGGAGAAAGCTCTCTCCGGTGCCTCCACCTCCTCTATCACCGCCGCCATTATGGAGTACTACTTCAGCGAGGACGCCACCCTGGAGCGGGTGGAGGCGGAAAACCAGCTGATCAGCTAAGAGATTTCGCCAAAGTCAGGACTTTGGCGCGATACGGCCCCCCGCGCGCCGCCCTTTTCAGGGCGGCTCTTGCGGGCCGGGTGGTATTTTACTGGCGCGCATGCCGTCAGTAAAAACAAATCGTATTTTCTTCGCCCCTGCCGGGCGAATTCTGCGAAGCAGCGCACAATGTGAGGAGGAAGCTCTGTGACAGACACCTCTGTTTACAACGCCCGGGACAGCCGGTACAAATCGCCCTACGGGGCGGTGGCCGCCGGCACCCCGGTCCACTTTACCCTCCGCCCCCGCCGGGCAGAGGGTTTTTCCCGCGGTGTGCTCACCGCCCGGCTGGAACAGGCCGGAAACCGGGTCCTGGAATGCCCCATGCCCTGGACCGACACCGACTTTGACCGGGACGCCTTCTCCTGTACTCTAGACACCGGAGACTACGTGGGGCTGGTCTGGTACTCCTTCCGTCTGGAGACCCTCCGGGGCCGAGTACGGGAGCTGGGACCCTATCAGCTCACTGTCTACGACGGGTCCGACCCGGTGCCGGGCTGGTTTGGGAACGGGCTGTGCTACCAGATCTTCCCGGACCGCTTTTACCGCACCCGCATCCCGGACCCCACCGGAACCGTGGGTGGGCGGCTGGTCCACCGGGACTGGTTCGAGGCCCCGCTGGACGGCCCAGTAGACCTCTCTCCCCAGGGGCAGGAACGGTACAACCGGGACTTTTTTGGCGGGACCCTGGCGGGAATCACCGAAAAGCTGGACTATCTGGCCGGTCTGGGGGTGGAGACCCTCTACCTGTGCCCCATCTTCGCCTCCGCCGAAAACCACCGGTACAGCACCGCCGACTACCAAACCGTTGACCCCATGCTGGGGGACACAGCGGATTTCCAGCGCCTCTGTGCCCAGGCCCACGCCCGGGGTATGCGGGTGATTTTGGACGGGGTGTTCAGCCACACCGGCTTCACCTCCCGCTACTTCAACGGCGACGGCGCCTATGACACGGTGGGCGCCGCCCAGTCCACGGACTCCCCTTACTACCCCTGGTACCAGTGGATTCACTGGCCGGATCAGTACCAGAGCTGGTGGGGCATCCCCTCCCTGCCCACCCTGGACAAGAACAACCCAGACTACCGGGCCTTTCTCTTCGGGAACCACGACGCGATCATCCGCCGCTGGCTGAGACTGGGGGCGGACGGCTGGCGGCTGGACGTGGCCGACGAGCTGCCCGACGATTTTATCCGGGGCATCCACAACGCCGCCCGGGAGACCGGTTCTGACGCCACAGTGCTGGGGGAGGTCTGGGAGGACGGCACCACAAAAATCGCCTACGGCGTCCGCCGGAAGCACCTGCTGGGCAACCATCTAGACGGGCTGATGAATTACCCCTTCCGCACCGCCCTGCTGGCCTTCCTCTCCGGCGGAACCGGCGCGGCCTTCCGGGAGGCCATGGAGACTCTCCGGGAGCACTACCCGCCCTTCGCCTTCCACAACGCCATGAACTTCCTGGGCACCCACGACACCCCCCGCATCCTCACCCTTCTGGGGGTGGGCGGCGACGGCAGGGACCGGGACCGGAGCTGGCGCCGGGAGCACCGGCTCTCCGGGGAGGAACTGGAGCGGGGGCTGGCCCTGCTGCGGCTGGGACTGCTGGTGCTCTTCGGCTTCCCCGGGGCCCCCACCCTGTACTACGGGGACGAGGCGGGGCTGGAGGGCTTTGAGGACCCCTGGAACCGGCGCACCTACCCCTGGGGCCGTGAAAATCAAGCTCTGCTGGACTTCTGCCGCCTGCTGGGCGGTCTCCGCCGGAAATGCGCCGCCCTCCGCCAGGGAGACCTGGTCTGGGGCAGCTGCCGGGGCCGGACCCTCTCCTTCCGCCGGGCATACCGGGGCCAGCTGGCCGCCGTGGCGGTCAACGCCGGCGGGGACCCCGCCAACGTCACCCTCCCCTGGCCCGGAGGGGCGGCCTGGGACCTGCTCACCGGACAACTCCATCAACCACAGCAGGGCGCCCTCACCCTCTCCCTGGACGGGAAAAGCGGGGTACTGCTCTGCCAGACACAGGATTAGAAAGAGAGATTTCCATCTATGAACAATTGCTGCACCCTCATTGCCGTGTCCGACATGGACCGGTCCAAACAGTTTTACCACGACCTGCTGGGGCTGGAGGTGGCGGCCGACTTCGGCGCCAACGTAACCCTCACCGGCGGCATCGCCCTCCAGACGGTGGACAGCTGGACCCGCTTGATTCAAAAGGACATCCGGGACCTGACCTTCGGCCACAACACCGGGGAGCTCTATTTTGAGACCCGGGACTTTGACGGTTTTCTACAGCGCTTGGACGCCCGCTCTGACGTGGCCCTGGTCCACCCGGCGGTGGAGCACCCCTGGGGCCAACGGGCGATCCGCTTCTACGACCCGGACTGTCACATGATCGAGGTGGGCGAGGACATGGTCCAAGTGACAGGCCGATTCCGGGACCAGGGCATGTCTCCCACTGAGATCGCCCGGCGCATGGACGTCCCGGAGGACTACGTGACTCACTGCCTGGCCCTGCTGGACGGAGGGCAGTAAGGATGGGCGGCGTTCTCCCTTACCTGATCATCTGCCCTCTAGTGGGCATCGCCGGATTTGTGGACGCCATCGCCGGAGGCGGCGGGCTGATCTCCCTGCCCGCCTACCTGATCGCCGGAGTCCCCGTCCACACCGCCATCGGCACCAACAAGCTCAGCTCCTCCATGGGCACCGCCGTATCCACCTTCCGCTACGCCCGGGAGGGCTTTATCCCCTGGCGGCAGTCCCTGCTCTGCGTGGTGTTTGCCCTGGCCGGTTCCGCCGCCGGGGCCCGGCTCACCCTGCTGATCCCGGAGCGCGGGTTTACCCTGGCCATGCTGGTGGTGCTGCCTCTCACCGCCTGGTACGTCCTGCGCAGTTCCGGCCTGCAGGTGGAAAAAGCCCCCTTCCCGTTCCGTAAAACCCTGGCCATCTCCCTCCCCATTGCCCTGCTGGCGGGGGCCTACGACGGCTTCTACGGGCCGGGTACCGGTACCTTCCTCCTGCTCCTCTTCACCGGCGCGGCCCACATGAGCCTCCACGCCGCCGCTGGGGTCACCAAGGTCATCAACCTGACCTCCAACGTCACCGCCCTGGCCGTGTTCCTCTGGAACGGAGTCCCCAACCTCTCCCTGGGGCTCACCGCAGGCTGCTTCGGCATCCTGGGCAACTACCTGGGCGCACGGCTGTTCAGCCAGCGGGGCGCCAGGTGGACCCGTCCTCTGATCATCGTGGTACTGGCTATCTTCTTCGGCAAGGTGTGCCTGAGCCTGCTGTGAGCCGAGACAAAGAACCCGTGTACGGTCGTACACGGGTTCTTTGCCGTCACTTCCCCCTGCTGCGTATCCACTTCAGCAGCTGGATCACCGGCAGATTCAGCAACGCCAGCAGGTACACGGTCAGCAGCTGGACCGGTCCCAGGGGAACCACCTGGAACACGCTGTGGAACACGGGCGCCACCAGCACTGCGGTAATCAGGGCCGCCCCCAGCAGGAACGCCCCGATTAAGTACCGGTTGCTCCAGAGCCGCCGTGACAGCAGCACAGGCCGACGGCTTTTACAGTTAAAGCCGTGGACCAGCCGGGACAGGCACAGGGTTCCGAAGGCATAGGTACTGGCCAGGGCCGCGTCCCCGCTCCGGTAGCCGATGAGAAATCCGATCAGGGTCATCAGGCCGATGACGAGTCCCTCGGCGCCCACACTGAGCAGGAAGGACTTTGTGAGAATGGACTGGTTCCGGGGCCGGGGCGGCTCCTCCATCACCTGGGGGGAGTGGGGCTCCAGGCCCAGGGCGATGGCGGGGAGGCTGTCGGTGAGCAGATTGATGAACAGCAGATGCACCGCCGCGAAGGGCACCGGCAGTCCCGCTACCGACGCACAGAGGACGGTCAAAATGGCGCCGAAGTTGCCGGAGAGCAGGAACTGGATGGACTTCTTGATGTTCTGGTAGACGTTCCGGCCGTTCTCCACTGCCTTGACGATGGTGGCAAAGTTGTCGTCGGTGAGCACCATGTCCGCCGCGTCTTTGGACACCTCGGTGCCGGTGATGCCCATGGCCACGCCCACATCCGCCTGTTTCAGGGCCGGGGCGTCGTTGACTCCGTCCCCGGTCATGGCCACCATGTTCCCCTTCTCCTGCCAGGCCCGGACAATCCGGATCTTGTGCTCCGGGGACACTCGGGCGTAGACCGAGATCCCCTCTACGAAGTCTTTTAGCTCGTCATCGGTCAGGCCGTCGATGTCCGCCCCCTCGCAGGCGCCGGCCAGCTCCGCGTCCTCAGGCAGGATGCCGATGCGCCGGGCGATGGCCGCCGCAGTAATCTTGTGGTCCCCGGTGATCATCACCGGCCGGATTCCCGCCCGCTGGCAGGCCGCCACTGCCGCCTGGGACTCCACCCGGGGCGGGTCCATCATGGCGATGAGGCCCAGGAAGGTCAGATCGGTTTCGTCGTCGGCGGTGGGCTGGAACGCCCCGTCTACGTCCCGGTAGGCAAAGGCCAGCACCCGCAGGCCCTCCCGGGAGAAGGCCAAATTTTGGACCGCGATGGCCTCGGCATCCTCCAGGGTCAGGGGGCGGACCCCCTCCGGGGTCTGGATGGCCACGGTGCCCCGGAGCAGCACGTCCACCGCCCCCTTGACCACCATCCGGGTTTTGCCGTCCAGGGCGTGGACTGTGGTCATCCGCTTCCGGTCGCTGTCAAAGGGGACCTCCCCCAACCGCGGGTACTGGGCCCGGACCATCTCCGCCGTCAGGCCCAATTTCCGGCCCAGGTGGCAGAGGGCGGTTTCGGTGGGGTCCCCCAGGTCCACGCCGTCGGCGTCGCTGGCGTCGTTGCACAGCATACTGTACACCAACAGCTGCCGGGGGCCGTCCTGGCGCAGATCCAGCTCCGCCGCCGGGATGGGCCGGCCCTCCACGTAGTACTGTTCCACTGTCATCTTGTTCTGGGTCAGGGTGCCGGTCTTATCGGAGCAGATGACAGACACGCTGCCCAGGCCCTCTACCGCCTGCAATTTGCGGATAATGGCGTGCTCCCGTGCCATCTTCTGGGTGCCGAAGGAGAGGACGATGGTGACAATGGAGCTCAGGGCCTCGGGAATTGCCGCCACCGCCAGGGCCACGGCAAAGAGGAACGCGCTGCCCACGTTCTCCCCCCGGAGGACGCTGACCCCGAAGAGCACGGCGCAGAGAATCAGAATGATCACCGAGAGCCGCCGACCAAACTGGTCCAGGCTCCGCTGGAGGGGCGTTTTCTGCTCGGCGGCGGACTGGAGAAGGCCGGCGATCTTGCCCACTTCGGTGTCCATGCCGGTGCCGGTGACCAGATAGGTGCCCCGGCCGTAGGTGACAAAGCTGCCCGAGTAGAGGAAGTTGGTCCGGTCCCCCAGGGGCGCCTCCCCCTCGATGGCCTCTATCTGCTTCTCCACTCCCAGGCTCTCGCCGGTGAGGGCGCTCTCATCCACCTTCAGGCTGTGGCACTCCAGCAGGCGCCCGTCCGCCGGTATCACGTCACCGGCCTCCAGCAGTACCAGGTCCCCTACCGTGATCTCCCGGGTAGACAGGGGGGTCACCGCCCCTTTCCGCAGCACCTTGGCTTCGGGGCCGGACAACGCTTTCAGACTGCTCAGAGAGCGCTCTGCCTTCACGGTCTGGACCGTCCCCAGAATCGCATTCATGGTGATCACGATCAGGATCACCACCGCGCTCTCCACGTCTCCCAGGAACCCGGAGACAGCGGCGGCAGCGATCAGGATGAGCACCAGGAAGTCCCGGAACTGCTCCAGAAAGATCTGGGGTACGCTCTTCTTTTTCCCCTCTGCCAGCTCATTGGGTCCGTAGCGCCTCTGCCTGGCCCGAAGCTCCTCCTCGTCCAGGGGCGTGGGACCGCCGTTGACCTGTTCCAGGACCTCGGACGCTGTCTGCTGATAATAGGCTTTCATCGGCTTTTCCTCCTTGTTTACGGATTTATTCTTCCCAGGTTCTGCTGCCTTTCCCTCATCAGAGAATGAAAAAAAGACCTTTATTGCAGAACCAGTCTGCAATAAAAGTCTTACCATTTCCTCGCGGCGCCGGGTGCTTCCGCACCGTACTGACGACACCGCAAACGCAGATATGCGCAGGTTACTCCCTTTTATTAGCTTCACTATACCTGATCTCCCCGCCCTTGTCAACGGCTTTTTCCCTATGCGGACCGGAGGGCCATGACCCGGGCCGTCAGACGGCGGCTCAGGCAGGTCTGGAAAGCGATCATCACCACCCAGCCCAGCCCCGTGGCCAGGGCCACCGACAGCAGCCCCCAGCTGGCGGGGAACAGGTAGGTGAACACCACCCGGAGTGTGATCTGGAGCAGGGTGCCGCAAAAGGCGGCGCTGATCCGCCCCAGGCCCCGGAAGTACCCCTGGTAGCCGTTGGCCCAGAAGGAGAGGATGTAGAGCAGACACATGGCCCCCAGATAGCTGCTGGCGGCCTGGAGCGCGGCGCTGTTGCCGGCGGAGATGAGGAGGGACAGGGCGGGCTGGCGCAGAAAGGCCAGCAGCAGGCTCAGTGCCACACTGGTGACCAGCAGCAGCCGCAGGCCCCGGCGCATCCCCTCCCGCACCCGTTCCGGCTGCCGTGCCCCCTGATTCTGGGCCACAAAGACGGACAGGGCGTCGGCGCCGCTGTTGCCGAAGGCCAGGAACAGGTTTTCGATGCAAGAGGCCGCGGTAAAGGCGGTGATGGCGGCGGGTCCCATGGCGTTGACGGCGCTCTGGACCAGCAGCTTGCCGCAGTAGAGGCTGGACTCCTGGAGGGCAGACACCGAGCCGTACTGAACAGACTGACGGAACAGATGGCGCTGGAACACCAGGTCCTGTCGGGTCAGCCGCAGCTGGGGGTAATGCCGGAACAGGTAGCCGCCGCAGAGCAGTGCAGACAGGGCCTGGGCGGACACGGTGGCCGCCGCCGCCCCCGCCACACCCAGGCGTAGCCCCGCCACCAGGAACAGATCCAGGCCGATGTTGCATACCATGGCTGCCGCCAAGGCATACAGCGTCACGGCGGTCCGGCCCACCGCCCGGAGCAGGGCGGCCAGCAGGTTGTACAGGCAGGTGAAGATCAGTCCGGCAAAGATCCAGCTCAGGTAGCGAGCGCAGTCCCCCTGGAGCTCTGCCGGGGTCTGGATCATGGTCAGGATGGGCTGGAGAAAGAGCAGTCCCCCGCCCGAGAGGGCCAGGGTGACCCCTACACTGATGACGCCGGTGGTGAAGCAGTATTTCCGCAGCCGCGGAAAGTCCTCTGCCCCGTAGGCGTTGGCATAGAGGATGGAAAAACCCAGGGTCAGGCCCACCAGCAGGTAGAAAAACAGGTTCATCACACTGCTGGCCACCCCTACGGCGGCAAAGGCGTTGTCCCCCGCTGCCCGGCTGACAATCATCATGTCCACGGTGTTATAAAACTGCTGGACCAGGCTGCCCGCCAGCAGGGGCAGGGCCAGTCCGATCAGCTGCCGGTCAATCTTACCTCGGGTCAGGGTTGCGTTCTTCATCTCGCCGCCTCCTCTTTTCCCGCCTATTCTACCGGTTTTTCCCACTGTTGTAAAATGCATATTACCATGTTATAATATAACCACTTTGTTATATATGGAGGTAGTTATGACCTACGGAGATATGGAGGCGTTCCTGGCCATTATGCGGCACGGCAGTATTACCGCTGCGGCGGAAGCGCTGTTTATCACCCAGCCCGCCCTGTCCCGGAAGCTGAAATCGCTGGAGCGGGAGCTGGGGTTCCGGCTCTTTGAGCGGGTCCAGGGCCGTCACAAGCTTTCCCTCACCGGCAAGGGCCAGGAGTTTGTCCCGCTGGCGGAAAAGTGGATGGCCCTGTACCGGGAGACCGAGTTTTACAAGTCCGGCGACGCCCAGGCCACGCTGAAAATCGGCGCCGTGGACAGCATTCACACCTACCTGCTGCCCCCCGTGCTCCAGACCCAGCTGAAGTGGCACCCGGAGGTGCGGCTCTCTCTGACCCTGGTCCACGACTGGACCGCCTACAGCGAGATCGCCGAGCGCAAGTGCGATCTGGCCATTGTGGACGCCGTCTACTACGCCGCCCATGTCCGCTCCACCCCCATGTTCCGGGACCGGATGGTGGTGGTCAGCCGGACCCCCTTTCAGACCACCCATCTCTCCCCATCCGCTCTGGACTGCGCCCGGGAGGTCTGTGTCAGCTGGACGCCGGAGTTCCTGGAGTGGCACGACTATTGGTACGGTATCAGCAATCCTCCCAAGGTCAGCGTGGACAAGATGTCCCTCATGGAGTACTTCCTGGCCGAGAGTAACACCTGGGCCCTGATGCCCAACACCGCCGCTCAGGCCCTGGCCCGCCGGGGCGGGTACTATCTGTGTGAGCTGGACGCCCCGCCCCCAGACCGCACCTGCTACCTCCTCCAAGACAGCGTCAACTCCAGCCCGCCCTGTGAGGCCTTCCTGGAGATCTTCCGCCAGACCCTCCGCGCCAACCCCGACCTGGAGGCGCTGGTGTAGCCGTTGGGGCACCCCGCCATGGGCTCCGCCCATTCAACGAAATGTGAACAGAATGCCGATTTACACCGGCATAGGGAAAATGATAAGGAAAACGGAACCTTTTCCTGTGAAAAGGTTCCGTTTTTTGCTTTTCCATGATTCCCGTTAGCCGGTACATGTCGGCTCTCTCTTAGTCGCATGGGGAACGGGCGCACAGCACAAAGAATGTTCAGCGCCATCTATTTTCAGTGAGACTCCAAATCTATGATTTGGCCCAGTCAAACCTGACACAGAGTGCAAAAGGCGGGCGGGAGTCCAGAGGGCAAAGCCCTCCGGGAACGCAATCACTTCCCTCTTCTCGGCTTGACGTTGGTGGAGATCTCACTGAGGGCGGCGGCGGCCTCCATGTCCAGCTTGCGGTTGCGGGCCAGGTCGCCCAAAGAGAGCATCCCCACCAGCTTTCCCTCCTCCACCACGGGCAGGCGGCGAACCTGGCGGGCGGCCATTTTGGCGGCGGCAGCGCGGGGGTCGTCGGCTGGAGCCACGGTCTCCGGGTTCCGGCTCATGATGTCTGCCACCGGCACCCGGGACGGCTCCTGATCTGCCGCCACGCAGCGGGTGATAATATCCCGGTCGGTGACAATGCCCCGGAGCTGTCCATCGTAGCCGCACACCGGCAATGCCCCTAAATTGTGCCGGGTCAGCAGGCGGGCGGCCAGCGCCGCGCTCTCCTCCGGCGCGATGGTAACTACCGCGCCGCTCATGCAGTCTCGAATCTGCATCGTACCCCTCCTTCACAGCGGTTGTCCCCTAGTATGCCCGCCTTTCCCGGCGGGCATACCGGGCGTCGGGACGAAGAAAGACCCGTTTCCCTTTTAGAAACAGGTCTTTCTTCCGATTGACACACCGGTCAACTGACATCCTGTTGATCCACCATGGCCACGGTGATCTCACCCAGAGACTCATACTCCACCGGTTCCGCCGCTGCGGAACCGTCCGCCCCGGCAGAACTGGACGCCGCCCCGCCGGCCTGGTCCGTGGCCTTCGGCCGGTAAACGGTCAGGGTCACCTTGTGGCCGATCTCAAAGCCGGCGGCGTACTCCTTGAACTCCGCCACGTCGGTGTAGGCCTTGCCGTCGATGGCGGTGATCAGGTCCCCGGCCTGGAGACCTTTGGCGGCGCAGTCGGACTTTTTGCTGACTTTGGCCACCACCAGCCCCGGGCGGGTGTGATTTCGCTCCGCCGCCTTCTCATCCACACCGTAGCAGGTGATCCCAAGCACCGGCCGGCTGATGCCGCCCTCCCGGGCCAGGGCCTCGATGATCTCTTTGGCAGTGGTGGAGGGCACGGCAAAGCCCAGCCCCTCCACAGTGGTACTGGAGGAAACCATCTTCATATTGTTGACCCCCACGACCTGGCCGTAAATGTTCAGCAGCGGTCCGCCGGAGTTGCCGGAGTTCAGGGCCGCCGTGGTCTGGATCAGGGTCATCGCATAACCGTTCAGGGTCACATCCCGGTTGATGGCGGAGATGATTCCATTGGTCAGGGTGCCCCGAAAGGTGGCGCCCAGAGGGTCCCCGATGGCCAGGGCCTCGTCCCCCACCGTCAGCGCTCCGGCGTCGCCGAACTCCGCCGGGGTCAGCCCCTTGGCGTCAATTTTCAGCAGGGCCAGATCGGTCTGGGGATCACTGCCCACCAGAAGTGCGTCGTACTCCTTCCCGTCCCCGGTGGTGACGGCGGCCTTGGACTGGTCGCTGACCACGTGGGCGCAGGTGATAATGTACCCGTCCCGGGTCAGGACGATGCCGGTACCCGAGCCGCTGCTCTCATCATTTTCCACGGTGATGCTGACCGCAGAGGGTGCGCACTTCTTATACAGCGCCTCGTAGGTCAGGCCGGTGCGGCCCTGGCTGCTCTTCAGCTCCAGGGTCACGCCGCTGCTGTCTCCCTCATAGCGCTGTAAGGACTGATCAGTGTCGCTTTCTTCCCTGTCATAGTTCCAGGCATTGTCGCCGCTGTCTCCGTCCTGTTCACTGAAGCCCGAGTCCCCCCGGGCCATGGCTGCCACCACCCCGCCTTGCTGGAGCAACACGGCACCAAAGATCAGGGCGATGATAATCAGCACAATCAGGACCACCAGCAGCACCCGCAGATCCAGGCGCTGGATGCGCTGGAGCAGCGTCTTTTTGCCGCCGCTCTTCTTTTTGGGGGGCGCCGAATGGTTCCCCTGCTTTTTGGCGGTTTTCCGAGCCGGTTTTCCCTTTCCGCTTGTCTGCGCCGGAGCCGTGGAGACGATGGTTGCCTGTACCCGGGGCTGCCGGCGGCGGGCGGGCCGGGGCAGACAGTTCCACACCTCTGCGTCATCTATTTCCTCTTCTCCCGCCGGAGCGGACGGTTCCGCCGGGGCAGCGGGTTCCGCCGACGGAGACGGCACAGCCGGAGTGGACGGTTCCGCCAGGGCGGAGGGATGCTCTATCCCGCTTTCCCCGGCCGCAGGCCTGGGCTCCTCCTGTTCCCCGGTCGGAGCGGATGGCGCTTCCGGAACCGGCTCCTCGATCCGCCGCTCCTGCAGCATCCCATCCCGAGTCAGCTCCCAAGTGACTTTGATCCGTTTTTCCGCCGGTTCCGGCCCGGATTCTGCCGGTCTCTCTTTTTCTTCGTTCATAACAACCTCCCTCGCCGCTTCCTTCCCTCCGGGAAAGGCTATGCCTCTGCTGCCGCCGTCATTCCGCCAGCGTCAGGGTAAAGACAAATTCGGTTACGCCATCCTCACTGGTTACCGTAATGGTCTCCTTCAGGCTGTTGAGAATGGTCTTGACGATGTACAGGCCTAAGCCCACGCCCTCCTTGTCCAGGCTGCGGGAGCGGTCGCTCTTGTGGAACCGGTCAAAAATCTTGTCCAACTCCTCAGGCTGGATGGTCTCGCCAATGTTGCGCACACCGATATAGGCCTTTCGGCCCTTGGTCTGGATGGACAGGCGGATCGCGGTCCCCGGGGTGGAAAACTTGATGGCATTGTCCAGCAGGTTATAGCACACCTGGGTAACCGAGTCCGGGTCCCCCCAGACGATGGTGGGGCCGTCGGGGAACTGAACGTCGATATCCAGGCCCCGGCTGGTGATCCGGCCCTCCAGACTGATCATCACCCTGGCCATGGTCTCCACGATATCAAAGCGAAGCTGACAGGAGTCGGTCTGATAGCGGACTTCGGTGCGGCTGGCATCCAGCATCCGCCGCACCAGCCGGCTCAGGCGCCGGGTCTCGTTGGAGATCACCCGCAGGGCATCCTTCTCCTTCTCCGGCGGAACGGTGCCGTCCAGAATGCCGTCGGCAAAGCCGGAGATGGTGGTCATAGGGGTTTTCAGCTCGTGGGACACGTTGGCCACAAACTCCCGTCTTTGATTCTCGGTCTCCGCGATGGAGTCCGCCATGCTGTTGAAGGCGTTGGCCAGCTCCCCCAGCTCATCCCGGCGGCCATGATCAGTGACCCGCAGGTCGTATTCCCCCATGCCGAACCGGCGGACCATCTCCGCCATCTCCTTCAGGGGCTTCACCTGCTGGATACCGGCCAGAGTACAGGAGACAAAGGCGGCACAGAGGACCACCAGGGCAGTAAAGACAAAGATCGTGGCCTGATCCCGCCACAGGGCGGTCAGGTTGGACATGCTGGAGGTAATGAGCACCACCCCCATCAGGTCCTCCCCCCGGGTCAGCCGCAGGGGCACCCCCACCACAAACCGGTCGCTGTCGTACACGCCCAGGTCCGAGGTCCCCTCAAACTGCTCCACGTTGAGGACCTCCCGCATTACCTTGCCGGAAATCTGGCTGCCTGCGGTGGGTCCCTCCCGTTCCTCACTGGTCAGGTAGCTGTACAGCACCGCGCCATCCGGGGAGCACACCAGCAGGTCGGAGCCGGCGATCCCTGAGATCACGCTGAGGCAGGCCAGATAGTCGCTGTCGGTCAGCTGGGCCTCCTGGTCCAACACCTGTGCGGTGAGCCGGGCTATGTATCCGGCCTCCTCCTCCAACGCGTTCTTTTTCTCCTGGAGGGTATAGCGGTAGCTCAGGTACATGAATCCCGTGGACAGCAGGGCAAAGGCCAGCAGGATCATCCCGGCGGTCATGATAAAATGTCGTCTAAACAGGCTGTCCCGCACCGGACTCCCTCCTTTCACCGGGTGAGCTCATCTCACTCCCCCAGCAGCTCAAATTTGTAGCCCACGCCCCAGACCGTCTTGATGCTCCACTGGTCCGAGACCCCTTCCAGCTTCTCCCGCAACCGCTTGATGTGGACGTCCACCGTCCGGGAGTCGCCGAAGTAGTCAAATCCCCACACCTCGTCCAGCAGCTGGTTTCGGGTGAAAACCCGGTTGGGGGTGGATGCCAGGTGGTAGAGCAGTTCCATCTCCTTGGGGGGCGTATCGACGCGCTTGCCGTCCACCAGCAGCTCGTAGGAGTCCATGTTGATCACCAGCTTGTCATAGGCGATCTTCTTGCGCTGCTGCTCCTCGCCGCCGTAGCGCCGGAGCACCGCGTGGATCCGGGCCATGACCTCCTTCATCTCAAAGGGCTTGACGATGTAGTCATCCGCCCCCATCTCCAGGCCGCTGACCTTATCCTCCAATTCCCCCTTGGCGGTCATCATGATAATGGGCGTCTGATCGGTCTCCCGGATCTTCCGACAGACCCCCCAGCCGTCCAGCACCGGCAGCATAATATCCAGCAGCACCAGGTCCGGCCCGAAGTTGTGGAACAGGGTGACCCCCAGGCCGCCGTCCCCGGCCACCTGGGTCTCAAACCCCTCCTTCTCCAGGTAGAGCTGGAGCAGTTGGGCGATATTGCTGTCATCTTCCACGATTAGCACTTTGATTGCCATTGGGAACCCTCTTTCCTAAACAAATCATTTCAAAATCTACGTGATCTTTTTCAGCCTATCAGCACCATTATAGGCGGGAATCCGGTTGGGAGGGTGAATTTTTTGTAAATCACCCGGACAACTGCCGGTATCCCGCCGCCAGCACCCCGGCGCAGGCCCGCTGGACCGCCCCGGAGACCGGCTCCAGCCGCCACAGCTGCCGGGCCAGCGCCGCCAGATAGCGCCCCAGAGCGGGGCCGGGTTCCCGCCGCCGGGCGGGATATTCCGCCGTCAGCCGGAGCAGTTCCCGGTCTCCCGGGGCCCAGACAGGAGGCGGCTCCCCGCCGCCGCGCCCGGCCAGCGCCGCCATGCGCCGGGCGGTATACCGGACCAGCCAGGCGGGGTTCTCCCCGTCCTGCCGGGCGGCCAGGGCAGGCGGTACAGTCCCGACGGCACTCCGGCAGAGAAACTTCCAGTCCCCCGGCGCAAGGGCTGCCGGGAAGGCGGGGCAGGGCGGCACGGCGGTCTCCGCCACCGGTCCCGGCACCACCGCTGCACTGGCCACGGCCCCGTACCAGGCCGGAGCCAAGCGCAAATTCACGTAGCCGCCAAGGGCCTCCGCCCGGTCAAACCAGCTGCCGGCCAGATCCGTGCCGCGGGCCAGGGCCGCCGCCACCGCCGCCGGGTCCGCACCCCGCCGGGATGCCAGGCCAAAAGCTCCCGGACTGGCGCACCAGTCCCCCTGGAACCGGCAGCGGCCGGAGACCGGCTCCCCTGCCGCCCGGGCAATTCGCTCCGCTCCCTGAGCCAGGGCCCAGGCCCGGTAATCCTCCATGTACTTCCCTCCCTGGAACGCGAAAGACCGCAGCAGGCGCGGCCCGGTACGGGACGCCCTTCTGCGGTCTGTGGGGTCTGTGTCACTGGGCAATCACGCCGCTCAGGCCGGCGGCCTGGCCGTTCACTTCCCGCACGTTGATGTGAAATTCGTTGCTGCCGGCCATGGCGTGGTCGATTTCAATATCATACTTGATGTCGATCTGGCCGCCGGTCTCTCCCAGGGTGTTGTGCATCTTCTCGGTGCGCACCCCCACCGACATGTTGCCGTAGGGGGTCTCATAGACCGAATAGTGCCGCCTGCCCTGTTCAAAAACCATCTGGAGGCAGACCGTTCCCATCCGCACCATGCTCACCTGCTCCGGAAAGACCTGGAAGCTGGTGATGGTTCCCTGCAAACCGGTGATTTCTGTCTCCCGGTAGGACAGGTTGTAGCCTCCGGCCACGGTGCTCAGCACCCCCGGCGTGACCAGTTCCACCATGTCTTGGTCCACGCCCTCAAATTTCTGCAATCCCTTGATGGAAATCATTACGTCCTTTTTCATTCCGTTTACCTGATCCTTTCCCTAAGGCGTTGATCTGGCCCTTGTTCTCTCTGCGCTCAGTCGGCTTCTACACTGACCTGCTCCACCGGCTCGGTGACCGGACGGCCCAGGAAACGGGAGGCCAAGCCGGCAAAGCCCTCGGTGGAGTCGCTGACGTACCAGCGGCAGGAACCGGTCCGGCTCTCCGCCGCCCCCTGGCCCGACTCCCGCAGGTAGCTGCACACCCGCCGGGCCACCGCAGCCCCAGAGTCCACCAAGGACACCTGGGGGCCCATAAAGCCGCCGATGACCTCCCGCAGCAGTGGATAGTGTGTACAGCCCAGCACCAGGGTATCCACCCCCGCCTCCTTCAGCGGCGCCAGATACTCCGCCGCCACTGTCTCGATGACCACATCGCCGGGCTGGGTCCGACCGTTTTCCACCAGGGGCACAAACAGCGGACAGGCCAGAGGGTACACCGCCGCCGCAGGGTCCAGCCGGGCGATGGCCCGTTCATAGGCCCCGGTGCGGATGGTGGCCCGGGTGGCGATGAGGCCGATCTTCTGATTCCGGGTCTCCTCCGCCGCCTGGCGGGCGGTGGGCTCCACCACCCCGAAAACGGGGATGTCCTGCTCCGCCTGGAGCTGGGGCAGGGCGGTGGCGGACACGGTGCCGCAGGCCACCACCACCGCCTTCAGGTCGAAGGTGCGCAGGAATGCAACGTCCTGCCGCGCATAGCGTATAATAGTATCACGGGACCGGCCGCCGTAGGGTACCCGGCCGGTGTCTCCAAAGTAGATCAAAGTTTCGTTGGGCATTTGCGCCGCCAGCTCCCGCACCGCCGTCAGGCCGCCCAGGCCGGAGTCAAATACCCCAATGGGTCGATTGTCCATTCCAATTTCCTTTCCGGCAGGGACGCTTGCTCTGCCCCTGTGAACTCTGGTACCAGTTATCATATCCGATTCCGCCCCGGAACACAAGAGGCTTTCCCAATATTCCGTTTGACATTACGGGAAAATCGACTATACTAAAACTTTAAGAGGGCTTTCACGTTTGTTTTTCCGGAGCCCTCTGAACCGTGTGCGCTTCATTCCCTGATAAAGGAGGTTATCCGTGATGCAGTTTGAACTGACGGAGAAACAGTATCGCCGTCTGCTGGACATGGTCTATATCGGAAACTGGATCCTCAACTCCGCCCGGGGCCAGGACCGGTTCTCCGACTATGACGAGGTGGAATCCCTCCTGTTTTCCAAGTCCTTCTCCACCGGTATGAAGGATCTGGCTGAGCTGTGGCACGGGGAAGCCGTACCCAGCCGCGCCTTTGTCACCGGCGGCATCCACGAGGCCATCGCCGACTATGAGGACTCCGTCTTCTTCGACATCCTCGCCGAGGAGCTGGCCCGCCGCGATATGGACGACGTACCCATTGATGAACACAACTACGCCGAACTGCTCCAGCGTGTGGAGGAGTATATGGCCGAATTCGAGCTCCACGGCACCGACAACGTGCAAGTGGAAACCGACGCTTAACCGACGCTTAACGTCCCTCCGGGGCTCCGCCCCGGACCCTGCCAAGGGCGCTGCCTTTGGAACCCGCCAGCCTTTGAAAAGGCTGGACCCAAACTTTCTCCGCGCTGCGCGCCGATCAATTGCCAAGTGAGTGGCAGCCGACATATGCCGGTTGTCGGGATAAAATAATAAAAACGGAGCCTTCTACGTGAAAAGGTTCCGTTTTTGCTTTTATACTCTCTTATGCCGGTGAAAACCGGCATTTTCCCCACGTCGCATGGAGAAACGGCGCGCAGCGCGAAATGGGTCCAGGGACTGCTCCCTCAAGCGAGGTCCCAGACGGGATCCCAGAGGTGGGGATGGCTGGCAAAGTACTCCCGGGTCTGGTCGGCGTTGTGCATAACCTCCCGGGTCAGGGCCTGGAAGTCGGGGAACTTCCGCTCCGGGCGCAGGTACTTGTAGAACTCCATGCGCACCTCCTGGCCGTAGAGGTCACCGTGGTAGTCCAGAATAAACCCCTCCACGGTGACGTGGTTGTCATCCTGCACCGTGGGGCGCACTCCGATGTTGGTGACGGCGTTCTCCACCGTGTCACCGATGTGGACCCGGGTGGCGTAGACGCCGTAGGCGGGGACGATCACCCCAGGGGCAAAGGCCAGATTCACCGTGGGGAAGCCCAGGGCACTGCCCAGCTTCTTCCCCTTCTCCACCCGGTGGGTGAGGATGTGGGGATGGCCCAGCAGCCGGTCCACCTGTTCCATCTCGCCGGCCTGGAGCAGCTCCCGAATTTTGGTAGAGTGCACCTGGACGCCGTCCACCTCCACCATGCCGATAATCTTGCAGCCGATGCCCAGCTCCGCACATTTCTGGCGCAGCCGCTCCGGGTTTCCCTGGCCCCGGGCACCGAAGCGGTTGTCGTCACCGGTGATGACACAGACCGCCCCTAGCTCCCCCACCAGATAGTCCTCGACAAACTCATCCCAGGGCTGGTGCATCATTTTCTCGTTAAACTCCGCCAGGATCACTTCCTCAATGCCGTAATAGTGCTTCATAATCCACACCCGGTCCTGATTGGAATTGATCATCGGCACCGGTCGGCCGGTAATGGCCGCGCCGGGATGCCGGTCGAAGGACATAACGCAGGCCTCTGCGTCCAGCCGTTTGGCCTCCTGGACCGTGGCCCGCATCAGGGCGCCGTGGCCCAGGTGGACCCCGTCAAAAAAGCCTATGGCTACCACTCGTCTTTTACCATCGCTCACGCTCGCTCACCTCGGGATGTTATTTCTTTATACTCACAAAAAGTACTGTTTTCAGCTGGTTTGAACCTCGAAAAAGTTCTTTACCGTTTTCATTTGCCCTGATTCCAGCCGCCCCAGCATCAAAAAGCCGCCGGCGGCGCCGTAGACCCGGTACAGGCCATCCGTCCCCTCCCAGGGGAACGGGTTGCCGTTGCGGCACAGCTGTTCCGCCCGACCGCCGATGGTCAGGGCCGGATGGCGGTCAAACAGCCGGTCCACCGGCGTCAGCAGCGCCTGGGCCCGGCCCTCTTCCGCCGCCTGAAGCACCTGCTCCAGGGTGACCGCCTGGGACAGGGTAAACCCGGCGGCCCGGGTCCGGCGCAGGGCGTCCATGACCCCGCCGCAGCCCAGGACCTGGCCGATATCGTGGCACAGCGTGCGGATATACGTCCCCTTGGAACAGCCCACCCGGAGGGTGTAGTGCTCCGGCCCCTCCTGGCTGACGATCTCCAGGGCGGAGATGGTCACCGGCCGGGGCTGGCGCTCCACCACTTTCCCCTTTCGGGCCAGTTCGTAGAGCTTTTTCCCGTTCCGCTTCAGGGCGGAGTACATGGGCGGCACCTGGAGAATCTCCCCCCGGAACCGGGGCAGCACCGCCTCCAGCTCCTGCCGGACGCACTCCACCGGGCGCTGGGCCACGATCTGGCCGGTGCTGTCCTGGGTATCGGTCTCCAGCCCCAGCCGCAGACCGGCGATATACTCCTTGTCCCCGGACTCGGCGAACTCCACCGCCCGGGTGGCCCGCCCCACAAAAACGGGCAGCACGCCCGTGGCCATGGGGTCCAGGGTACCCGCGTGGCCCACCCGCCGCTCGTCCAGCAGCCGGCGCAGCTTGCCGCACACGTCCATGCTGGTCCATCCGGCGGGCTTGTCCATCACGATCATTCCGTTGGCCATGACAGCCTTCCCCCTGTTCTAGCGTTCAAAGAAGTCCTCCAGGCGCCCGCGGACATAGGCGGCGCAGAGGGCATCCAGCGGTTCCCGCTCATAGAGCTGGTAGTAGTCCTCGTCAAAGTCGTCAAAGGGATAGCGCTCGTTCTGGGCGGCAAAATCCTCTGCGCGGTCGATGGCAAAGCTGTCCAGCCGCGTTATGTCGATCTCGTTTTCGGTCACAAAGTCGTGGAACAGCTTCCGGCAGGACTCCGCCCCGATCTGGGACAGGGCCGCCTCCAGCTCCGGCGCGGTCTCCCGGCTGGAGTTGACAAAGTACTGGCACAGGCCGCCGTTCTGGACCTCCCGGTCAAAGGCATCCACTGTATAGGCCACCCGCCGGGGGCCTTCTGCCGGGACCTCGTCCAGGGCGGCCAGCCGGAAGCAGACGCACGCCCACAGCGCCTCGTCGGACAGCTCCGCGGCCTCCGCCCGGGTCATAGCCCGGCAACGGGCCGCCTCCTCCAGCTCCGCTTTGGCCTGCATCCCCAGCGCCCGGGCCCGGGCGAAGGATTCCTTAATGGTCTTAATCAGTCCCATATGTCCCTCCTGTCACCGCTTCAGCTCCTGAAAAATGGCGTCGCAGACCTGCCTGCGCACCGACTCCTCGGTACCCAGCACGGTGGCCCCGGCGGCTGCCGCGTGGCCGCCGCCCCCCAGCCGGGCACAGATCCGGTTGGAGTCGGCATACGTATCCACGCTGCGCAGGGACACCTTCCACTCGCCGGGAGTCAGCTCCCGCAGGGTGGCGGCGCAGCCCACCCCCTCGATGGAGGCGGCAAAGGAGGCCAGCTCCTCGCAGTCCCCCTCGTCGGCTCCTACGCTGGCCTTGTCCGCCAGGGAGATTTTCCCAATGCACACCTGGCCGTCAGCATAGAACTCCTCGCTGCCCAGCACCATGGATTCCAACCGCAGCTGTTTAAAGCTCTTGGTCTGGAAAAAGTGCTTATTCAGCTTGCGGAAGTCGCCGTACTCCATCAGCGCCGCCGCAATCCGGTGGGTTTCCGAGGTGGTGTTGGAGTAGATGAAGCCGCCGCAGTCGGTGGCAATGGCGATATACAGGGCCTTGGCAATCTGCTCGTCCAGCACCCCCAGCTGACGGCAGACTCGGAAGAGAATTTCACCGCAGGCCGAGGCGCCGGTGTCCAGACAGAGCTCCCGGGCATAGCCGTCGTTGGAGGCGTGGTGGTCAACGCACACCTCTACCCGCCCCCGGTACGCCTGGTGGGCGCCCTGGGGGAGCAGGTTTTCTGTGGCAATGTCCACCGCGATCACATGGTCCGGCATATAATCGTCCGGCGCCCAGAGGAAGGTCAGAAACCCCTTGAACTTTTGCAGATCCCCGGGGTTGCGGAGGAGATAGGCCGTCTTTCCCAGCTTGTTCAGGGCCAGACAAAGGGCTGAGGCACAGCCCAGGGTGTCTCCGTCCGGCCGGACATGGGTGAGAATTAAAAAGTGATTGTTCTGCCGCAGCCACTGGACCAGTGCGTGTTCGGTCACGGCTCCTCGCTCCCTTCTTCCTCAATTTTGGCCTGGGGGTCCGAGCTGGGCCCCACCGGCTCCGCGTCCCTGATCTCTCCCAGCATCCCGATAATCCGGTTGCCCTGGTCGATGGAGTCGTCCGGGGCGAAGATCAGCTCCGGCGTATACCGCAGCGTCATCCGCTGGGCCAGCGCCCGGCGCAGATAGCCGGACGCGGATTTCAGGCCCCGGATCATCCCCGTCTCGTCCCCCTTGTCAAGGGAGCTGACGTATACTTTGCAGTACCGCAGGTCCGCCGTGGTATCCACCCGGGTGATGGAGATCAGGCCCCGGACCCGGGGGTCCTTCAGCGTGGGGATCAGTTCGGACAGCTCCCGCTTAATATCATCATTGATGCGTACAATACGATAACCTGCCATTCCGTTTCTCCTCTTTCCCCAAAAATCAGCGTTTTTCGGGGAGCCCTTGTTTGATTTTACTTCCTCGGGCCAAGTGAATTGGCCCTGCGCCGGTGCATACCGGCATTCTCCCGCGCTGCATACAGAACGGGCGCGCAGCGCGAACCAGCTTTCGGTCTAGCCCTTTTCGGTGAGACTCCAAATCTATGCCCAGTCGAACTGACACAGAGTGCAAAAGGCCTGTGGGGTTCAGGGACAACGCCCCCGTTACCGCTCAATCTCCTGCATCTCGAAGCACTCAAAGATATCGTCGGGCTTGATGTCGGTGAACTTTTCCAGCGTGATGCCGCACTCGTAGCCGGCTACCACTTCCTTGACGCTGTCCTTGAAGCGCTGGAGGGAGGCGATCTCGCCCTCGTGGATCACGATGCCGTCCCGGACCAGACGCAGCTGGGCATTCCGGGTGACCCGGCCCTCAGTGACATAGCAGCCGGCCACGATACCCACGTTGGAGATCTTGTAGACCTTGCGGACCTCCACGCGGCCCAGCTCCACTTCCTTGAACTTGGGGGCCAGCATGCCCTTCATGGCGGCCTCGATCTCCTCCATGCACTCGTAGATGACCCGGTACATGCGCATATCCACCTTGTTCCGCTCGGCCAGGCCCTTGGCCACCGGGTCGGGACGGACGTTGAAGCCCACCACAATGGCGTTGGAGGTGCTGGCCAGCATGATATCGCTCTCGTTAATGGCGCCCACACCGCCGTGGATGACCCGGACCCGAACCTCCTCATTGGAGATCTTCTCCAGGTTCTGCTTCACCGCTTCCACGCTGCCCTGGACGTCGGCCTTGACGATGATGTTGAGGTCCTTGACCTCGCCCTCCTGGATCTGGGAGAACAGATCGTCCAGGCTGACCTTCTTGGCCATGGGGGCGTTGAGGGCGTCCTTCTTCTCCTGCTTGCGCTGCTCCGCCAGCTCACGTGCCATCCGCTCATCGGCCACGGCGTAGAAGTCGTCGCCTGCGCCGGGGACCTCGCCCATACCGGTGATCTCTACCGGGACGGAGGGGCCTGCGGTCTTGAGCCGCTTGCCGCGGTAGTCCACCATGGCCCGGACACGGCCCACGGCGGTGCCGGCAATGATGATGTCGCCTTGATTCAAAGTGCCGTTCTGGACCAGCAGGGTGGCGATGGGGCCGCGGCCCTTATCCAGCCGGGCCTCGATGACGGCGCCCATGGCGGAACGGTTGGGGTTGGCCTTCAGCTCCCGCATCTCGGCGGTGAGCAGCACCATCTCCAGCAGTTCGTCAATGCCCTCGCCGGTCTTAGCGGAGATGGGGCAGACAATGGTCTCGCCGCCCCACTCCTCGGGAACCAGCTCGTATTTTGTCAGCTGCTGTTTGATGTTCTCCGGGTTGGCGCCGGGCAGGTCCATCTTGTTCACCGCCACGATGATGGGAATCTCCGCAGCCTTGGCGTGGTTGATGGCCTCCACGGTCTGGGGCATAATGCCGTCGTCCGCCGCCACCACCAGGATGGCGATATCGGTGACCATGGCGCCCCGGGCCCGCATGGCGGTAAAGGCCTCGTGGCCGGGGGTATCCAGGAAGGTGACCGTCTTATCCTTCACATTCACCTGATAGGCGCCGATGGCCTGGGTGATGCCGCCGGCCTCTCCGGCGGTGACGTTGGAGGAACGGATTTTATCCAGCAGAGAGGTCTTGCCGTGGTCCACATGGCCCATGACCACGATGACCGGCGGACGGGACACCAGATCCTCTTCCCTGTCCTCGGCGGTGTCGATGAGTTTCTCCTCGATGGTGACAACCACTTCCTTCTCCACCTTGCAGCCCAGTTCCATGGCCACCAGGGCGGCGGTATCGTAGTCGATCACGTCGGACATGGAGGCCATAACCCCCATCTTCATCAGGTTTTTCACCACAACTGCGCCGGTTTTCTTCATCCGGCTGGCCAGCTCGCCCACGGTGATCTCGTCGGGGATCTGGACCTTCACCGGGGCCTTCCGGGCGGCCTCCTGCTGGAGCCGGCGCATCTTCTGAGCCTGCTCCTCCTGGCGGCGCTTGGCGGACTGCTTGCCGGAGCGCTGCTGCTGGTTGCGGCGGGAGTTGATCTTCTGTTTGCCGTGCTCCATCTTCTCCACGCTGTCCGGGGTCAGTTCGTCCAGATGGGCATCGTACCGGTCCAGGTTCACATCCACGCTGCTGCGGGTGTTGACCACCTTCTTCTGGGGCACACGGCTGGCAGGCTTCTGTTCCCCGCCCTGGGCGGCCGGGGCGCCCTGGCCCTGCTGTTTCTGGGACTGGGCCGGCGCTTTCTCCCGGGCGCCGCCCTTGGCGGCAGGCGCAGCGCCGGTCTGGTTCCTGGCGCCGGGCTTCCGGTCGCTCTGGTTCCGCCGGTCCTTACCGGCGGCGCTGTTCTGGCCCTTCTCCTTGGGCGCGGTCTTGGGCTTCGCGCCGCCTTTGGGCTCGTGGTAGGTCTCGCTGAACACCTCTTCCAGATCCTTGATCTGGTTATTCTGGGTCAGGTAGTCAAAGACAATGGAGAGCTCCCGATCACTGAGTACCGCCATATGGCTGGACGGGGTCTCGGCGTACTTGGTCAGAATCTCCATGACCTTCTTGGAGCCTACTGCCTTGCCGTTGACCTTAAAGTCCTTGGCCAGCTCGTGCACTCGATATTTGTTCTCAAAACTCAAATCAGCCACCTCCTACAATTCCACAGGAAGGGCGTCCACTGCCCCGGCGCCGTGATCGCTTCACCGTCTCAGACGGCCGCCCCTTCCTGAACTGTTCCTGTTGTATTTCATCGTTTCCGCGGTTTCTCTTTTTTGCGGCGCAAGCGCTTGGCCTGTTTCCGGGCCAGCTCCGCCGCGATCTCCTGGTACTCCGGGTTCTGCTCCGCCAGCAGCGCGCCGATCCGGGCGGCAAAGCCGCCTTCCAGCACCGCAGCCACCGCGCAGCTGCCTTTGCCCAGCGCGCCGCCGATGGCCTCCTTGCCGGCAGGTACCGTCAGCACCGGCAGCCGTCCGGCGGACAGATTCCGCGCCTTGCGCACCGTGCCCTCGGCGGCGTCCTCCGCCACCAGCAGCAGGCGCGCCCGGTGGGTGCTCACCGCATCGGCTACCACTTCTTCACCGGCCACCAGGCCCCGGGCCCGCAGGGCCAGGCCCATCAGCTGTAATACGTCACTCATCGCCCCGCTCCATCTGTGCTTCCAGCGCATCGTAGACCTGGGCAGGCAGCTGGGCGCTGAAGGCCCGCTCCAGAGCCCGGCTCTTCCGGACCCGTTTTAAGCACTCCGGGGCAGGACACACATAGGCGCCCCGGCCGGGCTTCTTGCCCCGGAAGTCCAGGGAGATCTCCCCCTCGGGGGAGCGGACCACCCGGATCAGCTCCCGCTTGGGCTTCATCTCCCGGCAGCCCAGGCATTGGCGCATGGGGATTTTCTTCGGCATACTATGCTCCTTTCCTCACGCTGGGAGGCATGGCTTACAGTACCTCCGGCTCGGCTTCCTCAGCCGCTTCACCGGCGGAAGGCGCTTCCTGGGCCTCCTCCGGGTTTTCCACAGTTTCCGCACCGCTTTCCACAGCCTCCGCCGCATCCGCTGCGTCGGGTTCCGCAGATTCGTCAGGCGTTTCCGTCGCTTCCTCTGCATCGGCCTCCGCCGCATCTTCCGTCTCCGGGGCCGCGCCGTCGAACAGGTCGTCCTCGTCCTCAAACAGGCCCAGGTCCTCGTCCTCCTCGTCGGCGTTGGACTCGCTCTTGATGTCGATCTTATAGCCGGTGAGCTTGGCGGCCAGGCGGGCGTTCTGGCCCTCCTTGCCGATGGCCAGGGAGAGCTGGTCGTCGGGAACCACCACCCGGCAGGTCTTCTCCTCCTCGTTGCAGCGCACGTCGATAACGTCCGCCGGGGACAGGGCGGCGCTGATAAACTCCGCCGGGTCCTCGCTGTACTTGATGATGTCCACCTTTTCTCCGTGGAGCTCATCCACGATGGTGTTGACCCGGGCGCCCCGGGCGCCGACGCAGGCGCCGATGGGGTCCACTTCCTCGTCGTTGGACCAGACCGCCATCTTGGTGCGGCTGCCGGCCTCCCGGGCAATGGAGCGGATCTCCACCACGCCGTCGTAGATTTCCGGCACTTCCATCTCGAACAGGCGGCGGACCAGGCCGTAATGGGTCCGGGAAATCAGCACCTGGGTACCCCGGGTGCCCCGGCGGACCTCCACCACGTAGACCTTGATCCGGTCGCCCTCCCGGTAGCTCTCGCCGGGGACCTGCTCCTTGGCGGTGAGCAGCGCTTCGGTGCTCTCCCGGCCGGAGCCGATCTTCACGTGGAGCGCCCCGCTGCGGGGGTCGGTGCGGGTGACCATGCCGGTAATCAGCTCCTGGGTCTTGCCCACAAACTCCTCGTAGACCATGTTGCGCTCCGCCTCCCGGATGCCCTGGATAATCACCTGGCGTGCGGTCTGGGCGGCGATGCGGCCGAAGTTCTTGGGTTTCAGCTCGCTGCTCACCACGTCCCCCAGCTGCACTGCGGGCAGGAAGCGCCGGGCCTCCTCCAGCGAGATCTCCGTATCCGGGTTGGTCACTTCCTCCACCACGTCCCGGCGGACAATGATCCGCACCGAGTTCTTCTCCGGGTCCGTGAGCACTACGATGTTTTCCTCCGCGCCCTCGTGGTCCCGCTTGTAGGCGGACACCAGGGCCTGGGTGATCTTCTCCATCATATATGCTTTGGAAATGCCTTTTTCCTGTTCAATCATGTCCAGGGCCGTAAAAAATTCTTTTGCTTCCTCCTCCGGAGTCGGTCCTTTCTTCTTTGTGGTTCTTCTGGCCATGTCACAGCTTCACTCCTTATCTAGTCCCAAAAAATCTGCGATTTTTTGGGAACCCTTTTTCATTTTACTTCCTCGGGCCAACTGAATTGGCCCTGCGGCGAGATTTTTCTCCGAAAAATGCTCGGGCGCCGGACTCCCGGCGGAAAATCTGCGTTTTTTGGGGAACCCTATTTCATTTTACCTTAAAATCCGCTCAATTCGTTACGCACTGTGCCCATTAAGACGAGCACAGCCTATTTTAGAATGTCAGATGCAGGCGGACCAGGGCGATCTCCTTTTTCTCAAAGGTTTCCGCCGCGCCGTCGGGCCGGGTGATGGTCACCGCCCCCGCCTGATAATCAGAGAGGACGCCGGTGAACTGTTTCCCACCGCCGCTCTCTCTGGGCCGGTAGAGCTTCACATCCACCTCCTGGCCCATACACTGGGCAAAGTGCTCCGGCTTTTTCAGGGCCCGCTCCGCGCCGGCGCTGCCCACCTCCAGCACATAGCTGCCCTGGATAGGGTCCACTTCGTCCAGGGCATCGCTGAGGGGCCGGCTCACCGCCTCACACTGGTCAATGGAGACGCCCTCCGGTGCGTCGAGAAACACCCTCAGGTACCAGGTGCCCGCCTCCCGGACATACTCCACGTCCCACAGGCTGCACCCCGCCGCCTCCGCCAGAGGCAGCGCCAATTCCGCTGTCAATTCGGTCACTTTTTTCATTTGGTAACGCCCTTTCCTCCTGCCCGGCCGGGAGCTGTCCCGCCCATACGCAGCCAAAAATAAGCAAAAGAAAGAGCGGGGCGCGGGCCCCACTCTCAGATTGATACTTTCATTTTACTTTTTATTATACTATCACAACTGGACCGGGAACGCAAGTTTTTTCTTCCAAATCGTTACATCCTACGAAATTTGGCTCAAAAACCACCCGTTTCCCCCTCCTCCAGCAGCCGTTTCACTACCCGCTCGCTGGCGTGGCCGTCGTCCAGGGGATTATACTTCTCGTGAAAGCGGCGGTACTTCTCGCCGTACACCGGCCAGCCCAGGACCTGGGGGATCACGGAAATCAGCTCTTCCTCCGTCTCCACAATGGGGCCGGGCAGCTCCTCCAGCCCCAGATAGAAGCCCCGAATCTCGTCCCGATAGGCGGCCAGGTCGTACATGTAGAAGATCATGGGCTTTTTCAGGTTGGCGTAGTCGAAGAACACCGAGGAGTAGTCGGTAATCAGCAGGTCGGAGGAAATGTACAGGTCGTTGATGTCCGGGTAGCCGGACACGTCGTAGACAAAGCCTTGGTAGGCGGCGAAATCAAAGTGGCTGGCCACCAGGTAGTGGGCCCGGAACAGGATGACGTACTCCTCCGCCAACGCCTCCCGCAGCCGCTGGAAGTCCACTCCCAGCCGGTAGCTGTAGCCGATGCTGGAGTCATGCTGGTTGTCCCGCCAGGTGGGAGCGTAGAGGATCACCCTGCGCCCGCCGATCTCCTCCGGAGTGATGTGGAGGGCCGCCTTGACCCGGTCCACGTCGGCCTGGATATGGTTGATAAGGAAATCGTTCCGGGGATACCCCTCCTGAATCACCGCGTTCTCCTTGCCGATGGCCCGCAGATTCCAGGCGGAGATAAACTTCTCCGTGGCGAAGGGGGACGGGGACAGGATATAGCGGAATTTATCCGCGTCCAGGTCGTACTTCTGCCGGATCTCGCTGACGCTGTTCATCACGTTGCCCTGGGTGTCCAGGTCATAGCCCAGCCGCTTCAGGGGGGTGCCGTGCCAGCACTCCAGGTATACCTGGTCGGGCCGGGGCCAGATGTGGTCGCTGACCCGGTAGTTAAAAATCCAGTATTTGGCCGCCGCCATGGCCTTCTGGTAGGCGGGTCCCGCCCAGGCCACCACGGTGGTGTTGGGATAGCGCTCCTCCAGCCAGCGGAACCGGTCCGGGTCCTGGAACACCCAGACGTAACGGTACGCTGCGTATTCCTCCCGGCTGGCCATGTACTCGTACAGGGCCCGGGGGGAGTCAGAATAGCCCCGGCCCGAGAACACGCAGAACACCATCAGGTTGGGGTCGGTGCTCACGCCCCGGGAGGCCCGCCGGTAGATCCGGCCCCGATAGCGGAAGAGCAGGTTCCGCACCACTTTCCGGGCCGGGGGACAAACCTTGACAAAACTGTACATCCCCGTCTTGATCCACTGTTTGATGGTATTCTTACGCTTCCCCGCCATGTCTTATACCTCCGCAGGTTCTCTCTCTCTCCGCAGCCGGCCGGGAATCTGGTCCAGCAGAAACGCCGCAACCGCTTCCGTGTTATTCCGGTCTCCGGTCTCGATGTATTTTTTCCGATAGGCCGCCAGGGCCTCCTGATCGTATTCCTCTGCCTCCACCGCCCGGGCCAGGGCCTCCGGGTCCCGGAAGGCGGCCCGGGGCAGCTCCGCCCACAGGTCAATGTTCAGCCCCTGATCCGCCTGATAGTTTTCGTAGTCGTACAGGTACAGGTACACCGGCTTGTCCAGCAGACTGGCCTCCAGGGAGGCGGCGGAGTAATCGGTGATGATTCCGTCGCAGACCTTCATCATGTCATAGGTGGACCAGCCCGGGCCCACGGCGTGTTCGTCCTCCACGTTGAGCTGACTCATGGGGTGGGGCTTTACCAGCAGGGCCACGTCCGTCACGTCGGCAAAAGCGGCGGTGAGGGCCGCAGCACCCTCCTCCACCCCTGCCCGGAAGGTGGGCAGGTAGAGCAGCAGCCGCTTCCCCGCCAGCTCCGGGCGCTGGGCCAGAAAGCGCTCCCGCAGCGCCGGGGCAGGCTCCCGGATGTAGTCCACCCGGGGCATCCCCTTGACCAGGACCCGCTCCGGGGGCATCCCAAACCCCTCGGCATAGAACCGCCGAGTGGCCTCCGAGGTACACAGCACGTAGTCGTAGTTCCGGTGCATGTCCATGGCCCTGGCCAGGGCGCTGGTCTGGCCGCCGGGGCGGTCCAGACACTGATAGCTGAACTGCTTCACCGCCCCCAGGGCGTGCCAGATCTGGACAATGGTCTGGTCCCGCTTGGACCCCAGGATGCACAGTTGGATGGAATAGGTATCGGTCACCGCCACCGAGGCGGTGGCCAGGTGGTACAGGCTCCGCAGGATAAACAGGGCGTATGTAACCAGGTTGGTCCTGCGCCGCATCTTCCGGCAGAAATACCGCACCTCGGTCTCCGGGGACTGGCGCCCAAGCTCCTCCGCCAGCAGCCGGAAGTCCAGGGGAATCTCGCTGGACTGGCGGGAGAAGAACACCACTTTATTGCGCACCCGCAGGGGCCGCAGAAACAGGTAGAGAAAGCGCAGCCCGTATTTTGCGATCCGCAGCAGTATGAGCATCGCTCTCACCTCCCTCTGCGGTTGTTTTTCGCCTTATCATAGTGCGGCCCGGCGCTCCTGTCAACCGCCAGTTTCTGCCGTGCCGCACTGTTTTTATGATAGCAAACTCTATGACAAAAAGCAAACCTTTACGCCAAATCTCCGCCAGAACACAGGCCATTTTACTTTGCCGCCCCGCTGTGTTAAGCTCGTTTTGCCAATACCATATCCTGACCTCCATCCGCGAGCTGACCCCTCCCATACAGAAAGCCGCAGGACATGGCAACTATCCTGCGGCTGTTCCGAGAGAAACATAAATATTTTAATATAGAGAGGTTCTGTAAATTATTTGGCGTCCTGCCCTGCGATGTAGCTGACCAGGTCGATGAGCTTGTTGGAATAGCCCCACTCGTTGTCGTACCAGGCCACCAGCTTGACGAAGTCGCCGCCCAGCATGATGCCGGCCTTTTCGTCGAAGATAGAGGTATTGTAGTTGCCGCGCAGATCGCTGGAGACCAGTTCGTCGGTGTTGTACTCGATGATCCCCTTCATCTCGCCCTCAGCCGCCTCTTTGACGGCGGCACAGATCGCCTCATAGGTGGTGGGGGTCTTCAGCTTGGCGGTCAGGTCCACCACGGACACGTCGCTGGCGGGAATCCGGTAGCTCATGCCGGTGAGCTTGCCCTTCAGCTCGGGGATGACCAGGCCCACAGCCTTGGCTGCGCCGGTGCTGGAGGGGATGATGTTGTTAAAGACGCTGCGGCCGGTTCTCCAGTCGTCGCCGCCGTTGCAGTCCACAGCCTTCTGCTTGGAAGTGGCGGCGTGGATGGTGGACATGAGGCCGGACTCAATGCCGAACTTGTCGTTGATGACCTTGGCCAGAGGCGCCAGGCAGTTGGTGGTGCAGGAGGCGTTGGAGACGATCTTCATAGCGGGATCGTAGGTCTCGTTGTTCACGCCCATGACGAAGGTGGGGATACCGTCGCCCTTGCCGGGCGCGGAGAGGACGACCTTCTTGGCGCCGCCTGCGAAGTGCTTCTCGCAGCCCTCGACGGTGCGGAACTTACCGGTGGATTCGATGATGTACTCTGCGCCCACGCTGGCCCAGTTGATCTCCTCGGGCTTATCCTCGCTGAAGACCTTGATAAACTTGCCGTTGATGGAAATGCCGCCTTCTACGGCTTTGATCTCTCCCTGGAAGCGGCCGAACACGGAGTCATAGGTCAGCATGTAGACCATCCGGTCCAGGTTGGCGTTGCGCACGTTGATTGCGCGGACCTCGATGTCGGTCTCCCGGGTCTCCAGACTGCGCAGAACCACTCTGGCGATACGGCCGAAGCCGTTAATACCTACTTTCACAGTTGCCATTATAAATTACCTCTTTTTACCTAGTTCAGTTTCTAGCATTCTTGCAAACGATGTCGTGGGACGGGCTGTTCGGCCTGATTCCACCATTTCCCCTACATTGTAGCAGTTTTTTATCAAAAGTCAACCACTTTACCATAAGTCTTTGACAGAATGTTTTGCCGGAGCGGTTCCGTCCCGCCACTTCCTACCTCTATGCGGCCCGGGCCGGAGACAGAACGGCGGGGCCCGGGAAACCGTCTCCGATCTCCCGGGTCCCGCGGCAGCCAGACCTCTTCCGGTCAGTCCAGGTAGCTCCCTACCTTATATTGGTTGTACTGCTTCCGGATCTCCAGCACCGGGGTGCCGTCCTCCAGGGCAGACTCTCCGTCCACCACATAGGGCACCTGTTTCTGATCCAGCTCCCGCTTGTAGCGGAGCAGACTCTCCCGGGCCTGGCGCACCGCCTCCTGGTGGGGCAGCTTCTCATTGAGTTCAAAGTGAATGGTCTGGGACAGACAGGCAAATTTCACGCGTTTCATCTTTCTTTCCTCCTGTATCGGGGCCGCAGCCCCGTCGAAACGAAGTGGGTGATAATCCAAACCTATTTTACCGCCTTCCATCCGGCGGTGTAAGCACTTTCTGTATGAAAACGCACTTTTTCTCCCATTTGCCCACTGTTTTATGCAGTATTTTTGGTTAAATCGTCCAGAATTCTTCCCTTATAATTTGCCCTCTTTTATGATATAATAGATTGAGGAAAGTTATGACTACACGACAGGAAAAGGGGGAACCATGATGCTGAAAGAGGGCGACCTAATTATGCATGAGACAGCCGGTGTATGCCGGGTAGACGGCGAGACCAAACTCGACGGTCTCTCGGGCGTTTACTACATACTCTGCCCGCTGTACATGAAGGACGCGACGTTTTACACCCCCCGGGACAACGGCAAGGTGAAGATCCGCCCTGTGATGAGCCGGGATGACGCGCTGACGCTGATCGACTCGCTGCCCGGCGTAGACCCAATCAAATTCGTGAACTTCAACGATCAGAAACAGCGCAGCAACGAGATCCTCAAGTCCGGCGACAGCCTCCAGCTGGCCAGCCTGACCAAGAGCCTGTACTTTGAGCAGATCAAACGGGCCAAGCAGGGCAAGAAGTCCAGCCTCAACGACTCCACCCTGCTGAAAAAGGCGGAACTGCTCCTCTTCGGCGAGCTGGCCACCGCTCTGGACATCGAAATGGACCAGGTTCAGGCCTACATCTCCGAAAAACTCAATCCCTGACCGGCGCTCCGCTGGCCCTACGGCCCGTCGGAGCGCAGTTCTGCCCCACAGTGGTTTCCAAACTGCTGCGGGGCGTTTTTTTGTCATTTTGCAGCGGGTTTTCCGCCAATTTCCGGGTGCAAATGTTGAAAATTGCCCCGCATCGTGTTAAAATAAGCAGTCAGAATCGACGCAATCCCTTCTGTCTGTTTCGAATGCCACATTATGAAAGGAAGGATTTTGAATACAATGGAACACGCACAACCTGTCAAACAGTCCTCCGGCGGATGGAAGCAGCGGCTCGTTTTTTCCGCTGTTGTCTCCGCCGCTCTGGCCTTTACCCTCTGTCTCTTCGGCCCCCTGGACCTGTTCTTCAACAACTATGAGGAACTCTGGTTCCACTTCCAGGATATCATCGGCGGCGTGGCCGTCATCGCCCTGATCCTCTTCCTCTGCTGCACTCTGCTGGGCACCCTGCTGCGGGGCAAGCTTCACAGTATTTACATGGCTCTGATGTTCGGCGGCCTGCTGGGGCTGTACGTTCAGGGCAGCTTCATGAACAAAGACTACGGTTCCCTGGACGGCACCGCGGTGGACTGGAGTGCCTACACCGGCTACGGCGTGGTAAACACCCTCATCTGGGCGGTGTGCATCCTGCTGCCCCTGGCGCTGATGCTGGTGCTCCGGGAGAAGAAGATGCGCCCGGTGCTGCTCTTCCTCTCCTGCGCCCTGATCGTCATGCAGGGCGCCTCCCTGGTGGTCTCCTACCTCAACTACCCCAAGGTCGCCGAGAGCGCCACCCTCACCACCGACGGGATGTTCGAGCTGTCCAAGGAGGAAAACACCGTCGTCCTGGTCCTGGACACTCTGGACGGCGCCTTTATGCACCAGGTGCTGGCGGACAACCCGGACTTTGCCGACCGGCTCACCGGCTTCACCGACTACACCAACACCCTGGCCTCGGGGGCCCGGACGCCGGTGGCCATGCCCCTGATTATGACCGGCATCCCCCGGACCATGGCAGGCACCTATTCCGACTATCAGGACTACGTCTGGAGCAAGCAGACCGTCTTTGATGACCTGAAGGCGGCTGGTTATGACACCCGCCTGCTCACCGAATCCCAGTTTATCTCCGCCAACGCCGCAGACTGCGTGGACAACCTGGAGCTCACCGCCAGCAGCGTGGGCAACTCCTGGGGTCTGACCAAAAAAATGTACAAGCTGACCCTGTACAAGTACGTCCCCCACTTCCTCAAATGGCGGTTCTGGATGTACACCGGGGATTTTGACAAGTACAAGAGCGACACTGAGTACATCGTGGACGACGCCAAGTTCTGGGACCGCTTCCAGGACAGCGACGGCTTCACCTATACGGACAGCGGGAAAAACTTCCGGCTCTACCACCTGATGGGCGCTCACCGGCCCTATAACCTGACCGCCAACGCCAACCGGAAAAAGGAGGGCACCACCTCCCGCCGCCGCCAGCTGGACGGCGTGTTCAAGATCGTCTTCGCCATGCTGGACGATATGAAGGCCAACGGGGTCTATGACAACTCCAACATCTTTATTATTGCCGACCACGGCGCCAAGCGCAACCTGGGCAACGGCGTCTACGGCATGTGCCAGTTCGCCGCCTGTCTGTACAAGCCCGCCGGCTCCACCGGCGCCTTTACCACCAACGACGCGCCGGTGTCCCTGCTGGATGTGACCGCCACCCTGGACGCCATCGCCGGCGGCGACTACTCCCAGGTGGGTTCCGGCCGCACGGTGTATGAGATTCAGGAGGGCGAGACCCGCACACGCACCTTCTACCTGCCCATCGGCAGCAACAGCACCTACATCACCGGCCAATACGAGACCACTGCCCACGCCCGGGACCCCCAGGCCCTGAAGCTGGTGAAGCAGTATGAGATCCAGGTGGCCGATAAAAACAGCTATACCCTGGGCGACGTCCTCTCCTTCTCCAGCTTCCCCGGAGCCAACGAGAAGGTGGGCAATGTCTACTGTACCCACGGCTTCCGGGCCACCGCCACCAAAACCACTCGGATGGAGGGCCGGTACGCTCAAATGGTAATCCCCATCGCAAACCCCCCGGAGACCGGCAGCCTGACCGTCCGTCTGGAGCACAGCTCCATGGTCAAGGAGAGCCACCTGGTGATTTCCGCAGGCGGAAAGCAGGTCTTTCGCCAAAACATGGTCAAAAGCCACGGCCAGGAAACCCTGACCTTTGACGTGCCCGTCAGCGCCCTGGAGGACGGCACTCTGACTCTGGACTTCACCTTTACCGATGTCTCTGAGAGCGAGGAGGACAAAGAGGCCGGCACCCGCACCCAGACCATGCCGGTCACTAAGCTGGTCATCACCGCCGCGGAATAAAGGAGGGAACAAGCAACACTATGAGCACCATTATGCACTGGCTGGGCATCCCTCTGGGCTACATCATGTACTTCTGCTACCACGTGGCGGGAAACTATGCCCTGGCCATCCTGCTGTTTACCCTGGTCACCAAGGTAATCCTGCTGCCGGTGGCCATCTGGGTCCAGAAAAACGGCATCAAGATTGTCAAGCTGACCCCGGAGCTGAACCACATCAAGGCCAACTTCCTGGGGGATCACGATCGGATTGCCGAGGAAACCCAGAAGCTATACAAGCGGGAGAAGTACAACGCCTTCGCCAACCTGATCCCCACCTTTGTCCAGCTGATCCTGCTGATCGGCCTGATTCAGGTGATTTACCACCCGCTGAACAACATCTTCCACCTCTCCGACTCCCTGGCCGCCGCCCTGGTGGCCCTCACCGGTCAGCTCACCGGCTGCAACGTGGACGCCGGATCCGTCCAGCTGACGGTGGTCCAGGCCATTCAGTCCGGCCAGTTTAACGACGCCTTCCAGGCCGTCTCCGGCATGACCGCCGGGCTCCTGGACCAGATCAACGCCCTGGACCTCCGCTTCCTGGGCCTGAACCTGGGGGACATCCCCGCCGCCACCGGCGGCCTGTCCCTGCTGGTGCCCATCGCGGCGGGGTTGGCTGCCTTTGCCCTCTGCCTGTCTCAGAACCGGATGAACCCCCTCCAGGCGGAACAGGGGATGGCGGGCCAGCTGAGCACCACCCTCCTGTCCGTGGGCATCGCCCTGTTTTTGGGCTTCTTCGTCCCCGCCGGGGTGGGCTTGTACTGGATTTTTTCCAACCTGTTCACCATTCTCCAGCAGTTCCTGCTCAACAAGATCATCGACCCCAAAAAGCACATCGACTACGAGGCCCTGGAACAGAGCAAACAGGCCCTGGCGGAGCTGGAAAACCTGGGCGGAAAGCGGAATTTGTTTTCCCACGACCCGGACGCCAAGCGGGAAAAGGCGGACTATAAGCGCTTCTTCTCCATCGTCAACAAGCACGTGGTCTTTTACTCCGAGAAGAGCGGCTTCTACAAGTACTTCCAGGACACCATTGCATATCTGCTCTCCCACTCCAACCTGGTAATCCACTACGTGACCAGCGACCCCGACGATCAGATCTTCGGCATCGCGGAGCGGGAGCCCAGAATAAAGCCCTACTACATCGGGGAAAAGCGGCTGATTACCCTGATGATGAAGCTGGAGGCGGACATCGTCCTGATGACCATGCCGGACATTGAGACCTTCCACATCAAGCGCAGCTACATCAAAAAGGACATCGAGTATATCTACCTGTTCCACGGCTTCGCCAGCACCCATATGGTGCTGCGGGAGGAGGCCCTGGACCACTACGACACCATTTTCTGCTCCGGTCCCGTCCAGATAAAGGAGATCCGGGCCCGGGAGGCCATGAAGGGCCTGCCGGAAAAGAAGCTCATCGACACCGGTTACGGCGTCGTCGAGCACCTGCGGGCAGCCTATGAGCAGATGGACCACACCCCCCACGACCGGCCTCAGATCCTCATCGGGCCCTCCTGGCAGAAGGACAACATTATGGACTCCTGCATCGACCCGCTGCTGGAGCAGCTGCTCCACCGGGGGTACCGGGTGATTCTGCGGCCCCATCCCGAGTGGCTCAAGCGCTACCCCCAGAAGGCAGAGGCCTTCGCCGCCCGCCACCGGGAGGAGATCGACAGCGGAGCCTTCGAGTTCCAGACCGACTTCTCCTCCGGGGATACGGTGTATCAGTCCGACCTGCTCATCACCGACTGGTCCACCATCGCCATGGAGTTCTCCTTCACCACCCGGAAACCCTCCCTGTTTGTCAACACCCCCATGAAGGTGATGAACCCCAACTATCAGGAGCTGGGCATGGAGCCTCTGGACATCACGCTCCGGGACCAACTGGGCCGGAGCGTAGACCCGGACCGGCTGGACACAGCGGGGCAGATCGTAGCCGAACTGCTGGCGGACACCCAGCGGTACGATACGGAAATTGACGGTCTGGTCCACAACCTGATGCCCAACTTCGGCCACAGCGGGGAGATCGGCGGAACCTATATCCTCCGCTCTCTCCAGGAGAAGATTCAGCGCCGGAGCTGACCGGCGGAGAGACAAAGAAAGGGTGAAGAAACCTATGAACGTGGCTATGATTTTAGCCGGCGGGGTCGGCTCCCGGGTGGGCGCCGCCATCCCCAAGCAGTTTATCCAGGTCCAGGGCAAGCCCATCCTCATCCACACCCTGGAGGTATTTCAGGCGGACGAGGCCATTGACGCCATTGAGCTGGTCTGCATCCAGTCCCACATGGACGTGATCTGGGACATGGTGCGGCAGTACGGTATCACCAAGGTCCGCTGGGTCTGCACCGGCGGCGCCACCTACCAGGACTCAGTCCTCAACGGGCTGCACAACCTGGAACCCCACTGCCAGGACGACGACATTGTGCTCATCCACTTCGGCGTCTCCCCCTTTGTGGACCAGGAGATCATCGACGACTCCATCGCCGTCTGCCGGGCCCACGGCAACGCCATCTCCTCCAACCCCTGCGTACTGTGCATGTGTGCCAAGGACCCGGAGGACGCGTCCCGCTCCACTGAGGGGCTGGACCGGGAGACCCTGATGGGGCTCAACTCTCCCCAGACCTTCCGTATGGACTACCTGCGTGAGCTGTACGCCGAGGGGCTGGAAAAGAACGTGATGGACACCCTGGTGGACCCCCACACCACTACCCTGATGTTTGCTCTGGGCCGCACCCTGTACTTCTCCAAGAGCAGTCAGGCCAACATTAAAATTACCACCAAAGAGGATATCGCGCTGTTTGAGGGGTTCCTGCTGGCCAAGCAGCTCCGGCAGCAGCAGACATAAAGGAGGACGCCCATGGTAACCTACAAGGAATTTGAACTGTTGAAATATCTGCTCTCCTTCCAGGGCAATACCACCGTTGAATTTCTCACCTATCTGAAGCAGCAGCTCCGTTATCCGGTCTTTCAGTCCCAGACGGAGGTGCTGGAACTCATTGACGCCCTCCGGGAGAAGGGCTGCCTGGACGGGTTGGCGGTCACCGACTTCGCCCGCCGGGAGATCGAGCCCTGCCGGGTGAAAAACGCCTTTATCCTGGCCGCCGGCGGCTCGGATATCTCCGCCAAGAGCGTCTACTCCATGCCCAAGGGCCTGTACCAGAAAAACGGCGAGACCCTCATCGAACGGCAGATCCGCCAGCTGAAGGAGGCGGGAATTGAAGATATCCACGTAGTGGTGGGCATCAAGAAGGAGATGTACTTTTACCTGGAGGAAAAGTGCGGCGTCACCCTGGAGATCAACCCCTATCCCAAAAAGAACAACATCTACTCCATCTACGCCATCGCCGACCAGCTGGACAACTCCTACATCTGCAACTGCGACAACTACTTTGCCGACAACCCCTTCTTCCCCTACGAGTACGATGCTTTCCACGCCACCGTCCGGATGGACAACTCCGCCCAGGAGCTGCTGGTGCGCAGCAATGAGTCCGGCCGCATCACCGGCGTCTACAGCGGCGGGAAGGGCGTCGGCGGACTGTGCATCTATGGCCACGCCTATTTTGACGCCGGGTTCTCCCGCCGGATGCGCCGCTACGTCCAGGACGAGATCGAGAACTTCCGCATCGATTCCCTGTTCTGGGAGGAATTTGTGGCCCGGCACATGGAAAACCTGGACATGTACGTCCGGGAGTACCAGACCGACTTCCTCTACGAGTTCGATTCCATCCAAGAGATCCAGAACATCGACGGCCTGTTCCTGGAGAACGTCAGCGGCAAGATCACCCGGAAAATCTGCCAGGTTCTGCACTGCGAGGAATCCGCGGTTCACAACATCGAGATCCTCAGCAAGGGCCTGACCAATGTGCTGTTCACCTTTGTGGTGGACGAGGTGAAGTACATCTTCCGCTACCCTGGCGAGAGCAGTTCCAACATCGTCTACCGCCAGAAGGAGTGCCGAGCCCAGCGTCTGGCGGCCCAGGCCGGGGTGGACAACACCTATGTCTACATCGACGAGGAGGGCTGCAAGATCTCCCGCTTTGTGGAAAACTGCAAGGATCTGCGGAATGTCTACTACAAGGACGTGGCCTTTATGGAGGAGCTGGCCCGGAAAATCCGCCGGTTCCACGACGAAGGCCGGGATATGCCGGACTGGGAGACCTACTTCAACGATCCCATTGTGGAGGCAGACCGGCTGATGATGGACGCCTCCCGGATGAAGGGGGATCTGCTCAAGCGCTTCCAGGCCGACCACGAACGGATCGTCCGCCTGTTCCGCTACACCGAGCTGGACGGCGTCCAGAAGACCATGTGCCACAATGACATCAACGGTGACAACTGCCTGCTCACCGATGACAGCTTTGACGTAATCGACTGGGAGTTCGCCGGCTTCAACGACCCCGCCTACGACTTCGGCCGGGTCATCGCCGACTACGAGTTCGACGACCCGGACATTGACGCCATCCTGGCCGCCTACTTCGGCCGCCCCGCCACCGAGCTGGAACGGCTCCACTGGATCGCCTATGTGGGCATCCACAACTGGTACTACTTCGGCTGGGCCCTGTACAAAGAGAGCATCAACGAAGACACCCGGGACTGGATGCTGTTCTTCTACAAGAAGGCTAGAAAGGTCCTGGAATACGCCCTGCCCCGTTATGAACAGCGGTACCCGGACGTACCGTTTTAATCCATATTACAAAAGGAGCAATCAACCATGAAAAAGCTGCTATCCCTTCTCTCCCTGACCCTGTGTACGGCGGTCATGCTCTCCAGCTACGCCTGTGCCTATATCGATCCCTCCGTCATGACCTACACCATTCAGGCCATCGCCGGCGTGGTCATCGCCGTGGGCGCTGTGGCCGGTCTCTACTGGCGCCGCGCCAAGAAAAAGGTCAGCCAAAAGCTGGGCATTGACGAAAACCGCAACAAGGAAGTAGAGTCCGACGTCCTGGAGATCAAGGAGGACGCAGATGCGTCCAAGCCCGAGACCACCGGCACTTCCGAAGCCCCCAAGGAATAAGCCTGTAGCGCCAAAAAGCGGCGAGAAATCCTTCTCGCCGCTTTTACATATTCCCCTCTGCTCTCCGTAAGAAAAGACCGCCTCGAAGGCGGTCCCCCGCGGAGTCTTTCTTCCTTTTCGCCGGGAGCCCGGTACCTCTAATTGCAAAAATCCGCCCACCGGCGGATTTTGGGTGGAGGCAGCGAGTTGGAACTGCAAAACGCCTTCCAGAGCGCCTCGCGCGGAGTCGCGCGTACAAGCGTTTTGCCGTCAGGCAAAACCTTGACTTTAGGACGATTTATTCGGCCTAAAGTAGTGCAATCCCCGCAAGGAGTCCAAAAAAGAACCGCATCCGTTTGGATGCGGTTCTTCTTTGGAGAGGCAGCGAGTTGGAACTGCAAAACGCCTTCCAGAGCACCTCGCGCGGAGTCGCGCGTACAAGCGTTTTGCCGTCAGGCAAAATCTTGACTTTAGGACGATTTATTCGTCCTAAAGTATTGCAATCTCCGCAAGGAGTCCAAAAAAGGACCGCATCCGTTTGGATGCGGTCCTTTTTGGAGCGGAAGACGAGGCTCGAACTCGCTACCTCCACCTTGGCAAGGTGGCGCTCTACCAGATGAGCTACTCCCGCGGGAACAAAAACTATTATAGCAGTTTTCCCGCAAATGTCAAGGATTTTTTCTCTTTTTTCCGGTTTTTTCAACCGGCCTCACTGCTGTCCGCCGCAGCCGGCTCGACGACTGCGGTTTCCCCGTTGCAGACCGGGTAGTCCTCCCGGGACCAGCTGCACGCCTGGGCCATCTCCTCATCGGTGTGGAGGAAGGAACCGCGGTTCTCCCCGGCCGTCACGTCCAGGTGCCAGCTGACGCCGTCAATGGTGATCAGATTCCAGCAGTGGACCTGACTCTTCCGGGTCCCCCGGACCACCTGACAGGTGATCCCGGCCCGATCACAGAGCAGCCGGTAGGCCATGGCCACCCCTTCGCTGTTGGCGGTTCCCTCTACCAGGGCATGATATACACTGCTCTCCCCCTCCGGGCTCCAGTCCAGACCGCTGCGCAGCCGGGTACAGAGGAGCCAGGCGTTGGTGACATCGGTGCCGCTGTCCTCTCCCACAATGCGGGCAGCTGCGGCGGAGACCTCCTCGGCCTGCTCTTCCAGCACCGTCCGGGCCAGACCCCAGTCCAGGTTGATCTCCACCACCCGGGCGGCTCCCCGGTTGGGGTAGAGCTGTACGGTGATCTTCGGGGGGGCCAGCGCCGCCTCCGGCGTGTCGTAATAGACCTCCCAGATCTCCCGCTGGACCGTTTCCGCCGAATCGTAATAGCTGCTGCTTTTCAGCACCAGCTGGCCGGCAAACCCGGTCAGCGCCGCCGCCACCTCCCGCCGGAAGGCCGCCTTGCCGTTGACCGGCTGGATGGCGGCAATCTGGTCCATAGTCCGGCGGTAGCGGTAGGTGAACACGCACTCGTAATAGGACACAATGTGGGTGTACTCGCATGTCACGTCCCGGAGGGCATAGGCCCCCACCGGGTCGCTGTACAGAATGGCGTCACAGGCGTTGTTCACCGCCTGCTCAATGTCCCCCGTGTACTGGTACAGGTGGACCGTGCCGGTGGCGGCCCCCATGGTCACAAAGTACTGGGCGCTGCTGACCAGGTCAGCGTAGCCCTCCGCCCGGAGGGCGGTGGCGTCGCCGGTGTCCGCCGTCTGATCCACATGGTCGGTTACCTGGGTGTAGTCCCGCTCCAGCAGGGCGCCGCAGCCGGTGCTCACGGCCAGCAGCCCCGCCGACAGAAGCACTGCCAGCATTTGTTTCACAAGCCCTCCTCCTCTCCTGACTTTTACAGCGTCAACTGTTCCTCCCCCCGGTCCTCGGGCCGGAGCAGGGCCCCGGCCGCCGGGAGCGATCTGGCCCGGTATCGGGCCTGATTGACAATGGCGGTCTCGGCCAGGGGCGCCGCATAGTCCAGCCGCCATTTGGGTTTCAGAGTCATCACTGCTACCCCCTGGGTGGTGCGGGTGCTCTTGGGGGCCAGAGAAGCGGTGTGGAAGATCAGGGCCCGGCCCTCGGTGGAGTACACCGCCAGCTCCAGGTCCTCCCGGAGCAGGAAAGCGGACTTTAACGGGCTCTTGTCGCAGTAGGCGCCGGTGAGCTTCTTTCGGCGGGTCACCGTCTGGTACTTGCCCAGCTCTACCCGGGCTGCCTTGCCGTTTTCAAAGAAGAACAGCAGGTCGCCCCGGTAATCCCCGGGCAGGCAGGCCCAGACCACGCTCTCTCCCTCGTCCATGCCCAGCCGGGATGGGAGATATTCCCCCAGCACACTGGCCTTGGCGTCGGGGAGCTCGGACAGCCAGGCCTTATAGCACTGCTGCCGGTCAGTAAACACCATCAGCTCGTCCCGGTTGTTGGCCTCCCATTGCAGGAATCCCTCGTCCCCCTCCTTATACTTCTGTTCCCCGGACATCCGCAGGGACTGGGGGGTGATCTTCTTCAAATACCCCTCCCGGGACAGGAACAGGTGGACGGGATAGTCCGGGACTTCGCTCTCCAGGTCCAGAATTTCCTCCGCGTCCTGGTAGACGATCTCCGTTTTCCGGGGCTCGGCGTACTTCTTCCGCACCGCCTGGAGCTCAGAGATGATGATCTTCCGCACCCGGGCCGGGCGGTTCACAACGTCCTGCAGATCGTCGATCTCCCCTTGCAGCTGGTCTACCTCCTGGGTCCGCCGGAGAATATACTCCTTGTTGATGTTGCGCAGCCGGATGTCTGCCACGTACTCAGCCTGAATCCGGTCAATGCCAAACCCGATCATCAGATTGGGGATCACCTCTGCGTCCAGCTCGGTCTCCCGGATGATGTGGATGGCCTTGTCGATATCCAGCAAAATTTTCCGCAGGCCCAGAAGCAGATGGAGCTTCTCCTGCTTCTTCTGCATCTCGTAGCTGGCCCGCCGCCGGACCGACTCCATCCGCCAGGCCGTCCACTGGTCCAGGATCTCGCCTACCCCCATCACCCGGGGCACGCCGCCCACCAGGATGTTGAAGTTACAGGATACGCTGTCCTGCAGGGGCGTCATCTTGCACAGCTTAGCCATGAGCTTGTCCGGGTCCGCCCCCCGTTTCAGGTCGATGGCCAGCTTGAGGCCGGACAGGTCGGTCTCGTCCCGCATGTCTGAGATCTCCCTGATCTTCCCTGCCTTCACCAGCTCGGTGACCTTGTCTATGATGGCCTCCACGGTAGTGGAGTAGGGAATCTCGTAGATCTCCACCAGGTGCTCCTCTTTTACGTAGCGCCAGCGGCCCCGGACCTTCAGGCTGCCCCGGCCGGTGCGGTACACCGCCTCCAGCGCCTTCTGGTCGTAGATCAGCTGGCCGCCGGTGGGAAAGTCCGGCCCCTTCAGGGTATCCATCAGGTCCGCCTCCGGATTCTTGATCCGGGCCACGGCGGCATCGCACACCTCCGCCAGGTTGAAGCCGCACAGGTTGGATGCCATACCCACCGCGATACCCTGGTTGGCGGAGACCAGCACGTTGGGGTAACTGGTGGGCAGCAGGGTGGGCTCCTTCAAGGTCCCGTCATAGTTGTCCACAAAGTCCACGGTATCCTTGTCGATGTCCCGGAAAAACTCCGCACAGATGTCGCTCAGACGCACCTCCGTGTACCGGCTGGCTGCGTAGGCCATGTCCCGGCTGAACACCTTGCCAAAGTTCCCCTTGGAATCCACCAGCGGGTGGAGCAGCGCCCCATAGCCCCGGCTCAGCCGGACCATGGTCTCATAGATGGCCGCGTCCCCGTGGGGATTTAGCTTCATGGTGGAGCCCACCACATTGGCGCTCTTGGTCCGGTTGCCTCCCAGCAGCTTCATCTGGTACATGGTGTACAGCAGCTTCCGGTGGCTGGGCTTGAAACCGTCGATCTCCGGGATCGCCCGGCTGATAATCACGCTCATGGCGTAGGGCATGTAGTTGATCTCCAGCGTCTGGGTGATCGGCTGTTCCACCACTTCCGCGTGCAGCCCCATCACGTTGGGATGTTCCGCTTTCTTAACGTCCTTTTCCTTTTTCTTCTTCGCCATACTTCCTTCTTTCTGAGTGCCCGGGGGCCTGCCCCCGGACCCCCGCCAGAGGGCTTTTCCCTCTGGACTCCCACCACCCTTTTCAAAGGGTGGACGGAACCTTTTATTGCGCTGCGCGCGCTTCTATTGTTGCACAGTAAGCCGCTTGCGTCTGCAAGCGTTCGGGATTTCTACTTTTTCTATCCGATACACTGATGGCAGTCAGTGCTGTACTGCGCCGCCCCCGGCGCTCTACGACAGGTCGGCCAGGTCCAGGAACTCGTGGCCGTGTTGGGCGATGTGGCTTTTACGTCCGGCCAGGTTATCGCCCAGGAGCAGGTCAAACATGAGTGCGGTGGCCGCCACATCCTCGGGCATCACCTTAATCAAACGCCGGGAAGCCGGATTCATGGTGGTCATCCACATCATGTCCGGCTCGTTCTCGCCCAGGCCCTTGGAGCGCTGGATGGAGACCTTTTTCCCCTTCAGCTCCCCCTCAATCAGATCGGTTTTTTCCCGGTCCGAGTAGGCGAACCAGGTCTTGTCCTTATAACCGATCTCGTACAGAGGGGACTCGGCGATATAGACATACCCCTCCTGAATCAGCGTGGGGGTCAGCCGGTAGAGCATGGTGAGAATCAGGGTCCGAATCTGGTACCCGTCCACGTCGGCGTCGGTGCAGATGATAATCTTATTCCAGCGCAGGTTATTCACATCAAAATCCGCCAGATCCTTGGCCCGCTTGATCCCCTTCAGCTCCACGCCGCAGCCCATGACCTTGAGCAAGTCGGTGATGATCTCGCTTTTAAAAATACGGTTGTAATCCGCCTTCAGGCAGTTCAGAATCTTGCCCCGCACCGGCATAATCCCCTGGAATTCCGCGTCCCGGGACAGCTTACAGGCGCCCATAGCCGAGTCGCCCTCCACAATATACAGCTCCCGGCGGGAGACATCCTTGGTCCGGCAGTCTACAAACTTCTGGACCCGGTTGGCCAGGTCAATGGTACCGGATAGCTTTTTCTTGATATTCAGCCGGGCCTTCTCCGCCGTCTCCCGGGAGCGCTTGTTGATGAGAATCTGACCGGCAATTTTCTCTGCGTCAAAGGGGTTCTCGATGAAGTAGACCTCCAGGCTGCTGCGGAGGAAGTCAGTCATGGCCTCCTGGACAAAGCGGTTGGTGATGGACTTTTTGGTCTGGTTCTCGTAGCTGGTAGAGGTGGAGAAGTTGTTGGACACCAGGACCAAACTGTCCTGGATGTCGTTCCAGCTGACCTTGCTCTCACTCTTATTGTACTTGCCCTGCTTTTTCAGATAACCGTCGATGGCGGAGACGAAGGCGCTGCGCACCGCCTTCTCCGGGCTGCCGCCGTGCTCCAGCCAGCTGGAGTTGTGGTAATGCTCGATGACGCTGACGGTGTTGGAGAAGCAGAAGGCCACGGATAATTTGACCTTATAATCTTTCAGGTCCGCCCGGTCCCGGCCCATCCGCTCGGTCTCGTAGAACACCGGCTGGGTAAGGGGGTTCTCCCCCGCCAGCTCGGTGACGTACTCCACGATGCCGGTGTCATAGCGGAACTCGGTGGTCTCGAACTTGCCGCCCACCTGGTTGCGGAACCGGAAGGTGACCCCGGCGTTTACCACCGCCTGGCGCTTCATGACGCCGAGATAATACTCCGCCGGGATGTCGATGTCGGTGAACACCGCCAGGTCCGGTTTCCAGTGAAATTTGGAGCCAGTCTTGTGCTTGGGGGCAGGCTCGCTGTGGAGGCCGCCGATATTTTCCCCCTGCTCAAAGTGGAGGGTATACTTTTGGCCGTCCCGGTAGATGGTGGCGTCAAAGAACTCGCTGGCGTACTGGGTGGCGCAGCTGCCCAATCCGTTGAGGCCCAGGGAGTACTCGTAGTTGTCCCCGCCGTCGCCGTACTTCCCGCCGGCGTAGAGCTCGCAGAACACCAGCTCCCAGTTGTAGCGGCCCTCGGCGGCGTTCCAGTCCACCGGGCAGCCCCGGCCAAAGTCCTCCACCTCGATGGACTTATCCTGGTACCGGGTGACGACGATCAGGTTGCCGTGGCCCTCCCGGGCCTCGTCGATGGCGTTGGAGAGGATCTCAAACACCGCGTGCTGGCACCCCTCCAGGGCGTTGCTGCCGAAGATGACCCCGGGCCGCTTGCGCACCCGCTCCGCCCCCTTGAGGGCGGAGATGGATTCATTGCCGTACTGTTCCCTTTTCCCGTTCCGTGGTGCCATAGGTTTCAGCTGCCTCTCTTTCTTCCGGTGCCATCACCGGGGCGTTTTGACTCATATTGTTTTATTTTATCCTGTTTCTCACGGCAATGTCAAGAAAGGGGCCTTCAGGGGCGTATTCCTTGACAGCATCTTCCTTTTCGTGTATATATAAATATATAGCAAAGACATTATACATTTTGTGAGGATGGTGAAGGAACGATGGTCAAAAAACAACTTTCCCTCATGCTTGCGGCGGCGCTCACCCTCTCCGTGTGCGTCAATGTCGCGCAGCTCTGCTTCTTTTCCCACCACCGTTACAAGGAAACCCACACGGAGATTATTCAACCCGGCACCTACCTAGATGACCCGGAGCAAATTGCCACCAGCAATCTGCTGTCCTTGGATGGCGTCAACCGTCTCTTTTACTACTTTCAAAACGACTCCACCGTGCTGAAACAGGGGCGATACGAGATCAAGGAGGACGGCACCGGCGTTTTTTATGATGAGAAGGACGCTCTCTGCGGCTATGCCGCAGCAATCTCCCGGGAATCCATTCAGGTGTTTTGGACGGACAACAGCTACACGATATTTGGCAGACACCAGGACGCCACCATTCTTCCATAAGGGCTAGGCCCTCCATTGCGCGGTGGGGGGAAGTGTGCTATGATTAGTTATTATTGACATTTTAAAAGGGGTATCGCCTACGATGAACAATATGACATTGGCACAGCTCAAACGCACCGCCCGGGACAAAATGGACAGCAGCTATCCCGGAGGCATCGGTGCCGTCCTGCGGGGCGCGCTGCTCTACCTGCTGCTGACCAACTGGGTCTCCCTCCTGGTGTCCCTGATCCAAAGTAACCCTCTGGACGCCCTGGCGGTCCAGATGCAGGACGCCCTCTCCACCGGCAGCCCCGCGGCCCTCAGCGGCGTGCTCCAATCCGTCCCCGGTCTGTTTCAGCCGCCACTGGCCAAGGCCGCCCTGTTCCTGAGCATCCTGGTGTTCCTCTACACCCTGGTGATGGACTTCGGCTACTCCGGCTACGCCCTGGACCTGTACCGGGGCGGGCAGCCGGGCTACGGTGATCTGTTCTCCCGGTTCTACCTGGGCGGCAAGATCATTCTCCTGTCCCTGCTGATCCTGCTGTGTACCTACCTGTGGAGCCTGCTGTTTCTCATCCCCGGCATTGTGGCCTGGTACCGCTACCGGATGAGCCGCTACGTGCTGCTGGACCACCCGGAGATGGGGGTGTTCACCGCCTGGAACCACAGCAAGCGGATGATGCAGGGCCACAAGAGTCAGCTGTTTCTGGTGGACCTGTCCTTCCTGCTCTGGATGGTCGCCGCCTACCTGGCCACGATTATGGCCAACTACCTGCTCCTGACGGCCGGGCTGCCGCAAATGGCCGCCTATCTGCTGTCTGAAGTGGTTTTTACCGCCTTTTATGTCTATCTTACTCCCTATATGGAGTTGACAGTGGTCGGATTTTATCACATGATCTGCCCGGCCGAGCTGCTGCCCGGCAGCCAGCCCCGTTGACAAAGAAACACGACGCCTGGGAAACCCGCCCATTCTGCGGATTCCCCAGGCGCCGTTCTCTTTCCCTGCCCGCCGCAAATTTTTTTCAAAAAGGGGTTTACAAACCGAGGATGACCTGCTACAATAGCAATATCAGTAATGATTCCTGTTAAGGACTCAAACCCACCCTTACAATTACATGTACTATTTTTAAATATGGAGGATACTATTATGGCAAAATTCGTATGTCCCGTCTGTGGTTATGTTCTGGAAGCTGATTCTATCCCCGCCGGTTTCGTCTGCCCCCAGTGCAAGGTCCCCGGTGAAAAGTTCAAGAAGATGGAAGACACCGGCTCCTGGGCTGCCGAACACGTAGTTGGCATCGCTGCCGATGTTCCCGAGGAGATCAAGGAAGGCCTGCGCGCCAACTTTGAGGGCGAGTGCTCCGAAGTGGGTATGTATCTGGCCATGGCCCGTGTGGCTCACCGGGAGGGCTATCCCGAAATCGGCCTGTACTGGGAAAAGGCCGCCTATGAGGAGGCAGAGCACGCCGCCAAGTTCGCTGAGCTGCTGGGCGAAGTGATCACCGACTCCACCAAGAAGAATCTGGCCATGCGCGTTGACGCAGAGCACGGCGCTACCGCCGGCAAGACCGAGCTGGCCAAGAAGGCCAAAGAGCTGGGTCTGGACGCCATCCACGACACCGTCCATGAGATGGCCCGCGACGAAGCCCGCCACGGCAAGGCTCTGAAGGGCCTGCTGGACCGCTACTTCGGCTAATCTCCATTCATCCCCCATCGGGGCCGGACCGCAGGGTCCGGCCCCTTTTTGCCGCCTCACCCCTTTGCGCCGGCCTGCGGAACTCCCTTCCGGGGCAGCTGGGCCAGCACCTGGGACGTCCGCCTGAGCACAAACTCCGCGAAGCGCCGGGCGGCCAGCGGCAAGGTCTCCCACTGGCGCCAGGCCAGGGCCACGGTCCGCTCCAGCGGTTCCTCCACCGGACGCACGGCCAACCCCTCCCCGAAGCCGGCCAGCACCAGCCGGTACAGCACGGACACCCCCAGCCCCTGGCGGATCATGGCCAGGATGGAGTAGTCATCATACACCTTGTACTCGATCCGTGGGGTGAGGCCCTGCCGGGCAAAGGCGTCCAGGGGCAGGCTGTACTCCCCCTCGTCCAGCAGAATAAAGGGCTCCGCCGCCAGCTCCTCCAGCGAAACCCGGCCCTGGCCGGTCAGCGGGTGGCCCGGGGGCAGCACCGCCACCATTTCGTCCCGGTACAGGGTGCGCATGGTCAATCCGGACACCGCCTGTGCATTGACAAACCCGAAGTCCACCTGGCCCTCCCGAACCCACTGGGCGATGCTGGTGTACTCCCCTTGCTGGAGGACAAAGTGGACGCCGGGATACAGGGCTTTGAACTGCTGCATCAGCTGGGGCAGCAGGTTGCGGCTGACGCTGGTGAAGGTGCCGATGCGGATCATCCGGTTCTCCAGCCCCTGCATCTCCCGCCGCTTCCGGACCAGGGCCTCCGCCGCCCCGCAGATGGCCCGCAGGTAGGGCAGGTAGCTCTCCCCGTCCGCCGTCAGCATCACGCCCCCCTTGCCCCGGCTCACCAGCGCGGTCCCCAGCTCCTCCTCCAGGGCCTTCACCGTCTGGCTCACCGCGCTCTGGGAGTAGCCCAGGGCCTCCGCCGCCCGGGTGAAACTGCCCAGCTCCACTACCTTACAGAAAATGTCGTACCGCGAGAGCATGGTTTTCCTCCCCTTCTCGTTTTCATTAGTTTTTCTTATAAATCCATTATAATGATTTGTTTTACAAATGGCAAGCCTGCGGGTAAAATAGGCTCCAAAGAAAAAGAGTTATTCCAGAGGGGGAATCCATGATGTACAAAGCAACTTCCGCCGGGGTCATCCCGTCGGCCAAACAGAAGAGCGGTTTTCTCGCCGCCCACGGCCAGGCCCTCCGGGAGGGCGTCCGGGACGGCACCCCCATCGCCCTGGGTTATCTGGCCGTGGCCTTCACCCTGGGCATCGCCGCCCGGAGCGCGGGGCTCACCGCCTTCCAGGGCTTTCTGGCCAGCCTGCTGAACAACGCCTCCGCCGGGGAATACGCCGGCTTTACCCTCATCGCCGCCGGCGCCGCCTACTGGGAGGTGGCGTTGATGACCCTGATCACCAACGCGCGCTACCTCCTGATGAGCTGCGCCCTGAGTCAGAAATTCGCCCCGGACACCCCGCTGCGCCACCGATTTCTGGTGGGCTACGACGTGACGGACGAGATATTCGGCATCGCCATCGCCCGCCCCGGTTCCCTGGACCCCTATTACAACTACGGCGCCATGCTGGTGGCCATGCCCGGCTGGGCCGTCGGCACCGCTCTGGGGATTCTGGCCGGCGACGTGCTGCCTCTGCGGGTGGTCAGTGCCCTGAGCGTGGCTCTCTACGGCATGTTCCTGGCGGTGATCGTTCCCCCCGCCCGGAAAAACAAAGTGGTGGCCGGAGTGGTAGCCGCCAGCTTTCTGCTGAGTTTCGCCGCCGCCCACCTGCCCCTGCTGGCCGCTCTCTCCAGCGGTACCCGCACCATTCTGCTCACGGTAGCCATCGCGGCCCTGGCCGCAGTTCTCTTCCCGGTGTCCGCCGAGGCAGAACAACCAGCTTCCGAATCCCAGGAGGTGTCCGGCTATGACGCATAACATCTACCTCTATCTCGCCATTATGGGCGGCGTCACCCTGGCCATCCGCATCCTTCCCCTGACCCTGATCCGGCGGCAGGTGCAAAACACCTTCCTGCGCTCCTTCCTCTACTACGTGCCCTATGTGACCCTGGCGGTGATGACCTTCCCCGCCATTCTAGACGCTACTCAGTCTCCTCTCGCCGGTGCTCTGGCTCTGGCGGCGGGGGTCGCTCTGGCCTGGTGCGGCGCAAGCCTGTTCCAGGTGTCCGTAGCCTGCTGCGCCGTGGTATTTTTTATCGAACTGTTCCTGTGAGAGCAGCGGAGCTCCCTCTCCCCACACAATACAACAGACTCCGGCCGCCCTTGCCCATATGGCAAAGGCGCCGGAGTCTGTCCGTATCCTGATCAAATTTGAAGAAAGGGCAACTGCCCCTGAAATCAGAGGCAGTTGGGAGAACAATGGGCCGGAGAGCTCACCTTCCTGATACAGCGTAACAGGGCCAGAAAGTAGTTCCTTCTGCACACCATCTTCCTGTTGTAATCCCTTAAAGCCTGCAGCCCTGTCTGCCGTATCCGTCGGTGCACCACCGACCATCTTTATTTTAACACGGTCGGATTTTTCTGAAAAGGAGTGGCATGAAACAGTTGCACGTTTTTTTCATATCCCGTAACTCCCCCCTGCAACTCCCCCGGTGAACCAGGTTTTGCCCTGTAAGTTCCGGTACCTGCCGGCAAAACAGAGTGGAATTTTCCTGTTTGTTATGCTATTTTATACTGTACATTTGTATGCTGACGGGCATACTACATGATAACGAGGTTGCGATGAAGAAAAAAATGAAACACTTACTATTGCTTGTGCTGATTCTCTGCCTGGCTTTCCTGGCCTATGTACTCATCGGGGCCATTGCCCCTTTTACCGTCCAGCCGGAGATCAGCGCCGCCACCCAGGCGGCCTTTCACGCTGGGGACTACTACGGCCACGGCACTGGCCCGGACCGGGCACGGGTGGTGGACGACAACCAGGAAGCTCTGGAGCTCCGGCTCCAGATGATTTTCCACGCCCGGAAAAGGGTGGTTCTGTCCACCTTCGATTTCCGGGACGACGAGGCAGGGCTGGATATGCTGGCCGCCCTGCTGGACGCCGCCGACCGGGGAGTGGAGGTTGAGATCTTCGCCGACGGCTTCAACTCAGTGGTCCAGATGGAGGGCAATGCCTTCTTTTACGCCCTGTCCTCCCACCCCAATGCCAAGATTCTCATTTATAACCAGATCAATCCCCTGACACCCTGGAACCTGATGGGCCGGATGCACGATAAGTACCTGATCGTGGACGACACCGCCTACATTCTGGGGGGCCGGAACACCTTCGGCTACTTTCTGGGCAGCTATGAGGGCCACAAAAACCACGACCGGGACGTACTTGTGTACAACACCGGCTCCCGGGACAGCTCCCTGTACCAGCTGCGGGCCTACTATGAGCAGATTACCGCCCAGGACTGTTGCAGCCTCTTCCACGACAGCCCGTCCCTGAGCGAAAAAAAGAGCGTGCAGGCGGCGGCCCAAACCCTCCGGGACCGGTTCCAAACCCTGACCGAAGCCTATCCGGAGCAACACAGCGCCCCCTACGACTACCCGGCCAACACGGCAGCCACCCAGCTGGTCACCCTGATCTCTAACCCCATCGACACCGGCCCCAAGGAGCCTGTGGCCTTCTACCAGCTGATGGAGCTGTGCAAGGGGGCCAGGGAACAGGTGGTCATCCACACCCCCTACGTCATCGCCAACGACTGGATGACCCAGTCCTTTTCGGAAATCGGCGGCAAGGGCATCATGCTGTTCAACTCCACCGCCAACAACGGCAACCCCTTCGCCGCCGTGGACTACCAGAACCACAAGGAGGAGCTCATCGCCACCGGCCTGGAGCTCCACGAGTATGAGGGCGGTGTCTCCTACCACGGCAAGAGCATCACGGTAGACGACGATCTGGCCATCATCGGCTCCTTCAACATGGACATGCGCAGCACCTATATCGACACCGAGCTGATGTTGGTGGTCCACAGCGAGGCCGTCACCCGCCAGCTTCAGGACTCCATGGACCGCTACGATCAGGACGCGGCGGTGGTGGACACCGTAGACCGCTATCGCTCCACCCCCGGCGGCCGGGAGATGGCGGAGCGCCCCGCCGGGCAAAAGCGGTTCCAGTTCTGGCTGGGCTGGGCGCTGGAGCTGGGCCGATTCCTGCTGTAGCCGCTGAAAATGGCAAAAACGAGGCAAAGAATCACTCTTTGCCTCGTTTTCCTCTCTATCACGGAGTTTTGGTGCTCTGCCACCGTTCCAGCCTCCCCTTTTTCTGCCCCAGGCAGCACACCCCCTGCCAGGCCAGCATCAGCCACAGCCAGAAGGCGTAGGGAATCCACGCCACTCCCGTGGCCCCCAGCTGCTCCAACGGGGTATAGGAAGCGATACACCAGGGTACCAGCACCGGAGCCAGGGTCCCGCCAAAGCTCAGGTCCCGGGCCAGCTCCCGGCGGCCCAGCTCCTCATAGTCCTCTTTGCGCAGGGTGTGGGTCAGCACGATGGCAATGGTCTGGTTGCAGCCGATGGCGGCGGTAACCGCCCCGGCGGCCAGGGTTTTCAGGTAGGTACCCAGCCGACCGGCCCGTTTTCCCCCGGCGGACAGCCGGTCCGTCAGCCGCAGCCCCTCCACCAGCCCGGCAATGGCGCAGCTGGAGGCCACAATGACGCAGCTCTTGACCATACTGGCCAGGCCGCCGCCATGGACAATGGCGTGGAGCGGATCTCCCTCAGGCAGGGAAAAACCCAGCACCAGCGTCCGCGCCAGCTCCAGAGGCGGCATCCCCTGGAAGGTCACCGCCAGAATACAGGCCAGCACCGTGCTGGCCGCCATGGCCCACTTCACCGGCTTTCGGGCAACGCAGAGGAGGAACACCACCGCTGTGGGCAGCAGCACCAGAGGGTGCAGGCGAAACACCCCGGCCAGCTGCTCCGCCATTTGGCCGGAGGCGGCGGAGAGGGGGCTGACATAGCTGCACAGCAGGTACCCGCCGCTGGCCAGGGCAAAGGGGATGGCCGAGCTGGCCAGCCCCATGCGCACGTTGTCGTAGAGCCTGGTCTCGCTGAGGGTGGACAGCAGCAGCAGGGACGAGGACATGGGACTGCTCCGGTCCCCAAAGTAGATGCCGCACAGGATGGCCCCGGCGGTCATGGGGATGCTGACGCCGCCGGCCCGGGCGATGGTGATCAGCACCACCCCCACAGTGTTGGCGGTGCCAAAGCTGGTGCCCAGGAGGAAGCTCATGGCCGCGCACAGCCAGAAGCAGCACACCAAAAACACGTGGGGCCGGATCAGCAGGGTCCCCAGCCGCACCAAGTAGGGGATGGCCCCGCAGGCAATCCAGCTGGCAGTGAGCAGGCCGATGACAATCAGCACCTGGACCACAATCCATGCTTTTCCCAGGCCGTCCGCTATCATTTTGCCGATCTCCCGGCCCGTCCTGCCCAGTCTCCCGGCACACAGGGCAAAGAGCGCCACTCCCACCAGCAGCGGCCAGCCCAAAAACACATGGAGCATTGCCGCCGCCAGCAACAGAAGCAGCAGCAGGACCACCGCTCCAGCTACCATCCCCATTTTCTTCTCTCTCCTCTCGCTACGCTTCCTCTAACAGTTCCTCTACCAGCTGGACCGCGGCATCCACAAACTGGGGACACCGGGTGTAAAACAATCCCTCCGCCTTGATTTTGGTCAGTTCCTCCGGGTCGGTCACGTCCCGGCCCAGCAGCGCCCGGCAGGAGGTGGCGCCGCACCGTTCCCGGAACCGGCTGGTAAAGGCCTGGGCAACCGCCTGTTCCCGTTCCCGGGCGGCCTCATCCTCCGGCCGGCTCCGGCCAAAGCGCAATCCCAGGGCCATCAGGCCGCCGGTGACACAGCCACAGGTCTCCCCCATGCCCATGCCGCTGCCAAAACAGCCGGCGATCTTCCGTCCCAGCTCCCCAGTCAGCCCCAGCTCTTCGGCAAAGGCTCCCAGCACCGCCTGGGAGCAGCGCAAATGGTCCTCCACAAACATCTTTCGTGCCTCTTCCCGATGATTCATCACCGTACCCCTTTCTTGACTGCGCACTTCCAAACACCCCCGGAAAACGGCGTTTCCCGGGGGTGTTGTACGCGGTTGTGTTGTCTTTTACTGTGCGCTGTTGACGGTCAGACCGCCGACCCAGCCGTCCACTGTGGCCTGGGTGGGACCCCCATCGCTGGCGCCCTCAAAAGCGTCCTGGGAGACGTAGCACAGGAACAGCAGGCTGTAGCCATCGGCCTCTGTCACCACCGCGTCCACCACGGCACTGTCCTCATTGCTGCCGGTTCTCCAGCGGTAGTGGGTACCCCGGTTGCCGGAGACGGTGACCGTTTCCAAGATCTCGAACTCATCCGCACCGTACTGGTCCAAATAGGCCTCGGTGCTGTGTCTGGTGGAGAAACGGCCCAGGGTCACGGTGGCGCTGTCCACCGTCATGGTCTGGAGATAGCTGTCTCCGCCGGTCTCCGGGGTATCACGCCGGTCCGCTTCCTTCACAAAGCTTCCGGTGAGCAGGGGCTTGTCCGTATTCTCTGCGGGGGGCTGGTCGGGTTCGGAGCTGTCCTGGCCCTCGGAGGAGGCAGGCTCAGAGGCGTCGGCCGGGGCGCTGGAGACGGGCTCCTGAATGGAGACGCTCTGATCCGCCGGAGCGCTGTCGCTTCCACCGGAGACAGCGGCGCTGTCCGGCTGGCTGATTGCAGCGGTGCTGCCGGTTCCGTTGCCGGTGGAGCAGGCGGTCATCAGGCAGAGGGCGGCCAGCAGGACGCCGATGCCAACGAATTTCTTTCTCATGTCTGGTTCCCTTCCTTTCTTGGGAGCAAGTGGCGGCACGGCACGTCTTCTGTTGGCGCCGCACCCTTCCTTTCGTCTACTTTAATGCACCGCCCCGGTTCTGTCAAGGCCCTGAGTCAACACGGTTTGCCCTTGTGTCCGGCCTCTTTTTCCCGTATAATGGGGAAATACTGTCACATTGAGAAAGGATGGGCTCCATGGAACTTGCGATTATCGGCGGCGGTGCGGCGGGGATGATGGCCGCCCTAACGGCGGCGGAGTGGATGGACGGCCACGTGGTGCTGCTGGAACGGCAGCCCCGGCTGGGCCGGAAGCTGCTGGCCACCGGCAACGGCCGCTGCAACCTGAGCAACCTGAACTGCGCCCTCCGACACTACCACGGCCAGACGCCGGAGTTTGCCCGCCCGGCCCTGGAGTCCTTCGGGGTGTCAGACACCCTGGCCTACTTTCGGCGGCTGGGCCTGCTGTGCCGGGCAGAACCGGGAGGACGGGTGTATCCCCTGTCCGACCAGGCCAACAGCGTCCTGGACACCCTGCGCCTGGCCCTGGAACAGTTTGGCGTGGAGGTGCGCACCGGGTGCGAGGTCACCGCTCTCGCCCCCTGTTCCGGCGGCTTTACCCTGACCACCCCGGAGGGCAACTGCTTCGCGGACAAGGTGATCGTCACCGCCGGCGGTGCGGCGGCCCCCAAGCTGGGAGGCGGCAGCGGCGGCTACCAGCTCCTGCGCCCCCTGGGCCACCGCTGCACCAATCTCTATCCCTCCCTGGTCCAGCTTCGGACCGATACCACTTTCACCCGGGCCCTGAAAGGCGTCCGGGCCGATGCCCAAGCTACCCTGTACCGGGGCAAGGAGGTTCTGGCCCGTCAACAGGGGGAGGTCCAGTTCACCGACTACGGCGTCAGCGGGCCGGTAATCTTCGACCTGTCCCGGGCGGCGGTGACCGGGGCGGCGCCGCCGGTCCTGGAGCTGGACCTAGTATCCCCCCTCAGCCAGGGAGAGCTGGTGGACCTGCTGGCGGAAAAGCAGCGGCTGCTCCCCGGCCTGACCCTGGAGAATCTGCTCACCGGCGTTCTCCACAACCGGCTGGGCCGGACGGTGCTCCGTTACGGTGGCCGGAAGCTGACCCAGGACGTGGCATCCCTGTCCCGTCGGGACCTGGCGGCCATCGCCCGGGACTGCAAGGCATTTCGCCTGGATATAACCGGAAATACCGGGCTGGAACACGCCCAGGTCACCGCCGGCGGCCTGCGTACCGACGCCTTTGAACCGGCCACCCTGGAGAGCCGCCGCTGCCCCGGTCTCTACGCTGCCGGGGAGGTGCTGGACATCGACGGGGATTGCGGCGGCTTCAACCTCCAGTGGGCCTGGTCCAGCGGGCACCTGGCCGGGCTGCTGGGGAGCAGTCCGGGGAAATGAATGAAAAAAATTTTTTGAAATTTTCTTTAATATGGTAATATATTTCATTGACAAATATGTTTAGGAGGTGTAAACTCTAGCGTATCGGAGTTACACAAGTCTCCTGTCGGCGGCCATCTGACTCGTCTTGAGTGAACAGTATGACACCGCTCTCTGCGCCTCAGACGGCGCACCTTAAATATACTTAACCAATTCCTTTCTTAATCCCTTAGGAGAGAAGGCGGCCTGCACCCAGCGGGCCGTCTTCTTGTCCGTTTACCGGTGTACGCACTGCAAAACAGGCGGCCTGCTGTCGGCAGGCCGCCTGTTTGCGGTTGTATGGTTATTCGTCCTCGTCGTCATCCATGTCCATATCATCCATCTCCATGGCCGCCCGGGTCATGCAGGCTTCGTATTCATCCAGCATCCGCTGGATCTCGTTGATGCCCCGCATCTGGCGCTCCACGTTGACTTCTTTTTCCACCAGGGGCAGCAGCTGCTGGGCGTCTACGGATCCGCCTGCTGCGCCCTCCCGCAGGTACCGGATGGACAGATACAGGTCCCGGTCCACCCGCTCGCCCAGGAAATGCTGGAGCCCCAAAAAGTACTGGGCCTCAGGGTAGTCCAGTTCTGCCGCCTTCCCTACCCAGCTCAGGGCGGTTTCTGTGTCCTCGGGCACTCCTTTGCCGAAGAAGTAGCACATTCCCAGGGCAAAGTAGGCCACAGGATCCCCCATTTCGGCGGCCTGGCGGTAACAGGTCATGGCCTGCTCCATACTGGCGTCGGTGCCAATCCCCTGCTCGTAGAACATGCCCAGATGGCACAGGGCGTTGGCGTCTGCGGGATCCCCCTTGACCGCCTTCCAAATATAGTCCAGCGCTCTGCCCTCATCCTTCTCCACGCCCTGTCCGTAGGCGTACTGGATGGCCAGACGCACCCATGCGGCGTTCAGTCCGTTTTCCGCAGACTTCTGCCACCAATAGAAGGATTTGGCAAACTCATTGTACTGGTAATAGGTCCGGGCCAGCTCATACTGGGCCCGGGCGTCGCCCTCCTGGGCCGCCTGACGGTGGTGCTGTACGCCCTCCTCCAGGCTCTCCTGTTGGCTCAGATTCTGTTCCTTGTTTTTCTCGTCCATGGGTTTCCCTTCCTTTGCTTACGTGATAGATCGAAAATTGTCCTTTGTATTATAGCATTTCCCCCAGGGGAAAGTAAATACGGTACGCTCAGGACTGACACTGGGTCTCCAGCTTTCTGTGCCCCCAGCACTCGCCAAAGGCCGCGCCGCCCAGAATCAGCGCCGCCCCCACCGCCTGGATTGGAGTCAGACGCTCCTGGAGACAGAGGGCGGAGAACACCAGGGTGGACAGGGGCTCCAGATAGCCGCAGATGGCCACCGACTGGGCGGGCAGCTTTCCGACGCCGGAAAAGTACAGGTAGCAGCCTACGCCGGTATTTACCACCCCCAGCAGCAGGATAGGCAGGATGCTGTCGCCGGGCACAGAGGGCAGCAGGTTCCCGCCCTCCCGGAGGGCCATAAACACCGTCACCACCACCAGGGCCGCGGCCAACTGCCACAGGGTGTTCTCCAGGCCGGTAATTCCCCTGGCCTTCTTGTTGCACAGGATCATCACCGCATACATCACCGCCGCCATGAACCCGCACACCAGCCCCCAGGACAGGCCGCTGTCCGCCAGGGCGTTCCAGTCCACCAGCACCATCCCGCAGAAAGCGGCCAGAATCCCGGCCACCTTGGTGGCCACCAGCTTTTCCCGGAACACCAGCGGCGAGAGGGCCATGACGATCACCGGGCCAAAGTAGCTGGCCAGGGTGGCCAGGCCCACGCCAATCTGCCGGTACCCCTCGTAGAGGAACATCCAGTTCGCCCCCATGGCCGCCCCGGACAGAACCAGGTAGCAGAAGCTCTTCCTGTCCCGGAGCGCCCGGAACTGCCCCCGGCTGAGCAGAAAAACGACGGCCAGAAACAGGCCGCCGATCAGGGTCCGGAAAAAGACAATCTCATAGCTGCTCAGGTCGATATAACTGGCCACCACGCCGTTGGAGCCAAACAGCAGCAGGGCCAAAATGTATTTGATATAGTCTTTTTTCATCGCTCCGCCGCTCCTTCCCCGGCCATTCGCCGCTGATACCCCTCGCCCCAGCTCCACATGGCGTCCATCACCGGCTTCAGGCTCCGGCCCACTGCGGTCAAGGAGTACTCCACCTTAGGCGGCACCTCCGGATACACCTTCCGGCTCACCAGCCCGTCCGCCTCCATGCTGCGCAGGTTGGCGGTGAGCACCTTCTGGGATATGCTCCCGATGGACCGTTTCAGAGCGCTGAATCGCATGGTGCCGTACCGCTGAAGGTCCCGGAGAATCAACACCTTCCACTTATCGGACAGCAGCATCAGCGTCGTCTCCACCGGACAGCGGGGCAGGCTGCGCCGTTCTGGTTCTGCCATGGCCATCACTCCTCCCATAGTTTCCTTTTGGTACCTACCGCACTTTATTGTGCCTACTTTACATTCTTTTCGTTACCGCATATTATAACCTTGCCAGGAGGCAAAGACAAGCCTCCCCACCCCTTTTTTCACCCCAACGCAAAACCAAGGAGGTAAAACAGATGAACAAAATCGCTGAGGCTTTGAAAACAGCCGGCACCTTTTTCGTGGCAACGGTGGACGGGGACCAGCCCCGGGTCCGTCCCTTCAGCAGCGTGTGCGAATTTGAGGGCAATGCCTACCTCTGCACCAACAACACCAAGAACTGCTACGCCCAGATGATGGCCAACTCCAGGGCAGAGCTCTGCGGCCTGAATCCGGACGGCACCTGGGTCCGCATTCAGTGCAGACTGGTCCGGGACAACCGGGACGAGGCCCGGGCCGCCATGCTGGCCGACCCCACCGGTCCCAGCCAGCTGTACACCCTGGGCGACGGGATCTTTGAGGTCCTGCGCATTGAGGACGCCGTCTGCACCAAGTATTCCTTCACAGCGGCGCCTGAAGTGATCGTCTAACGGCCGCGCCGCCCCTTCCTGTCTTCCCGCTCCAGAACACCCCCCGAATTTCCGTGTGAAAATTCGGGGGGTGTTTTTCCTTCGCTGTCACTTGAGCAGGTTTACAATCAGAATCGCGCCGCCCAGCACCGCCAGCACCACGCCGGTGGCCCGGTTAAGCACCTTCGGATCGGCCCGGTTGGCGAATTTTGCCGCAATCCGCGCCCAGAGCAAGGTGCTCAGCACACAGAACACCAGGGCGGCCAGATCCGGTGCGCCGCCGATGGCAAAGTGGCTGACCGCGCCGGTCAGAGCCGTAAAGGACATGATAAAGACGCTGGTGCCCACCGCTGTTTTCAGCTCATAGCCCAGCACCGAGGTTAGAATCAACAGCATCATCATGCCGCCCCCGGCCCCTACAAACCCGCAGATCAGGCCAATCAGGGTCCCGGACAGCACGGACTGTACCGCCCGTTTCCCGGCGCTCACGCTGGCCATGGCCTCCTTGGTGGTCATCACCGGCTTGACAATGAACTTGATTCCCAGCAGCAGGGTCATCACCGTGGAAAACCCACCCATCGTGGCGCTGGGCAACAGACTGGCCAGGTAACTGCCCACCAGAGTGAAGCCCAGAACCGTGAACATCATAATCAGGCCGTTTTTCACGTCAAGGTTCCGGTTTTTCCCGTAAGTGTAGGCGGAAACCGCGCTGGCCAGCACATCGCTGGCCAAGGCGATCCCCACTGCCATGTAGGGGTCCATATCCAGAAACGTGATGAGCATGGGCGTGATCACCGCGGCGGCGCTCATGCCCGCAAAGCCGGTCCCCAGTCCCGCGCCAATTCCCGCCACAAAGCAGACAAGCAGTTTAATCAGCATGGCTCATATTCTCCTCCATCCGGTCAATCATTCCCCGCAGCTGCCCCAGCTCCGCCTGGGTAAACCCTTCTGTCAGGCTGTGGAGACAGCTTCGCTGCTCCTGGGCCAGACGCAGGACGGTGCTCTCCCGCTCCGGCAGCAGGTACAGCCGCCGCTTTCGCCGGTTGCCCCGGTCCGGCATCACCCTCAGGTATCCCTCCCGGCGGAGGCGCTCGATGGCGGTGGACACGTTGGACTTGGCCAGGCCCCGCAGCTCTACAATATCACTGGCCGTGTTGCAGTCGGGGTTGTTGTGGAGAAAGAGCAGAATATCAATCTCCAGCTGGTTCAGCCCGTATTCCCCGGCCAGGGCCTGAAAACAGGCGGCGTAATACCGTTTGAATCGGTTCACAAAACGTATTTGCTCCTTCACAGTCCCACCTCATTCATGTTATAAATAGAATAATTATAATTATAACAACGCTCTCACCGTTGTCAACCCTTGCCGCTTGGAGGGGAGGGAAACTTGTTCCACTCTTTTTTTGCCTGAAAAATTGATTTGCGGGCAGACATCCTGTATAATTTGAGCATCAATATCATCCGACAAAGTGGTGGAACCTATGAGCTACACTCTCACCGATCTGTTACAGTCTCAGGCGATCCCCCAGGTTCGCCAGATTACAGCCCTCTCCGACTTTGCGGACATCCCCATCCGTGCGGTCTCTGTCCAGGAACTGCCGCTGGACCAGTTTATCCGAAAGGATGAGCTGGTGCTGACCACCGCCATCGGCTGCGACAAGGCTCCAGCGCTTTTCGCCCAGCTGATTCAAGGCGCCATCGACGCCCAGGCCGCCGCCATCTTTTTCTCCTTTTGCAGCGAGGATTTCCGCGTTCCCCCTGCCCAGGTGGCCTACGCCGAAGCGCACCGGCTGCCCCTGTTCCAGCTCCCCTGGGACTACCGATTTTCCGAATTCCAGATGGAGATCATCCAGGCAATCCAGGAGCAGGAGCTGGCCCTGTTCAAGAGCGTACAGGGCACCCTGTTTCATCTGCTGTTTGAGAACCAGCCCATGCCGGTCATCGTCTCTGCCATCGCGGCGGAGCTGGGGCTCCCAGTGGCCGTGACCGGTCGCGGCGGCGCCCAGCTGGCCAGGAGCTGGGCGGAGGAGGCAGCCCCGTCAGAGGAGGACTATGACCTGCTCCGGCTGGAGATTGAGATTCAGCGGGCTGTCTACGGCTATCTCTGCATCTATATCCGGAAGGGCTCGGAGACCGCCCTGGACCGCAGGCTGGCGGAAAAGTATATCGCCTTTCCCCTGTCCCTCTGGTTCAATCAGAAACGGGTGGAGGACATGACCGCCGCCAAGATCCGGGACGAGTTTGTGTGGAACCTGGCCACCAAAAACTACACCTCCTTTGAGGAGATGTCCCAGCAGGGCCTCTACCTTCAGTTCGATCTCAGCCTCCCCTACACCTGCGTCGTGCTGTGGGCGGATCTCGCCAAGGCGGGCCCGGAGATTCCCAAATACTCCATGCAGATGGCCAAGTACACCTCCGAGATCGCTCAGCTTTTGCTCAGCGAGGGCCTGCGGCAGCAGGTGCGCATGATGGAGGGCAACCGGGGACTGCACTACATTCTATACCCGGAAAACCGGATGGACGGCTCCCGTCTGTCGGTCAACGACTATTTGGACGCGGTGGAGGAGCAGTTGGCCGCCAAACTGCCCGACTTTCTCTTTTACTGGGGCATCAGCGAATACACCTCCGGCCGGTCCGATTTCAACGCCCTGTACAACCACGCCTCTCTGGCCCTCCAGTACTGCGTCAACGAGCGGAACGGCCAGCGCCGCTTCACCTACAAGGACACCAAGCGGGCCCAGATCGCCTCGGCGCTGTCGGAACACCCCGCCATCCTGTCCAGCGCCAGGGAGACCCTTCAGCCCCTGCTGGACTACGACGCCACCTCGGATATCGGCCTGCTGGAGACCCTGAAGGTCTTTATCCAGACCAACTACAACACCAGCGAAACCGCACGAAAACTGCATATTCACCGCCAATCCCTCCTTTACCGCCTGAAAAAGATTGAGGCACTAACCGGGATGTCCACCAGTGACCACGAGGATTTGTTCGTTTTAGAGGCGTTTTCCCGCATTTATAAAGCATTTTGATTTCGAATTGTTTCCAGTATTCCATTCCATTTTTTGGCCTCTTACAAATTGTAAGTCCATGCACGAATTTATGCATTACAGTCTGTAAGTTGCTTTTGGCCAAAACATTAGATTATGATAATACAAATTCAGTTTTCTTTCTTTGAATCACACTACAACTGAATGAACGATCTGTGCAAGGGCGCTCAGAAGGATTTTTCCTTTCTGTGCGCCCTTTGCTATTTAAAAAAATGGGAGCGATAGTATGAAACAAGCAGTATTCGAAACCTATGAGAGCGAAGTGCGGTCCTACTGCCGCAAATTCCCCGCCATCTTCAAAACAGCCAAGGGCGCCATCATGACCGACAATCAGGGCAACGACTACATTGACTTCTTCTGCGGCGCAGGTTCTCTGAACTACGGCCACAATAACGACTATATCAAGGACAAGGTCAGCGACTACCTGACCGGAAACGGCATCATCCACTCCATGGATATGTACACCGAAACCAAGGGCGAATTCATCGAGTTCTTCGAGACCCACGTCCTCAAGCCCCGGGGACTGGACTTCAAGATCATGTTCCCCGGCCCCACCGGCACCAACGCCATGGAGGCGGCCCTGAAGCTGGCCCGCAAGGTCACCGGCCGCACCAACGTGTTCGCCCTGATGGGCTGTTTCCACGGCATGTCCCTGGGCGCCCTGGCCATGACCACCGACGAGGCCGCCCGGAAGGGCGCCGGTATCCCTCTGGAAAACGTCACCCACATCCCCGCCCCCTATATGTTCCCCGAGCTGGATACCATCCAATATATGGAGACTCTGCTGGAGGACGACCACAGCGGCGTGGAAACCCCCGCCGCCCTGGTGGTGGAGGCAGTGCAGGCCGAGGGCGGCATCTACGTGCTGCCCACCGAATGGCTGCAAAGGGCCCGAGCCTTCTGCGACAAGTACGGCATCCTGATGATCCTGGACGAGATCCAGGTGGGCAACTGCCGCACCGGCACTTTCTTCGCCTTTGAGCGGGCCGGGATTCAGCCGGACATCGTCACCATGGCCAAGTCCATCGGCGGCATGGGAATGCCCTTCGCCCTGACCCTGTTCCGGCCCGAGCTGGATATCTGGTCCCCCGGCGAACACAACGGCACCTTCCGGGGCTTCCAGCTGGCCACCGTGGCGGGCAAGGCCGGTCTGGAGTTCATGCTTCAGAACAATCTGGAGGCCGAGGTCCGGCGCAAGAGCGCCATCGTGGACCAGTACCTGGCCGAACACCTTCCCGCCATCAGCGACAAGCTGAGCTACCGGGGCATCGGCCTGATCTGGGGCATCGACTTCGGCGCCTATCCCGAGGGCACCGCGAAGGCGGTCAGCGCCGAGTGCTACAAGCGCGGCCTGGTCATCGAGCTGGCAGGCCGCAAGGACTGTGTCCTCAAACCCATGCCCCCGCTGATTATCTCCGACGAGTATCTGCTCCAGGGTCTGGACATCATTATGGAGAGCATCAAGGCCCTGGACATCCACTAAAAACAAGGTTCGCTGTCCCAGCCAGCAGCTCGCTTTTCGAGGAGGGAACCTATGATTCAAAAAATTCTGATTGCAAACCGGGGCGAAATCGTCAAACGCATCCTCCGCACCTGTAAACAGATGGGTATCCAGACTGTAGCCGTCTACTCGGACGCCGACCGGGACGCCGCATATCTAAAGGAAGCGGACGAAGCGGTTTATATCGGCAAATCCGCCCCCATCAAGAGCTACCTCAACATTGAGGCCCTGATTGGCGCCGTGAAACAGACCGGCGCCGACGCGGTACATCCAGGTTACGGCTTCCTGTCCGAGTCCGCAGAGTTTGCCCAGGCGGTGGAGCAGGCCGGCGCCAAGTGGATCGGCCCCACGCCCCAGATTCTGTGCGACATCGAGTCCAAGTGCTACTGCCGAATCTGCGCCGACAACCTGGGGGTACCGGTGACCCCCGGCTCCCTGCACAGCGTGACCAGCGCCGCGGAGATTCTGGACATCGCCCGGCAGGTGGGCTATCCGGTTCTGCTGAAGCTGGACAAGGGCGGCGGCGGCAAGGGCATCCAGAAGCTGGAGGCCGACGTCTCCGAGAGCGCCGTCCAGACCATGCTGGAGAGCCTCCAGCGGATCGGCCAGATGGCCTTTGCCAGCGACGAGGTCTATGTGGAAAAGGCGGTGCAGAACCCCCGCCACATCGAGGTCCAGTTCTTTGCCGATGACTTCGGCGCCGTCCTCTGTCTGGGGGAGCGGGAGTGCTCCATTCAGCGCCGGTATCAGAAGATCATCGAAGAGTCCCCCTCCTCCGCTGTCTCCGACGCCGACCGGGCCCTGCTGTACGACTACACCCGCAAGGTGGCCACGGCCATGGCGTACCGGGGCGCCGGTACCATCGAATTTCTCCGGGACGGCTCCGGCAAATTCTACTTTATGGAGATCAACGCCCGTCTCCAGGTGGAGCACCCGGTCTCCGAATACGTCACCGGCCGCGATTTTGTCCGGCTGCAAATCGACATCGCGAACGGCAAGCCCCTGGACTTCCGCCAGGAGGACGTACAGCTGAGGGGCCACGCCATCGAGTGCCGGGTTTACGCCGAGGACCCCAGAACCTTCCAGCCCGCTCCCGGCGTCATCCGTCAACTGACCCTGCCCGACCCTGACGACCCCGCCATCCGGGTGGATCACGCCATCGGCGTAGGCTTCAAGGTCTCCCCCTTCTATGACCCCATGCTGGCCAAAGTCATCACCTGGGGAGAGGACCGCCAGGCCTGCATTGAGAACATGAAGCGGGCCCTGAGCCAGTTCCACATCGAGGGCATCCCCACCACCCGCAAGGTCAGCCTGGCCATTATGCGGGACAAGGGCTTTGTCACCGGCCAGTTTGACACCGGTTTCCTGGAGACCGAGAAGCTCAACATCGGCCTGGACAACTACGTGGTCACCATCTCCCGCCAGTTCGGCAGCCTGGGCCGCCCCATCGCCATCCAGATGGCGAAACTGCTGGGCGTGGACTACTACGACCGGGACGTGCTGGAAAAGGTGCTGGAAAAAGCCCAGCTCCCCCTCAGCGACCCCCAGATCAGCGACGAGCTGACCTCTACGGACAGCTACCGCAAGATGAAGTACCCCCTGGGCCAGTCCTCCCCCGAGGAACAGGACCGGCTCTTCGAGATTCAAAAGGGTGTGATTGAGGAGCTCGCCGGCAAGGAGTCCTGTATCTTTGTGGGCCGCTGCTCCGACTATATCCTGCGCAACCACGCCAACCACTTCAGCATCTTTATCTACGCCCCCTACGAGGTGCGGCGGAAAAACTGCATTGATATCCTGAAAATCGACGAGAACGAAGTGGACGACCTCATCCAGAGCGTGGATGAGGCCCGGCACACCTACACCATGCACTACGCCAAGACCTTCAGCGAGGATGTCAGCAGCAAGGACATCCTCATCGACAGCAGCCTGTACGGCAACGTGGAGGAGGCCGCCGCCGTTTTGGTGGATATGGTAAAGAAGAAGTTCAATTTAGCCTGAAATTCAGCAGAGAAGAAGGAGAAACACTATGGAATATTCATTGGTCGCACCGATGCCCGGTCTGGTCGCCCGCGTTGTCGTGGAGATTGGTCAAGCCGTGGAGGCGGAGCAGGAGCTCTGCGTTATCAACTGCATGAAAACCGAGGTCAGCTGCACCACCGAAAAGGCCGGTGTGGTAAAGGAGATCCTGGTGGAGGAGTGGGACGAGGTGGATGTGGACACTCCCATGATCGTCCTGACCACCGCTGAATAATCTGACCCGGAATCGGAGGTATTTCCATGACAAGCAAATATGATCCGGTACTCAAACGCATTCCCCAGCGTCCAGAATGTCCGGAGATCGTGTTCCGGCAGGCCGGAGACGGCTTCCTGGAGGTGGTGTACGGCAACAACGAGGCCTCCGCCAACAAGACGATCAAGGACATCCTGCTCCGCTCCTTCCGGGTGATGGTCCTGAACCAACAGGTCCGGCAGGCAGACATTCCCGGCCTGACCGAGACCGTCCCCGGCGCGGAGAGCCTGACCTATATCTACGACCCGCTGGAGCTGAACACCGACGCCCTGATCCAACGCGTCAGCCAGCTGGAGCTGGCTCTGGAGAGCGTAATGGACGAGTCCTTTGACGTGCGGGTGATTCGGATGCCTCTGGCCTTCGATCACTCCCTGATCAAGAAATCCATCGACAAATTCACCTCTGAAATCAACCCCGACGCCGTCTACTGCAAGGACGGCAGCAACCTGGACTATATCGCCCGCTACAACGGCATCACCGTGGAGGATCTGAAGCAGCGCTTCTGCGGCACCGAGTGGATCGTCTCCATGGTGGGGTTCTTCCCGGGGCTACCCTTCTGCTACCCCCTCAAGCCCACCGGCGCCCTGACCTGTCCCAAGTACAACCCAGCCCGCACCTGGACCCCGGAGGGGGCCGTAGACCTGGCGGACTACTGCATGACCATCTTCGGCGTAGCGTCCGGCGGCGGCTGTCAGCTGGTGGGCCGCACCATTCCCATCTTCCAGGCCACTCCCACCCACAGCCAGTTTGCCGGCAACCCCGCCCTATTCCGCCCCACCGATGTGATCTCCTTCTATGAGGAGACCGAGGAAGCGGTGGATCATATCTATGAGCTGATCCGCCAGGGCCAGTGGGAATACCAGACCAGCATCCGGAATTTCTCCGTGCGGGAGTGGGTGGAGTACTACGACTCCTGCGCAAACGACATCCGCGACCTACAGGAAAAACAGCGGCGCGCACAGGCCGAACTGGCCGGATTGGAGGGGTAAGCTATGGCAATCGTATTATCCTGCGGGATGCAGACCCTGCTGGAGGACCTGAAGGGCCGCTGCGGCTACATGGACATCGGCGTCTCCCGATCCGGTATGCTGGACGACTACGCGGGGCGGCTCCTCAACGCCCTGGTGGGCAATGATGACCAGATGGCTGCCATTGAGATCGTCGGCGGCGGCTTCACCCTGGAATTCCAGGAGGAAACCGTGATCGCCGTGGGCGGCGCAAAGCTCCCCGTCACCCTCAACGACAGCGAGCTGCCCCCCTACACCGCCGTGGCTGTCCAACCCGGCGACGTCCTCAAAACCGGCCGCTTCTCCAAGGAGACCCGGGGTTTCCGCCAATACGTGGCGGTAGCCGGAGGCGTGGCGGCGGACAGCTACCTGGGCAGCACCGCCACTGCCACCTACGGCAGCTTCGGCGGCTACCAGGGCCGGGCCCTCCGGAAAGGGGACGTGCTCACCCTGGCGCCCCTGACCGACGGGGCCCGGGCCGCTGCCGGCCGCGCCATCCGCCGGGATCTGATCCCGGAGTTCACCAACCGCTGGGTCATGCGGGCCATTCCCGGCCCCGACGGGGCGCCGGACTTCTTCACCGAGGAGGGGATGGAGCAGTTCTACACCACCGAGTACAAAGCCCAAGTCTTCTGTGACCGCTCCGGCATCCGCCTGAAGGGCCCCAAGCCCCTCTGGGCTCCGGAACGGACCGCTGCCGGCGGCCATCCCTCCAACATCACCGACCACGGCTACCCCGGCCCCGGGTGCGTCAATGTCAGCGGCGATACGCTGATCCTCTTCCCCCGGGAGGGCCCCACCTGCGGCGGACTGGTCTGCGCCCTGTCCGTGATCCGCGCCGACCAGTGGATGCTGGGCCAGATCATCCCCGGCAGGGACACCATCTGCTTTACCTACGCCACCCAGGCGGACGCCATCGCCGCCGCCCGGACCCGCAACCAGCTCTTTGAACAGGGCGACATCTTTGAATAGGGGGAGGGATAACCATGCAAGTTGCAATCAATGCGGACATGGGAGAGAGCTTCGGCCACTATCAAATCGGCAACGACGACGCGCTGATGCAATATCTCTCCTCGGTAAACCTGGCCTGCGGCTTCCACGCAGGCGATCCGGTGGTGATGCGCCACTCGGTGGAGACCGCAGCCAAGTACGGCGTCTCCATCGGCGCCCACCCGGGCTTCCAGGACAAGCAGGGCTTTGGCCGCCGGATGCTGGACGTCAGCGAAAACGACCTGTACTGCGACCTGATCTACCAGTTTGGCGCCCTGGACGCCTTTGTCAAGTGCAAGGGCCTGCGGATGACCCACGTCTGTCCCCACGGCGTGATGGACTCCCTGGTATCGGACACGGAGACCTTCTCCGACGTGTTTATGCAGGCGGTAAAGGATTACCAACCTGATCTGAAGCTGGTAATCGACGAGAAAAGCCTGCTAGCCCAAAAATGCGCCGGCTTTGGCCTGGAAGTGGCCTCGGTCGGTTACCCGGATTTGGACTACGATCACAACGGCAACCTCCTGATCACCCGGGAACGGGGTGTGATGGATGTAGACAAAATCTGTGAAAAGGCAGTGATGATGGTGACGGAACACCGTTATCTCAGTGTGGACGGAACGGAATTCTCTATCCGGCCAGACGTTTTGTGCTTCCACAGCGATGTACCCAACAGCCTGGAAATTCTTTCGGCTGTTCGTACCGCCCTTCTGAATGCGGGGGTGGACATCGCAACACTTTAAAGGAGGTAAACAATGGAAACCAAGAAAAAACTATCCTTCTGGCACATCTGGGCTCTGGGCGTCGGCGCCGTAGTCGGCGACGGCATCTTCCTCATGGTGGCCCAGGCCGGTCAGGCCGCCGGCCCCGCCGCCACCGTGGCCTATTTCCTGGCCGGTCTCCTAATCATGCTCATCTGCATGTCCGTCTGTGAGCTGGCCGTGGGGATGCCCAAGGCGGGCTCCATCTATCACTGGAGCCGCCGGGTCATCAGCCCCGCCTTCGGCACTCTGACCGGCCTGTGCTACGTGGCCATGAACGCCATCTTCCTGGGCTCGGTGGGCATCGCCGCCGGTCAGATCACCAACTCCTTCTTTCAGATCGGCAGCAACGAGCAGCTCTCCGCCACCATCTGGACTCTGATTATTCTGACCGTGGTGCTGGGCATCGCCCTTCTGGGCGGCGAGATCACCGGCCGCGCCCAGCTGATTCTGGTAGCCGCCCTGGTGGGCATCATGCTGGTCTTTATCGTACTGGGCCTGTTCTCCGGCCGGATCGACGCCGCCAACCTCACCCCCTTCGCCCCCCACGGCGCCACCGGGATCTGCGCGGCCATGGGCATGGGCGTGTACGCCTACCTGGGCCCCCTATCCCTGCTCACCGCCGGAGACGAGGTCAAGGACATCCGCTCCTTCCCCAAGGCCATGTTCTGGGCCTTCGCCACCTTTATCCTGATCTACACTCTGGCCATCTTCGTCCTGGTGGGCCTGGTGGATTCCAGCCAGTACAGCACCATGGAGTCCCCCTTCACCACCGCCGCCACCTACGTATTCGGTGACTTCGCCGGCCTGGTCATCAACATCGCCGCCTGGATCGCCGCCGTCACCTGCCTCATCGGCGAGATCTTCTCTGTCTCCCGCCTGACCCACGGCATGGCCGTGGAAAAGGCCCTGCCCCCTGTCCTGGCCAAGGTGGACAAGAAGGGCAACCCCTATGTGGGCGTAATCTTCGGCTACATCGTCGCCGTCATCATCGTTCTGATCGGCAGCTTTGAGGCCCTGGAGAACTTCTACCTCACCATCGCCACCCTGGGCAGCGTAGCCGGTACCCTGAATATGACCATCTGCCTCATCGCCAGCTTCCTCTACAAGCGGAAGTTCCCCGAGGAGTGGGCCAATCTCTGCTGGCACATGCCCCTGCGGAAGATCACCTACCCCCTTGCCTTCATCGGCTGCATCGCCCTGTTCATCTCCCTGTACGCCGGCGCCATCTCCGCCCTGATCCCCAGCGTCATTTTCGTAGCGCTGATCATCCTGTTCTACCTCTTCTACTCCTCCAAGCACATCGACAAAACGGAGGCATAACGCAAATCCCATCAACCTGCAAAAAGGAACCGTCCTGATGGACGGTTCCTTTTTGTGCGGCGCCGGATAATCAGCCGTAGAGCTCCGCTACGGAGACCGCAAAAAACTGGGCAAACACAAGCAGTTCAATATCCGTTATAAAGCGCTTGCCCGCTTCGATTCGCTGGATGGCGTTCTTGTCCAGGTCCAGCCCCAGCAGCTGCAGCTGATCCGCCAGCATACGCTGGGAGATTCCCTTTTCGCTGCGCAACTGGGCAATCCTCACACCACAAATGTTGTTGCGCCCGTCCGGCCCTTTATTGATAAACATAATATCCCTCGCTTTGACATCTAGTGCTTGTCATTACTGGAACGTTATGTTATACTGAGTGTATGATTGACATTCACTGAATGTCAATTTAAAAAAGAAAAGGAGACATAAAAATGAAAAAAGCACTCTGTCTGCTGCTGGCGTCCGTCCTGGCGCTGTCCCTGGCCGCTTGCAGTGAAAGCAGCGCTCAGGACAGCCAGGCGGGCGGTGAAAAAAACGCTTCCAGCGCGGCCGCAGAACCAACTGAAAAACCCGCCGAGAAATCCGATCCGGCGGAACAGGAAGCGGCCATCGAGGTCACCGCCAAGGAACTGCTGAAGGAGTACGATGACAACGAAGTAAAGGCAGACGAAACGTACCGCGACAAGCTCGTCACGGTCACCGGAATCATCAACGACATCGGAAAAGACGTTCTGGATGACACCTATGTGGCCGTAGGAACCGGGGATGACTACGAGTTTACAACCGTTCAGTGCTACTTTAGCGACGAGGGAGAGCTTGCGAAAGTCGGTGACCTGGAAAAGGGAGCAGAGATCACCGTAACCGGCACCTGTGACGGGCTGTCTATAAATGTTCTTCTAAAAGATTGTGTCCTGAAATAAATTTAAAAAACGCTGACCATGACTGGTCAGCGTTTTTCTCTGTTCTTCAGGCTTCCTGCTTTGCCTCTTCCAGTTCCTGTTTGGTGTCGCCGGGGAAACTTTTGTCAATGCCCATGCTTGCCCGTTCTTTTGCCGAGTACATGAAGCCGGGCAGCCGTCTTCCCTCTTTCAGCCACTGGCGATACTCCGCCGTCGCCGCAAAGACAACGTCACCCGAGGAATTCAGCATGGTTTCTAAACTGTCCTGCACGACGCCAATGATAAAGCCAACGGCGACGACCTGCATGGCAATGTCGTTGGAAATGCCGAACAGGGAACAGGCCATGGGGATCAGCAGCAACGATCCCCCCGCCACGCCGGACGCGCCGCACGCGGCAAAGGTGGAGAGCACACTGAGGATTACCGCCGTGGGCAGATCCACCGCAATATTCAGGGTGTTGGCGCACGCAAGGGTCATAACGGAGATGGTGATTGCCGCGCCATCCATATTGATGGTGGAGCCGAGGGGGATGGAAACGGAATAGAGATCCTCGTCCAGTCCCAGTTTCTCGCACAGCGCCATATTGATGGGGATGTTGGCCGCAGAGCTCCTGGTAAAGAACGCGGTAATCCCGCTCTCACGCAGACATTTCAGAATGAGCGGATAGGGATTCCGGCGGAGGGACAGGCCCGACACCAGCGCGTTGACGATCAGGGATACTCCAAGCATACAGGCCAGCAGCAGTACAACCAGCCTTCCGTATGTTGTAAAGATGGCCACGCCGTTTTCCCGCACGGCATTGAATACCAGCCCCAGAATTCCAAACGGCGCCAGATTGATGATCCACCGCACCACCTGGGAGACTGCGCTGGCCAGGTCCGCCAGCATCTTCCTGGAGGGCTCAGAGGCAAACCGCTTCATGGCACAGCCCAGCAGCGCTGCCCACACCAGGATTCCGATATAGTTCGCGTTCATCAGCGCGGAAACCGGGTTGTCCACAATCTTCATCAGCAGGTTGTACATCACCTCGCCGATGCCCTGGGGAATCGTCTCAGCGGTGGCCGCGTCCTCCAGGAGCAGAGTCTGGGGGAAGAGAAAACTCACCACCACCGCAATCGCACCTGCCAGGAAGGTCGTCAGCATATAGTAAAAAATAACACTGCCGAATCTCCGGTCCATCTTACTGGCGCCCTGGGCCAGCGCACTGCTGACCAAAACAAAGACCAGGATTGGGGCAATCGCTTTTAACGCACCCACAAACAGGCTTCCCAGCGTCCCGATCCAAGTCCAGCCCGGGGCAATTACCGTCAGAATCACGCCGATCACAATGCCGATCAGAATGCGGATAATCAGGCTGGAATCGTTGTATTTTCCCGCCACCTTCTTCAAAATGTTTAAAACTGCCACATGATATGCTCCTCTCTTGTGTCAAATTTGCCATATCTGAGAGGTATTATAGCACAGAAATCAGTCAAAGTTAACCGCAAATTGCAATAAAACTTTCATTTTCGTCGTAACAGGGCCGCCGCACCACGAGCGCACAAGGCAGAAGCGCCGAAAAATGCCCGTATTTCATTCAGAAATCCAGGGAGTTTTCAGCAAAACAGCCTCGATTTCCTGCTTCTTCAGCACCTTGCCGCAACTGACCACTTTCCCATCCACCACCAGCGCCGGTGTGGTCAGGACGCCATAGGCGGCAATGACCGCGAAATCCGTAATCAACTCCACTGGGGTATCCAGACCCAGCTCCGCCAGGGCCCCTTTCACATTGGCCTCCAGCTGGTGGCAGTTGGCGCACCCGCCGCCCAGCACCTGAATGCCGGCGCTCCTCTTGGCCGTTTCCGCCCGCTCCATGGCCTCCGGCGTGTAGCTGGCGTTACAGCAGCAGGACGGTTTCTCCTTCTTTTTTCCAAATCCAAACAGTGCCATCTCAGTTCCTCCTCAAATAAACAAGTATTGCAGGCCATTAAACAGGTATCCCACCAGAACAATGCCCACCGCACAGATTCCAATAAACAGACCTAACAGCTTCGGTTTGATGGCTTTTCGCAGCATCACCATAGACGGAAGTGACAGGGTGGTAACCCCCATCATAAAGCTCAGAACCGTGCCGAGCTGCGCTCCCTTGGCCAACAGCGCCTCGGCAATGGGGATGGTCCCAAAGATGTCGGCATACATGGGAATGCCAACTACGGTGGCCAGAAGCACGCCCCACGGATTGGACCCGCCCAGCACCTGCTCCACCCAGCGCTCCGGAATCCAGTTGTGGATCACCGCGCCGATGCCCACGCCAACCAGGATATAGGGAAACACCTTTTTAAAAGTGGTTATTGCCTGCTCTTTGGCGTACAGCAGGCGCTCCCGCTGCGTCAGGCGCGGGGCATCCACCTCCACAGCGCTGATCCCGCGGATAAACTCCTCCACCTGATCTTCCATGTGCATCCGCTCTATCACTGTTCCGCCCACAATGGCCACAACCAGCCCCAGCACGACATAGACCACGGCCACTTTTCCGCCAAAGATCCCCGTCAACAGCACCAGACTGCCCAAGTCCACCATGGGAGAGGAGATCAGGAAGGAAAAGGTTACGCCCAGCGGCAGTCCCGCGCTGGTAAAGCCGATAAACAGCGGGATGGAGGAGCAGGAACAGAACGGCGTTACCGTCCCCAGCAGCGCCGCGATACCGTTTGCCCAGATGCCGTGAAAGCGCCCCATAATCTTCTTGCTGCGCTCAGGTGGAAAGTAGCTCTGAATGTAGGAGATGAGAAAGATCAACACACAGAGCAGCACAGTGATTTTGATGACGTCGTACAGAAAGAACTGTACGCTGCCGCCGATGCGGGTCGCGGTATCCATCCCCAGGAATGAGAGTCCCGCGTCAAGCAGACCATTCAGCCAGCGCATACCCAGAACCTGGTTTTGAAAAAAACGCCAAACCTCCAACTGCGGTCACTCCTTTCATTGAGATATTGAAATTTGTCTATGTTTTATATAAAGTAAATGTACTCAGAGCTCCATTTTATCCCACATGACACAGCTCAGTCTCCGTGGCGTCGGGAGAAACATTTGTCAGCGCATCAATACACGTTTTGGCATAATCCGCACCTGCCTCGGAAATGGAATAGTACATCCATTTTCCCTCCTTGCGGCCAACTACAACGCCGGAATCACACAGGATCTTCATGTGGTGAGAGAGCGTAGGCTGGGTTACATTCAATTCTTCCAGCAGTTTGCACGCACACTTCTCACCAGAACAGAGCATTTGCAACACACGAATGCGGTTTTCATCCCCAAACGCCTTGAACACGGCAACAACGTGCCTTGCCTCCAGTTCCATTTGCTCACCTCCCATAGACATCTTTCTATTTCATTCTATGATACAGCTCATATAGATGTTTGTCAATCTTTTTATTCCTCGGGCACATAAGGACAATCCCCCCAAAGGACGTTCCTTTTGGGGGGATTGTACCAAACATTTGAACTTGCAAATTATCGCTTGCTGAACTGCGGAGCGCGACGGGCTGCCTTGAGACCGTACTTCAATCGTCTGAGCGATGATTTTCCTTGATATTCCGGGCTTTTTTGAGCCTCGGCCCCTCGGTTGTCCTATTCCTTAACCAAAAAACAGGCCACTTTTACGAGGGGACAGCTTGATGAAATGCAGAATTTACTACATCGAATAGCTGTTCTGGTTTATTATACTTTACTCTTGCATAGATGTCCATAGTTGTCTTGCTGTTCTCATGTCCGGCAAGGTACTGGACCGTCTTGGGGTCAACACCTGCATACAGAAGATTGGTGATGTAGGTATGCCGCAGCAGGTGCGGTGTCACATCGAAGTCCAGGCTATACACAATGTTGGGATTGTTTTTCTGATGTCCTCCCAGACTCGGCTGAACAGTGTACTTGATGCTCTGTCCGTTCACATACTTATAATAGGTACGCTCCTTGGT
>QALX01000007.1:254459-273914 GCA_003150485.1 Clostridiales bacterium
AGTGACGGCCTTTTCTTATCCCGGAATGAAATTCCCCGGAAACGCAAAAAGCGCCCAGTAGAAAATACTGAGCGCTTGGCGATTAGATTTATTCTCTTTTGTTCAAATTAGGTCAAATTCAGACAAACCGTTTTCACGAAAAAGGTCTCTTGGAGATGTATAAATAAACATCCCCTTGGCATCCCAAAATCGCGTCTCGGTTGTCCTATTTTTTAACCCATAAGCCCTCTTTTTGGGGTGGTTGTCCACCATTTAACCCATAGAAAACGGGTTAAAAGAGGCTTCGTTCTGTCAAATTGCGTCAAACCATTTGAAAAGGAAAAACCCCGGAAACCGCGTAGTTCCGGGGTTTTTGACCACTTTTGATAAAGTTTAGCGCTTGCTGAACTGCGGAGCGCGACGGGCAGCCTTGAGGCCATATTTTTTACGTTCTTTCATTCTCGGGTCGCGGGTAAGGTAACCGGCCTTCTTGAGGACAGGACGGAAGTCGGGGTTTACCTGAAGCAGGGCACGGGAGATGCCGTGGCGCAGAGCGCCGGCCTGACCAGTGACGCCGCCGCCGGTGACGGTGGCGACGATGTCCACCTTCTCCACGGTCTCGGTGAGGACCAGGGGCTGGCGGGTGATGAGCTTCAGGGTATCCAGGCCGAAGTAATCGTCAATATCGCGGCCATTGATGGTAATTTTACCGGTACCGCCTTCGTACAGGCGCACCCGTGCGATGGAAGACTTACGGCGGCCAGTGCCATACAGGTAAGGTTTCTTGCTCTTATACATGGTTCATTTCCCTCCCTATTATTCGACGACGACGGGCTTCTGAGCAGCGTGACCGTGCTCGGAACCGCGGTAGACGCGCAGGCGGGTCAGAGCGTCCGCACCCAGGCTGTTCTTGGGCAGCATGCCCTTGACGGCCTGCTTGACAGCGAACTCAGGGCGCTTCTGCATGAGGGTGCCGTAAGAGATCTCCTTCAAACCGCCGGTCCAGCCGGAATGGTGGCGATAGAATTTCTGAGTGGCTTTGTTGCCGGTGAGCACAGCCTTTTCCGCGTTGATGACGATGACGAAGTCGCCGCAGTCAACGTGGGGGGTGAACTCGGGCTTGGTTTTGCCGCGCAGCAGGTCAGCGGCGGCAACAGCGGTCTTGCCCAGGGGCTTGCCCGCCGCATCCAGGACGTACCATTTCCGTTCCAGGTCGCCCTTTTTTGCCATATAAGTGGACATATTGAAACCTCCATTGTTCTTGTGAAACAAATCAATTAAACAAAAATACACGCTGGTTTTGCGGGCAAAAGTGCCGAAAAACGCAAAACACAGCATGTATAGTTATAGCACAGGGTCCGGCCCCTGTCAACCGATTTTTTTGATTTTCCAATTTATCATTTTCATATCTCTTGTTTTCTTTTCTTTTCTCTTCCATTCTCTTGTTTTCTAGATTTCATTTTTCATTTTCAACCGCCACGAACCAGCCAGTTCAGCATCATCAGCAGCCCCAATCCCGGTGCTCCCAGCACCCCCAATACCAGGGCGTTGCTCAGGTTGACCCCCAGATTCAGGCCGATGACTCCGCCCACACAGGACAGGGCCGCGAGAACCCCGGCCCCCACCGCTGTGCGCAGCGCCAGCTTGACCACCGCCGCTACCGCGCGGCGCAGCAGCACCAGCAGCAGCAGCCCGCCGAACACGCCCAGCCCCCAGAGCACCTGGGTTTCCGTACTCATGTTCAGCCGCCTCCCAGGGCCTTCACCCGGCGCAGCAGGTAGGTATACCGGGCCTGGAGGGATTTGATCTCAAAAACGGAGGACTCGATCAGATCGGGATCCTCCACCGTGTCAAACTGGAGATAGGCCTGCTGCATCTGCACCCGGGTGCGCTCCAGCCCGTCCATCAGTTCCAGCCGCTCGGAATCCTCCTGACTGGCCACCTCCTTTTTCAGCCCCAGGGCTCGCATCACCAGATCCGTCATTGGACCGCCTCCTTTCCTGCTTTCAGTATATCTGCTTGTCTGGGCAATTATTCCAACAAATCCACCAACCGCCAATTTTAAACGTCACTTTTTTCCAGCTCCATGCCGCCGCATATTTCTTCCCGCCTCGGCCATACTAGGCTCAGACAGCGCAGCGACGGGCTTCGCTCTTATCAGACCGGTATCTCAAAGCGCTCTTTGGGGTGGAAGGTCAGGGTGAATCCCGTGAACGGGCTGGCGGCAACAGCACTTTTTCTGTCCGCCGCCCCTCCCGCTCTCCACGCGCCTGTCTGAAGATAGGGACGCGCGGCACCGACTGATCTCCGGCGCCGTGCGTCCCAGGGGAATGTGGCCGATCCCCACATTCCAGGCGGTCCTGTTTTTTAGATGGTCCGGAGCCTGTGAAAGGCGCCACGTTGTGATTCGGCCGGGACCGAGTTCTTCTGAAGAGCCTTGAGGGAACCGCTGCCCAAAGCGTACTTTTATTGTTTTGGGAACCGCTCTTCCCTTGAGGCCCTTCTTTTTGTCATTTTTCGATTTTCTCTTGCAATGTCGTGACAAGGGACTATAATAAAGGGTAACAATTCATTGGCAGAGTAGGCGTGCGCGTGTGGGCGGCGTCCTCCGGCATCCCCGGAGGCGCCGCATCAGTACCGGTGAGACGGGGAGTTGTTCACCGGGTGAAAGGAATTTTCCGGCAGTGCGTGCGCCGCATCCCGCTGCCGCATAGCAATGAGGAAACGGGATGCCTGCTGGCGCGCTCTATTCGGGTGCGCCCGGGCATCCCGTCCTGTTTCCCCCTTACTAATGCGGCATTCTGTCGCATGAACAAAAAGGAGGAATTTCCCATGAAAAACCGTACCACCCGCACCCTCGTTTCCTTGGCCCTGCTGTGCGCTATGGAGATTGTCCTGGCCCGCTTCTGCGTGATCTGGATCACCAACAGCATCAAAATCACCTTTGAGGCCATTCCCATCCTGCTGGCCGGTCTGCTCTTCGGGCCGGTGGCCGGCGCCTTGGTGGGCGCCGCCTCGGACATTCTGGGAGCCGCTTTCCTGTCCGGACTAGGCTGGATGCCCGTCCTCACCGTGACCCCCCTGCTGCTGGGGCTGCTGCCGGGACTGCTCCGGCCCTTCCTGCTGAAAAAAACCACCCTGCCCCGCTTCTTTGCCGTCACCATCCCCGGCTTTATCCTGGGCAGCATGATCTGGACCACCTGCTGGCTCAGCGCCCTGTACGGCACCCCCCTGCCCGCTCTGCTGGCGGTGCGGGTCCCCCTGTACTGCGTCATCGGGATTCTAGACACCCTGGTGGTCTACCTGCTGTACCGGAGCGGCGCCTTCCAGCGCACGGGACTCTGGCCATCCCAAATTTGAGAGAAAGAAGACGACCTCTATGAGCTATGCCGCTACCTTAGCATACATCCACTCGGTGAAGTGGCAGGGCAGCAAGCCCGGCCTCAGCCGCACCCAGACCCTGCTGGCCGCCCTGGGCAACCCGGAGCGGAAGCTGAAATTTATCCACATTGCCGGCACCAACGGCAAGGGCAGCACCGCCGCCTGTCTGGCCGCCTGCCTCCAGGCCGCCGGTTACCGGGTGGGGCTGTACACCTCCCCTTACATCAACCGGTTCAACGAACGTCTGCAGGTGGACGGCGCCCCCATTCCGGACGAGACCCTGGAACAGCTGGTGGACCACATCCGGCCCCACGCCGACACCATGGCCGACGCCCCCACTGAGTTCGAGCTGATCACCGCCCTGGGCTTCCTCTACTTCGCCCGGGAGCGCTGTGATATTGTGGTGCTGGAGGTGGGACTGGGAGGCGCTCTGGACTCCACCAACGTCATCGGACCGCCGGAGGCTGCGGTCATCACCGCCCTGGGAAAGGATCACATGGCGGTGCTGGGCAACTCCATGGCCCAGATTGCCCAGGCGAAAGCGGGAATCATCAAGGGCAGCTGCCCGGTGATCTCCTACGGCGGCGACCCAGAGGCGGACAGGGTGATCGCGGAGACCTGCCGCCGGACGGGCAGCCCCCTGTACCCGGTGGACTTCGGCCAGCTGACGGTCCAGCCCGGCTCCCTGGCCGAAAGCCGGTTTGACTTCGGGCCGCTCAAGAACCTCACCCTGCCTCTCATCGGCAGCTACCAGCCCAAAAACGCCGCCACCGCCATCGCTACTTTAAAGGTACTGGCCCAGCGGGGCTGGGACATCCCAGACAGCGCCATCCGCGCCGGGCTGGCGGCAGTCCAGTGGCCGGGACGGTTTGAGCTGCTGCGCAGTGCGCCCCCCTTCCTGCTGGACGGCAGCCACAACCCTCCCGGCATGGAGGCCACCGCCCAGAGTCTCCGGGACAAATTCCCGGGCCAGCGGTTTGTCTTTCTCATGTCGGTGATGGCGGACAAGGACGTAGAGGGAATTCTCAAGCCCATCTTGCCCCTGGCGAAACAGTTCGTAGCGGTGCGGGCGGGCCTGCCCCGGGCCATGCCCGCCCAGGTCCTGGCAGAGCACATCCGGGCACTGGGCGGCCAAGCCGAGACTGCCCCCACCATCCCCGCCGGGGTGGAGCGGGCTCTGGCCCTGGCCGGAGAAACGGGGCCGGTTTGCGCCCTGGGGACCCTGTACTTTTCCGCCGATGTGCGCCAGGCAGCAGAGGCCCTGCTTCCAGTATAAAACAATTGTTTGTTGTGAGGGAAGACTTGCTGCGCCAACTGATTCTCCACAACTTCGTGTCGCGGGAAAAGCACGGAAAACAGCGCCCGCGTTGGGTGCAGAGCCGAAAAATTAGCAATCGGAATCCCTGTCTGATATTCAGGCAGGGATTTTTTTCATCGTATGATTTCAGCGAAATTCACAGACAGTTTACAGGTAGAACCTATTGACAACGGGCAGAGCAGGTGCTATATTAGCTTTAGCACTCAGAGAGATGGAGTGCCAGCTCACAGACAGGAAAGGATCAGGTGACCGGAGCATGGACATGACCGAGCGCAGAAGGAAAATTCTTCGCGCAGTGGTGGAACATTATATCGAAACCGCCGAGCCGGTGGGTTCCAAGGTCATTGCCCAGCTGGCGCGCCTGGACTGCAGTTCCGCCACCATCCGCAACGAGATGGCAACGCTGGAGAAAATGGGCTACCTGGAGCAGCCCCACACCTCCGCCGGACGGGTTCCCTCCCCTCTGGGCTACCGCTTTTACGTCAACGAACTGATGGAGGAGCACAAGCTCTCCCTTCAGGAAACCGAGCGGATCAATCAGGCCATGCATCTGAAGATGCGGGAGCTGGACCGGGTCATCGACCAGGCGGGAAAACTGGTGAGTCAATTCACCAACTATCCCTCCTTCGCTCTGACCGCCGGACGGGACCGGATTTTTATCACCCGGTTCGACCTGCTGATGGTGAGCCAGAACAGCTTTATCGCTGTGGCTATGACCAACACCAACGTGGTGAAGAATAAGCTGATCCACCTGCCCAGCGACATCACCGAGCCCCAGCTTCAGCTTCTCAACGCCCTGCTGAACACCTCGTTCACCGGCAAGGCCCTCAACGAGCTGACCCCCGACCTGATGCAGGTGGCGGAGAAAGCCGCCGGCAGTTCCTACGGGCTGATCTCCCTGGTGGTGTCCTTCGCTATGGAGGTCCTGGACGACCTGGAGCACAGCAGTATCCACACCGCCGGTGTGAGCCACCTGCTGGACCATCCGGAGTATCAGGATGTGGACAAGGCCCACAAGCTGCTGACCTACCTGTCCGACGACCCCAACCTGGCCCATCTCACCGAACCCCTGATCGGGGACGATGAGAACACCAAGGTGCTCATCGGACCGGAAAACGTAGCCGAGGAGCTCAAGGACACCAGCGTGGTCCTGGCCAGCTACGACATCGGCGACGGGATGAAGGGCGTGATCGGCGTGGTGGGTCCCACCCGGATGGATTACGCCAAGGTGACGGCAAAGCTGTCCTACCTGGCGGATAACCTGGGCAAGCTGTTCAACGGCATGGGGGGCAACTCTCTGGCCCCTCCGCCCCAGCAAAAGGCGTTGGGTCCCAGCTCCGCCGGCGATCCCAAACAACCAGACGACGACTCCAGCAATCAAGGAGGCTGACATAAATGGCAAACAACGAAAACACCAAAGAGCAGGATATTCTGAAGGAGACCCAGGAGGCGGAGCAACCCGCTCCCGAGGAAACCGCGGCCCCGGAAGACGCTGCCGCTCCGACCGAGGAGCCCGTTGGGGAGGAGCCGGCACAGGAGCCGGATAAAACCGCCGCCGCCCTGGAACGGGCAAAGAAGGCCCTGGCCGCGCAGGAGGAATCCTATCTCCGGCTGGCCGCTGAGTACGACAACTTCCGCCGCCGGACCACCAAGGAGAAATCCGAGGCCTACGCCAATGCCAAGGCGGACGCTGCCTTGAAGTTCCTGCCGGTGTACGACAACCTGGAGCGGGCAATTCAGCAGGGCACTCAGGACGAAGCCTTCCTCAAGGGCGTGGAAATGACCATGACCCAGCTGCTGGAAGTGCTGGAGAGCCTGGACATCCGGCCCATTGAGGCAGTGGGAAAACCCTTCGACCCCAATCTTCACAACGCAGTGATGCACGTCGACGATGAGAACTTCGGCGAGAATGTAGTGGCCGCCTGCTTCCAGACCGGCTTCACCATGGGTGAAAAGGTGATCCGCTTCTCCATGGTCCAGGTGGCAAATTAAATTCGGGTACAACAGGCGCAGCCCCGGGCCGCCCTGATGTATGATAACGATCACTTTGTTAACAATTATCTTTATATATAGCAGGAGGATTTCATTATGTCTAAAATTATCGGTATTGACCTGGGTACTACCAACTCTTGTGTCGCTGTTATGGAAGGCGGGGAACCCGTCGTCATCACAAACGCGGAAGGTAACCGCACCACCCCCTCCGTCGTGGCATTTTCCAAGGACGGGGAACGTATGGTAGGCCAGGTGGCAAAGCGCCAGGCCATCACCAACCCGGACCGGACTGTCAGCTCCATCAAGCGTGAGATGGGCTCTGACTACAAGGTGGCCATCGACGGCAAGAACTACACCCCCCAGGAAATCAGCGCCATGATTCTGCAGAAGCTGAAGAGCGACGCTGAAGCCTATCTGGGCCAGAGCGTCACTCAGGCGGTCATCACCGTCCCCGCTTACTTCACCGACGCCCAGCGTCAGGCCACCAAGGACGCGGGTAAAATCGCCGGCCTGGAGGTCAAGCGGATCATCAACGAGCCCACCGCAGCCGCACTGGCTTACGGCGTGGACAAGGAAGAGTCCCAGAAGATCATGGTCTACGACCTGGGCGGCGGCACCTTCGACGTGTCCATCCTGGACATCGACGAGGGCGTCATCGAGGTCCTGGCTACCGCCGGCAACAACCGCCTGGGCGGCGATGACTTTGACGAGTGCGTCATGAACTACCTGGCCGCCGAATTCAAGAAGGAAAACGGCATCGACCTGACCGGCGACAAGGTCGCCATGCAGCGTCTGAAGGAGGCCGCGGAAAAGGCCAAGATCGAGCTGTCCGGCGTCACCACCTCCAACGTAAACCTGCCCTATATCACCGCCGATGCCAACGGCCCCAAGCATCTGGACGTCACCATCACCCGTGCCAAGTTCAATGAACTGACCAACCACCTGGTTCAGGCCACCATGGGCCCGGTCCGTCAGGCTCTGTCCGACGCCGGCCTGCAGCCCGGCGACCTGCACAAGGTCCTGCTGGTGGGCGGCTCCAGCCGTATCCCCGCCGTGCAGGAAGCCGTCAAGCAGATTACCGGCCAGGAAGGCTTCAAGGGCATCAACCCCGACGAGTGCGTGGCCGTGGGCGCAGCCATCCAGGGCGGCGTCCTGGGCGGCGACGTAAAGGGCCTGCTGCTGCTGGACGTGACCCCCCTGTCCCTGGGCATTGAGACCATGGGCGGCGTGTTTACCAAGCTCATTGAGCGCAACACCACCATCCCCGTGAAGAAGAGCCAGATCTTCTCCACCGCAGCCGATAACCAGCCCTCCGTTGAGGTCCACGTCCTCCAGGGCGAGCGGGAAATGGCCGCTTACAACAAGACTCTGGGCAAGTTCCAGCTGGACGGCATCGCTCCCGCCCGCCGGGGCATCCCCCAGATCGAAGTCACCTTCGACATCGACGCCAACGGCATCGTCAATGTGTCCGCCTGCGACAAGGGCACCGGCCACGAACAGCACATCACCATCACCTCCTCCTCCAACCTGTCCAAGGAGGACATCGACAAGGCTGTCAAGGAAGCGGAACAGTATGCCGCCGAGGACGCCAAGCGCAAGGAGGAAGTGGACCTGCGCAACCAGGGTGACCAGCTGCTGTACCAGTGCGACCAGGCCGTGAAGGATCTGGGCGACAAGATCTCCCCCGACGAGCTGGCCAAGATCGACGCCGGCAAGCAGAAGCTGCAGGACGCCCTGAAGGGCACCGACACCGAGGCCATCAAGGCCGCCAGCGCCGAGCTGGGCGAGGTGTTCCAGACCATCTCCGCCCGGGTCTATCAGGAGACCGGCGCCGATCCCACCGGTGCGGCAGGCGCAGCAGGCGGCGCGGCCGGCGGTCAGGATAATGTCTACGACGCGGATTACGAAGTTGTGGATGACGACCAGCAGTAATCCCCTCGGTTCCGATCAAAATAAGCAGATATCTGCCCGCAGCGGGGCCGCCCAACCGGCGGCCCATTGCGGCATTTTCCGGGCGGCCGGTTTCGCTGCCCACTGCGATTACCGGAGCAGAAGAAGACAGCTCTGCTCCGTAAGAAGGTGAATTTATGGCAGACGAGAATAAGAGAGACTATTACGAGGTCCTGGGCGTGGACAAGGGCGCGTCTCCGGACCAAATCAAGAAAGCCTACCGGAAGCTGGCGAAAAAATACCACCCGGATATGAACCCCGGGGACGAGGAGGCCGCCAACAAGTTCAAGGAGGCCAACGAGGCCTATGAAGTCCTCTCCGACGCGGACAAGAAGGCCAAGTACGACCAGTTCGGCTTCGCGGGCGTGGACCCCAACTTCGGGGCAGGCGGCGGATTTGGCGGCGGCTTCGGCGGCTTCGACTTCGGCGACATCTTCTCCTCGGTCTTTGGCGGTGGCTTCGGCGGCGGATTTGGCGGCGGTTTCGGCGGCGGCAACGACCCCCGCGCCCCCATGCAGGGCCCCAACCTGCGGGAAGTGCTTCAGCTGACCTTTGAGGAGGCAGCCTTCGGCTGCGAAAAGGACATACCCATCGAGCGCATCGAGCAGTGCAAGGAGTGTAAGGGCACCGGAAGCGCCGACCAGAAGCAGGACACCTGCCCGGACTGCCACGGCTCCGGCACCGTCACCGCCCAGCAGCGCACTCCTTTCGGCGTGATGTCCACCCAGAAGGAATGTCCCCGCTGCAACGGTCGGGGCTATCTGATCAAGACCCCCTGCAAGGTCTGCAACGGCCAGGGGCTCGTCCGGCGCCGCAAGACCATCTCGGTCACCGTCCCCGCCGGTATCAACGTGGGCCAGGCCATCAACATGCACGGCCAGGGCCACGCAGGCAAAAACGGCGGCCCCAGCGGCGACCTAATCGTCAAGATCGCCATCAAGCCCCACAAGCAGTTCACCCGGGACGGCTTTGACGTACAGTACACCCATCCGATCTCCTTCGTAGAGGCCGCCCTGGGCGGCGAGCTGGAGATCCCCACCATCGACGGCAAGGTCAAGTACACCCTCCCCGCCGGCACCCAGGTCGGCACCACCTTCCGGCTTCGGGGCAAGGGCATCCCCCGCCTGCAGCAGAGCGGCCGGGGCGACCAGTATGTCACCGTCAGCATCGAGGTGCCCAAGAACCTGAACGCCGAGGCCAAGGAGGCCCTGCGTGCCTTTGACGCGGCCGTGAAGGGCAAGCCCCACAAGCACGGCCTGTTCGACAAGGGCAAGAAAAAGTAACTGCATACCAGCCTGTCCTGAGATGGGCTTACCAATCCTCACTGCGCCTTCCTCCGGGAAGGCGCAGACTTTTTTTGACAAGGACCGGGGGATGCGTGTACAATGGAGGTAAATCACTGACTTTTTCAGGAGGGACCTTATGTTCTACGCCGACCAGCACATGCACTCCAGCGTCTCCTTTGACAGCCACACCACCCGCATTGATATGGCCGAGGCGGCGGTCAACGCAGGGCTGTCCGCCCTCTGCTTCACCGACCACTACGACGTGGTGGACGAGAACGGCCACTTCCATCCGGACTACGACTGGCATCCTGCCCGCCGCCAGCACGCCGAGGCCCGGGCCGCCTGCGGGGAGCAAATCCATCTGGGCTACGGCGTGGAGCTGGGCAACGCCCCGGAGGACTTCGCCGCCGCAGAGGGGGTCCTCCAGGAGCCCGGTCTGGACCTGGTGATCGCCTCCATCCACAACAGCTCCGCCGCCCTGGACCACATCGACTACTACTGCGCCAACTATAACACCCCAGAGCTGTGTTATCAGCACTTAGAGGACTACTTCCAATCCCTGCTCCGGCTGGCCCAGTGGGGACAGTTCGACGTGCTGGGCCACCTCCCCTACCCCCTGCGCTACATGCGAGACCGGGATCACCAGCCCGTCAGCCTGGACCGGTACCAGGACATCATCCGGGAGATTCTCCGCTGCACCGTCCAGGCCGGTCGGGGCATCGAAGTCAACACCTGCCTGTACCACCCCGGCTCTGCCGCCGACTACACAGAGATTCTCACCGCCTTCCACGAGCTGGGCGGCGAGGTGGTCACCGTGGGTGCCGACGCCCACAACCCGGGCAACGTGGGCCACGCCATTGCCGACGGCTACCAGCTGCTGCGGGCATGCGGCATCCGCTACATCTCCCACTTTGTGGGCCGCACCCCTCAATTTATCTCTCTCTCCAAGGAGGTTCCCTTCCATGCGTGATCTTTCCTGTGCCGACATCACCGCCCTGGTCCGCGACCTATGTATCCAGGCCAACTGCAATCTGCCCGATGACGTGCGCTGCGCTATCTGCGCCGCCCGGGAGCGGGAGCAGTCCCCGGTAGGCCGTTCCATTCTGGGGGACCTGGTGGAAAACTACACCTTTGCCAGCGAAAAGCAGCTCCCCATCTGCCAGGACACCGGTATGGCGGTGGTCTTTGCGGACCTGGGCCAGGAGTGCCACATCGTGGGCGGCGCCCTGGAGGATGCCGTCAACGCCGGGGTGGCCGCCGGGTACACCGACGGGTTTCTGCGCAAATCTCTGGTGGGCGACCCCCTCCGCCGGGTGAACACCGAGGACAACACCCCCGCCGTCCTCCACCTGCGCCTGGTGCCCGGGGACCAGCTGTCCCTGACCGTGGCCCCTAAGGGCGCAGGCAGCGAGAACATGACCTCCCTGCACATGCTGAAACCCTCCGCCTCCCAGCAGGACGTGGAGGACGCCATCGTCCAGGCGGTCTCGGACGCCGGTTCCAACCCCTGTCCGCCGGTGGTGGTGGGCGTGGGCCTGGGGGGCAATGCGGAGCTGTGCGCCCTGCTGGCCAAGCGGGCCCTGCTGCGGCCCCTGGACCAGCACAACACCGACCCCTTCTACGCCGAGATGGAGGCCCGCCTGCTGGAGCGCATCAACCGGCTGGGCATCGGCCCCCAGGGGCTGGGGGGTACCGTCACCGCCCTGGCCGTCTCCATCCTCCCCTACGGCACCCACATCGCACAGCTGCCCGTCTGCGTCAACCTGTGCTGCCACGTGTGCCGCCACGCCAGCGGCACCCTGTAACGGGACAGCAAGGCACTTTCGTCTCCCAAGTTTTTATGAATCACAAAAGCGTGCTGTACATCACATACAGCACGCTTTTTCTCTCATTCAGTGAAAGTATCCGTCCAACAGGGAGACTACCCCTGGCAATTCTTTGAGCTTAATCACAAAAGAGTCGCCATAGAGGCAGTTTTGATCATCCTGCTCCGCCACTATAAAGATGTGGTAGTAGTCGCCGGCGGCAATGCTGACACTGTAGGCGTGGTCCTCCGCCGTGATAGCGCTCTGACTCCCAATCCCGGCAAAACGAGCCTGTTCCCGGAGACTATCCAGGAGACTTCGGGTCTCCGTCTCTGTCAGCACCTTGGACTGGCTGGTTTGGTAACTGCGCACCATGACCTCTGTGTGATTTGCCGCCGGAAAATCCAGGGCGGATTGGCAATCCTGCCAGGCCCTAAACTGCTCTACCAAAACAACTAAAATAATTACACCGACTATTACACATAGGGCAATCGCACCCATTCTTTTTTTCATTCTATGACTCCCTATCCTTTGGGCCATCCACTTGGCCAAGAAAAACTCGGATGCACAAACTTCACCTTTTTAGAATATACTTTTCCCGTCACTTTCTCTGTCCAAGGCGAATTGCGATGATTATACGCCGTTTTCTCGGGAGATATAAAGTTGGGAGTATAATACACTTTATTAGGTGAGACCGTTTTTCGTAAACGCTTTCCCCCTGATTTTGAGTATAAGTATGTATCTGTATCTATTTCTCTGATTTTTGCTCGCTGTGTACTACACCCCAACATTTCCCTTTTATCCATTTTGTCATAGTAATATGTATATTTTAAGTATATGTCATATTTAATATCCACCATTACTTTATTTGAAGTATTACCGTAAATAGGTGTCTTTCCTGTCGCCGTCTTCCATGCATCAAGACATGATACTCCTCCAGAATAAATTGCCGTTGCTACACCTATTGTTGTAGATACAGAGCCGGCAGCATTCATCGCTAAGTTTTTTATTGCTGATAACACAGCTTTTGTTGTCGCACTTTTTTCAGCTATTGTTTGCCACGTTGTCCACATATTTGTAAAATAAATCTGATAGCTATAGAATGTTTTACCATTCCAAGTTGTCTTAATTTTAGATTCTCTGCCAGATTTTTGCGCTGAGACAACACTCGATGTTGGAGACTCTTCTGATACAAATATTGATGCCTCTGCGTTAGTACATCCATTTTCTTCTGCCAGTGCTGCCATAGATGCAATATCATTCATAACTTCAGATGGCAAATCATAATACTTAAGCAACTTATATCCATCATAATCCCTCAATGCTACGCTTACTTTTTCACTTGGAATATAGTTTTCATCATCTATTCTTCGAAAATATTGTCCACTTTCTGTTGTGTATACATCCTCATACTGATTATCAAGACATAAAACTATTGACTTTTGTTCACCAATTGACGATGCACTGTTGCTCGTCCATTCATCAGCTTTTGCCTGATAAACAACGACCTTTTCAGGAAAAAGTGTCTCGTCAGCATTGTTAGCATACTCAACTTCTTTTACTGATACATCTGCGGCAAATACTATAGAATACATACTCAAACACATGGCTAAAGACAGCGTCACTGCAAAACTCTTTTGAAAAAACGTCTTAATTCTCATACTAAATCTCCTTTCTAATCATGATTGTACCTATGTGTATATCATTCAATACACTATATATATGGTACAACACCCCCAAATTATTTGTCAATAGCAAAAAACATTTTGTTGTCTAACTCACACTTTTTACAAAAGAACCAGTGCAGACATACTTTCTACACTGGTTCTTTTCTTTATTCCTTGGCCCAGAGGTAGCAGTACAGCTGGGTACGACCGGAGAACCGCTGGTTTTTCAGCAGCTCCCGGACCTCCGCCTTGGTATACCAGGCGGCCTGGATCTCCTCCACCGGGTCGGGACTGGGGATGGGCTCGCCCTCAGCCACCCCGACGCAGACCACGCCCATCTCGTCGCAGATCCCCTCGGCGCTGTAGGACTCCCGCATCCACTCGTCGATGCGGACCAGCTTCAGGCCGGTCTCCTCCCGCAGCTCCCGGGCAGCACTGGTGTCCCAGTCCTCCCCCTCGTCCACCAGTCCAGCGGGGAAGTTGTAGATAAACTCCCCCATGGCCAGGCGGAACTCCCGGTTGATGAGAATCTTCTCGCCGCTGGGATCGTGCATAATCATGATCACCGCCTCGGGGTCATGGTCGTGGAGCTGATGAAACTCGGTCCGGTCCCCGGACCGGCTGACCATCTCGTAATTTTTCCGGCCGCCGTCGATGGTCTCATAGACGATGTCGTAGCGGGAGAGGAATTTCCCCCCGTGGACTTTTTTCATGCTGACAAACTTCATATCGTGTCCCTCTTTCTCTATGTACTCTGATTACGGCAGGTTCAGGATTTCCCGCAGGGCCCAGGCCACTCCATCCTCATAGCTGGCCCGGGTCTGGCGGTCCGCCGCCGCCCGGCAGCTGCCGGTGGCGTCGGCCACGGCGACGCCCACACCGGCCAGGCGGAGCATATCAATGTCATTGTCCGCGTTGCCGAAGGCCACGGTCTCCTGGGGACTGACACCGATCTGGTCCAGCACCCACCGCAGGCCGTTGGCCTTGCCGCCCCGGTGGCTGGACAGCTCCAGGAGGTGATAGACCGAGGAGGTGATATAGAGCTCGTCGCTCTCTCGGGCCAATCTCTTCCATATCCGGTCCCGGTCCTCCTGGGTGTGGAGCACCAGGTCGATGCTGTCCAGCTCCCGGTTGTGGTCCCGGATAAACTGGACAATGTCGGGCACCGGCCTCCGGGTGGCCTGGACGTACTTGGCCCCCATAGGGGTGCAGCCATACTTCACGGGATCATCCAGCATCTTCTGATCCGCATAGGCCACCCCCTCCACAAAGGCCTCATAGGTGGCCCGCTCCCGGGCGGCCACCTGGAAAATGGTCTCGATGGACGCCGGCGTCATGGTGTGGCGGCAGCGGACCGCTCCTTCGGGCACCTGGTACACTGCCGCGCCGTTACAGGTAATGGCCCACTCGATGCCCGGGATGGACAGGACCTTTTGGGGCAGGGTGTCGTAAGAACGGCCGCTGGCAATCACCACGTGGACGCCCCGTTCAATGGCCGACTCAATGACCCGGCGGTTCTCCGGGGACAGCTTCCCCTGCCGATCCAGGGTAGTTCCGTCCAGATCCAGGGCCACACATTTCATCCCCATAGGCAAATCCTCCTATTTTTTCTTCGCAATAGTGCCAGTATAGCACATTTGCGCCCCCTTGCAAACCGACAGTTCCCCGGAGGAAAAAAAGCCCACAGAGCTGAAACATCGGCGGGAAATTGTGTTAGAATAAACAGATATAGAATACTTCAGGGGGAATCGAGGATGGATGAGGCAAAGAACACCAAACAACTGCTAAAAACCACCCTGGCCATGGCCTGGCCCGCGGTGCTGGAGAGCTTTTTCGTGGCACTGGCCGCCATGATCGATATTCAGATGGTCAGCAACCTGGGGAGCTACGCAGTGGCCGCCGTGGGGCTGACCACCCAGCCGAAATTCCTGGGGCTGTCCCTGTTTATCGCCACCAACGTGGCGGTGTCCGCCCTGGTGGCCCGGCGGCGGGGGGAGAACCGGCGGGAGGACGCCAACCAGGTGCTGGTCACCGCCCTGACGTTGACCGTGGCGGCCTGCGTGGTCATCAGCCTCCTCTGCGTCCTGCTTGCAAATCCGATCATTGACCTGTGCGGCTCCGCCCCGGACACCCACGCCGCCGCAGTCACCTACTTCCGCATCATCATGGGCGGCCTGCTCTTCAGCGTGGTCTCTCTGGTCATCAACGCCGCCCTCCGGGGCAGCGGCAACACCCGGATCGCCATGACCACCAATGTGACCTCCAGCGTTCTGAACATCTGCGGCAACTACTTGCTCATCGAAGGGCACTTCGGCTTTCCGGCCCTGGGCATCGCCGGCGCCGCCATCGCCACGGTGTTCGGCACCGTAGTGGCTTGCGCCATGAGCCTGTTCTCCCTGCGCCACCCGGACACCTTTGTCAGCCTGCCCTACCTGATCCGAAGCCGCATCCGGCCTAAGCTGGCCGCCCTGCGCAGCATCTTCCACCTGTCCGGCAATATCCTGCTGGAAAACCTGCTGATGCGCATCGGCTTCGTGGCTACCGCCGTCATCGCCGCCCACCTGGGCACCTCCGCCATGGCGGCCCACCAGGTTGGGATGAACGTGCTCACCATCAGCTTCTCCTTCGGGGACGGGATGCAGGTGGCCGCCGTGGCCCTGTCCGGCCGCAGCCTGGGGGAGGGCAAGCCAGATGTGGCCAAGGCTTACGGCAGGCTGTGCCAGAAAATCGGCATCATCATCTCGGTAATCCTTTCCGTCCTCTTCCTGACGTTGGGCCGCTGGTTCTACGGACTGTACTTTGTGGAGCCTGAGATCATCCAGTTCGGCGTACAGATTATGCGCTTCGCCACCGTGATCACCCTGTTCCAAATTTCCGCCGTCATCTATATGGGCTGCCTCCGGGCCGCCGGGGACGTGAAGTACACCCTCTGCACCTCAGTAATCAGCATCACCCTGGTCCGCACCCTCTCCACCTGCGCCCTGGTCTACTGGTTCCGCCTGGGGCTGGACGGCGTCTGGTGGGGCATTCTGGCTGATCAGACCTGCCGCCTCATTCTGGCCTGGCTCCGGTTCCGTCAGGGCAAGTGGGTTAACCTGAAAATTTAGGCAGATTGGCGGTTGACTTTCCCCAGGAAAGTGTGGTATCCTGCCCTCATAACCAAATCGGTTCGGCTTGCTGACGGATCATGTGGAGCACCACAGTGTAGGCCGAATCCCTTGTGATAGCCGACCGTCTGGGCAACATGTGATTAATCCATGTTGCCCTTTTTTGCACCTTCCCCGTGGGTGGAAAAAAGGGCAGCGCGACAAAACTGGAGGGTTTTTTGTTATGTTCAGAGAAGAGTATCTCACCATGTGCGGCAGCGGCATCAAAAAATGGGACCTGCTCCGCAGCAACCCCATGGCCTACCTGATCGCCTCCATGGTGGCCGGTATGTTTATCTCCTTCGGCAGCTTTGTCTCCATGACCATCGGCGGCTTTGCCACCGCCGCGGGCTCTACTTCCACCAAGTTCCTGGTATCCTTCACCTTTGCCGCCGCCTTGAGCCTGGTGATTGCCGCCGGCAGCGAATTGTTCACCGGCAACAACATGGTACTGGCCGCCGCCTCCCTAAACCGGGACGTGGCCTGGCAGAACACCCTTTTGCTGTGGGTGGTCTGCTACGCAGGCAATCTGATCGGCTCCTGGATTCTGGTCTTGATCTTCCAGGCCACCGGACTCACCGCCGCCAACGAAGCCGTAGCCCAGTTCTTCGCCTCCACCGCCGAGGCCAAAATTCACCAGAGCGCTCTGGCCCTGTTCACCAAGGGCATCCTGTGCAACATCTGCGTGTGCCTGGCCGTGTGGTGCGGCATCAAGCTGAAAAACGAGGCCGCTCGGCTGATTATGGTCACGTGGTGCATCCTGATCTTTATGATCTGCTCCTTCGAGCACAGCATCGCCAACATGAGCATCATCGGCGTTGGGCTCCTGAATCCCTGTGGCCTGGACATCACCGTTCCCGGCTATCTGCGCAACCTGCTCTTTGTGTCCCTGGGCAATATTGTGGGCGGCGCGTTCTTTGTGGCCCTGCCCTACTACCTGATCTCCAGGGAACGGACTCCGGCGACGCCGAACCCTTGATCTGACGTTCTAACATCTCTCTTTTTGGATATCTCCCCTCATTCCCAGAGTGGTCCGCCGCTCTGGGAACCTTTTTGCCCTCTGCCCTGCCCAGTAGGTGTTGCGCTTGTCTCATCCCCAGTTTAATGCTATAATGAGATGTTAACGACCGTATGAAACAGAATGCGCAGTCATTTCCATAGCGTCATCCGGGGAAGGAGTATTTATGACTTATCAAGAGGAGTTTATCACCTTTATGGTGCGCTCAGGCGTGCTGACCTTCGGTGATTTTACCACCAAATCCGGCCGGAAAACCCCCTATTTTATCAACACGGGAAATTACAAAACCGGCGCTCAGGCCGCCCGGCTGGGCGACTACTATGCCGCCTGTCTCCAGGACCATCTGCCCGGTGACGTGACCGCCCTGTTCGGCCCGGCCTACAAGGGAATCCCCCTGGCGGTCTCCGCCGCCGCCTCTCTCTACCGGAACTACGGCAGGGACCTACCCTACTGCTTCAACCGGAAGGAGGTCAAGGACCACGGAGAGGGCGGCTCCATGGTGGGGTACCAGCCCAAGGACGGCGACGTGATCGCCATCGTGGAGGACGTGGTCACCGCCGGCACTGCCGTGCGGGAGTCCATCGCCCTGTTCAAAAACGTCGCCGACGTGACCATCTCCAGCCTCTTCGTCTCAGTGGACCGGATGGAGCGGGGCAGCGGAACCTGCTCCACTCTGGACGAGCTGCGGGCGGAGTACGGCATCCAGGTCCATCCCATCGTCACGGTTCAGGATATCCTCTCCTTCCTCTACAACCGGCCCATCGATGGCAAAGTGTACATTGACAGCGATGTCAAAAAACGGATGGATGCCTACCTGGCCCAGTACGGCGCAACGCACTGAGCTGTGCCGGAAATGAAGTGATCTCGTGAAAGAGAAAAACCTCCACGCCGGGCACCGGCAGCGAATGAAAAAGCGGTTCCTGGCCAACGGAGAGCGGGCTTTTGACGACTATCAGCTGTTGGAGCTGCTGCTGTTTTACTCGGTCCCCCAGGTGGACACCAATCCCATCGCCCACCGGTTGCTGGAACGGTTCCACAGCCTTTCCGCTGTCATGGAGGCCTCGGTGGAGGAGCTGATGACCGTGGACGGGGTAGGGGAACACACAGCAGTGCTGATTCAGCTGCTGCCCCAGTTTGCCCGGCGCTACCACCAGGACCGGGTAAAAATGGACTCCGCCGTCAACCGGATGGAGGATGCTGGCACTCTGCTGGCCCCCTACTTCTACGGCGCCAAACGGGAGATGGTCTATCTGCTCTCCCTGGACGCCAGGGGCCGGGTCCTGGGCTGCGACCTGCTGGGAGAGGGCAGCGCCAACTTCTGCACCCTGGACATTCGGCTGGTCACCGAGACCGCCCTGCGCCGCCGGGCCCGCTCCGTCCTGCTGGCCCACTGCCATGTGTCCGGCCTGGCCGTACCCTCGCCGGAGGACCGGATCGCCACGCTCCAGTGTATGGATGTGCTGGACAAGCTCCAGATCGAGCTGCTGGACCACCTGGTCTTTGCCGACGGAGACTACGTCTCCATGGCCCAGTCCGGCCTGCTGCGGCGGTAATCGCCCGATATTGGTGCGCAAGACAAAAGTTTCGGTGAACCCTTTTCAAGGGGTTCCGGATTCCAAAGGCAGCGCCTTTGGTCGCTTTCCTCAGAAAGCGAAACACCCCAATCGTTCTGCGTTCTTTGGGGTGAATTGCCGCTCCGCGAGCGGCAAGAGGGGGCTTTCTGCAAGAAGAAAGCCCCCCTCCCCGCAAAACTTGTTTTGCGGGGACCCCATTTGATTGCACTTCCTCGGGCCAACTGAATTGGCCCTGCGGCAAGACTTCCCTTTTTCTGCAAAATCCTTGGTCGCCGCATTCGCGGCGGCGCTGATCGCCTGCGTCTATGCTTTTTTCAAGGTTGGTGTGTTTCCTATGCC
>QALX01000001.1 GCA_003150485.1 Clostridiales bacterium
AAAAAACCGGTCAAAACATCACGTTTCAACCGGTTTCCTATTGGCAGCGGAAGAAGGATTCGAACCCTCACATACAGAGTCAGAGTCTGCTGTGCTACCCTTACACAATTCCGCTAACTACTTGGTGCTCCGCAGAACACTTTTACTATTATATCCACTTTCTCTAATTTGTCAAGCCATTTTTTCAATCTTTTTCGATCTCAATCCGATCCGTCTTTTTCCAGTATACTTTAGAAAAAAGTGTTGACAAAGTCTCATTTAAATCATATAATAATATACGCTTATTTGTTGAGCAATTTGCGGATGTGCTGGAACAGGTAGACAGGCACGTTTGAGGGGCGTGTGTCATGCTGACGTGTGAGTTCAAGTCTCATCATCCGCACCAAACAAAAATCCGAACCATTCCCATCAAGGAAGGTTCGGATTTTTTCTTTGGGTCAGCGCAGGATCTTGCGCAAGAGCATGTACTTTCGCTGAGTAAATGGCATATAGCGCAAAGGCACATCTATTTTCCCACTCTGGTGGAATATACTCCGCCGGTGGGTAAAGGTATCAAAGCTGGCCTTGCCGTGATAGCTGCCCATGCCGGAGGCCCCCACACCGCCGAAAGGCATTCTGGGGTTAATCAGGTGTAGAATGGTGTCATTGATACATCCGCCGCCAAAAGAACAGGTATTCAGGACCGTCCGTATTGCTCTCTTGTCCTGAGAAAACAAGTACAGGGCCAGCGGCTTGTCCTGGCTGTTGATATACGTGATGCACTCGTCCAGATCACGGTATGAGAACAAGGGCAGAATGGGGCCAAAGATTTCTTCCTGCATAATAGGTGCGTCAAAGGATACTCCGTCAATCACCGTGGGCTGAATGAAGCGCCGGGCATCGTCACAGCCGCCGCCGATCAGGATCTGTCCCTGTTCCATCAGCCCTTTCAGGCGCTCATAGTGCCGCTGAGAGATAATCGTCACCATCTGGCTGGTATCCCCTGCCGGAAAGAACTCCGCCAGAGCAGCCCGATAATGCGTCAAAAAGGCATCCTTTACACTTTCCTGCACGAACAGGTAATCCGGCTCCACACAGGTCTGCCCAGCGTTGAGGGTTTTGCCGAAGGCGACCCGCCGGGCTGCCAGGCGGAGGTTGGCACTCTCGTCCACAATCACCGGGCTCTTTCCACCCAGCTCCAAGGTCACCGGAATCAGCTGCCGGGCTGCCACTTCCGCCACTGTCCGGCCTGCCGCCACGCTGCCGGTAAAAAAGAGGTAGTCTACCTTTTCCCGCAGAAGCGCCTGCTCCTGTTCCCGACCGCCCTCCACCACCGCCACATGCTCCGGCGGAAAGGTGCTCTCCAGCAGCTCCGCAACAGCTCTGCTAGAAGCAGGTGCATCAGCAGAGGGCTTCAGTATCACCGTATTTCCTCCGGCGATGGCACCGATCAGCGGCATCAGGCTGAGGTGAACGGGGTAATTCCAGGGCGCCATAATCAACACAACACCATAGGGCTCCGGCGACTGAAAACAGCCTCCCGGCAGCTGCCCCGCCGTCACGCGGACCCGGCGCTCCTTCATCCAACGGCGCAGATGCCTCTGCTGGAATCGAATCTCGTCCAACACAATTCCAATCTCACACAGATAGCTCTCGCAGACCGATTTGTTCAGATCTGCCGCCAGCGCCTGATTCAGCAGCAGTTCCTGCTCCAGCACCGCCCGCTTCAGCTTTGCCAGGGCCTCCATGCGAAAGCGGTAACTGCGGGTGGCCCCGGACTGGTAAAAGGTGCGCTGGTCTTTGATGACATCAGAAATCATACTTTTTCTCCTCATTGCCACGCAGGCGGGTAAAAAGGAAAGAGCCCGCTTTTCAGCAGACTCTTTCCTACATGCAACCGAATGGAAGGTGAAATTTACTCGACCTCAGCATCGGCCTGAACATTTGCGTAAGAACGGCCATCGTACATACCACATGCGGGGCAGATACGGTGAGGCATACGGTATGCGCCACAGGAGCACTTGATCAGGTTGGGAGCCGTCAGCTTCCAGTTTGCACGCCGCTTATTCCGTCTTGCTTTCGATACTTTACCCTTAGGGACTGCCATAAAGACACCTCCTTATCTCACCTTTTCAGGCAATTCACTCGTGATCGTCTGTCTGTTCCAACAGCTGCGCCAGCACCGCAAAGCGGGGATCTGCCGCCGGCTTGCACTGGCAGGGGCCCTCGTTGAGGTCCGCGCCGCAAAGGGGACAGCGCCCTTTGCAGTCTTCGCTGCAGAGATGTTTGGTATCCATTGCGAGGATGAACTCATCGGTCATCACCTCATCCAGATCCAGTTCCATACCGGAGAGCAGGATGATCTCATCCTCCTCTTCATTTTCCAGCTCCGTGGCCAGCAGACGCCGGACGGGCACAGTCATCACCCGTTCAAAGGGCTTGCCGCAGCTGTCACAGTTCAGATGCAGGTTGCTGGACAGGGTTGCCTCCAACTCCAGCATTTCCGCGCGGTTGCGGGCAACGCCGGTCACCGTTACCGGTTCACAGATGGGCCGGGCCCCGTAGAAGTCCAGGCCGGACAGATCCATCTGGCAGGAAAACGGCAGCTCTGCGCCGGGTACGTGGATGATTTTTTTCAGGTCTAAACGCATAGTACACCTCGCATAACGACACAAATTGTATTTTACCCCAATATGTTGTGGGTGTCAATGATTTTTTAATAGGATTGTCTTATTTCCGTTTTATTGCTATAATAATGATGTTAGTGTTGAGACACAAGCTGGGAGAGGTCACATTATGAAGGAATTCACCATCGGTAAAAATGACGCAGGGCAGCGGCTGGACCGCTGGCTGGGTAAAACAGTCCCCCTCCTCCCCGCCGGCCTGGCCCAGAAATACATCCGCATCAAGCGGGTGAAGCTCAATGGAAAGGGCGCTAAGCGGGACACGCGCCTGCAAGCCGGGGATCTGCTGCAGCTGTACATCAACGATGAATTCTTTGACACGCCCGCGCCGGAGAACGCATTTCTGAAGCTGTTCAAGCCCAAGCTGGACATTCTCTACGAGGATGAACACATTCTCCTGGTGAACAAAGCCCCCGGCATGGTGGTCCACGGCGATGAAACCGAACGGGTGAACACCCTCATCAATCATATCCAGGCCTATCTCTATCAGAAACGGGAGTGGAATCCCTTCCACGAATACACCTTCGCCCCTGCCCTCTGCAACCGGATTGACCGGAACACCGGCGGCATCGTGATCGCCGCCAAAACCGCTGAGGCCCTCCGGGTGATGAATCAGAAGATCCGGGACCGAGAGCTGGTCAAACGCTATCTCTGCATCGCCACCGGCCAGATGAATCCCCGGGACGGACAGCTGAAGGGCTATCTCTGGAAGGACGAGGCCAAAAAGCAGGTCTATGTGAAGTCCCGTCCGATGCCCGGCGCCCGGACTGCGGTAACCAAATACCGGACCCTGGCCACAGGCCACGGCCTGTCCCTGCTAGAGTGCGACCTGGTCACCGGGCGCACCCATCAGATTCGGGCCCAGCTGGCCGCCGCTGGTCACCCCCTGCTGGGGGACGGCAAGTACGGCAGTGAAAAGCAGAACCGCCAATACGGCAGAACCCACCAGGCCCTCTGGTCCTGGTCCCTGGAGTTCCGTTTTACCACCCCCGCCGGCGACCTAGAGTACCTCAACGGCCGCCGCTGGCAGGTGGCACGGGTGGACTTTGTGGAACAATATTTCCCGGACTACCCGCTTCAGACAGCGGGACCACACGAACATCAGTAGGGAGGATTTCTTACATGCGCAAAAAACCACTGGCATTTCTACTCACTCTGGCGATCACCTTAGCGCTGGCCCTATCTCTCACCAGCTGCGGCAAGGACACCGCCCTGACCGTCTACGCTGAAGGAGATTTTATCAAACAGGATCTGATCGACGCTTTTACCGAGGACACGGGCATCGAGGTCCACTATCTGACAGGTACCCGCACACCGGCGGAAACCCTGGCCAAAAGCGGCACTTCCAGCGATTCCTCCGCGATTATGGCCGCCGAGGAAAATCCCGTCAACATCCTCTCCGATCTGCGGGAGTGGAAAAAGGAAAATCAGTCCGCTCTGGCAGAGAGCTCGGAATCGGAGGGCGTTCCCTGCGAATATGACGTGATTCTCGCCGATCAGGCCACCGTTTCCCAGCTCCACGACGAAGGGTGTCTGCAAACGCTGGACACCACTGCCATTGCCAACGCAGAACAGATCAACGATGCCTATCTGGCGCTCAACGGCGACGGCGGCCTGTACAGCATCCCCGTCCTCTGGGGTACCGCCGGAATTGTCTGGAACACGGAACTGGTCTCCGAGCAGGTCAGCAGCTGGAAATCTCTCTGGGACAAGGACTACAGCAAAAAAATCCTCATGCCTGCCACGGCCCGCGACTGCGCCGCTGTGGCCCTGACAGTCCGGGGCCGGGATGTGAACACCACCAAGAAAAAGACCATACAGGCCGCCTATAAGAGCCTGCGAAAGCAGGTGCCCCTGGTAGCCGGTTACTCTGACGGTGCGGCCTACACCATGATGACCAACAACGCTGCCGCCCTGGCCGCCGCGTACTCCGGCGCCGCCATCGACATGATGAGCGGCAACCCCAATCTGGCCTTTGTCCTGCCTGACGAAGGCAGCTGGCGTATCTGCTACTCCTACTGTATTTCCGCCGGCAGCGAGTGGACTGAGGAGGCGGAAAAGTTCGTCAACTACATGTGCTCTGCCAGCAATCTGGCAAAAAACGCGGTCTACTGCAAATACTCCACCACTTCGGACCAGGCTCTGGAGAAGATGGACAAAGCCTGGCACAACAATCCCCTGGCCTATCCTGACAAGAGCATTTTAAAAAAGGCCCCCCTGCTCACCCAACTGGATGGAGAGGCGGAAGCGCTCCACACCCAGCTGTTCCAGCAACTGCACGAAACAGCCCAGCCCTAACAGAAACTCCCACGGAAAGGAACCCTGCTATGAGCATTGAAATTGGACAGAAAGGCTATGCTGAGGCCATAGTCACCGAAGATCTGACGGCACGCCACGCCGGTTCCGGAGAATTGGACGTCTTTGCCACCCCCCACATGGTCGCTCTCATGGAGCGGGCCGCCTGGACCTCGATCCAGCCCTTTCTGGCTGTGGGACAGGGCAGCGTCGGTATTGCCATCTCCGTCACCCACGATGCCGCCACTCCTGTGGGGAGGAAGGTATGGGCCGAAAGCGTTGTTACTGCGGTAGAACAGAAGAAGATTTCCTTCTCCATCACCGCTTATGACGCATGCGGTGTAATTGGTACCGGAGTTCATCAACGCTTTATCGTTGACAACGAAAAATTCTTTAACCGCTGCCAAAAGAAACACGGGGCATAAGCTAGTTAAAATCCGGTCCAGAGAGATTCTCTGGACCGGATTTTTCATTTTCCAGCCTCCGTTGCCGGACTCAGTTGAATTTATAGATCTTCTGAGCGATGTGGTACAGCCCCTTGCTGACCTTTCGCCCGCCGCGCCCCGGCAGGGTTCCCGCCACGGACAGGGAACGGTAGTGGAGCTTGCGGTACATCTCCGGGTCCCGCTCCTTCAGATCCTTCCACAGCTGATCCTTTTTCTCCAGATTCTCCGGCGTATCCGAGATAATCAGAAAGATGGAGCTGATCATCATCATCATAGCCAGGTAACGGAGCATATAGTTGCCCAGTTTGGGTTCAAAGCTGCGGATCACCTCATAGCAGTAGAAATCCAGCATCAGACGGGTCACCCGCAGCTGCTGGTCCACCCGCTTGACCATCACTTTTTCATTGACGCTCTGGTCCTCCCGGCCGATAAAGTACCGGTACAGATCCTCATTCATATAGTACATCGACTTCACATAGGGCAGCGGCTGGTATACAAAGATATTGTCCACGTAGAAGGTATGCTTGGGCAGCTCTACGCCGCAGTCCCGGAGCATCTCAGTCCGGTAGATCACCGAGTGCATCAGGAGGTACTCAGAGGGCTTCCAGTGCCCCACGTCCTTCCAGGTAAACCGCTCGTTTTCCGGAAACACGTCCTTGTAATTGACCGGCCGGCTGGTGCCGTCCTCTACGTGCTCATACACATAGTTGCAGATCATCAGATCCAACGGCTCCGGCCCCCGGGCCAGCTGCTCCAGTTTATCCATCACCCGCCGCAGCGCATCCACATCCAGCCAGTCATCAGAATCCACTACCTTATAGTACATACCGGAGGCGTTGCGGATACCCTGGTTCACGCCCTCACCGTGGCCGCCGTTAGGCTGATGGATCACCCGCACAATCTCCGGGTATTGCTCCGCATAGCGGTCCGCAATCGCACCGGTTTCATCCACCGAGCCGTCGTCTACCAGGATAATTTCAACCCGCTCGCCGCCCTGGAGCAGGGTGTCCACACAGTGCTCCATATATGCCGCCGAGTTGTAACAGGGAACGGCAAATGTAATCAGTTTCATCTCGTCCACACTCCTAACGCTGACTACAGAATACCCTCAGGTTTGCCTTATTCTAACACAGACTACCATGAAATAAAACCGTTTTTAAAAACCATTCACCAAATTTTAACCAAACCTTTAAATAAAGTATTTTTCAGAACTGCTTTTTGCAAAAGGAGAGCAGGCTCTCGCCTGCTCTCCTATCGTTGCTTCAAACTTACTCGGCAGTGATATACTTGTCCAGAATCCCCTTGAGGGTGCCGTCCTTCTCCAACTCAGCCAGCGCTTCGTTGACTGCCTTGGTCAGGCCGGTGTTTTCCTTGGCGATGCAGGCTGCATAGTCCTCGGTCACATACTTGGTGTCCAGAATCTTCAGGCCCTCGTTGGCATCCACATAGGACTTTGCCGGTTCGTTGTCAATGATGACAGCGTCAACCTTGCCCTGGACCAGAGCCATAACGGCGTCGTTGCCCTTGTTGTATTCCACAACGTGATCCTGGCCATAGTCGTCCTTGGCGTAGATGTCGCCGGTGGTGGACAGCTGAACGCCGATCTGCTTATCCTTCAGATCATCCAGAGTGGCGATGTCGGAGTCTTCCTTGACGATGACCACCTGAACGCCCTGTGCGTAGGACTCGGAGAAGTCGATGTTCTTCAGCCGCTCTTCGGTGACGGTCATGCCTGCGAAACCGATGTCAGCCTTGCCGGTCTGAACCGCAGTGATGATGGAGTCAAACTCCATATCCTCGATCTTCAGCTCCAGGCCCAGCTTTTCGGCCACGGCGCCTGCGATCTCAGCGTCGATACCGACAATCTTTTCCCCCTCATAGTACTCATAGGGAGGGAAGTAAGCGTTGGTAGCCATGGTCAGCACGCCGTCCTTTGCCAGGGTGTAAGCGCCATTGGCGTCCTCAGCGGAGGTCGCCGCAGAACCATTTGCGCTTGCAGAAGATGCTGCATCGTTGCCGCCGCAGGCGGTCAGGGTAGCCAGGCACATGGCGGTGGCCGCGATCAGTGCAAGTACTTTTTTCATTTTTTCATCTGCTCCTTTTTGTTCCGCAATCCCTTAGGACTGGCTGGTGGTCACAGAGGTGGATGCCGCACCGTTGGTGGAGCTGGCGCCGTTGCCGCCGCAGGCGGTCAGAGTGGCCAGACACATTGCTGTGGCTACGATCAGTGCAAATACTTTTTTCATTTTTTCGTCTCCTTTTGAATGATGATTCAAATAGTTTTCATTCTGAAAATAATAAAAACTGATTCGGATTACACATTAGAATACCAGCTTTCACCTGCAAAATCAAGAGCTTTTTCTCCGCCAGTCGTTTTCCCGGCCCATCTTCACCCTTTTCCTTCGGTTTCAGCCGGGGCAGGCGGAAGATCCTCCCCTTTTTCCGACCGTTTCCCCGCATGCGCGTCTGTCACAGACCGTCTCCACCGGTTGGAACGCTCGTACCAGAAGCCCAGGGGGACCGACACAAAGGGCGCCAGCATACAGGCCCAGTACAGGCCCATGAGGCCAAAGAAATGGTTAAAGGCAACGGCCAGAATCAGCCGGGCCAGAATGCAGTTGCAGAAGCTGCTGAAGAAGACAAACCAGGTGTGCCCCACCCCGACAGCAAGGCCATGGTAGACCATAAACACGGCAAAAAACAACTGGCCCAGAATATCAATCCGCAGATTGATGGCCGCATAGTGCTGGGTAACAGGGTCGTCTGGCGTGAACACCGCCACCAGCTGGGGCGCGGTCAGTTCCACGATCAGCACTAGCACCAGCGTAACCCCTACGGTAATGCCGATGGCCTGATAAACCACTTTGCGAATCCGCTCGTAGTCCCGGGCGCCGGCACACTGGGCCACAATCCCGCTGACCGCACTGTACATGGCCGCGCTGAAAAGCTGGGCAAACTGGGATATCTTCATGGTCACGCCGCTGGCTGCCGAGACGTGTACATCGTAAGAGTTGACAATGGCGGTCACGACAATCCAAGCAATGCTCACCACGCTCATCTGGATGGCACAGGGAATCCCTATTTTCAGCATCTCCCTTGCCTGCTCCGCCCGGATGCCCAGGGCACGGAACCGCAGGCCGAACAGCGGTTGATTCTTCCACACAAAGTACACCGCCAGCACTGCACTGACCATCTGGGCAATCACAGTTGCCCAGGCCGCGCCGGCCACCCCCATGTCCAGGCCCGCCATAAACACCAGGTCCAGTACAATATTGAGGACCACGCTGATCCCCACACAGAAAAAGGGGAGTTTGGAATTCCCCACCGCCCGCAGCGCCGCACATGCGCCGTTATAACAGGTGATGAAAAAGATGCCCAGGGAACAGATCCGCAGGTATTGCTGCGCCTGCGCCAGAGCCGGGGCATTCATCCAGACCATGAGCTGGTTACCGCTCAGGAAAAGCGCCAGAGAAACCACCGCACCGATCACCAGGCTCATGGTCAGCAGGGTGACGGTGGATTCCCGGCACGCCTTCTCCCGCTTCGCGCCGTAGTACTGACCGATGAGAATACTCCCGCCAGTTGCCAGGCCGATAATCACCTGGGTCAGCAGCGAGGTCACCGTGGTGCAGTTCCCGATGGCCGATTGGGCGTACGAGGAGCCGCCGTACTGCCCCGCTATGATCATATCTGTAATATTGTAGGTCGCCTGGAGGACATTGGACACGATAAACGGCACGGCGTACCGCATCAGCGTGTGCAGAATGTTCCCCTTTGTCAAATCGGTTTGCCTGGCCAAATGACCGCCTTCCTTTCTCTTTCCAATGCATCAGAAAAGGGACCGAAAAAAGCCGTGTCCGGAGCTTGGACACGGCCTGTACCCGTCTGCAACGCGCCGCAGTCTGCCGGCGCGTTTGCCAGTTACAATTCGTCTATGTCAATAATTGTGCCGTTCAGGTCCGTGCCGCGCAGATCGGTGCCGGCGAGATACCACCCGTCTCCATCCTTCTCCAGTGTGCTCTTTTCCCACCGAAACGTCTTCGGACGGTCCATGTCGGGCTGTACCTGATAGGTAATCGGCTGCCCCGGCTGCAGGTTCCTGCAGTGCCAGCCGAAGCTGCGGACAACGCCGACCTCTCCATCGTTGGGGTTATACCAGAGACTTCCTTTTCTCATATCTCGCTCCTCCTAAAACTTGCTGTACCCTTTTCCTTGCAGCAAACTGCTTATTTATTCATTATATTGTACCCCTTTCCCCGGCTCAATAGTTACATTAGACAAAACTCGCCTGCTTTTTTTGGTTACATCGACCGGAGCCACCCGAATTCTTCCTTGCTTTTTCCGAATCAACTGATTCTTTTCCCATTTAGAGGGCAGCTTGCCTTTTCCCTGCCTTTTCGATAGAATCTAGAAAACACTGAACTGATAGATAAAGGAGCTAACCCATGCCTAATATCATTGAGATAACCGACTTTGCGTCGCCCGAGCTGGACGTTTTTGCCCGCCTGACAGAAGCACAGCTGCGCAACCGGCGGAACCCGGAAAAGGGCCTCTTTCTGGCAGAAAGCCCCAAGGTAATCGCCCACGCCCTCGATGCCGGATACCACCCCGTCTCTCTTTTGATGGAACGCAGGCAAATCACCGGTCCGGCCCGGGACTTGGTCGCTCGATGCGGGGACATCCCTGTCTACACCGCCGACCGGGACCTGCTGGCGGGTCTGACTGGCTTCCAGCTGACCCGCAGCGTACTCTGCGCCATGCACCGCCCCCGGCTGCCCAGTGTCGAGGCGCTGTGCGCCGGCGCCCGCCGGGTGGCCGTCCTGGAAAACATCGTGGACCCCACCAACGTAGGCGCCGTCTTCCGCTCGGCAGCAGCCCTGCACATTGACGCCGTATTCGTGACCCCCTCCTGCTGCGACCCCCTGCACCGGCGGGCCGTGCGGGTCAGTATGGGCACCATTTTCCAGATTCCGTGGACCCGCATCGGCAGCAGTCCGTCTGAGTGGCCCCAGCCAGGTATCCAACGCCTGAACGAACTGGGCTTTCAGACTGCCGCCATGGCCCTGAGCGATACCGCCGTCACCATCGAGGACCCACGGCTGATAGGGGAAGAACGTCTGGCCATTGTGCTGGGCACCGAAGGGGACGGCCTGTCCCCCCGGACCATCGCCAGCTGTGATTATACTGTGCGCATTCCCATGTCTCACAACGTGGATTCTCTAAATGTTGCGGCGGCCAGCGCCGTCGCGTTCTGGCAGCTCAGGGCCCGGTAACCGTCTCTTTTTCCCCTTTTGTTTCGTGTTTTTGCCATATCATAATGACATAACTTCATGTCAATCTAATATTTCACAAGTGATTTCCCTGCAACTATAATTTATGGCGTACGAAATTTGTCGGGACATTTTCTGTATCACTTAACTCATACATTTTTAGCAATCACCTTTCCCTTACATTTTTTCTATCTGAAATTTGAGGGCCGATAAGATGCATTATTTTTCCCACATCAGAACCAAGAACCGGGATATGTCGCCAGAATGCCGGGAAAAAGCGGGACACATTTCGCTCCACCTTGCAACACTCTTTCTGTTTACATGCACGTTGCTCCTCTCCGGCTGTTCTTCCGACAAGGCTTCCCGTGAGTTTTTTGCCATGGATACTGTGATGCGCATTTCCGCCTCCGGCGGCAACGCCGAACAGGCGCTGGAGGACGCCGAAGCGGAAATCAACCGGTTGGACCGTCTGTTTTCCATCTCCGTCTCTGACAGCGACATTGCCCGCCTAAACCGTTCTGGCCGCGGCGCCGTTTCAGCGGAAACCGGGCAGCTGCTGGAACGCTCAGCCGAATTCAGCAGCCGGACCGACGGTTCCTTTGACATCACCGTCTACCCGTTAGAAAAACTATGGGGATTCTACGACGGCAACCAGAAGGTGCCTTCAAAAGCCGCCCTTTCCTCTGCGCTCCAATCGGTGGGGATGGAACACTGCCATATTGACCGGCAATCCGTCGTCCTGGATGCCGGAACACAGCTGGATCTGGGCGCCATCGCCAAAGGGTACGCCTCGTACCGGGCAGCAGAGCTGATACAGGACGCAGGCGTTTCTTCGGCGAATCTCTCCCTGGGGGGGAATGTCCATGTTGTCGGGGCGAAGCCTGACGGTTCCAACTGGAAGGTCGCCATTGCCGACCCAAACAACCCCGACAGCTATGCCGGAATTCTAGAGGTCCAGGACACCGCCGTGGTGACAAGCGGCGGCTATCAGAGGTTTTTCCGGGAAAACGGCACCGTTTATCACCATATCCTCGACCCTAAAACAGGATATCCCGCCGACAACACCCTGCTCTCAGTGAGCATTATCAGCAGAGATGACGTCCTGGCGGACGCACTGTCCACTGCGCTGTTTGTGATGGGCGAGGACAAGGCAATTGATTTCTGGAAAAGCGCAGCGTTTGATTTTGAGATGATCCTCATCACCAAAGAAGGCAGCGTACTGTGCAGTGAAGGGGTAAGCAATTCTTTCACACCTGCCGCCAGCTATGAACGCGAGGTGATTTCCCGTTGAAACCAAGGGCATGGATTACACTGTTCGTCTGTGTCTGCCTCCTCTGTGCCGCAGCACTGGTGTTTCTCCCCAGCCAAAAAGGTGACGTCGTTGAGATCTATCAGAACCGAACACTGCTCTATACCATTCATCTTGATCAGGTCAGCGAACCCTACGACATCGAGCTGGAAAATGATGGAGACAGCAACACTATTCATGTCATTCCCGGCGATATATGCATCACCCACGCCAGCTGTCCCGACCAGGTCTGCGTGAAACACGGCTTCCTGAGCTCGAAGGCAACCCCCATTGTCTGTCTGCCCAACAAAATAGTAATTCTATACAGCGGCAGCGTCTCCGAGACGGTGGACGCAGTAGCAGGAGGTGTTTCATGAACACGAAAACAAGAACCCTTACTGTGACCGCCCTTATGACTGCGGTTGCCCTGGGCATTTTCGTAGCCGAGGCACAGATCCCCTTTTTCACCTGGATTCCCGGCATTAAGCTGGGCCTGGCCAATGTGGTGACGGTCTTCGCCATCTATGTGCTGGGAGCGTGGCCCGCCCTGTGCATTGTCCTGTTGCGGGTGTTGCTGGGCTGCCTCGCCACCGGACAGATGATGGCGTTCCTATACAGCATGGCCGGAGGCCTTCTGGCCTTCTGCGTCAGCGCCGTACTGCAACGGCTTTTTTCCCCGGAGAAGATGTGGGTTGTCAGTGTGTTTGCCGCAATGGCCCATAACATCGGCCAGATCATTGTCGCAGCGGCAGTAACCGGTACGCCGGCAATCGCCTATTACCTGCTGGCACTGCTGCTTTCCGGCATCATAACCGGAGCCTTTACCGGTCTTTGCGCACAATTTACGTATAAAAGGCTTTCAAAGAGCCTTCAAAACTACCCTTTGAGATAAGCCCAAAAATTTGGATTGGAGGGACCGAAACATGATGAAACTGAACGGAGTAAAGCTGCCGCACCACAAGAATACGGCGGGAAACGCTCCGGAACGGATCGCGACACCGGCACAGGTTACCATCCCCATGTCGATGCACATAGGAATTCCGGCAGTGCCGGTGGTAAAGGCAGGCGACGCCGTCAAGGTGGGCCAGCTGATCGGCAAAGCAGGGGGATTCGTCTCCTCGCCTGTGTACGCCAGCGTATCCGGCAAGGTCACCGGGATAGACAACTTCATGATAGCCAGCGGCGACTACGTCCAGGCTGTCACCATTACATCGGATGGACGCCGTGAACTGTTCGAGGGCATTGCGCCACCGGAGGTCCATGATCTGGAAAGCTTTCTCGCCGCAGTCAACGACAGCGGCGTCGTCGGCCTCGGCGGCGCGGGTTTCCCCACAGCCGTGAAGCTGACGGTAAAGGATTTGTCCCAGATCGAAGCGGTCATCATCAACGGCGCCGAGTGTGAGCCCTATGTGACCAGCGACACCCGCACCATGCTGGACCGCTCCGACCAGGTTTGGGCGGGGATCGGCCTGCTGCAAACGTATTTGCAGGCCAAGCGGGTCATAATCGCCATCGAGAAGAATAAACCCCAGTGCATTCAGATTTTCAAAAAGCTGTGCGCAAACGCCCCCGGAGTGGAGGTAGCAGAACTGCCCTCCCTGTATCCCCAGGGCGGCGAAAAGGTGTTGGTTTATAACACAATGGGCCGCATCGTGCCCGAGGGCAAGCTGCCCATCGACGTAGGCGCCGTGGTCATCAACTGTACCACCCTGGCCACCATCGCCCAGTACATTCAAACCGGGATGCCCCTGACGGAAAAGTGCGTTACGGTGGACGGTTCTGCCGTCCGGGAACCGGGCAATGTGATTGCCCCCATCGGCGCCCCTCTCAGCGCGCTGTTTGAGCATTGCGGCGGATTTAAGGAGGAGCCGGGGAAATTGATCTACTGCGGCCCGATGATGGGCATCGCCGTGCCCAACCTGGAGATGCCTGTTGTGAAAAACACCAATGCCGTGCTGGCCTTTAACGAGAAAGACGCCTGCCTGCCGGAACCCACAGCCTGTATCAAATGCGGTAACTGCATCAACCACTGTCCCCTGAAGCTGTCTCCCACGGAGATTGAAACCGCGTACCGGATGAAAAACGCGGAAAAACTCGGTAAGCTGAAGGTAAATCTCTGCATGGAATGCGGCTGCTGTTCGTACATTTGCCCGGCCAAACGGCCGTTGGTACAGACCAATAAGCTGGCAAAGACCATGTTGCGGGACTGGCAGAAGCAGAAAGAACAACAGGAAAAACTGGAACAGGAACGCCAGGCGGCGTTAGAAAGAGAGGAGGCGGCCGCAAAATGAAGGAATTTACCGTAAGTGTATCTCCTCACATCAGGGCCCCCAGGACAACGCAGACCATTATGCGGGATGTACTGATCGCCCTGTGTCCCGCCCTGATCGCGGCATGTATCACTGCCGGAGAGAGAGCCCTTCTCGTCACCGCCGTCTGCGTGGCAGCCAGCGTGCTGTTTGAGTGGCTCTATGAAAAGCTGATGAAAAAACCGGTCACCGTCACGGACCTCTCCGCGGCAGTCACCGGTATGATTCTCGCATTCAACCTCCCGGTTACCATCCCCCTCTGGCAGGCCGTTTTCGGTTGCCTGGTGGCCATTGTGGCGGTCAAACAGCTCTTTGGCGGTCTGGGCAAAAACTTCGCAAACCCCGCCGTGGTGGGCAGAATCGTGCTGTTTCTGGCTTTCTCGGTCAGTATGACCAACTGGGTCTACCCGGACGCCACCTCCTCCGCCACCCCCCTGGCCATCCTCTCCTCCGGAGCCCTGGACCAGCTCCCCTCTCTGAGCCAGATGCTGTTGGGCTGGCACGGAGGGTGCCTGGGCGAAACCTGTTCCGTCGCCCTGATCGCCGGCGGCCTCTACCTCATCGCAAGAAAGGTGATCACTTGGCACATCCCCGTGACCTTCGTCGCAACTGTGTTCGTGCTGACCGCCCTGCTCGGAAAGGCGCCGGTGTATCAGGTGCTTTCCGGCGGGCTTCTGCTGGGCGCCATCTTCATGGCAACCGACTACGTCACCTCCCCCTCTACCCCCTGGGGCAAGGTGGTGTTTGGATTCGGCTGCGGCCTAATTACCGTTTTGATCCGCGTGTGGGGCAGCTATCCGGAGGGCGTTTCCTTCGCCATCCTGCTGATGAATATTCTGAACCCCTATATTTCCTCGTGGACACGCAATAAGCCGGTGGGAGGTGCAAAGGCATGAGCAAGAGCAAAAAAGCGGACGTGATCAAGAGCATTGTCGTGCTCGCAGTCATCTGCCTTGTGATCTCCGGCGCACTGGCCGTTGTGAACAGCTTCACATCCCCAGTGATCGCAGCGGCTGCAGCAGAGCGGGAAACCCAGGCGAGACAGGCAGTTCTGCCGGAAGCGGCTGACTTCGAGCCGCTGGAACAGAGCGCACTGCCGGAAAACGTGGTCAGCGGCTACCGCGGCGTGGACAGCGCAGGCAAGACTGCCGGCTATGTCTTTACCGTAGAGGGCAAGGGCTTTGACGGCACCATCTCCGTAATGTGCGCCATTGGCACAGACGGCAACATCATCAACTGCTCCACCCTCGACGTCTCCAGCGAGACAAAGACCCTGGGCGGACAGACGGCAAACCCGGAATACACCGATCAGTATATCGGACAGAGCAGCGCTCTCGACGGCGTAGACTCCATATCCGGGGCGACGATCACTTCTACCGCCTACAAGGGCTGTGTGGAAACCGCCTTTGCCGCCTACGAGCTTGTAAAGGAGGCAGAGTAATGAGTAAATTACAGAATTTCCTCAAGGGTCTCATCAAAGAAAACCCTACCCTCGTCCTGGTGCTGGGCACCTGCCCCACTCTGGCCATCTCCACCTCCGTGGTGGCGGCCGTCGGCATGGGCCTCGCCGCAACGGCGGTGCTGATCTGTTCCAATATGGCGATTTCCGCCCTGCGAAAGGTCATCCCCGACCGGGTGAGAATCCCGTGCTACATCGTCCTGATCGCCGGCTTTGTCAGCGTAGTGGAAATGGTCCTTGAGGCCTATGCCTTCAGCCTGTACGAATCCCTGGGCGTATACCTCTCCCTCATCGTGGTGAACTGCATTATCCTGGGCCGGGCGGAAATGTACGCCAACAAAAACAAGGTCATCGACTCCGCCATCGACGCCCTGGGCATGGGCCTCGGCTTCACCCTGGCCATCTCCGCAATGGCCACCATCCGTGAGATCCTCGGCAGCGGCACCTGGTGCGGACTCCCTATCCCCTGGCTCCAGGATAACCCCATTGGCATTATGACCATGGCTCCCGGCGGCTTCTTCGTATTCGGCTGCCTGATCGCCCTAGTGAACAAGATTTCCAAGGGCAAGGCCATCAAGAAGAAGGAATTCGGCTGCGCCAGCTGCCCTGCGGCAGGCGCCTGCGGCAAGGCCTGTGAGAAGGAGGCGGCAAAATGAAATCCATGATTGTAATTCTGCTGACAGCCGCCATTACGAACAACTATGTGCTGGTCAAGTTTCTGGGCATCTGTCCCTTCCTGGGCGTATCCAAGAAGCTCAATCAGGCGGCGGGCATGAGCATCGCAGTCATCTTCGTCATGCTGATGGCAACGGCGGTGACCTGGCCCATTTACCACCTGCTCCTGAACGGCGCCATCAACTTCGCCTATATGGAGACCGTGGTCTTTATTCTGGTCATCGCGGCCCTGGTGCAGCTAGTGGAAATCGTGCTGAAAAAATACCTGCCTGCCCTGCACGCCTCGCTGGGCGTATACCTGCCCCTCATCACCACAAACTGCGCGGTGCTGGGCGTGACGATGAACAACATCTCCGACGGCTTCGGCTTTGCTGAGTCCATGGTCAACTCTCTGGGCTGCGGCCTGGGGTTCTTCCTGGCCATGGTGATCTTCTCCGGCGTCCGTTCCCGGGTGGAAGAGGCGGAGCCCCCGAATGCATTCCAGGGACTGCCCATTACCCTTGTATCCGCCGCAATTGTGTCGCTGTCCTTCTTCGGTTTTTCCGGAGTAATCGACAAGCTGTTCGGCTGATGGCCTGATGGGAGGTAGAGCAAATGACAATCATCATTCCGATCATCGCAGTAACCGGCATCGGTCTTCTGTGCGCCGTCATGTTGTCGGTGGCCTCCAGCGTCATGGAGGTAAAGGTGGACGAACGGGTGGCGCAGGTCCGGGAGTGTCTGCCGGGCGCAAACTGCGGCTCTTGCGGCTACACAGGCTGTGACGGCTACGCCAAGGCCGTGGTAGAGCAGGGCGCCAAGACCAATCTCTGCATTCCCGGCGCAGACGCCACGTCCCAGGCCATCGCCGACGTCCTGGGCGTGGAAGCCGAGGAAGTAGTGGAGCAGGTAGCCGTAGTCTCCTGCCGCGGCGACTGTGACCACAGCAACAAGAAGTACCGCTATCAGGGCATCGAAAGCTGTCAGGGCGCAAAGCTGATGTTCGGCGGCGAGGGTGCCTGCGTGTATGGCTGTCTGGGCCGGGGCGACTGCATGGCGGTCTGCACCAACGGGGCAATCACCATCGAAAACGGCGTCGCAGCCATCGACCCTGCGGTCTGCAAGGGCTGTGGCCTGTGCGCCAAGGTCTGTCCCAACCAGGTCATCAAGATCGTAGCGGCAGATACCCAGGTGGCCGTGGTCTGCAACAATAAAGAGCCGGGCGCCGGCGCAAGAAAGGCCTGCTCCAACGCCTGCATCGCCTGCCGCAAGTGCGAACGGGAGTGCCCTGAAGGGGCCATCACTGTCCGAAATAACCTGGCCTCCGTCAACTACGCAAAATGTATCGGCTGCGGCGACTGCGCCAAAGGCTGTCCCACAGGCGCTGTACAACTGAGAAACCGTTTCTGTACCCGGTAAGCCGCCAGCTGGCCGCACCGGTATCAGCCGCCCGCAGGCGTTTCGCCGCGGGCGGCTGATTGCACGCTTCCCGGGAACTAGCGCTCCCGCAGCGCACCTTACCGCATCCACCCCCGGCACTGCACATGCAATAAACTATGCAATTTTGCCAATTATGCCGCGTCAAATTGGGTAGTTGTTCACTGCCCACTGGAGAAGCATGAACATTTTTAACAAAATAAACTCTCGCTTTTTGTGTATTAAATATCACTTTAGGGGCTTTACAACAACAAAAATGTAGATATACTTTATATCAGGGAAATGTGCGTCGTTCCTGATTTGACGGTTCACAAGCAAATTTTCCTTCACGGTAATTCGGGTAAAACAAAAGCAACAGGAGCTGCCGTGGCCCCAGCCCCGGCGCCCCCAACGCTAAGAAAGAAGTAGAAAAGATTGACCCTTCAACAACTAAAATGTGCAGTTGAAGTGTGGAAGTGCGGCTCGATCAATAAGGCAGCGGAACGCCTCTATATGAACCAGCCGAATATCAGCCGGTTAATCAAAAACCTTGAGAGCGAGTTTCATCTGATGCTGTTTTCCCGCACTTCTTCCGGTATGGAAGCCACCCAAGACGGCAAGATGTTTCTGACGCAGGCTGAAAAACTGGTAAGAAACACCGATACATTTGAGCATTCCTTCAAAAACGGGGTGGACAGCTCCACAACCGTTCGCATCGCCCTGCCCCGCGGAAGCTATCTCACAAAGGCATTTGCCAACACCCTGAACGCATTCCCCAAAACATCCTCGCTCCAGATCAGCTACAATGAGACCAACAACGAGGATGTCATAAACTGCGTGTCCTCCCTAGGCTATGACGTCGGCATCATCCGGTTCCCCATTGAGTTTGAATCCAACTACAAAAAGCTGCTCACGGAAAAGCACCTCAAGTTTCAAAAAATCATGCTCTTTCGCTTCGCCGTTGTCATGCGGAGGGATCACCCCCTGGCAGGCAGGGAGTACGTACACCTGTCTGAGCTGTCAGAGTATACCGCGCTCATACACGGGGACAATCACTGCCTGTCCTTTTCCGACGCCGAAACAGATCGTCTGTACCGCACACAGCTCTATAAAAATTCGATTTCCATCTTTGAGCGGGGCAGTCAATTTGATTTTCTGCGGGATATTCCGGACACCTTCATGCTGGTCTCTCCGCTTCCTCAGGATACATTGGATACATACGGGCTCGTTCAGGCTAAGCTGCCGGAAAACGAAATCGGACTGTTTGAGGACTTAATGATTACCCCCAGAGATCGGCATCACACAAATTTTGTACAACGCTTCATGCATCAGATCGTCGAAATCGAGCGTGAAATTATGGAAGAATAGGCTGCGATTCTTCTTTATGATTCCCAGAGTGGCAGTTACTCAAAACTTTGTGATTGTACAGTAGAAAGGAAGGTATCAACATTATGACTCAGTATAAATTTGACACCACCGTTCAGCTTCTCAAATATCAGGTGCTCCGAGAAGTCGCGTACCATGCTTGGGAAGGGGATTTGCTCACACATATCATGGATATTCCGAAGGACATTATCCCGTACGACGAACCCACCTCGGAATTCGACGCCTACAAGGAACGCGCTATCCTCTCAGAGCGTGTCAAGCTGGCAATCGGCGGGGACGACTCCCATCCGAACATTGTCCAGGCCCTTGACATCGCCTGCAACAAGTGTCCCACCGGCGGCTACACCATCACCGATTTCTGCCGCGGCTGTCTCGCCCACCACTGTCAGGCAGTCTGTCCCCGGGACGCAATCGTTCTGGACGCCCATCACCACGCAAAAATTGACAAGACCAAGTGCATCAACTGCGGCAAGTGCGCCACAGTCTGTCCCTTTACCGCGATCATCGACCAGAAGCGCCCCTGCCAGCAGGCCTGCAAAACCGGCGCCATCTCCATGAACGAAGACATGTCCGTCCGGATCGACTACAGCAAGTGCGTATCCTGCGGCGCCTGCGTCTATCAGTGCCCCTTCGGCGCCGTCTCCGACAAGTCCTTCATCCTCAAGGCAATCTCCCTCCTGAAGGGCAAGGAAAAGGTCTATGCCATCGTCGCCCCCAGTATCGCAGCTCAGTTTACTTATGCCAAGCGCGGGCAAGTCAATACGGCAATGAAGCAACTCGGCTTCTATGAAGTGGTGGAAGCCGCTCTGGGCGCCGACCTGGTCGCCTATGCGGAAGCCGCCGAGCTGGCGGAAAAGGGCTTCCTGACCAGTTCCTGCTGTCCCGCATTCGTCAATTACATCCACAACGAGTTCCCGACCCTGGTTGAGAACATCTCCCACAACCCCTCCCCCATGGTCGCAACGGCAAAGGCCATCAAGGAGAACTGCGAAGATGCCAAAACCATTTTTATCGGCCCCTGCACCGCAAAGAAAAACGAATATCTGCGCCCCGAGGTCAGCGAATACGTAGACTGTGTCCTGACCTTCGAGGAACTGCAGGCTCTCTTCGACAGCCGGGATATCGCTCCAGAAACTCTGGAGGAAGAAGAATTGCACAACGCCTCCTACTACGGGCGTATCTTCGCCCATTGCGGCGGTCTGTCCGAGGCTGCCGCCGAGGCAATCAAGGAGCAAGGCCTGGACTTCGAGGCTAAACCCGCCAGCTGCAGCGGCCTTGAGGAATGCCGCATCGCATTGTTCCGGGCCACCAAGGGCAAGGCCCCCGGCAACTTTATCGAGGGCATGGCCTGCGTAGGCGGCTGTATCAACGGCGCCGGTTCTCTGACCCACAACATCAAGAATCGCACTATGGTAGATACGCACAGTAAAGAAGCCACTGTCGAGAGCATTAAGGACTCTGTCGCAGCTGCGGCAACCAGCTTTAAACATTAACCCATCTGTGTGGCGGAATACCAGTCATATAAAACTGTTTTATAAAGCAAGATGCTGTTTGGCCCAACTGTCTTCCCTTTCTGTTCGGCAGTCATGTTGGATTTCTTACCTGGCTCGCTGCTTCTCCGGCCAAACGCATCGACGCCTATAAAAAAACCGCCTCACTTAACCACATGAAGTGAGGCGGTTTCCTTTTCCCAACCCCAACCAGCCCCAATATGATTTCATTGAGAGGTGCATACTATGGACACCAGAGTCGCCGTTATGGCAATTATCATCGAAGAACCGGACGCGGTTGAAAAGCTGAATACAACACTGCACAGCGTCAGCGAGTATATCATTGGACGCATGGGTATTCCCTACCGGGAAAAGGGAATCAACATTGTATCCATCGCCATTGACGCGCCCCAAGATCTGATCTCCGCTCTGGCAGGTAAACTAGGAAATATCCCCAACGTCAGCGTCAAAATTGCCTATTCCAACGTGGTCAGCCATGAATGAGAACCCCTTTGTCCTGATCGACCGTCTGGCCGAAACCCACAGCCTGTCTGTTTCGGAATACCAGACGCTGGTCCTCTCAGAGACAGAGACCCTGCGGACCTATGCCGCCCAAAAAGCGGACAAAATCCGCCGGGACATTTATGGAGACAGCATCTATATCCGCGGGTTGATTGAGGTGAGCAATGTCTGCCGCAACGACTGCTATTACTGCGGCATTCGTGCCTCCAACCGCGCCTGTGACCGCTATCTGCTCACCGACGATCAGATCCTGTCCTGCTGCGCAGAGGGCTACGCCCTGGGGTTCCGCACCTTTGTCATGCAGGGCGGCGAGGGGGGACTGCCGGTGGCGCGCGTCTGCTCCATTGTCACGGTGATCAAAACCCGCTATCCGGACTGCGCCGTCACCCTCTCCCTGGGGGAATACCAGACCGGCGATTACCAACGCATGTACGACGCAGGGGCCGACCGCTACCTGCTCCGGCACGAAACTGCCGATAAAACCCACTACCAACAGCTGCATCCTCAAACGCTGTCCTTTGACAACCGTATGCGATGCCTATATGACCTGAAACGCATTGGCTTTCAGGTGGGGTGCGGATTCATGGTCGGTTCCCCCTATCAGACTCCGGCGTGCCTGGCAAAGGATCTGGCCTTTATCGAGGCATTCCGGCCAGATATGTGCGGAATCGGACCCTTTATCCCCCAGAAGGATACGCCTTTCCGGGATTTCCCGGCGGGAAGCGCCCATCAGACGGCCTATTTGCTCTCCCTCATTCGTCTCATCCAACCCAATATCCTGCTGCCCGCTACTACAGCCCTGGGTACTATCCTGGCCAGCGGACAGGCGCTGGGCATCCAGTCCGGGGCCAATGTCATCATGCCGAACCTCTCCCCCCTGTCGGAACGGGAAAAGTATGCGTTATATGACAATAAGCGCTCCGCCGGCACGGAATCCGCCCAGAACCTCGCCGATCTAAAGGCATCAATGCAGGCCCTGGGCTACCGCATTGTGACAGCCCGCGGCGATATCATTCATCCATCTCAATCTGACGGAAAAGTTGTCTGAACAGGCTTCTGCTCCGCAAGAAAGGAACGTAATTATGGCAATCTACAACCCCAAGTCCCTCAAAGCAGAGGAATTCATCAACGATGAAGAGATCCGCGAAACCATCCGCTATGCCGAGGAAAACAAACATAATGTGGCACTGATTGACGCGATCCTGGAAAAGGCGCGTCCGCAAAAAACGCCAAACGGCACCACCTGCGCCGGGCTGACCCATCGCGAGGCCTCCGTGCTGCTGGCCTGTGACATCCCGGAAAAGGTGGAGGAGATGTACCGTCTGGCCGCGGAGATCAAGACGGCGTTTTACGGAAACCGGATTGTGCTTTTTGCACCGCTGTACCTCTCCAACTACTGCGTCAACGGCTGCGTCTACTGTCCATACCACCAGAAAAACAAGCACATCGCCCGCAAAAAGCTCACTCAGGAAGAAGTGAAGGCTGAGGTGATCGCCCTCCAGGACATGGGCCATAAGCGGCTGGCCATTGAGGCCGGTGAGGACCCCGTAAATAATCCCATTGAGTATATCCTCGAATGTATCCAGACCATTTACTCCATCCACAATAAAAACGGAGACATCCGCCGGGTCAACGTGAACATCGCGGCGACAACGGTAGAAAATTACCGCAAATTGAAAGAGGCCGGTATCGGCACCTATATTCTGTTCCAGGAGACCTACAACAAGCCCAGCTATCTGGAACTGCATCCCACCGGCCCCAAACACGATTACGATTACCATACCGAGGCCATGGACCGCGCTATGGATGGCGGCATTGACGACGTAGGTCTGGGCGTTCTGTTCGGTCTGGAAGGATACCAATACGAATTTGCGGGCCTGCTCATGCACGCAGAGCATCTGGAGGCAGTCCACGGCGTCGGCCCACACACCATCAGCGTCCCCCGGGTTAAACACGCAGACGACATCGATCCGGACGTCTTTGACAACAGCCTGTCCGATGAAATGTTTGAGAAAATCATCGCCTGTATCCGTATCGCCGTACCCTACACCGGCATGATTATCTCCACCAGGGAGAGCGAAGAGGTGCGTGGCAAAGTCCTCCATCTGGGCATCTCCCAGATCAGCGGCGCATCCCGGACCTCCGTGGGCGGTTATACCGAGGAGGAACGTCCTCACGACTCCGAGCAGTTCGACGTCTCGGACCAGCGTTCCCTGGACGAGGTCATTGAGTGGCTGATGAAGATGGACTTTATCCCCTCCTTCTGCACTGCCTGCTACCGGGAAGGCCGTACCGGCGACCGCTTTATGAGCCTGTGCAAGACCGGTCAGATTCTCAACTGCTGCCACCCCAATGCATTGATGACGCTGACGGAGTACCTGGTGGACTATGGCTCCGCCGAAACGAAGGAAACCGGCTTTGCGTTGATCGAACGGGAACTGGCAAAAATCACCAACGAGAAGGTGCGCGCCCTAGCCGCACAGCACATCGAAGACATCAAGGCGTCCAATCGCCGCGATTTCCGCTTCTAAAGGAGGGCTTATGGGACTGAACGATCTACCTTCTGCCGAACGAGTCCACATCAGCTTCTTCGGTCTGCGCAATGCAGGAAAATCCAGCGTAGTGAATCAGGTGACAGGACAGGCTCTCTCCCTGGTATCTGACGTAAAGGGCACCACCACCGACCCGGTTCAGAAAGCCATGGAGCTGCTGCCCATCGGCCCCGTTGTGATTATCGACACGCCGGGGATTGACGACGAGGGCAAGCTGGGGGAGATGCGCATCAAACGGGCGCTGCGGGCGCTGAACAAAACGGATATCGCCGTGCTGATCGTGGACGCGGTCCAGGGCCTCCAGGATGGAGACCGGCAGCTGCTGGACCGGTTTCAGGAAAAGCGGATTCCCTATCTCATTGTTTACAACAAATCCGATCTGCTGGAGACGCCCCGGAACTGCGGGGAAAACGAAATCGCAGTCAGCGCTAAAACCGGCAGCCAGATTTATGAGCTCAAGGAGATGATCGGCCGGCTGGCTGGCAACCAGAAAAAAGATAAGAAACTGGTTTCCGATCTGATTGCGCCCGGCGACGTTGTGGTGCTGGTGACGCCCATCGACTCCGCCGCTCCGAAAGGCCGGCTGATCCTCCCCCAGCAGCAGACCATTCGGGATATTCTGGACGCCGGCGGAATCAATGTGGTGGTAAAAGAGAGCGAGCTACCGGCCGCACTCGCCGCCCTTGGACGCAAGCCACAGCTCGTTATCACGGATTCTCAGGCCTTTGAGGCCGTGAGCCGGAATACACCCCAGGATATTCTCTTGACCTCCTTCTCCATCCTGTTTGCCCGCTACAAGGGCAATCTGAAAGAGGCCGTACACGGCGCCGCTATGCTTGATCGGCTGAAGGACGGGGATCGAATCCTCATCTCGGAGGGCTGCACCCATCACCGTCAGTGCGGTGATATCGGTACGGAAAAGCTCCCCGCCTGGCTCAGAAAATACACCGGCTGTGCGCTGGAATTCTCCTTCTCCTCCGGCGTCGAGTTCCCAGAGGATCTCTCCCCCTATTCCCTGGTGATCCACTGCGGCGGCTGTATGCTCAATGAGCGGGAGATGAAGGCCCGCATCCGGCACAGTCTCGACTGCAACGTGCCGATCACAAACTACGGCATCGCCATTGCCCAGATGCACGGCATTTTGTCACGCGCTGTCACGCCGTTCCCCGATATTTCCATTCTTTTGACCGACAACTGAAGAAACACGTAAAAACTGGCTGTGACCCTGTGGTCACAGCCAGTTGATTGTCTGCAAGCTGATTGCCCGAGCTTCCCATCAATAAACACCAAACAAACACCAAAGATTAAAAAACGTGTAACCTTTGAAGATTACACGTTTTTCTGGAGCTACTGGCCGGACTTGAACCGGCGACCTGCTGATTACGAATCAGCTGCTCTACCAGCTGAGCCACAGTAGCAAATCTGACTGAGCGAGAATGGGAAGCGCTACACGGTGCGCAAACAAATATCGCTTATTGATTATACCACAAACAGCCCAAAAAGCAAGTATAAATTTTTCGCCGCTGTCTCATGCCTTTACGTACCGCAAATATAGGAAAGAGCGCGCAACGCGCCTCCAGTTCGTCCACAGCAAGCGGACACTCTCTGTTCTTCTCACCTGTATTTCGGGAAAAAAGTGCTCGACTTTTTCCGTTTTTTCAAAAAAGCGCAACCTGATTTTTTTCGCTGCAACTCCTGTGCAGTTTTCATAATTACACTGTTTTTCACGATAAATCAGAGTTATCCACAGTATCCACAAGACTTTCCACAGGAAATTCCCTGTTCAGTACCGGATAGTTTTCCACTTTCTCCACTGTTTTTCCCACAACCCAATTTTTAGGAGTTCATCTCTCCTCTCACCCGGTTCACATAACACCACCCCTCGCATCCATTTCATATGTGTCCACAACATGCGCACAACTCGTTACTATCCCAAATCAATCAGCCGGTTGGCGTAGCCATTTAAACTCCAGTCCGCAGTGTGTCCGGCCAGATATTCATAGTACGCCTGACAGCCGATCATGGCACCGTTGTCCCCGCACAGGGACAGCCGCGGCAAATAGAGCCGCACACCGCGCTCTCGGCATGCCGCTTCCAGATCCCTACGAATGGTAGCATTGGCCGCCACGCCGCCAGCCGCCGCAATGTTCCGATAGCCTAGCTGATCCGCTGCCAGCATCGTCCGGGGCACCAATTCCTCAGAGACCGCATGGGCAAAGGAGGCAGCAAAGGAGGGCAGATCCAGCGGCTCCTGTTTTTGCTCTGCGTTGTGAATCAGATTCAGCGCCGCCGTTTTCAAACCGGAGAAGGAACAGTCCAGCGGCGCTCCGTCCACCTTGGCCTGGGGCAGGCGGTACTTTTTCGGATCACCGCCCTGGGACAGCCGGTCCATGGGACCGCCGCCGGGATACCCAATCCCCAACACCCGTGCTACCTTGTCAAAGCACTCCCCCGCCGCGTCATCCCGGGTAGAACCCAACAGCTTCATATTTGTGTAGTCCTGCACGTCCACAATCATCGTATTCCCGCCGGACACACAGAGGCACAGGAACGGCGGCTCCAGATCCGGATGGGTGATATAGTTAGCCGCGATATGGCCCCGGACGTGGTGGACCGGAATCAACGGCACGTTCAGGCCATAGGCGACGCTTTTGGCAAAATTTACCCCCACCAGGACCGCACCGATCAGTCCCGGGGTATAGGTACAGGCCACGGCGTCAATTTCCTGCCGGGCTACACCGGCTTCTTTCAACGCCTGATCCGCCAGGCCGTAGATGGCCTCCAAATGCTTGCGGGAGGCAATCTCCGGCACCACGCCGCCGTAAATGGTATGCATATCAATCTGGGACGCGATGGCGTCCGCCAGCACGGTCCGTCCATCCCGGACAACAGCCACTGCTGTCTCGTCACAGGAGGACTCTACTGCCAGAATCAGCACAAAACATCACCTCTCCCCTTCTTTTTCAAACACTTTGGTCATAATGATGGCGTCCTCCTTGGGATCGTCGTAGTAATCCTTCCGCCGTCCCACCTGGGCAAAGCCGTGCTTCATATACAGCTGCTTGGCCGGGTCGTTGGACGCGCGCACCTCCAGGGTGAGAAACTCCAGTTGATGGGCCGCGCCGAAGCGCAGAAACACGTCCAGCAAAGCCTGAGCAATCCCCTGCCGCCGGTACTCCTGACGCACCGCCACATTGTCGATGTAGCCCTCTCCGGCCACCACCGACATACCGGCATAGCCCAGCACCTGTCCGTTATCCCCCAGGGCCACGATAAAGGAGGCCGTCAGGTTGTCCAACTCCTCCGCCAGCATGGCCTCGGTCCAGGGCTTGGAGAAGCACTGCCGCTCCAGCTCCGCGATCTGGGGAATCAATTCCATATTCATGGGCACCAGCTGGTAGCTGGCCGCCATTGCCGTCTCCTGCAATACACTCTCCTCCTCAATGGGCATCCGCCCAGCTGTGCCCCACGTGGGCCTCCGCCTCCAGCTTCACGTCCAGGGAGACCACCTGCTCCATCTCCTCCTCCAGGATCTGTGCAATGCGTGCTCCCTCCGCCTCGGGGCACTCTACAATCAGTTCATCGTGGACCTGGAGCACCAGCCGTCCGGCAAGCCCTTCCTCCTTCAGCCGCTGCTGGACCCGGATCATGGCCAGCTTCATAATATCCGCTGCTGTCCCCTGGATGGGCATATTCAACGCCACCCGCTCGCCAAAGGCCCGCTTATTGCGGTTGGAGTCCTTCAGCTCCGGCAGTTCCCGGCGCCGCCCCATGAGGGTGGACACATAGCCCCGCTCCTTGGCCTCCTCCACAACGCGCTTCTGGTAGGCCCGCACGCCGGCATAGGTGGAAAAGTAACGGTCCATATACTCCTTCGCCTCGCCCCGGGTGACGCCGATGTCCTTGGCCAGAGAGAACTCCGAGATTCCGTAGACAATCCCAAAATTCACCGCCTTGGCGGAGGACCGCATCTGCCGGGTGACCAGTTCCTCCGGCACCCCAAAGACCTGGGCCGCCGTGATCGTGTGGATATCTGCTCCGGTCCGGAATCCCTCTATCATCACCGGGTCCTGAGCGATATGAGCCAGCAGCCGCAGTTCAATCTGAGAGTAGTCCGCGTCCACCAGCACGTTCCCCGGCCCGGCGATAAACATCTTGCGCATCTCCGCCCCCAGGGGGGTGCGGACCGGAATGTTCTGCAAATTGGGCTCGGTGGAGGACAGTCGCCCGGTGGCCGTCACCGTGTTCTGGAAGCTGGTGTGAATCCGGCAGTCCGGGCCCATCACCTTGGTCAGCCCATCCACATAGGTGGACTTAAGCTTGGTCAGCTGGCGGTACTCCAAGATCTGCTCCACAATCGGGTGCTGCCAGCGGAGCTTTTCCAGCACCTCCGCGTTGGTGGAGTAGCCTCGCTTCGTCTTTTTATAGGCGGGCAGCCCCAGCCGGTCAAATAAAATCTCCCCCAGCTGCTTGGGCGAATTGATGTTGAACTCAGTTCCGGCCAGATCGTAAATCTGCTGCCGGCTGGCGTCAATCCCCTGAGCCAACATCTCGCCAAAGGTCCCCAGCGCCCCCCGGTCCACCAAAAAGCCGGCCTGCTCCATCTCTGCCAGCACCGGGCAGAGGGGCAGCTCCACTGTCCGGAACAGCTCCATCAGGCCCTGTTCCTCCAGCTTTGGCACCATGGCCTCATAGAGCGCCCCCACGGTGGCGGTATAGCGCAGCATAGCGGCGGCTGCCTGGGTGGGGTCCCCCAGGGGCGCAAAGGCCTCCGGGCCGGTGTACAGATTCTGGTCCGGCAGCTGGAAGTTGAGCCAGCTCACCGACAGCCGGTCCAGGGCATAGCTCCCGTCGGTGGGCGCCAGCAGATAGGCGCCTAGAGCGGTGTCAAAGAGGAAGCCCTCGGTGGACAATCCCTCCGCCAGCAGCTGCTCCATCAGCTCCTTTGCCTGATGGGTTACCTTCTGAATCTCTCCGGAGAACAGGATTTGCAGAAAACGCTGATACATCTCCGCCCCCACCCGGGACTGGAGTACCACCGCCCCCACGCAGACGCCGTCCTCCTCCGCACCATCCACTGCCACGCCGTCCAGCGTGGGCAGGGCCAGCACGGACACCCAGTCCGCCTGCCGCCACAGCTCCAGCAGCTGCTCCAGGCGCTCCGGGTCCTCCACCAGCTCGATGCGGCACTCCCCCTGATACGCTGACTCCGTCTCGGCACATTGCTCAGGCGCGGAGAGGCCGTAGCGCTCGATCATCTTGTGAAACTCCAGCTTGAGGAACAGCCGATACAGTGCTTCCCGGTCGTACTCCTGACAACGGGCATCCTCAGGCGCAAACGAGATGGGGGCGTCACAGCGAATTCGGGCCAGGTCATAGGACAGGGCTGCCTGCTCCCGGCCCTCGTCCAGCTTTTTCCGCACCGCCGGTTTCAAGTCCAGGGTGTCGAAGCGCTCGTAAATCTCCGCGATGGTACCGTACTGCTGGATCAGGCTCATGGCAGTCTTTTCCCCGATGCCCTTGACGCCGGGAATCTGGTCGGAAGTGTCCCCCCACAGGCCCTTCAGGTCGATCATCTTCACCGGCTCAAAGCCGTAGGCCTCCTCAAAGGCCTCCGGTGTCATCCGTTTTACCGTGGTCTGTCCCATCCGGGTCGTGACCAGGCTGACGGTGGTGCGGGCGGTGACCAGCTGGAGGGCGTCCTTGTCTCCGGTGACAATCACGCAGTCCCAACCGACGGCCTCGCACTTCCGGGAAACGGTCCCCAGCAGGTCGTCCGCCTCCCAGCCGTCCAGCTCATAACGTGGAATACGCATGGCCTCCAGCACATCCTTCAGCACCGGCATCTGCACCGCCAGCTCCTCGGGCATGGCGTGGCGTTTGGCCTTATACCCGTCATAGGCCAGGTGCCGGAAGGTGGGGGCTTTCCGGTCAAAAGCCACGCAGAGGGCGTCCGGATGCTCCTCTCCCACGAGCTTTTGCAGAATATTCAGAAATCCAAAAATCGCGTTGGTGTACAGCCCCTCTCGGGTGGACAAAAGCCGCACCCCGTAAAAAGCCCGGTTGACGATGGAGTTTCCATCTAGTATCATTAGTTTGCTCATTCGCCCTCTCCTCCGGCACATAGACAAGATTTATTCATCATATCACAAAAGCGCCTGCCGGACAACGCCGGAGGCCGCCGCCCCAACGGCTTTCCTCCTCTCCGTCATAAAATGTTCATGTTTTGTCAGGCATCGGCTCATCTTTAATGGAAATTTTAAACTCTCTTACGATTCTTTTCACGGTTGCAGGTTATACTGGAAGCACCCAAGCAAAGGAAGGAGAACGATCAGATGTCGCGAAATGATAGAAAGAAATGGATTGCCGCCTTGCTGGCGGTTCTCATACTGCTGCTTCTCCTCCTGTTCCTCTGGCGCACCGGCCTTTTGGAGCGGCTGCGGGACGCCCAGGCCCTGCGGGACTATCTGTCTGAACAGGCCCCCTGGTCCCATCTGATCTTCTTCGGTCTCCAGCTGTGCAGCGTCATTATCGCCCCCATTCCCAGCAATCTGGTTGCCGCCACCGGCGGCGCGGTCTTCGGCTTCTGGCAGGGCTTTCTCATGACGATACTGGCTGTCACCATCGGCTCCTGTACCACGTTCTGGCTGGCCCGTACCCTGTGCAAGAATTTCGCCGACCGAGTGATCCGAAAAAAGCTGCCGGAACACTACCTGGAACTGCTGGACCGGAAGCGAGACAGCTTTCTGATCCTCACGTTTCTCTTCCCATTCTTCCCCGACGACCTGCTCTGTATTATGGCAGGCGTCACCGACATCCCCTTTCGACGCTTCTTTTTCATCGTCCTGCTGGCCCGGCCCTGGGGACTGGTGGCAGCCAGCGCCTTCGGCAGTTCCCTGTGCTCCTTCTCCGTCAAAAGTCTGCCGGTGATCATTCTCTGCGGCATTCTCTTTGTGCTGGGCCTGGTCTACGGCGACCGGGTGAGCCAGGCAGTGATTCAATTCCTGAAAAGGAAAAAATAATTCGGTATTTTTTCCCTTGACAGCACCCTTTTCTCTGTGTTAAAGTAACGATCAATCCATGATATTGATCAGGTATTCTACCGGGCCGAAAGGCAGCAGATTTTTCGACATCTGCGGGACGCACTTGTTCCGCAGATGTCTTTTTTTGCCCCGGTTTCCTACTCAAAAAGGAGGTTATTCTCTATGACTGATCCCCATGTTCAAACCGACAGCGGCAAGCTCGCTATGCGGGTCTCCCGCCGCACCATTTACATCAACTTGATTCTTACCGTCTTTAAGCTGGCCGCCGGCCTGATCGCCCACTCCAGCGCCATGGTGTCCGACGCCATCCACTCCGGTTCCGACGTGTTCTCTACCCTCATCGTCATGATCGGGGTTCGCATCTCCGGTCGGAAGGCGGACGGCAACCACCGGTACGGCCACGAACGGATGGAGTCGGTGGCCGCCATCCTGCTCTCGGTGGTGCTGGCCGGCACCGGCGTCTGGATTGGCTACACTGGCCTGCACAAGCTCTTTACCACCGACAGCGCCGCCCTGGCGGTGCCTGGCCTGCTGGCCCTGATTGCCGCCATTGTCTCTATCCTGGTCAAGGAGGGCATGTTCTGGTACACCAAACGGGCCGCAGACCGGATTCACTCCGCCGCTCTCATGGCGGACGCCTGGCACCATCGCTCCGATGCCCTGTCCTCCATTGGTTCCCTGATCGGCATCGCCGGGGCACGGCTAGGCTTCCCGGCACTGGACCCCCTGGCCAGCCTGGTGATCTGCGTGTTTATCCTGAAAGCCTCCTACGACATCTTTATGAGCGCTGTCCAACAGCTGGTGGACCAGTCCGCAGCCCCAGAGGTGGAACAGGCCATGTCTCAGGTCATTCAGGCCCAGGAGGGCGTGCTGCGGCTGGATCTGCTGCGCACCCGCCAGTTCGGCAACCGCCTCTACATTGATGTAGAAATCGCCGCCGACGGCAGCCTGCCCCTCTTTACCGCCCACCGAATTGCCGAACAGGTTCACAATCAGATCGAAGCCAGCTTCCCCGCCGTCAAGCACTGCATGGTACACGTCAATCCGCTGGACATAACCCTAGCTCCCCTAGAGACCGACTCTGTGCCGGAAACTCCTCCCCAAGCCACTGCCAGTGCAGACAGCGAAACACCTCCCGTTTAACACGGGAGGTGTTTCTTTTGTGATACGCCAGTGGTTTTACCGCATCGTCAGAAGCCGACTAAAACGGAGCGCTTGCCTGCGCCCTCCTAGCTCCGCTCCACTGTCTGGGCCGAGAGGATTCTTTCTGTTTTACTGGGGGTATACGTGATGGTCACCTGATCCCCCTTGTTCAGAATCACTGCGTCCTTGCAGTCGGCGGCACTGATGGCGTAGTAGACGGTGTCAACCACGCCCTCTCCTTTCAGGCGCAGGTAGTACCAAGTGTTGCCGTCAATGACAGCGCTGCGGATCTCCGCAATGGTTCCCTTCGCCGTCTCCTTCCCGGCCTGTTCCGCTTTCTCGGACTCCTTGCTCAGAGAGATGCCGTTCTCCACCAGCAGTTCCTGGTAGGCATTCTGGCAGGCCGCCACGCTGGTGCCGGTGGCGGTAATCTGGTAGTCCCGGACGTTGACCATGGCGTACATCTTCACTAGCTCCGCGCTGTCCTTCAGGGCCATAAAATAGGTGGGCTGATCGGAGATATTCAGCAGCAGCGGGAAGGTAGCGGTGTAGTTCAGGTGCTGCACCGCGCCCTCTGCCGAGGACATGGCGGAGCGCTCTTCGGCGCCGGTTACATTATAATACTTCGCGTCTTTGGTCCGCTGGTTGACCAGGAGGAAGCCCACGTTGGACTGATCCGTACCGGCGGAAGTGACACCGGTATACATATAGACGTCGTCATTCAGGGCAATATAGTTGTAGCCTTCGGTGGTAGTCGTGACCCCCTTCTGGCCCAGCCAGCTATTGATCCAGCCGTTGACCAGGCTACCGTGATAGTTGTACTGGTTGACAATGATGTCCGCGTCATAGACCCGGTCCACCCAGTTGGGCGCCTCCTCGTAATACTGGCACTCACCGGTGACGGCGTTGACCAGCACCGCCCCTCTGACGTCCTCGCCACCAAAGAGACCGATGGTCTTCACCACCCTGGAGCAGATCCAGTACGGAGTTCCCTCCTCATTCACCTCAAAGTTCACGTCCCCGAACATAAACGTGGGATACTGGAAGCGCAGATAGCGGTACAGGTTGCGGTTAAAGTGTTCACAGGTGGAGTACTTGATTCCCTCCTCCAGCTGTACCAGCTGGGCCTCCTGGGTCACCATATTGACCACAATGTAACCGGGCAGACCGCTGGACTGGTTGTTGATCCATTTGATGATGTTGCCGTACTCCAAGGGGGAAACCCGGACGGGATTGCCCTTGTAGTTGATCTGAGTGTAATTGTCGCTGACCTCAAACTGGGAGACCAGGTTGGAGTTCTGGCTGATGCTGCCCATGGCCCGTTTTCCCAGCTGGCGGGCAGAGTCCGCGTCCAGCATGGGGATTTTGTCGTAGGAAATTTCCGCCACATCCTGGGCAAAATCCCCTGTTTGCACATCCAGCAGGTTGTAATAGGCCTTGGGGTGGAATATCACTGCGGAAATCACCGTACCCACAATCCAGACCGCCGCGCACAGGGCGATGATCAGCACGGGCACTGATTTCAGCTGTTTGGCGCTGGCCTTGTTCTTCTGGCGGCGCAGGCTGGCCCGATTGACCCGGAGCCCCCCTTTTCCATCCGGCTCCAGAATGGTCTGCTTCGGGGCGGAATCTCCGCTCTTCTTTCCTTTTCCACCGCCCAGCAGGCGGGAGACCACCAGATAGATGACACAGAGGACGATGATAAAGATGTAAAAGCTCTCCGAGTGGCCGTTGATGGCCGGAATGGTGATGTAAAAATAGAGCGCGCCCAAAACCGCCGTGATCAGCAGGCTCAGAAGCACACGCAGGACTGGATTGCGTTGTTTCATAGCTGTACACTCCCCTCACTTGGTATTCGTCATCATAGCATATCCCCCGGGCCGCTTCAAGGAAGGGAAGATGAAAAGTTCATTAAGGTTTTTCCTACGCTCTCATTCATCCACTTCTCCCACGTTCTGCCGCCCGCAATCGTGCTTGACTTTTCCAAAGTCTGTGCTATGATTTTACTGTATCGCTTGCGGAATACTGCCGTTTCGACCAGTTTCGCAAGGGGGAATCCTGCTGAACGGAACCCATTTCCCGGATCATTTTATGTATAAAGGGGGATTCACAATGAAGAAGTTTCCATTACACGATATTTTCACATTCCCCAATTTTCTCAGCTTTCTCAGAATCCCCATGGCGTTCCTGTTCTATCACTTTTACAACTGGAACAATCTGAAGGGACTTCTGCTGGCCGTATTATTCCTGATGCTCTCCGCAATCACCGACCTTCTGGACGGCAAAATCGCCCGACATTTTCACCAGGTCTCGGAATTCGGAAAGATTCTGGACCCTGTGGCGGATAAAATCACCCAGGCGACCTTTATTCTCTCCCTGCTGAACCGTTATCCCGCCACTCTGGCCCTGTTTATCTTCTTCGTGGTGAAGGAGGTCACCATCAGCATCTTCGCTCTGGTGGCGGTGCGGCGCAGCGGGGAAAATAAGGGCGCCATGATTTACGGCAAGGTAAATACCGTCCTGCTCTATATCTGCCTGGGTATTCTGCTGTTCTTCATTGACCTGCCTCTGCGTGTCGCCAACTGTATTCTGTTACTGTCCTTCTTCTCGCTGTTTTTATCCATGACACTCTATCTGATCGCCTATATCAGAATCATCCTTCTCCACCGTGAAAAGGAACCCTAACCTCTGAACTCTCTTGCGGGGAACCGTACAACCCCCAGAACACCGCCTGAACGCGGATCGTTCTGGGGCTCTGTTGTAACTGTCCGGCCTCTGCCCCGCCCCATTTTTTTGAAAAGCAGGTGACTGATATGCTCCACTTTGACAGCGACTACATGGAAGGCGCTCACCCTGAAATTCTGCGGCGCCTGACCGAAACCAACCTGGAACAGACCCCCGGATACGGCAGCGACCGCTACACCGTTCAGGCCAGGGAAAAGATCCGTGCCGCCTGCGGCTGTCCCGAGGCAGCGATCCACTTCCTGGTGGGCGGCACCCAGACCAACGCCACCGTAATCGGCAGCCTGCTGGCCCCCTACCAGGGGGTTTTGGCCGCCGGCACCGGCCACATCGCCACCCACGAGTCCGGCGCCATCGAGGCTGGCGGTCACAAGGTGCTGCCCCTGCCTCAGACAGACGGAAAAATCAGCGCCGCCGACCTGGCCCACTGGCTCTCCTCCTTCTACCAGGACGAGAACTGGGAGCACATGGTGCCACCCGGCATGGTCTACCTCTCCCACCCCACCGAGTACGGCACCCTGTACACCAAAGCGGAGCTGGAGGCCATCCACCAGGTCTGCCGCCAGTACCAGCTCCGCCTGTACCTGGATGGGGCCCGGCTGGGCTACGGCCTGATGGCCGACGGCACCGACGTCACCCTGGAAGATCTTGCCCGGCTGTGCGACGTGTTCTACATCGGTGGCACCAAAGTGGGCGCCCTCTTCGGGGAAGCCGTGGTCATCCCCCAGCCCAATCTGATCCCCCATTTCTTTACCCTCATCAAGCAGCACGGCGCCCTGCTGGCCAAGGGCCGTCTGCTGGGCCTTCAGTTCGACACCCTGTTTACCGACGGCCTCTATTTCCGTATCGCCCGCCACGCCATTGAGATGGCCCAGCGTCTGAAAACGGTATTTCGAGACAAAGGGTACCGCTTCTACCTGGAGACCGGCACCAATCAGCAGTTTATCGTGCTGGAGCGCCGCCAGCTGGAGGCCCTCTCCGCCCAGGTCTCCTTCGGCTTCTGGGAGAACCTGGACGACCAGCACACCGTCGTCCGCTTCGCCACCAGCTGGGCCACCCGACCGGAGGATATTGACGCCCTGGCCGCCCTGCTGTAACTGTTTCAAATTACTCCGTCATCTTGCGTCTTTCGGCAAAGTGCTATATAATAAGGTACAAAGAATACGAACCACAAGAGGTGAACCGATATGTACAAGAAATATGACAGCTATCGCTATCAGGTTATGTGGAACCATCCCAAGCTCATGGTCAATGACCCCGAGCATTTTGAGTGCTACTATGAGACCAACTTCCTGGACCACGCCAAGTACTATGCCATGTCTCTGCTGGGCAAGGGCGCTACCGTCTACGTCTACGATACCAAGCGGAACGAACGGGTCAAGAACTTTGACGAAGAGCGCTGAACCGCATTTTCTTACATAACAAACCGGCAGGCTCCACGGCCTGCCGGTTTTCCCATGCCAAAAAGAGGGTCCCGTGCTGTACACGGGACCCTCTTGGTCTGTCTGTTTAATGCTCCAGCAGTCCGGTCTGATCGTCCAGAACCTCGTCGTCCAAGTCAATGACTCTGGGCTGCTTCCGGTAGAAAATATCATACATGACCGGCACCACAAAGAGGGTCATCAGGGTCGCATAGGCCAAGCCCCCTGCCACCACAATGGCCATACCCCGGCTGGCCGCCGCTGTGGTGGACTGACTGAAAATCAGCGAACACATGGACAGGATGGTAGTCAGGGCCGTCATCAAAATGGGACGCATTCTGGCCTGGCCGGTAAGCACAAGGGCCCGGCGCTTCTCCACCCCTTCCAGCCGCAGCTGGTTGGTGTAGTCCACGAACACAATGCCGTTGTTGACCACCGTTCCCATCAGCACCATAAAGCCCATCAGGCTCATCATGGACAGCTGCTCTCCGGCGATCAGCAGTCCGATCAGTCCACCGGTAAAGGCCAGCGGCACGGTAAACAGGATGATAAAGGGGCTGAGCAGGCTCTGGAACTGGGCCACCATCACCAGGTAGATGAACAGCAGGCCCAGAGCCAGCATCTGCACCATCTGGGACACCATGTCCATGGTGCTCTCGGTCTCGCCGCCAATCTCCGCGCTGTAGCCGTCGGGGAACTTGTACTGGTCCAGCCGCTCCTGCACCTGCTGGGACAGGCGGGTGGTGTTGTAGCCCTCCATGGTGTCTGCGGTGACGCTCATCATCCGGGCGTTATTCTCACGGGCAATGGATGCCACGCCCTCCTCGTACTCCACCTTGGCGAATTCCTTCAGCTTGTGAGTTTCCGTGTCGGTAGTACCGTCATCGTTGGTCACCGTGGTTTCAAACTCCAGATTCATCAGGCTCTCTTTTTTCAGCAGGGAGTCCTCATCTACAATGTTGACCTCCATATCCTGACCGTCAACAGTCACCGTAGCTGCTTCCTTCTCCCGGGTCAGGCCGTCGCTGATGGAGGAGTAGATCTGCGCCACCGTCAGCCCCAGCCCCATAGCTTTGTCCTTGTCGATGACCAGGCGCATGACCTGATCTCCCTCCTCCTGGCCGTTGGAGATGTTTTCAAACCCCTTGACTTCGCCCACCAGCGCCTCAATATCCTTGCTGATCTTCATCAGCTGGTCCAGATCGTCGCCGTAAATGTCAATTTGCAGGCCGCTGCCTATCAGGCTAGCCGTGTCCCCCATGGAGGAAGAGGAAACCACCAGGTCACAGTCCAGGTCCGCGGTCTTTTTCTCGATGTCAGAACAGATTTCCGCCACCTCGCCCTCCTGGTTCACCGTATCGTCGGGCAACACATAGAAGGAGTACCGGGTGTAGTCCTCCTCCGCCCCCTGGGCGCTGGCGACCAGCGTCATGCTGCCGCCGGCCAGGGCGCCCACCGTATCCACATGGTCCACCTGGAGCACCCGCTCCATCACCTGGTCGGCCACGGCATAGGCGTCCTCTTTTTCCACGTCATCCTCCAGCTGCAACGTGACGGCGATCTGGTCACTGCTGATATCGGGAATCATAACGATCCCCATCCGGGCCACCTGGATCACAGAGAAGGCCAGCAGCAGTACGGATACAAGGATCGGCACCGCCTTCACCCGCAGGCAGAAGCGCAGAACTGAGCCATAGACTCCCAGCACCTTGTCAAACCAGGGATGGGCTTTGGGCTTGGCCCGCCGCAGCATCAGAGAGCCCATAGTGGGCACCACCGTCAGGGATACCAGCAGGGAGGCCACCAGGGCATAGGTGATGGTCAGGGCGAAGGGCAGCATCAGCTGACGGGTATAGCCCGTGGTAAAAATCATGGGCAGGAATACGCAGATCGTGGTCAGCGTAGAGGCCAGGATGGGCCCCTGGACCTGCCGGGCGCCCTGAACCGAGGCCCGCGCCGCATCTACCCCCCGGTTTGAGATACGGTAGATATTCTCTATCACCACAATCGAGTTGTCCACCAGCATACCGATGCCTAGGGCGAGGCCCGCCAGAGACATCATATTTAAGGTAATGCCGCTGAAATACATCATCAGAATGGCCACCAGCACACTGAACGGGATGGAGAAGGCTACCACCAGAGTGGGCTTCACGTCCTTCAGGAAGACGGCCAGGACGATGATGGCCAAAATGGCGCCGATGATGATGCTGCTCAGAATGCTGCTGATAAACTGGGCGATAAACTTGCCCTGGTCATTCAGAATTGCAAAGTGCAGCCCGTCATATTCGGCCTCCAGTTCTTTTATCTCCGCATTGCACGCCTCGGAAACGGCGCTGGTTCCCGCCGTGCTGCCCTTAAAGATGGACAGCACAATGGCGTCCTCGCCGTTGACTCGGGCGTAGCTCTCCCCGGCGTTGTCCACCACGGTAATCTTGGCCACGTCCCCCAGTTTCACGTCGCCGATGCCGTCCACATGGCACAGCACCATCCCCTTCAGCTCTTTGACGTCGTCAAACCCCTGGCCCACCTTCAGCAGCCATTGATTGTCCTTTTTGTCGTCAATGTAACCGGCAGGCATCTCGAAGTTCTGGGCGTACACCAGGGAGGACAGGCTGCTCATGTTCAGCAGCTCATCCAGATTTGCCTTTTTCAGGGCCTCTTCCCGGGAGTCCTCATATTTTTCTTTGGCGGATGCCAGTTCCTTCTCCGCCGCCTCCATCTGGGCGGAAGCACTGCCAAAACCTGCCGCCGCCTGGATTTTTGCCGACTCCACATCGCTGTAAGTATTATCCCCCATGGCGTCCTGGTACTGTTCAATGATGGCCTCGGTCACCTTGATCTCCACCTGGAGCGCGGTGATCTCGCTGTCAAACTGCTCCACTGCGGACTGGCTCTTCTCCAGCCCCTTTGCGGACGCGGTCAGGGTGTCGACCGTGGTCTTGATGTCCCCCACCGTGGTGGTGCCGCTGTCAATCAGCTGCTGCAGGGCGGCGACAGTGGTCTCATCCAACCCCATGGCGGCTCCGGCGGCCACCAGATCCGCCAGGGCCGTTTCATCGGTACAGCCCGCCCCGGTCAGGCTCTGGTAGAGCGTCTCCATCTGAGCCGCGGAGTCGTTGAGCTGGCTGATACTGTCATCAATGGCGGCGTAGTCCACCCCGTTCTTTTCCAGCTGGCCGATCACCTGTTCCCGGGCGCCCTGGAGGGCCTTCAGGCTGGCCTGCTGGCTCACCAGCTGGCTCTGGTAGGCGGAGAGCTGATCCGTCGCCTGGGACGCCTGTCCCAGCTGGTCGCTGGTGCTGGTCTGGGAGTCCTCCAGCTCACCCTTGGCTTTGTCCAGCTTGGACTGGGCTTTGTTCAGCTCCTTCTTGGCCTTGGCCAGGCTTCCGCTGACCTTCACCAGCACCTTATCGTTGATCTCATCCACCTTGTCCTGATCCAGGCGCACCTCGATGGACTTTTCCACCAGACCGATATTGCTGACGCTGGCCACCCCCTCCTGGCGCTCCAGGCGCGGGATCAGGGTCTCGTCGGTGAAATCGGACAGGGCGTAGATGTCCTTCCCCTCGTATCCCACCGAGGTGTACATGGTGGCCACCATATCCATCGACATCTCCATCACATTGGATGTACCGCATGCTTCCGGCAGGCTCTCCTTCACCGATGTGATGGCGGAGTTGATCTTCACCATGGCGGAGTCCATATTGGTGCCGTCGGCAAACTCCAGCATCACCAGACTGTAGTTCTCCGCACTGGAGCTGGTCACATTTTTGACGCCGGTTACCGTCCCCAGTGCACTCTCCATGGGCTCGGTTACACTGGACTCCACCTTTTCCGGGCTGGCCCCGGGATAGGTGGTGATCACCATCATGTAGGGCAAGTCCATCTCCGGCAGCAGGTCCGTAGCCATCTTGGTCAGACAGACAGCGCTGAGGGTCAGGGCGATAATCACCGCCACAAACACAGTAAATGGTTTCTTTACACAGAATTTAGACATGATTTTTTATCATCCTTTGACTTTGCCGACCGCTCGGCTATTCTCGCAGCATCTCCTGCACGTTGTCGTAAACTCGTTGACTAAAGGACCGCAGCAATTTCATCTCCTCGTCGGAAAAACCGGAAAACAGCTGCGCCAACAGCTTCGTTCGGTCCGCCTCTCCCCGCTGGATCAGCTCCTGCGCGCTGTCCATCAGCTTCAGATGGATCAGCCGCCGGTCTTCCGAATCGGCCTCCCGCCTCAGATAGCCCCGCTGAACCAGATTTTCCACCGCGTTGGACACATTGGACTTGGCCAGCAGCAGCGCTTCGGCAATGTCTCGGCTGGTATCCAGTTTCGGATGGTCGTGGAGGAACCCCAGAATGCCAATTTCCACATGGGACAGCCCGAACTCCTTCACCAACGCCTCTGCATTCTTGCTGCACAGACGCTTTGCGCTGTGGGCCCAGACCATCAGGCCATTTGTCATCTCTCTCTCATTCCCCTCTCGCGCCGCCGGAGGAACCGGTTCGGCACTCTGTTCACTTTATAACCATTATAAGCAGAACCGCTCTCCTGTCAAGGGGAAACCTGTCCTCTCTTGCCTTTCCCCGCCGGATGCGATAAACTGAACCTGTTACAACACAGAAGACAGTTGGCAGTGCGCCGCCTGGGAGGGATTCGGACGATGAAAACACTTTATTTGGAATGCAACATGGGTTGTTCCGGCGACATGCTGCTGGGAGCGCTGCTGGAACTGCTGCCAGATCCCCAGCAGTGGCTGGACCGGTTTCACCAGATCGGCCTGCCCCGGGTCCGGCTGGAACAGTCCACCCAGGCCAAGTGCGGCATCTACGGCACCCACGTGTCCGTTCTCATTGACGGCTCCCTGGAGGAGACCGAGGGCAGCCGGGATTACCATCATCATGCGCATCACGATCTGGGCCATCTCTCCGACCTGATCCGCGCACTGGCTATCCCGGACCGGGTCAAGGAGCAGGCGCTGGCCGTATACCAGCTGCTGGCAGAGGCGGAGTCCCAGGTCCATCGGACCACGGTGGAGCAGATCCACTTCCATGAGGTGGGCAGCCTGGACGCAGTGGCAGATATCGTCGGAGTCTGCCTGCTGCTGGACGAGCTGCGTCCGGACGGTATCCTGGCCTCTCCCGTAGTGGCAGGCAGCGGCTCCGTACACTGCGCCCACGGCATTCTGCCGGTGCCCGCCCCGGCCACCGCCGTCCTGCTCCAGGGGATTCCCTGGCGCTCCGGGGATTTGGAAGGGGAACTCTGCACCCCTACCGGCGCCGCCCTGCTCAAGCATTTTGTCCAGTCCTTTGGCCCCATGCCCACTTTGACTGTAGAACGGATCGGTATTGGGACTGGTCAGAAGGATTTCCCACAGGCCAACCTCCTGCGGGCTTTCTGGTGCAGCTCCGCCGTAGACGCCCCCACCGCCCCCCGCCAGATCGCAGAGCTGCGCTGTACCCTGGACGATATGACCGGAGAGGATCTGGGGTTTGCCGTCCAGCTGCTGCTGGACGCCGGCGCCCTGGACGTCTACACCCTTCCAATACAGATGAAGAAAAACCGTCCCGGCATCATCCTCTGCGTCACCTGCCCCGTGGCGGACAGCGACGCCTTCGCCCGGCTGATGCTGCGCCACACCACTACGGCCGGTGTGCGCAAACAGGTAGCGGAGCGCTATCCCCTTCAGGTCCGCTTCTCCCAGGCGGACACCCCCTATGGTCCCGTCCGCATCAAGCACTACGCCGGCCTCGAAGCAGAAAAATCCAAGCCGGAGTTTGAGGACCTGGCCCGGGCCGCCAGGGAGCACAACGTCCCCATTGCAGCTGTACGCAGTTTTCTGAGCAAGCGCTGACAACAACGACAAAAACCGCCTCTCACGGTGAGCGGCGGTTTTCATTTTGTTACATACTTATTCACGCTTTTGCCCGGGGCAGATTCCAACGGTACCGGGAGGCAAGGGCCCGCACCAGGCAAATCAGCCCCACAGAGAGCAACATGGCCAGCCACTCCTCCGTCACCGGCAGCAGACAGATATAAGTGACGGCTCCCAGAAGGGACGCGGTAATATAGATGCGCTTCATAAACATCGACGGCATATCCCCGGCCAAAACGTCCCGGATCACGCCGCCGCCGGTGCCGGTGACCACCCCCACAAAGCCCAGTAAAAAGGGGTTGTACCAGTCCAGCACCGCCATAGCCCCCTGGATGCCCACTACGGTAAACACTGCCATTCCAACTGTGTCCAGCCAGAACAAAATCAGGTCAAAGAGCCGCTGCCTGCGGTTGAGCAGGGAGCGCACACAGGGGAAAAAGATCACCAGCGCAGCGCAAAAAGCAATGACCGTATAACCGGGATTTCGAAAGGCCACCGGCGGGGTCTCTCCGATGATGACGTCCCGCAGGACGCCTCCGCCCACCGCGGTGACAATCCCCAGCAAAATCACACCAAACAGGTCCATCTTTTTGCGGATACCGGTGATCGCTCCGCTGATGGAAAAGGCCGCGATGCCCACCTGTTCAATGGCTGCAATAATCAGTTCCATCCCACATTCCTCCTGTCAGAACCCAGCATATGCACCTAGGTCCGCAGGGGTTCCGACTGCCGCAAATTCCCTCCCGTGCAAGGGATTGCTCCGCATGGGAACCCTCCGTCTGTTCGGCCTCAGTATAGGCAACGCACGCTGAAAAAACAAGGGACAATTTCACCGATTTTGCAGGAATTCCTGCGCTGTTTTTGACTCTTTTTACTCCGCCGCCATCCCCGACAGCCGCGCCACGATTTCTCGGCAGATTTCCTCCACCGTTTTCCCATCTGTGCTGACCTGGTAATCTGCCGCCGCCTGGTAGCGCGCCCGGCGCTGTTCCATGAGCTGGGCAATGTACTCCACGTTCATGTTGCCCGCGAGCAGCGGGCGGTTCTGATTGTGCCGCACCCGGCTGAAGATGGTTTCCGGTGCCGCCGTCAGCAGCACGATCACGCCACAGGCCCGCATGTTATCCACATTGCCCTGCCGCAGGGGAACCCCACCGCCGCAGGAGATCACCTGTGGGCCCTGACCACCCAGTTCCGCCACCGCAGCGCTCTCCACCTCCCGGAAAAAGTTCTCTCCCCGCTGGCGGAAGATCTCCGGGATGGACAACCCCACCTGGGCCTCGATATAGTCATCCATCTCCCGGGCCGAAACCCCCAGCAGCTGGCCCAGCCGGGCCGCAATGCTGCTCTTGCCGACCCCCATAAAGCCGATTAAAAACAGCGGTTTCCCCAGGCGTGGGTACCCTTCGCTTCCGCACCCTCCGCCATCCGGACCGTATTGCATGTTTATCCGTTTATTCATAATAATGTTCTCTCCTTTATTCTGTTGGGTCAGGTACAGCCAGCAGAGTTCTCCTGTCGAGCCTACTATAGCCCGCCGTGCCACATCCTGTCAAATACAATTCCCGTCTTGACAAAGCTTCTGTCCCGTGATACCATCAAGTCATCTTAAATTGTGAATGAACTGTGAATATTGTTGATAGAGGTGCGGTAGACATCAGTACCCCGGGGCAAGGCCAGGCAGCCGTCCTGCGGAAAAGGGGATACCGCCGAAAGCGAAGCGGCCTGCCTGGGGCGCGGCGCTTGGATCGCCGGAGAACATCCGGCGAGCTGTCACGGAATGTGGAGCGCTATCAGAACAGATTATTTTGTGCCATGCGTGTTCCGTTTCTGAACATTCATGGTTTTTTCTTACGATTTTTGAACGATACAGAAAAAGAAAGGAAGAGAAAAATAATGGAAATGCACGCAACATTTTGGGCTCTGGTTCCTCCGGTGGTCGCCATCCTGCTGGCGCTGATCACCAAGGAAGTCTACAGTTCCCTCTTTATCGGGATCATTGTGGGCGGCCTCTTCTACTCCGGGTTCTCCTTTGAGGGGACGGTCACCCACATCTTCCAGGACGGCATGATCTCTGTCCTGTCGGACAGCTGGAACGTAGGCATCCTGATTTTCCTGGTCATCCTGGGTATCATGGTGGCCCTGATGAACACAGCCGGCGGGTCCGCCGCCTTCGGCGAGTGGGCCTCTACCCACATCAAAACCCGGGTCGGCGCCCAGCTGGCCACCGTATGCCTGGGTGTCCTGATCTTCATCGACGACTATTTCAACTGCCTGACCGTAGGCAGCGTCATGCGCCCGGTCACCGACAAGCACAACATCTCCCGGGCCAAGCTGGCCTACCTGATTGACGCCACCGCCGCGCCGGTGTGCATCATCGCTCCCATCAGCTCCTGGGCCGCCGCCGTCAGCGGATTCGCCCAGAGCAGCGACACCAACGGCCTGTCTCTGTTTATCCACGCCATTCCTTACAACTTCTACGCCCTGCTGACCATCGTCATGATGATCTCCCTGACCCTTCTGAAGGTGGACTACGGCCCCATGGCTCTCCACGAGCGCAACGCAAAGATGGGCGACCTGTTCACCACCCCTGACCGCCCCTACGCCAATGCGGAAGAAACGGAGCGCAGCTCCAAAGGCAAGGTCATCGACCTGGTGCTCCCCGTTGTCGTCCTGGTCATCTGCTGTGTCATCGGCATGATTTACACCGGCGGCTTCTTCAGCGGCGAGTCCTTCGTCAGCTCCTTCGCCAACTCCGACGCCTCCGCCGGTCTGGTGTACGGCTCTATCTTCGGCCTGATCTTCACCCTGATCTTCTACATCGCCCGCCGGATTCTCCCCTTCAAGAAATGCATGGAGTGCGTTCCCGAGGGCTTCAAAGCCATGGTGCCCGCCATCCTGATCCTGACCTTCGCCTGGACGCTGAAGGCCATGACTGACAGCCTGGGCGCTTCCGAATACGTGGCCAGTGTGGTAAAGGGTTCCGCTGCCGGATTCATGAACTTCCTGCCGGCAATCATTTTCCTCATCGCCTGCTTCCTGTCCTTCGCCACCGGCACATCCTGGGGCACCTTCGGCATCCTGATCCCCATCGTGCTCAGCGTGTTCTCCCTGTCCTCCGGTTCCCTGGCCATCATTTCCATCTCCGCCTGCATGGCCGGCGCCGTCTGCGGCGACCACTGCTCCCCCATCTCGGACACCACCATTATGTCCTCGGCAGGTGCGCAGTGCAACCACGTAAACCACGTATCCACTCAGCTGCCCTATGCCATCTCTGTGGCCGCAATCTCCTTTGTCACCTATCTGCTCTGCGGCGTCCTGCTCTCCGCCGGCATGGCCAACCCGGTCTGGGTCGCCCTGCCTGTGGGCATCGTCCTGACCATCGGCTTCCTGCTGATCATGGCCCGCGTTACCAGATCCAAGGAAAAGGTTGCCGCCTGACATATTGCGTTTCGTATCAAATCACCGACCGGGAAATGGGTAACCCCCATTTCCCGGCTTTCTTTATTCCCGCCTTTCAGTCTTTTTTAAGTCATTGCGTCTATAATCACTTCCAATTGATGCAACACAAGGAGGGTTTTCATGGAATTTCGGCACGAATTCAAACACATTCTAAATTACAGCGACTATTTCCTGCTGCGGGGGCGGCTGCGGCACATCATGCCGCCGGATCCCCACGCCGGGCCTGACGGCTGTTATCAAATCCGCAGCCTCTACTTTGACGACTGGCGGGACCATGCCCTGCGGGAAAAGCTGTACGGCATCAGCCGCCGGGAAAAATTCCGTCTCCGACTCTACAACTATGACCTCTCCCTGATACGCCTGGAGAAAAAGGTCCGAAGGGCCAATCTCTCTCACAAAGAAAGCGTGCTGCTGACCGAATCCCAAGTCCGCTCCATTCTGTCCGGAGATTGGGATTGGATGCAGAAGAGCGGCACGCCCCTGCTGGTGGAGTGTTACAGCAAACTGACCGGTCAGCTGCTGCGTCCCAAAACCGTAGTGGACTACACCCGTGAGCCTTTTGTCTTTGCGCCGGGCAACGTCCGCGTCACCCTGGACCACCACATTCGGACCGGACTCCTCTCCACCGACTTTCTCAATCCCAATCTGGTCACAGTGGACGCCGGAGGGCCCGTCTGTATCCTGGAAGTGAAGTACGATCGGTTCCTCCCCGACCTGATCCGGGACGCCATCCAGATGGACTACCGTCAGACCAGCGCCTTTTCCAAGTATGCCGCCTGCCGCCTCTACGGCTGAACTACAACAAGGAGTGATTTCACATGACTACGCTAAAAGACATTCTCTCTTCCAGCTTTCTGGAAAACGTCACCTCCGTCTCCATCCCTGACATGGTGATCGCTCTGCTACTGGCCTTTGGACTGGGACTGTTTATCTTCCTGGTGTACAAAAAGACCTACAATGGCGTCATGTACTCGGCCAGCTTTGGCACTGCCCTGATCGCCATGACCATGATTACCACTCTGGTCATTCTGGCCGTCACCTCCAACGTGGTCCTCTCCTTGGGTATGGTGGGCGCCCTTTCCATTGTCCGGTTCCGGGCCGCCATCAAGGAGCCGCTGGACATCACCTTTCTGTTCTGGTCCATCACCGTTGGCATTGTGCTGGCCGCCGGCTTCCTCCCCCTGGCCGTCTTTGGCAGCGTTCTGATCGGTATTATCCTCATCGTCTTCTCCAACAAGAAGGTCCACAGCCACCCTTATATTGCAGTCATCTCCTGCGACGGCCATGAGACCGAGACGCAGCTCGCCGCCTATCTGAAGCGGCACACAGACACCTGCATCATCAAGAGCAAAACCGCCGCCCAGGGCGTTTTAGAGCTGAATTACGAGATCCGGCTGAAAACTAATAATACCGACTTCATCAACGATATCGCCGCCATGACCGGCGTCTCCAGCGCCGTGCTGGTCAGCTACAACGGCGACTATATGGGCTGACGGCTATGACAAAGAGCAAGTACATCAATTTGATCTGCGTTCTGGTCACGGCAGCCACCCTGCTGGGAACCATGGGGCTGCTGGCCGCCTACGCCGTCTCCCGCGACAGAGCAAACCGATCCGGCTCCGGTGATGATATGGCCTACGAGACCGGCCTCTTTAATGACTCCGTCGTCCACACCCTGGACATCGTCATAGACGAGGACGATTGGGCAGACCTGCTGGAAAACGCCTTGTCTGAGGAGTACTATGCCTGCGACCTGGTTTTGGACGGCGACGCAGTTCAAAACGTGGCCATCCGCGCCAAGGGCAACACCTCTCTGAACCAGGTGGCCAGTTACGGCAACGACCGGTACAGCTTAAAGCTCGAATTCGACCACTATGAAACAGGCAAAACTTATCAGGGGCTGGACAAACTGGCCCTGAACAACCTGATTCAGGACAACACCTGTATGAAGGACTATCTGTGCTACAAAATGATGGCCGCCATGGGGGTGGAGACCCCTCTGTGCTCCTTCCTCTCCGTCACCGTCAACGGGGAGGAGCAGGGGCTGTACCTGGCCGTGGAGGGCGTAGAGGAGTCCTTCGCCCAGCGCAGCTATGGCGCAGACAGCGGTCAGATTTACAAGCCGGACTTTGAGGCGGCCGGAAGCCAGGGCAGCAGTTCCGATGCCCTGAAGCTCCAGTACACGGACGACAACATCTCCAGCTATGGGGACATCTTCGACACAGCCCGATTTGACCTGACCTCCGCCCAGCAGGATGCTCTGATTCAGGCCCTGAAAACCCTGGCCAGCGGGGCAGATCTGGACAGCGCCCTGGACGTGGACGAGATCATCCGCTATTTTGTGGTCCATAACTTCGTCCTCAATGGGGACAGCTACACCGGCTCCATGCTCCACAACTACTATCTCCACCAAAGCAACGGTCACCTCTCCCTAATTGCCTGGGACTACAACCTGGCCTTCGGCGGCTTTTCCCGCGGGAACGACGCCACCGCCCTGGTCAACTACCCCATTGACGACCCGCTGCTCAGCGCCTCTATGGAGGAGCGCCCCATGATCGCCTGGATATTCAACAGTGAGACGTACACCGCCCGCTACCACCAGTATTTTGACGAGCTCCTGGTCACCTGCTTTGATTCCGGTTGGTTTGAGGAGACCTTCGACACCGCCTACCGCCTGATCGCCCCCTATGTGGAGGCAGACGATGACGGCTTCGTCTCCTACAGCGACTTTGTCACCGCCTGCGACACCCTCCGCTCCTTCGTCACCCTGCGGGCAGAGAGCGTCCGCAGCCAGCTGGACGGGACCATCCCCGCCTCTGAGGCGGGACAGAGCAAGGACAGTTCCAGTTTGATCGACGCCAGCACCCTGACCATCAGTGACATGGGGTCCAGCTTTGGCGGCGGAACAAGGGGGGAAAACGAGCCGTCTTCCTCCACCGGCACCACTCGCGCCCAGCCGGACAGCATGGCAACCCCTGACACAGCTGCCGTGGGGCTGGCGGCCGCCTCCGACAGCGACAGCTCCTCCCCCGCCCCGCCAGAGGGGGCGATGGAGCAGATCCCCGCCGACGGCGGTGACAACAGTGCCCCCGCCTCTCCGCAGGAGGATACCGGCAACATTCGCCGGAAACCCGCCAACTCCTCCGGCCAGCGGGGCGGCAAAGCCGCCGATGCCCAGGGCAGCGGAAAAAGCCGCTCCATCCTGTTACTGTCCGGCGGCTCGGTACTGCTGTTGATCGCGGCGCTCATCCTCGTCTCCCGGTACAGGCGGCGGAGATTTTAACCCATCGCTCCAAAAGCGCAGGCCGGGAAATTCCCAGCCTGCGCCTACATTTTTTCAATGTGTTTTTCCCTTTTTCTCTTGCTCCGTCTCCTGGTTCATCAGCAAAAATGCCCCAAGCAGAAATATACAGGTACTCCAAACCGCTTTTTCCCCAAACAGCTTGGTGGCGCAACAGCCCAGAAAAGCTCCCGCGATAAAGACCACAATAATACAGTAGTACTTCAAGCTGTTCCTAAGCCGCTTCTTTTCTCCGCTTTTGAGGTATTGAAACAGATTCTCCGTCCCGCTTCGCAGGTTCCCTGTACACATGGTGGTGGCGTAGGTCAGGCCGTGAATTTTCCGGAAACTCTCCACCTGCATGGCACAGACGAAGGAGATGGCTATGTTGACGCCGGAGTCTAGTTTCCCGGATGGGACAAACCCCGCAGCCAGCAAAACCGCCGCCTCAATGAGCACCGTTCGCTGTCGCCAGTGCAGGCCAGCGTTCCATTTATGCTTTTTCTGGATCAGCTCAGCCAGCAATACACCGGCAGCAAATGCCACAATGGGCACAAAATAGTAGGCCGCCTGCCGCCACGCACCCTCGGACAGCCGGATTCCCAGCAGAACCATGTTTCCAGTCTGGGCGTTGGCAAAGACGCCCCCCCGGGACACATAGGTGTAGGCGTCCAGAAAGCCGCCGGTCAGCGCCAACAGCACACCGATGGGAAAGGATTCTGACCGCTGAACGATCTCTCTGTTTTTTTGCACGTCTCCCGCCCCTCCTGACCGTGTACCGCAATTCTGTGCACACGCTGTCTACCCTGATCTTTTTTCTGTTATATCATACCCTCCTCCTGGTTGTAAAGCCTGCTGCGCCTGCTTTGCACACAGTGCAAGCTTTGACCGATTACATCGTTTTTTCGAGTGATACTGTACAAATCCAGTGTTTCTTTTTGCCGGAAACAGAAAAATTTCCTCCACTTTCAGAGAAGCCGTTGCAGAACTCCGCCACCCACGATATACTACACGCATACTGGGAATACCCGGGCGGTTCAGAGACTCCCACTCAGCAGCCTCGGACCATCTGCGGACATATGCGCAGCCATTATGATATAATGTAACATGCGCCCCCCACTTTCCCCCAAGACACGGGAGCGCACTCCACCTCCCCGCCACACCATGAACAGAAAGTTGTTGTCGCTATGAATCGAAGCTGCGGTATTCTGCTGCACATCACCTCCCTGCCCTCCCGGTACGGTATCGGGACCCTGGGCCAGGCAGCCTACGACTTTGTGGACTTTCTCCACGCCGCCGGGCAGAGCTACTGGCAGATTCTCCCCATCGGCCCCACCGGTTACGGAGACTCCCCCTACCAGTCCTTCTCCACCTTCGCCGGCAACCCCTATCTGATTGATCTGGACCGGCTGATCCGGCAGAGCTGGCTGACTCCGGCCGAAGTGTCCGCCTTCCCCTGGGCGCAGCATCCCGGCCAGGTGGACTTTTCCCTGCTCTACCAACAGCGGCTGCCCCTGCTCCGCCGGGCCTACGAACGGTTCCGCAAAGCGCCCCCCGCCTCTTTTTCCCATTTCTGTCAGGCGGAACAGGATTGGCTGGAGGAGTACGCCCTGTTTATGGCCATCAAGGCTCAGTTTGGCAACGGGCCTTGGACCAGCTGGCCTCAGGCGCTGCGGCTGCGGAAGCCCGAGGCTTTGGCGCGCGCTAGGGCCAGTTTGGCGGAGGAACAAAATTTCCACCGTTTTTTACAGTATGAATTTTACCGCCAATGGGATGCGCTGCGCGCATATGCCCGGGAAAAGGGCGTTAAAATGATTGGAGACATCCCCATTTATGTCCCGTTGGATTCCGCCGACCTGTGGTGCAGTCCGGAACTGTTCCAGCTGGACCACGACCGGCAGCCCCTCTGTGTAGCCGGCTGCCCGCCGGACAGCTTCAGCCAGGAGGGTCAGTACTGGGGCAACCCCCTCTATGACTGGAGCCGGATGGAACGGGACGGTTTCGCCTGGTGGCTGCGGCGGATCGCGGCTGCCGGACGGCTCTTTGACGTCATCCGCATCGACCACTTCCGCGGCTTTGAGAGCTACTGGTCCATTCCCGCAGAGGCAGACAGCGCCCGGGCCGGCGCCTGGGTCAAGGGACCGGGGATGAAGCTGATCCGCAGGATCAAAGAGCGTTTCCCCCATCTGGACTTTATCGCCGAGGACCTGGGTTTCCTCACGGATGCGGTTCGGGAGATGGTTGCTCAGTCCGGCTTCCCCGGCATGAAGGTGCTGGAATTCGCCTTTGACTCCCGGGAGCCCAGCGACTACCTGCCCCACCGCTACGGCGAGAACTGCGTCTGCTATACCGGTACCCACGACAACGCCACCCTATCCCAGTGGTGCCGCGAGAGCCCGCCGGAAACCCTGGCTTACGCCCGAGAATACCTCCATCTCTCCCCATCGGAGGATCTGGCGGCGGCCCTCCTGCGCAGCGGCCTGGCTTCCAAAGCCAACCTGTTTGTGGCCCAGATGCAGGACTATCTGGGCCTGGGCGGCGGCGCTCGGATGAACGAACCCGGCACCCTGAAGCCGGAAAACTGGCGCTGGTGCTGTACAAAAGACCAACTCACCGGTACACTGGCCCGCCGGCTCCGAGCCGAAGCGGAGACCAGCTGCCGGATTCCCCTTCCAACTGAGATGAAATCAGGAGTCGACTAGCTATGAAGTATGATGTAACTGCCATTGTGGAACGGACCGAGCACATTCTCAAATGCCGCCATGATGAAACCCTGATGGAGACCAACGCCGCCCGGCTCCACGACTGCCTGGGTGAAGCCGTGATGCTGGCCATCAGCGACCAGTGGGCCCGCTGCCGGAAAAAGAGGGCGCCCCTCCGGCACGCCTACTACTTTTCCGCCGAGTACCTGGTGGGACGGCTGATCTACAGCAACCTGTACAACCTGGGGATCCTCCAGGAGCTGCGGGAGGCCTTTTGCAGCAAGGGGGTGGATCTTGCCCTGCTGGAGGAGGTGGAGGACGCCGCCCTGGGCAACGGCGGCCTGGGCCGCCTGGCCGCCTGCTTCCTGGACAGCGCCGCCACTCTGGACCTGCCTCTCACCGGTTACGGCCTGCGCTACCGCTTCGGCCTGTTCAAGCAGCGCTTTGAGCAGGACAGCCAGAAGGAGATGATCGACGACTGGACCCGGTACGGCGACCCCTGGAGCTATCGCCGGGACAAATACGCTGTCCGGGTGGCCTTCGCCGACCAGACCGTCATTGCCGTTCCCTATGAAATGCCCATCATCGGCTACCACAACGACAACATCGGCACCCTCCGCCTCTGGCAGTGTGAAGCCGTCCACGAGCTGGACTTCGAAGCCTTCAATGCCCAGGACTATTACCAGGCCCTGGCGGAGAAAAACGCCGCCGAGAACATTACCCGGGTCCTCTACCCCAACGACAGCACCTGGGAGGGCAAACGGCTGCGCATCAAACAGCAGTACGTCCTCTCCTCCGCCTCTCTCCAGGACATTCTGCGCCACTACAACCGGGCCCACGGGGACAACTGGAAAAACCTAGCCGCTTTCTGCGCCATCCAGCTCAACGACACCCACCCGGCCATGTCCATCCCCGAGCTGATCCGGCTGCTGATGGAGCGGGGACTGGACTTTGACCGCGCCTTTGCCATCACCAGACAGGTGTTCTCCTACACCAACCACACCGTGATGAGCGAAGCGCTGGAAAAATGGGACTTGGATCTGCTTCGCTCGGTGGTGCCCACCATCTGTGAGATTCTGGAGCAGATCGACCGGCGGCTGCGGCAGGAACATCCGGACCGCAACCTGTTTATCATCCAGGACAACACCGTCCACATGGCCAACCTCTCCGTCTATGTCTCCTCTGCCGTCAACGGAGTGGCGGAGCTGCACTCGGAGCTGCTGAAACGGGACCTGTTCCGGGACTGGTACGCCTGCTACCCGGAGCGGTTCCAGAACAAAACCAATGGGATTACCCCCCGGCGCTGGCTGGGGCTCAGTAACCCGGAGCTCACCCAGCTGATTCAGGAACACATTGGCCCCGGCTTCCTCACCGATCTGAGCCGTCTAGAGGAACTGAAGCCCCTGATTGACGACCCCCTGATCGACCAGTTCAACCGGGTCAAGCTGCTGAAAAAGCAGCAGCTCTGTGACCGCATCTGGAAAAGCGAACGCATTGTTCTGGCCCCCGACTTTATCTTTGACGTCCAGGTGAAGCGGCTCCATGAGTACAAGCGTCAGCTCCTGAACGCCCTGTCTATCATGGCCATCTACCAGGGGCTGAAGGAGGGCCGTCTCCCCGACTTCACTCCCACTGCCTGCCTCTTCGGCGCCAAGGCCGCCCCGGGCTACGACCGGGCCAAGGCCGTCATCCGCTATATCAACCGGATTGCCCGGCTCATCAATGGGGACCCGGCGGTTCAGGGCAAGCTCCAGGTGCTCTTTGTCCAGAACTACAACTGCTCTTACGCCGAGCAGATCATCCCCGCCGCTGACATCTCTGAGCAGATCTCCCCTGCCGGCACCGAGGCCTCGGGCACCGGCAACATGAAGCTGATGCTCAACGGCGCTGTGACCTTGGGCACCCTGGATGGGGCCAATGTGGAGATCGTCCAGCAGGCAGGGCTGGAAAACAATTATATTTTCGGCGCCACCGTGGAGGAACTGGAGTCCATCCGGGACAGCTATCACCCCCGGGCACTGTACGACGGCGATCCCATCCTGCACCGGGCGGTGGACACCCTGGTGGACGGCACCGTGGAGGTGGACGATCCCCAGGCGGAGCTCTATCGGGCGCTGCTGGACGGGGCCAACTGGCACCGGGCTGATCACTACTTCCTGCTCAAGGACTTTTCCAGTTACCTGGACGCCAAACTCCGGGCCAACCGGGACTACCAGGACCGACTGGCCTTCGGCCGCAAATGCCTGCTGAATCTGTCCTCCGCCGGTAAGTTCTCCTCTGACCGAACCATCCGCCAGTACGCTGAGGAAATCTGGCACATCTAACCGGGAAAGCGCCACCCCTCCGCCAGGTCCAGCCGGCGGAGGGGACCTTGCCTCTGTCATCCGAATTGACTTTATCCCGCCCCCGGTATAAGATGGTGTACAAACACCTGAATGGAAAGGGAGTAACCTCATGACAAATACCAAACTCCGCCGCCTGCTTTGGCTGGCCACAGCTCTGGCCGTTCTGGTCCTGAGCGCCGCCGGCTGCTCCGGCGGCGATTCGGCCGCCAGCTCCGCCCCGACGGACTCCTATGCCCAGTCTCTTTACAACAGCCGGGTGCAGTATATCGGGGACAACGCCGCAGTGGGCAGTTTGCTATCCCAGTTGGGCGTGGACAACCGGATGGGCGCCTTTACTATGGAGCTGCAAACCAAGGACAAGCCCTACGGCCTGACCCTGCATTTTGAGCAGGCCCCGGAGGACGCAACGGCTTTTTCCGACCAGTTCCAATATTACGGCAACCTGCTTCTGGCACTGATTGACAACTGCGGTCAGGTCAGCTGTACCTACCCTACTTCTGAAAGCTCTGCCTCCCACACAATGACTTGGACCGCGGAGGACGCACACACCAGTCTGGACACAGATGTCAAAGCCTGCGGTGGCTCTGCCGAAGGCGTGGCGGCCCTGCTGGACACCATCCGCACGGTTTACCGGGACAACCCCAATATCCAGGCATTTTACCAGGATACATGAGCATTTCCAGGACCAGTTTTCCTCCCTCCTTTTCTCTGTAAAAAACAGATGACGGCATGGTTGTTCCACCATGCCGTCTTTTTGCAGGATTTCCCCTCAATTCTCCTGCAAACCGACTGCGTTCTAGTTATTTGTGAAAATTCTATAAATTTTTTTCGGTATTTTCTCTCTTTTGTCTCCCTTCTCCCCTTGCAAATCCCGTGGTTTGTGCTAAACTAGCAGTAGTTCAGATGAAACAAATATTGCACATCAAGTACAGGATAGAGACAGGAGGCAAAAGATGCCAATGGATAGGGAGGCTCTTTTCACACGCCTTTTGAACGCGTACACCGCATATTACGATGTAGAACGGGTGGAAGGCCAAGAACCTTTGGTTGCGACCGCCTTTTTTCACGTCCACGGGGTGAAATACGTCCTGGTAAAGCGGGCCCAGCTCTGGGCGGCGGACAACAACGAATTCGTCTACTTCTTCTCCTGCCCCCATCTCACCGTGGAACGCTACGAACAGTGCCTGCAACTGGCCTATGACCGGGGATCCCAGCTGATTCACCCCGATGAGAACCATATGAGCAGTTACATCGTCGCCCTGTTTCTCTGCGATTCCTGCGACGCCGAGGCAAAAAAACGCCTGAAGCGGTGCCGCATCCGGAAAAGTTTTCAATTTTCGCTGAAAGGCTGGATGGAGGTCCATACCGCCGTGGTCGATTTAGGGATGGATTCGGTCACGGCCAACTCCGACGGCCGGAAAACAGCGGAGTTTTTGAAAAGCGTGCTTCATCCTAAACGGAAGAAGCGCGGATTGTTTAGAAAGTAAGGAGTGTGGAATTTTATGAATGCTGCTTTAATCCTGATCATCGGCCTGGCCGTACTGATCTGCGGCTACGTCTTCTACGGCGGCTGGCTGTGCAAGCAGTGGGGTGTCCAGGACACCACAAAAACACCTGCCCACGAAATGGAAGATGGGGTCGACTACGTCCCCGCCAAAGCGCCTGTCCTGATGGGCCATCACTTTTCTTCCATCGCCGGCGCCGGCCCCATTAACGGCCCCATCCAGGCCGCTGTCTTCGGCTGGGTCCCGGTCATGCTCTGGGTCCTCATCGGCGGTATCTTCTTCGGCGGCGTGCACGACTTCGGTGCCCTGCTGGCCTCCGTCCGTCACAAGGGCCAGTCCATCGGCGAGGTCATCGCTGTCAACATGAACGGTCGCGCCAAAAAGCTGTTCAACATCTTCGCTTACCTGACGCTGCTGCTGGTGGTCGCCGCTTTCGCCTCTATCGTGGCCAGCACCTTCTGCACTGTGGCACCCTCTGATGTCATTTCCGCAGAAATGGCCGCCGCACAGACTGAGTCCCACGCCGTTGTGGCCATGATCTCCATTCTGTTTATCGTCCTGGCTGTGATTTTCGGCCTGCTGGTCTATCGCCGCAATGCGCCTCTGGGTATTTCCAGCGTCATCGGCGTCATCGCCATCATCATCTGCCTGGTCATCGGTTTGAACTTCCATCCCGTCGAACTGAGCTACAACACCTGGATGATCATCTGTGGTATCTACATCGCCATCGCATCGGTCACTCCGGTCTGGATTCTGCTCCAGCCCCGTGACTACCTGTCCTCCTTCCTGCTCTACGGCATGATGATCATCGCTGTGCTGGGCGTGCTGGGCTGCGCCATCTTCGGCGACACCCACGCAAATATGGACATTCCCGCCTTCACCACCGGCTACAATGCCACTTACGGCCCCATCTTCCCGGCCTTGTTCGTCACCATAGCCTGCGGTGCTATCTCCGGTTTCCATTCTCTGGTTTCCTCCGGCACCACCGCAAAGCAGCTGGACAACGAAAAGCACGCAAAGCCCATCGCCTATGGCGGTATGCTGATCGAGTGCGCCCTGGCCCTGGTCTCCCTGTGCGCCGTGGGTTACATCTGGAACCAGTACGCCGGCGGTGAGATCACCGTTCCTACCACCGTGTTTGCCACTGGCATCTCCCAGATGGTGGGCTGCATCCCCGGTCTGGGCAACGACACCGCAATCACCACAGTCTCCTCCCTGCTGGTCCTGGCCGTATCCGCATTCTGCCTGACCTCCCTGGACACCGCCACCCGTCTGGCCCGTTACATGTTCCAGGAATTCTGGCTGGAACCCGGCCAGTCCGTGGAAGATACCACTGGCTATAAGAAGGTTCTCACCAACAAGTATCTGGCTACCATCATCACCGTCATCCTGGGCGTGGGCCTGGGCCTGACCGGTTATGCAAAGATCTGGGGCCTGTTCGGGGCTGCCAACCAGTTGCTGGCTGCTCTGGGTCTGCTGGCTGTGGCTACCTGGCTGGGCAACATCGGAAGAAATAACAAGATGTTCCTGTTCCCCATGGGCTTCATGCTGATCGTCACCATCACCTCCCTGGTTCTGACCATCCGGTCTCAGCTAATGATTCTGATGGGCAAAGTCACGGACGCCACCGGCGCTGTTGTCGCCGCCGACTGGGGTACCTATGCAAAGCTGATCCTCGGCGCTCTGCTGGTCATCCTGGCCATCATCCTCGCTGTCGAAGGCATTCAGACTCTGATCAAGCAGCATAAGGCAAAGGCTGCCTAAAACCCAGTTACCTGTAATAGCAACCCCAACTACTTGGAGCGGCGCCCGAAATCGGGCGCCGCTCTTTTTCCATGGGTGGGAAATCCTGCCCCCAATCAGTCCACGGAGACAGCAGCGCCGCCATGCGCACGCAGCTCTCCTCAGCGCCCCGTTTTATCACCGCCCCTTCTTTTCTCCTTACGATGGTTTCTTAACGCCTGACAGCGCTCCATTTCCCTGCCCCGCCACGCGCCAAGTGCCGTGCAAAACCGGCTCCCGACAGGTCTGTCGGGAGCCGGTTCTTACGTTTTTGTCATTTGCCGATGGAATCGGTCTTATAGATAAACTTGGTGGAGCAGTCCATGTCCCTGGCATTTCCGCCATAGGACTGGTACTCCTTGGCGTAGTCCTGAATCGCTTCCAGACGGTCCACGATCCCGGTCAGGTCACCGTCCATCAGGCTGGTGAGTTTCTGAATTCCCTCTTCATCAAACTCGGCCATACCGTCCGCCAGGTCGTTGGAGCCGTCCAGCAGCTGGCCGATGCCGTCGATGAGGGCGCCGGTCCCTTCGGACAGCTGGCCGGTACCATCGGAGAGCTGTCCCAGGTAACCGGACAGGCTGTCTGCGCCGTCCGCCAGATTCGCAGTGCCGTCTGCCAGGCTCCCGGCCCCGTCGGCCAGGTCGCTGGTCCCGTCGGCCAGCTGACCCATGCTGTCGGACAGGGTGTTGCTGGCGTCGTCCAGTTGATTGACCCCCGCCACCAGGGCTCCGCTCTGTTCACTGAGCTGGTTCAAGCCCTGGATCAGGGCATTCAGGTTGGAACCGTTGTTCCCCGAAACCATGGTGTCGATGCCGCTTTCAATGGCCTGGGCACCAGCGGCAATTTGATCCGCACCGGCGGCCAGCTCTGCGGAGCCGTCGGCCACCTTGCCTGCGTAGGCGGCGATGGTCTGGGCGCCGCTCTCAATACTGGACAGGCCGCCCTGCAAGGTCCCCTCCCCGGTGCTGGTCAGGGCGCTGGAGACGCCGTCCTGGTACTGGAGGCTGGCTTTCAGCTCCTGGATGATAGCTGCATAGGTCTGCTTTACCTCGTCGCTGACGCCCTCCGCCTTGCTCAACTGTTCCAGCTGGCCGATGGCGTCGTTGATATAGCCCTTCGAGGTGTCCAGGTTGGATGCCGCCGACTGGAGTCCGCCGGAAATGGACTGGGCGCCGGACTGAATCTGTTCTGCACCGGCTTTGATCCCGGCGGCAGCCTCATAGATGCTGGTGCCGTCGCTGTTTTTCAGCCCGGCGGAGAGCTGTGCCGCACCTGCCGCAATTTTCTCCGCACCGGTATAAATGGTGTCGCCGGTGCTCTTTTTGCCACCCAGCGCCGTTTTCAGGCTCTTCGCACCGCTGAGCAGCTGATTCGCAGAGTCCGGCAGGCCGGAAACGCTGTTGGCCAGGGTGTCCATATTGGATGCGATTTGGGAGGACCCATCGCTGATTTTCCCCGCCGCGCTTGCCGCATCGCCGGCCCCCTTCTTGATCTGGCTGGCGCCGCTGTTGACCTGGTCCGCGCCATCTTTCAGGGTGTCGGACCCCTTTGCGATCTTTTTGGCAGAGTCGTCCAGCTGATTCACGCCGTCGGCCAAGTCTCCGCTCTTGTCGTTCAGCTCGCCCACGCCGTCAGCCAGATCCTGACTGCCGCTGACCAGCTTTTCCGACGCCTCACCCAGGTCGCTGAGGGCATCCTTCAGGTCATCTACACTGTCCACCTCGTCCAGGTTCAGCTCCTCCAAGGCGCTGTTTTCCGCCACCGTCACGGTGGTCAGCAGGGAGAAGTCCTTCACATCCGCCGTGATGGTCACGTGCTCCGGGATGTCCAGATCAATGGCCTTGCCATCCCCGTCTTTCAGTCCCTTCAGCCCCAGGCTCTCGCTGAGGCCGGGCATGGCGATACCCACCACAACGGTGCTGTCGCCGCTGTTGATCACTTTGCCGTTGGTTACCTCCACGTTGCTGGCCGTACCGTTGTCCAACAGCAGGCCGGAGACCATCAGGAAGGGCTGATAGAGTGTGACCTGTTCCCCGTCGATCTTCCGGGTTTTGGCGGTGTTGTTCTTGTAGTCAAACTGGATGCTCAGCTTGCCGGAGGCCCCGTCCAGCTGTTCCGCCGACACCGCTTTTCCATTCAGCCGATAGGAGACGGTCACATCCACCGGCAGCTGGGCGGTGCTGGCGCCCTGGTAATAGATGTCGCTGCCCTTGGCGTTCCAGGTCAGCTGGTCGCCGCTGCCCCTGGTGTAGTCCTGGTCTCCCTTGACATTTTGGATGTTCTCCAGGTTGGAGACGTCCTTCAGGGTATCCTTACCGTCTCCGTTTTTCAGCCACTCGCTGACGATCACCTGGTCCGGCTTGCCGTTGGCATCGGCAATGACGTAGACCGTTTCCTCTTTGCCGTCGGTGTCGCTGTGGCCCAGCAGCTGTTCCGCCGCCGTGGTCACCGCATCCGTCCCAGTATTCTGGGCAGAACTGGCCTCCGATCCGGTACTGGAGTCCGCCCCGCTGCCACAGCCCGCCAAAGTAGAGATCAACATCCCACATGCAGTTGCCAGCGCTAATATTCTTTTCTTCATCTCAGGTTCCCTCCTTTGACATCCACCGTTTTGCGTAAGCCGAGGGTGGTTTTACAGATGAGTTTGTCAAACAACATATACATACTGGGCAACATCAAAACGACCACCACCATACTGATGATTGCGCCCCGGGCCATCAGCAGACACAGGGAGCCGATTAAATCCACGTCGGAATAGATGCCCACGCCAATGGTGGCCGCGAAGAAGCCCAGAGCGCTGGAGAGCACCGAGTGAATCGACGTGGTCAGGGCAGTATGCACCGACTCCCGCTTCGAGCACCCACTCATCCGCTCCTTTTTGTATCGGGTAGTCATCAGGATGGCGTAGTCCACCGTGGCGCCCAGCTGAATGGTTCCGATGCAGATGGAGGCAATAAAGGGCAACGTGGTTCCCGTGTAGTAAGCCAGGGCCATGTTGATGTAGATAGCTAGCTCAATCACCGCCACCAGAATCACCGGCAGGGAGATGGATTTCAGCACCAGCAGGATGATCACGAAGATGGCCGCAATGGAGACCGAATTGACCACCATAAAGTCATGGTTGGTGATGTTGATCAGGTCCCGGGTACAGGGGGCCTCGCCGATGAGCATCCCCGCCGGGTCGTACTCTTTTACGATCTTCTCAATCTTGTCACACTGAGCGTTGACTTCATCGGTGGCGATCTCATACGTTGAACTGATCATCAGCAGCTGATAGCCGCCGCTCTCCAGCTTCTCCCGGGCCGTATCCGGGATCAGGGCGTCCGGAACCAGCGCGCCGGTGACGGAGTCCAGGCCCAGGGCAAAGTTGATGCCCTCCACCGCCTCCATCTCGCTGAGCATGGACTTGACCTCTTTCTGGGACAGGTCGGAACGGCACAGCACCATCTCCACGGAGCTCATGTCAAACTTCTGATTCAGCTCCTCATTGGCCTGAACTGAGGGCAGGTAATCCGGCAGACTGTTGTCCAGCTTGTAATATACGTCGTAATTCGAGTTGCCGTACAGGGCCGGAATCCACAGCAGCACCATCAAAATGGCAAAAAACTTATAATGCTTCGCCACAAAGTCGCTGATACCGCCGGTGGGGAGCTGGAAGGTCCGGTGTGCCGTCTTCCAGATGGCCTTGTCAAACACCAGGATCAGGGAGGGCAGAACGGTGACGCAGCAGATCACGCCCAGCAAAACGCCTTTGGCCATGACAATGCCCATATCCAGCCCCAGCGTAAAGCTCATAAAGCACAGGGCGATAAAACCGGCGATGGTGGTCAGGGAGGAGCCGGCCACCGAAGTGATAGTGGCCGCAATGGCGTGGGCCATAGCCTCCTTGTTATCTGGGAACTGCTCCCGCTGCTCCTTGTAGCTGCCCCAAAGGAAGATGGAGTAGTCCATGGTCACGCCCAGCTGAAGCACTGCCACCAGGGACATGGTGATAAAGGAAATCTCTCCTTTGACAAAGTTGGTGCCCAGGTTGTAAATAATGGCCATGCCGATGCTGAGCATAAAGAGCACCGGGATCATGAAGGAGTCCATGGTAATGGCCAGCACCAGGCAACAGAGCAGCACCGCGATCACCACATAGGCGGGCATCTCCTTCTCCACCAGGTTTTTGGTGTCCGTGACGATGGCGGACATACTGGACAGGAAGCAGTGCTCCCCGGAGAGGGTGCGAATGGTCCCGATGGCGTCCATGGTCTCATCGGCGGAGGTGGTCGTGTCGAAGAAGATCGCCATCAGCGTGGCATCCCCGTCTTTTGAGTTGAACACCTCCCGGATGTTATCCGGCAGCACCTCGACCGGAACCGACAGGTCCGCTACGGAATCATACCAGATCACGTCCGCTACATGGTCCACATCCTCGATGTCGGACTTGAGGGCTGAAACCTCCTTGTAATCCATCCCCTCACAGACAAAAAGGGCGTAGGCGCCTTTCCCAAACTCATCCATCAGGATGTCCTGCCCCTGCATGGTATCAATCTCATCCGGCAGATAATACAGGATGTCGTAGTTGACATGGGTGTTGAAATAGCCTAAGGCGGCGGGAATCAACAGCAGGATACTGAGGATCAGAATCGGTATGCGCAGCTTTACGATTTTTTCACCGAATTTCAGCACAACGGTACCTTCTTTCCATTCTGACTAACAGTCATTTTTCAAGCAAACACAGTCTACTACAAACGAAAGGGAGATGCAACAAGAAAAATGACCAAAAGTCAAATTCTTTGGTTTTTTCCCGCTCCGCCGCTTGAACCTCCCGGCAAACCGCGCTATACTAAACTCATTCCATGGGAAAGGACGGTGCGCTTGTGGGCACTTTGATTCAAAAAAAGGCGTTGAAGCGCCAGCGCTTGTTGGACGCCGCCTACGACCTGTTTCAAAAAAAGGGAGCCGCCGGTACGACAATTGACGACATCGTAAAACAGGCCAAAGTGGCCAAAGGGACATTTTACCTCTACTTTCACGATAAAAACTCCATCCTGGACGCTCTGGTGTTCAACATCTGTCACCGGGTTTTTCGAACCGCCTGCGAAACCGTGGACGAACACCGGGCGGACAATCTGGCGGACAATGTGATCCATGTGGTGGATCACATCATTGAGTACTTTAAGCGAGATCCCCTGACCCTCTCCGTCGTCTGCCGCAATTTTGGCTGGAAGCCGGTTCTGGAGGCAGAACTCCAAGAATCCGACGACCCCTTTCTGGAGCACATCCTCCTGGCCCTGAAAAACAGCCCGGAGATGAAGGGCCGGAGCGAATCCGACGTCATCAACCTGGTATATGTGCTAATGGAAATGGTCGGCTCGGTCTGTTACGCCTCCATCATCGAGCATGAGCCGGACAACATCGACAATATGAAGCCGGTACTGTACGAAGTGATCCGCAAAAGTCTCTCCTGAGCCGCCGACAACGGCAAAAAGCGGGACAACCCCTCTTAGGGTTGTCCCGCTTTTTCTCGAACCACATGTGATTATTTCCCGGGTTATGTCACTCGCTTTGCCACCACGACAAAACGACCTTCCTCCTTGTGATAGGCGCAGGTGGACAGCGTCAGCAACTCGTCGCCGTACTCTGCCGTAACGCCGGTCTGATACTGGGACCGGCGGGTGATCTGCTCCACATAGTCCTCAAAGTCCTCCTGGTCCCGGGCCTCGGTGAAGTCATAGTAGTGGAAGTGCTCGGTATCGTCAGCGGCGTAAGCCTGCCCCCGGAACACGGAGAGCACCTGATACTCCCGATGTTCCCGAACCGTGTCGAAGACAATCGCTTTATGGGCGCGGTAAAATTTCTCGTCCTCGTAGTTCTGGAGTTTGCCGAACATATTTCCGTTTTTCATGTGGTGACCATAAATAATCAGATTGTCCGACGGTTTTTCCGCATCACAGTTCTTCTCCAGAAACAGACATCCGGCGGAGGCGTACTCGCCGTTGAAATCCCGGTGCAGGTAGTATTCAGCGTCGTCCTTGCGCTGCATCACCGGATAGTCGATGGGGGTATCTGAAATGGTCAGCCAGCCCACCATGTCGTGGTTTTCAGCGTACAAATCCGCGTAGCGCACCAAAATGCCGTCCTCGTTCACGGCATAAGGGTCCTCCTCGTTCAGCTGACCGCGCAGGGAGCCCACGGTCTTTTCCTGCTGGAACGCAGTCAGGTAATAGCTGCCCAGCCGCCAGGCACTGTAGAGAAACACCCCGGCCAGCAGAACAAACAGCAGAATTTGAATGTTTTTTTTCATTGCTTTCCCCCCTCCTCACAGTCATACTTTTCAAAAAACCGGGCGAGCTTCTCCCGGTACTGGTCGCCGCCCAGCAGATAGCTCTGAATATGCCGGGCGCCCTCCACCAGCAGCAGCTCCTTTTCCGCCCGGCAGGCTTGGTAATTGCGCAGGGTGTTGGACACCGGCACAAACCGGTCCTCAGTCCCATGGACAAAGAGCACTGGCGTCCGATTGGTCTCCATGGCCTTCAGGGTGGAGTATGCCCGATAGGAGTACCCGGCCCGGCGCCGGCACATCTGGTCGGCCACAAACAGAAAGGGCTGCCTGGGCAAATGCCACCAGTCCCTCAGAGTGGTAGCAATCTGTTCCTCCGGCGACAGAAAACCGCAGTCGGCGATGATTCCCCGGACCTGCTTCGGCAGTGCAAAGCCCGAGGCCATCAGCACCGTAGCCGCCCCCTGAGAACAGCCTAGCAGATAGATTGGCATCCCCGCCGGTTCGCGGCGCTGGAGATAGCTCACCCACGCCAGACAGTCATAGCGCTCCAGCACCCCGAACCCCAGGTACTTTCCCTCACTGGCCCCGTGGCCCCGCTGGTCCACAAAGAGCAGGTTGCACCGCTGTTCCTGTAAAAAGGGACCGAAGGGGCTCATATCCCCTTCCCAGCTGCCCCGCCAGCCGTGGACCAGCAACACAGTCCGCTCCGCCCCGGCGCAGGGCAGATAATACCCCACCAGACGCAGGTTATCCCGGCTCTGGATCGACACGCACTCAAAGGACTGGGCCGCCCTCCATGTCTCCGCGGCCTGGGCCGCCTGCTGAAGCTGGCGCTGCCGCAGCGTTGGCGGATGGGCAGTCTTCTTTTTGCGCGGCGCCTTCCGCTGGAAACGCGCTTCCATGCCCACCCGGAACAGATAGCTGCACACGAAATAGAGTAACAAACACAGTATTACTGCCACAACGGCCGCTGCCAGAACAATGTTCCCCACAGTCATCAAGCATCCCTTCTGTTTCCCCTGGTTTTTCCCGTACTTCTGCCGGGATTCTGTAAATTGTATCAGAGTTTCCTGCGGCCCGCAAGCCTATTCTCAGTGCAGCCGCCGCAAACGGAAACGCCCGGCGAAGGTTCACCGGGCGTCTGATGGGAGAAATCCCCCGCTTATCTGTTGATTTTGACCGTCTTTGCGCTGCTCCAGCCGGAGTAATACATTGTGCCGGAAACTTTTTTGTAGCCTCTGATGCGCACATAATATCGCTTCTTTTTGGTCAGTCTGGAGAGGGTTTTGGACGTACTCTTATAGCCTTTGACGGTTACCGTCCGGCTGTTCTTTCCGCTTTTGCCGGTGTAGTACTGAATCTGATACCCGCTGACGGTGGTGTTTCGCTTCCACTTGACCGACAGCTTTCTGCTCCTGACGTTTTTCACGCTGGAGAGGGCGGTCTTTTTCGGCACGATCTTGAAGTGGATGATTTTCGTGCCGACATAGCCGCCTTTGCCCTTGAGGGTAATCTTGCCCATGCCCACAGATTTGTTGCTGGAATAGGTGATGCTGTAGTCGGTGCCGACCTTAAGAATCCTGCTGCCGTCTTTCACCGTGACCCTGGGTCTCAGACTCCCGCCCGTATAGGTCTGGCTGGAAACACTGCTGTAAGTCAGCTTACTCATCGGCTTTTTGCCGATGCTCCAGGTCAGCGTTACATCGGCCGTGCTGCCGTCCGACCAGGCAGTATTGACCCGATCGTTGAGGGATGCGGTCACGGTGTAAGTCCCCACCCCAGTGGCGGAGGTGGTGCCGGAGAGGGTGTAGAAATCACTTTTAGTGATCTTGACCGTCTGCTTGCTCCCAGTATAGGCGTAGCTGCCCAGGACCCTGGGTTTGGCCACGGAAATCGTCTCCCGCTCCACATCGGTCAGGTCAAATAGACCGTTCTCCCCGGCGCTCAGCCGCTGATAGGCGCCCATGGCCATCAGGCCCTCATAGGTGGCCATACCGTTGAGCTCACCATTGTAGGTGAACCCTTCTTCCACCAGATAGTGGTCCAGCATATACCGCACCAGCTTGTCCAGTTTGTCCCCGGACTGCCCCAGGGTACACTTAGCAATCACCCCATAGGCGTCGTTGCAGCTGTTGCCATAGTTGCCTTCGCCGCTCACCTGGCCCTCCACATAGGAGAGCCCCGCCTGATACATCTTCCTGGCCGCGGCGTTGTGCTCCTGATACGGATGCAGGGCAATCAGTGCCATATGGGTCATATCTACATCGCTGGCGCTCCAGCTTGCAGAGAAAAAGAAGCCGCCGTCGTCATTCTGGTACTGGGCCATCGTCTCAATCAGGCTGTCCCGGTAGCCCTCCGGCGCAGTGTAATCGCCGCTGTCCAGGGCGATCAAGGCCCAGATCAGATCGTTAGAAGAATAGCCCGCACTTCCATTCGGGTTCCCATACAACCACTGGGTCAGGTTTTCACCGCAGAAGTCGGTAACGTCCATCCCCACCGCGGTCAGGGCCAGGATGACCCGCTCAATGGTGGTGGGGACAGTGTCGCGGCTCAGGCTGCCGCTCTTTACTGCCTGTTCCACGCTGGCCACATAGTTCCGAATATCGGCATCTCTGGTGGTCCAGCCCTCCGTACCGGACAGGGCACGCACCCGGCCCAACAGAGCCCACTCGTTTTTATAGGTACATTCGCTGCCCTGATAGCCGGAGACGCAGTTGGCCACCGCCTGTTTCACACCGTCGCTGAGGCCCGTCTCGGTGACTGTCACCGTGCAGACCGGCGGCACCAGGATGGCGTCGTTGCCATAGGCCGAGATCACATAGGTCCCCGCCTCCGGGAAGGAGAGGGTCACGCTTCCGTCGCTGCCGGTGGACTGGTTCAGCTCCTGGAAGGCGCCTGCCGTATCCCAGTATCCCACAGACGCGTTCGCCACCGGCGCGGACATCGGGTTCCAGTCGCTGTCATAGCCCGTACCACTCAGGTGCAGCGTCAGCGTCTGGCCGGTCTTCACCGCCGCAGTGTTCTGATCGAAATAACCGTATTGGTCAGACCAGCCCTCCTGATCGGCGTAGACAAAGGCGGTCAGGTAGTCCCCGTCGGAGACTGTGTCCGCTGTCACGCCATTGGGGATCGCCTCGTTGTTGCGGTAAAAGCCGCCAACGCCCTCGGCCTCTCCCCACAGCTCCGTACAATAGTTTTCTGCCGCGGCGTAGCCGGAATCCGGCCCCTCATAGTAAGCGCTATGGGCGGCAACCATGGCCTCATCGTAGGAGAACGAACCGTTCCCGTCCAGATCGGACACCTTCACCGGCACCTGAGCCATCAGGGTGTGATTCTTCCCCACTGGGATCGCACCCTGATTACTGATGGTCACATGGACCGTGATCAGGTCTGCCGCCGCCAGCGCCGTAGTGGGCAGCAGGGACAGCCCAAAGCACGAAGCCAACAGCAGGGATAACAACCTCTTTTTCACGTTTTTTCCTCCATTTCTCTGGTATTATCACCATTTGTTCTATCTCAACTCCCATGGGAGGTGAAACCAAAACAGACGGCCGGAAAAACGTGCCCTCGCCAGCGTCTGCCGGGCGGCTCTGTTTCGAGTTCCGGCCGAAACAGGATGGCAGCGCCCACGTATCTGACTTATCCCCAGTTCGGGGCTTCACAGTGACCGACTCGCCGGGCTTTTCACCCGATTCCGTGTTCCGCTTTTGGCGGACGGCGCTCCATCTTCTCTTTTCTTTTCCCAGGGGCTATCTCACATCGCTGCCCAGCCCCTGGCAGGTGTAGCTCCAGACGATCCTGTCGCCGTCCTGCAACTTGCAGCTGCTGCACCCGTACTTTGGCGACGTTCCGTTGACGGTGTAGACCCACCCGGACTGTCTGCCGCAGTCAAACTCGTACAGGTGCCCGATCCCCTCTACGTAATAGCTTCCATAGCCGCCGGAGTAGGATACCTCCAGCTGGACCCCCGCCGCCTTACAGGTGCGAACCAGTACATCGTAGACTGTTTCCCCCTCACAGAAGGAGACCGTTGTCTTTTTTAAAATCACGCCATCGGAGGGGACATAGCCCCGTTTGGACTCCTTCAGCTCGTCCATATGGTCCAGCAGCGTCTTGCACTCGATGTAGATGGTGCAGCTGCCGCCGCTCTCTGTGGCGGGCTCCTCCTCCTTTTTCTCGGAGGAATCCGCCTTTTGCTGTCCCTCCGCTTTTTTCTGCTCTTCCGCCTTCCTTTTTTCCTCAGCCGCTCGCTTCTTTTTCTCGGTCGCTCGGGCAGCCTGTTCCGCCTCGGCTTTCTTCTCCTGTTCCTCCTTCTCCGATGAGGCGCTGGACTCCGCCGCTTCGGACTGCTCGGGCAGCTCCTCTGCTGCCGGTTCCTCCTGCTTTTCCACCGTTTCTTTCTCGTTCTGTTCCTTCAGCTCGGCCTCCAGCGCAGCCTGGGCCGCTTTCTCCCGACGCCGGATTTCACCGCGGAGCTCCTTCGGCGTCATCCACAGGCCGTCATATTCCACGGCACAGGCCAGGGAAAAATCACTGAGGTCAGCCAGCGCCAGGGTTTGGCGCACCGGAGCGCCCCAGCGCCCGCCGTCACAGGGGACACTAACCCGTTCCCCCGGCGAAAGGGAGACCGCCGCACTGTCGCCGCCGGTAAACCGGACGTCTCCAGAGAACATGTCCAGGGTCAGCGCCTCCCCCGTCACCGTCAGGCTCACGGTACCGGCATCCACCTGGGCCAACTGGTTCCCCACCACCAGGCAGAGTGCGGTCTCACAGTGTCCAAAAAGCGCTCCCCCGGTCAGGGTCAGCTGGGGGTCTCCCCCCTCTGTCTCCCCCACCAGGAAGGCGGAGCCCTCCCCGCAGCGCACCTTACAGCCCTCTCCCGTGAGGGTGGCGCTCCCGTGGCCTTTCAAGGTGACTTGGTCGCCGGTCTGGAGGCTTTCGCCGTCCTTGAGCTGATAGGAGACGCCCTTCCGCTGGACCAGGACGGCCCCTGTCAGCACCTCCGCCCGCAGGGCCAAAGGGTGCTTTTCCACTTCCTCCGCCTGGGAGCTGGGAAACCACCCCCGGATGCGGCCCACGGCAAAGAAACCGCCTGCCGCCCCCGCCACAATCAGCAGCGCCATAACGCCGCCCAGCAGCCGTCGCATCGTTTTTTTCTTCATCCTCTGTCACCAGATCCCTTCCAAGGTCCGCGCCATCCTCCGCTGGTCTCTCCTGCGGCTCAGCGCCATGAGCAGCTCCAGCTCCACTGGCAGCAGGGCAAACACCAGATATGCCACATAAAAAAGTACACTGACTGGGGTGATCTGATTCACAACCAGCACCGGGTCATACCAGGCCCGGGTCTGGTTCAGGGCCCAGCCACAGAGCAGGATTACAATTCCCCAGCTCTCAACGGTGAGTAGCACCCGGTCCCCATGGCCCATCCAGCGGCAGGCGTAGCTGGTCCTGTGCCGGAGGGAGTAGCCCCGGCAGGTCATGGAGCGGGCGGCCCCCCCCAGGCTGTCCAGTGCCCAGGTCAGCACCATGCTCTCCCGCCGCAGCCCCTCCCGCAGGCCGTTTTTCCGACCTAAGCAGGTCCGGGTCTCCCGAATCCCCCGGCGCCGGCAACCCATCCGGGGCGCCAGGCGCAACAGAATCGTGATGTACAGGGACAGGTGGGGGGCAACACGCCCCAGCAGCCCCACAATTTTGTCCACCGGCACCAGCCGGAACAAACAGCCGCACCACAGCAGAGCCGCCGTCACCCGGACCCACAGGGTGGCACTGTACACCAATCCCTCCAGGGTCACCGGGTTGCCCCAGAGCTCCCCCCAGAGCACGGTGTCCCCAAAGCGGCAGAACAGCGCCGCCCAGAGGAACACCACGCCGCCCGCTGTGGCAGTCCAGCCCAGCCGCTTCCACAGCCCGTCCCGGAACAGAAACCCTGTCACAACAACCGCCGTCCCCAGTGACAGGGCCAGAAATACCGGCTGCTGAAACCAGCCGGTAAAGGCCAGCATGGCGGCAAAATAGAGGGCGATGACGCCGGGGTGACAGCTCTCAATCCGCATCCCGCAACGCTCCTTCTCCACGGTCCAGGCCGTACTTCAGCTGAACCCGATCCAGCTTTTCCAGCATCAGCGGACCGGCCACAAAGAGGAAAAACGCCGTGGCCCCTGCGTGAATCCCGTTCACCGGAAGACCGGCCAGATAGACTGCGGCGGCAGACGCCGGCGTCACCTGGGCGGCCATCAGGAACAGCGTGCTGGTGTCCAGCAGCGGCCCCACGGGAAACAGCACACAGACTGCCCCAAACAGGGCCATCGGGATGCGCTTCCGGGGCATCCTTCCCGGCCGGAAGATCACTCCGGCCAGCAGTCCCGCCAGGCCGTAGGCAAACATCTGCCATGGCGTCCACGCCCCTTGGCCAAAGTAAAAGTTGCTGACAAACAGGCTCATGGCCCCGCACAGGAACCCCGCCCGGCCGCCAAAGGCTGCACCGGCCAGGATAATCAGCGCCGTCACCGGCTTGAAGAAGGGCACGGCGGCAAAGACCATCCGCCCCGCCACCGTCACCGCGCACAGGACCGCCAGCAGCACCAGCTCCTGCGCCGGCGGCTTTTCCCGCTCAAAGGAGAGGAAAAAGGCGCCCATTCCCCCCGTCAGCACAATCAGGCTGACCAGATAGTAGTTTTTCGCCGCCCAGTGCCAGCTCAGCACCACCAGCAGCACCGCCGCAGCCACCAGAAACAGGCCGGAACACCACTGCTTCCAAGTCATCTTTTCCCGTTGCACAGGGCAATCACCTCCTCGTTTGTTACCGCCTCCGGGAATACGGCACGGCTCATCCGGGCCGCCGCCGTGGTGTAAAACTGGTTGCCCGCGAAAAAGCGCCGGGCGGGCTGGATGGCCGTCACCCCGCCGTCGAAGAACAGGGCGGCCTCGTCGGCAAAACGGGCGCAGAACTCCACGTCGTGGCTGACCATCAGGATGGTGCCGCCCTTCCCCTGGAACCGGGCCAGCAGACGGGCAAACTGCTCCTTATAGAAGGCGTCCAGACCCTTGGTGGGCTCGTCCAGCAGCAGAATAGAGGGTTCCAGCAGCAGCAGCACCTTGGCCAGCGCCGCCTTTTGCAGCTCGCCGCCGGACAGGTCGTAGGGGTGGCTGTTCAGCAGCTCCCGGATTCCGGTGCATTCCACCGCCCGTTCCACAGCCGCCTCCCCGCCAAGCTCCGCCAGATCCTCCGCCACAGTTTTGTGGACGAACAGATACTTCGGGTTCTGGGGCAGCAGGGCCAGCCGTCGCTGAAACAGTTCCCCCTTGTGGTAGCGCTCCACCTTTTTCCCGTCCACCTTTACCGTCCCCCGGTAGGGACGGCACAGGCCACAGATACTTTTCAGCAGAGTGGATTTACCGCTGCCATTGCCGCCCACCAGGGCGCTGAAGCTGCCTCGGGCCACGGCAAACTCCACGCCCCGCAGCACATCCTCCCCGTCCTTCCCGTAGCGGAACCAGACATCCTTCACTTGGATCGCCGGATTCTTCGGGGACTCCCGCTCCTCTGCCGGGGCGGGCGCCGGACCGGCAGGTTTCCCGTAGGAGGCCAGCCACAGCCGGCCCTCCCGGACCGTCAGGGGACAGTCCCGCCCGCCGGTAACCCCAAAGCTGATCTGTACCGGGGCCGGCAGGGCGGCGATCAGGTCAGAGCCCTCCGCCATCAGCTGCCGGGCTGTCTCCTCCGGCGTACCGCTGGCAACCACCCTGCCCCGGTCCAGCATAATGACCCGGTCCACGGCGGCGTAAAGACCCTCCAGCCGGTGCTCGGAGAGGAGCACCGTAACTCCCAGCTCCCGGTTGATCCGGCCGATGACCTGAAAGAACTCCGATGCAGAGACCGGGTCCAGCTGGGAGGTGGGCTCGTCCAGCACCAGCACGTCCGGCTGCATCACCATCACAGCGGCCAGATTCACCAGCTGCTTCTGTCCCCCGGAGAGAGACTCCACCTTCCGGTGGAACAGCGCCTGCAGGCCGAAAAACTGGGCCATCTCCGCCACCCGAAGCCGGATGGTCTGCTGATCCAGCCCCAGGTTCTCCAGGCCGAAGGCCAGCTCATGCCACACCTGATCCGTGACAATCTGGCTGTCCGGGTCCTGCATCACGTAACCGATCCGGGTACTCTGATCCCGGAAACTGAGCTGCTCCACCGGCGTCCCGTCCAGGGTAACCCGGCCAGAGCGGCTGCCGTGGGGCGTCACCGCCGGTTTCAGCTGCCGGAGCAGGGTGGTTTTGCCGCAGCCGCTCTTGCCGCACAGCAGCACATATTCCCCCGCCCCAATCTGGAGCTGAATCCCGTCCAGGGCGTTTTCCGCCCTGCCGGGATAGCGGAACGTCAAATTTTCACAGGTAATCTGTCCCATCAGCCGGCCTCCGATCCGTTCCCGCTCTGCTTTCAACATAAAAACAGCGCCTGTCTCTCCCAGCCACGGGACAGACAGGCACAAAACAACCTTGGACGCCGCCGGACCCCGTCTTTCCCGGTTCCGGCCGCCTCCAGCCCTGTTTCTCCGCGCACAGCTTACCCCTGCCGGTTTGAAACGTCAACAGCCGCGGCGAGTAATCTGGCTTTGAGGCAGGGCCTCTCACAGTAATGGAAGTTGCGCCGGATTTTCACCGGCTTCCCTCACTTCGCGGCTGATTCCATTGTCTAATGACAATATCATAACAGACCCCCACAGGGAAGTCAATGCACGAAAAGAGGGCGCCGCAGCGCCCTCTTTCCTTCCAATATTCCGCCAATCATTTCAGCAAACCAGTTCAGTCCGCAATGACCAGGTTGTCAAACACATCCGTTGCGCTCAATTCCTCCCCATCGGAGACAATCGTCGAAAAGTCCTTCAGGTAAACCCACCCTTCGGTCCCCTCTGCCGTCCGCATCTGCACCCAATGCCGGTTGTCGGTAACCGGGAAAGTCACCGGTTCCTCCGACGGCTCCACGGTCACCGTGTCCGCCGCCTGATCCGGCTTGGCATAGATGGTCAGCTTCTGCTTCAGTGCCACTGCTGCGTCCGGCACCGGAAGGGGTACATACTGGCTCTGGGCCACTTCTGCCAGCGTTCCATCTTTCAGGGTATAGGGGAAGGTGGCGTTCCAGGTCTGGAGCAGGCTCAGGCGGCCCACCGCCATCACGTTCCCGCTGCCATCCCGATGGCTGCCCTCGTCGTCCGGGAAACCGGGCAGACTGCCGATGAGTTTGAGCGCACCGTTCCTATACTGGAAATACCAGGTCATAGGGTCATCGCTGGGGCCGTAGTCCAGCAGAGCGATCTCCAGCGCCTTGTCTCCGGTGTCCAGATCCGTGATAAAGTAATGATCCCTGTCCGGGCTTTCCAAATATACCTGATAGGCCTCCAGGGGATTTTCCGCGCCGGTCGCCGCCTGCTCTTTTCCATTGATAACAATGCTGTCCAGCACAGACTCGGTCCAGGTGTTCTCTCCTTCCCCCCGCTCCACCTGTCTGACGGAGACCTGCAGGGTATCGGCTGTTCCATCGCCGTCCAGATCAATGTCCACCTGCCGCCCCATCTCCTGGGACACCAAGTAGCCGTTGGACGCTTGGGGGACGGCGCCATTTTTCCCCGCCTCCTGGGCCGCTCCGGCGGCCGAGGTTTCTCCGGCGCTCTGCTGCGGCTCCCCGGCAGCGGAACCATCGGGCAAACCGCCCTGCACTCCGCAGCCAGCGCAGCTCAGCGCCAATAGGCAGGCCAGAATGCCCGCCAACCGCATGTTTTTTTGTTTCATTTCCGTTCCTCCTTGTGTGCCGGTCCAGCGGCTTATAACTGCACTGTATCACAACGCCCCTGTCATTGCCAGTAAAAAATAGTATCAACAGCGGCATCGTTCCGAAACGGGAATTCTCCTCTTTTTTGCGATAAAGCAGGCCATTTTCAACACTTTTTCACCGATCAATTCCATTGAACCCCCTGACTGGAGCAAAAAGAGGCAACATTCCTCTTGACAATGCGACAAAATCTTGCTATTTTGTTACAATAATAAAAGGGAGTAGTTGGCGCAGAAATGCGTGTGCGAGGCCGTCAATCCGATTTTCCGCCTGTGAGGCGTAAAATCCGGTCCGCAACGAAGCAGCGAGACTTTTGTTGTAAGGAAACTGCAACAAAAAGGTCTCGTTTTTTTGTTGCAGACTTCCGGACGTAATAAAGAGGGAGGAAAAAACAATGTATCTCTTGTTGCAGTGTATTCTGTTGATTCTGGGCTTTGCCATGCTGGTCAAAGGCGCAGACTGGTTTGTGGAGGGCTCTGCCGGCATTGCAGACCGGTTCGGCATCCCCCAACTGGTCATTGGCCTGACCATCGTGGCCATGGGCACCAGCGCACCGGAGGCCGCCGTCAGCATCACCGCGGCCCTGAAGGGCAGCGCCGCCATCACCATCGGCAATGTAGTGGGCAGCAACATTCTCAACGTGCTCATCATTCTGGGCATCACCGCCTGTATCATTCCCGTAGCCGTCTCCCGGTCCACGGTCCGGGCAGAGCTGCCCTATATGATCCTGATAACCGGCCTGCTCCTGGGGCTGGGTTACACCGGCGAAAAAATCGTCCTGTGGGAGGGCATCGTCCTCTGGCTGGCCTTTCTCCTCTATCTGGGCTACCTCTTTGTCATGGCGAAAAAAAACAGGGCGGAACCAACCGAGACATACGGTGACGCACCGCTGTGGAAGCTGCTACTCTTCGCCGCCGCCGGCCTAGGACTGGTGATCTGGGGCAGCGATGTGACCGTGGACGCCGCTACCGCCCTGGCCGAACAGTTCGGAATGAGCGAGCGCTTCATCGGCCTGACCATCGTGGCCCTGGGCACCTCGCTGCCTGAACTGGTCACCTCGATCACCGCTGCCCGGCGGGGCAAGGCGGACATCGCCATTGGTAACATTGTGGGCAGCAATATCTTCAATATTCTCTTCGTGGTGGGCACAACCGCCTTGATTACGCCGGTTGTCTTTGCCCCCAACTTCCTGGTGGACACCGTTGTGGCCGCCCTGGCCGGAATCCTGCTGCTGCTCTGCGTAGCCAGAAAAAAACAGCTCACCCGTCCCGCCGGCATTCTGATGCTGGCAGGCTATGCGGCCTATTTTGTCTATCTGCTGAGCTGCTGAGCCGCCCCATCCCCTGCCCCAGCCTTCACCCATCGGCTGAAAATGCCGGCAATGAGACGCTGCGCTCTTTGCCGGCATTTTTTATATGGAATATTTAATTGCATACTGTACCAACGCAGTCTGATCGGCATCCCCATGGGTCAATTCCTCCCTCAGACTTCTCTTTTTCCGGCGGGCCGGCGCTGTGCGCTCTATTCCGCCCTGAATCATCTGGGCAATCTCCAGAACATCCTCACAATCCATATACACACAGGAGAGAACATAGCACGCATCTGCGGAAATGGTTCCGTTTTTCAGGCAGACCACGACGCTGGTCTTCAACTGGAGCAGCAGCCCGACAATGACTTTTTTCAAAGCCTGGGCTTGGGGCACAGCCTCCAAGTCACCGGTATGGTAGGCCAGGGCCAGCAGGTGCACCAGTTCCTCCATCGCCTCGGACACCACCAACAGATCCCGTCTGTCCGCCTCGGTCAGGAGCACCTCCATCTCCTCTCCCTTTTCGGCCAGCTTTTTCAGCTTTACCGCACAGGTACCCAGAGCCTGGATATTGCCGATGGTCAGGTTTAGCTTCACTCTCTGCCGCACCTCTTCCTCCGACAGTGCGTGGCCCGGAATTTTCGCAATGCAGGCACTCAGCTGTTCTTCATACTGGTCCAACTCGCGCTTTTTCGCCAGTACCATCTGCGCCTTCGCTGAGTCATACTGCTGAAATAGCTCCAGGGCCATCTTCAGCCCCGCTTCCGCCGTTTCAAACATTGATTCTGCCTGCCGACTGCACTCAGAAAGGGCAGCCGTGGGAACCGCCAGCAGTACCTGGTCAAAGAGCGTATCCTCCTCGCCCGCATCCCGGCACACCAGGAATACGGCACGCAGGGCCCACAGAAGGCCCAACACCATGATTGTCGCAGCCGCTACGATGAATCCCATCTCATTCCGCTCCTTTCGTTCCCTGTCTCTCCAACGCCGCCCGCCGTCAGGTCGTGGGCGCGTGTGTTCCGGCGATGGAGTACACCACCCAGCCGGCGATATTTACCGCGTGGTCCCCAATGCGCTCCAGATACTTGGAGACCATCAGCAGATCCACGCACACGGCGCCAGAGTCGGGATGCCTGGTCAGAATTCCGACCAGCTCCTCCCGGACCTTGCTGAAGAGCTCATCCACCACGTCGTCATAGGCGATCACTGACTGAGCCAACACCAGATCCTTGGACACAAAAGAAGAGATGCTGTCAGCCACCATCTTAGTGGTCGCCGCGGTCATCTTCTTGATGTGGATCCGGTTAATCACATCCTCACCCTTGACAAAGCGGATAATTTCCGTGATGTCCGACGCCTGGTTTCCGATCCGCTGCATGTCATAGATCATTTTCAGGGCAGAGGAGATCACCCGCAGATCCCGGGCCACCGGCTGCTGCTGGAGCAGCAGCTTCATGCACAGGTTCTCAATGTCCCGCTCCTTCCGGGAGATTTCTTCGTAGATCTCCGCGGTCTTCTCAATGGCCTCGTGGGGTCGATGGGATTCAAAGAGTGCCTGCGTGGCAGAGTGAATGGCAATTTCACACATACTGCCCATCTCGGTCAGCTCTCTGTTCAGCTGTGCCAACTGTTCGTCAAAGCGATTTCTCATCAGCCAAACCTCCCGGTAATGTAGTCCTCTGTCCGCTTGTCCTTAGGCATGGAGAAGATTTTTTCCGTGGAACCGTACTCCACCACCTCGCCCAGCAGGAAAAATGCCGTCTGATCCGAGATACGCACCGCCTGCTGCATATTATGGGTCACCATGACAATGGTGTACCTCTGCTTCAGTTCCGTCACCAGATCCTCAATCTTGGAGGTGGACACCGGGTCCAGAGCGCTGGTGGGTTCGTCCATCAGCAGCACCTCCGGCTCCACCGCCAGGGCCCGGGCGATACACAGCCGCTGCTGCTGGCCGCCGCTCATGCCCAAGGCGCTCTCCTTCAGCCGGTCCTTCACCTCGTCCCAGATGGCCGCGCCCCGGAGAGACCGCTCGACGATGTCGTCCAACAGAGCCTTTTTCCGAATGCCGTGGGTACGGGGGCCAAAGGCCACGTTATCGTAGATGCTCATGGGGAAGGGATTGGGCTTCTGGAACACCATGCCCACCCGCTTGCGCAGCAGGTTCAGATCCATGCTGCCATAGATGTCCACACCATCCAGCAGCATTTTGCCGGTGATCCGGCACCCCTCTACCAAGTCGTTCATCCGGTTCAAGGACTTGAGCAGCGTGGATTTCCCGCAGCCGGAGGGGCCGATCAGAGCGGTAATCTGATTGGCGGGCATATTCAGATTGACGTCCTTCAGGGCGTGGAAATCTCCGTACCAGAGATCCATATGTTCAATCGTAATCTTATTCATTCTCACTGCAGTCCTTTCGTCAGCTTCTTCGCCACCAGTCCGGAGACACCGTTGAGCAGCACTACCATCACCAGCAGCACCACCGCCGTTCCGTAAGCCTGATTGGTGTACAGGCCCTCTGAGAGCAGCAGGTACATATGTACCGACAGCGTCCGCCCGGAGTCCAACAGGCCGCCCGCCACGCCGGGCACCGTGCCCGCAGTGTACATCAGCGCCGCTGTCTCTCCGACCACCCGGCCCATGCCCAGGATGACGCCGGAGAGGATACCGGGTACCGCCGAGGGCAGAACGATCCGGAACACGGTCCGCAGTCTCCCTGCGCCCAGGGCAAAGCTGCCCTCCCGGAATGAGTCGGGTACCGCCTTCAGCGCCTCCTCAGTCGTACGCATGATCACCGGCAGAATCATAATGGAAAGCGTCAGGCCGCCGGACAGGATGGAATATTTAAAACCACAGGCGATGACCAGCATCAGGTAGCCGAACAGGCCGTACACAATGGAGGGAATGCCCGAGAGAGTCTCCGCCGTGATCCGTACCACGCTGACCAGCTTGCTGCCACGCTTGGCATATTCCACCAGGTAGATGGCAGAGAACACGCCCAGAGGTACTGCGATCACCAGCGCCAGGGCGGTCATGAACACCGTGTTGATAATCGCCGGCATCATGGACACGTTGACGCTGTTGTACTCCCACTCGAACAGGCTCGGGCTCAAATTGGGAATCCCCATCACCAGGATGTAACCGATCAGGGCGATCAGCGCCCCCACCGTAAGCACTGCGGAGAGCAGTACCAGGATCAGGATGGCCAGGGAACCCGGTTTTTTCCGGTAGGCCGCCAGCTTTTGCAACAGCGTCTGACGGTTAATCGCCGCCAGCTTAGGCATGCTGTCTCTGCCCATCGGCGCTGCCGCCTGGATACTCTTTTCGCTCATGCTTTATCCCTCCTCTTCAACAGGGAGAACGCCAGGTTGATGATCAGAATGAACACAAACAGCACAACTGCCGTGGCAATCAGCGCCTCCCGGTGCAGGCCTGTGGCGTAGCCCATCTCCATAACGATGTTGGCCGTCATGGTGCGCACGCCGCTGAGCAGGCTGCCGGGGATCACCGGCTGGTTGCCCGCCACCATGATCACCGCCATAGTCTCGCCGATGGCTCTGCCGATTCCCAGCACCACGCCGGCCAGGATGCCGCTCTTTGCCGCTGGCAGTACTGCGGCAAAAACGCTGCGCTCCCGGGTAGCCCCCAGAGCCAGGGCGCCCTCGTAGTAGCTCTCCGGCACCGCCCGGATGGCGGCCTCGGACACGCCGATAATGGTGGGCAGGATCATCAATCCCAGCAGCACGGACGCGGTAATCATATTCTTGCCGCTGACCCCGAACAGATCCTGCATAATGGGCACGATGACCATCAGGGCGAAGAATCCGTACACCACAGAGGGGATCCCCGCCAGCAGATCCACCGCTGGCTTTACAATCCGGTACACAGCCGGCGGGCAGAACTCTGCCAGAAACACCGCACACAGCAGCCCGATGGGCACACCAATGAGCATCGCCCCGGCGGTCACATAAATGCTGCCCACAATCATGGGGAAGATGCCATAGATGTCATTCAGGGGCTTCCACTGCCGTCCCAGCAGGAAATCTGCCAGGCCAATCTTCCCAATGGCAGAAAAGCCGTTCAGGAAGAGGAATATGCAGATCAGGGCAACTGCCAGGATCGACGTACATGCGGCCAGCAGGAACACTGTTTTCATGCCGCGCTCTTTCAACTGTTTCATGATCTCCCTCCTAAAGGGACCGGGTTTGCGAAAGGCAAACCCGGTGCACCCCTCTCTTTACTGGGCCAGCTTGGACCACTCAGTGGTCTCGCCGGTGAAGATGCTCTTGACCTGGTCGTGAGTCAGTTCATCGACGGTGTTTTCCTGGTTGACAATCACGGCAATGCCGTCCAGTGCGATGACCTGGGACTTCAGGCCCTTGCCGGTCTCCTCTTCGCTCAGCTCACGGGAGGCCATGCCGATGTCACAGACGCCTTCGATGGCGGAGGTCATGCCGGTGGTGGAGTCGCTCTCCTGGATGTCGATCTTTGCCTTGTCATTGACTGCCAGATAGGCTTCCTTCAGCTTTTCCATAACGGGGGTCACGGAGGAGGAGCCTGCGATCACAATGCTGCCCTCCGCGCTGGAGGTAGTGAAGTCGCCGGTATTCTCCTGGCTGATGTAGCCGTTGTCCTCTACGACCTTCTGGCCGTCCGCGCTGAGGATGTAGTCAATGAAGTCCTGTGCCACTTCGCTGACATCGTCCTTGGTGGCGATGTTGAAGGGACGGGAGACGGTGTAGCTTCCGTTCTTGATGTTATCGGTGGTTGCCTCTGCGCCGTCAATCTTGACCGCCTTCACGGTGTCGTTCATGGAGCCCAGGGAGACATAGCCGATGCCGCTCTGGTTGCCCTGGATGCTAGCCAGCATGACGGCAGTGCTGTTGGTGATCTCGGCGTTTTCAGTGGTGTGGTCCACCTTGTTGCCGTCCGCGTCCTTCTCCTCAATGCCGAACAGCTCAATGAATGCGCCGCGGGTGCCGGAGCCGTCTTCCCGGGAGACCACTGTGATGCTGTCATTCTTCGTCGTTGCGGCGTTGGCACTGCTGTCGCCTGCGGTGCTGGTGGCCGCTCCACCGTTGCCGCCGCAGCCAGCCAGTGCTGCCGCTGTCATAAGTACGGAAAGGCCCAGTCCAATGATTTTTTTCATTACCATACACTCCTTTTTCAGGTTGCTCTTTTTGAGTTGTTTTTGAGATTGTGTTTGTCCTTTTCTTGAGAACAATGCTATCATAACGGAGCCATGTTAAATCCAAAATCACAGTCAGGTTAAACCTGCATCAAACCTTTTCCTCCTTTATTAAATTCAGGTAAAATGCACCCGAAGCAAAAAAACACCCGGCAGTTTCTCGCAAAACTGCCGGGCGCTTTTCCGCACGATGCTTTCCGCTTACAGGGAGTATTTCACCTGATAGCTGTCATAAATCTGATTAAACTCGCTGTTCCCGTACTTGACTCCATTCAGATATTTGTGGGCGTCAAAGCTGTTATGGACGACCTCAATCACCGCCACCGCGATATTGGAGCAGTGGTCGGAAATCCGCTCATAGTTGGACAGCAGATCGGAGAAAATAAAGCCCATTTCAATGGTACAGATTCCCCGCTGGAGCCGCTCGATATGGTTGGATTTCATCTTGGCCGTCAGCTGATCAATCACCTGCTCCAACGGCTCCACCCTGGCTGCCAGCTCTACATCGTTTTTCTGGTAGGCCGTCACAGTAATGGAGAGGATCTCGTCAATGGCCCGGGAGAGGATGCCCAGTTCCCGGTTGGCCTCCTGGGTGAAGGAAATTCCCTTATCGTGGATTTCCTTTGCCACCTTGGCCAGATTGACCGCGTGGTCTCCCAGCCGCTCGAAGTCACCGATGGCGTGGAGCATTTTTGAGATCACCTGGGAGTCCTCCTGGGAAAGGGCCTGGGCGGACAGCTTCACCAGATAGGTGCTCAGACGGTCCTCGAAGGCGTCAATCTCATCCTCCGTCTGGAGCACCAGAGCCGCCTTTTTTTCGCTGTACTGTTCAAACAGATCTCCAGCCAGGTAGAGGTTCTCCCGGGACAGTCCCAACATTTTGCTGCTGGCGTTGTTGCACTCCCGGATGGCAACGGAGGGAGACTGCAGGAGCCGTTCGTCCAGGAAGGGCACATCCTCTGTGACATCCAGCTCCCGCTTCTTGCCGCCCGCCAGCCGTTCGGTCAGGCGCAGCAGATACTTGGAGAACGGCATCAGCAGGATCGTCGTGGCAATATTGAACACGGAGTGGGCAATCGCAATATTAACCGGTGTGGCAGTCATGTCCCAGAAGGGCAAGCCCACGGTCATATTGATCAGGCAGAGCACCGGCAGCCAGACCACGGTACCCAGTACGTTGATGAGGACATGCACCACGGCCACCCGCTTTGCCTGGATATTAGTGCCGATACAGGAGATCAGCGCCGTAACGCAGGTTCCGATATTCTGACCCATGATAATAGGGATCGTCATACCGCAGGTAAAGCTGCCGGTCAGGGAGAGGGCCTGCAAAATACCCACCGAAGCCGACGAGCTCTGGATCACGCCGGTGACAATAGCGCCTACCGCCACCCCCACCAGAGGCTGATTAAACTTGGTCAGCAGCTCGGCAAACTGGGGGGAGTCCGCCAACGGACTCACTGCGCTGCTCATCATCTCCATGCCGTAGATCAGCACCGCAAAGCCGACAAAGACCGTGCCAATGCTCTTTTTACGGTCGCTGGCGGAGCTCATATTCATCAGAACGCCAATCAGCGCCAAAATCGGCGTAAAGTTCTGCGGCTTCAGCATACTGACCAGGAAGCTATCACTTTGGATGCCGGAAAGACTGAGAATCCAGGAGGTGATTGTGGTGCCGATATTGGCGCCGAAGATCACGCTCAGAGTCTGGGAAAACTCCATAATGCCGGAGTTGACCAGGCCCACCAGCATCACCGTAACTGCCGACGAGGACTGAATCACCATGGTGACCCCCGTGCCAAGGAGGATACTAACCACCGGATTGGCCGTCATCTTTTTCAGCAGGTGTTCCAGCTTGCCGCCTGCCATCTTCTCCAGGCTCCCCGACATAACATTCATGCCGAACAGGAAGAAGGCCAGGCCTCCGATCAGGGTGATGAATGAGAAAATATTCATACGCACGTTCTCCTTGGCTCAGTTTTAGTCACATTTTTGTAGTTTACCGGATGAACGTTAAATCTATGTTCACAGTTATGTTAAATCTATGTAAAATCAGGCAGCTCCCACCATGGCCCGGAGCTGCCTGTTCGCTAATTTCTGGGGAAACGAATGGAAATCACGGTTCCCTTTCCCACTTCGCTCTTCACTTCGATCACGGCGTTGTGATAGGCCGCGCCGTGCTTGACGATGGACAGGCCCAGTCCGGTGCCACCCACCTCCTTCGAGTGGCTTTTATCCACCCGGTAGAACCGCTCAAAAATCCGGTCCAGCTCTTCGTTGGGAATGCCAATCCCGGTATCGGCCACCTCCAGGGTGGCCCAGTCGGCGTCCTCGCTCACCGATACTGTTACCGCACCATTTTCCTTATTGTACTTGATGGCGTTGTCGCAGAGGTTATAGACGATCTCATCAATGATCTGTTCCAGCCCCAGGAAGGTAGCGTGGGTCCCTTGGAGGGTGAAGTGGATGCCCCGTTTCTCGGCCGCGTGCTCCAGGTGGGAGATCACGCCCAGGCAAGTCTCATACAGGTCAATCTCCACCTTTTGCGGCTGCAGTTCCTTGCCCTCCAGTTGGGACAGCTGGATAATATCCCCCACCAGCGTAATCAGCCGCTGGGCCTCATCGTAGATCTTGCCGGAGAAGCGGCTGATGTCCTCAGGCCGGGCCAACCCCTCCCGGATGATCTCCGCGTAGCCGGAGATGGAGGTCAGCGGCGTTTTCAGCTCGTGGGATACGTTGGCGGTAAACTCCCGCCGCATGGCATCCTGCTTGGCGTGCTCCAGCTTCAACTCATCCATCTGCCGCTGGATCTGGCGGTTCTGGCCGTTGATCCGGCGCACCAGGGGCTTCAGCTCGGGATAAACATCTCGTTCATCCGGCGACTCCAGGTCAATTTTGTTGATGGGTTCCGTGACACTTTTGGACACCCGGGAGGCCAGGAACAGCGACAGCAGAATGGCCAGAATCAGCACCGCCACCATGGCGGAAAACATGCCCACAATCAACGTCACCACGGTGTACTGGGTGGCGGAGACCCGGATGATGGTGCCGTCGGTGAGGCGGATAGCGTAGTTGGTAGTCTTTTCCGCCAGGGTGCTGGAATAGCGGCTGCTCTCCCCAGCTCCCTGCTTCATGGCTTCCCGAATTTCCTCCCGCTCCCCGTGATTTTCCATCTCGGCCGGGTTGGCCACGCTGTCATAGAGCACCGTGCCGTCCGTATCAATCCAGGTGACGCGAGTGGTGCTGGAAGTCCTGCGGTGTCTGAGGAAATCAATTCCGTTTTCTTCCACTGCCGCCGCCACATAATTGGCCTCCTCCTTCATCTCGGCGTTGTGTTCCGCGGAGAAGTAGCTGTACAGCGAACACATGGTCAGGGCAATGCAGGAGACAAACACCGCCATGGCCACCAGAAAAATGTGCTTGAAAATCTTACTTTTCAATGGCTTTTCCCCCGAGCTTGTAGCCCACGCCCCGCACCGTTTCGATCAGGTCTCCAGCGGGACCCAGTTTCTGGCGCAGGGTCCGGATGTGCACGTCCACCGTCCGGTTCTCACCGTCAAAGGAGTAGCCCCAGATCTCGTTGAGCAGACGGTCCCGGGTCAGGACCACATCGCCGCTCTTCAGGAACATACTCAGCAGTTCAAACTCCTTGTAGGTCAGGGTCACATCTTTGCCGTCCACCTGCACAATGTGCTTGGCAGGAGAGACATACAGACAGCCGATGGTGTACTCTGTCTCTGTCTCCTCCTTGCCCGTCCGGCGCAGCAGTGCCTTTACCCGGGCGATCAGCTCCATCATGCCAAAGGGCTTTGCAATGTAGTCGTCCGCCCCGTTGTCCAGTCCGATCACCTTGTCATATTCGCTGCCCTTCGCTGTCACCATCATGATAGGGATCTTCTTGGTGGCCGGGGACGACCGCAGCTTTTTCAGGATGGACAGACCGTCCTCCTCCGGCAGCATGATGTCCAGCATAATCAGCGACGGCTTCCCCCCCTGCTCCAGGGCCGCCCAAAACTGGGAGGGCAGACCAAAGCCCTCGGTCTCGAGGTTGCTGTTGTTCAGGGTATACGTGACCAGCTCGCGGATGTTTTCATCGTCTTCCACCAAGTAGATCATCCCCCCACCTCCTTCTCACATTAGTTGCTGTTCGTTGATAATCAGCTTGAACTGCAGCCCCAGCTTTTCCGCCGCCTGGCGGCACATGACCATGCGGTTCAAAAAGATCTCAAAGTAATCCATCACCGAACTGTACCGGGTATCCACCATCAGCTTGAGCTTGATCAGGGTGTGTGCCTCGTTGATTTTCAGGGCAGACTCCTTTACCGAGTGGTTGACCCGGTCGTGGATGTCAAAATGGGCGGTGTCCATATTCCGCACCCGGGTCCGGCGGACGTCGGATTTATCCGCCAGGATCAGCGCCGCCACAATGTGGTTCACCGGGGTGCCGTTGCCCTCATCGTGGTTGCCAATGGCGGTGACGATGGTTGCGATATCCGCCGCATCCATCCCGAGCCCGTTCAAAATCTGAAACGCCATCACGGCGCCGCTCTGGCTGTGGTCCACTCGATTGATCAGGTTTCCAATGTCATGAAGATAGGCCGCAATCTGCACCAGCTCAATGTCATGCGCCGAATAGCCCAGCGTCTCTAAAATGTACTTCGCCCTGACGGCCACCCTGCCCACGTGGGGAAAACTGTGCTCAGTATAGCCAAGGGTCAGCAGCGCTTTGTCCGCCTCCCGAATATAGGTCTGGATGGATGGGATCTGCTTTATTTCTTCGTATTTCAAATGAATCACTCCTCCCATTCTGAAGAGTTATTTTACGTTTCTGACGTTAAATATGTCACCTTTGATGTGTTAAATTCCCGTTAAACCTCTTTTGGTTTTCTCTTCCAAACAAATGAGAGCGCTTTGAAATGTTTATTATATCACACTTCCCTTTCAAACACAAATGTCGGTTGGTACCGCGGTCCCGATTCTTCTTCCAAAAGGCCTGTGGGCAAAATTCCATCTGTTTTTCTCCGGCATGATAGTGTATAATATAAAATGTCCAAAATATTAACGAATGGAGACTGATACATTGTGGAAAGAGAGAAACTGAAATCCCGGTTGGGCTTTATCCTGCTCTCCGCAGGGTGCGCCATCGGAATCGGCAACGTATGGAAGTTCCCCTATATGGCGGGACAGGGGGGCGGCGGTGCCTTTGTGCTGTTCTACATCCTGTTCTTAGTGATTCTGGGCCTGCCCATTTTGTGCATGGAGTTTGCCGTGGGGCGGGCGAGCCAGAAAAGCCCGGTGAAAGCCTATCAGGCCCTAGAAAAGCCGGGAACGAAGTGGCACATTCACGGCTACTTCACCCTCGTTGGATGCTATCTGCTGATGATGTTTTACACCACCGTCGCCGGTTGGATGCTGCATTACTTTTATCTGACTGCCGTTGGAAAGTTTGAGGGGCTGGGGTCTACCGAAATCACCAATTCCTTTTCGGAAATGCTGGGACAACCTGGCATCATGACATTCTGGATGGTGTTTGTGGTCGCGCTTGGGATTGTGGTCTGTGTCAAGGGGCTGCAAAATGGTCTGGAACGTATCACCAAAGTGATGATGATCGCCCTCCTTCTGATTATGGTGGTTTTAGCGGTCAACAGCTTTACCATGCCCGGCGCAAAGGAGGGGCTCTCCTTCTACCTTCTGCCGGACTTCGCCCGGATGCGGGAGATCGGCGTCATCAGCACTTTGGTCGGCGCCATGAACCAGGCCTTCTTTACCCTGAGTCTCGGCATCGGTGCCATGGCGATCTTCGGCAGCTATATCGGAAAGCAGCACTCTCTGCTGGGAGAATCTGCGCGAGTCGTACTCCTGGATACCTTTGTGGCCATCACAGCAGGTCTGATCATTTTCCCCGCCTGCTTTACCTATCACGTTGACCAGACCTCCGGTCCCAGCCTGATTTTTATTACCCTCCCCAATATCTTTGCCAATATGCCCATGGGCAGAGTGTGGGGCAGCCTGTTCTTCCTGTTTATGTCTTTCGCCGCCCTGTCCACCGTATTTGCAGTATTTGAAAACATCATTTGCTGTGGCATGGAACTGACCGGGTGCAGCAGGAAAAAGTCCTCCCTGTTCAACTTTGTACTCATTACCCTGCTCTCTCTCCCCTGCGTACTGGGGTACAATCTCTGGAGCTGGGACGGGTTTGCCGTATTCGGCGGGGCGATACTGGACCTGGAGGACTTCCTGGTCAGCAACCTCTTCCTTCCCCTCGGTTCCCTGATCTATCTGCTATTCTGCGTCACCCGGTACGGCTGGGGCTGGAAAAACTTTAAGGCAGAGGCAAACACCGGCAACGGATTGAAAATGCACGATTGGATGCGGGTATACCTCACCTACCTTCTTCCCCTGATTGTGCTGTTTATCTTTGCCTTCGGCATTTACGATAAGTTCTTTGCCTGATCCAACGCCCTCTGTCCCTTCAGACAACGCCCCGGTACTGGCTGTACCGGGGCCGTTTTCCCCTTCCGCGCCATACAAAAGGCGCCGGCACAGGACAAAAAAGCACCTGAAACCGACCGTTTCAGGTGCTTTTTGGTGGAGATATGCGGGATCGAACCGCAGACCTCTTGAATGCCATTCAAGCGCTCTCCCAGCTGAGCTATACCCCCAACTTTTAACTCGTTCATTATAATCGAAAAAAACTGTTTTGTAAAGCTTTTTCTCAAATATCCGGGTAACTCTTCCTTGCCAGCAGCCGCGTTTGATAGTATACTAATATAATATGCATTTATTCATTCGGAGGATATAAAATGAACAAAAAACAAACCCGCGGCAGATTTACGGGCTCTCTGGGCTTCGTCCTATCTGCCGCAGGCAGCGCCGTGGGACTTGGAAACATCTGGCGCTTCCCATACCTGGCCGCAAAGGACGGCGGCGGCACATTCCTGCTCTTTTATCTTATTTTAGTGCTGACCTTTGGCTTTACGCTGTTGACCACAGAAATCGCCATCGGCCGCAAGACCGGCCAGAGCCCACTGACCGCTTACCGCAAGCTACAGCCTAAAATGGGCTGGCTGGGCCTGATCGCCTGCCTGATCCCCATGCTGATTCTGCCCTATTACAGCGTCATCGGCGGCTGGGTGCTGAAGTATCTGGCCACCTACCTGACCGGCGGTGCCCAAGCCGCCGTGGACGGCAACTACTTCACCGGTTTTATCACCTCGATCTGGAGTCCCATTCTCTGGTTCCTGATCTTTCTCGGCGCCACGTTGTTCGTGGTTTACAAGGGGGTGGACGCTGGCATTGAGCGGATGTCCAAAATCCTGATGCCTGTCCTGCTGGTCCTGATTCTCTGTATTTCCTGTTTCTCCCTGACGCTGAGTCACACCGATGACAGCGGCGTCACCCGCACCGGCCTGCAGGGCCTGCTCGTGTACGTAGTGCCCAATTTTGATGGTATGACCCTGCGGAAATTCCTCGTTATCCTGACAGACGCCATGGGGCAGTTGTTTTACTCCATCAGCGTAGCAATGGGAATCATGATTACTTATGGCTCTTATGTGAAAAAAGAGACTAATCTGGTCAAATCGGTCAATCAGATTGAGATCTTCGACACGGTGGTGGCCTTCCTGGCCGGTATGATGATTATCCCCGCCGTCTTTATCTTCTCGGGAACGGAGGGCATGTCCGCTGGTCCCACCCTGATGTTCCAGTCCCTTCCTAAGGTGTTTGGCGCCATGGGTTCTATCGGCGTAGTTGTCGGCATTGTCTTCTTTGTGACCGTGGCTTTCGCCGCCCTGACCTCTTCCGTCTCCATCATGGAGGCCATCGTCTCCAGCGCAATGGACAAGTTCCACATCAGCCGTCAAAAGGCATGTATTGCCGTTACGCTCATTACGCTGGTCATGGGTCTGGCTGTCTGCCTGGGCTACAACCTGCTCTACTTCGAAGCGGTCCTGCCCAATACGCCTGCCGGCAAGAACGCTCAGATTCTGGACATTCTGGACTACATCAGCAACTACGTCATGATGCCCGTCCTGTCCATCGGCACCTGCATCCTCGTCGGCTGGATGATCAAGCCCAAGGCCATCATCGACGAGGTCACGCTGGGGGGCTACCGCTTCCGCCGGGAAAAACTGTACGTGGTTATGGTCAAATTTGTGACCCCCCTGCTCCTGTTCTTCCTGCTGCTGCAAGCCCTTGGCATCATCCAATTCTAACTACCCCCGCTGACAATCAACCGCGGCAGCACGGCTGTTCCTCAGCCACGCTGCCGCGGTTCTTCTCTGCTCTATCTGTGGGTAAAAAAGAAACAAAAAAAGTTGAAGTCAAACGACTTCAACTTTTTTGGTGGAGATATGCGGGATCGAACCGCAGACCTCTTGAATGCCATTCAAGCGCTCTCCCAGCTGAGCTATACCCCCATATGCAACGGCCTGTCAGCGTTCCCTTCGGCCTTGCGACAACCAATATTATACGCAAAAGGCCCTGCCCTGTCAAGCATTTTTTTGCTGTTTTTCCTTTTTTCACGATATTTCATCCCTTACCTGACACCGGCCCCACGCTCCCCTCATAGCCTGATAGGAGAGGAGGTGCAACCTTGGCAGGACAATGTTCCGGCGGCATGCTGGTGACCACAGCGGCAATCATTGCACTGCAACTCTCTCAGGGACGCTCTGCGGATGAGCTAAGCCTGTTGGCCGCCTTTTTCACTGTACTGGGCGACAATTTGGCGCTAATTGCAGGCCAGTTGCCCCAGAACAGCCTCGCCGCCCCTGATAACATCGGCACAGTGTGCGACACTGCCGCCGGTGACAATACTGCATAACCATTCAAAAAAGCCGTATGCCTTTTGAAAAGACATACGGCTTTTTGGTTGTTACAAAAAGAAAGGGTTTAATTACTTCAGAGCGACCTTGCCGCCGACACCTTCGATCTTGGCCTTGATCTCTTCGCCGTCTTCCTTGGAGACTGCTTCCTTCAGAGTGGTGGGAGCGCCTTCCACGGCTGCCTTGGCGTCAGCCAGGCCCAGACCAGTGACTTCGCGGACAATCTTGATGACCTTGATCTTTGCTGCGGCGTCGAAGCCTTCCAGAACGACATCGAACTCGGTCTTTTCTTCAGCTGCCTCTGCTGCTGCGCCAGCACCTGCTGCGGGAGCTGCCATAGCGGCTGCGGACACGCCGAATTCTTCTTCCAGAGCCTTGACCAGTTCGGACAGCTCCAGGACGGACAGGTTCTTTACTTCTTCAATCAGAGCAGTAATCTTTTCGCTTGCCATGATAGTAACCTCCTAAAATGTAGATCATTTCATACTTGGGCCGGGCGGCTCAGCGCCCGGAAAACAGGACCGAATGGGGTTATTCGGCTGCGGGAGCCTCCTCGGCAGGGGCGCCGCCCTTGGACTCCACGATGGCAGCCAGAACGGCAGCCAGGCTGACGATGGGGGCCAGCAGGGTGCCCATAGCCTGGGCCTGCAGGTCCTTCTTGGAAGACAGGGTTGCCAGCTGAGCGATCTCCGCCTCGCCGAGCACCTTACCCTCCATAAAGGCAGCCTTCACATGGAACTTTTCCTTACCCATCTTCTTCACGTAGTCAGAGATAATTCTGATGGGAGCGATGGGATCCTCCGCGCCAGTGGCCAGAGAAGTGGTGCCTTCCAGGACAGAATCCAGCTCCTTCAGGCCGACTTCGTCCAGCGCCCGGCGGAGCATGTTGTTCTTCACAACGCCGTACTGGACCTGGCCGTTACGCAGTTCTGCGCGCAGCTCTGTATCCTCCGCAACGGTGATACCACTGTAGTCCACCAGTACGCCGGACTGCGCGTTTTTCAGCTGTTCCGCCAGAGCGGCGACGACGGCTTTCTTCGATTCCAAAACCTTCGCGTTAGGCATATTGATTTCACCTCACAAAAAGAAAATCCTCCGCGTCAAAAGACAGGAGGACAGCACATTCAAACCATGTTACGATTTTAAATATGCACTCTCGGCAGGCGGCTGACGCCATTACACTTTCGTACCTGCTGTCTTTGAACGCAATGAATATTATATCGCGGGACAACGGATTTGTCAACCCGTTGTCCCACAATTCCTTACTTCAACAACAATTAGTTGCCCAGCTTGGCCGGGTTCACACGGACGCCGGGGCCCATGGTGGAAGCCACGGTGCAGGTCTTGATATACTGACCCTTTGCAGCGGCGGGCTTTGCCTTGATGATGGCGCCCACCAGCGCGTTGAAGTTCTCCTCCAGCTTTTCGGCGCCGAAGGACACCTTGCCCACGGGGCAGTGGATGATGTTGGTCTTGTCCAGGCGGTATTCCACCTTACCAGCCTTGGCCTCGGCAACGGCCTTGCCTGCGTCGGGGGTGACGGTACCGGACTTGGGGGAGGGCATCAGGCCCTTGGGGCCCAGGGTCTTACCCAGACGGCCCACGAACTTCATCATGTCGGGGGTGGCGATGACCACATCGAACTCAAACCAGTTTTCCTTCTGGATCTTTTCCACCAGATCCATCTCGCCCACATAGTCGGCGCCGGCGGCCTTGGCGGCCTCAGCCTGATCGCCCTTGGCGAAGACCAGAACGCGAACGCTCTTGCCGGTGCCGTTGGGCAGCACGATGGCGCCGCGGACCTGCTGGTCAGCGTGACGGCCGTCCACGCCCAGCTTCATATGCATCTCTACGGTTTCGTCAAACTTTGCCTTGGCGGTCTTGGTGACCAGCTCCAGGGCCTCGTTGGGATCATACAGGTTGGCCTGCTCGATCAGCTTGGCGCTGTCCTGATATTTCTTACCTTTCTTCATTGTCAACTACCTCCTTATTCACCGACGATGACGCCCATGGAGCGGGCGGTGCCGGCGATCATGGACATGGCAGCTTCCAGGGAAGCGGCGTTCAGGTCAGGCTTCTTCAGTTCCGCGATCTTCTGGACATCGGCCTTGCTGATGGTGGCAACCTTGGTCCGGTTGGGCTCACCGGAGCCGGACTCGATGTTGCAGGCCTTCTTGATCAGGACTGCCGCGGGGGGAGTCTTGCAGACGAAGGTGAAGGAGCGGTCGGCGTAGACGGTGATTTCCACGGGGATAATCAGACCGGCGTCCTTCTTGGTGCGCTCATTAAATTCCTTGGTAAAACCGGCGATATTGATGCCGTGCTGGCCCAGAGCGGGACCGACAGGGGGGGCGGGAGTCGCCTTACCTGCGGGGATCTGCAGCTTGACAAAGCCGGTAACTTTCTTTTTGGGTTTCTGTGCCACGAAGAGCACCTCCTTATTATAATTCAAACGTAACAATTCACATGAAAATGAGTTTTATTCTTCCTCGGAAGCGGGCTCCACCTGGTCCAGGCCCAGCTCCACCGGTGTCTCCCGGTTGAACATGGACGCCACCACGCGAATCCGCTCCTTGGCCATGTCCACCTCTTCCACGATACCGTAGAAGTTGCTGAAGGGGCCGTCGGTGATTTTGATCCGGTCGCCGGGCTGGTAGCCGGAGGTGACCTCGGTGCGCTCCACCCCCAGGGCCGCGATTTCCGCATCGCTCAGAGGAATGGCGTCGTTGCCGGAGCCCACAAACCCCGTCACCCCGCGGATGTTCCGGAGGATGTGCCAGGTCTCGTCGGTCAAGATCATCTTCACCAGCACATAGCCGGGGAAGGTTTTCCGCTCGTAGGTCTTGGGCCCGTTGTCGGTCAGCTCAGTGACCGTCTCCATCGGGATCGTCACCTCGTTGATCAGATGGTGCAGGTTACGGTTGTCCACGTGCTTGATGATGGCGCTGGCCACGGTGTTCTCGTAGCCGGAGTAGGTGTGAAGCACATACCACTTTGCAGTATCAGACATATCCTCACCTTAACCCTTGAACAGATTGATCAGCGCCTTGATCACGGCGGCGGCGATGCCGTCAAAGATCCAGATAAACGCACCTACAATCAGGATACACGCCGCAACCACCAGGCACGCCTTCACCAGCTCTTTCCGCTTCGGCCACACAACCTTCTTCAGCTCTACCTTCATATCGTGGCACCAGCTGGAGAACCGCTTCCAGGTGCGAACCAGGAAGTTTGGTTTCTTGTCGTGTTCTTTTTCCTGGGAGCCTTTTGCATTTTTCGCCATTAAAACACACCCTTCTCAAACGTATCGTACACTGGGATCACTTGGTTTCGGTGTGTTCCGTATGCTTCTTGCAGAACGGGCAGTACTTGCTCATCTTCAGACGGTCAGGAGAGTTTTTCTTGTTCTTCATGGTGTTGTAGTTTCTCTGCTTGCACTCGTTGCATCTCAGGGTAATTTTGATGCGAGCACCTGCTTTTGCCTTAGCCATTCTTCGGCACCTCCTTAAGTTTTGGTAATCTGTTTCAGCAGCAAAAAAGCCGGACTTCCGGCAGATGCCCCGAAACAGGGATGCTGCCGAACTTCCAGCGCAAAAACAGCCCGGACACAGGGACCGGACCCCTCTTGGTGTTCCATCGTTCGGCAGTGGGTTCTGCCTCCCTGATCCAGGGACGGAACCTTCGCTCCGCCACTCCGAACGCGGACCCGACACGCTTGCAAAGCGCACCGCGGACCCCCGCATTCTCACAGGTAGAGTTATTTTATCACGTCCGCGCCCCTTCGTCAAGGGATTTTTCTCCGCTCTGCCGCTCCCGCCGCCGGTAGTACCGCCAGTTCCAGAACACCAGCGCCAGAGACAGGGCGCCCAGATAGCCGAACACCGGATAGACCGTGCTGATCAGATCGCCAAACCCGGCCAGACTGGCGAAGAAGGCCGCTCCGACCATAGCCGCCAGAAAAGGCCGCTCATGGCGGCGGACCTGTTCATAACGGAGCTGGAAATACGTACTGATGGCCACGCTGCTGGACAGGGCCGTGCCATAAATCCCCGCCAGAAGCAGTAGGCCGTAGAGATACCCCAGGTTCCGGTTGATCCGGCAGGCCAGGTCCAGCATGGGCATCTCCGCCTGGACGGAGGGCAGGTGCAGGAACAGGGAGAGCAGCACGCTGACTGCAATGAGGACCAGCAGGCCGGTGCCCAGCAAAACCCCCTGATACACCTTTTTCCGGCTGGAAATCAGGTCGCCAAAGGGGGTTAGAATCCCGATAGACCCGAAGGTATTGTAGGCCACATAGGCCACCGCCGCCAGAGGCCAGGTGGGCAGCATGGGGTTGCCGCTGCCTGTTTCCGACATAGCGGAGAGCGGTTCCGGGCCAAAAACCAGAATGGCGGCAACGCAAAACCCGATGGTAGCCACGATAATCACCGGCACACAGATGGAAAACGCTGCGGCCACTCCGTTCAGCCCCCGCAGGGCCACCACCGCCACCAGCCCACTCATGGCCAGGCTGGCGCACCAGACGGGTGCCACCGGCCAGAGCTGATGGATCAGCGCCCCGCCGCCGGCGATCATAATCGCCACAATCCCAAACAGGAACAGGCACTGCAAAGCGGCCATCAGCCGGCGCAGCCAGGGGATGTTCCAGCGAATCACTGTCTCATCCATCTCTTTCACACCAGAGATCTGGGCCAGCCGGATCAGTAAAATCCCGCACAGGGCGAAGAGCACAGCGGAAATCGCCAGACCCCAGAAACCGCCCCGGCCAAAGCAGCCGAAAAACTGCCACAGCTCCTGGCCCGAGACAAAGCCCGCCCCCAGAAAGCAGCCGGAAAACAGGAATGCAATCCTCGTTACACTCAACTGCTTCATTAAATCCCTCCTCTCAAAACACTGATTGTGTCACACTATAGCATATTCGTCTGGCGCTGAAAAGCCACTTTTTACATCCTACTCCAGCGCCGCAGAAAACCAGCTGCCACGGAACATGGCAGCTGGTTCTTGCTTATTTTCCGGTGTAGCTGGGCGGATTGCCAGGGTACTGTTTGATACCGTACTGTTCCGGCTTTCCCACCATTTTGCGGTGATTACTGGGGTTCTTGGGGGCCGGGGGCTCCTTGGTTCCCCCGCGGTTGCCCCCCTTATAGCTGAGGGACGGAACCGGCACAACCGGGTTCTGCCCCGGTGTCACCTTTCCCTGTTTCTGATAGCTGTCCGGCCAGGGCACAATGGGCTGCGCGCCGCCGACCGCCCGGCCGCCGGTATAGTTGACCGGCGGCGCAAACCGAATCTTTCCACCGTACCGCTTGGGGTCCGATTTCCGGCGGTTCACCCGAATGGGCAACACCGGCGCACTGCCCGGCACCTCTCTCCGCTCTCCCTTGTAGGCGGGCGTCGGCTCCACGGCCAGCGGGCCGCCATACATCCGCTTCTCCGCCCTGTTGCCGTGATGAACCCGGGGAGCAGCGGCCTGAATCCGGGCGGGACCTGCCACCGAGCCGCCCCCCTTGTATCCCTGGACAGGACCTGCAAAGAACTTCCCGCCGTAATACTTGGCCGCCTTAGCTTTTCCCCGGTGGGGCACAGGCACCGCCGTCCCGATCTGGGCGGGACCCGCCACCGAGCCGCCCCCCTTGTATCCCTGGACAGGACCTGCAAAGAACTTCCCGCCGTAATACTTGGCCGCCTTAGCTTTTCCCCGGTGGGGCACAGGCACCGCCGTCCCGATCTGGGCGGGGCCTGCCACCGAACCGCCGCCGTGATACCCCTGGATGGGGCGGGCCAGCAGTTTGCCGCCGTAATACCGCTTCGACTTCGGCCTGCCCCGGTGGGACAGCGGCAGCGTACTCTCAAACCGGGCGGCGCCAGCCACAGAACCGCCGCCCCGGTAATTTCTCATGGGCTTAGCCAGCAGCTTGCCGCCATAATACTTTTTCGACTTTGTCCTGCCCCGATGGGACAGCGGCAGCGTACTCTCAAACCGGGCGGCGCCAGCCACAGAACCGCCGCCCCGGTAGTTTTTCATGGGCTTAGCCAGCAGCTTGCCGCCATAATGCTTCTTCGACTTTGTCTTGCCCCGATGGGACAGCGGCAGGGTGCTCTCAAACCGGGCGGGACCCGCCACCGAGCCGCCGCCCCGGTATGCGGAAAAGAGCGCCGGCAGGGCAAATTTTCCGTACCGCCTGTCTCCGCCCTGTTTTTTCCGGTGGCTGTCTGGCGGTACAAAGAAAAACACCGCAGCGCCTGCTCTGGATTTCCCGCCGGTATAGCCCCGGTTTGGCGCCACAGTCATGCGGCCGCCGTAGCGGGAGCGCCGCCCTTTGATCTTCCTGTGACGGCTGGCCGCAGCCGGCGCAGGCACCTTTGCCCGGGCCGCTTTGCTCCTTCGCCCCCGGTAGCTGGGGAAAAACATGGCCAGCTCCGGCTTTCCGTACCGCCGCCTTCCCTTCTTCACCGTCTTGTGGGAGGCGGTGTGGGTTCCGTACTGCATCTGACTGCCGTAGCTGCGTTTTTTGTTGGCCTGCCTGATCCAACGCCCCAGCACCGTGAACAGGGTCAGCACCAACGCCAGTACCAGTGCCACAACCCCGACGATCACCCGGACGGGGTATTCCTCATAGGCCGCCCCATTCACCGCCGCCGCTGAAGGACAGCTGAGCAGTGCTTCGCTGAGTATGATGAAATTGCCCGCCGCAATCCGCCGCGCTCTGTTCATAAGCCGCCCTCCCTGGGAGTTATCTGTCCATTATTATGGCATAGTTCAGCGAAAAAAGAAAGTAGCTGGGAAAAATCCCGGCGGCATCCCGCCAAAGCTGGACAGACCCGGCTTTGGGATGCTACAATAGATAAAATCTGACTTTTACAGAAGAAATGAGGAATGCCTATGCGGATCATGGCCGTGGACTACGGCGACGCCCACACCGGCGTCGCCATCTCTGACCCCACCGGTATGCTGGCCGGTTGGACCACCACCATCAACAGCCGGAGCCAGGACGTAGTGGTGGAACAGCTCAAGGCAATCATCGCCCAGCGGGGCGTAGAGGAGCTGGTTCTGGGCTACCCCAAGAACATGAATGACACCAAGGGTGAACGGGTGATAAAAAGCGAGGCCCTGGCAGCCCGGCTGGAGGCGGAGACCGGCCTGTCTGTCCACCTGTGGGATGAGCGGCTCACCACGGTGGACGCCCACCGCATTTTGTCCGAAAACGGCCGGCGGGGCAAAAAACGGAAGCAGCAGATCGACGCGGTAGCGGCAACGCTGATTCTGGAGAGCTACCTGGGCTTCCGCCGCAACCAGAGAGAGGAGGGAATTAACCATGCTCTTTGACACCGATGACAACTACGTGGCCCTGGAGCTGACCGGAGAGGATGGAGTTGCCGTCCTGTACGAGCTGCTGGACATGGTTGAGTACGAAGGCGTCGCCTACGGCGTCTTTATGCCGGCGGAGGACGACTCCGGCGAGGTGGCTATCCTGCGCCTGGCGGGCGATGACGCCCAGAAGGCGGAGGGCTACGTGCCAGTCAACAATGAAGATCTGGAACAGGCGGTCTTCGACATCTTCCAGATCAAAAACATGGATGCCTTCGACTTCGGCGGCAACAGCTTTCAGACCAATGACCTGCTCTGATCCCTGCAGCCTGCGGACAGCGAAAACCCGGACCACACTAAGGCGGCCCGGGTTTCTTTTTTCTCTCTTTTCTTGTTCACCGCTCCGTTTACACAAAACGGTACATAAACGTGGTGCTGTCCTTGTAGTCCTTGGCCACACCGTCATACCATTCGGTGTATGCCTCGTCCTGGAGAGCGCTGATGCAGACGTCCTGCCAGTGGTAGTTTTCGCTGTACTTTTCAAAGTAGACCAGCTGATAGCCGGTGTTGTCCTCGTCTTTCAGGACGGCATGGTCCCCTGCTTTGCGCTCTTTGTCGAAGAGCCAGCGCTTCAGGGCCTCGGACACGTCGGTCTTGGCCACATCCTCATACAGACCGCTGTTTCCGCTGGAGGCGCTGTCCTTGGAGTTGTCCTCGGCCAGGGCCCCAAAAGCATCCCCGTCGCCGCCGTTGTCCTGCCACTTGGTCTGGAGCTCTTCGGCGGTTTTCTTTGCCGCGTCATAATCATAGACGGTATTGCCGTCTTCATCGGTCTTGGCCTTGTCGTCTTCGTCCTTTTCAGCCTCTGCCGTCACCAGGATATTGCGGAAGGAGGCGTTGCGGTACTTGTCTAGGTAGCGCTTTTCAAAGCGAACCACATAGTATCCGTTCAGGGTGGTCTCCTCCTCGGCATCCTCGGTTTCGTACTTCACCGTCGTCACGTCGCCGGCTTTCCGGTCCTTGTCCGTGAGCCAGTCGCTGAAATCATAGCTGCTGAAGCCATCGTAGGCCTGGTTGCTGTAGTCGGTGGCGCCATACGCTTCCACCAACTCCGCGACCTTGTCCTCGTTCCCGTCGGCCAGGGCCGTCTCCAAGGCCTTTGCGCCCTTTTTCGCCTCGGCCTTGGCCGCCTTGGTCTCCTCCTCCGTGGGCTCTTCCGTGTTGCCCTCGGCGTCGGTTCCGGCCTCCGTGCTCACCGGCACCAGGTAGGCCTGATACGTAAAGGTGTCCAGCTCCGCCGAGTGTTCCTTGTAGTAGGCATCCACGTCCTTGTCCGACTGCTCAAAGGACTCCTTCATCTTGGTCTCGTATTCCTGGGCCAGCTGGTTGTCTGTAATCACCTTTTCATAGGTGGCATAGTTCATGTATTCGCCATAGGTAGCGTTGAGGTAGTAGGCCACGCTGTAGCCGTTCTCCTTGCAGGTATCCTTCAGCTCCTGGAGGTTGTCCTCCACCGTCTGCCGGCCCTCTTCGCTGAGGCTGTAACCCGCCTTCTCCGCCTCCTGGATCAGGACGGCCACGTTGGTCAGGGTGTTCTTGGCGTTGTCCCGGAAATAATCGTACCAGGTGGTACCGCTGTAGATCTCCTGCTCCTTCAGGCTCTTGCTGGTGTCCAGTCCATAATAGGAGGCGTAGGATGAGACCCCGTTGTAGCTGGAATAGTAATAGTAATCCAACTCCGCCGCCGAGTAAGTTTTCTCTCCCACCTTCAGGGCGGTCATGCGGCGCTGGAGGACGCCGGAGTCAAAGAAGAGCAGCCCCGCGATCAAAACTGCCACCACAATGGCGATAGCGATGTACCATTTTCTGCGGCGCTTCTCCTTCCGTGCTTCCAGGACCTTTTTCCGCTCTTTCATGGACAGTCCCTTCAGCTCCTGGTCTTCCCGCTTTTTCTTATCCTTTTTCCGCTCCTTTTTGCCGGTCTTGGCCTGGAGCGTCTCCTTTTTATCTTCCGTCTGAACAGATTCAGGCTTCTCTTCCATTGCGTTGGTCTTGTTTTCTTCACTCATGGAATGAATTCCTCCAAAATAGAATTGCGCGGCGGGGCGGATACTGTCCCGCAAATAAATCAATGCTCTGAAATTACAGTTTGCATCATTATACCCGATATAGAAAGTGCTTGCAAGGAAAAAACGAAAAAACCAGGTATTTTTACCTGGTTCTGCCAAATCCGTCCGATTCTCTCCTGGCCCGCGGAGGTAAAAAAAGCCCCGCGGTAGCCGTGTGATTCCTTTTAAACCTGCACCAAAAGGGCAGGTGGGTTGCCTCCGCCAAGCTTTACTGCTTCCAACTTCCAGCCCGAGGGCCGGGAGGCCTGCAAACCACCAAGCGAGGTGGGCATCCCGAAAGAAAATTGTGGGTTTAAATACGAATCATCACGCACCCCGCAGGGTGTTTTTTCTTCATTATTTCTTCCAACGGACAAAGTCTATGCACCAGAGGCGGCGTTTATTCCCCCTCTAGGTCCTCGTCGTCCTCAAAGGCCGATTCCATAAACAGATTGTAGACCGCCTCGGCCTCCTCCTCACTGTCCAGGGTGACCAGTTCGTCCTCGCCGTCTACGTGCTCCACGCGCATGATAATCAGGCCGTACTCCTCGCTCTCCTCTGCCTCCTCGGGATCCGTCTCCTCGTCGATGGTGGGGAAGAACGCCATGTAGATTTTGCCCTCATATTCCACAGTGTCCAGGTACTCCAGGACGATCTCTTCGCCGTTTTCGTCGGTCAGCGTAATAAACGTTCCGCCATAGTCGTTGCTCATCTGGGTTCCTCCGACGTCTTGCGCAGGGGACGCGCCCTCCGCTTTTTTCTATATTGTAGCTTGAAGCAGAACAAATTGCAAGGGGCTTCTGAGAAATTCATGGCTGCATCAGGCTCCAAAGTCCTCCAGCAGCGCCGCAAGTTCCCTCTCTCCCCGGGCGCGGATGCCCTTTTCCAGGTCCTCCCGGTCCTGCCGGGGCAGGGAGCGGACGGGGATGCCGGTGCTGCTGATCAGGGTCTCCCCGGCGTAGACGCACACCTCCCCGTTCCGGTCGGTCAGCAGAAATTCTGTGGCCGTCTCTCCGGCCTCCACCGCGGCGGCCCCGCCGGCATCCGCCCTGGCCCAGGGCAGCGTCTGCCACGCGGCGGCGGTAGCGCTGGTCAGCACCGCCAGACTCAGGGCGGCGCCGGCAATTATGCTGCGCAGTTTGCGTACTTTCATGGCGCACTCTCCTTTCTCCTGTCAGTATTCCCCGGAAAACAACGGCTTTATAACCAGCCGTTTCCTTTTCTTCCCCATCCTGCCGGAAAATGAGAAAGAATCCGCCGCCCAGTCCTCCCATTTGACACCTGTGGTATAATAAACTATCTTAGACCCTTTTTCACCGGGCCAACCATCCACCTGAAGGCAAACACCCTTCTTGCCCCGTTTTTATCAGGAGGTGTTTCCGTTTTGGCAAAAACGAAACAGAAAAAGCAACATGCCCCGGCCAAAACCCCCGCGGGCAGGTTCTTTCAACGGCTGGGCGTCATCCTGGGCACACTGCTGCTCATCTGCGTCACAACCTGCGCCATCCTCGCCTGCTACGGCGCCATCTACGTGCAGAACGTGATCATGCCCGAGGTCGAAAAGTCCAGCATCAACATGGTCACGTCCGAGACCGACCTCAGCTCCGCCATCTACTACTATGACCACTCCTCCGGCAGCTACGCCGCCGCCCAGACCCTCTACGCCTCGGAAAACCGGGTCTGGGTCTCTCTGGAGGACATCCCCCAAAACCTGATCGACGCCACCGTCTCCATTGAGGACAAGCGCTTCTGGACCCACAAGGGTGTGGACTGGCGCCGGACTGCCGCGGCAGTAAAATACATGTTTACCGGCCAGCGTATTCAGGGCGGCAGCACTATCACCCAGCAGCTGATCAAAAACCTCACCGGCAACGATGAGACCACCGTGCGCCGGAAGGTACTGGAGATCTTTGAGGCCCTGGAGTTTGACCGGAATCACACCAAGGAGGAGACCATCGAGTGGTACCTCAACGCCATCTACCTGGGCCACGGCTGCTACGGCGTCTCCACCGCCACGGAGAAGTACTTCGGCAAACAGGTCAGCGAGCTGACCCTGGCCGAGTGCGCCTCCCTGATCTCCATCACCAACAACCCCTCCAAGTATGACCCCTACTCCCAGCCGGACAACAACCTTCAGCGCCGCAACCTGGTGCTGGACCTGATGTGCGAACAGGGATACATCTCCGAGTCCCAGCGGGACAGCGCCAAAGCCGAGAAGCTCAACTGCGTCTACGGCTCGGACACCGGCAACAGCGAAACCCTCGGCTCGGACAGCGAGTACTACAGCTGGTATACCGACGCGGTTATTGAACAGGTCATCGCGGATCTGGAGGACCAGTACGGCTACGACGAAACTACTGCTACCAACCTGATCTACTCCGGCGGCCTCCAGATCTTCTCCTGCCTGAATCCCGACGTTCAAAAGCAGGTGGACGCCGTGTACACCGACAGCGCCAACTTCGCCCAGTACGCCTCCCGGCGGGGCCAGGCCCTGCGCAGCGGCATCACGGTGGTGGACAATGCCACCGGCGCCGTGGTAGCCCTGGCCGGCGGCGCCGGGGAGAAGGTGGGCAACCGGATCTGGAACTGTGCCACTGACACCCTGCGCCCTCCTGGATCCTCCATCAAGCCCATCGGCGTCTACGCCCCGGCCATTGAGGAGGACCTGGTTCTCCCCTCCTCCGCCGAGGACGACACCCCCTTTATGGAGAACAGCGACGGCACCCTCTGGCCGGTCAACTCCGAGGGCTACTACTCCGGCCTCACCGACGTTGACCACGCCGTCACCGAATCCCTGAACACGGTGGCGGTCAAGGTCCTGGACACCCTGGGGCTCCAGAACTCCTACAACTACCTCACCGAGAAGTTCGGTATCTCCACCCTGGTCACCAACTACGAAACCAGCACCGGCGCCGTTAAATCCGACCTGAACTACGCCCCCCTGGCCCTGGGCGGCCTGACCAAGGGCATCTCTACCCTGGAGATGGCCTCCGCCTATGCGGCCTTCCCCCGGAACGGCGTCTACACCCACCCCTACCTTTATACCGTAGTCACAGACAGCAACGGAAAAGTGATCCTCTCCAACGGGGACTACGACGTGGCATTTGACGACAACAAACAGGCCACCATCACCGGCCAGGCCTCCAGCAAGACCATTCTCAGCGAGCGCACCACCTTCTACATGAACAGCATGCTCCAGAATGTGGTCACCAGCGGCACCGGCACCTCTGCCCGGCTCAGCGGCATGACTGCCGCCGGCAAAACCGGCACCACCACTGACGACTATGACCGCTGGTTCGTGGGCTACACCCCCTACTACACCGCCGCCGTCTGGACCGGCTACGACAGTCAGGAAACCATCAACGCGGCCGTAAATCCCGCCTGCGTGCTCTGGCAGAAGGTCATGAGCAGCGTCAGCCAGGGGGCCGAAGACACCGGTTTCCAAAGCACCCTTCAGACCGTCCAGTGCAGCTACTGCTCCTCCAGCGGCAAACTGGCCACCGCAGCCTGCCGGGCCGCCGGCTGCGCCAAAACCGGCACCTTTGTGGTCGGTGACGAACCCACCACCTACTGCGACCGCCACTACTACGATTCCAAGGGCAACATGATCCTGAATTACAGCCGCACCGGCGCAGCCGCCAAGGCCCGCATCAGCGGTGAAGTATCCTTTATCCGCAAAAAACCCGTGAAGAAAAAGGAGCCCCCCAAAAAGGCGGACACCGAGAAAACCGACGAAGAAACCGCTGAAACCGGCGAAGAAGCAACGGATCACGAGGAACAGACGGAGGAAGATTCCCCCAAGGATGACGAGCAGCAGGATGAAAAGCCGAAGGATGAAACCGAGACCGGCGGCGACACCCCCGAAACAGAAGAAACGGAATAATCCCTTCCCGCGGCTCCGGACAGCCCCCTTTGCGGAGGCTTCCGGAGCCGCTCTGCGAGGTGTTGAAGGCCACAAAGCGGGCTCATCCACCCCGTCAAATTTCAGGCAAATTGGCGGTTGCTTTTTTGTCTAAGATGTGGTAAAATCTCTTTGTAACAAAAACAAATGCCCGCATACAGCGGACATCCCCAGAAAGAGAAGGCCAGGCAACCATGTCCCAGACTCCAAAATTCTTCATCGTGGAAGCAAAGGCGCTTCCTGAAATTTTTCTCAAAGTTGCGGAAGCAAAACGGGTGCTTGAACTGCGGGAGGCCGACACTGTGAACGAAGCGACACAGATGGTCGGCATCAGCCGCAGTGCTTTTTATAAGTATAAGGACTCGATCCGCCCCTTCAACGACATGCTGAACGGCCACATCGTCACCTTCCAGGTGCTGCTCAAGGATGAGCCCGGCGTGTTGTCTTCCATTCTCAGTGCCTTTGCCGCCTCCGGCGGCAATATTCTCACCATCAACCAATCCATCCCCACCGGCGGCGTGGCCGCGGTAACCCTGTCGGCGGAGACCTCAAATCTGAACCTCCCCCTGGAGGATCTGGTGCACAGTGCGGAGCGGCTGGACGGTGTGATCGCTTTTGAAGTTCTGGCTGGCTAAAAGATTGAGGTGTCATTATGGTAAATGTTGCAATTCTAGGTTACGGAACCGTCGGCAGCGGCGTAGCGGAGATTCTCCACAAAAACGGCGTCCACATCTCCGAGCGCGCGGAAAACACCGTGGGGCTGAAGTACATTCTCACCCGGCGTCCCTATCCCGGGGACCCCTTTGCGGACAAGATCGTCCAGGATTTTTCCGTCATCGAGCAGGACCCCGACGTCCGCGTTGTGGCCGAGTGTATCGGCGGCACCACCGTCGCCCTGGACTACGCCCGCCGGGCCCTGCTGGCCGGCAAGCACGTGGTCACCTCCAACAAGGAGCTGGTGGCAGCCTACGGATGTGAGCTGCTCCAGATCGCCCAGGAGAAAGGCTGTTCCTTCCTCTTCGAGGCCAGCGTCGGCGGCGGCATCCCCATCCTCCGCCCCATGAGCAGCTGCCTGGCAGCCAACGAGCTGTCCGAGATCGTCGGTATCCTCAATGGCACCACCAATTATATCCTGACCCGGATGATCCGCGGCGGCCTGTCTTTTGACGCGGCGCTACAGGAGGCCCAGGAAAAAGGCTACGCCGAGGCCGACCCCACCGCCGACATCGAGGGACACGACGCCTGCCGGAAGATCTGCATCCTGTCCTCCCTGGGCTTTGGACGGCACATCTACCCGGAACAGGTTCCCACCGAGGGCATCACCCACATCACGCTCTCCGACGTGGCCTACGCCCGCAGCGGCGGCTACAAGATCAAACTGCTGGGCCGCAGCATCCGCCGGGAATCCGACGGCAAGGTGTGCGCCTTTGTGGCTCCCCATCTGGTCAGCGAGGAGTCTCCCCTGGCCAACGTGGAGGACGTGTTCAACGCCATCCAGGTCACCGGCGACTCCATCGGCGAGGTGATGTTCTACGGCCGGGGCGCCGGCAAGCTGCCCACCGCCTCCGCTGTGGTGGCCGATATCATGGACATCGTCAAGTCCAAGGGCAAGAAGCATCTGTCCTGGGGCCCCGGCGGCCCGGACACCGTGTACGCTCAGGACGACCTGGCCAGCCGCTGGTATCTGCGGGTGACCGGCGACTTCTCCCTGGAGGGCGCCCGGCGCCTGAGCAGCGGCGACGCCGACGCCAGCGACTCCGCCTTTATCACCAACGAATCCCTGACCGCCGGCCAGGTGAAAGAGCGGCTGAAGGGCCTGGATGTGAAGGCGCTTTACCGGGTACTGGACTGAGCCGGATGAGCGGGACAATCGCTCCGCCGCCCGCGCCACATAGACTGGAACAACGCGGCTCCCTGGGGAACCGCCTGAAGATCACATTTGGAGGTTACATCTGCAATGGCACTCATTGTACAAAAATTTGGCGGCTCGTCTGTCGCCGACGTGGACCGTGTGCGCCACGTAGCCGGTATCATCACCGACACCTACAAGGCCGGCAACGACGTGGTAGTCGTCCTGTCCGCCCAGGGCAAAACCACCGATAAGCTCCTGGCGATGGCCAGGGAATACAATCCCAACGCTTCCAAGCGGGAGCTGGACCAGCTGCTCTCCACCGGCGAGCAGCAGAGCGTGGCCCTGTGCGCCATGATGATTCAGAGCATGGGGTACCCCGTGGTCTCCCTGAACGCGTGGCAGGTGGGCTTTAAGACCAACTCCACCTACGGCGACGCCCGGATCAAAAAAATCGAAACCGACCGGATCCACAACGAGCTGGCTCAGCACCGGATCGTCATCTTTACCGGTTTCCAGGGCATCAACAAGTGGGACGATACCACCACCCTGGGCCGTGGCGGCAGCGACACCTCAGCGGTGGCCCTGGCCGCAGTGCTGCGGGCAGATAAGTGTCAGATCTACACCGATGTGGACGGCGTCTTTACCGCCGACCCCAACAAAGTTCCCTCCGCACGGAAGATTGACGCGATTACCTACGACGAAATGCTGGAGCTGGCGACTCTGGGCGCCAAGGTGCTCCACAACCGCAGTGTGGAAATGGCAAAGCGATATCATGTGAACCTGGAGGTGCTCTCCAGCTTCACCGGTCATCCCGGTACGATTGTTAAGGAGGTTGTGAAAAAAATGGAAAAATCCCATGTGAGCGGCGTCGCAAAGGATAAGGATGTAGCGCGCCTGGCTCTGGTCGCTCTGGAAAACCGTCCCGGCGTGGCCTTCAAAGTGTTCTCCCTGCTGGCCAACGCAAAGATCAACGTGGACATCATTCTCCAGTCCATCGGCCGCGATGAGAGCAAAGACATCAGCTTCACCGTGACCCGTAAAAACGTGGACGCCGCCCGGACCCTGCTGGAAGAGCACAAAGAAGCTCTGGGCTTCCAGTCTATTGAAGTCAGCGATCAGATCGCCAAGGTCTCCATCGTGGGTGCCGGCATGATCGGCAACCCCGGCGTGGCTGCCGCCATGTTCGAGGCCCTGTACGATGCGGGCATCAACATCAACATGATCTCCACCAGTGAGATCAAGGTCTCCGTCCTGGTGGACGAGAGCGACGCTGACCGGGCCGTCCAGGTCATCCACGACAAATTCTTCTCCGGCAACTAAAACAGGTTGCCCGAACATTCGTTAAGAGCGCAGATGAGGTCCTCATCTGCGCTCTTGCCGCTCGGTTGCTTCTATCTTTGTTCAGGCGGTTCGCCTGTGCTCTGTGATGTGCGCCTCAATCAGGTCGTAGCGGCGCTGAAGCATCCGCCAGATCAGGCTGCTGCCAACGACGCCCACCAGCGCACCCGCCAGCACGTCGGTGGGATAGTGGACGCCCACATACATACGGGAGAAAGCCATGGTCACCGCCAGGGCCCAGAATACTGCCTTCAACCACCGCTTTTCCCCGCCGTGGCTGTAGATGGTAGCCGCCGCAAAGGAGGAACAGGCGTGTCCAGAGGGAAAGGACCAGGACAGTGGGATGGGGATTAAGGTCTGTAGATTGGCCATGGCGAAAAAGGGGCGTGGCCGTTCCACCAGAACCTTGAACAGCTTATCATTGAGCAGGTAGCACAGCAGCATGGCCACCAGTGCCATCCAGCCGATCTTCCTGGTCCTGGGGAAAAAGAGCATGACGGCGGAAATCAAAATCCAAATGATGCCGCCCTCTCCCACGATGGTCAGCGGTACCAGCAGGGCGCTGAGAGCCGGACAGCGGATGGCGTCCTGGAGCCAGAGCAGGATAGATTGATCCACGGTATGAAAAAATGCTGCCACAGGCATACCTCCGTTCCATTCCGGCGCACCGAACGCTTTCTCTGCTGGGCTTTCTTCCAGTGTATTCTCGATTGCACCGGTTCACCACAACACTTTTACAACATTTCCTTGTCAAACGCAAGGGGATAGATGTTATATTTTTATGAATTTTGTCCGTTTTTCCTTGCAAAATCCTTCTATTTGGAATAAACTGGACTCAATTATATTAGGAGGAGGGTATCGCCTTGGCACAGATTGTCTGTATCTCCTATATTCCCTGGCGCAGCGCCCCTTCTCGTTCTCAGGAGCTTCTTTCCCATATCCCGGAGGCGGAGGTGCTGTTTTTCCAGCCCGCGTCCTCCCGCAGAGCCGACGCCGCAGCAGGCCGTCAGGTACTGCCCAATATCACCGTCTACCCCCTCCCCGCCTCTCTCTACCTGGCCGAGGCCCGGCCCCGCACCTACCGGAAGGCCCTGGACTTCATCCAGCACTGTATGGACGCCCACAGCTTTGAGGAACCTCTCCTCTGGGCCTGCACCCCTATGGCAGCCAACCTGATGGAGGAACTGCCTTGCCGGGGCTTGGTCTACGACTGCGACCGGATCTGGCAGGAGCTTCCAGTGAGCTGGGAGTCCAACCTGGCCTACCGGGCTGACCTGATCCTGGCCGCCTCCCCGGGACTGGAAGAGCGGCTCTCCCTGTGCAACGACAACATCGCCTGCATCCCTCCGGGCGTGGACTTCCCCCTGTTTTCCATGGTGGGACAGACCCGGCTTCCCTTTCCCGCCGACCTGAAACCTCTGACCATCCTGGGGCCGGTGTTGGGGTATCTGGGCCCCATCGACGCCCGTTTGAATCTGACCCCCGTTCTCACCGCCGCCCAAGCCCATCCGGACTGGCAGTTCGTGTTCATCGGCAAATGTCATCCCCGCAACCCGTTTCTGCGCAAGGTAAAGGCCCTGGAGAACATCCATCTGCTGGGCAGCCGCCCCAGCGCCGTGCTGCCCGACTATATCAGCCGGTTTGACGTGTGCTTTGACCTGCTTCACGCCACCGACCCGGAGGACGACGTGATTCCCAGCCGGATCTATGCCTATCTATTATCCGGCAAACCCATGGTAGTCATGCACCTGCGCTACGCCACTCCGATTTTTCCCGACGTGGTGCACAACGCTGAAACCTCGGCCGAGTTCCTAAAGCAGTGCGAAAAGGCCCTGGGGGAACAGAACCACTGGGCCCGGGGCAGACGCAAAAAATACGGCGCCACCGCCGCCTGGGCCAACCGGTATCGGGAAACCTGTGAGCTGCTGGACGTAAACGGGCTGATTTGAGCAAAATATGGGTGATTGAACCAAGGTTTTTTCGCCCTCTCCGCGGGAAATTGTACAGGCGTACAAACTTGCTTCGAATTCAAGGGAATTTACTTGAAAAGCCGCCTTTTTTCCTTTAAAATAATGAGTACGCTGCGTTGGGAGGGATGGACATGAGTTGTTTTTACTGCGCGTTTTTGAGCCGCAAAAGACGGGATTGTCACGCCCTGAAGCAGCGCTGGACTTCGTTATCATTTTAACAGGCAGATTGCAGGAATCTGCCTGTTTTTTATTTTTCCCATTTTTCCCCATCTCAGGAGGTACGTTGCTATGTCGAAAAAAGTTGCCGTGATCATGGGCTCGGACAGCGATCTGAGCGTTATGATGGAGGCTGTGGAAAAGCTCAAGCAGTTCCGCATCCCCTATGAAGTCCGTATCATCTCCGCCCACCGGACCCCCGCCCTGGCAGAACAATTCGCCTCCGCCGCCGCGGACAATGGATTCGGCGTCATCATCGCCGGCGCCGGTAAAGCCGCCCACCTGGGCGGTGTGCTGGCCGCTTACACCACCCTGCCGGTCATCGGTGTGCCCATCAAGACCTCGATGATGGGGGGACTGGACAGCCTCCTGTCCATGGTCCAGATGCCCAGCGGCGCCCCCGTGGCCACCGTGGCGGTCAACGGCGCCGCCAACGCCGCCATCCTGGCCGTCCAGATGCTGGCCCTGGCGGACCCCGCCCTCCAGCAGGCCCTGGCCACCTATAAGCAGGAGATGGCAGATACCGTGGCCGCAAAGGACGCCAAGCTCCAGCAGGAGTTCTGAGCCCGCCCGCAGTCACTGCGCACTGAATTTGACCAATCGGATGTTTGAAAACAGTCCTGACACAAGCATGAAAGAGAGGATTCTGAACATGAAGAAACTGGAACAGCTCTATGAAGGCAAGGCCAAAAAGGTATTTGCCACCGAAGACCCCAACGTGGTTATCGTGGACTACAAGGACGACGCCACCGCGTTCAACGGCATCAAGAAGGGCACTATCGTGGGCAAGGGCGTCATCAACAACCGGATGAGCAACCATATGATGCGCAAGCTGGAGGCCGAAGGCATCCCCACCCACCTGATCGAGGAGCTGTCCGAGCGGGAGACCGCCGTAAAAAAGGTGACCATCGTACCCCTGGAGGTCATTGTCCGCAACATCTCCGCCGGTTCCTTCGCCAAGCGCTACGGCGTGGAGGAGGGGATCGTCTTTGACGAGCCGACCATTGAATTTTCCTATAAAAACGACGACCTGGGCGACCCCCTTATCAACGCCTACCATGCGGCAGCCCTGAAGCTGGCCACCTGGGCGGAGATCGACCAGATCAAGGACTACGCCTTCCGAATCAACACCCTGCTCAAGGGCTTCCTCAAGAGCGTGGGCATCGACCTGGTGGACTTCAAACTGGAGTTCGGCAAAACTGCCGACGGCCAGATCGTCCTGGCTGACGAGATCAGCCCGGACACCTGCCGCTTGTGGGACGAGACCACCCATGAAAAGCTGGACAAGGACCGGTTCCGCCGGGATATGGGCGGCGTAGAGGACGCATATCAGGAAGTGATGCGCCGTCTGATGGGTGACAAATGAGCAGCAGAAATCAAGCCATTGTTCCGGCCGGCGGGCACATCCAGGAGGAGTGCGGGGTCTTCGGTCTCATCAACCGCTTCGGCGGCGCGGGCCCCCGGGACCCTGCCTTTGACGCCTACCACGCCATGTACGCCCTCCAGCACCGGGGGCAGGACTCCTGCGGCATCGCCGCCTGCATCGACGGACGCCTGGTGCTCCACAAAAACCAGGGACTGGTCCCCGAGGTGTTTACCCCGGAGCAGCTCAACCGGCTCTCCGGTGCCTGCGGCGCCATCGGCCACGTCCGCCACGCCACCAACGCCAGCGATGTGAATCCGGCCAACGCCCAGCCCATCGTGGTCCGCCACGCCTCCGGTTCCATGGCCCTGTGCTACAACGGCAAGCTGGTCAACAGCCGGGCCCTGCGCCGGGAGATGGAGAACCGGGGCGGCATCTTCCAGACCACCAACGACGCAGAAGTGATCACCTACCTGGTTGTCCGGGAGCACCTGCGCACCAACACTCTGGCCGACGCCATCCTCAACGCTATGGACTACATGATCGGCGCCTTCTCCCTGGTGGTCATGAATGACAAAGAGCTCATCGCCGCCCGGGACCCCAACGGGTTCCGCCCCCTCTGTGTGGGGCAGGTGGACGGCTGCTACTGCTTCGCCTCCGAGTCCTGCGCCATTGAGGCCCTGGGCGGTACCTTCCTCCGGGACGTGGAGCCCGGCGAGGTATTGGTGGCTACCGGCAGCGACCTGCACAGCTACCACTCCCGCATCCGGGTGGCCAAGCGTTCCTTCTGCGTATTTGAGCTGGTCTATTTCGCCCGGCAGGATTCCGTCATCGACGGCATCTCCATCGGCAAGGCCCGGGAAGAGGCCGGACGAGCCCTGGCCCGGCGCAACACCGTGGAGGCCGATGTGGTCATCGGTGTGCCCGACTCGGGTATCCCCGCCGCCATGGGCTTTGCCCGGGAATCCGGTCTGCCCTACGCCATGGGCCTGATGAAAAACCGCTATATTCAGCGTACCTTTATCCAATCCCAGAAGCTGGAGCGGGAGGAGTCCCTGCGCATCAAACTCAACGCCATCCACTCGGTGGTCTGCGGAAAGCGGATCATCATGGTGGACGACTCCATTGTCCGGGGCGGCACCAGCGCACGGATTGTCCAGCTCCTCCGGGAGGCCGGGGCCAAAGAGGTCCATGTGAAGGTCACCGCCCCTCCCTTCCTCTTCCCCTGTGACTACGGCACCGCCATCCCCAACGCGGAACAGCTGGCAGCCCACAATCGGACCCAGGAGGAGATCTGTCAGCGCATCGGCGCCGACTCCCTCCAATACCTCTCCCTGGAGGATGTGCGCCATCTGGCGGGCGACGTGGGCGTCTGTGACGCCTGCTTTACCGGCAACTACGTCCTCCCCCACTCCAACAGCGACGAGAACCGTCAACCCATGTGATTTCTGAGGAGGTTTTTCTTTTGCATACCAATAGTAAATCTGACTCTTACGCCGCCGCCGGCGTAGACGTGACCGCCGGCTACCAGGTAGTCGACCGGATCAAGCCCCTGGTCAAGTCCACCTATATCGACGGCGTCCTGGGCAGCATCGGTGATTTTGGCGGCCAGTTTGCCCCAAACCTCACCGGCATGACCCGTCCCATCCTGGTCTCCGGCACCGACGGCGTGGGCACCAAGCTGAAAATTGCCTTCCTCCTGGACAAGCATGACACGGTGGGCATCGACTGCGTGGCCATGTGCGTCAACGATATCATCTGCTGCGGCGCAAAGCCCCAGTTCTTCCTGGACTATATCGCCTGCGGCAAAAATATCCCCAGCCGGATCGAGCAGATCGTCACCGGCATCGCCGACGGCTGCCGCCAGTCCGGCTGCGCCCTCATCGGCGGTGAGACCGCGGAGATGCCCGGCTTCTACCCCATCGACGAATACGACCTGGCGGGCTTTACCGTGGGCATCGTGGACGAGCCGGAGCGCATCGACGGCTCCAAGCTGGCTGCCGGCGACGTACTCATCGGCCTGGCCTCCTCCGGCGTCCACTCCAACGGCTACTCCCTGGTCCGCAAGACCCTGAACATCAGCGAGACCTTCTACCAGCACAGCGACGAACTGGGCTGCACCCTGGGCGAGGCCCTGCTGGTCCCCACCCGCATCTATGTCCGCGCCATCCAGGCCCTCGTCGCCTCCGGCGCCGACGTCCACGCCATCAGCCACATCACCGGCGGCGGCTTCTACGAGAACGTCCCCCGCATGATGCGGCCCGGCCTGACCGCCCGGATCGACGTGTCCACCTTCCCCCTGCCCCGGATCTTTGACATCATCCGAAAGACCGGTGACATCCCCGTCCGGGACATGTACAACACCTTTAATATGGGCATCGGCATGATGATCGCCGTCCCCGCCGCGGACGCGGACAAGGCCATCGCCGCCCTCCAGGCTGCCGGCGAACAGGCCTACCTCATCGGCTCCGTGGCCGCCGGCGACGCCGGGGTAGAGGTACAGCTGTAATGGTGCGCATCGCGGTTTTGGTTTCCGGCGGCGGCACCAATCTTCAGGCCCTCATCGACGCCCAAAACCGGGGCGAGATCCAGGGCGGCGCCATCGCCGCCGTGATCTCCTCCTCCCCGGACGCCTTTGCCTTGGAACGGGCCAAACAGGCGGGAATCCCCGGCTATGTCATCAACCGCCGGGACTACGCTACCAATCAGGAGCTGACCCTGGCTCTCACCCGTCAGCTCCAGGCGCTGGACATCGGACTGATCGTCCTGGCCGGTTTTATGTACATCCTGACCCCTGAGCTCATTGACGCCTATCCCAACGCCATCATCAACGTCCACCCGGCCCTGATCCCCTCTTTCTGCGGCGAGGGCTTTTACGGGCTCCACGTCCACGAGGCGGCCCTGGCCTACGGGGTCAAGGTCACCGGCGCCACCGTCCACTTTGTCAGCCCCGACTGCGATGGCGGCCCCATCATCCTCCAGCGTGCCATTCCCATTGAGGAGGGGGACACGCCGGAGCTGCTTCAGCGCCGGGTCATGGAACAGGCGGAGTGGAAGATCCTGCCCCAGGCCGTGGGTCTGTTCTGCCAAGGACGGCTCCATGTCGAAGGGCGCATTGTACACATCTCTCCAGCGTGATTTTCGGAGGTTTTTGCTATGAAAATTTTGAACATCGCAGAGGAACTGCGCGGCAACGCCTATCCCGGCCGCGGCATCATTCTGGGCCGCAGCGCAGATAATACCAAGGCGGTCATTGCCTACTTTATCATGGGCCGCAGCGTCAACAGCCGCAACCGCATCTTCTCCGTCACCGAGGACGGCATCCGCACCGAGGCCTATGACGCCTCCAAGATGCAGGACCCCAGCCTGATTATCTATCACCCGGTCCGCTGCTTCGACGGTAAGACCATCGTCACCAACGGCGACCAGACTGACTCCGTCCGGGACGCCATCTACGAGGGCCACTGCTACCGTCACGGCCTGCTGCCCCGTACCTTTGAGCCAGACGCCCCCAACTACACCCCCCGGATCTCCGGCGTGGTAAAGCCGGACGGCAGCTACAACCTGTCCATCCTCAAGAGCTTCAACGGCGATCCCGCCTGCTGCTGCCGTTACTTCTTCGAATACGACGCGCCGGTGGCGGGCTACGGCCACTTTATCCACACCTACCGTGGGGACGGCGATCCCCTGCCCTCCTTTGAAGGGGAGCCGGAAGTGATCACCATTGACTGCGCCACTGCCGGTGAATTTGCCGACCTGCTGTGGGCCAACCTGAACGAAGCCAACAAGGTTTCCCTCTTCGTCCGCTACACTGACATCGCCTCCGGCAAAACCGACGATGTGATCAAAAACGCCAACGTGTAATTTTCAGGAGGTACGAAACAATGAAGGAACTGGAACTGAAATACGGCTGTAACCCCAACCAGAAGCCCAGCCGCATCTATATGCTGGATGGCGACCTGCCGGTCACGGTCCTCAACGGCAAGCCCGGCTATATCAACTTTATGGACGCTTTCAACTCCTGGCAGCTGGTCAAAGAGCTGAAGGCCGCCACCGGCCTGCCCGCCGCCGCCTCTTTTAAGCACGTTTCCCCTGCCGGCGCCGCCGTGGGCCTGCCCCTCAGCGACACCGACAAGGCCATCTACTTTGTGGACCCCAAGGCGGAGATCACGCCCATCGCCGCCGCCTATATCCGGGCCCGCGGCGCGGATCGTCTGTGCTCCTACGGCGACTGGGCAGCTCTGTCCGACGTGTGTGACGCCGCCACCGCCGCCTATCTGAAAGACGAGGTCTCCGATGGCATCATCGCCCCCGGCTACACCGAGGAGGCTCTGGCCATCCTGAAGACCAAGAAGAAGGGCAACTACAATGTCGTGCAAATCGACCCGGACTACGTGCCCGCCATGCCCGAGCGCCGGGAAATCTTCGGCGTGGTCTTTGAACAGGGCCACAACTTCCTGAAGATCGACGAGGAGATGCTCCAGAACATCGTCTCCGACAACAAGGATCTACCGGAGAGCGCCAAGATTGACCTGATCGTCAGCCTAATCACCCTGAAGTATACCCAGTCCAACTCGGTCTGCTACGTGAAGGACGGCCAGACCATCGGCGTGGGCGCCGGCCAGCAGAGCCGGATCCACTGCACCCGCCTGGCCGGCAACAAGGCCGACAACTGGTGGATGCGCCAACATCCCAAGGTGCTGGGCCTCCAGTTTGTGGACGGTATCCGCCGCCCCAACCGGGACAACGCCATTGACGTGTACACCTCCGACGAGTACGAGGATGTGCTGGCTGACGGCGTGTGGCAGGAAACCTTCAAGGTCAAGCCCGAGGTGCTCACTGAGGCCGAAAAGAAGGAGTGGATCGCCAAGATGACCGACGTGTCCGTGGGTTCCGACGCCTTCTTCCCCTTCGGCGACAACGTGGAGCGCGCTCACAAGTCCGGCGTCAAGTATATCGCCGAGCCCGGCGGTTCCATCCGGGACGACAACGTCATCGAGGCCTGCAATAAGCACGGTATTGTGATGTGCTTCACCGGCATCCGTCTGTTCCACCACTGATTTCCCAGCCCTTCCCAAGATTTTTGATCAATGAGGTGAATCACACATGAAAGTGTTAGTTGTTGGCGGCGGCGGCCGTGAACACGCCATTTGCTGGGCTTTGAAGAAAAGCCCCAAGGTGACCGAACTGTTCTGCGCCCCGGGCAACGCCGGGATCAGCTCCATCGCCACCTGTGTCCCCATCACCGCCACCGATGTGGACGCCATGGTCCAGTGGGCAGTGGACAACGCCATGGATTTTGTCATGGTGGCCCCTGACGATCCCCTGGCCCTGGGCATGGTAGACGCCATGGAGGCCGCCGGTCTGAAGACCTTTGGCCCCCGTAAAAACGCCGCCATCATCGAGGCCAGCAAGGCCTTTTCCAAGGAGCTGATGGCAAAGTACCACATCCCCACTGCAAAATACAAAACCTTCACCGATGAGGCCGAAGCCCTGGCCTATATCGACCAAGAGGGTGCCCCCATCGTAGTCAAGGCCGACGGGCTGGCCCTGGGCAAGGGCGTCACCGTGGCTGAGACAGTGGAGGAGGCCAAGCAGGCCGTACGGGACATGATGGAGGGCGGCAAGTTCGGCGCCTCCGGCCTGACCGTTGTCATCGAGGAGTGTATGGTCGGCCCGGAAGTCACTGTGCTCTGCTTCGCCGACGGGGAGCACATCGCCCCCATGCCCTCCTCTCAGGACCACAAGCGGGCCTATGACGGCAATCTGGGGCCCAACACCGGCGGTATGGGCGCCTTCACCCCCTCCCCCAATTACACCCCGGAACTGGCAGACCAGTGCATGAAGGAGATCTTCCTCCCCACCATGGCCGCCATGAAGGCGGAGGGCCGACCCTTTAAGGGCGTCATCTACTTTGGCCTGATGCTGACCCCCCAGGGCCCCAAGGTGGTGGAGTACAACGCCCGGTTTGGCGACCCCGAGACCCAGGCCGTGCTGTACCAACTGGACAGCGACCTGTTTGAGATCTTCAACGCCTGTGTGGACGGCACCCTGGCAGACCTGGTCATCCGATGGAAACCGGGCGCGGCCTGCTGTCTGGTGCTGGCTTCCGGCGGTTATCCCCTCAGCTACGAAAAGGGGTTCGAGATCTCCGGTCTGGACCGGGTAGAGAACGCCACCGTCTTCCACGCCGGCACTAAGTTCGGCCCCACCGGCGCATACCTCACCAACGGCGGTCGGGTTCTGGGCGTCACCGCCTCCGGCGACACCCTGGCTCAGGCGGTGGAGCATGCCTATGCCGCTGCAAAGCCGATCTCCTGGAAGGACATGCATTTCCGTACCGACATCGGAAAGGTTTGGGTAGATTAAAATCGTATAGCCCTCTGCTGTGGGTGAGAAACCAATGGGTTTCTCACCCTTTTTTATCTATTTTGACTATCTCTCCTTTTTGTAATCCTCTCTTTTTGTGGAATCTATATATTTTTCTCTTTTTTCGTTAATTTTTTAACTATTTGAAGACGCAGAGCGCATTTTCCCGTTTTTTTCGTGAAAATTTTAACATATGCCGCGATTTTCAGCGTTTGCTTTTTTCTCCGTTGTCTGTTATTATTTTAACAATGAATCGGGCGTCCAACAGTTTTTGTATACTGCTACGGAATCTAACTGATGAACGCCGTCGATGTTCGGAACGACGGCGGCTCGTATTCATTTTTCATCTTATTTCTTCTTTCTTACCCCTCCCCAGTGGCCGGCGCGGATCCCCCTCCACGCCGGCTTTTCACTCAGTATCTTGTTGTTAGAACGCAAAAAAGCGGCAGACACCTGGTTGGCGTCTGCCGCTTTCTGCGTTTCTTTTTAGAGTGCCTGGACAGCGCCCATTTACAGGTACTGCTTCAGGGTCTCCACCTTGGTCAGCTGCTCCCAGGGCAGATCCAGATCGGGACGGCCGAAGTGGCCATAGGCTGCGGTCTGCTCATAGATGGGCCGGCGCAGATCCAGGTAGCTGATGATGGAAGCGGGACGCAGGTCAAAGACCTCATCGACGATGGCCGCCAGCTTTTCATCAGCGATCACACCAGTGCCGTAGGTGTCTACAAAGACGGAGACCGGACGGGCCACGCCGATAGCATAGGCCAGCTCAATCTGGCACTTTTTCGCCAGACCTGCCGCCACGATATTCTTGGCCACGTGACGGGCCATGTAGGCCGCACTGCGGTCCACCTTGGTGGGGTCCTTGCCAGAGAAGGCGCCGCCGCCGTGGGCTGCCGCGCCGCCGTAGGTGTCCACGATGATCTTACGACCGGTGAGGCCGGAGTCGCCTACCGGGCCGCCCACGACAAACCGGCCGGTGGGGTTGACAAAGAACCGGGTTTCCGGACGGATCAGCTTCTTGGGCAGGTTGGGCCGGATGACCTCCTCCACGATGGCCTCCCGCAGATCCTTGATGTCGATATCCGGGTCGTGCTGGGTGGAGACGACGATGGTGGGGCACCAGGTGACGTTGCCATTTTCATCATAGGCCACGGTGACCTGGCTCTTGCCGTCGGGACGCATCCAGGGCAGAGTACCGTCCTTGCGCAGCTTGGACATGGCCAGGGTCAGGTTGTGGGCCAGGGCGATGGGGGCGGGCATCAGCTCGTCGGTCTCGTCGCAGGCATAGCCGAACATCATGCCCTGGTCGCCGGCGCCGATCAGGTCCGCCTCATCCACGGCGCTCTCCTTGTATTCGAAGGAGTTGTTGACGCCCATGGCGATGTCGGGGGACTGCTTGTCCAGGACGGGCAGCACGGCGCAGCTCTGGGCGTCGAATCCGTAGGCGGGGTTGTTGTAGCCGATACGGTCCACGGTATTCCGGACGATGGTGGGGATATCCACCTTGGCGGTGGTGGTGATCTCGCCCATCACCAGCACCATACCGGTGGTGGTGGCGGTTTCGCAGGCGACGCGGGCCGTGGGGTCCTGAGCCAGAATGCAGTCCAGCACCGCGTCGGAGATCTGGTCGCACATCTTATCAGGATGGCCCTCGGTCACGGATTCAGATGTAAATACATGTTCTTTCATAGCTGTTTGTCCTTTCTCTAAAGGGTAAGTCAATTTGCAAGAGAAACAGCCTCTGGAAAAAGAAGAAAAAAACACGCTCCGCAGGCGGAACGCGAAATGAGCTTGTTCCTCATCTTTCGATATTTCACCGCCGGAATTAGCACCTTACGCATCAGACATGCACAGGTTGCTGGGCTTCATCGGGCCGATCCCTCCACCACTCTTGATAAGGCTGTTCAATTGTTAAGCTTATTATAGCAGTATCCCTGCTGTTGTCAAGTGGGTTTTTCCCCCTCCTCCGTCAGGATCACTGATTTTCCGGGGATCTGCGGCGGAAATTTGGGATGCTTTGCGCCGCTTTACCTTGACAAGCCAGGCCGTATTTTGTATCATAGCGTTTAGTTAGCTTATATAATCACTTTCCGGAGGCACACCATGACAGGCTTTGCGGCACAATTCAACCACCTTTTTGAGGAGCTCTACCAGAGCGTCCTGCAAACGGAAAAGCGGGCCTTCCCCGACCACCGACGCCTGCCCCTCAGCGCCAGCGAACTCTGCGTTCTGGAGCGGATCGCCCAGGCCCCGGAGGCTGGGATCACCATCAGCGACCTGGCCGCTCTCCTGGAAGTGGCCCGCCCCTCCGCCAGCGTGGCGGTGAACAAGCTGCGCCAGAAGGGGTTTGTCGCCAAGGTCCCCAGCCAAGCTGACGGCCGCTCCGTCCTGGTTACCCTGACCCACGAGGGTAAGCTGGCCTGCGCCTACCACAGCTACTGCCGCTGCCAGCGCTTTCTCCAGCTCTCCCACGCCTACACCGACGAGGAGCAGTCTTCCCTGCTCCGGTGCATGGAGCGCCTGAAAGCGTTTCTGCAAACCGGCACCCCCCCAGAGGGCGCTTAATCCAAAACGTAAGGCCGGTTTCCGGTTTTGCACATAATTTCAAAGACAGCACTGTTTCAACAACGGAGGTTTTACTATGGACATCTATGCAATGATTATCAACCTGCTGGCAGAGCACACCGGCCGGGACGCTTCGGAATTCACCCCTGAGACCACCTTTGAATCCCTGGGCATCGACTCTCTGGAGACCGTGGAAATGGTCATGGAGCTGGAGGAAGAACTGGACGTGGAGCTGGAACTGGATGAAAAGGTCGCCACCATCGCCGAACTGACCGCTTTCGTAGAAAAGAAAGTGGGCTGATTGTCTACTTAGCCATCCTTTTTCGGAGCTTATCCTCTCAAATGGGAGAGGATAAGCTCTTTTTCATCTGCGGGCAGAAAAACCCGGCCAAAGCCGGGTTTTTCTGTCTGTTGTTCAGCTGTCCGTCTGGGATTCCTCCTCCGCACGCTGGGCAAAGCGGCTGAACAGCGGCCCGGCGCTGCTCCGGAGCTGCTCCATGGCGGCGCTGAGATTCTCCTCGTCGCCGTGTTTCCGCTTCTCCGGCTTCGCCCTGTGGAACGTCCGCTCCAGGGAGGCCAGGTCGTTCTGAACCTGCTTCCGCTCCCCCTTGTCCAGCTCCTTTCCGCAGACGGTCAGGGCGTTTTTACACTGGACAATGAGGGTTTCCACCTCGTTGCGCAGCTCCATAAAGGACTTCTTGGCCTTGTCCTCTGCGGCATACTCCGCCGCGTCCGCCATGGCCTGCTGGATCTCCGCCTCGGACAGGTTGGAGCTGGAGGAGATCACGATTTCCTGGGCCCGCCCTGTCCCCAGGTCCCGGGCGGAGACCTTCAGGATGCCGTTGGCGTCCAGGTCAAAGGTCACCTCGATCTGGGGCACCCCTCTGGGGGCCCGTTTGATGCCGGTGAGCCGGAATTTTCCGATGCTCTTGTTGTCCCGCGCCATGGGCCGCTCGCCCTGAAGCACGTGGATTTCCACTGTGGTCTGGAAATTGGCCGCGGTGCTGAAGATTTGGGAATAGTGAACCGGCAGGGTGGTGTTACGGTTGATCAGCCGGGTGGCCACGCCGCCCACCGTCTCAATGGACAGGGACAGAGGGGTCACGTCCAGCAGCAGGATCTCGTTCCCGCCGGACTGGAGCCCGTTTCCGCCGGCAGCCGTCAGCGTCGCGCCGCCCAGGGTCCCGCCCTGGACCGCCGCCCCCAGGGCCACGCACTCGTCGGGATTCACCCCTTTGGAGGGCTGCATCCCTGTGAGCCTGCGGATGTGCTCCTGGACGGCGGGGATACGGGTGCTCCCCCCCACCAGCAGCACCTTGCTCAGCTGGCTGGAGCTGATTCCGGCGTCGTTCAGGGCCGTCCGCACCGGAATGGTGGTGCGCTCCACCAGATCCTGGGTCAGCTGCTCAAAGGTGGCCCGGGTCACATTCAGGTCCAGGTGCACCGGACCACCCCGGGTCTGGGCGATAAAGGGCAGGTTCACGTTGGCGGTGGCTGCAACGGACAGCTCGATCTTGGCTTTCTCCGCCGCCTCCCGGACCCGCTGCATGGCCACCGGATCCTTGGCCAGGTTGATGCGGGTCTGCTGCCGGAACTCCCCCACCAGGTGGTTGGCCAGACGCAGGTCAAAGTCATCGCCACCCAAGTGGTTGTCCCCGCAGGTGGAGAGCACCTCAATGACCCCGTCGCCGATCTCAATGATGGACACATCGAAGGTGCCACCGCCCAGGTCATAGACCATGATCTTCTGGGCCGTGCCGTGGTCCAGGCCGTAGGCCAGGGCCGCCGAAGTGGGCTCGTTGATGATCCGGCACACGTTCAGCCCGGCGATTCGGCCGGCGTCCTTGGTGGCCTGGCGCTGGGCGTCGTTGAAATAGGCCGGGACAGTGATCACCGCGTCGGTCACCGGCTCCCCAAGGTAGGCCTCAGCGTCCGCCTTGAGCTTCTGGAGGATCATAGCGCTGATCTCCTGGGGGGTCCGTTTCCGGCCGGCGATATCCACCCGGTAATCGGTACCCATCTCCCGCTTGATGGAGGAGATAGTACCGGCGGCGTTGGTCACCGCCTGGCGCTTGGCCAGCTCGCCCACCAGGCGCTCGCCGTCTTTGGTGAACGCCACCACCGACGGGGTTGTCCGTCCCCCTTCCGCGTTGGGGATAATGATGGGTTTCCCCCCCTCCAATACCGCGACACAGCTGTTGGTGGTTCCCAAATCAATACCGATCATGTGCTTCACAGCGCCTGCCTCCTGCCATCTGTTTTCTCGCTTACTATACCACATGTCCGTTACGAATTTGTAAATAAATTCATAATTTTTATCGGGAATTTTACACTTCCCGGCGGTCTTTGACAGGTTTATATTGACTAATTTCCCGGAAACGTATAAAATAATTTATTGTGTAAATTATACGCAGCCCTATTCTCACGGATTTTGAAAGGCGGTATGACACTTGAAATATGATTACCTTGTGGTTGGCGCCGGTTTTTTCGGAGCGGTTTTCGCCTATGAGGCCCGCCAACGGGGCAAGCGCTGCCTGGTGGTAGACAAGCGTCCCCACATCGGCGGCAACTGCTATACCGAGACCATGGAGCAGATCCATGTCCACAAATACGGCGCCCACATTTTCCACACCTCTGACCGGGAAATCTGGGACTACGTGAATCAATTTGCCCTGTTTAACAACTACATCAACGCCCCTGTGGCCAACTACAAAGGGGAAATCTACAATCTCCCCTTCAACATGAACACCTTCAGCAAGCTCTGGGGCATCGCCACTCCGGCGGAGGCCCGGGCCAGAATCGACGCCCAGCGAGGCGACGCCCCGGCCGAGCCCTCCAACCTGGAGGAACAGGCCATCTCCCTGGTGGGCCGGGACATCTACGAAAAGCTGGTGAAGGGCTACACCGAGAAACAGTGGGGCCGCCCCTGTACCGAGCTGCCCGCTTTTATCATCAAGCGCCTGCCGGTTCGCTTCGTCTACGACAACAACTACTTCAACGACCGCTTTCAGGGCATCCCCGAGGGCGGCTACACCCCGATCTTTGAACAGCTCCTGGAGGGTACCGATCTGCGCCTGAACTGCGACTATCTGGCCCATCGGGAGCAGCTGCGCCCCCTGGCGGACCGGGTGATCTACACCGGACCCATCGACCAGTACTTTGACTACCGCTTCGGCCCTCTCCAGTTCCGCAGTCTCCGCTTTGAGACCCAGGTTCTGGAGGAGGAAAACTTCCAGGGCAATGCCGTGGTCAACTACACTGACCGGGAAACCCCCTACACCCGCATCATTGAGCACAAGCACTTCGAGTTCGGCACCCAGCCCAAAACCGTCGTCACCCGGGAATACCCCGCCGACTGGACCATTGGGGCGGAGCCCTACTACACCGTCAACGATGGGGAAAATGACGCGCTCTACCGGCGCTACGCCGCTCTGGCCGCCCAGGACCCCTCGGTCATTTTCGGCGGCCGCCTGGGCGAGTACAAGTACTACGATATGGACAAGGTGATCGCTTCCTCCCTGAAGCTGGTCCGACAGGAGCTGGACTGACAGCAGCTCTCCCTCCTGTGACTTAACAGACAGAAATGAGGTTATCGCTATGAGCGGCAAACGAGTGAACGGCAACGACCCCAACTATCAGGCACGGCGGCGCGCCTCCGGCCAATCCCCCTACTCGTCTTCCAACTCACGCAACAGACGGCAGCAAGGCAGCGCCGGCAGCCCGTCCTCCCACAGCGGGGGCGACCGCCCCCGCCCCCCCCAGAACGGGTCCCGCCCCGCCTCTTCCGGCGGCAGGCGCCGGCGCCCCCGCAGGCGGAAGCGCTCCCGGGCGCTGCGGGTCCTCCTGACCGTTCTGGCCATCCTGCTGGCCATCTGCGTGGCGGTCTATGCCTTCGGCCAGTGGGAGCTGGGCAAGATCGGCCGGCTGGGCAAGAGCTTCTTCACCAGTGAGAACTTTGAGCAGGACGGCAGCGGCGCCGACACCATTGAGGCCGTGGACTGGGGCAAGGCTGATATTGCCACCAGCGTGGACGGCGTGGTCAACGTGCTTCTGGTGGGCCAGGACACCCGGAAGGCAGAAGAGCGGGCCCGTTCGGACTCCATGATCCTTTTAAGCGTCAACAAAAACACCAATCAGCTCACCATGATCTCCCTGATGCGGGATCTGTACGTGCAAATCCCCGGCTACAGTGACAACAAACTCAACGCAGCCTACGCCTTCGGCGGCTTTGAGCTGCTGGATGAAACCATCGCCACCAATTTCGGCATCGCAGTGGACTATAACGTGGAGGTCAACTTCAAGGGCTTTAAGGACATTGTAGATACCATCGGTGGCCTGGACCTGGAACTCAACGAAACCGAAGCGGAGTATATGAACAGCGCCGAGTTTGTGGAGGACATGGGTGTCAAGCTGGACCGCAACTTCACCCCGGGCATGAACCACCTGAACGGTCAGGAAGCTTTGTGCTACGCTCGGATCCGCCATGTGGGCAACAGCGACTGGGAGCGGACTGACCGCCAGCGCAAGGTTATCCAGACCATCTACTCCCATGTGCGGGAGGAAAACTGGACCAAACTGCTGGACATCTACTCCAACGTAGCCGACGACCTGACCACCGATATGAACAACACACAGATCGTCAGCATTGCCTTCTCCGCCTACTCCATGGGCCTGGAGAGCATCAACAGCTACCGTGTCCCCGCCGACCATATGTACACCAACGAGACGATCAACAGAATGGACATCCTGGTGCCCAAAGACTGGGACGCCACCCGCTCCCTGATCAAGGAATACCTCTACAGCGAGGACGGCGGCGCCAGTGCGGAAGATGCCGCGCAGAAAGCCTTCTCCGGCGCCACGACAACCACGACAACTGGTACAACTTGACTGTGCAGCAGCTGCACAGATAAAAAAGCCCCCTCCCGGCCGGGAGGGGGCTTTTTCGCTTTTTGTGGTTTCCGATAGGGCGTTTTACTTCGCCACCAGAGCGTCGGCCAGAGCTTCCATGGCCTTCAGGTTGCCCTCTTTCAGGGTGGAGCGGATGGTGACCATGGGCTCGACAATCTTGATGTTCTTGAAGGTCTCGATCCGTTCCTTCATCTTCTTGCCGGCTACAGGACCCCACGAGCCATTCTGCATAATGCCAACGGTGCGGTTCTGATAGTTCTTTAGCTGCAGGTGGTACAGGAAGTCCTCCATGGCCGGGAACACGCCGGCGTCATAGGTGACGGAGGCCACCACCAGCTTGTCATAGCGGTAGGCGTCCTCAATGGCCTCCGCCATGTCGCAGCGGGCCAGATCGAAGAGGGTGACCTTCTGTCCCCGTTCCTCCAGCATCTTGCCCAGCAGCTTTGCCGCCTTGGCGGTGTTGCCGTGGATAGAGCCGTAGGCGATGGTGACACCCTCGTCCTCGGGCTCATAGCTGGCCCAGGTCAGGTATTTGCCAATATAGTGGCCCAGATTCTCCTTCAGGATGGGGCCGTGGAGGGGGCAGATGGTGGCGATGTCCAGGGTGGCTGCCTTCTTCAGCAGAGCCATCACGTTGGCGCCGTACTTGCCTACGATGTTGATAAAGTAGCGGCGGGCCTCACAGTCCCAGTCCTCCTCGGTGTCCAGGGCGCCGAACTTGCCAAAGCCGTCGGCGGAGAACAGGATCTTCTCCGTTGCCTCATAGGTGACCATCACCTCCGGCCAGTGGACCATAGGCGCCATGACAAAGGCCAGAGTGTGCTTGCCCAGGCTCAGGGTATCCCCTTCGTTGACCACGACCTGACGGCTCTGGAAGTCAAATTCAAAGAACTGGCCCATCATACCAAAGAGCTTGGGGTTGGAGACAAACTGCATCTCCGGATACTTGTTGGCCAGGACTTCGATGCTGCCTGCATGGTCCGGCTCCAGGTGCTGGATCACCAGGTAGTCGGGCTTGCGGCCTGCCAGGGCCTTCTCCACGTTGCCCAGCCACTCGTCAGTCGCCCGGGGGTCCACGGTGTCCATGATGGCAATCTTATCGTCCAGAATCACATAAGAGTTATAGGATACCCCGTTGGGCACCACGTACTGGCTCTCAAAGAGATCGATGGTCTTGTCATCTACGCCAACATATACCACGGAATCAGAAATATAGGTATCTTTCATTGGTACTGCTCCTCCTTATTGGTATTCATTATCATTAGCAATCTTCGAGGCAAGTATACCACAGAGCATCCCATTTGTCACCCTCTTGCAGGGGGTTTTTTCCGGAAATTTTGCACTATTTTAACCCTGTCATTTTGTTCGAAAAGCCCGTTTCCTCACTTGCCCGCCTCTGCGCCGACCGGGTGCTGTGTGCCTGCGCTGTCAATGGTATAATCCCCCTGGACAATCAGCTCCGAAACCGAACAGAGGGTATAACCATCCTTTTGCAGTGCCTCAATAATCCCGGGCAGCGCCTCCGGCGTATGCAGGGCCGCGTTGTGGAAGAGGACAATACTGCCGCCGGTGATGTTGCTCAAAACCCGCTGGGTAATCTCCGGTGCGGAGAGCTCTTTCCAGTCCAGGCTGTCCACATTCCACTGGATTGGCTCCATGCCTATGGAGCGAACGGTGCGGATTACTGTATCATTGTAATCACCGTAGGGGCAGCGATGGAGCTTTGGCTCCTTCCCAGTGATCTTTTTAATCTTCTCGTTGCAGCCCTCCAGTTCCGTGATGATTGCTTCGCTGCTGCATTGGGTCAGGTGGGGATGGGTATCGGAATGATTCTCAATCTCATGTCCCGCATCTGCCAGAGCTTTCACCGATTCCGGGTACTTATCCACCCACTGGCCCACCAGAAAGAAGGTGGCCTTCACCTTATATTTCCCCAGTATTTCAATCAGCTCTTCCGTATCCTCATTCCCCCAGGGGAATGCTTCGTTGCGGCGGAACGACCGTCCTCACTTTCATTTTATCCGCAGTACGAAAACACTCGAATCTGCACAGCACCCCAGGAAAGAACGCCGTGCCCTGCTGCCTTCCCAGCCCTCGTAAGGGGTTCAACGGAAACGGCGATGTCATCCTTCACTCTCCCCTCTTTTTTCATTCCCATAAAATATATTTTCTCCCTTTTTTGTATTTTATTATCTTTTATATCATATTTTTATCGTGAAAAGCAAAAACACTTGTCACTTTTTCGTTCACTTGTCTCTATTTTCTATTTCCTCCCCTCAGGCCATCCTTCCACCTTGCGCAGACCTACTTTTCCATTTGTCGTGAAAAGCACGACAAAATCTCTATTTTCAAAATTTTTGCCGTTCACTTTCTCAAGCAGTTCAATACGGCTTCATATCTGTAACGCCATTTCGCTTTACACTGTCAACTTTTTTGCCCACCTCTCCCCTCCCCCACCGACAGCGCCATTTCCCGCTATTTTCTCTCTTCCCGCCCCCATCCTTCCGCAATTCAGCCAGAATACCCAGCAAGTTTCCCGTTTTCGCCTCATCACGCTGCTCTATCATTTCCAGTTTTCCCGCAAGAAGAACATCGTTTTCTCCTCTAAATTTCCAGGCAGGTTTTGTGTCATCGTTTCCTTTCCACTATTCCCCAGCCCACATCCGCTCATTTTCTGTCTCCGTTCTAAAAACACATCTGCATCCGCCCTGCTCTTTTTATTGCATAAAAAGCGGTGTGTCCTTTGGGACACACCGCTCATTACCGATCATTTCCGCTCGTATTACAACACCTGCTTCAGGGCTTTGGCCAGTTGGTCCGGGCAGGACGTGGCCTTCATGCCGCATTTGATCCCCTCCATCCGGGAGACGGCATCCTCAACCTTCATGCCCCGGACCAGAGCGGAGATCCCCTGGGAGTTACCGCTGCACCCTCCGGCGATTTTCACGTCACGGATGACGCCATCCTCCACGCTAACCTCCATCAGATTGGAACACACGCCCTGAGGACGGTACTGATATGTTTTCATCATAATAATTTACCTTCTTTCTTTTGTATACTTTACATTTACGCTAAGGACAGCCTCTGCGCAAGGCAGGTTTTGCAGGTGCCGTAAAACACCAGATCGTGCCAATCCACTTCCTGCTCACTGGACTGGGCCGCCTCTTCATCCAGACTCGGATCGTATTTCAGCTCCAGATCGGATACGGCGCCGCAGACACGGCAGCAGAAATGAGGGTGCTGCCGTGTGCAGGCATCATAGCGCTCCACCGGGAAGTGCATTCGCATCAGCAGTCCGTCCTCCGCAAGGAGCTTCAAATTGCGGTACACAGTGCCCCGGCTCAGATTCGGATTGTCCGGCAGCAGCCATTGATACACCATCTCCGCCGTAGGATGCTCCTTGGTCTCCAACAGACAGTTATAAATCAGCTCCCGCTGACGTGAGTAACGACGCTGAATCATATTTCACCTCTAAACAGTAACTATTCCTATTTAAAGTTATATCATATTCTTCCCCAAAAAGCAAGTCCTATTCGCATCCTTCACCATCCATACTTCGGCGTGTGATTGCCAGCAAATTCCAGTATTTTCGAGGGTATTTCGCCGAAAAGTGAGTATACTGAGTGTGTCTGAACACAGACAGGATATCGAATGGAGGAATCACGATGAGAAGTACTTTAATCGCTGTTATGCTGGTTCTGTCCATGGCAGTCGCTGGCTGTACCAGCAACAAAACTGCCACCGACAACGACACAGCCACCAACACTCCTGCCAGTGATGTAGGCGACTACAGCGCCGACACCGACGGCTCTGTCAGCACCAACGACAACAACACGGCCAAGGACAACAACACCACCACGAAGAAAGACACCACCACTACTACCAACGACACCACGGACGCAGCCGACAGCGCCACTGACCGGGTGACCGATGATGTCAAAAGCGCCGCCGACAATGTCACCGACGCCGCGGACGACGTAGTAGAGGGTGCTGCCGACACGGTGAAGGGTGCCGCTGACGCAGTAACCGACAATACAACTACCACCGATAACAACACTAAAAACCGCTGATTTCCGCACAAAAGAAACAGGAATGCCCAAAAGGCATTCCTGTTTTTCAGACCTCTTTTGCGCGGGAGCGCAGCCCGAAGCTGACTGCGATGGCGGTATCAACCTGCTCCATCATCTCCTCATCCAGGCGCCCCATCCGTTCCCGTAATCTTTTTTTGTCCAGGGTTCGGATCTGCTCCAGCAGCACTACGGAATCTTTGGTCAGTCCGCAGTGAGGGTCCAGCAGTTCAATATGGGTGGGAAGCTTCGCTTTGTTTAGCTGTGACGTGATCGCCGCTGCGATCACGGTGGGGCTGTGCCGGTTGCCCATATCGTTCTGTATGATCAGGACCGGCCGGACTCCGCCCTGCTCGCTGCCCACGACTGGGCTCAGGTCGGCATAAAAAATATCTCCTCGTCTGACACTGGTATCCACAATTTCACACTCCGCGGTTCTATAGTACCCCCGCCGGCGCATACCGGTGCAGGTCAAGTTTATTTTCCCACCGGTCAGAGAAATTTATACCATCGCTTTCGGATTCTCTGCCGCCATGCCCCGCACTATCCTATGTGACAGCATTCGACCTGGTGTCACCGCTCCCCTCCCCCACCGGGCCCTTCCGCCGAAAAAAAGCGGCCCGGCAGAACCGGACCGCTTCATATGGACATAGACAAGCTTATTTTACGTAAATCCGAGGTACCCGAGGCGCCACCGCGCACAACATCTCATAGGTGATGGTGCCTACAGTGTCCGCCTTCTCCTGGAGCAGCCCCTCCGCCCCGAAGATCGTCACCACGTCGCCAATTTTTACGCCGGGCAGGTCGGTGACGTCGATCATGCACATATCCATACAGACGCGGCCAATCTGACGGACCCGCTGTCCTTGCAGCACAAATTCCTGGCTGTTGGAGAGCAGCCGGTTCAGTCCATCTGCGTAGCCGATGGGCACGGCGGCCACCACGCTGTCCCGCTCTAGAGTATAAGTACGGCCATAGGAGATGCAGGTACCGGCAGGCAGCTTTTTCACTGACGCAATCCGGCTCTTGACCTCCATCACCGGCTGCAGATCGATCATCCCGTCACAGGCGTGGTCGGGCACATAGCCATAGAGGGGAATTCCCGGGCGAATCATATCATAGTGGGCCTGCGGATAATTCAAGGTGGCGGCTCCAGCGCAGCAGTGGCGCAGCCGGAAGGTGCAGCCCCGATCCTCCAACGCCTTGAGAATGGCCTGGTAGCGCTCAATCTGCATCAGAGAGTACTCTGGACAGGTGTCCGCATCGGCAAAGTGCTGGAACAGCCCTTCCACCTCCAGGCCGGGCAGCCGGTACATGGCCTCCAGCTCCTCTGCCGCCGCGGTCATGGTCTCCCTGGTACAGAGAACGCCCAGACGACTCATGCCGGTATCGGCCTTCAGGTGGCAGCGCAGCTGTTTCCCCATGGCCACAGCCGCCTCAGAAAAGCCTTTGGCCAGTTCCAAATCATAGACTGTCTGGGTAATCTGGTGGTCGATGAGCTCCTTGGTGTACTCCACCGGCGTATACCCCAGGATGATAACGGGAGTGCTTACGCCAGCCTCCCGGAGCTCCAGCGCCTCATCCAGGCAGGCCACTGCCAGGTAATCTGCCCCCAGTTTCTCCAGCTCCTTGGCCACCGGCACTGCCCCGTGGCCGTAGGCGTTGGCCTTCACCAGTCCGACAAATTTACACTCCGGCGCGCGCTTGCGCAGTTCGTGGTAGTTGTGGGCCAGCCGGTCCAGGTGGATTTCCGCCCAGGTTCTTTTTGTCTCTCTTGTCATCTTTTTCGCTTCCTTTTATATCATCTTTTGCAATTTATGTGCTATTTTGTCTCTGTTTCCTCTGTGGTCTGGAAGGAGAATTCCGTAAAGCTGAGGGTAATTACCACCTGCCCGTCCTGAGCGATCTCCGCCCGGGACAGTGCGTAGCTCTCTGGTTGGAACCAGCAGAAAATCTGACATCCATCCTGGTTTCCCGGGTCTAGTGTGGCGTAGAGCACCTCCTGTTCGTCCAGGGTATCGGAGCAGCAGTCCACCGCCGCGCCGCTTTTGCAGGCCTTCAGCACAGCGGGCATGGCGTCCGCCGGAGAGAGACCACTCCCTGACAGGGCGCCGGTATCCAGCTCCGCGCCATCGTACTCCAACTCGGTCTCGCCGTCCGTCCAGGTGAGCACGGTACCAGCAATGTTTTCCGGCTCCGTCACCGTCATGGCGCCGGCGTCCAGGTTGCCCTCAATGGCCACATTGTAGCCGTACACGCGCTCCCCATAGTCGGCGGTGACCTCCGCCTGGGCGGAGAACTGCTTCAGCCGGCCATAGGCCGCCTGCACCGCCTGCAATCGGTCCCCAGCGCTTTCACCGCCGGAGCAGCCGGTGAGCAGCAGTGCTCCGGCCATCGTCAGCGTCAGCAATCCCTGTCCTGGTCTTACCTCCATGGAATTCCCCCTCAACGTCTATTCCAGCCCTTTCAGCACAGCGGGGATTCCCTCTGTCAGCACATCTGTGCTGCACATTCCGCGGCGTCCATACCGCTGGGCCATCTGATCCCCGGCCCGGCCGTGAATCCAGACGGCCGCCGCCGCCGCTTCCAACGGCGTCATCCCCTGGCCCAGCAGGGAGACAATCAGGCCGCCCAGCACATCGCCGCTGCCGCCCTTCGCCATGCCGTCATTGCCGGTGGTGTTCAGATACGCCCGTCCGTCCGGGCCTGCCACAATGGTGCGGTGTCCCTTCATCACCAGGACACAGTGGTGGGCTTTGGCAAAGGCCAGCGCAGTGCTCAGGCGATCCTCTCCCGACCAGCTGCCGGTCAGGTTCCGGAACTCCCCGTCGTGGGGCGTCAGAATGGTGGGGCTGTCACGGCTGTCCAACACATCTATATGATTTCCGATGGCGTTTATGCCGTCTGCATCCAGGACAATGGGACAGCGGGCCTCCCGCAGAATGGTCCGGACCGCCTGCTGGACGCCGGGGGCTTTTCCAAGGCCGGGGCCAATCAAAGCCGCCTGCATCTCCTCCAGACGTTCCAGCACCTGATCCGCTGCCTCCGCAGCCAACGCCCCCTGCCGCTCCGGCAGTGCCACCGGCATCTCCTCCATACACTTGATGGCGGTGACAGTGTAGATGGCCTCAGGGACCCCTACAAATACCAGGCCGGCGCCGCTGCGCACGGCGGTGTGGGAGGCCATAATGGGGGCGCCGATGTAGTCCCGGCACCCGCCCAGAATGAACACCTTGCCAAACACGCCCTTGTGCCCGTCCCTGGGGCGGACCGGCAGCAAATCCCTCACGCAAGCCTCCTCCAGCATGGTCACCGGGTACTCCAGGGAGTCCACCAAAGCCGGGTCCAGCCCAATCCCCCTGACAAGCAGTTTTCCTGTACAGAGGCCGCCGGCCCCGATGATATGGCCCGGCTTGGCCAGGGTAAAGGTAACTGTAACGTCCGCGCACACCGCGCTGCCCAGCTTGCGGCCGGTATTCGCCTCGATTCCAGAGGGAATATCCGCTGCAATAACAGTGCCTGTGGCCTGATTGAGCCATTCCACCGCCTGGGCTGCCGGACCCTCCAGGGGCCTGTGCAGTCCGATGCCAAAGATGGCGTCAATGAGGAGATCTGCCCCCTCTGTAAAGCGTTTCTGCTGTTCACTGTTGGGATCGAAGGCCTCCAGCTGGACGCCGCAGGTATTCAGCCGCACCTCGTTTTCCCGGGTGTCCGGCGTCATTTTGGTCCGGTCTCCCACCAGGAATGCCCGCACCTCCACACCGGCCTCCTTCAGCATCCGGGCGCAGGCCACGCCGTCGCCGCCGTTGTTTCCGGGCCCGCAGAACGCCACCGCCGTGGCCCCCTCCGGCCGGTCCAGGCATTCCAGGGCCGCCTCAGTCATTCCGCTGGCCGCCCGCTCCATCAGGCGCAGGCCGGTGTTGAGGTCTCCGTTGATGGTGGTCTGATCCAGCCAGCGCAGCTGTTCCGCTGTGCCTGTACGCATGGTAGTTCCCCCTTTCGCCGCGCCAATTCCAGAGATTATGACGCGCTACTGTGTGCTATTGCTCTATTTTACCAGCTTCCCGTGGAAATTTCAATTTTCCCTTGCGCTTTTTAGGCATTTATGATATAAGTTACTTGTTAAATTGCTGCGAATGGGAAGATGACGGTTCCGGCGTGCCCAAGAGAGTCCCTGTCACCGGCTGAGAGCGGGGACGGTATACCGCGTCTGGTTCGCCCGGGAGCTGCCGCGGGGAAATACGCGGCCGGTTTTGACCTCCGTTACCGGGTTCATGAGAGTGTATGCGTTTCGGTCGCATAAATGCGGGTGGTACCGCGGAAGGGTGTCCTTTCGTCCTGTTGATTGGGATGAGGGGCTTTTCTTTTGCTTTTTGGCCCCCTCCCCCCTCCCCTGCCGGGGGCGTCCCCCGTTTTGCGCCGGATACCATATGATTTATATTGATTACGCTTGAGAGGAGCTTACCGTTTATGAGAGAACAACTGGCGAAAATCAAGTCAGAGGCCCTGGCCGCCATCGCCGGCAGTGAGAACACCGCCGCCCTGGATGGCGTCCGGGTCAAATATCTGGGCAAGAAGGGCGAGCTGACCGCCGTTCTGAAGCAGATGGGGAAATTGTCCGCGGAGGAACGCCCGGTGATCGGCCAGATCGCCAACGAGGTCCGGGAAACTCTGACCCAGGCCATCGCCGCCCAGAACACCACCCTGGCGGAAAAGGCCCTGGAGGAACAGCTGGCCGCGGAAACCCTGGACGTGTCCATTCCCGGGACGAAAACGCCCCTGGGTCACAAGCACCCCATCACCGCCGTCATTGACGAGATGAAGGACATTTTCCTTGGCATGGGCTTCACCGTGGCCGAGGGCCCCGAGGTGGAGCTGGCAGAGTACAACTTCACCCGGCTGAATACCGACGAAGGCCACCCCGCCCGGGAGTGGTCGGACACCTTCTACCTGAGAGAGGACTCCTCTCTGCTCCTGCGCACCCAGACCTCCCCCATGCAGATCCGGGTCATGGAGAGCCAGGAGCCCCCCATCCGTATCATCGCCCCCGGCCGCGTGTACCGGAAGGACGAGGCCGACGCCACTCATTCCCCCATGTTCCACCAGCTGGAGGGCATGGTGGTAGACAAGGGCGTCACCATGGCCGACCTGAAAGGCACCCTCAACGAGGTGGTCAAGAGCCTCTACGGCCCCGAAGCGGTCACCCGTTTCCGTCCCCACCACTTCCCCTTCACCGAGCCCTCCTGTGAGGTGGACGTCCAGTGCTTCGCCTGCAAGGGCAAGGGATGCAGCGTCTGCAAGGGCGAGGGCTGGATTGAGATCCTGGGCGCCGGCATGATCCATCCCCGGGTCCTGGAAGGCTGCGGCATCGACACCGAAGTCTATTCCGGCTGGGCCTTCGGCATGGGCCTGGAGCGGCTGGCGATGAACCGGTTCGGCTTCAACAACCTGAAGCTCTGCTTCGAAAACGACGTCCGGTTCCTGGAACAGTTCTGAGAGAGGAGTGTGTAACGTATGGATCTATCCCGTAAATGGCTGACAGAATTTGTAGACGTACCGGTCAGCGCAGTCAACGACAGAGATTTTTCTGAGGCAATGACCCTCTCCGGCTCCAAGGTGGAGACCTACGAGGATCACGGCGCGCAGTTTAAAAATGTAGTGGTGGGCCGCATCCTGGCTATGGAGCGCCATCCGGACAGCGACCACATGTGGGTCACCCAGATGGACGTGGGCGAGGAGACCGCCGTTCAGATCTGCACCGGCGCCTGGAACGTCCATGTGGGCGACCTGGTCCCGGTGGCCAAGCACAAGAGCCTGCTCCCCGGCGGCGTGAAGATCACCAAGGGTAAGCTCCGGGGGATCTCCTCCTATGGAATGCTGTGCTCCCTGGCGGAGCTGGCCGTAGACGAGCGGGACTTCCCCTACGGCGCCATCAAGGCCGCCGCCATTCTGGGGGACTACCACGTGCTCAAGGGGGAAACCTCTCCCTTCCCCGAGGTCATCGAGCCGGGCCACCCCATTTTCGGCAAGGTGGTGGCGGGCCGAGTGACCGCCATCTCCACCATCGCCTATAAAATGTTCCGCTGCGTCGTGGACATCGGTCCGGAGACCCTGGAGGTCAACACCGACTGCCAGAACATCCACGAGGGCGATTTGGTGCCCATCCACAGCGAGAGCGGCGTCATCCTCACCCCGGAGGATCTCCATGCCCAGCCCAAGGAGTTCCCCCACTGTATCACCGACGGCATCTTCATCCTCAACGAGGACTGCAATCCCGGCGATGACATCCCCACCGTCCTGGGTCTGGACGACCACGTGGTGGAATTTGAGATCACCCCCAACCGGCCCGACTGCCTGTCCGTTATCGGTCTGGCCCGGGAGGCCGCGGTGACCTTCCAGAAGCCCCTGACCCTCCACGAGCCGGTGGTCAAGGGCAGCGGCAAGGACGTCATCATGGACTACGCCGACGTGATCATCAAGGAGGCCGACCTGTGCCCCCGGTACACCGGCCGTCTGGTGAAAAACGTCAAGATCGGTCCCAGCCCCCGCTGGATGCGGGAGCGGCTCCGTGCCTCCGGCGTCCGCCCCATCAACAATATCGTGGACATTACCAACTATGTCATGCTGGAATACGGCCAGCCCATGCATTCCTTTGACTTCTCCTGCGTGGAGGGCAACAAGCTGATCGTCCGTCTGGCCCGCCCCGGCGAGACCGTGGAGACCCTGGACGGCACCGCCCGTGCCCTGAGCGAATCCATGCTGGTCATCGCCGACGAGAAGAAGCCTGTCGCCGTGGCCGGCGTCATGGGCGGCGCCAACTCGGAGATCACGGAACAGACCGCGGATGTCTTCTTCGAGTCCGCCAACTTCAACGGCGTCTCCATCCGCAAGACCGCCATGGCCCTGGGGATGCGCACCGAGGCCTCCGGCCGCTATGAGAAGGGTCTGGACCCCATGAACACCCTCCCCGCCGTGGAGCGGGCCTGCGAGCTGGTGGAACTGCTGGAGTGCGGCGAAGTGGTGGACGGCGTCCTGGACGTGGTGGCCAAGGACTTCACCCCCACCATGGTCCAGCTGGAACCGGATAAGATCAATGCCCTCCTGGGCACCGACGTGAGCCGGGAGGAAATGGTGAAGATCCTCACCGACCTGGGCTTCCTCCTCCTGGAGGACGACATGCTGGTGGTGCCCTCCTGGCGGGGCGACGTGTCCCACTACTCCGATCTGGCCGAAGAAGTGGCCCGGTTCGTGGGCTACAACAACCTGCCCACCACCCTCATGCGGGGCGACACCACCCGGGGCGGCCTCACCGACCGCCAGAAGGCGGAGCGTCAGGTGGGCGAGGTGTGCCGCGGTCTGGGGTACAACGAGATCCTCACCTACTCCTTCATCGCCCCGGCCTACTATAATAAGATCCGGCTGCCGGAGAACGACCCCCGCCGCCGCAGCATTGCCATTCTGAACCCCCTGGGCGAGGAGACCTCCATTATGCGCACCACTGCCCTGCCCTCCCTGCTGGAGACCCTTGCACGGAACAACAGCCATCGAAACCCCTCCGCAAAGGTGTACGAGGTGGCAAAGGTGTATCTGCCCTTGGAGGGTCAGGATCTGTGTGACGAAAAGCAGTTCATCTCCCTGGGCGGCTACGGCGGCGATCTGGACTTCTTCCAGTTCAAGGGTGCTGTGGAGACTATCTTTGACTCCTTCCACATCCAGGGCGTCAAGTACACTGCCGCCCGCCGCAACCCCTCCTATCACCCGGGGCGCTGCGCTGTCCTCTCTATCGACAGCACCGTAGTGGGCGTTATGGGCCAGATTCACCCCCTGGTGTGCAAAAACTACGACGTGGAGCAGCCCATGTTCGCAGCGGAAATCGACTTCGACGCCCTGCTGCGGGCCCGGCCCACAGCCGTCCGCTATCGTCCCCTGCCCAAGTTCCCCGCTGTGGAACGGGACATCGCCGTGGTCTGTGACCGGGGCATCCCGGTCTCCGACCTGGAGGACTGCATCCGCCGTGGCGGCCACGGGCTGATCCAGGAGATCCAGCTCTTCGACATCTACACCGGCAAGCCCATTCCCGAGGACAAAAAGAGCGTGGCCTTCGCCCTAAAACTCCGCCACGAGGACCACACCCTCACCGACGCAGAAGCTGACAGTGACGTGAAGGCCGTCCTCGCCCTGCTGCAGGAAGAGCTGGGCGCCGTGCTCCGCTGACTTTCTCCCGTTTCCCCTCCGCTTTTCCAGCGCCCATTCCCGGCGGGACCCATTCCTGCCGGGAATGTTTTTCCCGCTACCCTCTTTACAAGCTGTTTCATTTCGGTTATAATTTGAGTTAGTTTAGTTGTATTTGTTACATTTTCCCCTGTTTTTTTCCTGCGCAGGAGGTTTGTTTATGTCTGATTACACACGTCGTTTTGACATCTCGGATGTCGATGAATGGGAAACCCGCGAAATCCTCACGGAAGTGTACGCTTCCCTTCAGAAAAAGGGGTATAACCCCATCAATCAAATTGTAGGGTACATCCTCTCCGAGGACCCTACTTATATTACAAATTTCAATAATGCGCGCACGCTGATCCGGAAACTGGACCGGGACGAGCTGCTCCAGGAATTGGTGCGCTATTACCTAAATGTTTGACATTTTTCGATTGGAAATTGTTACTTTTTTGTTGCTTTTGACATTTTCTACAACGTCTTTCCCATCGGGAGGGCGTTTTTTGTTTACTTTTCTCCCCTCTTAATCCGGTTTACACCAAAAGGTTGCGGATAAAAGATTGACATCCAGACAACAATGTGTTACAATTTGGTTACAATCTATTCGGAAGGAGGTGCTCCGTATTGGCTGATGTAAAAAGCATCCCGCTCACTTATAAGGGTCATCCCCTGCGCAGAAAGGATAATATCATCTACTACGGCAGTATGGCTGAGAAATATATCATTATGCTGCAGATCCATGACTCCGCCGTGCTGGATGACTTGAACCTGGCCACCAAAGTTTCTGTGCAGTTGCAGCTCACCGATCCTGACTTGAAATCCAGAGATCGCGTGGTGCGGAAAAGTGAAAAAAATAGTCTGTACGCTGCGATGGACCTGAGTGCAGTCTGGCTGGACCGGGCTCTGGCAAACAATTAAAAACTGTTCGTCCTTTTCCCCGATACAGTTAGAAATCACGGAGGTTTTAAATGCGACGACTGACTAAAAAAATCACATCACTTGTTTTACTTGCTTCTTTCACTGCAAGTCTAAGTTCCATGGCCCTTGCCGCGGACGTCGGCACCGTTACCGATGACTGCGTCCGGCTGCGCCGGAGCGCCAGCACTTCTTCTGACCCGCTGGGCATGCTGGCAAAGGGCGACAAAGTCTCCATTCTGGACAGCGAGAACGATGGCTGGCTGAAGATCACCTATACCGACGATGAAGGTTCCCACACCGGCTACGTCTCCGCTGAATTTATCAAGACTTCTGACTCCGCCAAGACCAAAAAGACCCAAAAGGCAGCAAAGAAAAAGACGGAGAAGAACACCGCCAAGGCCAGCGCAGCCAAAACTGAGCAGGCCGCTGACACCACCGAGGACACCCAGAAGGCTGCGGCCGACACGTCCGATGTTGCCTTGGGCACCGGCACCGTTATTGACGGCGGAAAAAAATACACCGCTATCAACATGCGGGCAGACAACAGCAAAGACGCTTCCGTCCTCTGCAAGGTTCCCGTAGGCAAATCCATTGAGGTTCTGGCCGACAAGGACTCTACTGGCTGGTATCAGGTGCGTTACACCGACAAGAACAATACTGTTTACTCCGGCTATATGCTGAGCCGGTACGTAGAAACCGCTGTTACAACGACGCCTACTACCGCAGCAACTGTTTCCGCAGTAAAAAAGACCAACACTATCGTCAACATCCGCGCTGAGAAGAGCACTGACGCTGAGATCGTCTATAAGGTGCCCATCGGCGAAGTCCTTGACGTGGTCGCCGACGCAGACTCGGAGGGCTGGTATCAGGTCAGCTACACCGACAACCTGGGTAAGACCTACAACGGCTACATGCGGGAAGAGTACGTAGATGCGGACAATAACACCGCCTCCAAGCTCACCGGCGTGGTCAAGACCAAGCGGGACTTCATCTACATCCGGTCAGCAAAGAGCACCAAGGCAGACGTTGTCTGCAAGGTGCCCGCAGGCAGAACCGTCACTTTGTCCGGCTCCATGGACGCCGACGGCTGGTATCAGGTCCGCTACAAGGATTCCAAGGGTACCCACAAGGGTTACATGGTTGGCAAGTATATCAAGGTGAAGAGTATCTCCACCGGCACCATCAACACTTCCACTGCAGTCCTGCGCACCGCTGCTGACAGCTCCTCTGACATGCTGGCAGTGATCCCGGAAAAGAGCAAGGTCTCCATCCTGGCCGTTCTGGGTGACTGGTACCAGGTAGAATACGATCAGCAGATCGGCTATGTGGACGGCAGCTGTGTCGCCTCTGAGGCCACCGACAAGAGCAAGGGCTATGGCACCGTCACGGTGGACACCCTGCACCTGCGCGCCTCCAGAGGTACCGACTCCTCCATCGTTACCAACCTGAAGCAGGGCGATACCTTCCAGATCAGCAGCAGCAAAAAGGGCTGGTATGGCGTCACCTTTAACGGCCTGAACGGCTATGTCAAGGCGGAATATGTTTCTACCAGCGAAACCACTTCCACCGGTTACATTCAGGTGACTTCCACTTCTCTGAAGCTGCGCTCCGGCGCCGGCACCGACTACAAGCAGCTGGACATCGTCCCCTACGGCACTCTGCTGAGCGTCAAGGACTCCATCGGCAGCTGGTATAGGGTCGAGTACGACGGCACGACGGGCTATGTGTGCGGTGACTACGTCTCCTCCACCACGTCCGCCGGTTTCAAGGCTTACCCCGACTTCGCCAAGATCACCGCCTCTTCTCTGGCGCTGCGCACCAAGTCCTCTATGGACGCACAGTTGCTTTGCAGCATCCCCGAGGGCACTGTGGTTGCCGTCTCCGGCATGAAGGACGGCTGGTACAAGGTCATTTACGGCACTCAGAAGGGTTATATTAATGCCTCCTACACCAGCAAGAGCAATGGTCCCGCAACGGTCATCCGGACGGAAACGGAAACCGAAACAGAATCCAGTTCCTCTTCTTCCAGCTCCAGCAGCGCCTCTTCCAGCAGCAGCTCCAGCTCTACGAAGAAGTCTACATCCAGCTCTTCTTCCAACAGCAGTAGTAGCTCCAGCTCCGGCAGCGGTTCCGCTGTTCTAGCCTATGCCCAGAGATTTGTGGGCAACCCCTACAAATGGGGCGGCACCAGCCTGACCAACGGCTGCGACTGCTCCGGCTTTGTCCAGAGCGTGTTCGCACACTTCGGCAAGAGTCTGCCTCACAGCTCCTCCGCTGACCGCGGCGTGGGCAGAGGAGTCAGCACCTCCGACATGCGCGTCGGCGACATTGTCTGCTACAGCGGCCATGTGGGCATCTACGCTGGCGGCGGCAAGCTGCTCAGCGCACTGGGTAAAAAGTACGGCATCACCTACTGCAGCGTCAACTATAAGAAGATCCTGGCAGTGCGCCGTGTCATTTAATCGTTTCTATATAAGTATAAAAAACCTGTCTGCTTTCGCAGACAGGTTTTTTATACTGTATCAGTCGTCAAATTTCAGTTCTTCGACGGTTTCCTCTTCCGCCTCCGGGACGGGCTGCTCCGGCTTAGCCTTCTGGGGCTCCGCCGCAGGCTCTGTAGGCAGATCATCCACATTCATCTCAAAGACAATGTCCTCGCTGGGCATATCCTCCTTCGCCTTCAGATCGGCGATTTTCGCATTGTTGCCCAGGATGTTGGCTTTGGCCTCCTCAATCTGCTGGATAACGTCGGCAAATTCCACGCTGGGCGCGGCGCCGTATGCCATGTAATAGCGTTTCCCCAGTTCGGTATAGGCTTTGCGGATGGTCTCCTCCTCGCCCAGGTTTGCCGCCTTCAGCTTGGCAATGTTGGCCACCTGAGTCGCCTTGTTCACACCCAGCTGCGCCCAGTCGGCGCCTTTTTGGGCCAGGCCTTCCGTTTTCTTTTTTAAATCATCAAAATTGAATGCCATATTCTAGTACCTCCTATCCATGACACTTTGTTTACCCTTGATGTCTGTATTTTACCTGCTTTGGGGGGATAAGACAAGGGCTTCCTGTTGGGTTTTAACTAAATTTAATTCTCTCTTCATGTTTTATGTGGTTTTCCGGGAAACTGTGTCCGTTTCTGTGACCCAGAGCAGAGAAATCCCTGTAGCGCACAGCCGTGCACTACAGGGATTTTTAAAAATGAAATTAAAACAGACCCGTGATTACGCCGTCTGCGTCAATGTCAATCCGCTCCGCGGCGGGCACCTTGGGCAGTCCGGGCATGGTCATAATGTCGCCGGTCTGAACCACGATAAAACCGGCGCCAGCAGACACCTTCACCTTGCTGACAGAGACGGTGAAGCCCTGGGGACGGCCCAGCTTAGCGGGATCGTCGGTCAGGGAATACTGGGTCTTGGCCACGCAGATGGGCAGGCCGCCATAGCCCAGTTCTTCCAGTTTGGCAATGGATTTTTCCGCGTCGCTGGAGTAGATCACATCGTCGCCGCCATAGACCTTCTGAACGATCTCCTTGATTTTGACCTTGATGGGCTGGTCCAGCTCATAGCTGAACCGGAACTGGTGGGGCAGCTCGCACAGGCGCAGCACTTCCTCGGCCAGCTCCAGGCCACCGTCGCCGCCCTTTTCCCACACTTCGCTCATGGCCACGTTGACGCCCAGCTCCCTGCACTTCTCGCGGATCATATCCAGCTCCGCGTCGGTGTCCTGGGTGAAGCGGTTGATGGCCACCACTGCGGGCAGGCCAAAGACCTGTGTGATATTTTCCACATGCTTGAGCAGGTTCGGCAGGCCCTTTTCCAGTGCTTCCAGATTCTCTGCACCCAGCTCACTCTTGGGCACGCCGCCGTTGTACTTGAGAGCCTTTACAGTAGCCACGATCACGACTGCGCTGGGGTCAAAGCCTGCGGCACGGCACTTGATATCCAGGAACTTTTCCGCACCCAGATCGGCGCCGAAGCCCGCCTCAGTGACCACGTAATCCGCCAGCTTCATGGCCGCGTCGGTGGCGGAGATGGAGTTGCAGCCGTGGGCGATATTAGCGAAGGGACCGCCGTGGACGATGGCGGGGTTGTGCTCCAGGGTCTGGACCAGGTTGGGCTTGATGGCATCCTTGAGCAGGACGGTCATGGCGCCCTCGGCCTTAAGGTCGTGGGCGGTAACCGGCTTGCCCGCCCGGTTATAGCCCACAATGATCCGGGCCAGCCGCTGCTTCAGATCCATCAGGTCAGAGGACAAGCAGAGCACTGCCATGATCTCAGAGGCCACGGTGATGTCGAAGCCGTCCTCCCGGGGAACGCCCTGCATCCGGCCGCCGATGCCGTCGATGACGTTGCGGAGCTGACGGTCGTTCATATCCACACAGCGCCGCCAGGTGATATTCTTCACGTCGATGTCCAGCGCGTTACCCTGCTGGATGTGGTTGTCCAGCATCGCAGCCAGCAGGTTGTTGGCCGCGCCGATGGCGTGGAAGTCGCCAGTGAAATGAAGGTTGATGTCCTCCATGGGGATGACCTGGGCGTAGCCGCCGCCAGCCGCACCGCCCTTGACGCCAAACACCGGGCCCAGGGAGGGCTCACGGAGACAGAGCATGGTATTTTTGTTCAGTTTCGCCATGGCGTCGGCCAGACCTACGCTGGTGGTGGTCTTGCCCTCGCCGGCAGGAGTGGGGTTGATGGCAGTGACCAGGATCAGCTTGGCTTTTCTGGGGGCGTCCTGGAGGGGGCGGATGTCGATCTTCGCCTTCACCTTGCCGTAGTATTCCAACAGATTTTCGTCAATGCCGGCCTTTTCCGCCACCTGGCCAACGGGAAGCATCTCTGTGCTCTGAGCAATCTCAATGTCAGTTTTCATGTGCAAATCTTCCTTTCTAACATATAAATATACACAGTATCTGAATGATTGCAGGGCAAAAAAAGCGCCGAACATCCAGACCCCTTACTTTATGGCCCAGACGGTCGGCACATTGATCCGGGACAATCCCAAATCAACTTGTGACAGCCGCACGAGACGGCCGCCGGATCGTACTCCCTGTGGTTCACTCCACTTCCGTCAGTTATACAATCCAAAATCATCATACCAGCTTCGACTCCCTTTGTCAACGGCAATCCTACCAAATTCAACCGGCGGAACTTGAGGGATCTGGGGCATTCGTTTCCTTTGTCCCAGGCTTTACGGCGATTTAACACACTCTTTACCGTTTTCTGATGGAAGGCCGCCAGCCCAGGCCATACAATGGAGGCGACGAAAAGGAAGGCGATTCCAATGACGAAAAAAAAGCGCATCGGCCTTGCAGTGGTACTGCTTGTTGTAGTTGCCGGTCTGTTCTGTGCCGTGTTTTTCGGCCGATCCGGTCAGACTGCGTCCGACTCCAACAGCGGAGTGGTACTGGATAAAAACGCAGTGGACTTCCAGTCGGAGGATACGGAGGCCGCAGACCCCCTGAGCATCCGCTTCCCCGGTTATCCCGACATCACCATCCAGCAGAGCGATCAGGTGGTGCCCATCGTTCTGACCAATCCGGAGGGAAACCCCTGCCTGTTCCAGTTTAAAGTCACTATGGACGGTTCCCAGGAGGCACTCCTGTCCAGCGACTGGGTAGAACCCGGCAAGGCCTTGGAGGGCGTCAGCCTTCCCGCCGCTCTGAACCAGGGCGATTACACCTTGTACATCCAGATCAGCACCCGTTCCCTGGACGATCAGGAGCCGATGAACGGCGGCAGCGTCAAAGTGCAGCTTCATGTGACCTGAACGGCCATTCTTCCCAGCTTGGGATTGATGGATATAGAACTGACAACAAGGCAACAAAAGACATTTAAAGGAGGTACATCAACAATGAAACTGAGACGGTACAAAACCCTGGCTGTGTCCGGACTGGTTATCGCCGCCACCGCCCTCACATCCGCAACCGCACTGGCGGCAGATGTCAACATCAACGCCCCTTCCGCCGACGTACAGCAGAAGGTCGTCCTGGAGAAGACCGAGGCAGTCGTCCCCTCCTTCGCCGTGGACATCCCCGCTACAGTGGAACTGGCCGCCACCGCTCAAGATCTGAAGTACACCCTGACGCTAGAAAACGATGAAGCCTTTATCCCCGATGGCAAAAAGGTCTCCGTCACCATCGAGAGCGCCGGTTATCCCGGAACCCTGAACAAGTTCGCCGTCTGGGACAGCAAGAATCTGAACGAAGCGTCCTATGAAATTTACTACTCCGACCGTATGTCCGGCGGCCGCTACAACATCGGCGACGAAATTGTCGACTGGACCGGCAGCAACCACGGCACCCAGACCCGCCGCATCGCAGTACTGAACTACAGCTCCGTGGAGCCGGGCACCTATAACGGTGTGATTAACTACGGCATCGCGCTGGCAGACGAAACTTGAAAGCCACCTATCCCGCACCACATTCAACATTGTCACAGAATATACCATCTTAAAAAGCGTTTTTTACATCTTCTACTCCTACTCCAAAAACAGTGCTCACACTAAAAAAACAGCCCGGCATCCCTCAGGATGCCGGGCTCGTTTTACCGTATATGCTGTTTGAGGGTTGGTTTCATCAGTTGACCTGGGCCATGGAATCCACCTGGGTGTCCGCCTCATTGGCGTCCGCGGGCTTGGGCTGGACCACTTCGTCCATGGTGATGTTCCGCGCCTTGTCCACCACACAGATATAGGTCTTGCCGATGCCGAACTTGATCTGGTTGCCGTCCTGGTCATAGAACCGCTGCTGATCCTCTACGGACTTCTTCTCCCAGGTAATGGGGATAAATTTGCCGCCGCAGGCGTAGTAGCCGGTGCCGGTGCCGGTGAGTACCACAGACAGGTGGCCCAGCTTGGACTGCTCGTTTACAGAGATATCGGTCAGGAGCACCACTACGTTTTCCACATGGATCTGTTCCCCGGTGACCTCGTCAATGTAAGGGGAGCCAAATTCGGTGACGCCATAGGATCCGGTGCTCTCGTCATAGTCGAACAGGGTATGCTTGTACTGGGACATAACCACGTCGATGGACTTGGCGGAGCTGCCCTGGGCAGGCGTGCCGTCCTCCACAAACTGCTGGGCCGGGGCGTAGTCCGGCTTGTGGGTGGTGCGGATGGTGTCCTTGTTCTTCTCCAGGAAGGCCTGGATGTTGTCCGAGTGGATATACATGGTGTTTTCCAGGGCAAAACCGGCGTTCAGCCGGGCCTCGCTGCGCTTAAAGTAGCTGTAGGCGCAATTGGTGCCGTGGTTCAGACAGTCAATATCGTTGAAGTCCGCCTTCTCCATGTACTTTTTGATGATGACATAGGCCTGGTTGCTGCCGCCGCAGTGGGTCAGCAGGGCGTCCTGGCCCACCGCCAGCCGGACAAAATAGGGCCGGGTGCTGCGGACAGTGCCGATCTGGCCCACCCCGGTGACATCCTGGAACAGGGCCAGGATCCGGGTGATGCCGCCCTCCTCGGGCACTTCGTAGAACATATCCGCCTTGGAGTTGCCAGACTGGGGCAGGGCCTCCTTGACGTTGTTCAGCATCACGCCTACAGGACAGTTGCGGGAGATGTCTGTCTCAGTCTCCTCGCCAGTCAGGGGATTGCGGTACCCATCCAGGCCGGTGGAGGAGGCCGCCGCCGTGGACTCCACGGGCTCCGGCTCCGCGCTGCTGACGGTTTCGCCGCTGCCGAAGGTACAGGCGGAGAGGGCCAGCAACAGGCCCACCGCCAGCAATAAACTCAAGATTTTTTTCATTTTGAACTTCTCCATTTTAACGTTTTTCATTTCGTTTTTTCCTCTGCTGTTTATCATATCCAATTCCCTACTGCCTGTCAAGGAGAACTATGGCCCCTCTTGTCATTTCAATTATTTTCAGGTATACTGAAAAATAATGATTTTATCGTGGGAGGGAGTACTATGGCACGTGGTTTTATCCGTAATCCACTGGATGTGCGGCTGTTAATCCTCTATATTCTGGACCGTTTGATTCTGCCGGTAACCATGGCGGAGCTGACCGACCTTGCCCTGTGCGACGAGGGCATGGACTACTTCCAGTTCGCCGACGCCCTGGGAGCACTGACAGAAAACGGCCACGTGAATCAGGGCGAGGACGGCCTGCTCAGCATCACGGACAAGGGCCGCTCCAACTGCGCCATCTGCGCCAAAGAACTGCCCTACTCTGTCCGCACCAAGTGTGACCGGAGCACCCAGGCCCTGAACCGCGACCTGAAGCGGCGGGACCAGATCCGTGCCGCCGTCACCCCCACCCCCAACCGGGAACGGTACACCGTGGAGATGGTGCTGGATGACGACGCCGGCAACGTGATGACCCTCCAAATGGCCGCGCCCGACCGGCTCCAGGCGGAGCTGCTGGCCCAGCGCTTCCAGGGCCGGGCCGAGCAGGTGTATCACGCGGTCCTCTCCACCCTGCTGGACGAGGAAAGCAGGTGAGCCATGGCCGTTTACGCTGTCACCGTGCTGGGCCATCCCCTGCCCCTGCTCTTCCTCTACTTTCTCTGGTACTCTTTTCTTGGCTGGGTGATGGAGACCATCTATTGCTCCTGTAAAGAGCGGCACTTTGTGTTCCGCGGATTCCTGAAGGGCCCCATTTGCCCAATCTACGGCTTCGGAGTGCTGATGATGGTACTGTGGCTGAGCCACTTTACCGACAACATCCTCCTCTTTTACCTGATTGCCACGGTCTCCATGTCCGCCTGGGAGTACTTTGTGGGCTGGCTGCTGGAGGTGACCACCCACATGAAATACTGGGACTACTCCCAGAACCGCTTTAACCTGAAGGGGCGCATCTGCCTGGGGACCTGCCTATACTGGGGCGTGGCCGCTTACGCCGCCATCTACTGGATTCATCCGGCCACCGTCCGGCTGTTCCACCTCCTGTCTCCCCTGTGGCAGACGGTGCTGGCGGCCATCCTGCTGTCGGTCACCCTGACCGACACGGCCCTCACCATCCGCCGCCTGGCCCTGACCTCGGGCTTCCTGCGCAAGGCGGAACAGGTCCGCCGGGAACTGGAGACCCAGCGGAACCAGCTCCGGGACGCCGGACTACAAAAGCTCCAGACCGTGCGCCTCCAGGCCGCCCTGGCAAAACTGGAGCTGGAGGAAACCCATCTCCTCCAGGAGGCCGCCCACCACTCCGCCCGGTTCCGGGCCCGCTATGCCAAGCTGTCCTCCCGCGCCTTCGCCCCTTCTCTCCAGCTGGTGAAGGAGCAGGCCGCCCGGCTCCGGGATGAACGCACCGCCCGGTTTGCCCAGCTGAAAAAACAGCGGAAGGAAAACAGAACAACCAAATCCTGAACCATCAAAAAACAGGCAAGCGCTCCGTTCCCGCCGAGAACGGAGCGCTTGTTTCACTTCCCCTTGGCAGGGGCTCAGAGCAACGGCGCAAACACCCGCAGCAGGCTGCGGTAGAGACGTTTCCCCCAGCTCAGCTGCTGGATCTCCGCCAGCTGTACCTGCTGGCTCATGGCCTGGGTAGCCAGGAAGTCATCCCGAATGGTCTCCACTGACCGGGATTGGTAGAGCCACACGCCGCACTCAAAGTGCAGGTACAGGCTGCGGTAGTCCAGGTTGATGGTCCCCACCATGCCGAACTGGTCGTCCACCACACAGGTCTTGCTGTGGATAAAGCCGGGCAGGTACTCGTACACCTTCACCCCCGCCTGCACCAGGGGGCCATAGTGGGCCCGGGTCAGCTCAAAGATCCGGCGCTTATCCGGAATGTGCGGCGTGATCAGCCGCACGTCCACCCCGGATTTCGCCGCCGTACACAGGGCATCCGTCATGGCGTGGTCGATGATGAGATAGGGGGTGGTGATATAGATATACCGGTTCGCCCGGGTGATCAGATTCAGATAGATGGTGGCGCTGACCGCCTCGTCATCCAGGGGGCTGTCCATAAAGGGCTGGACCAGACCGTCGGTGGGCAATTCTTCTTCCAGGTAGGTGGAGGGCCGGTACCGGCTGAACTCCTCCTCACCCTCCTCGGTCACCCCCCAGGAGGACAGAAACATCACGGTGAGATTCCACGCCGCCTCCCCCTTCACCCGGATGCCGCTGTCTTTCCAGTGGCCGAAGCGCACCACCCGGTTGATATATTCGTCAGACAGATTGACTCCGCCGGTAAACGCCGTGTGGCCGTCGATGACACAGATTTTCCGGTGATCCCGGTTGTTCAGACGCAGGGACACCACCGGCCGGAAGGGGTTGAATACCTTGCAGGCAATCCCCTTCTCCCGCAGGGTCCGGGCGTAGTGCTTGGGCAGGGTGAACAGACAGCCGATATCGTCATAGAGCACCCGTACATCCAAGCCCGCCGCCGCCTTCCGCTCCAGGATCTCCAGAATCGCGTCCCACATCTCCCCCTCCTGGATGATAAAGTATTGCAGAAAGATGTAATGCTCCGCCTGTTCCAGCTCCTCCAGCATCCCCGCAAACAGGTCCTCCCCCAAGGGGTAATATGTCGTTTGGGTGTGGGCGTGGGGCGGATACAGGCTGGCTTTGGTGATGTATCGGGACTGGACCTTCGCGCTGACATCTCCGGAGGGCAGAATGTCCGTGACCTGGCTGCCGTCCCCCATGGCCTGGCGCTGGAGCTCCTCCAGCTTCCGCAGCCGATTGCGGCTGCGCTGGCTGAGCCGGTTGCCGCCAAAGAGCAGGTAGAGCAGTCCGCCAAAGACAGGGACGGTCATAATGGGCACGATCCAGGCGATTTTGTAGTCCGGGTGGTTGCGGCTGGCGATAATCCAGATCACTGCGGCAAAGGTGAGCACAATGCAGGCGGCGTAAAAATAGACAAAGTAGTTGGAGAACACCAGAACCATCGCAGCCAACACTCCGATTTGCAACAGGATAAACAGCACGTCAAAGAACAGCCGGTGGGTCAGCACCCAGGCAATGCGCTGGAATACAGAGTGCTTGGTCTCCTGGATCCGCTGGCTTGCGTGTTCGCTCATTTGATCACCACATTCTCCTCTCCCAGCAGCTCCCGCAGTTCCCGAATCAGCGACGTGTGAATCAGGCAGGGGGCGCCGAACCGTTTGCCGGTGTCCGCAAAGTAAAAGACCATCTGCTGATTCCCTGGGAACAGAATCAGTATCTGTTGAATTTTCTTTACCGCCGGATGGTCCATTGCGGGCAGGCGCAGGTAGATTTTCCGGGCCTCCCGCAGGATGCCCTTTCGGGGCAGTTCCCGCTCCGGCTCAGGCGCTCCGGCCTCTCCCAGGGGGTGAATCCGGTCGCAGAGGAGCTGAGGCGCCTTCTCATCCCGAACGGAGATTTTCCCCTCGGCGATCACCGCGTTCCCCTCAGTCAGGTAGTTGCCGCACTCGGACAGCGTCCGGGAAAAGACCAGCAGCTCCATGGAGCCGGTGTCGTCCTCCAGTGTCACATAGGCCATTAGGGAATCGTTGCGGGTGGTCTTCGTCTTGGCGGCAGTGACCACCCCCGCCAGACGCACCTTCTGGTTGTCGTGAAAGCGCTCCGGTCCGGTCTCCTGGGCGAAGTCTCCGGTGATGGCCCCCATCTTGCTGGCCTGAACCCGCTGAATCTGGCTCCGGTAGGCGTCCATGGGGTGGCCGGACAGGTAGAGGCCGGTGGTCTCCCGCTCCATGTTCAGCAGCTCCGCTTTGGTAAACTCGGGCAGGTTGGGCAGAGGCACCTCACCGGCATGCTTGTCCTGCTCCATGCCGCCGAACAGATCCACCTGGCCCTCCAGATTTTTCTTCCGGGCAGCGGCGATGCCGTCCATCACCGGGTTCAGCACCTTGAGCAGCTGGCTCCGTTTGGCCCCCATGTTGTCAAAGGCGCCGCAGCGGATCAGATTCTCCAGGGCCCGCCGGTTCAGGTCCCGCTCGAACATCCGGTCACAGAAGTCCTGGAAGGTACGGAATGCTCCGCCCTCTTTCCGCTCCGCCACCATCTGGTCGATGAGGCCCCGGCCGATCCCCTTGACCGCCACCAGGCCGAACCGAATCCCCTCCGCCACCACGGTGAAGTCGGGGCCGGACTCGTTCACATCCGGCGGTAGCAGGGGAATCCCCATCTCCCGGCACTCGCCGATATACTCCGCCACCTTCCCGGAGACGTCCAGCACACTGGTCAGCAGCGCCGCCATATACTCCCGAGGGTAGTGGCATTTGAAATAGGCTGTCTGGTAGGCCACGATGGCGTAACACACCGCGTGGGCTTTGTTGAAGGCGTAATTGGCAAAGTCGTAGATCTCATCGTAAATGTGTTTCGCAGTGGCCTCCGGGATCCCGTTGGCCACGCAGCCTTTGATCCCCCGGTCCGGGTCGCCGTAGAGAAAGGCGTCCCGTTCCTCCTCGATCTGCTTGGCCTTCTTCTTGGAGATGGCCCGGCGCACCATGTCCGCGCCTCCCAGGGAATAACCCGCCAGCTGCTGGAAGATCATCATCACCTGTTCCTGGTAGACGATACAGCCGTAGGTGACGGACAGAATGGGCTCCAGCATGGGGTGCAGGTAACGGATCTGGGCGGGGTCGGTTTTGCAGGCGATAAAGCGGGGGATGGACTCCATGGGGCCGGGGCGGTACAGGGCGATGATGGCGGTCAGATCCTCAATGGAGGTGGGCTTCATCTGGACACAGACCCCGGTCATGCCGCCGGACTCCATCTGAAAGACGCCGGAGGTGTGGCCCCCCGCGATCATGCGGAAGGTCTCCGGGTCATCATCAGGAATCCGGGCCGGGTCAAAGTCCGGCTCCCGCCGACAGATCATCTTCCGGGCGTCGTCCAGCACCGTCAGGTTGCGCAGCCCTAGAAAATCCATTTTCAGCAGGCCCAGCTCCTCCAACGTGGTCATCACGTACTGGGTCACCATGGTCTCGTCGTTCCGGGCCAGGGGCACGTAGTTGTACACCGGCAGCCGGGTAATCACCACCCCCGCCGCGTGCTTGGAGGCGTGGCGGGGCATCCCCTCGATGGCCCGAGCGGTGTCAATCAGGGTGCGGACCCGCTCGTCCTCCTCGTACTGCTCCCGCAGGGGCTTTGACAGGCGCAGGGCGTCGTCCAGGGTGATATGCAGGGTGGAGGGCACCTGCTTGGCCAGCTGGTCCACCTCGTTGTAGGGAAAATTCAGGGTCCGGCCCACGTCCCGCAGGACCCCCCGGGCCGCCATGGTGCCAAAGGTGACGATCTGGGCCACGTGGTCGCTGCCGTACTTCCGATTCACGTAGTCGATGATCTCTCCCCGGCGGCGGTAGCAGAAGTCCATGTCGATATCCGGCATGGTGACCCGCTCCGGGTTCAGGAACCGTTCAAAGTACAGGCCGTACTGCATGGGGTCCACATCGGTGATCTCCATGCAGTACGACACCATGGAGCCGGCGGCCGAGCCCCGGCCCGGCCCCACCGGAATATCCTGACTCCGGGCGTAGGCCACAAAATCCGCCACAATCAGAAAGTAGTCCACAAACCCCATTTTCCGGATCATATCCATCTCATAGTGGAGCCGCTGGCGGTAGGCCTCGGAGCCGTGGGGATAGCGCTTCCGGAACCCCTTTTCGCACAGCTCGGCAAACAGCGTCTCCCCGTCGTACCCCTCCGGGTACTGGAACTCGGGCAGGTGGTGTTCCCCAAAGCGGAAGGTCATGTTGCACCGGTCCGCAATGCGGCCAGTGTTGTCCAGGGCCTCCGGAAAGTCCTTACACCAGGCCTCCATCTCCTCCCGGGACTTGATATAGAATTCCTCGGTCTCAAACTGCATCCGGTTGGGGTCGTCCACCGTCTTCCCCATCTGGATGCACATGAGCACATCCTGGGATTTTGCGTCCGCTCGGGTCAGGTAGTGGGCATCGTTGGTGGCCACCAGGGGAATTCCGGTCTCCCGGTGGATCTGAAGCAGGCCCTCCAGCACCGTTTGCTGGGCAGGGATACCGTGGTCCTGGAGCTCCAGGTAGTAATTCCCCTCCCCCATCAGCTCCGCCATCATCAGGGCGTGCTCCTTCGCCCCAGTGTAATCCCCTGCCAGCAGCTTTTTTGGCACTTCCCCTCCCAGGCAGGCAGACAGGGCGATGAGCCCTTGATGGTGCTCCCGGAGCAGGTCCAGGTCAATCCGGGGCTTGCCGTAAAACCCCTCCAAGTTGGCCTGAGAGACCATGTAGGACAGGTTTCGGTACCCCTCCTCGTCCCGGCACAGGAGCACCAGGTGGCGGTGATCGGAATCCAGCTCGTGGACCCGGTCAAAGCGGGTCCGGGCCGCCACATAGACCTCACAGCCGATGATGGGCTTGACCCCCTCCTCCCGGCAGGCTCTGTAGAAGTCCACGCAGCCGTACATGACGCCGTGGTCCGTGATCGCCACTGCCGGCTGGCCCAGTTCCTTGACCCGCCGCACCAGATCCCGGATGCGGCAGGCGCCGTCCAACAGGGAAAACTCCGTATGCACGTGGAGATGGACAAAGGACATCGTTTCCGCCCTCCTTTCTCATGATGGTTCTTTCAACCAGTTAGTATAGCATTATCCTCCCGAGATTACACTATCTTTTCGTCAAAAAAAGCCCCGCCGCGGAACTTCTCTGCGGCAGGACAACGCCTTACAGCCAATCAGCGCACTACCGGCCCATGGAACGGAGCGCAGCACGGGCCCGTTCCTCATCCTCTCTATGGACATAAATCCGGTACTCCAGGACCGCCTGAGGATGGATGCCCAGATGGCCCATCTGGTGGCTGCTGGCCGTGAGGTTTTTGGTTCTCAGCACGTAGTTGACACCTGCGTCGGACAGGCACTGGCGCGCCGCCATCTGCTCCTCCATGGACAGGGTAATCATCAGCTCTCTCCGGTTGAAAACGGTGATCATCCTTTACAGCTCCTTTCCCAGTTCCAGCAGCTTGCGCAGCCGGTGGTTCAGACAGGACTTGGTCACCGGCGGGCAGCACAGCTCCGCCAGCTGAGCCAGGGACAGCTCCGGGTGCTCCACCCGCAGGGCCGCAGTCTCCTGGAGCTTGTCCGGCAGCCGGGCCAGCTCTCCCCGCCGCTTCAGGCGGTGGATGGCCTCAATCTGGCTCTGGGCCGCCTGGACCGCCTTGTCCACGTTGGCCACATCGCAGTTCAGCCGCCGGTTCACCCCGTTCATCAGGTTTTTCTCCACCTTGGCGTTCATCACCTCCATGGCCGCCAGAGGCGCACCGATGGTGGTAAGGACGTCCGCGATGACCTCGCTCTGTTTGAAATAGGTGACGTAGTTGGATTTCCGGGTGGTCTCCTTGGGACGCAGGTCCAGCTCAGGCAGCAGGGCCTGGAGCTCTCGGTGGACATAGTAATGGGTGGTGGTGATCTCCAGGTGGTACCGCTTTTTCGGGTCGGTCACCGAGCCGCCGGAGAGGAACGCCCCCCGGAGAAAGGCCGCCTTGGTCATCTGCTCCTCCAGCACCGCGTAGTTGATGTGCTGGAAAACCGCCGTCTCCGCGCTGTAGCCAAAGGTGTCCAGCATCCGGGCGATTTTTTCCCGGTCGGTACACAGAAAGGTCTGCTTGCCCCGGGTCTCCTCCTCTGGCGTCCGATCGAAGGCTAGGCCGAAGGCCCGCTGAAAGAGCTTGGGCAACCGCTGGGCAAAGTCCAGGGACTGGGTGGTAATCCGCACCTCCCAGGGGGTGAACACGTTGCAAAACAGCAGCACCCCGTATGCCTCCGCCTGGGCGCACTCCAGATGGCTCATTCTTTCCCGGCAGAGCTCTCCCTTGGTCTCCGATGAAAAGGACATGATTTTCTCCGCTCCTTCGCGTCTATTTCTCCCGAATGTACCGGATGCCGCAGTCCGTCCAGGTGCGGACGCAGTGGGCCTCGATGAGATCCATAATCGCCCGGGCCAGCTTCACCGGGTCGTGCCGGGCCCGGCCGCCGCCGTTTTCGTCCGCCAGGGGGCGGCAGGTCAGCTGGACCCCCAGCCGCTCAATCTCCTCCCAGTCGATCTGAATGGGCTCCGCCTTCTCCGTTCGGTACCGCTCCACCACCTGGGTGGGCAGCTCGGTGGAGTTGGCCAGGCACAGGTCCACCAGCCCCTCCTGGGCGTGGGCAAACAGGGCCTTCAGGTGGTCGGAGAGCGTATATCCCTCGGTCTCCCCCTCCTGAGTCATGATGTTGGCGATGTAAATGCGCAGGGCATGGGAACTGGCAATGGCCTCCGCCACGCCGTCCACCAGCAGGTTGGGAATCACGCTGGTATAGAGGCTCCCCGGCCCCAACAGGATGATGTCCGCCCGGCGGATGGCCTCCAGGGCAGCGTCCAGAGGCGCCGGGCGCTCCGGGCGCATGTAAACCCGGGTAATCCGGCAGTTCTGGGCCCGCTTAAAGGCAGAGATCTTGGATTCGCCCATCACCGAGGTGCCGTTTTCAAACTCCGCCACCACGTTGACGTTCTCGTTGGTCACCGGCAGCACCTGACCGTTGATGGCTAGTACCTCGCTCATCCGGGCCACCGCCTGGTCAAAAGATGGAGAGATACCGTTCAGCGCCGCCAGGAATAAATTCCCAAAACTCTGACCTGCCAAGCTGCCCTCCTTGAATCGGTAGTCCAGCAGATCCTCCATAATGGGCTCCGCGTTGGCCATGGCCTGAAGGCAGCTTCGGATATCGCCGGGAGGCGGCATCCCCAGGTCCTGGCGCAGCATCCCGGACCCACCGCCGTCGTCGGCCACGGTGACGATGGCGGTCAGATTGTCCGTATAATATTTCAGGCCGCGGAGCATGGTGGACAGGCCCGTGCCGCCCCCAAGCGCCGCCACCCGCGGGCCGCCGCCCACTGGGATTTTAGAATGGCTCATCTTATTTTCGCTCCCGGGTCATGTCTCGGTGGCTCTCGGTCACCGGATAGCCAATGGCTCGAATCTGCTGGACAATGGCGTGGGAGATGGCCACCGAACGGTGCTGACCGCCGGTGCAGCCCACCGCAATGACCAGGCTGCTCTTCCCCTCCTCCTCGTACAGGGGGAGCAGGAAGCGGAGGAGGTCTTCCAGCTTGCTCAAAAAGACCGCCGTCTCCTCATACTGAAACAGATAGTCCCGCACCGGCTCCTCCAGACCGTTGTGCTGCCGCAGCTCCGCCTTGTAGAAGGGGTTGGGCAGAAACCGGACGTCCAGCACCAAATCCGCCTCCAGGGGCAGGCCGTACTTGTATCCAAAGGACTGGACGTTGACCTGGAGCTGCTGGCGCCGGTCCCTGTCGCCGAACAGCTGCAGCAGCACGCTGCGCAGCTTGGCGTTGGTGTGGAAGGTGGTGCTGTCGATGATATAGTCCGCCCGCTGCCGCACCGGGGTGAGCAACGCCTTCTCCCGCTCCACCGCCTGGGACAGGGAGACCCCGCCCACCGCCAGGGGATGGCTGCGGCGGGTCTCCTTATAGCGCTGGATAATGGCCGGGGTAGAGGCCTCCAAAAACAGCAGCTTGCAGTCAATCCCCATCCCCTTCATGGCGTCCAGGGCGGTAAACAGCTCGTCAAAATTTTTGCCGCCCCGGATGTCGCTGACCAGCGCCACCCGGTTATAGCTGTTGTTACCGCCGCTGATGCACAGCTCTGCAAACCGGGTCATCAGGGCTGCCGGCATATTGTCGATGGTATAAAACCCCGCATCCTCCAAAAACTCGCCCGCCTTGCTCTTTCCAGCGCCGGACAGGCCGGAAATAATAATCATTTGCATTGCTTTCGCGCCTCCTGGCCCTCTTTGGTTCTCTCTCTTTTTTCTCTCTGCGGCAGGCGCCGCCTGCCGGTCAAGGCATACGCTTCACTTCTAATTCCAGGGTCACTCCGGTTTTCTCCCGCACAACGGTCCGAATCTGCTCCGTCAGCGCCAGCACATCGGCGCAGGTAGCGCCGCCCCGGTTGATGACAAACCCGGCGTGCTTTTCGCTGACCTGGGCGCCGCCCACTGTCAGCCCCTTCAGGCCGCACTGGTCGATGAGGGCGGCGGCAAAGCCGCCCGCCGGCCGTTTAAAGGTGCTGCCGGCGCTGGGATATTCCAGGGGCTGTTTGCTCCTCCGCTTCTGGGCCAGCTCCTCCATCCGTCCCTGGATCTTCGCAGAGTCCCCAGGGGTCAGCTGGAGCAGGCCGCCGGTGATAATCTCCCGTCCGCCGGCAAAAAAGCTGGTACGGTAACCCAGACGCTGTTCCTCGCCCCGGCGCACACCGCTCTGGCCCTCCGGAGTCAGGTAGCGGGTCTCCAGCAGCACATCCTTTAGCTCCCCGCCATAGGCGCCGGCATTCATCACAATGCCCCCGCCCAGGGTCCCGGGAATGCCTGAGGCAAACTCCAGTCCGGTGAGGCTGTGCCGGAGGGCAAAGGCCGCCACCTGGGAGAGCAGAATCCCTGCGCCGCAGTCGATCACATTTCCGGGCAGCAGCTCCAGGCGGCTGAGTCCCTTGGATGTCTTCATCACAAAGCAGTCCGACGGCTCATCCTGCCAGAGCAGGTTGGTTCCGTTGCCAAACACAAAGGGCGTCACCCCCGCTTCCCTGGCCGTCCGAAGCGCCGCAATCAGCTCCGCCTCCGAAGCTGGAAGCGCCATCAGGCGGACCGGGCCGCCAATTTGAAAGGAGGTATGCCTGGACATGGGCTCCCACTCCAACAGGGTCAGGCTCGGGCAGGCAAGCTGTAATTGTTGTTTTAAAGTTTCATAACGGTCCATGCTTCGGCCTCCATCCTATAGTCATACTAGTTTAGTATATCAGATATTCCGAAAAATTAGAATAACCAAAGACAAAAGAAAGACGAGAAGTTTTCCCTTCCCGTCTTTCCGTCCTCTTTTTGCTCAGCGGCTTTTCTTGTACTTGTCGTAGATGCTCACCAGGCCATCCAGAATCAGCCCGCCGTCTACCACATCGATCACGGAGGTGTTCTCCGCTACCAGCCGCGCCAGGCCGCCGGTGGCCACAACCTTGGCCTTGTCCCCGTTTTGCAGCTCCGCCTTGGTGTTGCGGATCAGGTACTCAATGGAGCCGATGTACCCCAGCAGGCCGCCGATCTGAATCTGGCTCACCGTATCCATGCCCATAAAGGTAGGCGGAACCGCCAACTCAATCTGGGGCAGCTGGGCCGTGCGCTGGAACAGAGCATTGACCGAGATCTGAACGCCGGCCAGGATGCAGCCGCCCCGATAGCAGCCGCCCTCGTCGATGGCGTCCAGGGTGGTGGCTGTGCCAAAGTCCAGTGCGATCAGCGGCGCACCGTACTTTTCTACCGCCGCCATACAGGCCACCGACCGGTCCGCGCCCAAGCCGGAATAGTCTACCCCTTCGGGGTAGTTCAGGCTGGGGAATACGTGCTCGTTGACCACAATGGGCACCCGGTCGAAGTACTTGATAATGGCATTGGTCAGCGCGTGCATGATACCGGGTACCACGCTGCAGATAATTACGTCCTCCACTTCCCGCGGGTCCAGCCCAAACCGGTGGAAATAAGCCCAAGCGTTGAGGCCCAGCTCATCTGATGTCCTGGTCACATTGCTGGTTAAGCGGAAGGTACCGGCAATCTTCTGGTCCTTGTATACCCCGAATACAATGTTGGAGTTGCCAACGTCAATCAGCAAAAGCATATGATGTCCTCCTCAGAAAAGACTCTTTTTATTTTTCCTTTGATCTTCCCCTGTTCCACCTGCAGAACCCCGTAAGTGGGCGGGTTCCGCCCCACCGCGCCGGGGTTGAGCACGTGGAGGCTGCCACGCTTTTCGTAGTGAACTTGGTGGGTATGCCCACAGAGGACCATAGCCGCTTCCGTATCCTGTCCCAAGTGTGTCAGTGCCCGATAGCTCTGTTTAACGCCGCGGCTGTGACCGTGGCAAAAGGTGATCCTGCATCCCTCCAGCGTCAAAACTCGCTCCAGCGGCGCGTCGGGCTGCCAGTCGCAGTTGCCGGGCACCTGCTCAATAGCAAGCTCCGGATACATCCAGCTCAGCTCCCGGGCATCCTCCCAATAGTCCCCCAAATGGAGCACCAGGTCCGGCTCTTCCTGTTCCACCGCCGCAATCATGTGGTTCAAATCGCCGTGGGAGTCTGAGAAAACAATTACCTTCAACGAAGTCACTTCCTGTCTCTGGACGCATATACTGGCATGAATAAAGGGGGCATTCTTATGAACAATTCATCCCGTTCCAATCCGCTTAACTCGCCGGACGCCGCCGCCCTGCTCAAGGACAAAAGCGCGCTGAAAAAGCTGCTGGCCTCCCCCGAGGCCAAAAAGCTCATGTCCATGTTGACCGCCCAGGACACCGGCCAGCTGAAATCCGCAGCGGAACAGGCAAAAAACGGCGACACCTCCGCCCTGCTGTCCATGGTCAACGGCCTAATGGAGCGCCCGGGCGGCGCGCAGCTGATGCAGCAGATCGAGCAGAAATTTCCCGGCAAAAAATCCTGACCGTTCAGGTGCCGGAGGCTGAGAACAGGAGGAGTTTATGGATGATTTTGAAGAAAAACTGAATTCCATCCTCGCCTCTCCCGAGACGATGGGCCAGATCATGGCGCTGGCGGACTCAATCACCAGTCAGTCGGAGGAGACCCCCGCCGAATCCTCGCCCGGACCGGTCTCCGCCCCGGCTCCCGCTGCCAATCCTCTTGCCATGCTGCAAAACCTGGACCCGGCTATGCTGAAAACCATCGGCTCCCTCTTCCAGGAATACAACCGCGGAGACGACGAAAAAGCCGCACTGCTTCAGGCCCTGCACCCCTTCCTCCGGGAGGAGCGCTGGACCAAGGTAGAAAAGGCCATCCAGATCACCCGGCTATCCCGGGTGATCCGCGCCGCCTTCCAGCTGTTCCGGGAGCGCGGCCATGTATAACCGCTATATCCCCCAGGAGGGGTACGCTCCGGTGGAACCGGCGGCGGAGTCCCGGAGCGAGTCCCCCGGCAGCGGCCGGAACACCTCCCCCTTCTCCTTTCTCTCCTCCCTGCTGGGAGGTGGTGGGGCCAGGAGCGGTGGCGAGGAGGGCCGGAAGTCCTCCGGTCTGTCCGGAATCCTGGACCGTCTGGGACTAGGGAAGCTGGACCGGGGCGATATTCTGTTGTTATTGGTGCTGATCTATCTCTTTCGGGAGACAGACGATGATGAATGGCTGATTATTCTCGCGCTGGTTCTGCTCATGGGGCTGTAGCAGATGGAGGTCCGTTGCGTCTCTCCGGGTCCGCAGGTTCATCCTCCGGCTCCGGCGCATCCTCCATCTGTTCCGCCTCTCTCCGGGTGAGGCCCTTGAACATGACGATCACCGCCAGGCCCAGCACCACCAGCAGAATCAGCCCCCGGCTCAGCCCGCTGGCGGCGGTGACCACCGCGGTCAGGCCCAGAATGGCCGAGATGCCGTACAGCACCGCCACCGTCTGCTTCTTGGAAAAGCCCATGTCCATCAAGCGGTAGTGGACATGCTCCCGGTCCGCCTTGAACGGGCTCTCGCCGTTGCGCAGCCGTCGGATCACCGCGAAGCAGGTGTCAAAGATGGGCACGCCCAGCATAAAGAAGGGGATGACGAAAGAGATGATAGCATAAAATTTGAACAGGCCCTGGATACTGGCCACGGCCATGACATAGCCCAACAGCGTGGACCCGGTGTCCCCCATAAAAATCTTGGCGGGGGGGCGGTTGTAGGGCAGGAAGCCAATGCAGCCGCCGGCCAGGGCGCTGGTGAGGATGGCCACCCCGGGGTTGGAGTAGACCAGGGCGATGATCACCAGGCTCACGCAGGAGATGGTGGACACCCCGGCGGCCAGGCCGTCCAATCCGTCGATCAGGTTGACGGCGTTGGTAATCAGGACAATCCACAGCAGCGTCGCCGGGATGGACAGGGCCCCCAGCTGCCAGCGCCCACCGTCCAGGGCCATCAGGCGGCTGAAAAAGTTGATCTGATTCCCGCCGGCCACCGCCACCGCGGCAGCGGCAAACTGCACCACCAGCTTATACCGGGCGGGAATGTCGTAAATATCATCCAAAGCGCCCAGCAGTACGATGACCACTGCGCCAATGAGCATACTGACGTTTTTGGAGCCCAGGGGCGCAAAGAGGAGCACACTGAAGAAAAAGCCCAGAAAAATGGCCAGTCCTCCCATCCGCGGCGTAGGCGCAGCGTGGAGATGCCGGGCGCTGGCGGTTCCCGCCTTCCCGGGCATGTCGATGGCCCCCACCTTCAGCGCCAGCTTCTTGGCCAGCGGCGTGGTCAGCAGCGAAATCGCAAAGGCCACCAGCAGGGCCACTGCCGCGGCCACCGGAGCAGAATGAATCGAGACGATAGAGGATCACTCCTTAACGGGCCACAAAGCCCACTTTCTTGTATACTTTGCGCAGGGTCTTGTTGGCGATATAGCCCGCCTTCTCAGCCCCGGCCCGGTAGACCGACTCCAGGTACGCCTTATCCGCCAGCAGGCGGCTAGCCTCCTCCCGGATGGGACGGCACAGTTCCACCACTGCCTCGCCCACGGCAGCCTTAAAGTCGCCGTAGCCCCGGCCATCGAACTCCTGCTCAATGGCCTCGTAGCGCTTGCCGGTGGCGGAGGCGTAGATCTGCATCAGGTTTGCGATCCCCGGCTTTTCCTTCGGGGCGTAGCGAACACAGGTCTCGCTGTCGGTGACTGCACGCTTAAACTTGCGCAGGATGGCCGCGGGGTCCTCCATCAGGTACACGCAGCCGTTGGGGTCCTTGTCTGACTTGGACATCTTGTTCTCAGGGCTGGTCAGGCTCATCACCCGGGCGCCCACCTTGCCGATATAGGGCTCTGGGACCTGGAACACGTCACCGTAAACCCCGTTGAAGCGCTTGGCGATGTCCCGGGTCAGCTCCACGTGCTGCTTTTGATCCTCGCCCACCGGGACGAAATCGGGCTGGTACAGCAGGATGTCCGCCGCCATCAGGCAGGGGTAGGTGAACAGGCCCGCGTTGATGTTGTCGGCGTTCCGGGCGCTCTTGTCCTTGAACTGGGTCATCCGGGACAGCTCCCCGAACATGGTGTAGCAGCTGAGCACCCAGCTCAGCTGGGCGTGCTGGGGCACGTGGCTCTGGATGAACAGAGTGTTTTTCTCCGGGTCCAGTCCGCAGGCGATGTACTGGGCCAGCTGCTCCATGGTACGCCGGCGCAGGTCGGCGGGGTTCTGGCGCACCGTCAGGGTGTGCATATCCGCCATGAAGTAGTAGCAGTCGAACGCATCTGCGCGCTCGGCCCAGTTTTTGATGGCGCCCAGATAGGACCCCAGCGTCAGATCACCGCTGGGCTGAATACCGGACAGCATTACTTTTTTTTCATCCATGAAAAACACGACCTTTATTAAAAACGGAATTTTATTTCGGGTTTACAGATACCGTGTATTTTAGCACGTTTGACAGGATAGTGCAACATATTTGAGCAAAAGCGGCCGCCGTTTCCCACGGCGGCCGCTTTCCCGTTTTTGCAACCTTACAGCACCAAAGTGCCTGTTTCGTCCTCCTGCAACAGGAGAATTTTCTCCTCTGCTCCGGTTTTGGCGTTGATATAGACCATACAACGGGTGCCCTCCTCGGTCTGGCAGGTACACTCCCAGCACAGCACCTCCTGTTCCCCCGGCGTGGGGATCAGGGCCAGGCGCACATCCATCAGCTCCAGCGCCTTGGAAACCGACTGCTTCGCCTGATCTGCCGTGATGGCAGGCTTCAGCTGCCCCCGTTTCACGTGGTGCATCAGGTAGTTCTCCCCCTCAAACCCCACAATCTCCCCGTTGTCCAGGGCCACCTCCACCTTAATCAGGTCGGGGTAGAGCAGTACATCGTCCTGGACCGCAGTAAAGTTGATGGTCAAAGCGCCGTTGGCCTCGCTGTAGTAATTCTCTACCAGGTCGGTGTATCCCCGGGCCTGCAAAAAGTCGCTGGCCTTCCGCACTGCCTCCTCCCGGCTGACGGCGGCGCCCTTCACTCCCCGGGAACAGAGCATATTGAGGACCTTGCCGCCGGCTTTGGTCACCCGGATGGAACAGCTCCCCTTTTCACCCTGGAGCCGGAACACCCAGGCGGGTACGTCTCCGGCAATGGTCCCGTCATCCATGAGTGCGTCGGGATTGACCTCCAGAAACTCCGCCGCCGCCCGGCGTGCCTGGGCCCGGGACACCTCTTCCAGCCCCTCCAGCGCCCTGGCGTTTTTCGACTGAAGACTGTCCGAGAAGGGGCCGTCGTAGATCAGGGTGGGCAGCTCCGGAAAGTCCGTCTCCACCGTTTTAAACCGGCTTTCTGACGTCTCCGCCCCCGGGGTCGTCTGGGTTCCGGTGAGCCGGTTCTCCACCGCCTCCAGGTCCTCCAGCGCCACGTCGCCGCTGTACAGCTTGCCTTCCAGGTCATCCAGTGACGCAGAGAGGGTCTTGGACACCTTGGCCAGGGCCTTCACGTTCTTCAGCTCATCTCCGCTGTAGCCGCCATTGGCCGCCGCCGAGCGGGACACCGCCTGGGCATAATCCCCCACCTTGGAGACAAATGCGGCGGTCTGTTCCAGCTCCACATCGGCATAGGGCAGTTCGCCGATGGCCTGCTGGGCGGCCTGGGACTGGCCGTAGATCTCCGCACTCAGGGCGGCGATCTGGGACGGCGAGGTAACGCAGGTCTGTTTTTCTAAATTGGTGGCCATCTGGTTCATACTGGCAGACAGCTCGGAAAACGCATGGGTATAACTGTTGGAGGCCAGGCGGCGGTACTGGATCAGTTCCATATTCTGCTGGACAACCGTCCCGGCCAGCAGCAGAAACGCAGCCGCGAGGTAGGTCACTGACCGGATTCTTGTCCGGCGACAGAGCAAACGAGGCATAACATCTCTTCCTTTCTCAACCGTTCATCTATAAAAAGCGACATGATCTCATGCCGTTAGCCTGCATCAAATCATGCCGTTTTATGTTGGAAAAGATTGAATTTTTCTGTCCGTTTCGCCTTATGGCCCCGGCGCCGTCACATAGGCCTGAACCTGCCCCAGCACCTTGGGGGTGCAGACCGCCTGGACCAGAATGGTTTCGCCGTACTCCACATCCTCCACCTTGGCCTCCCGGTAGAGCATGTCCAGTAACCCGCCCCGGTCATAGGGCAGGGACAGCAGCACCTTTTTCGCCCCCTGGTCCAGTTGCCTGCCGATGGCGGCGGTAAGCCGGTCCAATCCCTCGCCGGTTTTGGCGGAGATGGAGACAATGTTCTCCCCGCTGGGCAGGATGTCACTGTAAAAGCAGTCGCATTTATTGAATACGTCGATGCGGGGCGTCTGCTCCGCCCCCAGCTCCCGGATCAGCTTTTCTACCACCCGGGCCTGGCTCTGCCACTCCTCGTTGCTGGCGTCGATGACGTGGAGCAACAGGTCCGCGTACTTCAGCTCCTCCAGGGTGGCCTTGAACGCCTCCACCAGGTGGTGGGGCAGCTTGCGGATAAAGCCAACGGTGTCGGACACCAGCACGGTGCAGGTGTCCGAAATTTCCAGCATCCGGGTGGTGGTGTCCAGGGTGTCGAAGAGCCGGTTGTTGGCGGGGATGGCGCTGCCGGTCAGCCGGTTGAGCAGGGTGGACTTGCCCGCGTTGGTATAGCCCACGATGGTCACCACCGGCACCTCGTTTTTGATCCGCCGGTCCCGCTGAACCGCCCGGACCCGCCGCACGTCCTGCAAATCCTCCTCCAGCTTCTGGATTTTTCGGCGGATATGCCGCCGGTCGGTCTCCAGCTGAGTCTCGCCGGGGCCCCGGGTGCCGATGGGGGACTTGCCGCCGGAGGCGGTCTGGCGCACCAGATGCCCCCACATACCGGTCAGTCGGGGCAGCAGATATTTATACTGGGCCAGGGCCACCTGAAGGCGGCCCTCCCGGGTCCGGGCGCGCTGGGCGAAGATGTCCAGAATCAGTCCCGCCCGGTCCATGACCTGGACGCCGATGTCCTCGGTGAGCACCCGGACCTGGGCCGGGGAGATCTCGTTGTCGAACACGATCAGATCCGCGTCCACCGCCTGGGCCAGCTCCCGGACCTCGTCCACCTTGCCCTCGCCGATAAAGGTCCGGGCGTCCGGCTTGTCCTTGTTTTGCAGCACCGTGCCCACGCACTCGCCCCCTGCCGTCTCCAGCAGGGCGGCCAGCTCCTCCAGGGTGGTTTCGGTGGCGTTGTCCTCCGGGGGCAGGCTGTGGGCATTTAAGCCCACCAGCACCGCCTGATTGCGTTTTTCTTCTTTTAATGTGGTCTCGGTCATGCGATTCCTCCGTCAACCTCTTTGGTATGCCTCCACAATCTTGCCGATATACATGGTGTGGTAGTCTTTCTGGGGGTAGAAGGCGCCGTCAATGGACGGGTCCAGCATACATTCCGGCTTCATGTCCTGGGCATACTGCTTTTTGCACACCAGCACCACTTCCGCCTCCGCAAAATACGGGACGCCGCCAGCGCCGGTCTCCACGGTAAACCCACAGGCTTTGATCTTATCTCCGTCCCGACCGGAGGTTTTGCCGCAGTAGGTCAGCTTCTCCCGGTAGCTCTCGTCAAAGAAACACAGGGAAAAATACTCGTTCTGATCCACAAACTCCTTGGTGTAGCGCTGGGGGCGGATATAGCAGGTGGCTGCCGGCGCACCCCAGATGACACCCACGCCGCCCCAGCTGGCAGTCATGGTGTTGCAGTGGTCGGGGGTACCTGCGGTGATCAGCATCCACTGGTCTCCGATCAGCGTAAAGGGATTTTTCGTCAGCGTTTTGGGATCGATTTTCTGTAACATAGAGATACCCTCTCCTTTCAGTGGGCGTTTCATACGCCTTTTTTCATACTATACCCTGCCTGGAAAAGATAGTCCAGCAAAATGAGAAAAAATCCCGCATCATAGGATGCAGGATTTTCAATGCAACTCTTACTTGTCCATACCATACTTCTTCTTGAAGCGGCTGACACGTCCGCCGGTGTCGACGACCTTCTGCTTACCGGTAAAGAAGGGGTGGCACTTGGCGCACACTTCCACGCGGATGTCCTTTTTGGTGGAGCCGGTGGGATAGACGGCGCCGCAGGCACAGCGAATGGTGGTCTGCTGGTAATCGGGATGAATACCTGCTCTCATGATTGTTCACCTCTTTCGAACAATTCCAGATTGAACACGCCCGACGCCCACCCGTTGTTGGACGCCACGTGAACAGATGATATTTTACCATGCCGCCGCCCAAATTGCAACCACTTTTTTGTGTTTCGGCGGCATTTTACAGATAAAATCCCTGATTTACGGCGAAAAACCACAGCATTTTGGTCACCACCTGCTTCCCGGTCAGCTCCGTCAGGGCCTGGCTGTACAGCTCGATCTGGCCCCGGTAGCCCTCGGCGCGCTCCGCCACGGTTTCCGAAGTCACCCGGTCCGTCTTGAAGTCGATGACCGTCAGCCCCTCCGCCGTCTCGAAGCAGCAGTCCACCACGCCCTGCAGCAGCATGGTTTCCGTCTCCGGCACGCCGGGCTGGTAGCGGCTGGCAGGCATCAGCACGGAGAATTTGAACTCCCGCCGCAGATTGGGGGCGCTCCGGGCCGCCCTGCCCATGTCTGAGTCCCAGAACCCGGCGATCTGGGCCGGATTTACCGCATCCCCCTGCTGCCGGGTCAGCCAGCTCCCCTGGACCAGCCGCTCGATCTCCCGGGCCACCGATTCCGCGTCCGCCGCCCGGTCCAGGTCGATGTGCTCCATCACGCTGTGCATGGCGCTGCCCCGCTGGGCCGAAGTGAGGCCCCGCTCCCGCTGCTCAAACCGGGGCCGCTCAAAGCGGTCTTCCCCAGACACTTCTGCGCGGGTCTCCTCCGCCGCCTCCGCGTCCAGCAGCCGCCCCTTCATCTGGGTGGCGGTCACCTTGGAGGGCAGATCCACCAGCTGCTGGTGGGGATAGCGCCAGGTGAGCCAGTTCAGGTCCGTCTCCGCTCTTTCTTTTTCCGATACAGGCGGCTGAACCGCCGGGCCACTGGACAGACCGGCGGAATCCAGCGTACAGAGCCGGATATCCCAGCGGTCCGGCGGCACAATCCGCTCCTCCGGCGGCCCGGCGGTCCACAATTCCTCCGCGTCGTCCCGGGCCAGCACCGGCAGCAGCAGCCACTCCCCTACCGAGTCCCGCTGGAGCAGGGCCCGTGGGTCCGGGTGGGGCCCTGCGTACTCCCGCAGGCCGTTCAACGTCCGCTCCGCGTTGGCCAGGCACAGGGTCAGGATCAGCTTGTCCTTGGCCCGGGTCATGGCCACGTACAGCAGCCGCAGCTCCTCCGCCTTCATCTCCCGATCCAGCTGCAGCTTCACCGCCTGCCGGGCCAGGGTGGGAAACTCCACCCGCAGCTCCGGGTCCAGACCTTTGGGACCCACCCCCAGGGTCTGGTGGAACAGCATGGGGGCCTGTTCGTCCGCCTTGTTGCACTTCCGGGACAGCCCCGCCAGCACCACCACCGGGAATTCCAATCCCTTGGACTTGTGAATGGACATGATGTGGACACCGGAGCCCTGCCGTCCCGGGACGCCGGGGAGGGTTTCCCCCTGCTCCAGCATCTGCCGCAGGTTTCGTACAAAATCAAAGAGGCTGCTGCGCCCACTGCGCTGACAGGCGCAGGCATAGTCGTAAAAGGCCAGCAGATTGTCCTGCCGCCGCTGGCCGCCGGCCATGGCGCCGAAAATTCCCATCAGCCCGGTCCGGTCGTAGATGTGCCACAGGAGCTGGGCGGCAGACAGATCCGGAGCCAGCAGCCGCAAGCCGTCCAGCTCCTCCAAAAAGGCCGCGCACGCCCCGTCCCCCTGCTCCGCCCCCCGGCACAGGCAGGTGTAGAAGTCTCCCTGGGGGCAGCCCGCCCGGAGCAGCGCCAGCTGGTCCCCGGAAAACCCACAGACCGGTGAGCGCAGCACCGCGATCAGGGGCACGTCCTCCCGGGGGTTGTCCACAACCTGCAAAAAGGCCAGGGCCACCCGCACCTCGGTGGAGGAGAAAAAGTCCTCGTCCCCGGCCAGCTGCCAGGGCACCTGCTCCCGGTCCAGCGCCAGGGTCAAATGGCGCAGCACCTTGCTGGGGGAGCGGTGGAGGATGGCGATGTCCTCGGGCCGCACCGGCCGCAGTGTGCCGTTCTCGGTCACCTGGCCGGGCTCGTCCAGCAGCCGGCGCACCCGCCGGGCCACGAACTGGGCCTCCGCTTGGTCCCGGGGGATGGACGCCTCGTCCTCCCCGGTCTCCAGGCCGGACACGTCCACCACGTTCAGTTCGGTGACGTCCCCCGGGTATGCCGGAAAGGTCCCCCCGGGGTAGAGCCGCTGGTCCTCGGTGTAGGCGATCTCCCCGAAGGCCGGGGTCATGATCTGCTCAAAGACAAAGTTCACCGCCTCCAGCACCGAGGGCCGGGAGCGAAAGTTCCGGGAGAGCACCAGCGTCCGGGGTTCCCCCTCCGCCGCCTGCCCCCCTCTGGGAAAGCGGTTGAACTTGTCCAGAAAGATTCCCGGGTCCGCCAGGCGAAACCGGTAGATGGACTGCTTCACGTCCCCCACCTGGAACAGGGTTTTCCCGCCGCCGGTGAGGGCGTTGAAGATGGCGTTCTGGACCGCATTGGTGTCCTGGTACTCGTCCACCAGCACCTCAGCAAACCGCCCCTGCCACTGGCGGGCCAACTCGGTGGGGCTGCCGTCCGCCGCCACCAGGGCCCGGACGGTCAGGTGCTCCAGATCGTTGAAGTCCAGCATCCTGCGGCGGCGCTTGGCCTGCTGGTAGGCCGCCTCAAAGGCCGCCACCAGCCGGAACAGCTCCTGTACCGGCTCCCGCACTGCCGCCAGGTCCCCCAGCAGAGAGGCGCTGTCCCCGGCGAACCGCTCCGCCATCTGGGCCATCTTCTTTTTGCACTGGTCCCGCAGCCCCTTCACCTGCTCCCGCAGGCCGATATCTTCTACTTTCCGGGCCGCCTTCAGCTTATCGAAACGGATGCCTGCCTGGGCCGCCGCCGCATCCCATCCCTGCCGGGCAGCGTCGAGAAAGGCGTCCATACTGTCCAGGGTGCCGCAGAAGTTCTCCGCGTAGGCCTGTTCCAGGGCGGCGTCCCCCGCCAGCAGATCCAGCGCCCGGACCATCTGCCGCCGCCAGTACTCTACCTGCTCCCGGGCGTCCTCCAGCAGCAGGGCGCCCCAGCTGGTCTGGGCGGCGTCGGTGACCCCTTCCAGTTCGAATGCCTCCGACTGCTCCCGGAGCCAGCAGGCCGGGTCCGGGTGGCTCTGGATGCGGCTGTGGATGTCCAGCACAATGGTTTTCAGCCGGTTGTCATCCCGCCCGGCGGACAGGGTATCCACCAAGCTGGCAAAGTGTCCCTCCTCTAGGTGAGCGTAGGCCTCCTCGATCACCCGGTCCAAAGTCTGGCTCCTCAATAGCCCCGCCTCGCCGTCCTCCGCCATGCGGAAGTCCGGGTCCAGGTCCAGCTGGGCACTGCTCTCCCGGAGCAGGCGGGTACAGAAGGCGTGGATGGTGGAGATCTGGGTGCGGTAGATCAAGGTGGTCTGCCGCTTGAGATGGACATCGCCGGGGCGCTCCTCCAGGGCCTCCCGGAGAGCCGCCATAATCTTGCTGCGCAGCTCTGCCGCCGCCGCCTTGGTGAAGGTGATGATGAGGAACTGGTCCAGATCCATCCCCTCCCGGAGCACCCGGTCCAGGAGCCGCTGGACCAGCACAAAGGTCTTGCCGGACCCGGCTGCCGCCGACACCAGCAGCTCGCCGCCCCGGTCGGCCACCACAGCGGCCTGTTCTCTGGTCAACTGCACTGCCACGGGTTACCCTCCTCTCTCTTTCTCATGGTCCGACCCGCCGGCCTCCTCCCAGAACCGCTTCCCCTTCACGGAATACAGGTACCGGTGGCAGTCTCTGCCGTTGCCCTCCTCAAAGTGGCAGGCGGCGGCGTAGTCGCAAAAATCACAGTAGCTGCGGTTCCCCGCCCGCAGGTAGGGGTCCGCGTCGATGTTTCCGGCGGCAATCTCCCCGGCAATGTCCCGCAGGACCTTCCCCACGTGGCGGTGGAGCTTACCCCACTGCTCCGCCGTGGCCAGGCTGTCGCCGGTAATGGCGCCGGTGCGCTTGCTGACCCGGATGGGCAGAAACCGGGGCCCTCCGCCGGGCTCCACCTGCTCCATGGCCGCCAGCAGCGCCGGGTCGTTCAGGAGCATCCCACTGCGCCGGAGCTTCTGGTCCACTTCCTTCTGGCGCTGGGCGGGGGTGATGTTCCGGCTGCCGCTGAGAATCAAGTCACGGGCTGGCAGGTACAGGACACCGGCCGCCGCCAGCTCCTTTCCGTAGAGGGCCTTTCCCGCCCCCTCCAGGGTGAACAGGTACAGCAGCATCTGCATCTCCAGCCCGTGCCACACGTCGGTAAGGCTGAAGGATTTCTTTCCGGTCTTGTAGTCCACCACCCGCAGATATAGCCGCCCGTTCTCTTCCCAGCCATCCACCCGGTCCACAATCCCCGAGATGGACAGGGTCACACCGTCCACGGTCAGCTCCACCGGCGGCAGCGCCCCCCGCTCCCCGAAGCCCAGCTCAAAGGAGATGGGGACAAACTCCGACCGGCGCAGCTCCTCTGCCACGTTGTCCACAATCAGCTCCACCGACTGGCACAGACGCCGGAACAGGTAGCGGAACCGGGGCGTCTGGTCCTCCAGCCCTCCCAGCTCCTCCCGAACATAGCGCTCCACCACCTGGCCGGTTAACGCTTTGATCTCCGGCCGCGCCATTGCTTTCACGCCCCCCAGGTCCCGGGCCGCCTTCAGCACATGCTCCAGCACGTAGTGGACAAAGGTCCCCACCTCCGGGGCATCGAACCCGGCCCGCTTCCGGGCCCGGGCCTTTAGGCCGTACTGCATAAAGTAGGAGAAGTGGCAGCTCTTGATGGTGTCCATTTTGGAGGCGGAGAGCCGCACCTTTTCCCCATACAGGGCGTCCACAGCGCCGCGGGTCAGGCCGCCCCGCTGGTAGTTCCGGGCCTCCGCCACCCGGCGGGCCCGCCGGCCCCATTCGGGCGTGGCCGCCAGCGCCGTCAGCAACGCGCCATCATTGGCCCGCCCTGCCCAGTCCAGGGCCGGAAGGGGCGCCAACGGACAGCGGTTCCCCTCCGGCTCCGCCACAGACACGCCGGGCAGCAGCGTTTGCAGCCGTTCCACAAAGGCCGCCGGACGTACCTCGCCGCCGTCCCGGTTCCGGGGCCAGCTCAGGTACAGCCGCCGCTGGGGCAGGGCCATCCCATCGTAAATCATGGTCAGCTCCCGGTTCAGCCGCCGGTCCGGGGAGGGGGCCAGCTCCAGGCCCCGGGCCCGGAGCAGCTCCCGGTCCCCCTCGGTGAGCAGGCCGGGGGGCTGGGTAATCAGGGGAAAGTGGTCCTCGTCCGCCCCCAGCAGGAAGAGAATCTTTGCGTCCTTGTGGGCCAGATTGGGGATCTCTCCGGCAGCCACCCGGTCCAGGGACACGGGAATGGTCCCCACGTCGTACTGGGAGAGCAGGAGGGTGAACAGCTCCGCGAACTCCCGCAGCTCCAGCACCCCCTCGGTGAGCAGGTCGGCGCACTGCTCCATGGCGCCGCAGAGGATGCCCCACAGCTGGCGGTACTCCTCCGCCTGCCGCAGTTCCCCACGGGCTCTGAGCTGCCCGGACCGCTCCGCAAGCCGCTGGGGCAGCTGAATCTCCTCCAGAAAGCCGTAGACGCTGCGGACCAGCTGGCTACCGGGGGCCGCCGGCGTTTTCCGCAGCCGTTCCAGAGGCGTGATGATCTGCCGCCGCAGGCCGTCCAGCTCCGCCACCAGCGCCCGGTCCTCGGGCCGCCATGGGATACCGTAGCCCTCCGGGTGCCAGTTCCAATCCGCCTTCCGGCTCCACTGGCTCCCCCGGAGCTCCCAGCGCAGCACGTAATTTTCCAGCCGGTCCACGTCGGCCCGGTCCACTCCAGTCAGGCCGGTTTTCAGATAGCGGAACAGGCTGTCGTATTCATACCCGTCCCCCACCGTGTCCAGGGCGGCGGTCAGCAGGGTGAGAACGGGCTTATCCAGAATTTCCTCCCGCCGTCCGTAGAACAGGGGGATGCCGTAGCGGCCAAAGACCGGCTCCAACAGCGCGCCGTAGCCCTCCATGGTCCGAGCCGCCACCACAATGTCCCGGTAGCGGACCCCTTCCTCCCGGACCAACCGGCAGATCTCCTGGGCCGCCTGCTCCACCTCCTGATAGGGGGAGTCCGCCCGGAGCAGCCGCACTCCCTCGGTTTCCCCGCAGGCGGGCGCCGCGCCGAACAGCCCCTGTTCCAGAACCCGCAGGGCCTCCGGTGCGCCGTCCTTCCGTTCCGTCAGGACGGAAAAGGTCACCGGCACCCGCCGCTCCCGGGCCTCCGCCACCAGGGCCTGGGCGGTCCAGCGGGCCGGGGCGAACACCTCCGTCTCCCCGTCCAGACCGTCACAGGTCAGGGCCACGGTCACCGAGTGGGCCCGGCCCATGAGCTGTCCCAGCACCTGCCGCTGCTGGGGAGTGAAGTCGGTGAAACTGTCCAGGTAGAAGTCCATGTTCCGGCCGTAGTCACAGCCCTTCAGCTTGTCCGCCAGCTTGGTCAGCCGGTCCCGGGGGTCCGCCGCCAGCCGGGCCGTCAGCCCGTCGTAGCAGGCCAGAATCAGCCCCAGCTCCCGGAGGCGCTGGCCGTCCTGGCTGTCCTCCTCTCCCCCGGCGGCGGCCAGCTCCTCCGGCGAAACGCAGTAACTCTTCAGTTCGTCCGAGGTGGCGATCAGGTGCTCCAAAAAGGCTGCCTTCCGGGAGGGCTTTGCGTAGAGGGTCAGCTGGCTGGACAGGGCGCGAACCGCCTGGTGCATCAGCAACAGCCGGCCGCCGCGGTCCAGCACCGGCTCCGCCAGGCCGCCGGTCTGGGTCAGCACCCGGTTCCAGAGCCGGGTGAAGGAGAGCACCTCCGCCCGGGCCGACGCACCGTTCCCCAGGGTCTGGCACAGGCGGCGCTCCGCCTCATGGGAATACTGCTCCGGCACCAAAAGCACCTGGGGCCGACTCTTCCCGTTTTCCCCCATGGCCTGGAACAGCGCCGTGGTCTTTCCCGTCTTTCCGCAGCCCATCAACAAGTTCAGCATTCCGGTTCCCCTCCTTCTTGTCTTATCTTGTCTCTATTGTATCACATGCATAGTCCCATTAACAGGACTATGCATGGAGTTCTCAGGGATGATCTGCGGTTTTTATCACTCTGCCAGGATATTCTCCCGCCGGACCTTGTGCCACCCAAATTCCGGGATCAGCTCCCGGGCCGCCACTGGTTCTGGCCGGTCGATCAGCCCCGCCCAGCAGGCCAGCTGCCCCACGAGCTCCTCCGGCCGCCTTCCGGCCCGGCGCAGGGCGCCCAGATCCACATCCCGCTGCCGCTTGGACAGCCGGTGACCGTCTCTGCCGCACAGCAGCGGCACATGGCAATACTGAGGCAAAGCGGAAAATCCCAGCTGCCGCTGCAACCAGATCTGCCGCGGAGTGGAAGAGAGCAGATCCACGCCCCGCACCACCTGGTTGACTCCCATCAGGGCGTCATCCACCACCACCGCCAGCTGGTAAGCGTGGACCCCGTCGCTGCGGCGGAGGATAAAATCCCCGCACGCCCGGTCCAACTCCTCGGAATACTCCCCCATCACCGTATCGGTAAAGGCAATCGACTCCGCAGGCACCCGGACCCGCAGGGCCGGTTTGCGGGTTTTGCCCCGTTCCGCCCGCTCCGCCGGGGTCAGATTCCGGCAGGTGCCGCCATAGATAGGGGTGCCGTCCGCTGCGTGGGGCGCGGAGGCAGCATGGAGCTGGTTCCGGGTGCAGTAGCAGGGGTAAATCAGCCCCTGCTGGTTCAGCCGTTCCAGGTATTCGGCATAGATGGCGCTCCGATGGCTCTGAAAGTACGCAGGCCCGCCGGCGCTGCCGCCCCGGTCCCAGTCCAGGCCCAGCCAGCGGAGATCTGCCTCGATCTGCTCCGCATACTCTGCCTTGCAGCGCTGAGGGTCCAGATCCTCCTGGCGTAGCACCAATTCGCCCCCCACTGCCCGCACCGACAGCCAGGCCAGCAGGGCGGAAAAGGCGTTGCCCAGGTGCATCCGTCCGCTGGGGCTGGGGGCAAACCGCCCCACAATCTGCGTCGTCTGTTCCATTTCTTCTCTCCCTTTCAAAAAGGGCGGACGCTTCCACACGTCCGCCCTTCGTTCTGTTTTTTGTGGATCTGTCAGCCGTGACCGCCGCCGAAACCGCCTCCATGGCCGCCACCGAAGCCACCACCGTGGCCGCCGCCAAAGCCGCCGCCGAAGCCACCACCGTGGCCGCCGCCGAAACCGCCTCCAAAGCCGCCGCCGTGGCCGCCACCAAAGCTGCCGGGGCCAAAGCCGCCGCCGCGGGGTCTGCGCGGGGGGCCGCCGAACCCACTGAAACCGCCGGGCCCGGGTCCATGGGGCCCCCGGGGCCCACCAGGTCCATGATGGTGCCACCACCGGCCGCCGGGCCGGTGCCAGAACACCCAGGGCACAAAGGCCACCGGAGGCACACTCATGTGCCCGTAGCGCCCATACCAGGTCCGGTACCGCCGCCGGTCAATCCAGCTTAGCAGGATCACCACAAAAGCGATCAGGATCACGATGCCAAAGATAGAACCGGCGGGATCGCTATAGTAGTACACCTCACTGTATGATCCCTGGCCGCCAATCTTCTGGAAGCAGTCGGCAAAATAGCCGTTCATGGCCTCCATCAGCTTGAGCACCCCTTCCCCGTACCGGCCAGCCATATAGTCGTTGTACAGGTACCTGTTGGGGTAGCTGTTCAGAATGTTGTGGCTCTCCACATAATCATTCCAAAGATCGTCACCGCAGTCGAAGTAACAGGCCTTTCCGCCGATGTCCAGGTAGAGAATCATGTCGTAGCCGGAGATGCCCAGCTCGTTGGCGGCATCCAGGGCGGCCTCCTGGATGTCTCCGCTCACGGAGTCCACCGTCACCACCGCGATCCGGGTACCGTAGGCGGATTGCCACGCCTCGTTATAGGCCTCGATCCGGTCCAGAGTCTCCTGGGAGAACACCCCGGCCCCGTCCCGCAGATAGCTTAGGCTGGTTCCATCGTTCCGGCTGGGATCAATTTTCACGGCCTCCCCGGCTTCCGTAACCTCTGTCGCCGCCGCAGGCGGCTCCGGCTCCGGGCTGGCCGGCGGCGTCACCAGCTGGGAATAGACGATGGAACCGGCGATGGCCAGCACGGTGATCACCACCGCCACCGGGAATTTTTTCAAAAACTTCACAAGTGACACCTGCCTTTCCCAGGGACGTAAAAAACAATCAGTGTTTCAGCTCCAGCAGCTTCTGGCGCAGCTCGCCCTCGATCTTGCCCAGCTCCACCTCGGCCTCAGCCCGCTTCCGGCGTCCGTCGCTCTGAATCTGCATCACCTCGTCCAGGGTAGAGATCAGATCTTCGTTGGTCTTGCGCAGGGTTTCGATGTCCACGATGCCCCGCTCGGCCTCCTTGGCCGTGGCGATGGTGCCCATTTTCAGCATTTCCGAGTTCTTTTTCAGCAGCTCGTTGGTCATATTGGTCACTGCGCTCTGGGCCGCCGTGGCCTGTCGGGACCGCTCCAGGCCCAGGGCCAGGACCATCTGGCTCTTCCACAGAGGGATGGTATTGACCAGGGAGGTCTGAATCTTCTCGATCATCAGGGTGTCGTTGTTCTGAAGCAGACGGGTCTGGGGGCCCATCTGGATGGAGATCATCCGGGTCAGCTCCAGATCGCTGATCTTCTTCTCAAACCGCTCCACCAGGTTGGCGTAGTCGTTGTATGCCTGGGCGTCCTCCTGAGCGCCGCTCTGCTCCGCCTTTTTCCGCAGCTCGGCCAGCTCGCCGGTCCGGCAGGCCTCCAGCTTCTTCTTGCCCGCGATGATATACATGGTCAGCTCTTTGTAGTACTGCTGGTTCAGCTCAAACATCTGATCAAACATGGCTACGTCCTTCATCAGGGCCACCTGATGCTGCTCCAGAATCCGGCAGATCTTATCCACATTGACCTCGGCCTTGTCGTATTGGGCCTTCATCTCGTCCACTTTCAGCTTGCTGCGCTGGAAGAACCCCCGCTTTTTCTCGGTGCCCGGGGCGTTGTTCTTCAGCTCCACCACCAGGCTGGACAGGGTGTCCCCCACCTCGCCCAGGTCCTTGGTGCGCACCTTGTTCAGGGCGCTCTCGGAGAAGGATGCGATGTTCTTCTGGGCAGCGGTACCGTACTGGAGCACCTGGGTGGAGTCGGTCAGGTCGATCTTCTTCGAAAAATCGTCCACGATCTTCCGCTCCGCCTCTGAGAGCATAGACTCGTCAATCTTCGCCGGCGCCGCGTCCTGGACGGCCTCTGCGGGGCTCTTGGCCTCCGGCGCCAGGGTCAGGGCAGGGGCCTCTGGTGCGGCCTGTGCCGCTGCGGCCGCCGCCTCATCTGCCTCGGGGGTCAGGGTCAGGGAAGGGATGCTTGTATTTTCACTCATGGTTTTTCCTCCAATTTCTCTGTTCGTCTGTCCGTTTCAATTCTCACAGCCGCGGGCCGCTGTCGGTGAGCCCCTCCTGGGCCATCATCTGTTCCAGCACCGTCACGTCCGCCGAAATATCCATGGCCTCGTCCTGGAACAGGGCGTCCAGCTGCTTGTCATAGGCCGTTTCCACCGTGGTGAGCATCTGCTCCACTCGCCCCTTGGAGGCGTCGATGTTGGCGCCGGACACCCCCAGGTTGTCCATCCGGTCGTAGGCGTTGAGCAGCTTAATGGTGGTGGGCAGGTAGTAGTCCTGAAACCGGCGGATCTGTCCCTTTTTCTCCGGGTGTTCCAGGACAAAGGCGAAAATCTTCTCCGTGGTGGCCTGGATGTGGTCCAGCTGGCGGGAGAGCTTCTCGTCCGTGATGTTTTCATTGAGCCGTTTCAGCTCCTCCAGCGCCCGGTCCCGCTCCTTTTGCAGGGCGGCCAGCTCCGGGTCCTTTGGCGTCTGTTCCGCCGGCTTCGGGTCGGGCAGCTCCACCTCGACCATCTTGTTGGGAAAGATGGCGTAGGCAATCAGGTACACCAGCGCCGAGATCAGAGCCAGCCGGACATAGCCCGCCGCCTGGTTGACGTTGAAAAAGACCGCGCCGATCACCCACACGGCTCCCACCAGGTAGAGCGGCAGCACCGAGCGCTGTTTTCGGGTCACTTTCATGGAACATTCCTCCCCCACCCCACTTTGGGGTATACTAGAAATATTGTACACGCTCCCCCGTTGCCTGTCAACGGATTCCCTCATCCCCGTCGGGACGCCGGCTCCGTCCTTCATTGACAAGGACGGGGAGAAACGATAGAATACACTCGACTGATCACGGCAGTTCCTGCCGGTTTGAAAACTATAAACGGAAGAAGATGAATGCCACCATGATGAGACTGGAAGATTTTAAGGCGGCCCGCAACGTGCTGAAAGGGGTGTTGAACGACACCGGCCTGATTTACTCCCATTTTTTCTCCAACGCCACCGGCAACTACGTCTACTTGAAGCCGGAGAATATGCAGGTCACCGGCGCGTACAAAATTCGCGGCGCCTACTTCACCATCAGCACCCTCTCCGACGAGGAGAAGGCCGCCGGCCTGGTCACCGCCTCCGCTGGCAACCACGCCCAAGGTGTGGCCTACGCCGCCAAGCACTCCGGCGTCCCCGCCACCATCGTCATGCCCACCACCACACCGCTGATCAAGGTCAACAACACCAAGAGCTACGGCGCCAACGTCCTGCTCCACGGCTCCACCTTTGACGACGCCGCTGCGGAGGCCGCCCGCCTGAGCGCGGAACAGGGTCTGACCTATATTCACCCCTTCAACGACCTGCGGGTAGCCACCGGCCAGGGCACCATCTCCTACGAAATTTTCAGCAACCTGCCCGACGTGGACATCATCCTGGTCCCCATCGGCGGCGGCGGCCTGGCCAGCGGCGTGTCCACTCTGGCCAAGCTCCTGAATCCCAACGTGAAGGTCATCGGCGTGGAGCCCTCCGGCGCGGCCAGCATGAAGGCCAGCCTGGAGGCCGGACACATCGTCACTCTCCCCACTGTGGAGACCATCGCCGACGGCGTGGCGGTGAAAACCCCCGGCGATCAGGTGTTGCCCTACATCCAGGAGAATCTGGACGGCATCATCACCATCGACGACTCCGAGCTGGTGTCCGCCTTCCTGGACATGACCGAGACCCACAAGATGATCGTGGAAAACGCGGGCCTGCTCACGGTCGCCGCCCTGTATCACCTGGACTGCAAAAAGCAGAACGTGGTCCCCATTCTCACCGGCGGCAATATGGACATTATCACCATGTCCTCCCTGATTCAGAACGGCCTCATCAATCGGGGCCGGGTGTTCACCTTCTCCGTCCAGCTGCCTGACCGCCCCGGCGAGCTGCTCCAGGTGGCCGGCATCGTGGCCAAAGAACAGGGCAACATCATCAAGCTGGAACACAACCAGTTCGTCAACATCAACCGCCAGCACGGCGTGGAGCTCCGGGTGACCCTGGAGGCCTTCGGCCACGACCACAAGGCAGCTATCCTCAACGCCCTGGCCCGGGAGGGCTATTCCGTCAAAGAGGTGGACCCCATTCTGTAAGGCCCTCCGCCCTCCCCGCTCTGTTCTATCAGAGAATGATTTCCAATGTGAAAACAAATCGTGAACCGATTATGAAAGGAGATGCCTGCTGTGATTCAAATCGCTCCCTCTATCCTCTCCGCCGACTTTGCCCGGCTGGGCGAGGATCTAGATGCCATTGAAAGCGCTGACATGGTCCATTTTGACGTGATGGACGGCGCTTTTGTCCCCAACATTTCCTTCGGCCTCCCCATCTGTCAAGCAGTGGACCGGTACACAGACATGTTCCTGGACGTCCACCTGATGATCGAAAAGCCCGTGCGCTACATCGAGGATTTTGTCCGGGCCGGCGCGGACCTGATCAGTGTCCATCTGGAGGCCGACGGCCCCCGGGGCATCGCTGCCGCTCTGGCAGAGATGGACCGCTGCGGCGTGAAAAAAGCGGTGGCCCTGCGGCCCATCACCAGCCCCAACGCCATCCTCCCCTATATAAAGGAGCTGGACATGGTACTGGTCATGACGGTGGAGCCGGGCTTCGGCGGCCAGTCCTTTATGACCCACCAGCTGGACACCATCCGCCAGTGCCGGGCCATCATCGACCAGCACAACCCCCGCTGCCTGCTGGAAGTAGACGGCGGCGTCAACCTGGAAACCGCCCCTCTGGTGAAGGCGGCCGGAGCCAACGTGCTGGTGGCGGGCAGCGCCGTCTACGGCGCCGGAAACCGGGCCGCCGCCATCCAGGCCCTGCGGGAGGCGTAACCCATGCAGTATCTGCCCCCTGCCCTGGAAGCCCTGACGGAGCAGTTCGCCCGCCTGCCCGGCATCGGCGCCAAGTCCGCCCAGCGCCTGGCCTTCTACGTTTTAAACCTGCCCGACCAGGAGGCGGAGGCCTTTGCCGCCGCCATCCTCCACGCCAAAGGCTCGGTGACCCGCTGCCCCATCTGCCAGAACCTCACTGAGGGGGACGGCCCCTGCGCCCTCTGTGCCAGCCCCAAGCGGGACCACGCCCTGATCTGCGTGGTGGCGGACCCCAAGGACGTCATCGCCATGGAGCGCTCCGGCGAATACCATGGGCTGTACCACGTTCTCCACGGCGTAATTTCCCCTATGAACCACGTGGGGCCGGATGACCTGCGGATCACCGAACTGGTCTCCCGGGTGGCCGCCGGCGGCGTGGAAGAGGTGATTATGGCCACCAACCCGGACACCGAGGGGGAAACCACCGCCATGTACCTGTCCCGGCTGCTCCGAGAGTTCGGCGTCAAAATCACCCGGCTGGCCTACGGCATCCCGGTGGGCAGCCACCTGGAGTACGCCGACGACGCCACC
>QALX01000008.1 GCA_003150485.1 Clostridiales bacterium
ATCACCAAGGACAACGTGACCATCCAGGTGGACACCGTCCTGTTCTTCCAGATCACCGATCCCAAGCTGTACGCCTACGGTGTGGAGCAGCCCATGGCCGCCATCGAAAACCTCACCGCCACCACCCTGCGTAACCTGATCGGAGACCTGGAGCTGGACCAGTCCCTGACCAGCCGGGACATCATCAACGCCAAGATGCGCGCCATCCTGGACGAGGCCACCGACCCCTGGGGCATCAAGGTCAACCGGGTGGAGCTGAAGAACATCATGCCGCCCAGAGAGATTCAGGACGCCATGGAGAAGCAGATGAAGGCCGAGCGGGAGCGCCGGGAGGCCATCCTCCAGGCAGAGGGCCAGAAGCAGAGCCAGATCCTGGTGGCCGAGGGCGAAAAGCAGTCCCTGGTCCTCCGGGCCGAGGCGGCCAAGGAGGCCAAGCTGCTGGAGGCCGAGGCCCAGGCGCAGGCCATCCTGAAGGTTCAGCAGGCCCAGGCCGACGCCCTGAAGGTCCTCAACGACGCCTCTCCCAGCGACCCGGTCATCAAGCTCAAGGCTCTGGAGGCCTTCCAGGCTGCCGCCAACGGCAAGGCCACCAAGATCATCATCCCCAGCGAAATTCAGAGCTTGGCAGGTCTCGCCGCAGGCTTGCAGGGAGTCCTGAAGCAGGACGAACCGGCCGCAAAGTAATTATTCTGATCCAGGGGCGCTTCCAGGGGCTCTGCCCCTGGACCCCGGCAAGGGCGCTGCCCTTGCATCCCGCCTCTTTTTTAGAAAAAAAGGGAACAAAAAACTTTTTTCGCTCGCGCCCATTCATCGAACGTAGGTGAAACGCCGATTTTCATCGGCGTATCGGGTTTAGAGAGAAGAAAGTTTGGGTCCACCCTTTTCAAAGGGTGGCAGAGTCCAGAGACAGAGTCTCTGGGCGCACTCCGCAGAGTGCGAAATTCCTAATGATACCAAAAGCGCAGGAGGGTAGACCAAACTTCGTTTGGTCGTAGGGAACCCCCGCAAGGGGTTCCCTGGCGGTTACGCACGTGGGTTCCCGATACGTTCCCTTATTCGCAAAGCGAATCAATTTTTCTCAACAAAAAGAGCGGATGCGTTTGCATCCGCTCTTTCTTCTTACCTACTTAAAAAATTCCTCAATGGGTACGCCCAGCACCTGGGAGAGGCCGTACAGCTCAATATCTGTCACCGTCCGTTTCCTGTCCTCGATGCGGGAGACGGAGCCGCGGCAAATATAAATCGCGTGGGTTTCCAGTCGGTCGGAAAGCGCCTGCTGACTAATCCCCTTTTGTATGCGCAATTTTTTCACTTTATTTCCGACGAAATTTTTCTTCTCGCCGTCAATGATCCGCGCCATACGTTTCCCCTCTGTTGTCTTATCTCAGAATAACATTCAGGGTACCGTATTTTTACAGAAAACCTGTCCTATGACAGGACAAAATTGTAAAACAAATCGAATAAACTAAAAAGAAGTCGGGAAGGGTGAAGTAAAATGAAGAGCTGGAAACTGGTATCTGGAATTTTGTGCATTGTACTGTGCGTGATCGTCCTCTTTCAGTCGTGCGCGGCCGGCCTCGCCAACGCCCTGGAGGAAAACGGGGACTCCGGCGGGACAGCCGGACTGCTGGTAGCCCTGCTCCTGCTGGCTGGCGGCGTCACCTCCATCGCAACCAGAAACAGCCGGGAAAAGGGGGGCAGTGTGGCGCTGGTGATTCTCTTTGGCCTGGCTGCGGTCCTGGCTTTCAGCAATGCCGCCGTGTATCAGGACTTAACGGTCTGGGCGGTCTGGTGCGTAATCAACGCCGGGATGGCGGTAATCGCCCTGGTTAAAGCATAAACGGAACCCCGCCCTCCGGCAGGGTTCCGTTTTCTTACAGTGGTATGTTCACACTTACATAATCACGGTGTAATTCCGCAGCACCAGCTCCAGCTGATCCTTCATGCCCTGGGCCACGTCGGTGGGACTGAGGATGGTCACGCCGCCGCCCAGCCCGAACACCCAGCCATAGAACTGGGGACTCACCGCCACCCGCACCGAAGCGGTGAAGTGGCTGTCGTCCTCGGGCACCATGTGGACCGACTCCCCAAACCGGTCCACAATCACGTGGGAAAACCGGTTGTCGCAGCGCAGCAGCACCTCCCGCTCCTCGCCCTTGAACATGCCGAAGTGGATGCGGGCGTACTCCCCCAGGTCAAAGCTCTGATAGGCCTCGGCGCCGTCCCGGCGGCGGTCGGTCACGCTGATCTCCACCATCTTATCCACCCGGTAGTGCTTGATCTGTTCGGCCCGGCTGTCATAGGCGGTCAGGTAGTAGTTCTCGTCGCTGCGAAGCAGGGCGTAGGGACTGACCCGGTAGCGCTTCCCGTTGTGGCGGAACACTTTTTTCAAATTCTGGTCGTAGTCAAAGTAGCGGAATGTAATCTGGCGGTTCTCACCGATGGCTTTGTGGATGGCGTCAATGTTGTAATAGACGCTCTCGTTCATGCTCTTGACCCGGCCGGCTACGAACACCTGGCGCTGCAGCGTCTGGGCGCCGTAGATGGAGGTCTGGCGCTCCAGCTTTTCGATGAGCTCGTTGCTCTTTTTGGCGGTGATAAACCGGCTGGACTGGACTGCGTCCACCAGCAGCTTCAGCTCTGCCAGCTGGAACTCCCGCTCTCCCAGATAATACCCCTTTCCCCGGTGGAGCACAATGTCGTAGCCCTTGCGGCGCAGGGTATCCAGATCATCGTAAATACTCTTGCGCTCAGCGGCAATCCCCCGGGCCTGGAGCTTTTCGATCAGGCGAGGAACCACCAGCGGATGGGTTTCGTCGCTTTCCGTCCGGAGAATCTCCAGCAGAACCAGCAGCTTTTCCTTTTGATGATTGGTCTTAGCCATACTGTCATCCCTCCTGTCCCTGATTTTCCCATATTCGCTGTACGATAATCAGGACTTTGCCGCGATATACGGTAAAAAAACAGGAACCCAACGGTATTTCATTGGATTCCTGTTTTTCTCTTGGGGGACAATCCCGGGACAGTTGCCCTCCCGGGGCGAATAAACCGCGATCCCTTATGCCAGCGCGGCAGTGATAATGGCCATGGAGTACACTTCCTCCGCGTTGCAGCCCCGGGACAGGTCGTTGACCGGAGCGTTCAGGCCCAGCAGGATGGGGCCGTAAGCGTTGAAGCTGCCCAGACGCTGGGCGATCTTATAGCCGATGTTGCCGGCGTTGATGTCGGGGAAGATGAAGGTGTTGGCGTAGCCGGCCACGTCAGAGTTGGGGCACTTGACCTTTGCCACACGGGGGGCCACAGCGGCGTCAAACTGGATCTCGCCGTCGATGGGCAGGTCGGGATAGGCGGCCTTTGCCTTGATGGTGGCGTTGTGCATCTTATCCACGTCGGCGCCGGAGCCGGAGCCGTAGGTGGAGTAGCTCAGGAAGGCCACCTTGGGGTCCACGCCGAAGGTGCGGGCACAGTTGGCAGTCTCGTAGGCGATTTCCACCAGGTCGTCCTCAGTGGGGTTGATGTTAATGGCGCAGTCGCCCATGGCCAGCACTTCTTCCAGGCCGCTGGCGGCGCCGCGGACCAGAATGAAGCAAGAAGACACGATCTTGTTCTGAGGCTTGGTCTTGATGATCTGCAAGGCGGGGCGGACAGTATCAGCGGTGGAATAAGTAGCGCCGCCCAGCAGGGCGTCTGCCTTACCCATCTTCACCAGCATGGTGCCGAAGTAGTTGCCCTGCCGCAGGATCTTCAGGGCCTCCTCGGGGGTCATGCCCTTGCTCTTGCGCAGCTCGCAGAGCTCGGCCACCATCTCATCCATTTCCTCGTAGTTTTCCGGATCAATGATCTTTGCGCCGCGGATATTGTAGCCCGCTTCCTCAGATGCCGCCTGAATCTCCTGGGGATTGCCCACCAGAATGGGCTCCAGGAAATACCCGGCCAGCAGACGGGAAGATGCTTCCAGGATACGAGGGTCGCTGCCCTCTGTGAAAACAATCTTTTTGGGGTTCGCCTTCAAGCGTTCAATCATCTCGCCAAACATCGGCATATTGGTTCCCTCCTCAAAATACAGAACAGTGTCGTGAGTTTGACAGGGAGCGGACGCGCCCGGCGCGCCTTCCCCTCCTCACGTTGGGCAGCCATCCTGTGCTTGAGAGCGGAAAACTACCCCCTATATCACTCAGTACGTTATAAGTTACCACTTTTTGCGGAATAGTGCAAGGGCGAAAGACTTTTTTTCAGTGTCATCCGTGCCAAAAAGTAACATCCTTTTTTGTGGATTTTTCCACCTGCCGGTTTGCAAAAGCCACCGGCTTTTCCTTTACAAGTTTGCCTTTTTAAGGTACTATTAAACTAGACTATTTTCCGGTTTGCAGCTCCCGTCCGGTGCCGCGCCGGCCTTTTACCACTTTGCAGGAGGACGATCCCCTTGACTAACCAGAATAACATCCGAAACTTCTCCATCATTGCCCACATCGACCACGGTAAGTCTACGCTCTCCGACCGGCTCATCGAGGCCTGCGGCGCGGTGTCCGCCCGGGACATGGAAAACCAGATTCTCGACTCCATGGATTTGGAGCGGGAGCGGGGGATTACCATCAAGGCCCGGGCCATCACCCTCCGCTATCAGGGGGACGACGGGGAGAGCTACGTCCTCAACCTCATCGACACCCCGGGCCACGTGGACTTCAACTATGAGGTCAGCCGCAGTCTGGCCGCCTGTGAGGGCGCCGTGCTGGTGGTGGACGCCAGCCAGGGGGTGGAGGCCCAGACCCTGGCCAACACCTATCTGGCCATTGAGCACGACCTGGAGGTCCTGCCGGTGCTCAACAAAATCGACCTGCCCTCCGCCGACCCCGCCCGGGTCAAGGAGGAAATTGAGAACATCATCGGCCTGCCCGCCATGGACGCGCCGGAGATCTCCGCCAAGGCCGGAATCAACATCCAGGCCGTCCTGGAGGACGTGATCCAGAATATCCCCGCCCCCAACGGGGACCCGGAAGCCCCCCTGAAGGCCCTGATCTTCGACTCCCAGTACGACTCCTACCGGGGGGTTGTGGTGCTCCTCCGGGTGGTGGAGGGGAGCATCTCCACCGGCATGGAGGTCAAGATGATGGCCAGCGGCGCCACCTACAAGGTGGTGGAATGTGGCCACATGCTGCCCATCGGCCTGGACCCCTGCGGGTCCCTCAGCGCCGGGGAGGTGGGCTACTTCACCGCCTCCATCAAGAACGTCCGGGACACCAGCGTGGGCGACACCGTCACCGGCGTGGAGCGCCCCGCCGCCGAGCCCCTGCCCGGCTACCGCCCCGCCCAGCCCATGGTGTACTGCGGCATCTACACCGAGGATGGCAGCAAGTACCCAGACCTTCGGGACGCCCTGGAAAAGCTCCAGCTCAACGACGCCTCCCTGAGCTTTGAGCCCGAGTCCTCGGTGGCTCTGGGCTTCGGCTTCCGGGTGGGCTTCCTGGGGATGCTCCACATGGAGATCATCCAGGAGCGCCTGGAGCGGGAGTTTGACCTGGATCTGGTCACCACCCTGCCCAGCGTCATCTACGAGGTGCTGAAAACCGACGGCTCCACCGTCTACGTGGACAATCCCCACAACTATCCCGACCCCGCCTTTATCTCCGAGGCCCGGGAGCCCTTCGTCAACGTATCCATCATCTCGCCCCAGGAGTTCGTAGGCAACATCATGCCCCTGTGCCAGGACCGCCGGGGCCAGTTCGTGGACATGCAGTACCTGGACACCAATCTGGTGGAAATCCATTACAAAATGCCGCTGAACGAGATTATCTATGACTTTTTCGACACGCTGAAGGCCCATACCAAGGGCTACGCCTCCCTGGACTACGAGCTGGCGGACTATCAGGCCAGCAATCTGGTGAAGGTGGATCTGCTCCTGAACGGGGACCAGGTGGACGCCCTGTCTTTTATTGTTCACAAGGATAAGGCCTACAAACGGGCCCGGAAAATCTGCGAGAAGCTCCGGGACAACATTCCCCGCCAGCTCTTTGAGGTGCCCGTCCAGGCCGCCATCGGGGGCAAGATCATCGCCCGGGAGACCGTCCGGGCCATGCGCAAGGACGTGCTGGCTAAGTGCTACGGCGGCGACATCACCCGAAAGAAAAAGCTCCTGGAAAAGCAGAAGGAGGGCAAAAAGAAAATGCGCAACCTGGGCACCGTCCAGGTCCCCACCGAGGCCTTCCTCGCCGTCCTCAAGCTGGACGAGTGACGCTCAGGGGGCTTTGCCCCCTGGACCCCCACCAGCCTTTTTGAAAAAAGGCTGGGCGAAAAACTTTTTTCGCTTCGCCCATTCAACGGACGTAAGTGAAATGCCGATTATCATCGGCATAGGGGATATAGAACAATGAAAACCGGAACCTCTCTATTTCAACAAGAAAGGTTCCGGTTTTTATAACTTATTTCACCCGTCAGCTGACGTATGTCGGCTTCTGCCCACTCGACAAGCTATAGGCGCGCAGCGCGAAAGAAGTTTGGGTCCAGCCTTTTTAAGTGAGACTCCAAATCTGTGATTTGGCCAGTCGAACTTACAAAGAGTGCAAAAGGCTGGTGGGATGCAAGGGCAGAGCCCCGCAGCGTTAAGCAAACGTGCCGGGGGCACGTTTGTAGCGTAGGCTGTGCCCGTCTTAACGGGCACAGGGAACGTATCAGAAACGCATATGCGTAACCGCCAGGGAACCCCTTGCCGGGGTCCAGGGGCAGAGCCCCTGGCAGCGCCTTAAGCGGGGAGTTTACAGACGTCGACCCAGCCCTGGAAGTGGTCGCAGACGGCCTCCAGCTCGGGGATGGTGAGTTCGACGGCGCTGTTGGAGCTGCCGGCGGCGGGGAAGACGGTCTCGAAACGCTTCAGGCTCTCATCCAGATAGACATCCACACCATCGTTGACGGCAAAGGGGCAGACGCCGCCGACTGCGTGTCCAATCAGAGCCTCCGCCTCCTCGTGGGAGAGCATCTTCGCCTTGGTGTTGAATTGGGCCTTGTACTTGGGATTGGCAATCTTGGCGTCCCCGGCGGCCACGATCAGCGCCACCCGGTCCCCAACGTGAAAGGACAGTGTCTTCGCAATCCGCTGCCCCTCCACATGGAGGGCCTGAGCCGCCAGCTCCACCGTGGCGCTGGATACATCAAATTCCTGAATCCGATCCGCAAGCTGCCGCTCCTCCAAATAGGCCCTCACTTTTTCAATGGACATAGAGTATCCCTCTCTTTCTGCTATTTCTCTGTCTTAGGCGCACTGCTCTGCCCGCCATGGCCTCTGGGCCGGTGATGGCGGCGGCGGTGGGAACGGCTGCTGCCGCTGTGCTCCCCCTGTCCGGTTCCGCTCTTTCCATCTGGAGTAGAGTGGGCCTGTCCGCCGGGATTCCGGCGGGAACGGCTGGCCTGTCTCTTTTCGCCGGGCTTCTGCTCCGCCGTACCCCGGGCCTGCTGTACCGTCGGGCGGTCCCTTCGCTGTCCCTGGCTTCTTCCGCCGCTCCGGCGGCTGCGGTGGCCGGAGCTGTTTTCCCGCCGCTCCTGACGCTCCTGCTCCTGAACGGGGGCAGGGGTAACCCGGGGCTCCTGAACCAGACGGGGCGCAGGGGGCCGTTCCGGCGGTTGGACCGGGAATTCATAGCCCGGCGGCCGTTTGCCCTTGCCATTGCGAATCACGTCGATGTCCGACTTGTGGTACAGCTTGGGGGTGTCCGGGTCCTGATCCAGCACCACCTTCACCTGCTCCCGGAGCAGCTGAACCTGATTGACCACGCCCACGCCGTCGGGGGTCTCCACCAGGGACTCCAGCTTGGGAGTGTCCTTGAGCAGATCCTCATAGGCGTCCTGCTCGTATTTGAGGCAGCACATGAGGCGGCCGCAGACCCCGGAAATCTTGGTGGGGTTGAGGGAGATATTCTGGGTCTTGGCCATCTTGATAGACACGGGCTGGAAGTCGTTCAAAAACTGGGTGCAGCAGAAAGGCCGGCCACAGATGCCCAGGCCGCCCATAATCTTGGCCTCGTCCCGGACGCCGATCTGCCGCAGCTCGATCCGGGTGCGGAACACCGCCGCCAGATCCTTCACCAGGTGACGGAAATCCACTCGGCCGTCGGCGGTAAAGAAGAAGAGAATTTTGCTGCCGTCAAAGTTGTACTTGACCTCCACCAGCTTCATCTCCAGCTTGTGCTCTAGAATCTTCTCCTGACAGATGGCAAAAGCCTTCTTTTCATTCTGCCGGTTGGCCTCCACCCGCTTCAGGTCCTCCTCGGTGGCGATACGCAGCATGGGACGCAGGGCGGCGATGAGCTCCATCTCGTCCACCATGGTGTTGGCCAGGGCGCACTCGCCAAATTCGATGCCCTTGGAGGTCTCGATAATCACGTGCTGGCCCACCTGGACAGGGACGCCGTTGGGGTTAAAATAATATACTTTGCCTCCGTCTTTGAAACGGACGCCGATAATTTCGGTCATTGGGTACCTCCTAAAACCGGGTATAGGGTTCCGCCGGGCCGTTCAGCTGCACACCTGGCCCAGGGCGATCTGCCGGCTGCGGACGGCGAACCAGCCGGCGCTGTGTCCCACGGACACGTTAAATTGACATTGGTTCCGGGCGGTCTCCGCCAGCTGGGCCAGGGCCGCCAGCCGGTCCCGGGGCAGCGCCCGGGCCAGGTCCGTTCCGGCGCCGGCGGGGGAGAGGGCGTGAACCAGCAGCCGGGTCAACGCCCCGTACATCTGCTCCAGCGTCTCCCGATCCGCCTTTTCCACCTGCAAGGCCACCGCCCACTCCATCAGGGGCAGCTCGCCCCCGGCGCACAGGGCCTGGACCCAGCGCCCGGCCCAATCCAGAGCGGCTCCCTCTGTCTCCGTTTCCTCCTCCGGCGGCACGGTCTGGAAGAGCAGGCAGCGGGAGCGCACCGTCTCCAGCAGGGAGGCGGCGTTGTCGGTGAGGAGCAGGAAGGCGGCGTACTCCGGGCCGTCCTCCAGCAGCTTCAGCAGGGCGTTCTGGGCGTTGCCGTTCAAGGGCCGGTCGATGAGATACACCTTCCGGGCCGCCTCGTTGGGGCGGATATAGGCGTCCTGGCGCAGGGCCCGGGCGGCGGCAATTTTCACCTCCGCCCCCTTGTCCTCGGGACCGGTGAACTGGTCCACCCAGATCACGTCCGGGTGAATCCCCTCTGCGGCCTTCCGGCAGTGCTTACACTGGCCGCAGGGCCGGGCCTGGGGCTCCGGCGCACTGCACACCAGGGCCTGGGCCAGGATCCGAGCCAGGGTATGCCGTCCCGACCCCGGGGGCCCTGCGATGACGCAGGCCTGGGGCAGCTCCACCGGGCCTGCCAGCTGCCGCTTTAACGATTCGTTGCCTTTCAGTCCGTCCAGCCGCACGTCATCCCGTCCTTTCCCGCCGTTCCGGCCCGTTCGCCGCGATTTTCCTCACTTTAACACAATCGTATCTTGTTTATTATAGCCCACCTGAGTCAAATAAGCCAGCACTTTTTCCTCAATCACCTCTCCCGGCGCCACCACCGGCACGCCGGGGGGATAGGGGGCCAGCTGAACTGCCGCTATCCGTCCCTTGGCCAGGGCCAGGGGCACCGTCTCCCGGGGGGCCAGCAGCGCCCGCCGGGGGGAACAGGCGCGCCGGGGCAGGAGAGGTGGCGGCAGGGCGGAGACGGGCCGTTCCGCTCCCGCCAGGCCCAGTTCATCCAGAGCCGCCGCCAGCCGCCGGATTTCCTCTTCGGTATCCGACCCGGTGAGAATACACACCACGTGGCCCCGGTCCGCCATCTCCGGCCAGAGGTTGCGCCGCTGCAATTCCGCCTCCACCCGGTATCCGTCCGCCACGCAGAGGGTCAGCCGGGTGGGGTCCAACGCCGCGTCCCCCTCTGTCAGAGCCGGATAACGCCCCCGCAGCGCCCTTACCACCGCCGCTGTCCGTTGATATGCCCGGGTACCCTCCGCCGCCAGCCAGGGCCGCAGAGCGTCCAGAGCGGCCATCATGGGGTAGGACGGAGAGGAGGTGGCAAACAGCAGGCTGGCCTGGCGCAGCTGGTCCATGGAGACCCCCTGGCCGAAGAGCAGGGCGGACTGGCCCGGCGCGGCCAGGGTCTTGTGGGCGCTGACGGTCACCAGGTCGGCGGCGGCATAGGGGTTTTCCCCTGCCGCCAGCAGGAACAGGTGGGCGCCGTGGGCGCCGTCCACCAACAGCTTCACTCCCCGGCGGCGGCAGACCGCCCCGATGGCAGTGAGGTCAGAGCACACGCCGTAGTAGGTGGGGGAGGTGACGCACACCGCCCCGCATTCCGGGTGCTTTTCAAGCATCTGCTCCACCGCCTCCGGCTCCACGGGGCCGGTGACACCGGCATCTTCCAGCCAGGGACGGGGGAGCCACACCGGCTCCATTCCCAGCAGGGCCAGGCCGGTGTGGACGCTCCGGTGGCTGACCCGGTCCACCAGAATGCTCCGGCAGTCCGCCAGGCGCAGCATGGTGTGGACCCCCTGGGTGGCGCCGCCGGTGAGAAACAGGCAGCTGTCCGCCCCCCAGAACCGAGCCCAGGCCAGCTCCGCCTCCTCAATGGGGCCTCCTGCCTCGTACAGATCCCCGGTGGGGGGCAGCTCGGTCCAGTCCAGCCGGGCCAGCCCCGGCGGCAGGCCGGGGATTTCCTTCCCCTTGTGGCCCGGCATGGCCATGCGCAGGGGCTCTGTATCCGCAAACCGGTTCAAGGCGCTCCAAAGCGGTGTTTTTTCCATGTGAGAACACACTCCTCTGTAAAAAAGACCCGCACGGGGGCTGTCACAGCTCCTGTGCGGGTTCTGTTCCGTTACGCGTTCCGGTCGAACACCACCACAATCCGGCGGCTGGGTTCGGTGCCGGTGGAGTAGGTGGAGATGGCCGGGTTGTAGTCCTGAAGGGCCGCGTGGATTACATGGCGCTCGTAGGCGTTCATGGGCTCCAGCATCATGTTGCGGCGGTACTTCAGGGCCTTGCCGGCGGTCTTGCGGGCCAGACGCTGGAGGGATTCCTCCCGCTTGGCCCGGTAGTGTTCCGCGTCGATATGGATGCGGACCCGCTTGGACTGGCCCCGGTTGACCGAGTAGTTGGTCAGCTGCTGAATGGCGTCCAGGGTCTCGCCCCGGCGGCCGATGAGGCTGCCCAGGTTCTGGCCCACCAGTTCCACCTGGTAAATACCGGCCTCGTTGAGGTCAATTTTCACCTGGGCGGGGCACTCCAGCCGTTCCAGCAGGCCGGTGAGGAACTCCTCAATCCGGGCGCTCCGGTCGGGGACCGCTTCAGACCTGTCCGCCGGGGCGGAAGTGGGCTCCTCCCGGACGGCGGCGGGGACTTCCTTCGCATCCGCCTTTCCCTCCGTCTCTTCCACAGGGGGCTCCGGCGCCGGGGTCTCCTGGACCTCTTCGGGTTCATCAGGTACTTCATAGGTCACGCGGATTTTGGCAGGGCAGCTGCCGATGCCGAGAAAACCGGTCTTGGCCCGGGTAATCACTTCGATGGAGACGTTGTCATCCTCCAGGCCCAGCTGTTCCAGGGCGGCGTTGATGGCGGCTCGCTCCGTCTTACCCGTGGTTTCGATCCACTTTAGCATAGAAACCTGTCATTCCTTTCTGTCAACGAACAGGGACGCACACCAATCTAGGGAACAGGTTACGTCCCCTGCTGGATTATTCGTCCTTATCGTCCTCCTGGGAGGCAGCTTCCGCATTGATTTCGGCGAAGAGCTGGTCCGCGGTCTTTTCCGATTCGGACTGGTCCTCCGGAACTGCGGCAGGTTCCTCCACCGCGGCGGGCTCAGATACGGCCTCCGGTGCGGCGGGCGCTTCCACAGCGGGCACGGTCTCCACGGGGGTCTCAGCCTCAGGCAGGGTCTCCTCCGGAAGGGCTTCCTCCGCTCCGCCGTTGGGGTCCCGGTAGGGGGTCACCGTGTAGCGGTCCGGGTCATAGGCCCGGCCCCGGGCGTAGGTACGCATTCCCACCCGGCTCTCCTTGGGGGCAGGCGCTTTTTTCTGCTTCTGACCGGATTTATGCTTACCAGCGTTCTTTTTCCGCTCCTCGGCCTCGGCGGCCCGGCGGGCGGCGATTTCTGCCTTGTGCTGGCGCTCCCGCTCCTTTTCCTCTTCGATGCGTTTCTGGCGGGCCGCTTCCATCTCGGCGTACTTGCCCCGCAGCATCCGGGCACAGATCAGCTCCTGGATGGCCATGAAGATGGCGTTGAAGGCCATGTAGACGCACATGCCGGCGGGCATGATGTAACCGAACCACAGGTACATGATGGGCATGACGAACATCATGATCTTGTTGGTCTGGTCCGCGGTGGGGTTGCTGTTCTTCTGGTTCTTGTTGAAGTTGTTGGTCCGCTGGGACAGCTTGCTGTAGCCCACGTTCAGAACGGTGACCACGATGGGGATCAGGAACAGGCCCACGCTGGCCCAGCTGATTCCGTTCTCCCAGAACTTCAGCTTGGGAATCTGGGACAGGTCCAGGCCCAGCCAGTTGAAGTTGATGATCTCCAGCTTGTCCGCGGCGGAGCCCACCGCGTTCTGGACGGCGGCCAGCACGTCGGAGTGGCCGTACATCAGACCGGAGATCTGCATCTCCTGGTAGGCGGCGTTGCCGCTGAGGGTGTAGGTGCCCAGAGCCTTCACCGCGTCAATGGCGGCGGTGATCTGCTTCTCGGTGAGACACATCATGTACAGCATGGGCCGGCGGATGATGTAGTACAGTGCCATCAGGATGGGCAGGGGCAGGAAGGACCAGAGGCAGCCGCTCATGGGGTTGACGCCCTCCCGCTGGTACAGCTTCTGGACCTCCTCGTTGTACTTCGCCTTGTTGTTGCCGTACTGCTTTTGGAGCCGCGCCATCTCTCCCTGCATGGTGTTCATCTGCATCATGCCCTTTTTGCCCTTGTAGGACAGGGGGAAGAGGACCACCTTGGTCAGCAGGGTGAACACGATCAGGGCCAGGGCGTAGTTGCCGCAGAACTTGTACAGCCACAGCAGGAACGTGCCGAATACTTGTAAAATTGCAGTCATAGTTTTGTTGCGCCTCCTTGGGCGTGGGTCGTGAGTGGCCAATCCCGCCGTACCCTGTGACAGGGGCGGCGGAACGCTTCCGATTCAGGGAACGGGATCATACTCGATATACTTCTGCCGGTGAAAGGGCTGGCACTTGGCCAGGCGCTTTGCCGCCAGCAGAGAGCCCCGGGCGGCGCCATATTTCTCCACCGCCTCCCTGGCGTACTCCGAGCAGGTGGGCACGAAGCGGCAGCGGGGGGGCAGGCCGGGAGAGATCTGGGTCTGATAAACGCGAATGAGCAGCAGCAGCAGACGTTTCAACGCCGGTACACCTCTTTTTTCTCCATCGGCACGGTGATTCGTGAAAGCGAAGCGGAAACAAGCCGCCCCGTCACTTCTGTCCCTCGGTCCGGAGCAGGTCCAGCTTCCGGGCCAGCTTCATGAGATCCCGGTCCAGGGTCCAGTAGCTGACGTGGACGCCCCGTACCCGGGCCACAATGACCAGGTCCCGTCCAGGGAGAAACTCCTCCTCGTGGAGGCGGTAGATCTCCCGCAGGCGGCGGCGGACCCTGTTCCGGGTGACGGCATTGCCCAGCTTCTTGCTGACCGTAATGCCCAGCCGGTTGCGGCCCTGCCGGTTTTTCTGAACGTAGAGGACCAGGGTGGGGCAGACGGCCCGCTTGCCCCGGCTGTAGAGCCGGCGGAAGTCCCGGTTGGATTTGAGGGAGACGGAGTATTTCACGAAAAAATCTCCTTTGCCGAAAGTTTGTTGGTGTGACAATTCAGCGCCGGGCGCTGAATACTCATCAGGGGTGGAAGATTGTTCATCGTCCACCCCTCAAGATGCAGTATTTATGACCGGTTCCCATCGTCAATTAGTAAGACAGTCTGGCGCGGCCTTTGGCGCGGCGGCGGGCAAGGACTTTCCGACCATTCTTGGTGGACATTCTCTTGCGGAAGCCGTGGACTTTCTGACCATGAAGCTTTTTGGGCTGGTAGGTACGTTTGGTAGCCATGAATTACACCTCCGATATTTCTTGCTCAACAAGCCGGACGCGGCGTGCGCCGGCCGCAGCTAACGTAATTTGGGCGCAATCCCGCTCAGATAAAGCTGACAGCGCAATTGTCATTATAAACCACAGCTTTTGCACCTGTCAACATAAAATTACGCTCTTTTTTACCGCAGCGGGCCAGTCCCCCATATATTGCGGTGCTCTTGGAGGCGTATCACAATTTTCTCCCCCGCCGTCCCGGCAAAAAGAGCGCCCACCGGACTTCATTTCCCACTTTTCCTCCCCTTTTACCGGGCGGCGGGAAAAAGCGGTCCATTTGTTTCTATTTTTTAAATGTATCCATTGTAAAAAGTGGGTATTTGTGCTATACTAAATAGCGTATTTTCATACTTTTTTTCTGCCGGCTTTTTCTCCAAAAAGGCGGCTTTGAAACGAGGTTTTTTGCTTATGAATTCTGCCAACGAAATTTGGCTGAGCATCACACCGGTCCTGCAGGAAAAGTTCACCGATATCGCTTTCAAAACCTGGTTCGGCGAACTGGAGCCCCTGGACTTCCAGCTGGACAAGCTGGTCCTCTCCGGCCCCTCGGACTTTAAGGCGAAGATGATCAACGAGCGCTTCCGCCCCGATATCATGCAGATCCTGAAGGATCTGTTCGCCGCGGACATTGACGTGACGGTCCTGGGCCCGGAGGAGGCCGGCGCTTACCGCTCCGCCCCCGGAACGGAGCCCGCCGCCAATCAGAACATCCTCATGGGCAGCGAGGAGTATACCTTCGACCGCTTTATTGTGGGCTCCTCCAACCGCTTCGCCTACAACGCGGCCCTGGCGGTGGCCGAGGACCCGGGGAAGAGCTACAACCCCCTGTTCCTCTACGGGGAGTCCGGTCTGGGCAAGACCCATCTGCTCTACTCCATCTACCACACCATCAAGGAGCATCACCCGGACTATCAGATTATCTACATCAAAGGCGACGAGTTCACCAACGAGCTGTCCGAGGCCATCCGTCTGCGCAAGACCGACGCCTTCCGCCAGAAGTACCGGGACAAGGACCTGCTGCTGGTGGACGACATCCACTTCATCGCCGGCAAGGAGCAGACCCAGGAGGAGTTCTTCAACACCTTCAACAACCTGTACGAGGCCGGCCGCCAGATCGTCCTGACCTCGGATCGGCCCCCCTCCGACATGCTGCGCCTGGAAGACCGGCTGCGCACCCGCTTTGAGTGGGGCCTGATGGCTGACATTCAGCCCCCGGACTATGAGACCCGCTGCGCCATTATCAAAAATAAATCCATCCTCCTGGGGCTCAACCTGCCTCTGGACATCATCGAGTACATCGCCCAGAACATCACCGCCAACGTGCGGCAGCTGGAGGGTACCATCAAAAAGCTCATGGCCTACCGGGACCTGATGGGCAACGAGATCAACGATGAAAACGCCTCCCGGGCCATCCGGGAGCTGATCCGCACCAAGGACGAGTTTGTCCCGTCCCCCGACGTAATCGTGGAGGAGACCGCCAAGTTTTACGACCTGGACCCCAAAACCATCATGGGTCAGAGCCGGAAAGCGGACATCGTCCTGGCCCGCCAGGTGTCCATGTACATCATCCGCTCCATCACCAACCTGTCCCTGCCCGAAGTGGGCAAATTTTTCGGCCAGCACCACACCACCGTCATGCACTCAGTGGAAAAAATCGAAAAGACCCTGGGCTCCAACGGCGAACTGAAAGAGGTCATCCGGGACATCAAGGCCAATGTCAACGACCGGTTCTAACTCATTTCGCAAAGTGCGAACCCCCATGATGTCAAAAGCCCAGGAGGGTAGACCAAACTCTGTGTGGCCACAGGGAACCCCTGGCGAAGGTTCCCTGTCCCCACACATCTTTTTCCACAGATTCCACCGGATTTATCCACCTGTGGAAAACTCCGGTGTGGACAAATAGGTCCCTGGCGGAACCCCTGTGGACAATCATTTTTTCTTCCACACCCCCTTGTGGACGCGCAATCCCTTGCCGCCCAACGGCTCAGCCTACTTTTCCACTTTTCCGCGGTCCCTACTAGTACTACTATTTTAATAGATTCTTTCTTATTCCATCAGAGCACAGACACACCACTTACCATTTTACAGCAAAGGAGGGGACACCTTGAAGTTCTCCTGTGAAAAAGCAATTCTCCAGGCCATGGTTTCCATCGCCTCCCGCACCGTGGCCCCCAAGAGCGCCATCCCCGCCCTGGAAGGGCTGCTGCTGGAGGCCGGAAAAGAGCTCTGCCTCACTGGCTACAACCTGAAAACCGGCATTCGCACTGTGGTGCCTGCCGACATCACCGAGGAGGGCAGTCTGGTTCTCTCCGCCCGGCTCTTCGGGGACATCATCCGCCGGCTCCCGGACGACGTGGTTACCGTGGCCACTCAGGACTACATGGTCAACATCACCTGCGGCATGAGCGAGTTCAATATCCTGGGCACCGACGCCGGGGAGTTCCCGGAACTTCCCATTGTGGAGTATCAGAACAGCCTGATTCTGCCCCAACGGGTCCTCCACTCCATGATCACCGAGACCATCTTTGCCGTCTCCACCAACGACAGCCGCCCCATCCACACCGGCGAGCTCTTTGAGCGCACCGCCGACGGGCTGCTCACCGTGGTGGCTGTGGACGGCTACCGGCTGGCGCTGCGCCGGGAGGGGACCCAGATGGGGGTTACCGACACCGCCTGTCAATTTGTCATCCCCGCCAGCGCCCTAAACGAGGTGAGCAAAATCTGCGGGGACACCGACGAGACCATTGAGATCGTCCAGGGTACCCGGCACATCATGTTCCGCATTGATCAGACCACTCTGATCACCCGCCGCCTGGAGGGTGAGTTCCTCAACTACAGCCAGGCCATCCCCGCCGACAATCCCATCTCGGTGACCGTGGACCGGCGGCAGTTGATCTCCTCCATCGAGCGCTGCTCCCTGATCATCACCGAGCAGCAGAAGAGCCCTCTCCGCTGTACCTTCGGTGACGGGGTCCTCACCCTGCGCACCGCCACCGCCATCGGCAATGCTCACGATCAGTGCCCCATCCAGGGCAACGGCGGGGAACTGGAGATTGGCTTCAATAACCGTTACCTGCTGGACGCTCTGAAGGCCGCCCACGCGGATACCCTGCGCATCAACCTGAATACCCCCATCAGTCCCTGTATCATCGAGCCGGAAGCGGAGGGGGACCGGAATAAATTTCTCTATATGGTCCTGCCGGTGCGGCTGAAGGCGGGCCAGTGACCGAAAGGATTTTGAGCTATGAAAGAAAGTACCGTCTCCATTACCACCGAGTTTATCAAGCTGGACGCCCTGCTGAAGTACGCCAACCTGGTGTGCAGCGGCGGCGAAGCGAAGATCCGCATCCAGGAAGGGGAAGTCCAGGTGAACGGGGAGACCTGCACCATGCGGGGCAAAAAAATCCGCCCCGGCGACACCGTCACCCTGGGTGAGGAAACGGTCACCGTCCAATGATCGTCCGCCACCTCTCTCTGGCCCACTTCCGCAACTACGCCGCCCTGGACGTGGACTTCTCTCCGGGCATCAACGTGATCTACGGGGACAACGCCCAGGGAAAGACCAACCTTATCGAGGCCATCGCCTACCTCTCCGCCTGCCGGAGCCACCGGGCCAGGGGAGACCGGGAGCTCATCGCCCTGGACGCCGGCGAGGCCCGGATCACAGCGGATCTGCTCTCCCGGAGCCGGGACTTCCGGCTGGAAATCCAGCTGCGCCGGGGCCAGCGCCGGAGACTGAAGAAAAACGGCGTGGTGCTGAAAACCGCGGCGGAGCTGGCTGGGATTCTCAACACCGTTCTGTTCTGTCCCGAGGATCTGTACCTGATCCGGGCGGGGGCGGCGGCCCGGCGGAATTTTCTGGACGGCGCCATCTGCCAGATGCGGCCCCGGTACGCGGCGGCCCTGGCGGAGTACAAACGGCTTCATGAGCAGAAAACCCGCATCCTGCGGGACTGGCCGGAGCAGCCTGGGCTCCTGGACCTGCTGGAGGACTACAATGTCAGGCTGTGCCAGACCGGCGCCCTGCTCATCCACTACCGGGCCCACTTTATCAAAAAGCTGAACCAGTACGCCCCGGACATCCACGGAGACTGCTCCGACGGCAGGGAAGTGCTCTCTCTGGGCTACCAGACGGTGAAAACCGTCCCCGATCCCCGGGAAAAACCCGTTGTTCTGTTCCCCCAGCTGATGGAGCACATGGAGGCCCACCGGCAGGCAGAGCTGGACAGCCGCAGCTGCCTCTCCGGCCCCCACAAGGACGACCTGCTGGTGCAGATCGACGGCTTGCCCGCCAAACAGTACGCCAGTCAGGGACAGACCCGCACGGCGTCCCTCTCGTTGAAGCTGGCCCAACGGGAGCTGCTCTATGAGGCATTTGAGGAATATCCCGTGCTGCTGCTGGACGACGTGCTCAGTGAGCTGGACTCGAAACGGCAGTCATTTGTTCTTAACCGCATCGCAGGGGGCCAGGTTTTCATCACCTGCTGCGAGGAAAAGCGCCTGGACCGGCTGGAGGCCGGACGGGTGCTCCACATCGAAAAGGGCGCTCTGGCGCCAGGAGGCGACACGAAATGTACCTGCACTTAGGGCAAAATACCATTGTCCACGACAGGGAGATTATCGGGATCTTTGATCTGGACATCACCTCCCAGTCCCACCGGACCCGGGACTACCTGAACCGGGCGGAGCGGGGCGGCGACGTGGTCAATGTCAGCGAGGAGCTGCCCAAGAGCTTTGTGGTCTGTGCAAAGCCTCATAACAAAGAAAAACAAACCGTTTTTATTTCCCAGCTCTCCAGTCAGACATTACTGCGGCGGTCCGAAACGGGGTTCCAGACAGAATAAAAGAAAACTACCGTTTTATTTCTCAGCTCTCCAGTCAGACGCTGCTGCGGCGTTCGGAAGCTGGGTTTCAGACGGATTGAGATAACAGGTATCTGTTCAAAAAAGGAGAAGTTCCGAATTATGGCAGAAGATTTATTGGAAAACGGCACCGCGTTCAGCGGTGAATACAACGCGTCGGAGATCCAGGTCCTGGAGGGCCTGGAGGCGGTGCGGAAGCGGCCGGGTATGTATATCGGCTCTACCTCCACCAGCGGCCTCCACCACTTGGTCTATGAGATCGTGGACAACGCCATTGACGAGGCCTTGGCCGGCTACTGTACCGAGATCGGGGTCACCATTCACAACGGCAACTCCATCACCGTCACCGACAACGGCCGCGGCATCCCGGTGGACATCCAGGCCCAGACCGGCAAGCCCGCCCTGGAGGTGGTATATACCATCCTCCACGCCGGCGGCAAGTTCGGCGGCGGCGGTTATAAGGTCTCCGGCGGCCTCCACGGCGTGGGCGCCAGCGTGGTCAACGCCCTGTCTGAATGGCTGCGGGTTCAGGTTCATAAGGATGGCCAGATCTACGAGATGAAGTTCAGCCGGGGCAAGGTGACGCAGCCCATGACCGTGGTGGGGACCACCGACCGCACCGGCACCACCGTCACCTTCCAGCCTGACCCGGAGATGTTCGATGACCTGGTGTACAACTATGAGACCCTCCACACCCGGATGCGGGAGCAGGCCTTCCTCAACGGCGGCATCCGCATCGTCATGACCGATGAGCGGGAGGGCCAGGAGCAGCGGGAGGAGATGTACTACGAGGGCGGAATCCGCTCCTTTGTGGAGTTCATCAACCAGCACAAGTCCCCCATCCACGAGGACGTCATCTACATGGTGGGGGAACAGGAGGACTCCATGGCCGAGGTGGCCATGCAGTACACCGACAGCTACAGTGAGGTGATTCTCTCCTTTGCCAACAACATCCACACCCCTGAGGGCGGAATGCACGAGGAGGGGTTTAAGCGGGCCCTGACCAACGCCCTGAACACCTATGGGCGCAAGGCCAAAATCCTCAAGGAGGACGAAAAGGTCTCCGGCGACGACTGCCGGGAGGGCCTCACCTGCGTCATCTCAGTGAAGCTCACCGACGCCCAGTTCGAGGGCCAGACCAAGGCCAAGCTGGGCAACAGCGAGATCCGCACCCTGGTCAACAGCGTGGTGTCGGAGAAGCTGGAGATCTTCCTGGAGGAGCATCCGGCGGTGGGCCGCTCCATTCTGGAGAAGGCAATGACCGCCGCCCGGGCCCGGGAGGCCGCCCGGAAGGCCCGGGAGAGCATCCGCCGGAAAAACGCCCTGGACGGCGCCACCCTTCCCGGCAAGCTCCGGGACTGCAACGAACGGGACGCCGCCCTCACCGAGCTCTACATCGTGGAGGGCGACTCGGCAGGGGGCTCCGCCACCCAGGGCCGGGACTCCCGGTTCCAGGCCATCCTGCCCCTGTGGGGCAAGATGCTCAACGTGGAAAAAGCCAGGGCGGATAAGGTCTACGGCAACGACAAACTGACTCCGGTAATCACCGCTCTGGGCGCGGGCCTGGGGGAGGAGTTCGACGTGAGTAAGCTCCGCTATCACAAGGTGATTATCATGGCCGACGCCGACGTGGACGGCAGCCATATCCGGACCCTGTTGCTGACCTTCTTCTTCCGCTTTATGCGGCCCCTGATCGAGGAGGGGTACGTCTATGCGGCGGTGCCGCCCCTGTACAAGCTGGTCAAGGGCAAGACCACCCGGGTGGCCTTCTCCGACGAGGAGCGGGACCAGATCTCCAGCGAGCTGCGGGGGGACAACGCCAACGCCAAGATCGGGATCTCCCGGTTCAAGGGCCTGGGTGAGATGGACCCCCACGAGCTGTGGGAGACCACTATGGACCCCACCACCCGTACTCTGAAACGGATTACCCTCAGTGACGCGGTGGCGGCGGATCAGACCTTTACCCTGCTGATGGGCGAGAAGGTGGAGCCCCGCAGAAGATATATTGAGGAAAACGCAAAGAAAGTCATTAATTTGGATTACTAAGGGTTCTAACCGACTTTTAACAATAAAAAATCCCCGTCCGCCGATGAAATCGGCGAACGACCACGCCGCATCATAACAAGGCGCATAGCGCGAACAAAGTTTTTCGCCCAGCCTTTTTAAGTGAGACTCCAAATCTGTGATTTGGCCAGTCGAACTTACACAGAGTGCAAAAGGCTGGCAGGGGTCCAGGGGGCAGCGCCCCCTGGCGCCTATAGGAGTGAGCTTTCTTGAGTAAGAAAAAAGATTACGAACCACAGGATATCGCCTATCCGGATCAGAAGATTGTGGAGATTGACCTGGAGCACGAGATGCAGACGGCGTATATTGACTATGCCATGTCGGTTATCGTGGGCCGGGCCCTGCCCGACGTCCGGGACGGCCTGAAGCCGGTCCACCGGCGAATCCTTTACGCCATGTACGAGGATAACCTGACCTCGGACCGGCCCTTTAAGAAGTCCGCCACCTGCGTGGGCGACGTGCTGGGCCGGTACCATCCCCACGGGGACGGCTCGGTCTATGACGCCCTGGTGCGTCTGGCTCAGACCTTCTCTATGCGGGAGCCCCTGGTGGACGGCCACGGCAACTTCGGCAGTGTGGACGGGGACCCTCCCGCCGCCTACCGGTACACAGAGGCCCGGCTGTCCAAGATCTCCAACGAGATGCTCCGGGACATCGAAAAGGATACGGTGGACTGGGACCCCAACTTTGACGAGACCCGGCAGGAGCCCAGAGTGCTGCCCTCCCGGTTCCCCAATCTGTTGGTCAACGGCTCCTCAGGCATCGCCGTGGGCATGACCACCAACATCCCGCCCCATAACCTGGCCGAGGTCATCAACGGCACCATCTGCATCATGGACAACCCGGAGGCAGGGCTGGACGACCTGATGGAACATATCCAGGGTCCGGATTTCCCGACCAGTGGTATCATCATGGGCCGCAGCGGCATCCGCGCCGCCTACGGCACCGGCCGGGGCCGGATCGTGGTCCGGGCCCGGACCGAGTTTGAGGAGTTCGGAAACAATCGGATCCGCATCATCGTCACCGAGTTGCCCTACCAGGTGAACAAGGCCCGGCTCATCGAGAATATCGCCGATCAGGTCCACGCCAAGCGGCTGGAGGGCATCTCCGGTCTCCGGGACGAGTCGGACCGGGAGGGGATGCGCATTGTCATCGAGCTGAAAAAGGACGCCAATCCCCAGGTGGTGCTCAACCGGCTGTTTATCCAGACCCAGCTGCAAACCACCTTCGCCGTGGTCATGCTGGCCCTGGTCCACGACCAGAAGCAGCCCCGTATCCTGACCCTGCGGCAGATTTTAGACGAGTACATTGCCTTCCAGATGGATGTGCTCACCCGCCGGACCATTTTCGATAAGAAAAAGGCCGAGGCCCGGGCCCATCTGCTGGAGGGGCTGATCATCGCCCAGGACAACATCGACGAGGTCATCCGCATCATCCGCAGCAGCTACGATGACGCCAAGGAAAATCTCATGGCCCGGTTCGGCCTGGACGACATTCAGGCCCAGGCCATTCTGGACATGCAGCTGAAACGGCTCCAGGGTCTGGAGCGGGATAAGCTGCTGGCCGAGTACAGGGAGCTGGAAGAGCGCATTGCCTACTACGCCAGCCTGCTGGCGGACCGGAACAAGATGCAGGAGGTCCTCAAGGCCGAGCTCATCGAGATTCGGGATAAATACGGCGACGATCGGAAAACCGCCATTGAACAGGTGGAGGACGAGATCGACATCGAGGACCTTATTGAGGAGGAGGAGTGCGTCTTTACCCTCAGCAACGCCGGGTATCTGAAGCGGACCCCCGCCTCCGCCTACCGGGCCCAGAAGCGGGGCGGCAAGGGAGTCAACGCCATGACCACCCGGGAGGAGGATTTTGTCTCCACCCTCTTTACCTGTTCCACCCACGACTATATCCTCTTCTTCACCAATACCGGGAAAGTCCACCGGAAGAAGGGCTACCAGATCCCAGAAGCGGGCCGCACCGCCAAAGGCACCAACATTGTCAACCTGCTGCCCATCGAACAGGGGGAGAAGGTCACCGCCATGCTCCACATCCGGGACTTTACCGACAACGAATTCCTGGTCTTTGCCACCCGGTTCGGCACGGTGAAGCGGCTGACCCTGTCCAGCCTCCACACCGCCCGGAAGGCGGGCATCCGTGCCCTGAACCTGGACGAGGGGGATGAACTCATCGCCGTCTGCCGCACCGACGGGGAACAGGACGTCATTCTGGTTACCCACAACGGCATGGCCATCCGGTTCCAGGAACAGGATGTGCGCTGTATGGGCCGGGATGCGGTGGGCGTCCGGGGCATCCGCTTGAAAGAAGAGGACTACCTGGTGGCCGGCGGCGTGACCAGTCAGGGGGACAGCCTGCTGACCATCACGGAAAACGGCTTCGGCAAGCGCACCGCTATCGAGGAATACACCTGTCAGAGCCGGGGCGGCTACGGCAACAAGAACTACAACATCACCGAGAAAACCGGACCGGTGGCCTCCGCTGCCATCGTGGAGGAGTGCGACGACGCCCTGATGATCTCCGACGACGGCACCATTATCCGCACCGCTGTCAGCGGCATCAACCTCTATGGCCGGGTCACCCAGGGAGTTAATATTATGACGGTACCCGAGGGCGTGAAGGTGATCTCCCTGGCCACCACCCGGGAGAACGAGGAGGAAGAACCTCCGGCGGCGGAGACCCCTGGGCCTGAAACGGATTCCACGGAGGAATCCACAACTGTGTAAAAATCCGCTGCCCGGCTGCGATGGGAGGCTGCCATGAAAACTGTGACACTGTATACCGACGGCGCCTGCTCCGGGAATCCGGGGCCTGGCGGCTGGGCGGCCATTCTGCTCTACAATGGCCACAAAAAAGAGCTGTCCGGCGGGGAGAAGCAGACCACCAACAACCGGATGGAGCTAACTGCCGTGATTCGGGGACTCAGCGCCCTGAATCAGCCCTGTATTGTGGATCTGTACTCAGATTCCAAGTACGTGATCGACGCCCTGGAGAAGGGCTGGGCAGTGGGCTGGCGGAAACGGGGCTGGAAAAAGGCAGACAAAAAGCCCGCCCTCAATCCTGATCTCTGGTCTGAGCTACTGGATCTGTGCGAACGCCACACCGTCCAGCTCCACTGGGTCAAGGGGCACGCCGAAAACCCTTACAACAACCGCTGCGACCAGCTCGCCGTCCAGGAATGGCAGCGCCTGCGGGGGTGAGGCCAGGGGGCTTTGCCCCCTGGACCCCCACCCCTTTTTTGAAAAAAAGGGGACAAAAAACTTTTTTCCCTTCGCCCATTCAACGAGACGTAGGTGAAATGCCGATTTTCATCGGCATAGGGGAATAATAAAACAAATAAAACCGGAACCTTCTACGCTAAGAAAGGTTCCGGTTTTTATTATTTATTCTATCCCGAAAGCCGACGCAGGTCGGCTTCTGCCTGCTTGGCAAGCTATAAGCGCGCAGCGCGAATAAAGTTTTCGCCCAGCCTTTTTCAAAAGGCTGGCGGGGTCCAGGGACGGCGCCCCTGGTCACACCTCGCTCATTTTGATGAGGTCGGTGTTGCCGGAGGCGCCGTTGGTGGAACCGGCGGTAATGATAATGTGCTGGCCGGGCTCTACCAGGCCGGAGCGGCGGGCGGCATTGGCGGCGTAGTAGAGGAGCACATCCACCGATGGGAACTGCTCGCTGAGGGAGGGAAGTACGTTCCAGGCCAGGGCCAGCTGATTCCACACCTTCCGGCTGGTGGTCATACCGATGATGGGCTTGGGACAGCGGAACCGGGAGACCTGCCGGGCGGTTTCACCGCTGAGGGTGCAGGCCACGATGGCGCTGGCGCCCACGTCGATGGCCAGGGAGCAGGCCCCGTGACTCATGGCGTCGCTGGAGCTGTACAGGGTAAAGTCGGTGGCGTGGAACCGGCGGTCGTAGTGAATATCCGCCTCTGTCTCCACGGCGATTCGGCTCATGGCGGACACCGCCTCCACCGGATACTTGCCGGCGGCGGTCTCCCCGGAGAGCATCACCGCGCTGGACCCGTCGTAGACCGCGTTGGCCACGTCGGAGATCTCCGCCCGGGTGGGCCGGGGCTTCTCCGTCATGGACTCCAGCATTTCGGTGGCGGTGATCACCACCTTGCCTCGGGCCAGACAGATGCGGATCAGCCGCTTCTGAACGGGCGGCAGCTCTTCGTAGGGGATCTCCACTCCCAGATCCCCCCGGGCCACCATAATCCCCTCACAGTAGTCCAGGATAGCCCGGGCGTTGTCCACGCCGGAGCGGTTTTCAATCTTGGCAATGATGTCGATATCCTTGCCGCCGTTGGCGTCCAGAAACTCCCGCAGGTCCCGCATATCCTGGGCGGTGGAGACAAAGGAGGCGGCCACGTAGTCCACATCCATCTCGATGCCGAAGCGCAGGTCGGCCTTATCCTGCTCACTGAGATAAGTGGTGTGGAGTACTTTGTTGGGGAAGCTCATGCTCTTGTTGTTGCTGAGCCTGCCGCCGACGAGGACCCGGCAGACGGCGTCGGTATCAGTGAGCCGGGTCACCTCCACCACCACCAGCCCGTCATTGATCAGAATCCGGTCTCCCACCGCCAGCCGTTCCACTATGCCGGGGCAGGAGACAGAGACCCGCTCCTGATTTCCGGGGACCTGCTGAGTGGTCAGAGTAAAGGCGTCCCCGGCGGCCAGCTCTACGCTGCCGGTTTCAAAGGTGCCGATGCGGAACTCCGGGCCCTTGGTGTCCAGCATCAAGGCCACGGGTACGTCCAGCTCCCGCCGGACCTGCTTTACCAGGTCGATGTTGGCCCGGTGGTCGTCGTGACTGCCGTGGGAGAAGTTGAACCGGGCGACGTTCATCCCCGCCTGGACCATCCGGGTCAGTGTGTCATGGTCGGCGCAGGCGGGGCCCATGGTGCAGATAATCTTGGTTTTCTTCATAAAAAACACCTCTTTTTTTATTGTCCCCGGTTCCGTTTTTTACAGGTCGGACAGATACTGGATGGTGCGCACCATCTGGGTGGTGTAGCTGTTCTCGTTGTCGTACCAGGAGACCACCTGAACGTGGGCGGTGTTGTGGTCCATGTTCATGACCATGGTCTGGGTGGCGTCAAAGAGGGAGCCGTAGCGCATCCCGATAATGTCCGAGGAGACGATTTCGTCCGTGTTGTATCCAAAGGATTCGTTGGTCTGAGCGCGGATGGCGGCGTTGAGTTCCTCCGCGGTGGTCTGACCCTGTACCACGGCGTGGAGCAGGGTGGTGGAGCCGGTAGGGGTGGGGACCCGCTGGGCGGCGCCGATGAGCTTTCCCTTCAGCTCCGGGATCACCAGGCCAATGGCCTTAGCGGCGCCGGTGGAGTTGGGGACGATGTTCACAGCGGCGGCCCGGGACCGGCGGAGATCCCCTTTGCGCTGGGGACCGTCCAGGGTCATCTGATCCCCAGTATATCCGTGGATGGTACACATGATGCCGGAAAGAATGGGGTGACAGTCGTTGAGGGCCTTGGCCATGGGAGCCAGACAGTTGGTGGTGCAGGAGGCGGCGGAGACAATCCGGTCCTCCGGCTTCAGAGTGTGGTGGTTGACGTTGTAGACGATGGTGGGGACATCCTCGCCGGCAGGGGCGGAGATCACCACTTTTTTTGCCCCCGCTTTCAGATGGGAGGACGCCTTCTCCCGGGTGGTGTAGAAGCCGGTGCACTCCAGTACCACGTCCACCCCCAGCTCGCCCCAGGGCAGCTTGCAGGCGTCGGACTCGGCGTAGATGGGAATCCGCTGGCCCGCCACCAAAATGGCGCCCTCGTCGTGGCTGACCGCCTGGGCCAGCAGGTAGGTTCCCTGGGTGGAGTCGTACTTGAGCAGATGGGCCAGCATCCTGGGAGAAGTCAGGTCGTTGATGGCCACCACCTGGAACTCCTCTGTGCCGAACATCTGCCGGAAGGCCAGCCGCCCAATGCGGCCAAAGCCATTGATCGCTACTCGTACTGCCATGTTGTAACCTCCTGAAAACTGTTCAAAAAATGCCCACATTTTTTGAGATCACAGTCCGACTGCGCGCCCGCCCTCTTGGGCGGCACTTGCTGGCGGAACTCTGCGAGGCCCCGCAGGTACGCGGAGCTTTTATTGTAGTTTCAGAGGTTAGTGTGCCCATTTTTCCGAAAAGTTTTCCACCGCTGTGGAAAAACAGCAGAGAATCGCCATTCTCTGCTGTTTTTTTGAAACGGTTATTCGGCTTCTCCTGTCTCCCGGCGGGTGACAGCGATGGACAGCTCGTCCAGCTGGGCATCGTCCACGAAGTCGGGGCAGTTGGTCATGGGCTCCGAGGCGTTCTGGACCTTGGGGAAGGCCAGTACGTCCCGCAGGCTCTCGCTGCCCAGGAGCTGCATGACAACCCGGTCCAGACCCAGGGCCATGCCGCCGTGAGGGGGCGCGCCGTACTGGAAGGCGTCGATCAGGTGGCCGAACTTCTGGTGGGCCTCCTCGTCGGACAGGCCCAGCAGCTGGAACACCCGGTTCTGGAGGGCGGGGTCAGTGATGCGGATGGAGCCGGAGGCCAGCTCGATACCGTTGAGCACCATGTCGTAGCACTGGGCCCGGACCTCGCCCTTGCGGCTTTCGTCCTCCAGGTAGGGAAGGCACTCGTCCACGATGGCGGTGAAGGGGTGGTGCATGGCCACCCAGGTCTGGGTCTCCTCATCCCAGTCGAAGAAGGGGAACTCCACAATCCACAGGGGCTTGAACACATTCTTGGGGATCAGGTCCAGTTTTTTGGCCACGTTGATCCGCAGCTGCCCCAGGATGGTCAGGCTGTTGCTGTACCGTTCGTCGGAGATGATCATGATCACGTCGCCGGGCTCCGCACCGGCCTTGGCAATGATGGCCTGCATCTCGTCCTCGGTCATGAACTTCTTGAAGGAGGAGGCCACGCTGCCATCCTCGCCCAGGCGCATCCAGGCCATGCCCTTGCCGCCGATGCCCTTGATGAAATCGGTGAGCTTGTCCAGCTCCTTCCGGGACAGGGGTTTAAACGCACCCTTGGCACAGATGCCGTGGACGCCGCCGCCGGCGTTCAGGGCGTTGGTGAACACCGCGAAGCCGCAGTCCTTCACCTGGTCGGCCAGGTTGAAGATCTCCATTTCGTATCGGGTGTCCGGCTTGTCGCTGCCGTACCGCTCCATGGCCTCCTGATAGGTCAGGCGGGGGATGGGGCCGATGTCCATGCCCATGGCGTCCTTAAATACCCGCTGGATATACCCCTCGCCGATGCGCAGCACGTCCTCCACGTTGACGAAGGACATCTCCAGGTCGATCTGGGTGAACTCGGGCTGCCGGTCCGCCCGCAGGTCCTCGTCCCGGTAGCAGCGGGCGATCTGCATGTAGCGGTCAAAGCCCGCCACCATGCACAGCTGCTTGTAGATCTGGGGGGACTGGGGCAGGGCGTAGAACTTGCCCGGATGGATGCGGCTGGGCACCAGGAAGTCCCGGGCGCCCTCGGGGGTGGACTTGATCAGGGTGGGGGTCTCGATCTCAATGAACCCGTTCTCGTCAAAGTAGTCCCGGGTGATCTTGGCCACCTTGTGCCGGAACATCAGGTTCTTTTGCAGCTCCGGGCGCCGCAGGTCCAGGTAGCGGTATTTCAGGCGCAGCATCTCGTTGGCGCGGGTGCCGTCCACGATCTCAAAGGGGGGCGTCTCCGCCTTGCCCAGGATGCGCAGTTCAGTGACAAAGACCTCAATGTCGCCGGTGGCGATTTTTTTGCTCTTGCTCTCCCGCTCCCGGACGGTGCCCACGGCGGCGACTACGTATTCGCTCCGCAGGCTGGCGGCCTTCTCAAAAACCGCCTGGTCGGTGTCGTCGCCGAAGGCCAGCTGGAGCAGCCCCGTGCGGTCCCGCAGGTCCACAAAAATCAGGCCGCCCAGGTCCCGCTGCCGCTGGACCCAGCCGCAGACGGAGACGGTCTCGCCGATATGCTCTGCGCGCAGCGTACCACAGTAGTAGCTGCGCTGAAAACCAGTCATTGTATCCATAGTGATTCTCCTCAATGTTTAGTGTTCCTGAATGACTTTGCCCTGGTTGGCGGCGGCGATGCCCTCCTGAATCAGGGCCACGGCCTTGTCAAAGGGTACGGTCACCTGTTTGCCCTTATTCAAGTCCTTCAGGGCCACCACCTGGTCCTGCTCCTCGGTCTCGCCCAGGAACAGGGCGTAGGGGATCTCCAGCTTGGAGGCGTAGGTGATCCTGGCCTTGAACTTCTTCTTCTCGCCGTAGAGCTGGGTGCGGATGCCCGCCTCCCGCAGCCTGGTGGCGGTGGCGATGGCGTAGCCCTGCTGGGCCTCGTCCATGGGGATCACCAGCACGTCGGCGGGGGCGGTGGGCAGCTCCAGGTTCAGCATGTCCTGTTCTCCCAGCACGTAGAACAGCCGGGTCAGGCCGATGGAGATGCCCACGCCGGGGAGCTGCTTGTCGGTGTAGAACTCCGCCAGGTTGTCGTAGCGGCCGCCGGAGCAGACGCTGCCGATCTCGGGGTGGTCCAGCATGGTGGTCTCGTAGACGGTGCCGGTGTAGTAGTCCAGGCCCCGGGCGATGGTGAGGTCCACGGCGAAGTTTTCCTCTGGCACCCCGAAGGCCCCCAGGTACTTGACCACGGTGGTCAGCTCGTCCAGGCCGGTGTCAAAGAGCTCGTTCCGTCCACGGTAGCCCTCCAGAGCCGCCAGTACCTCCTGGTTGCTGCCCCGGATGGCGATGAAGTCCAGCACCTGACCGGCGGTGGCCTCGTCCACCCCCACGTCCTCCATCAGGGCCAGCTTGACCTTCTCGGCGCCGATCTTGTCCAGCTTGTCCACGGTGCGCATCACGTCCTGACTCTGTTCCGCCAGGCCGGCCATGGCATAGAAGCCGTTGAGAATTTTCCGGTTGTTCACCCGGATCTGGAACCGTTCCAGCCCCAGCTGGGAGAAGGTGCGGTAGATGATAGAGGGGATCTCTGCCTCGTTGATGATGTCCAGCTTGCCGTCACCGATCACGTCGATGTCCGCCTGATAGAACTCCCGGAACCGGCCCCGCTGGGCCCGTTCGCCCCGGTAGACCTTGCCGATCTGGTAGCGGCGGAAGGGGAATTGCAGCTGGCCGTAGTGGAGGGCCACGTACTTGGCCAGGGGTACCGTCAGGTCAAAGCGGAGGGCCAGATCGCTGTCCCCCTTCTGGAACCGGTAGATCTGCTTTTCGGTGTCGCCGCCGCCCTTGGCCAGCAGCACCTCGGCGGACTCGATAGCCGGCGTGTCCAGGGGCGTAAAGCCGTAGAGGGAGTAGGTGCGGCGCAGCACCTCCATAATCCGCTCCATCTGCTGCTGGGGACCGGGGAGCAGCTCCATAAAGCCGGACAGAGTCCGGGGTTTCTGTTTTGCCATAGAAACAATCCTTTCCAAAGAGAGTAAAATCTGAAAATCATCCGTGGGCGGCGAAAAAAGAAAAACCCCCGTCCCGGACTATGGGACGAGAGTGAAAAACGCGTTTCACTTCGTGGTGCCACCCACATTCGGTACCGCGGTACCCTTTGTGCCTTCTGTTGCGGGAAGGGGACCGCATCCGTCTCCGGACCTGCTCCGACGCCGTCTTCCCCCGTTCCTGTCACGTCCGGGCTTCCAGCCTCATGGCCCGGTTCTCTGTCCGCCGGTGTACGGGGTACTCATGCGTCCTCGCCGCAGTTCATACACTTGGAATTATATCCGTAATTTCCCGGTTCGTCAAGGGGGGAGTTTGGGCAGAAGGAAGCCGCCCTTCCGGAGAAGGGCGGCCAGGAAAAGCGGTTTATCAGAGCACTTTCTGGGAATTTCTGGGGTACATTATGTTCCGCCAGTCCAGATCCCCCCGGGCCAGACCTTGGACCAGCATTTCGGCGGTGCCGATATTGGTGGCGATGGGGACGTTGTTCTCGTCACACAGGCGGCAGATATAATGGAGGTCCTCCTCATAGTCCGGATTCCCGGGGGCGGTAAAGAACAGGACCATATCAATCTCGTTGTAGGAGATGCGGGTGCCGATCTGCTGGCAGCCGCCGTGCTCGTGGGAGAGGAACAGGGAGACCTCCAAACCGGTGGCGTCCTTGATCATGTTCCCGGTGGTGTTGGTGGCGCAGAGTGTGTGCTTGGCCAGAATACCACAGTAGGCTATACAGAACTGGGTCATCAGTTCCTGTTTTTTGTCGTCGGTCATCAATGCAATATTCAAGGCGTATCGCACTCCCTTCTGAGTATCTGTTATCTGTTGTATGGATCATGTAGTTATGATTTCGGTTCAGCGCCAGCCGACAGGCACCCGCCTGCCCTCCAGGCGGCGGGCGATGCTGCGCCAGGCCCGGGCCGCATGCAGGGACTCCGGCAGCTGCGGCAGCTGGCCCCGGGCGGCGTACAGCGCCACCTTCCGCTCCTCGGGCACGATCCCCAGCAGGGGCAGCCCGGCGGCATCCATAGCGTCGTCTACATTCATGCCCAGCCTGCGGATCATCCAGCGGGAGATCCGGTTGACGATCAGGTGGACGGGGATCCGGTACCGGTGGAGCTGGGAGACAACCTGCTGGGCGTCCCGGAGGGCGGCGGAGTCGGTGGTGACCACCACAATGGCCCGGTCGGCGGCGCAGACCGCCAGATGGAATCCGGGGCCGATGCCGGCGGGGCAGTCGATGAGGCAGTAGTCAAACCGGCTGCGAATCTCGTTCATCAGACGCTTCAGGGACGACTGGGACACGGGTACGGGGCCCCAGGTCACCGGCGCGGTGAGCAGGAAGAGGTTTTCCACACTGGGGTGGGGGACCACTGCCCGCTCCAGAGGGCAGCGGCCAAAGAGCACATCGGTAAAGTCCATCAGGGCCCGGTCCGTCATGCCCATGGTCAGGTCCAGATTGCGCAGGCCCACGTCCATATCCAGACAGAGGACCCGCTTACCCAGCCTGGCCAGGCCCGCGCCAATGCCGCAGGTCAGGGCGGTTTTTCCCGTGCCGCCTTTTCCCGATGTGATGACAATCGCAGTTCCCATTTGTATCTCCCTTGTCAGTTTTTTATTATAACACACAAAGTGCCTAAAAAGCAACTATTTTTTCCGCACTTTTCTGGTGGAATTGTCTCCCTCAAAGGGGATTTTTTTTCATCCGGGCAAAGCGCCGGGGGTATCCCTTGGGGGTGGGGGCCATTTTTTCCACAGCCACCACCTGCCGGAAGACCTCCGTTCCCGGAATCTGGTAGCGGCTCACTGGCTTCAGCCGTCCGCCCAGCACCGACACGGCCCGGCCCGCCCGGTCCACCTCAGCCTGGCAGTCCCCGCTCTTCATGGCGAAAAAGGTACCGCCCACCTTGACAAAGGGCAGACAGAGCTCGGTAAGCAGCCGCAGATCTGCCACTGCCCGGGACACTGCCACGTCGTACTGGTCCCGGAAGGCGGGGAGCAGCGACTGTTCCTCCCCCCGGCCGTGGATGCAGGTCACGTCCGCCGCCCCCAGCTTGGGGGCGATCTCTGCCAGCCAGTTGACCCGCTTGCCCAGGCTGTCCAGGAGGGTCAGCCGGATGCTGGGCTCCACCAGCTTCAGCACCAGACCGGGGAAACCCCCGCCGGTACCCACGTCGATGACCGATTTCCCCGCCAGGTCCGCCACCGTCAGCAGGGCGGCGCTGTCCAGCATGTGGAGATCTGCCACCTGTTCCGGGTCGGTGATGGCGGTGAGGTTCATCACCTGGTTCTGCTCCAGCAGGGCGTCACAGTAGCGGCTCAGGACCTCCGCCGGGGCAGGGGAGAGACCGTAGGCCAGCAGTCCCGCCCGGATGCGCCGGGCGATCATGAGTGGCCTCCCAGGAACTGGGCGGTTTGCCAAATGCCCCAGGCCAGCAGGAACAGGGTCAGCACTGTGAACAGGACGCCAAAGACGGTCTGGCGCCCGGCCCCGGGCTGGCCCTCCGGAGGCTCCGCAAAGTCCGGGTCCTCCTCGTGGCCGCCAAAGCGGCCGTGACGCAGCAGCCAGCTCCGGTTGTAGAACTGGGCCGCCAAGGCCCCGGCGGCGGGGAAGAGGAGGATGCCGGTGATCCCCCGGATCAGGGTGGTGGTGGCGATCCAGTAGGTGGTGAGCAGGAAGATGATGACCATATAGACCACGCCCATCATGGCCCAGATGCGTTTGGGTTTCATAGCGCGTAAAAATCCCTTTCTGTCACAGAACAGGATGAGCGTACCCCATCCTGTTCCGGTTCTGTCTCTTTTCGATACGATTTACTTCTGGTTCTGCTCCTTCAGCAGGTCCCGAATTTCGGTGAGCAGTGCTTCCTCCGCAGAGGGTTCGGGGGCCTCCTCCTCGGTCACTTCCTCTTCCTTCTTCTTGGCCCGAGCCAGGAAGCCGTTGATTACCTTCACCATCCAGAATACGATGAAGGAGATCAGGAGGAAGTTGATGACGGCGCTGATCAGGTCGCCGATGGGGAAGATCCCCACTTTGACGGCGGCGATGCCCTCGGTGCCTTTTCCGCTGATCAGGGTGATGATGGGGTTGATAATGTCGTTCACCACTGCCGTGACGATGGCGGTAAAGGCGGCGCCGATGACCACGCCTACGGCCAGATCAATGACATTGCCTCGCATGAGGAAGGTTTTGAATTCGTCAATCCAAGAGGGTTTCTTCATAGTGTTTACATCCTTTCTCTCTCTTTTTATGCTCAGGTCCGGGCAGGCAGGGCCTTGAGTGCGTCCAACAGATCGTTTAAATCGTCCACGCCGTAGTATTCCAGCTCCAACCGGCCTTTGCGCTTGCCGGAGACGATTTTCACCTTCCGGCCCAGCTGTTTCCCCAGATCCAGGGCGGCCAGGGCGGCGTAATCCACTTCCGTGGGGTCTTTTTCCGGCAGGGGGGCCGGTTTTTTGGCCCGGTTCAGCTTTTTGGCCACCTCTTCCGCCTGACGGACAGAGAGGGCCTTGTCCATAATCTGCTGGGCCAGGGCCCACCGGGCGTCCTCATCAGACAGGGAGAGGATGGCCCGGGCGTGTCCGGCGGTGAGCCGGTTGTCCTCCACCAGGGCCTTCAGGTCCTCGGGCAGCCCCAGCAGCCGCAGGGCGTTGGCGACGGCGGGCCGGGATTTTCCCACCTGCCGGGCCACCTCCTCCTGGGTCAGGCCGTAGTCTGAGATCAGGGCCTGGAAGCCCAGGGCCTCCTCCATAGGGTTCAGATCCTCCCGCTGGAGGTTTTCAATGAGACCCAGCTCCATGGCCTTCCGGTCATCGGCCTCCAGGACGATCACCGGCACCTGGTCGATGCCTGCCTCCCGGGCGGCCCGCCAGCGGCGCTCACCGGAGATGATCTGGTAGTAGCCTGAGGCCATCAGGCGGACGCTGATGGGCTGGAGGATGCCGTGGATGCGGATGGAGTCCGCCAGGTCGGAGATGGACTCCGGTGGAAAGAATTTTCGGGGCTGGGCCCCGTTGGGCTGTACCTTTTCGATGGGGAGCCGGGTGACTCCCTGCTGTTCCGGCTCCAGGGCGGCCTCACCCAGCAGGGCGCTGAGGCCCCGGCCCAGGCCGGAATCACGGGTTCCTTTCGCCATAATACACCTCTTTGTCTTTATCCGTTCACCGGGCATGTTTCACGTGAAACATCCGCGCTTTCGATCATTTCCTCTGCCAGCCGCTGATAGGCCTCCGCTCCCCGGGAGTACTTGTCATAGGCCAGGGCCGGTTTGCCGTGGCTGGGGGCCTCGCTGAGCCGCACGTTTCGGGGAATCACCGAGGCGTACACCTGGCCTGGGAAGTGGCGCTTGACCTCCTCCGCCACCTGGATGGACAGGTTGGTGCGGCCATCGTACATGGTCAGCAGCACCCCCTCCACCGTGATGGCCGGGTTGAGCTGCTTTTTCACAATGCGCACCGTGGACAGCAGGTCGCTGAGCCCCTCCAGGGCGTAGTACTCGCACTGGACCGGGATGAGCACCGAGTCCGCCGCGCACAGGCCGTTGAGGGTCAGCAGCTCCAGGGAGGGCGGGCAGTCGATGAGGATGTAGTCATACCCTTCGGCCAATTCGTCCAGGGCGTCCCGGAGGAGATACTCCCGCCGGTCCATGCCGATCATCTCCACCCCGGCGCCGGCCAGCTCCTTGTTGGAGGGAAGCACGTCCCCCCAGGGGGTCTGGACCACGCCCCGGCGGGGGTCCGCCCCGTCGATGAGGATGTCGTAGATGTTGGGGGAGACGGCGTTTTTGTCCACGCCCAGGCCGGACGTGGCGTTGGCCTGGGGGTCAAAGTCGCAGAGGAGGACGGTTTTTCCCGCCGCGTGGAGGGAGGCGGTCAGATTGACGGCGGTGGTGGTTTTTCCGACGCCGCCTTTTTGATTTGCGATTACAATGCGTTTTGCCATAGAAATCCACCGCCTGCTCATAAGATACCACTATTATAATATAGTGAGCAGGTGTTTTCAATGACTTTAGCGCCTTTTTGCGGCGGGTTGTGGAAAAATGTTTCACGTGAAACATGGAAAAACGCTGTTGCAGGCCACAACAGCGTTTTGAGAGAGGTGCTTTTATGCCGAGGTTTTGGGGATGGTGATGGTCAGCACAATTTCGTCCTCGGTCTCCTCCTTGCCGCAGGACGCGCCTACGCCGGCCTGATTCATCATGCCCAGGCCCCGGTTTAAGGTGTTTAAAAACAACCGTATGTCCTTGATGTAGATCAGCGGTTTCTTCCGCTTGGGAGGTTTGGGGGGCGCCATCAGCTGGTCGATGTAGGCCTCCGTTTTGGCTACCGTCAGCTGCTCCGCCACGATGTGGTCCAGGGCCTCGCCCCGCAGGTCGGGGGGCAGCCGCAGCAGGGCCCGTCCGTGGCGCTCGGTGAGCCCGGCGGACAGCAGCTTGTCCAGCAGATGCTTGTCCAGCTTCAGCAGCCGCAGTTTGTTGGCCACGGCGCTCTGGCTCTTGCCCACCCGGCGGGCCGCCTCCTCCTGGGACAGGTGGTAGGTAAAAATCAGTTTTTGCAGGGCGCTGGCCTCCTCCACAAAGTCCAGATCCCGCCGCTGGAGGTTTTCTACCAGGGCTAGCAGGGAGGACTCCAGATCTCCGGCCTTGACCAGGATGCAGGGGACGTGGGTGAGCCCGGCGATGCCGGCGGCCCGGAGCCGCCGCTCTCCGGAGATCAGCTCGTACTGGCCCCCGGGGAGCCGCCGCACCGACAGGGGCTGTAAAATACCGTGCTCCCGGATGGAGTCCGCCAGTTCTTCCAGGCTCTCCCGGGAAAAACGCGCCCTGGGCTGACCCGGGTTGGGGACAATATCCCCTGTGGGGAGAAAGAGAACCCGGGTGCTCTCAAAAAGACCGCGGCTGCGCGAAAATGCCATTGCAATGACCTCCTTTCCCTTGGAGGATAGCATAACTGCCGGAAAAAAAGCAGTCGAAAGAGCAGACGGGAAATAAAAAGAGCGATTTCCAAACGGAAACCGCCCCATTGCGTGGAAATTCGGGTTAAAAGCTGCTATTTTTCAATTTACGAATGTCCTCGCCCCAAAACTCCAACAACCGATATTCTCCGGCAATCCGGCTGGAGACCTGGCCGGAGTAGCGCAGGGCGATGTCCCGGAGGCTCAGGTTGGAGGAAATCACCGTATGCTTCCCGGTGATCAGGCGGGTGTTGACCAGCTCGTACAGGGCGCTCTGGATAAAGGGGGTGGTCAGCTCGCTGCCCAGGTCGTCCAGGATCAGCAGGTCACATTTGAGGTAGCGCAGGGTGGAGCCGTTCTCCTCCCGGCCGAACTTCTCCGCCTCAAAGCGGCCAAAGACGTGGATGGCGGTGTCGTAGACCACCGAGTACCCCCGTTCCGACACCACTCGGGCGATGCAGGCGGAGAGGAAGGTCTTGCCCAGGCCGGGGCTTCCGGAGAGGAACAGGTTTTTCACGCCGCTGCACTCGAATCGGGCGGCATAGCCCTGGCAGATGTCCCGGACCAGCTTCATGTGGGAGCGGGGAGAGACCCCGTTGGGGCCCGGATCGTCCGGGTAGTAGTCCAGCCGGAAGGCGTCAAAGGACTGGCCCTGAAGGTCCAGCAGGGAGGACAGGGAGCGGACCTGCTCTTCGGCGCACAGGGCCCGGAGGCAGACGCACATGGTAGAGCCGCACCACCCGGTGTCCCGGCACTGCTGGCACTGGGGCTGTTCCACCAGGTCTTCCTCACGGTAGCCCGCCTGGGTCAGCAGGTCTTTTCGCTCCGCCTGGAGGGCTTTGCTCTCGGCCCGGAGGGCCTGGATGGCCGGAGCCGGGTCCACCCCCTGCTTCAGGGCGGCGGTGGCGGCCTGGACCACTCCCTGGCGCAGCTGCCGGTCGATGGCCTGGACCCGGGGCAGCTGGTGGTAAATCATCGCTTTTTTGGACGCGAAAGCCTCGGCCCGCAGCCGCTGCCCCTCCTTCATTCGCTGGTAGGCGCGGCGCAGTACCTCCGGTTCGTAGGACATAGGGACTCCTTTCTCAGGACGATTCCTGCTGCTTTAAAAATTCCCGCATCCAGCGCTCGTTTTCCAGAATTTCCCGCTCCTTTTCCGCGTGGGACACGGCGGTCTGGGGGGCGGGAGCCGGGGCCCGGGACACGGCGGGGCCGGGGGCCACCGGCTGCCGGCGGGGCTGCTGCTGGACGGCCACCTCCTCGGGGGTATGGAGGCCCTCCCGGTGCCACCGCTTGAGGATGGCGTTGCAGTAGGCCCACTTCATGGCGCCGGTGTTGGTGATGGTCCGGTCGCAGGCCAGGGCCACGGTCTCCGGCGGGAACCCCATCTCGGTCCAGGCGGCCAGGTACTTGCGCTCCCCGGCGGCGGCCTTCCGGCCGGTGATCCCCACGGCGGCCAGCAGTTCCCCCTCCTGGGACCGGTAGTACTCCAGCTTTTTCAGGTAGGCCTCGGCGGCCTCCAGGGTGTCCACGCCGGACTCCTTCCACCGGTAGGCGGCGGTGCGGATCATGGACATCCGGGGCTTTCGGCCCAGGCCATACCGGTCCTCGTACTCCTGAATCTGCCACATGACCAGCAGGTAGATCACTTCCGGGGGCAGGGCCAAGTGGTCAAAAATCTCCAGTAAAATCCGCGTATCTGAGGGGGACAGCCGCTTCCCCAGAGCCACCTCCACCTCGGAGAGCAGGTCCGGGAAGGCAGAGGAATGATCCGCCAGCTCCTGATTCACGTCGGCGGCGGAGTAGGCGGGGGCGTCCTCGGGCCGGGGGGCCGGGGAAGTGAACTGGGGCTGGTCGCCGCCGCCGGCCAAGCCCAGCTCCCGCAGGTGGGCCAGGGCGCTGTCCAGCTGGAGCCGGGACCACTGGAGCTGCCGGGCGGCCTGCTCCGGGTCCAGGTAGCCCCGGCGGCGCAGCAGGTACAGGTAGAGGAGGGCGGCGTCCCCCTGTCCCCGGGCGATGAGTTTATCCGCCACGGCGGCGGACATGGAGATGGTGTCGTCGCCCAGGGCAATGTGATGGGAAGCCATGGAAAAACCTCCTTTGTGGGGATTGGTTGGACTCCTATTTTACAACAATTCCGGGGCAACGTAAAGAATACCCGGAAAAAACAGCGGTGGTTTTAGAAAAAAACTGAAACTTGTTGCAGTAACTTGACGGGAAAGGGCCTTGACGGTAAAATGTAAACAGGAAATTGTATGGCCGGGCCGGTACAACGGGAACCGGGCCGTTGTTTTTATTGAAGTGAGGAGGACTTTGCGCTATGTCAGTCAAACACATCTTTGTCACCGGGGGCGTGGTTTCCGGGTTGGGGAAAGGCATCACCGCCGCCTCCCTGGGCCGCCTGCTCAAGCAGCGGGGCCTGCGGGTGGCGCTGCAAAAGCTGGACCCCTATTTGAACGTGGACCCGGGAACCATGAATCCCATCCAGCACGGAGAAGTATTTGTCACCGACGACGGCGCGGAGACCGATCTGGACCTGGGCCACTACGAACGGTTTGTGGACGAGAACCTGACGGTGAACTCTTCCGTCTCCTCGGGCAAGGTGTATACCGCCGTCCTGGACAAGGAGCGGGAGGGGGAATTTTTGGGCCGCACCGTCCAGGTGATCCCCCACATCACCGACGAAATCAAGAGGCGGATTTACCGCATGGAGAAGGGCGAGCCCAAGGACGTGATCATTACTGAGATCGGCGGCACCGTAGGCGATATCGAGTCCCAGCCCTTTCTGGAGGCCATCCGCCAGATCGGCCGGGAGCTGCCCCAGGAGGACGTGATGTATATCCACGTCTCCCTGATCGTCACCATCCCCGGCTCCGGCGAGCAGAAGAGCAAGCCCACCCAGCACTCCTGTAAGGAGCTGCTCACCATCGGCATCCAGCCCGACGTCATCATGTGCCGGGCGGACCAGCCCATCACCGACGACATTCGGAAGAAGATCAGCCTGTTCTGCAACATCCCGCCGGAGAACGCCATCCCCAACCTCACCGCCCCCATCCTCTATGAGGTGCCCCTGATGCTGGAGGAGGAGGGCCTGGCCCGGGTGGTCTGTAAGCGCCTGAACCTCAATGTCCCCGCCCCCGACCTCACCGAATGGACCCGGATGGTAGAGCGGGCCAAGAGCACCGTGGACGGCCAGGTGGAGGTGGCCCTGGTAGGCAAGTACGTGGAGCTCCACGACTCCTACCTCTCCGTGGTGGAGGCCCTCACCCACGGCGGCATTGAGAACGATGTGAAGGTGAAGATCCGCTGGATTGACTCCGAACTGGTGGATGACGGCGATGTGGCCCAAATGCTGGAGGGCGTCAACGGCGTTATCGTCCCCGGCGGCTTCGGTTCCCGGGGCATCGATGGCATGATCGCCTCCATCCAGTGGGCCAGGGAGCAGAAGATTCCCCTGTTCGGCATCTGTCTGGGTATGCAGATGTCCGTGGTGGAGCACGCCCGGCACCTGGCGGGGATGAGCGGCGCCCACTCCAGCGAGCTGGACGAGAATACGCCGTATCCGGTCATCGACCTGATGCCCGAGCAGCGGGATGTGGACAAAATGGGCGCCACCATGCGGCTGGGCGCCTACCCCTGCCGGGTCCTCCGGAAGGACTCCAGAACCTACGAGGCCTATCAGGAAGAGGTCATCTACGAGCGCCACCGCCACCGCTACGAGTTCAACAACGACTACCGGGAGGCCCTGAGCCAGAGTGGCTTGGCCCTGGTGGGCGTCTCTCCCAACGACAAGCTGGTGGAGATCGTGGAGGACCCCAGTCACCCCTGGTTTGTGGGCGTCCAGTTCCACCCCGAGCTGAAGTCCCGCCCCAACAAGGCCCACCCCCTGTTCCGGGAGTTCATCCGCGCTGCGAAAACCAACCGCGATCAGGCGTAATCCGCCGGGCACTGCCAAGACCCGCTTGCTTCCAACAGGAAAGCAAGCGGGCTTTTTTTCTGGGCCCATAATAATATGATTTCTTTCCTGCTCAGCCCATTTTGCCGCGCACAAATAATGGATATAGAGCAAAAAACAGTTGATTTCAATATTATAACAGTTATAATATTTGAAGTGGAAAGGAATTGAAAAAATGATTGATTCTTCTGATGTTAGAAAAATAAATGTTAACCTGATTCGCTCCGTGATGTGGAGGGGCGGCGAGCATACCAAGCAAAGTGTCGCCATGGATACGGGACTCAGTGTGGCCACTTGCAACACACTGCTCAACGAATTGGAGAAGAGCGGAGAGATACTGAGCGAAAAACGCCAGCTCAATGGAGTTGGAAGAAGTACGAGTATGTACCGGATCAACGAGAGCTATGAAAGTATGCTCTGTATTCGCTTTGATTTGCTGTCCGATGGCAGCAGGGCGTTGTGGTGTGACGTACTTTCCATGCTTGGAACCCCTGTCTTCCAGGGGTGTGAGTGCTATGACAGATTAGATGCAGCTTTGATTGTTGAGAAAATTACCGAGACAAGGGCAAAGTTTCAAAATATATCCTGCGTACTGGTTGGCGCCAACGGCATTGTGGACAACGGCGTGGTACGTATATCTGATATTCCGGAGATGGAAGGCGTACATTTATTGCATATGATTCGGGAAAAGGTATCCGGACTGCCGGTACATGTGGCATATGACTGCCAATACCGGGCGTACGGAGCATATAAAAAGGCGGGGTACACCCGGGAGTCTCTGACGCTGCTGTTCTGTATGAAGAATGTCCTGCCGGGCGCCGCTTCCGTGATCAATGGAATGATTATCAACGGGAGAAACGGCTTTGCCGGAATGACCGGGTATATGCCGTACGACGTGGACAGGGAGGAACTGGTCAGGCTGATTGCAGAGGAGCCTGCCGGCATATCCCTGATCGCAAAGATGGTGGTTTCCATCATTACGGTGCTGAATTCAGACGAAATCGTTTTTGCGGGCAATGTCATTGATGCCGCTGCTATGGAACAGGTGCGCAGAGAATGTGAAACATACCTTCCAGTAGATTTTATACCGGATTTCCGTGTTGCCGAAGACGGAGGGGACAGCTATTATTTGGAGGGGATGTATCAAAAAGCGCTGGAGATGAAGGTGGATATAGGGATGGAATAAGGAATACAGGGGCGCTGCCCTGCGTAGGGGCAGGGGAAAAACAGGATCACATTTCGAATAATAACGGGACCATTTGGGAAGAGCCAGTTGTGCTAATCACCAAATGGCCCCGTTATTTTTTGTTGAAATATACAAAATGCAAGAAGAATTTCAAAAATGTATTGACTTTATTGAGAAGGCAATTAAAATAATCGTTAGAATAATGATTATAACAAATATTGTTTTTATCCAATCCGTCCAACAGGAAAATCAAAATGGGAGGTAATGTAGATGCTGGACAAGTTGTTTTCAGAAATTACAATCAATGGGAAGACGTTGAAGAATCGCTGCGTAGTGAATCCGCTTCTGACAAATTTCTGTGAGGAAGACGGCACATGTACCGAGCGCTTTGCCGCTTACCACGAGGCAAAGGCAAAGGGCGGCTTTGGCATGATCGTCACGGAAAACGTCGCGGTTACATCTGTGGCAAAGGGCTATCAATGGATTCCGGGCCTCTGGAAAGAGGAGCACATCCCCGGCTTCAAGGCGATGACGGACCGGATTCATCAGTACGGTACCGTGGTGATTGCACAGCTGAATCATCCGGGCAGACAGGCCTCTGAGAAGTTCGCAAAGGCACAGTCCTGGGCGCCCTCTGCGATTCCCGATCCCTACCACAACCGGGAAATGCCTCATGAGATGACCATTGAGGAGATCCACAAGACGGTGGCTGACTTCGGCGATGCGGCCAGAAGGGCGAAGGAAGCGGGCTTTGACGGAGTCGAGCTGCACGGGGCCCACGGCTACATGATCCCTCAGTTTTTGTCCCTGTACACCAATAAGCGCACGGATGAATACGGCGGCGATCTCTTCAACAGGATGAAATTCCTGATGGAAATCATCGCAGATGTGAGAGAAAAGTGCGGTGGCGACTTCATTTTGGGCTATCGCTTCTCCGCAGACGAGCGCGTGACCGGCGGCCTCACCATTGAGGACACCAAGGCGGTTGTGCCCTACCTGGACGAGGCAGGCGTTGACTATTTCAACGTGTCCATCGCCGTCAACGCCACCGATGACCAGATGATTCCCTCCATGTATTACAGACATGGGTATCAGGCCGACTACGCCAAGGAGATTAAGGACATGACGGATAAGCCCGTTATCGTTGTCGGCAGGATCAATGACACCAGAATTGCGAACAGCCTGCTCCTGTCCGGGAAGGCGGACCTGATCGGCTTCGCAAGACAGTCCCTCACGGACCCCGAAACCCCCAACAAGGCACAGGCGGGACGGTTTGAAGAGATCCGCAAATGTGTAGGCTGCCTCCACGGATGCGTAGATCATATTGACAACGGCTACCCCGCCTCCTGTGAGCTGAATCCCCTGGTGGGACATGAAAGCGATCCGGAATATCAGACGGTAAAAACAGAGCAGCCCAAGAACGTTATGGTCATCGGCGCAGGCCCCGGCGGAATGCAGGCGGCCATTGCGGCGGCCGAGTGCGGACATCACGTCAAGGTCTATGACAGCGACCGCTGGGCAGGCGGACAGTACAGAATTGCCTCCATCCCTCCCGGAAAGGGCGAGATTGCAAGCTTCCTGTGCTGGCAGGTAAACGAGCTGAAGAAGCTGAATGTGCCGGTGATCCTGAACACAACCGTGACCAGGGAGATGGTGCTGGCGGAAAAGCCGGACGTGGTGATTGCGGCGACAGGCGTCACCCCCATCGTTCCGAAGAAGATTCCGGGTGTTGAGAATGCCAATGTTGTCCTGGGCCAGGATGTGCTGACCGGGGCGGCCAATACCGGCGACCGCTGTGTGGTTGTAGGCGGCGGCCTGGTGGGCGTAGAGGTTGCCAATCACCTGGCGTCCCTCCTCAAGGATGTGACGGTGGTTGAAATGAGAGAGGGAATCGCCATGGACGAGTCCCCCGCACCGCGCAAGGACCTGCTGAGAGACCTGGCCAACAATGGGGCAAAGGCCTATACAGAGACTTCCGTGCAGGAGATTACCGATCATTCCGTGATCGTGTCCGGCAGGCACAACGAGGAAATTCCGGCAGATTCTGTGGTTCTCGCCATCGGCCGTGTTTCCAACACAGCCCTTGCGGATGCCCTTGCGGCAGAGGGCGTTGACGTGAGAGTGATCGGCGATGCAAAGCAGCCGGCGCTGGCAGGCGCGGCAATCAGAGAAGGCTATCTGCTGGGCCGTCACCTGTAAGCTGATAGAGCATATTTGGAGGAGATTATGAAAAGTAGAGGATTAGGTGTTGCAGTCACACTGATTTCATCATTTACCGCGTGGATCTATTGCATTGCCGTGGTGGTGCTGGGTCTGATCTATCAGGCCTATCCGGGGCAGGAACATGTTGCGATTCTGATTTCAACTCTGCCCACCATCATGATGATGATAGCGGCGTTTGCTTCCACCGTTATTCTGAGAGTGTTTAACAGAAAGCTGGTTGTGATTGTGAGCTTGGCCATCGCAATCGTGGCAGGTCTTCTGATTTTGCTGGTTGACATGCCGCTGATGGGCGTGGTGGTCTGTTCTACGCTGCTGGGTATTCCCGGCGGTACCATTGCATCCGCAAACCCCACCGTTCTGGCCATTGTCGCGCCGCCCGCCCTGAAGGATAAGGTGCTGGGATGGCACAACGCGCTTATGATGCTGGGCATGTCCATCTTCACCCTCCTGGGCGGCGTGTTTGCAGAGACCGGCCGTTTCCAGGACGGTTACAAGACGGTGCTGCTGCTGGTTCCTGTTTTGATTCTTGCGGTGCTGTTCTACCCCAATGTGGATAAGAACAAGAACCTGGCCGCCGCTGCTGAGATGGAAGAAGCCAATCAGCAAACACAGGGCAAAGAGGCGTCTGGCGGAAAGTTCCCCAAGGTTGCAGTGGGAATGCTGCTGCTCTATCTGGTGGGCGCTGTTTTCTGGAACGCCTGGTTTATGAATTACTCCGACTACATTGTGAATGAAGCGCAGCTGGGAACGACCGCCATGGCCGGCGTGATCGGGTCTCTGTGCAGCATTGCAGGCACCATCTCCGGTTTCGTGGTGGCGTTCTGGATCAAGGCTACCAGGAAATTCAGCATGTCTCTCGCGTTCATTCTGTGCGGCGTATCTATGCTGCTGCCCCAGCTCACCCAGAGCGCCATCGGCTGCTATGCAGGCGGTATCCTGTGCCAGTTCTTCAACCTGATTGTGGTCTCCGGCCTGACGACCTACCTGGGCCTGGCCACGACAGGAAAGAACGCAACCACTGCCATGTCTCTGCTTGCCGGTATTGAGGGCTCCGGCGTGTTCCTCTGCGGCTATATTGTGCCGGTTGTGGGCAACCTCTTTGGCGGCGGCGCCGGAATGAACATTATGATCAGCGGCATCGTCCTCGTGGTAATCGGCGTAGCTGCATACTTCGTCATCAAGCCGACCCATGAGCTGGTCTACGGCGGCAAGAAGTGAGCGGAATCAACAAACGAAGCAGGATATTTGCCGGAAACGAGCAAAACAATCCGAATCATCTCATTGACAACCCCGCAAAGCGGGATAAAAGAATTATTTTGGAGGTATTACTATGAATATGGAAAAAGAACTGCAGAGACTGATTGACATCGAAGCGATTAAGGACCTGAAGAACCGGTATGCCAGAATGTGCAACGATAACCACAACTATGAGCTGATCGACACCATTTTCGCACCCAATGTCAAGTGGGAAGGTTCTCCCGACGATCCCTGGGGCTGTGCAGTGGGCAGAGAGGCATTCATCGAGCTGTTCAAGGGCTTCCAGAAGCAGATGGACGGCAGATGCCTGGGCCACAACATCACCAACCCGATCATCACCTTTGACGACGATACCCACGCACACGGCCATTGGCATCTGTTCGGCGCCTTTAAGAGCGGCGCAGAGAGCAAGGGCGCCGGCGCCGGCTTCCTGGAACAGGGCTATTATGACGATGACTATGTGAAAATCGACGGCAAGTGGTACATCGAGACCCTGAGATTCAAGGACAACCTGGTTGCAGATCCTGCGAAGGGCTGGAAGGATGAACTGATTCAGGAATTCTAATTTGCAGAATTGCCTCACACGTCGGAACAGGGGAGATTGAGGATAACAATCTGTCCAAAACCGGAATGGAGGCGCCTTCTGCAAGGGAGGCGCCTCTGTTTTTTGAAAGCAGAAGGCTGAACAATGGGAAAGTGGGTAGAGGTTCGAGTTATGGAAAAGAGGACGGACACAAAAAAGCTGCCTGTAAAGGACAAGGTCATTTATTCAGGCTGTATGGGCCTGGGCAATCTCCTTGCCTCAGTAGTCTTTGGATATTATCTTACTTATTTCTACACGGATGTAGTTGGACTTCCTGCCGTCATTGCGGGATTCATTTTGCTGGGGTCCAGATGCTTTGACGCATTTACGGACTTCGCTATGGGCGTAACCATTGACAGAGTTACCCTGAAGAGCGGTAAGTACAGAGGCTGGCTGAAAATCGCAATCATTCCCATGTTTGTGGGCCTTCCCCTGGTGTTCCTGAACATACCCGGCGTAAGTATGAAGCTGAAAATTGTCTGGGCGATTCTGACCTACGGAAGCTACGGCGCGATTTTTAACACCATGGCATACGTTCCGTCCTCGGCCCAGCTGGTTAATATGACTCAAAACGTGGAGGAGCGCGCGTCCATTATCGGAATCAAGGAAGTGTTCTATAACATAGGCGTTGTACTGGTCTCATCCCTGTTCCTGCCGATGGTGGCACTCTTTGGCAACGGCAGCGAGAGCCGCGGATTCTTCTTTGCCGCTTTGGCTGTCGCCTCTGTCGCGATCGTTACGCAGATTGCGAATATTGTGATTCAGAAAAAGTATGAGTTGAATCAAGACGGTACCTCCCGGGTGCTGGGCCAGACGCCGGATGGAGCAAAAAAAGAATCTCTGTTTGCTGAGTTTAAGTATCTGGTCAAGAATAAGCCCGCACTGCTTGTGATCGTAGGGATTCTTTTGATGAATATCCTGATGGCGGTAAAGGGCGGACTCATGATTTACCTGTTTAAGTACTATTTCATGAATGAAGCGTTCTATTCCGTTGCCATGGCCGGATTTACCGTGGCATCCATTGTCGGCGCACTGCTGATACAGTGGTTTGTGCACCTGTTCCGGGACAGCAACCGTGCGTTCCTCTTTATCGCGGTCGTGAGCATTGCGCTGAACCTGTTGTTCTTCGTAATGTGTAAGTCGATGGGAACAGAGGAAGCGGGAGCGTCCATTCACTTTGGCGTGCTGTTTGCCGTGTTCCTCCTTTGCGGACTGTTTCAGGGAACGTATTACGGCCTTCCGAACCTGCTGGTTACCAATACGATTGACTACGGATATGCAAAGACCGGAAAAAATCAGACCGGGCTGATCTATGGATGCAATGCGCTGTCCATTTCCTTGGGTGCTGCCCTCGGCGGATTTGTCACAAGCCTGATTCTGTCTGGAATCCATTATGTGCCCAATGCCCAGCAGACTCCGTTCACTCTGAATGGAATGCTCATTGGCGCGATTGTGATCCCCGTGGTATTTATGGCAGTTCAGCTTGTACTGCACCTCTTCTACAAGATAAAAGATGGTCAGTATGCGAGAGTGGAGGGGGCGGAATAGCCTCAGCATAAATCTGCCCCATGAAACCTCTGTGCAAAAACAGGATAGCTGCTGCGAAATCTCCCGATTCCATGTGAAGTCGGGAGGTTTCGGCTAAACGAAAGGCCCCTGCTTCACTAGGAAGCGGGGGCCTTTTTCCATTCGTTTTAAAATCAGTCCCGATCCAGCAGCATCTGGTAAAAGGCGGCGTAGTTGGTGTCGTTGGCCTTGGTGGCGGCGATGGCGGTCCGGGGGTGCTGGTCCAGCAGGCCGGTGAGCATGTAGGGGATGTCGTAGCCCCAGACGCAGCCCTTCTGCTTCAGGGCCAGGATGTCCTTCTGGATGAACCGGAGCAGGGGGTCCAGCTGGTAGCGGGGGTTCTTCAGGAAGCCGATCAGTCCTTCCAGGGCGCAGTTGCCGGCGCCCCGGCCCATGCCGCTGAGGGTGCCGTCCAGGTAGCTGACGCCGATGGACAGGGCCTCGATGGTGTTGGCAAAGGCGCACTGCTGGTTGTTGTGGGCGTGGATGCCGGTGGCCTTGCCGGCCTTGTCCATGACCTCCATGTAGACCGCGGCCAGACGGCGGATCTCCTCTGGGTATAGGGCGCCGTAGCTGTCCACCAGGTACACCGCCTGCACCGGCGAGTCGGCCAGAGCGTCCAGGGTGAACTTGATGTCGCTCTCCTTGCAGTTGGAGATGGCCATGATGTTGCAGGTGGTCTCATAGCCCTTGCGGTCCGCGTCCTCAATCATGGCCAGGGCCTCGGGGATGGTGTTGATGTAGGTGGCCACCCGGATCATGTCGATGGGGCTCTCATCCCGGGGGAGGATGTCAGTCTCGTAGTCGCAGCGGCCCACGTCCGCCATAACAGAGATCTTGGTGTGGGTGTCGTTGTCACCCACTATGGCGCGGATGTCGTCGTCGTTGCAGAACTTCCACTTGCCGAATTCCGCCGGGTTGAAGAGGGCCTTGGAGGCCTTATAGCCAAATTCCATATAGTCCACACCGGCCTTCACGTTGGTCCGGTAGAGATCACGAATAAATTCATCGGTAAAGAAAAAGTCGTTGACCAGACCGCCGTCGCGGATGGTGGCGTCCAGCACGCGGACGTCGCTGCGCACGGAAAGCAAATTGCCCTTGAGTTCCATAACTGTTTTCCTCCTTGAAAACTTTAACGCTTTTACCTGTAAAATTATAACCCCGGGAAAACGGTTTGTACAGTGGAAAAACCAAGTTTAACGGGAAATTTCCTCTTTTTTCAGGGTCAGGTTGCGCCGCAGCACCGCCGGACCCCGCCAGGCGAAGGCCCGTTTGCCGTAAATTTCCCGAAATGTCCGGTTGGTGAGCCCCTCCAGATCGGACAGGGACAGGGAGGCCAGATAGGGCAGCGCCTGGGTTTCCCCGGCCAACTCGGGCAGGGGGGCGGCCAGGGCCTCCTGGTTGTAGGGGCAGGCCAGCTGGCAGCAGTCGCAGCCCCAGATCAGGGGATGGGCCTTCAGCAGCCCCTCCTCCTCCGGGGTGAGCGTCCCTTTTTTTTGGGTCAGGGCGGACAGGCAGCGGTCCGGGTCAAAGCCGGTGTCCCCCAAGGCCCCGGCGGGGCAGGCCCGGACGCAGGCTCCGCAGCCGGGACAGTCCGGCGCCGGGACAGGGGAGGAGCGCAGGGGCAAATCGGTGAGGATGGTCCCCAGGAAGATCCAGCTGCCGTAGGGGGGCAGGATCACCAGTCCGTGACGGCCCAGCATCCCCAGGCCCGCCAGCCGGGCGCACTGACGCTCGTCCAACGGGGAGGCGTCGGCGCCCGGAACAAAGATGCGGCTGGGATAGGCCAGGGCCAGCTGTTCCGCCACGCCGGTCAGGCGGCGGAGAATCACCCGGTGGTAATCCTCTCCCCGGGCGTAGAGGGACAGGTTGCCGGGCGCCCCTTCCGGTCCGGTAAAATAGGGGAAGGCGGCCACCAATACCCCCGCCGGGTGGGGGCAGAGGGCTTCCCCTTTGGCCCAGGCCTCCGGCGAAAGGGACAGGTCCCCAAAGGCGCAGCAGCCCCAGCCCACGGCTCCCGCCTGAGAAAATAACCTTTGCAGATCCACAGTGTGCCCCCTCTCCCGTTTTGATGGCTCCAGTATATCAGGGCTGTGGAAAAAAGAAAAGAAAAAGGAGAAAGACCGATGACAATTGATCATCGGTCTTTTAAAGAAGGAAAATGAAAAAAACTACTAGCACTTGAAACCTGTCTCTTGATTTCGATGTTAGGATACCAGCGGTCTGTTACAGAAATTCATAGGAAAGTATTACAGAAATATTAAATGAAAAAATTTTTCTGGGACACAGCTTTAGAGCGCCGCAAAAAAACGCCGCAGCAGGGCTGCGCACTCCGCCTCCAGCACTCCGCCGTAGACCTGGGGCCGGTGGTTGAACCGCTCCTGGAACAGGGCGAGCACGCTGCCGCAGCACCCTGCCTTAGGGTTTTGCGCGCCGTACCAGACCCGGCGGATCCGGGCGTTGACCATGGCTCCGGCGCACATGGGACAGGGCTCCAGCGTTACGTACAGATCGCACCCCTCCAGCCGCCAGCTGCCCAGCGCGGCGCAGGCGGCCCGGATGGCCTCTACCTCGGCGTGGGCGGTGGCGTCGCCCCGGGCCTCCCGGCAGTTGCGGCCGGTTCCGATTACGGTCCCGTCCTGCACCACCACGCAGCCCACCGGAATGTCCCCCTGCTCTCCCGCCTCCTTGGCCAGGGCCAGGGCCATGGCCATGTACCGCTCCTCCTGGGTCATCGCTCCCGCCTCCTCACGAAATTCTGACCACAGTGTACCGGAATTTCCCGGGAAAGACAAGGGGAATTCCGCGGGCGCTCATAAGTACCCCGGGAAGCGGCATAGATAGTGGAGAGGTGAAGCGACATATGATAGCGGTATTTTTTTTGGCACTGTCGGTGGCGGTGGACGCCTGCGCGGCAGCCATGTGCTGTGGATTGGAGACGCCGGGATTTCAGTTCCGGGATGGACTGCGGCTGGCCTGCTGGTTCGGGGCGTTCCAGACCGGCATGTCTTTGATCGGCGGGCTGGCGGGGGGCGAGCTCAACGAACACGTCCGCATGCTGGGGGCGGTGATCGCCTTCGGCCTGCTTCTGTACCTGGGCGGGGTACAGCTGCTCTCCGCCTTCCAGCCCCAGTCCTGCCGGACACTCTCCGGCCTGGAGCGGCGGAAGATCGCCGCCCTGGCCCTGGCCACCAGCTTGGATGCCCTGGCGGTGGGGGTGTCCCTGGCCTATCTGGCGGTGGGACTGGTGCCCGCGGCCCTGGTGATCGGGGCGGTGACCCTGCTCCTCACCCTTCTCAGCGCCCTGCTGGGCCGCCAGGGAGGACAGCGCTTCCACCGGGGCGCCTCCGCCTGCGGCGGGGCGGTCCTGATGCTGATCGGGACAAGAATCCTGGTGGAAGCGCTGGTCTGACTGCAGGTTACTGGAGATAGATTTTCAGCCGGTTAATGTTGTCCTCCTCCGCCAGGATGGTGGACCGGGCCAGGCCGATGGCCTGATTCCGGGCCGGAGGCGCCTGCTGGCTGTCCTGCTGGGACTGGGCCGGATTGGCCTTCGGGTCGCCGAAGGAGTTGAGCACCTTAGTCAGGGAGAGAATCCCCATATTGCTGCCCTGGATCATCATCTCCGCCAGATGGCTGGTCTCCCGGTTGCACAGGGTGTTCGCCTGGAGGGACATCCACAGCATGGCCTGCTCCTTGCCGCATAGCTCCCGGGGGCACTGGCCCAGGGCCTTCATCTGCTGTTCCGCATTGGAGGCGGTGGACTGATATTGACGGCACTGGGTCTGTAAGTCGGAGCGGAACCGGGCGTTGTCCACCTTGGGCAGCAGCAGCCGGATGGATTCCTCTCCCATCCGGGCGCCCCGGTAGATCTCCTGTAACAGTTCGTATTCGTTGTTGAATTCCATGGAAAGATTCCTTTCTGTGTCCAAGTTTTCCGTGCTTTTTCTCGAGAAAGCAGTGCTAGTTTGTGCCGCCCGTTGAAAAAGATGCGGAAGTGCGGTAAACTATCCGGTAACAGAGTAGAAAACGGAGGAATTTGCGATGGATCAATACTGGCTGGAAGTGGCGGTGGACACCACGCCGGAGTGCCTGGACGACCTGGCGGCCTATCTGACCGGCTGCGGCATCGTGGGCCTGGTGCTGGAGAGCGAGGCGGACTTTGACCGGCAGCTGGAGGAGGGGCGGCCCTACTGGGACGACGTGGACGAGGAACTGCGGGCCAGCTGGCGGGGGATCTCCCGGGTCAAGTTCTACGTGACCCAGGACGAGGACGGCGAAGCCCGGCTGGCGGAAGTGCAGTCCGGCCTGGCGGCCTTCCGGGGCCGGGTGGACAAGGACGCCGGTACCCTGGCCGTCACCACCGTCTCCCTCCGGGAGGAGGACTGGGCGGAGAACTGGAAGCAGTATTATCAGCCCTTCCCGGTGGGGGACCGGCTCTATGTGGTCCCCGAGTGGATGCGGGGGGAGGCGCTGCCGGAGGGCCGGACGCCCCTGTACCTGAATCCGGGCCTGATCTTCGGCACCGGCAGCCACGGCACCACTCGGCTCTGCCTGGAAGGGGTGGAGCGCTACGTGGAGCCGGGAGACCGGGTGCTGGACCTGGGCACCGGCAGCGGGATTCTGGCCATCGCGGCCCTGCTGCTGGGGGCCAAAGAGGCCGTAGGCTGCGACATCGACCCCAAGGCGGCCCGGGTGGCGGCGGAAAACGCCTCCTACAACGGCGTGGAGGAGTCCTTCCGGGTGTACACCGGCGATGTGAACCGGGATCAGAAGCTAAAGCAGGCTCTGGCGGGCCAGTATCAGCTGGTGCTGGCCAATATCATCGCCGACGTGATCATTCCCCTGGCGGCAGTGGCGGGGGACTATCTGGCCCCGGGCGGCCGGTTCCTCACCTCCGGCATCATTGAGAGCCGGGCGGCGGACGTGGCGGCGGCCCTGACCGCCAACGGCTTTGTCATCGTGGAGACCCGCACCCGGGAGGGCTGGGTCAGCTACACCGCCCGGAAAGAGGTGTAACCATGGCGGAGGAGAGAAAAGAACAGCCCCGGGACCGGCAGATTGTCCGGGCCAGCCTGGTGGGCGTGGGCGCCAACGTGCTGCTGGCGGCCTTTAAGGCCTTTGCGGGCCTGCTGGCTCACTCCATCGCCATCGTGTTGGACGCCCTGAACAACCTGAGCGACGCCCTGTCCTCGGTGATCACCATCGTGGGCATGAAGCTGGCCGCCCTGCCCGCCGACAAAAAGCACCCCTTCGGCCACGGACGGGCCGAGTACCTCAGCGCCATTCTCATCGCCGGGCTGGTGCTGGCCGCCGGTGTCAGCGCCCTGGTGGAGTCGGTGAAGAAGATTTTTCACCCGGAACCGGCGGACTACTCGGTGCTGACCCTGGTGATTGTGGCCGCGGCCATCGTGGTGAAGCTGCTCCTGGGCCGCTATACCCAGCGGGTGGGCCGGGCCACCAAGTCGGATTCCCTGATCGCCTCGGGCGCCGACGCCACCTTTGACGCGGTGATCTCCGCCTCCACCTTGGTGGCGGCTGTGGTGACGATGATCTGGAAGGTGTCTGTGGACGGGTATTTGGGCGCGGTGATCGCCATTGTGATTGTCCGGGCCGGTGTGGAGATGCTCCGGGACACCCTCAGCGAGATTTTGGGACAGCGGGCCGATATTGCCCTCAGCCGGGCCATTAAGGAGGCGGTGGCCGCCCATCCCGGCGCCCTGGGGGCCTATGATCTGATTCTGCACAACTACGGCCCGGAAAAGATGATTGGCTCCGTCCATGTCGGTGTCTACGACACCATGACTGCCAGGGAGCTGCACAAGCTCACCCGGGACATTCAGCTGGACATTGCGGAGCAGTTTAATATCTTCCTGACGGTGGGTTTTTACGCCGTCAACACCGCCAATGACAACGCCGCCGCAGTACAGAAGGCGGCCTACGAGTACGCTCTGGCCCAGCCCTACGTGCTGAAGGTACACGGCTTCTACATGGACCCGGCCCGGCAGCTGATCTCCTTCGACGTGGTGATTGACTTCCAGGCCAAGGACAGCGTTGCGATCCGTGACCACATTGCCGGTCACCTCCAGCGACGCTATCCCCCCTACACCTTCTCCATCAATATCGACCGCGATTTCAGCGACTGACCAGGGGGCTTTGCCCCCTGGACCCCCACCAGAGGGCGCTGCCCTCTGGACTCCCGCCCCTTTTTTGAAAAAAAGGGGACAAAAAACTTTCTTCGCTTCGCCCATTCAACGAAACGTGGATAGAATGCCGATTTTCATCGGCATAGGGGAATGACAAAGCAAAAAACCGGAACCCTTTACGATACAAAGGTTCCGGTTTTTATTTCGTTATTCTACCCCGATAGCCGACGTATGTCGGCTTCTTCCCACTTGGCAAGCTATGGGCGCGCAGCGCGAAAGAAGTTTGGGTCCAGCCTTTTTAAGTGAGACTCCAAATCTGTGATTTGGCCAGTCGAACTTACACAGAGTGCAAAAGGCTGGCGGGATGCAAGGGCACAGGGAACGTATCAGAAACGCATATGCGTAACCGCCAGGGAACCCCCTGGCGTCACAGAAAGATCGCGACGCTGCTGAAGGCGAGGCCGCCCAGGAAGAGGAGCCAGACCCAGGGGGAGGCGAAGCAGGCGCGGAGCTTCTCCTGACTGGTAAAGGGGAGCGGGCCGGGCTCGAAGGTGTAGCGCTTGTGGCGGACGAAAAAGAGGACGATGGAAAAGAGCACCGAGAAGAGAATCAGCATGGCCATGGGGTAGAGGAACCACTGGGCATTCTCGAAGGTGGACAGCACGCTGATGCCGTTGATAAACATGTGAATGGCGATGGTGTAGCGGATCCGGTTGGTCATCAGGACGATGGCGGTAAAGACGGCGCCCAGGGCGAAGGCGTAAAAGGTCTGATTCAAATTCCCGTGGAACAGGCCGAAGGCCGCGCCGCCGATGAGGATAGCCGCGCCGTCCCCGAAGATACGGATTCGGTCCAGCAGCAGGCGGCGGAAAATGAATTCCTCCGCCACCGGCGCTACCACGGCGAAGGCCAGCACAGAGGCCAGCGGCGGCAGAGCGGACTCGATATTGGACACCACGTTGGTGGAGGTCTGGCCCAGGAGCCGCTCCAGCAGGGAGACCAGGGCAATGGTGCCGTAGGAGAACAGGTAACCGGACCCCAGGGAGAACATCAGGGCCAGGAACCCCTCCTGTCCGCTCAGGGCGGCGTCGGGAATGGGGTCCGCCCGGGGGATGCCCCGCAGCAGCAGGGGGATAAGCACCAGGCAGGGCAGGTAAATGGTTGCGTCGTTGAGGACCATCAGGGTGGTGTAATCCACCTGGCCAAAACAGGCGGACCAGGCCAGCACCGTCCCGTAGGACAGCAGCTGGGTGACGGCGAAGGTCACCGTCAGGGCCAGGGCCACCCGGCCGAACCAGCGCTGGAGCTGGCGAAGGGTGAGGTTGGAGTCGATAAAAAACGCCCCCTTTCTGAATAGCATCAGTATAACAGGCTTGTGTGAAATTGACAATCCGTGCTACAATAAAATAAGCGGAGCCATGGGCTCTGTGCAGAACCCTTAATTTTTGGAAGGAGACCCTTCATTATGACAACCAAGGCAGATGTTGCCATCATCGGCTGCGGCGAGGCGGGCATTTTTGCCGGTTACGAGCTGAAGCTGAGGCATCCGGAGCTGAACATCATCGTGCTGGAACAGGGCGCGGACATCTATTCCCGTACCTGTCCCATTGTGGCGGGGAAGGTGAAGAGCTGTATTCACTGCAAGACCTGCGACACCATGTGCGGCTTCGGCGGCGCCGGCGCCTTTTCCGACGGCAAGTTCAATTTCACCACCCAGTTCGGCGGCTGGCTGACCGAGTACATGGAGCCGGCGGAGGTGATGGAGCTGATCGAGTATGTGGACAGCATCAACGTGGCCCACGGCGCCACCACCGAGCGCTACTCCACCTCCACCCCGGAGGCCCGGGCGTTGGAGATCGAGGCGCTGAAATACGACCTGCACCTGCTCCAGGCCCAGTGCAAGCACTTGGGGACGGAGCGGAACTTGCAGATCCTCACCAATATCTATGAAGACCTGCGGGAAAAAATCGAGTACCGCTTCCACACCAGTGTCACTAAGATCGAGCGGGACGGCGAGGGCTACCGCCTGACCACCGAGTCCGACGGCGACTTCACCTGCCGCTACCTGGTGGCGGCTCCGGGCCGGTCCGGCGCTGAGTGGTTCGCCGGCCAGTGCAAGGACCTGGGCATCAAGCTGATCAACAACCAGGTGGACATCGGCGTCCGGGTGGAACTGCCCGCCAAGACCTTTGAGCACATCACCAACGTGGTCTACGAGTCCAAGCTCATCTACCGGACCAAGCAGTACGGCGACCAGGTGCGGACCTTCTGCATGAACCCCTACGGCCACGTGGTGGCGGAGAACGTGGAGGGCATCAACACCGTCAACGGCCACAGCTACTCTGACCCAGCCCTGCGCAGCGAGAACACCAACTTCGCCCTGCTGGTATCCAACCGGTTCACCGAGCCCTTCAACGAGCCCTACCGCTACGGCAAGCACATCGCCTCCCTGAGCAATATGCTGGCCGGCGGCGTGTTAGTCCAGCGGTTCGGCGATCTGGTCCGGGGCGTCCGCTCCAACGAGCACCGGATGCAGAGTTCCTTCACCCGGCCCACCCTGACCGCCGCCGTCCCCGGTGATCTGTCTCTGGCCCTGCCCAAGCGCCAGCTGGACGACATCATTGAGATGATCTACGCCCTGGACAAGCTGGCTCCCGGCACCGCCAACTATGACACCCTGCTCTACGGCGCGGAGGTGAAGTTCTACTCCTCCCGGATTCAGCTGTCCAGTGAGCTGGAGACTCCCCTGCACAACTTCTTCGCCATCGGCGACGGCGCAGGCACTACCCGCGGCCTGGCTCAGGCCGGCGCCTCCGGTATCAAGGTGGCTCGGGTGATCTCGGAGCGCCTGTAGGGGGCTTTGCCCCTACAACCCCCACCAGGGGCGCTGCCCCTGGACCCCCCAGCCTTTTTGGAAAAAGGCTGGACCCAAAAACTCATTGCGCTGCGCGCTCTTTCTCCATGCAACAAAGTGAAACGCCGATTTTCATCGGCGTGGGGGTTTTAGTCAGTGAAAGTTTGGGTCCACCCTTTTCAAAGGGTGGCAGAGTCCAGAGACAGAGTCTCTGGTCGCACCCCGCAGGGTGCGAAATTCCTGATGATAAGAAAAGCGCAGGAGGGTAGACCAAACGGAGTTTGGTCGTAGGGAACCCCCGCAAGGGGTTCCCTGGCGGTTACGCATATGCGTTTCTGATACGTTCCCTGTGCCCTTGCATCCCGCCCCTTTTTCACTCTGTGTAAGTTCGACTTAGCCAAATCAGAGATTTGGAGTCTCACTTATGAAAAAAAGGGGACAAAAAACTTTTTTCGCTCACGCCCATTCAACGAACGTGGGTGAAACGCCGATGATCATCGGCGTTTCGGGTAAAGGAAGAAGAAACACACAGCACAGTCATTTTGGGGGAAGGCTTTCTATTTTGATGCACCCGTGGGCGGACTCGAATGCGGTCACACGCTGTTTGATGTACAGCTCTAACACCTTGTTAACCGAGCGGCCTTCATACGCGGCAATAAAACGAAATTTTTGGAAGTTTTGTCGATTTACTCGCAATGTATAGCGCAGTACATTCTCCTTCATGATCTCCACCTCTATCACTTCCGCAATTATTTAAACATTATTACATAGAACTTATAAGTTCTATGATGTGATCATAACTGCTTTTTCTGCTATTGTCAATAGTACCGAATGGTACTAGACGAGGTGGAATATGTATTTAAAACGATTGAGAGAGTTGCGGGAGGATCACGACTTGAAACAGACTGATATTGCGAAGTTACTGGGCATCCATCAGCCGGTGTATTCCCGCTATGAACGCGGGTATCAAAATATCCCGCTGGAGCATCTGGTAAAGCTGGCCGATTTTTATCAGGTTTCCCTGGACTACATTTTTGAGCGCACAGAAGAAAAGTAACCCGCCGAAAGAACAACGTCTTTCGGCGGGTTTTTTGTGTTGAAAAGGAACAAAGGAGCGGCGATTACTTGCGCTCGACGAGGGCGGCGTTTTCCGTGGACTCGGTGGACGCGCTCTTAGCTGTTTGAGCGTTGTCCTCGATGAGGACTTCCAGATTGGTCTGACCGTCGGCGGAAGGGGATTCCTGGACGGAGATCTTCCTGTTGCTGGCATTCAACTCCGGCTCGTTGATGGAGATTTTCGTCTCCGCGCCGTTCTTATCCAGGACATAGGTATAGGAACCGTCTGCTTTTTTGTTCACCTGGGCGGGATAGGACTCGACGGACTGAACAGAGCCGTCAGAACTGAGGACAACGTGGGATAGCTGGGACAAGTGTTCCGGGAGCAGGTTGTTCGAGGCGTAAGCCACGGCGGAAAGGCAGCCAGCCAGGGCGGCGGCCAGCAGCATGGTTTTCAGTATGTTTTTGGATTTTTTCATGGCAGATTGTTCCTCCTGTGTGCCGGCGGAGGAAGCGGCCGCTAGAATCCGAGCCTGACAGGCGGCGCTCATGTGAATCTGATCAAAGGCGTTTCGATAGCGTTTGTCCATGTTCTTCCTCCTTTAGCAATGATTTCAGTCGTTTTCGGGCCCGCATCAGCCGGTTTTGCACCGCGCTTTCGCTGATCCCCAGCTGGGACCCGATCTCCCGGGCGGTGTACCCCTCGTAGTAGTGGAGGTGGATTACCACCCGGTCCTTGGGGGGAAGGGCCATTACGGCTTGAAACAGCTCCCGGTCCTCTGGAACGGAGAAGTATACTGCCTCTTCCAGAGGGGCGGTGCGCCGGCGCCAGCTGGATTTGAGCAGGTCCCGGCACTGGTTCACCGTCACCCGGATTAGCCAAGCCTTTTCCGCCTCCGGCGGCCGGGTCGGCTGTTGCAGCAGCTTGAGAAAGACGGTCTGACACACGTCCTCGGCGTCCGGAACCGACTTGGTATAGCTCAGAGCCAGCCGGTACACCCGGTCCTTCTGCCGGTGAAAGGCGGCGAGAAATTCCGCTTCCGTCATGGGCACTCCTCCCTTCCGTTTTTTTGAGGCCTCACTTATACAAACGATTCAGCGGCCAGAATTATCACCGTTCCGCTGAAAAAATGTGCCGCTAAGAGCAGTGTACCACGGTCCGGCGGGCGTCCATAATTTTTTTTGTCAGGGCAGATTGACAGTTGCCCGGCTGAAACAGGGAGAAAAACCGGGCGCAAAAAAGGGTAAAATCCACAGTTCCCACACACTTTTGCACAGTATGCACAGGGTTTTGCACAGTGGGGTTGACAGTTTTCCAGTTGCGAAATCCAAAATTGGGCGACATAAAATAGAGCGGTCCGAAAAAAATTCCACGAAATGACGAATCGTTTTCCCTTGACAGAGGGGGCGGCCGGGAGAAAAATTCCGGGCGCGCCGGGGAAAGGATTGTCAAACGGAGGCGGGACATGTATAATAATTTTTACTGCTCTAATTGGGAAAAACAGTGTGAATTTGACAGAGAATTGAGTGATAACATATGAATTATGCAGAAGAATCGTTGAAACTCCACCGCCAGTGGCACGGCAAGCTGGAGACGGTGCCCAAGATGGCGGTCAAGGACAAGGAAGCGCTGTCCCTGGCCTACACCCCGGGGGTGGCCCAGCCCTGCCTGGAGATCCAGGCGGACCCGGCCCAGAGCTATGAGCTCACCGGCCGCTGGAACACCGTGGCGGTGGTCACCGACGGTACGGCGGTCCTGGGCCTGGGGGACATCGGCCCTGAGGCCGGGATGCCGGTGATGGAGGGCAAGTGCGTGCTGTTCAAGGCCTTCGGCGGCGTGGACGCGGTGCCCCTGTGCGTGGCCAGCAAGGATGTGGAGGACATCGTCAACACTGTGGCCCTGCTCCAGGGCAGCTTCGGCGGCGTGAACCTGGAGGACATCGCCGCCCCCCGCTGCTTTGAGATCGAGCGCAAGCTGAAAGAGCGCTGTGACATCCCCATCTTCCACGACGACCAGCACGGCACCGCCGTGGTGGTGCTGGCGGCCCTGACCAACGCCCTGAAGGTGGTGGGCAAGGACATCCACGATGTGCGGGTGGTCACCTGCGGCGCCGGCGCCGCGGGCATCGCCATCATCCGCCTCCTCATCGCCCGGGGACTCACCGACGTGATTATGTGCGACCGGACCGGGGCCATCTACGAGGGCCGGCCCGGCCTGAACCCGGCCAAGGCTGAGATCGCCGCTATCACCAACCGGGACAAGCGCTCCGGTACCCTGGCCGAGATGCTCCGGGGAGCGGACGTGTTCATCGGGGTCTCCGCCCCGGGGATGGTGACGCCGGAGATGGTGGGAACCATGGCCAAAGACGCCATCCTGTTCCCCATGGCCAATCCCACCCCGGAGATCATGCCCGACCTGGCCCGGGCCGCCGGCGCCGCCGTAGTGGGCACCGGCCGCAGCGACTTCCCCAACCAGATCAACAACGTCCTGGCCTTCCCGGGGATTTTCCGGGGGACCTTCGACGTCCGGGCCTCGGACATCAACGACGCCATGAAGATTGCCGCCGCCCAGGCCCTGGCCAGCCTGGTGCCTGAGGAGAAGCTCAGCGCCGAGTATATCCTGCCCTACGCCTTTGACGAGGCGGTGCGGCCCGCCGTGGCCCGGGCCGTGGCCCAGGCCGCCCGGGACAGCGGCGTGGCCCGGCTGTGAGAAACAGTCCCCTTTTAACCGGATTTTAAGAAAAGCCCAAAGACGCCCAAAGGTTCCTCGGGTATGCTGTAAGAGAACAGAGACGGCGGGGGCTCCGCCGTTGGAACGGACAGAAAGGGCGGTGTGAACCGATGAAGGTGTCACGGGAACAGATTGAGCGGCTGAGAGACCACGCCGGGGTCTCCTACGAGGACGCCCAGGCGGCCCTGGAGGCCAGCGGCGGCGACCAGCTGGATGCCCTAGTCTGGCTGGAGCAGGCGGGGAAAATCCCGTCCTCCGGGGTCCACAGCTGCACCTCCGGCGCCTGGTCGGAGCCGGAGCCCGGGGAGACCGGCGGGGAAGCGGCTGCCAGCCCTGAGCCGGAGCCTGACGGGCTCCGCGTCCTGTGGAAGTGGCTGGTGGACAACCGGCTGGAGGCCTACCGCCGGGATAACCGGGCTAGGGTGCTGGAGTGCCCCATTGCAGTGCTGGCGGCGCTGATCTTTCTGGCCTGGTGGCTGGTGGCGATTCTGCTGGTGGTGGGATTCTTCTTTGGCTGGCGCTACCGCTTCGTGGGGCCCCACCTGGGGCGCAGCCAGACGGTCCAGGACGTGATGGAGAAAATTGACGACGGCGCCGAGTCGGTGGTGGACCAGGTGTGGCGGAACATCCGGCCCCGCCGCTGATGAAAACAGGGGCAGGAGAGGGAATGTCTCCTGCCCCGCAACCGCTGTCCGGAGGGAGCGAGTATGGCAAATCGTATTTTACTGATCGAGGATGAGGAAAAGCTGGCCCGCATGGTGGAGCTGGAGCTGACCTACGAGGGGTACCAGGTGGAAAAGGCCTTCGACGGCCGCACCGGCCTGGACCGGGCCCTGGCGGGGGCGGCGGATCTGATCCTGCTGGACATTATGCTGCCCCGCCTCAACGGGCTGGAGGTGCTCCGCCGGTACCAGAAGGAGGGGGGCACTGCGCCGGTGATCCTGCTCACCGCCCGGGATACGGTGGTGGATAAGGTGTCCGGCCTGGACTCCGGGGCCGTGGACTACGTGACAAAGCCCTTCGCCATCGAGGAACTGCTGGCCCGGATCCGGGCGGCCCTGCGCCGCACCGGAGGCCGCCAGGAGGAGCAGAGCACCCTGCTCACCGCCGGGCCGGTGGCCCTGGACCCGGAGAGCCGCACGGTGACGGTGGAGGGGACCGGGGTGGAGCTGACCCGGCGGGAGTTCGACCTGCTGGCCTGCCTGCTGGAGCACAAGGGGAAGGTCCTCTCCCGCAGCGCCATTCTGAACATGGTGTGGGGCTACGACTACGCCGGGGAGACCAACACCGTGGACGTGTATATTCGCTTCCTCCGGGCCAAGCTGGACGAGGTGTTCCATATCCGGCTTATCGAGACCGTCCGGGGCGTAGGCTACGTGATTCGGGGGAACTGATATGGCCTTCAAGCAGTCGCCCCCCCTGTTCCAGGTCCCCGGCCTCTCCGACGCCGCTCGCCAGCTGATCACCCGGCTCTTTTTCCGCAGCCTGATCATCTACCTGCTTCTGGACGGGCTGATCTTTCTGCTCTTCGGCGGGGGCCAGTGGCGCTGGTGGCTGCTCTTTGCGGCGGAGGCGGCGGCCCTGCTCCTGAGCCTGCAAAAGAACACCGACATGGTCCGGGAGATGTACACTCCCATCCAGGCCCTGGAAGAGACCGCCGACGCCCTCAACGCCGACCAGGTGGACACCGAGTCCCTGCGTCGGCTGGCGGCCCGGCTGGACGAGATCAACGTGAGCAGCCTGAAGACCAGCCGCATCCAGATCCCCGCCGGGGGCCGGGAGCTGGGCGCCCTGGCCACCGCCATCAACGCCATGCTGGAGCGGATCGACCGGGGCTACCAGGCCCAGGCCCGCTTCGTCTCCGACGCCTCCCACGAGCTGCGCACCCCCATCTCGGTGATCCAGGGCTATGCCAACATGCTGGACCGGTGGGGGAAGGATGACCCGGAGGTGCGCCAGGAGGCCATCGACGCCATCCGGGCCGAGGCCGCCTCCATGGGCACCCTGGTGGAGCAGCTGCTCTTCCTGGCCCGGGGGGACAACAACACCCAGATCGTCCACAAAAAGCGCATGGACCTGTCCGATCTGGCCGACGAGGTGTACCGGGAGACTGTGCTGCTGGAGACCGGCCGGGTGATCGGCAGCGAGATTCCGCCCGGCGTCCTGTACTGGGGGGACCCGGGGCTGATCAAGCAGGCCCTGCGGATTCTGGTGGACAACGGCGTCAAGTACACCCCCGAAGGGGGCAGCGTCACCATCCGCCTCCAGGCGGCGGAGGCAGAGGGGAACATCCGCCTCTCCGTCACCGATACCGGCGCGGGCATCGCCCGGGAGGAGCTGCCCCGGGTCTTTGAGCGCTTCTACCGGGCGGATCAGTCCCGGGCCCGGGAGACCGGCGGCACCGGATTGGGGCTGCCCATCGCCAAGTGGATCGCCGCCCGCCACAACGGCTGGATTCAGGTCACCAGCAAGCCCGGGATGGGTTCCCGCTTCACGCTGCTGCTGCCCTGGGAGAAGCCGCCGGCGGAATCGAATGAGGAGCATGAAAAATCCGAGGAATAACCGGAAAAGGGGGTCCTTTTCCGGTTATTCCTCTTGTCAGTTTTGGGCGGTTGAAGTACAATATTACAATATGTAAAAGAGAAAACCGGAGTTTGGAAGGGAGATCATTGGGATGAAGCTGCTGGAAGATCGTATTGTGAGGGACGGCGTGGCCCTGGATGAGGACGTGCTGAAGGTGGACAGCTTCCTCAACCACCAGATGGATGTGGAGCTGTTCAACGAGATGGGGAAGGAGTGGTACCGGCTCTTCGGCGGGGATAACGTGACCAAGATCCTCACCATCGAGGCCTCAGGCATCGGCATGGCCTGCATCGCCGCCCAGTACTTCCGCTGCCCGGTGGTGTTCGCAAAGAAGAGCAAGACCCGGAATCTGAGCGGCGACCTGTACGCCACTGAGGTGGCCTCCTTTACCCACGGCAACACCAACCTGGTGGTGGTGTCCAAGCAGTACCTGAACCCGGAGGACCGGGTGCTGCTCATCGACGACTTTCTGGCCAACGGGGCGGCCCTGGAGGGGCTGATGGACCTGGTCCGCCAGGCGGGGGCCACCCTGGTGGGAGCCGGCATCGCCGTGGAGAAGGCATTCCAGCCCGGCGGCGACCGGATTCGCGCCGAGGGGGTCCGGGTGGAGTCCCTGGCCCGGGTCAAGGAGATGAGCGCGGGAAAACTGGTGTTCTGCTGAGGGAAGCGCTTTTTCTTGCGTGAGACAACGATTTTTGTTATAATATAACATTGGCCGAGTGGTATTTTTAGAAGGAGAGCGGGACGGGATGAAAAAACAGCAAAGGCTTTGGCGGGGGTTCCTCTACGGGGCGGGCCTGCTGGTGCTCACCTGCGGCATTACGCTGAACACCAAGACCCTGCTGGGCGTATCCCCTGTGATATCCGTTCCCAACTGCCTGTCCCTTCTCTACGGCTGGAAGCTGGGCTGGCTGGTGACAGTCCTCTACCTGGGCTGCGTCCTGATCCAGATCCCGCTGAAGGGCCGCCGGTTCGGGACGCTGGACCTGATGCAGTTTCCGGTCAGCGTCCTGTGCGGCTGGCTGGTGGGGCTGTATGACACCTGGCTGAATTTCCCCCGCCTGGGCCTGCCCCTGCGGCTGGGGCTGCTGGCGGCGGCCATCCTGCTGACCGGGGCGGGGGTGTGCCTGACGGTGGATATGGAGCTGGCCCCCAACCCCATGGACGGACTGGTGAGCAGCCTGAGCCAGGCCACAGGCCGGAGCCTGGGGCTGTGCAAAAACCTGCTGGACGTGACCTGCGTAGGGGTTACGGCGGCGCTGGGCCTGCTGCTGGGCGGACAGGTCCTGGGCGTCGGGGTGGGTACGCTGGCCTCTATGCTGCTGACCGGCCGGGTCATCGCCGGAATCAACAGGGCGTTCCGGCAGCCCATGCGCCGTCTGGCCGGTCTGGAACCGGCCGGTACGGGAGAGCCATCGGCCCTGTAAAATCCAGCGGGAGCGCGGCATAAAACACGGAAATCGGAGCATCCCGCGGCCGTCCGAGAAACACACGGAGCCGGACGGCGGAAAAAATTGAGACAAGGCGGCCCGGCGTGTGAACCGGCCGTCTGAAGGAGAAATCATCGTATTGGATTTTGAAGCATTACAGTTAATCGAGCCAATCCGGAAGGCCCTGGCGGAACAGGGCTACACCGAGGCTACCGCCATCCAGGCGGGAGCCATCCCCCCGGCGCTGGAGGGCCGGGACGTGCTGGGCAGCGCCCGTACCGGCACCGGGAAGACCTGCGCTTTTGCCACGCCGATCCTCCAGCGGCTGTACCAGCATCCGGCGGAGGGCCGGCCCATCCGCGCCTTGATCCTGACCCCCACCCGGGAGCTGGCCATCCAGAACCAGGAGCAGATGGAGGCCTACGGGCGATACCTGCCCCTGAAGAGCGTCGTGATCTTCGGCGGCGTGGGCCAGAAGCCCCAGGTAGACGCCATCCAGTCCGGCGCGGATATCCTCATCGCCACCCCCGGCCGCCTGGCCGACCTGTACGGCCAGGGCCTGCTGAACCTGTCCCGGCTGGAGATCTTCGTCCTGGACGAGGCGGACCGGATGCTGGACATGGGGTTCATTCACGACGTGCGGAAGATTCTGGCCTGGCTGCCGGAGCGGAAGCAGACTCTGTTCTTCTCCGCCACTATGCCGGAGGAGATTATGGATCTGGTCAACCGGCTCCTGGACCATCCGGCCCGGGTGGCGGTGGACCCGGTGTCCTCCCCGGTGGAGCTGATTCAGCAGTCCGCCTGGCCCGTGGACCGGAAGAACAAGACCAAGCTCATGGTCTGGCTGCTGGAGCAGCGGGAGATCCCCTCCGCCCTGGTGTTTACCCGCACCAAACACGGGGCGGACAAGGTGAGCCGGGATCTGAACCGCGCCGGCGTCCCCTCTGCCGCCATCCACGGCAACAAGTCCCAGACCGCCCGGCAGACCGCTCTGGCCAATTTCAAGGCGGGGAAAATCCGGGTGCTGGTGGCCACCGACATCGCTGCCCGGGGCCTGGACATCCAGGACCTGCCTTGCGTCATCAACTACAACCTGCCCGAGGTCCCCGAGACCTATATCCACCGCATCGGCCGCACCGGCCGGGCCGGTAAGGACGGGGTGGCCTTCACCCTCTACGACTTCGGCGAGACCCCCCTCCTGCGGGAGGTGGAGAAGCTGATGGGGAAGCAGGTGGAGTCCTGCAAGGAGCACCCCTGGCCCATGGAGAACTTTGAGGCCCCGGTCCGGGACAAGCACGGAAAAATCATCAATGCCGAGGACGCCGAGGCCCGTCAGGCGGCCCGGGAACGGCACAACGCCCGCCGGGCGGAGCAGCGGAAGAGGGCAGAGAAGTCAGAAAAGCCGGAAAAGGTAGAAAAACCAGTGTCCGTCGAAAAGGCAGAGCGGAAGCCCGTCCCCCGGCTCAAGCCCGCGGCCCGGGAACCGGAGCCGGAGGGGGAGATTCCCTACTACTCTCTGGATCTGCTGCCCCCCCGGACGGAACAGCAGCTGGAGAGCAGCACCCCCTTTGACAGCAAGGATATCCTCACCCGGAAGTATAAGCGGCCCGCCCGCCGGGTGGTGCCTTCCCTGAGCCAGGTGTCCCTCCAGCCCGGCAGCGAGCTGAAGGAGACTTTCTCGGGACGGCTCCGGGGGGATGACGAGTCGGTGCTCCCGCCCCAGAAGAGCGGGGACGCCACCGACCGGCTCCTGTCCCGGAAAAAATCCGGCGGGGGCGGCTCCAAACGGACCGCTCACCGGAAAAAGACCGCCGATGCCCCGGCGGGAAAGCAGAGCGCCGCCCGGGGCGGCCGGAAACCGGAGGGGAAAAAGGGAGGCGAAGCCAAACCGGCTGCCGCCCAGTCCCCACGCCGGAGCGGCGGCAAGTCCCGGGGTGCCCAGCCCGGCGGCCAGCCGGTGAAAGGCGCTCAGCGGCCCTCGGCCCGGAAGAGCAGTTCCCGGCGGGGCCTGCCCAAACGGCCCCCCAACCTGGACAACCGGGCCCACCAAAAGGACTCTACGGAGCAAAACTCCCTGATGAAGCCCTACTACCTCAGCGACCTGAAAAAACGCTGAGACAGACTGATTCAACCGGCAGATAGAAAAAGGAGCTGATCTATTTATGATTTATATTGTCGTTGCGGCGCTGCTTGTGGTTCTGGACCAGGTGGTCAAATTCCTGGTTCGGACCACCATGGTTCTGGGAGATTCCATGGTGCTGATCCCCGACGTACTGGGGATTACCTACGTTCAGAACACCGGGGCGGCCTTCTCCTCCTTCCCCAACGCAACCATGGTTCTGGCGGGGATTTCACTGCTGGTCTCCCTTCTGCTGATCCTGGCCATTCTCCTGCGCTGGGTGCGCCACCCCTTCGGCCGCTTTACCCTGATGCTGTTGCTGGCCGGGGCGGTGGGCAACCTGATTGACCGAGCGGTGATGGGGTATGTCACCGATATGGTCCAGGTGCTCTTTGTCAAGTTCGCCGTCTTTAACCTGGCGGATGTGTTTGTGGTGACGGGGGCCATCCTGCTGGTGCTCTACGTGATCTTCGGCTGGGACCGCTGTGAGCGGGTCCACGGCAAGCGGGAGCGGGGAAAGGGCAAGCGGAGCAAGAAAAAGTGACCCGTCTGACCCTGACCCCGGAGGAGAGCGGCCAGCGGCTGGACCAGTATCTGGCCGGCGCCGTGGAGGGCCTGACCCGCAGCGGCGCCCAGAAGCTGCTGGAGGAGGGCCGGGCTGCCGTCAACGGCAAGCCGGCCAAGAAAAATGCCCGGCTCATCCAGGGGGATACGGTCACCGTGGAGCTCCCCGACCCGGAGCCGGTGGACGTGACGCCCCAGGACATCCCCCTGGACGTGGTCTATGAGGATGCAGACGTGATTGTAGTGAACAAGCCAGTGGGCATGGTGGTCCACCCGGCTCCGGGCCACCCGGACGGCACCCTGGTCAACGCCCTGCTCTACGCCTGCGGCGACTCCCTGTCCGGCATCAACGGCGCCCTGCGCCCCGGGATCGTTCACCGGATCGACCGGGACACCAGCGGCTTGCTCATCGCCGCAAAAAACGACGCCGCCCACCTGGCCCTGTCCGCCCAGCTGCAGGACCACTCCCTGGCCCGGACCTATGAGGCTGTGGTGATCGGAAACCTGCGGGAGGACGAGGGGACGGTGGACGCCCCCCTTGCCCGCCACCCCAACGACCGGAAGCGGATGGCGGTGCGCCCGGAGGGGCGGCACGCGGTGACCCACTGGACGGTGCTGGGCCGCTACCCGGGCTACACCCACGTGGAGTGCCGGCTGGAGACCGGCCGCACCCATCAGATTCGGGTCCACATGGCGTACCTGAACCACCCGGTCCTGGGGGACCCGGTGTACGGCGGCCTGCGAAAGGGGTTCCCGGAGCTGGCCGGCCAGTGCCTCCACGCCCGGCGGCTCACCTTCCGCCACCCCCGCACCGGGGAGCCGGTCCAGCTGGAGTGTCCCCTCCCGGACTACTTCCAGGCCGTGCTCCGCAGAATTGGTTGCCAGGGGCGCTGCCCCTGGACCCCGCCCCTTTTTTGAAAAAAAGGGGACAAAAAACTTTTTCGCTCACGCCCATTCAACGGGACGTGGGTGAAATGCCGATGTTCATCGGCATAGGGGAATGATAAAGCAAAAAACCGGAACCTTTTTATCGTAAAAGGTTCCGGTTTTTATTTGTTCTATCCCGATAGCCGACGCATGTCGGCTTCTTCCCACTTGGCAAGCTATGGGCGCGCAGCGCGATGAAAATTTGGGTCCAGCCTTTTTAAAGGCTGGTGGGGGTCCAGGGGGCAAAGCCCCCTGGCGGCCTCAGCTTCGCAGGGGAATCTGAACCCGCTCGATGTTCTCAAAGGCGGTTTTGCACAGGCCCTCGAAGTCGTAGTTTTTTTCGATCTCGATAAAATCGCTGACCTTGGGATGGGTGCGGGGGTGCTTGGGGGTAAAGACGGTACAGCAGTCCTCGTAGGGGAGGATGGAGGTGTCAAAGGTGCCGATTTTCCGGGCGATCCGGACGATCTCCTCTTTGTCCATGCCGATCACCGGGCGGAATACGGGTTTTGTCACCACCGCCTGGGTCACGGCCATGGCCGACATGGTCTGGCTGGCCACCTGGCCCAGGCTCTCGCCGGTGACGATGGCGTCCGCCCCCACCCGGTCGGCCACCAGTTCGGAGATGCGCATCATAAACCGGCGCATGGCCAGGGTGAAGTAGGGCTCCGGGCAGCTGCGGCGCAGCTCCTCCTGGATGGCGGTAAAGGGGACGATGTTGACGGTGAGCCGTCCGCAGTAGCCGGTGAGCAGCCCCGCCAGCTCCAGTACCTTTTCTTTGGCTTCGTTGGAGGTGTAGGGGTAGCTGAAGAAGTGGATCATCTCCAGGGCCAGCCCCCGCTTGGCCATCATGTAGCAGGCCACCGGCGAGTCAATGCCGCCGGAGAGCAGGGCCACCGCCCGTCCACCGGCCCCCACCGGCAGACCGCCGGCTCCGGGCTGGGCGTTGGCGTGGACGTAGCCGGCGAAGTCCCGGACCTCCAGATGGACAATGAGCTCCGGGTTGTGGACGTCCACCGTCAGATTGGGGTAGGCGTCATCCAGGAGCCCCCCCACGTACTGGCTCAGCTCGATGGAGGTCATGGGGAAGGTCTTGTCGCTGCGCTTGGACTCCACCTTAAAGGTCCTGGCGCCGCGCAGCTGGCCGTCCAGATAGGTACAGGCGGCCCGGAAGAAGGCATCCGGGTCCTTGTCGCAGGCCTTGGCCCGGGACAGGGCCACCACACCGAAGAGCTTCTGCAAGCTCTCCCAGGCCCCGTCCAGGTCGCAGGTCTCCTCCAGCGGTTCTACGTAGATGATGGACTGGCGGGAGTAGGTCCGAAACCGGCCGTAGGGATACAGGCGGCGGTGAAGGTTTCCCATCAGCCGCTCCTCAAACCGGCGGCGGTTGAGTCCCTTCAGGACGATCTCGCCCAGTTTCAGCAAAAACAGTTCGTCGTTCATTGTCTCTCAAAATTCCTCTCTCTTATTTCGGGTGTAACAGTTCAGGAGGCGTCAGGCACAGGGGTGTCGCTGGTATCGCCGGTGTTGCCGGAGTCTCCGCCTGCGGCGCTGGAATCGCCACCGCCGGTTTCTCCGCCGGGGGTATCGCCGCTGGTGTCGCCGCCGGTACTGCCGGAGCTGTCGCCAGGATCAGTGCCGGGGGTGTCGCCGCCGCTGGAATCACCGCCGGGGGTGTCGGTGTTGCCGCCGGGAACTGTACCGGGGGTGGTGCCGCCGGAGCTGTCGCCGGAGTCATCCGGTTTGTCGTCTTTTTTGTCGTTTGGCTGGGTGTCCTTTTTGTCGTCCTGCTCTTTTTTATCGTCCTTGCCGGAGTCCGGCTGGGACACGGCGGGGGTGCTCTGGTCCGGGTCCGCCTCGGAGACGCTGCCGGTTTCGCTGGTGGAGGCCGCCGGGGGCGTCTGGTTGGAGCCCAGTCCCCGCATAATGGCCGCCGCGCCGACGATGAGCAGCAGCACGACCACCAGGCAGAGCAGGATGGCCAGGATGGGGACATCCCGTTTCTTTTTTGAGGGGCGCTGCGCCGGACGGACGGGAGCGGTCTTCCGGGGTGTGGCGGGCCGCTGGGCCGTCGGCTGGGCCGGTCTGACCGGGGGGACCGCCGGTTCCGCAGGGGCCGTTTCCCGGGGGATGTCCGGCGGTTGGGCCGGGGGCTCCTCCGGCGGAGGGGGGGAGACCGGGCGCTGCAAAATCACAGTGGCGTCCGGGTCCGGCTTCTCCCGTTTGGCCTTGGGCGGCACCGGACCCCTGGCGCTTTTGCTGCTCTTGGCGCCGAGGATGCCGTCCAGGGAGAACTTTTTGCGCATTTTCCGGTTTTGCTCCTCCACGGACTTGCGGCTGCAAACCGGGCATTCCCCCAGGCTCACGTCATAGGGCCGATGACATTTGGGACAAAAGGTAGTAATCATAAATATCGTCCTCTTTCATCATGGGTAAATAGGAGTATCGAATCATTATATACGCGCACGGGAAAAAATCAAGAACAAAAATAACTCAAAAAAGGGTCATTTTCCTACACAGAACCGGGAGAAGATCCGGCTGGTCACGTCCTCGGTGACCCGGCGACCGGAGATCTCGCCCAGGGCGGCCAGGGCGCACTCCACGTCGGAGAGGACGGCGTCCGGGGGCATCCCGGCCTCCAGGCCGGACTGAACCGCCGCCAGGGCCTGCTCGGCCCGTCCGGCGGCCTCGGCCTGCCGAGCGTTGGTGAGCAGCTCGCCCTGCTGTTCGGCGCCGGCGGGGAAGCGGCGGGCGATCTCCGCCTCCAGGGCCTCCAGGCCCCGGGCCTCTTTGGCGCTGACGGACAGCAGGTGGAACCCCTCCCGCTCCAGGCCGGACAGATCCGCCGCCTGGGGCAGGTCGGACTTGTTCGCCAATACGATGGTCTCCCCCACGGCCTGGGCGGCGTGGAGGACCATCCGGTCGTTGTCATCCAGGGGGGCGCTGCCGTCCAGGACCACCAGAGCCAGCTCCGCCCGCTCCAGGGCATCCAGGCTCCGGCGGACCCCCAGCTGCTCCACCGTGTCCCCGGTGTCCCGGAGCCCGGCGGTGTCGATAAGCCGCAGGAGTACGCCGCCCAGGGTGGCCTTTTCCTCCACCGTGTCCCGGGTGGTGCCGGGGATGTCGGTGACGATGGCCCGGTCGTAGCCTAGGATGGCGTTGAGGAGGGAGCTCTTCCCGGCGTTGGGGCGGCCCACGATGGCGCAGGGCACCCCCTCGGTCAGATGGCGGCCCCGGCGGTAGGTGGCCCGGAGGGCGGCCAGCTCAGCGGCGGCGGTTCCGGCGGTCCGGGCGATTTCTGCTGCCTCAAAGGGTTCAATGTCCTCGTCCGGGTAGTCCAGCACCGCGTGGAAGTGGGCCATCAGGTCCACCAGATTGTCGTAAATGCCGCTGATCTTCCGGCTCATGGCCCCGGAGAGCTGGCCCACGGCGTTTTTGGCCGCCGCCACGGTCTCCGCGTCGATCAGGTCCACCACGGCCTCGGCCTGGGTCAGATCCATCTTGCCGTTGAGGAAGGCCCGGCGGGTAAACTCCCCGGCCAGAGCCTGGCGGGCGCCGGCGGCAAAGAGGGCCTCCAGCCCGGCGGCCAGCATGGTGGGGGAGCCGTGGCACTGGAGCTCCGCCGTGTCCTCGCCGGTATAGCTGGCGGGGGCCACGGAGTAGGTGGCCAGGCAGTTGTCCAGCACCGCCCCGTCCGGGGCGTGCAGCTGGCCGTAGATCAGGGACTGGGGCGGGTGCTCCACCAGAGGCTGTTTCCCAAAGGGGGTGAAGACCCGGGCCAGCACCTGCCGGGCGGCGGGGCCGGAGATGCGCAGGATGCCGATGGCGGTGCGGGCGTAGCCGGTGGCGATGGCGGCGATGGTGTCGGTCATGATGGCATTCCTCCTCGAATCATACGCACTGCCTGGGGCAGAATTTTCACGGTGGCGTCGGTGTGTTCTCCGCCGTACTCCCCGTCCAGGGTCCAGGCCACCGCCTCGTTGCAGTGGAAGGAGACCTGGCTGGCCTGGAAAGAGAGGACGTTTTCGTTGGGGGCTTTGCTGATCAGGGCGGCCAGCACGGCGTTGAGCTCGGCCAGGGAGGTGGGGGTGCGTACCAGGAGCACCTCGAACTTGCCGTCGTCCAGAACCACCTCGGCGGTCTTCATACCCTGGAAGCCGCCCACCGAGACCGAGTTGGAGACCATGCCGTAGATATAGTTGCCCTCCTCCACCTGGCCGTCGTGCTCGATGGTCATGGAGTAGCTGGTGACCTCCGCCAGGCTCCGGATGCCCTGGAGGACGTAGGCGGCGTGGCCCAGGATCTGCTTCATCTCCTGGGGGGTGTCATAGGAGACACTGGTAAAGACGCCGAAGGCGGCTACGTAGACGAACACCCGGTCGCCGTTGAACTGGCCCATATCGCAGGCGAAGGGGGCGCCGGTGACGGCGATCTCCGCCGCTTTGCGGAAGTTGGCGGGGAGGCGGAGGGTTTTGGAGAAGTCGTTGGTGCTGCCTGCGGGCAGGTAGCCCAGGGGCTTCTCCAAGCCGCCGTGGACGATTCCTGAGACCACTTCGTTTAAGGTGCCGTCGCCGCCGGAGCAGACGATCCGGTCGTACTGCCCCCCCAGTTCCTGGACGATCCGGGTGGCGTCGCCGCCGGCCCGGGTGGCGTACAGGGTGACCAGCCAGTCCTCCTGCTGGAACTGGGGAATGATGTCCCCCAGGGCGTTGGTGATTTTCGCCTTGCCTGCGGTGGGGTTATAGATAAACAGAAGCGTTTTCATACGCATTCACTCCAAAAAGAAGATAAAAATCCAGATAACTAATACTCATTATGATGGAAGTCGACGGAAAAAACAACAGGAATTTATGAACTTTCACGGAGGAGATGCGCTGCGGGAAAAATTATTTCGGGGGGAGAACCGGGGCAATGTATCATACGATACAGTCTGGACTGCCGTCCGGTTATATGATAAAATTATTCAGAGTAAAAGAGCCGCTGCAAAGAGTGAGAAAGATCAAGCGGCCAGGGAGGCATATATTATGTTGGATATCCGCGTTGAATTGACCAAAACCCCCAAGGCAAAGCCTGCTGACGAGAGCAAGCTGGGGTTCGGCAAGGTTTTTTCCGACCACATGTTCGTCATGGACTACAACCCCGAGCAGGGCTGGCATGACGCCCGCATCATCCCCTATCAGAGCTTCAGCATGGATCCGGCCAGCGTCGTCTTCCACTATGCCCAGGAGATTTTTGAGGGCCTGAAGGCGTACCGGACCGCAGAGGGCAAGATTCAGCTCTTCCGCCCCGACTGCAACGCCCAGCGCTGCAACGACTCCGCCGACCGGATGTGCATGCCCCGAATCCCGGTGGAAGACTTTGTCCAGGCTGTCAAGGCCCTGGTCAAGGTGGAGGCGGATTGGGTGCCCCACTCCGACGGCACGTCCCTGTACATCCGCCCCTTCATGATCGCCACTGACGTGGGCTTGGGCGTCCACGCCTCCCACAACTACCGGTTCTGCATCATCACCGCCCCCTCCGGCGCCTACTATGCCGAGGGTCTGGCCCCCGTGCGCATCTACGTGGAGGACGAGTTTATCCGCGCCGCCCCCGGCCTCACCGGTTTCTGCAAGTGCGGCGGCAACTACGCCGCTTCCATCAAGGCCGGAGACCTGGCCGAGCAGCAGGGTTACGCCCAGGTGCTGTGGCTGGACGGCGTGGAGAAGAAGTACGTGGAAGAAGTGGGCGCCATGAACATCATGTTCAAGATCGACGGCAAGATCTACACCGCCCCCTGCGTGGGCACCGTGCTCCCCGGTGTCACCCGCCGCAGCTGCATCGAGCTGTGCCGGGACTGGGGCTATGAGGTCATCGAGGACCGGCTGGCCATCGCCGACATCATGAAGGCTGCCGAGGACGGCAAGCTGGAGGAGGTCTTCGGCACCGGCACCGCCGCCGTGGTCTCCCCGGTCAAGGAGCTGCGCTGGAAGGGCCAGGTGGCCCACATCTCCGGCGGCCAGATCGGCCCCATGACCCAGAAGCTCTACGACACCCTCACCGGCATCCAGTGGGGCAAGCTGCCAGACGAAAAGGGCTGGACGGTCCCGGTGGACTGATACAACAGAAATTGTTCCTGGAAAGCGCAGGGCCCCGAACCATCCGGTTCGGGGCCCTGCTTCGCCGTCGTTGTCCCGAAGGCCGCGGCAAAAGGGGGGAGCGGCGACGCAGTGCGGGGGCTGTCCTCCGTCAAAAAGACCGTCCGGCCGGGAGACCGGGTGGAAGGATGCGGAAGGGAAAAAAGAGAGGGAAAATGTGTTTTTCAGCGGCAGAATGGTAAAAATGATTGCATAAACCCGGTTAAAAAGCGGAAAATGGTGTTGATTTTCAGAACAAATTGGGCTAGAATAGACCGTGCTTATGGGAGGTGCGTTGGTCCGTGGTTCATATCGTGTTAGTCGAGCCGGAAATTCCGCAAAATACCGGAAATATCGCCCGTACCTGCGCGGTTACCCACAGCAGCCTGCACCTGATCCGCCCCCTGGGCTTCGAGGTCAGCGAGCGGGCCGTGCGCCGGGCGGGCCTGGACTATTGGAGCCAGGTGTCCGTCACCGTCTATGAGGACCTGACGGACTTTTTTACCCGGCATCCCGACGCGGAGCAGCGCCTCTGGCTGGCCACCAGCAAGGGCCCCCAGGTTTACACCCGGGCCCGGTACGAGGCGGACTGCTACCTGTTCTTCGGAAAGGAGACCGCAGGTCTCCCCCGGTGGCTGCGGGAAAAATATTATCATCGTTGTGTCCGCATCCCGATGGTTTCGGGAGCGCGATGCCTGAACCTGTCCAATTCCGCCGCGGTGCTCACCTATGAGGTGCTGCGCCAGCATGATTTTCCGGGTCTGACCGGAGAGGGGGAAATGACGGAAACGGCTCCGGTTCAGACGCTTTTCAGATAAGGGGTTTTGAAAGGAGTACGAAACAGATGAATTATAACAAACAGACGGTGACCGATGTCCCGGCAGCGGGGAAAAAGGTGTTGCTCCGCTGCGACTTCAACGTGCCCATGGCCAAGGACGGCAGCGGCACGATTACCGACGACAAGCGGATCCAGGCGGCCCTGCCCACCATCCAGTACCTGCTGGACAACCAGGCGGCGGTGATCGCCTGCTCCCACATGGGGAAGCCCAAGGGGAAGTGGAAGCCTGAGCTGAGCCTGGCGCCGGTGGCAAAGCGGCTGAGCGAGCTGCTGGGGAAGGAAGTCGTTATGGCCAAGGACGTCATCGGCCCCGACGCCACCGCCAAGGCGGCGGCCCTCCAGCCCGGTCAGATCATGTTGCTGGAGAACCTGCGCTTTGAGCCGGGGGAGGAGAAGAACGACCCGGCCTTTGCCAAGGCCCTGGCGGAGATGGCAGAGCTCTACGTGTCCGACGCCTTCGGCACCGTTCACCGGGCCCACGCCTCCACCGCAGGGGTAGCCAGCTATCTGCCCGCCGTGTCCGGATTCCTGATTCAGAAGGAGCTGGAGATCATCGGCGGCGCCTTGCAAAACCCCAAGCGCCCCTTGGTGGCAGTGCTGGGCGGCAGCAAGGTCTCCTCCAAGATCGGCGTTATCAACAACCTGCTGGAGCTGGCGGATACCGTCATCATCGGCGGCGGCATGGCCTACACCTTCGCCAAGGCCCAGGGCGGCGAGATCGGCACCTCCCTGCTGGAGCCGGACTGGATTGACTACGCAGGCGAGATGATTCAGAAGGCCGCGGCCAAGGGTGTCAAGCTGCTGCTGCCGGTGGACAACGTGTGCGCAAAGGAGTTCTCCGCCGACGCGGAGCCGGAGCTGTATCCCGCCGGTCAGATTCCCGCCGACCGGATGGGCATGGACATCGGCCCGGAGACCCAGAAGATCTACGCCGAGGCGGTGAAGGACGCCGGGACCGTCATCTGGAATGGTCCCATGGGCGTGTTTGAGTTCCCCGCCTTCGCCAAGGGAACTGAGGCCATGGCAGAGGCCCTGGCCAACAGCGATGCCGTCACCATCATCGGCGGCGGCGACAGCGCGGCGGCAGTCCAGCAGCTGGGCTATGCCGACCGGATGACCCATATCTCCACCGGCGGCGGCGCCTCCCTGGAGTTTATGGAGGGCAAAGAGCTGCCCGGCGTGGCGGCTCTGCTGGACAAGAAATAATCGCAGAAGCAGCTTGTGCATAGCTGCGTGGGAGAACCGGCAGCCGGGCAGCTCACAGCCCCGGAGGGGCGTGCAGCTCCGGCGGGGTCCCCGGAAAATCGGAGATTTTCGGGGGTGCAATCCCGGCGTGGCGGCTCTGCTGGACAAGAAATAAACGCAGAAGACAGCTCGTGCATAGCTGCGCGGGAAAACCGGCAGCCGGGCAGCTCACAGCCCCGGAGGGGCGTGCAGTTCCGGCGGGGTCCCCGGAAAATCGGAGATTTTCGGGGGTGCAATCCCGGCGTGGCGGCTCTGCTGGACAAAAAGTAATCCCAGAAACCGACCGTGTGCGCCTGGGCGAAACACTGGTGCAGCGGCGTTGCTGGATCAAGCGTAACCGTCTCTCAGACAGGCAACCTGGCGGCGGCAGAGGGACCGCCGCCGGGAGAACAATAGAAAGAGGTAAACAGGATCATGAATAGAAGATATCGGAAAACGATCATTGCCGGCAACTGGAAGATGAACAAGACTGCGTCTGAGACCAAGGCCTTTGCCGACGAACTGAAGACCATGCTGCCCAAGGCCAAGTGGTGTGATATTCTGCTGTGTGTCCCCTTTGTGAACATCCCGGCGGCGCAGAAGGCGTTTAAAGATACCCGCGTGATGATCGGGGCCCAGAACCTGCACTTTGAGGAGTCCGGCGCCTATACCGGCGAGGTCTCCGCCGCCATGCTCAAGGAGCTGGGGGTCAAGTACGCCATCATCGGCCACTCCGAGCGGCGGCAGTACTGGAACGACAATGACATCATCGTTAACCGCAAGGCCCACGCTGCCATCAACGCGGGGCTGTACCCGGTGATCTGCGTGGGCGAGTCCAAGGAGCAGCGGGAGCTGGGGGTGACCCGGGAGGTCATCGACCTGCAGGTCAAGACCGCCCTGGCCGGTATCCCGGCGGAGAAGATCCGCCACGTGGTCATCGCCTACGAGCCCCTGTGGGCCATCGGCACCGGCGACACCGCCACCGCTGAACAGGCCAACGAGGTCAACGAGGAGATCCGCACCGTGATTCGCAAACTGTATGGCGCCCGGGTGGCCCGCAGCGTCACCATCCTCTACGGCGGCTCCATGAACGAGGGCAACGCCCGGGAACTGCTGGCCCAGCCCGACGTGGACGGCGGCCTGATCGGCGGCGCGTCCCTGGTTCCGGAGAAGTTCACCGCCATCATCAACGCGGCCAATCAGGAGTGAGGGGCGACGTGACAGAGAGGGTTACCGTGACATGAAAACACCGACAACTTTGATTATTATGGACGGCTTCGGCCTGCGGGACGAGGTGCAGGGCAACGCGGTGAAGTCCGCGCCCACTCCCGTCCTGGATAAGCTGTTTGCCGAACATCCCACCAGCCGGCTTTCCGCCTCCGGTCTGGATGTGGGCCTGCCTGTGGGACAGATGGGCAACAGCGAAGTGGGACATACCAACATCGGCGCAGGACGGGTGGTCTTTCAGGACCTGCCCCGGATTACCAAGGCCATCGAGGACGGGAGCTTCTTCCAGAATCCGGCCTACCGCAAGGCCATGACGGCCGCCAAAGAGCAGGGGACCGCAGTCCACATCTTTGGCCTGCTCTCCGACGGCGGCGTCCACTCCCACATCACCCACATGGAGGCGGCAGTAAAAATGGCCGCTGAGCTGGGCTGCCCCAGAATCTGCGTCCACTGCTTCCTGGATGGCCGGGACGTGCCCCCCACCTCGGGCAAGGGATTTGTGGCCCGGATGCAGGAGTTCTGCCGCCCCTACGGCGCCCAGATCGTCACCGTCCAGGGCCGCTACTACGCTATGGACCGGGACACCAACTGGGATCGGACCGAGAAGGCCTATGACGCCATGGTCTGCGGCCAGGCTCCCTATGTGCCCGACCCGGTGGACGCGGTCCAGGGGTCCTACAACAGCGATGTTACCGACGAGTTTATGGAGCCGGTGGTCTGTGTCAAAGGCGCCGGGATCGGCCCCAATGACTCCATTATCTTTATGAACTTCCGCCCCGACCGGGCCCGCCAGATCACACGGACCTTTGTGGACCCGGGGTTTGACGGCTTTGAGCGGAAGAACGGGTTTTTCCCGGTTCAGTTCGTCTGCACCACCAGCTACGACGCCACCATGCCCAACGTGGACGTGGCCTTCCCAAAGGAGGAGCTTCACAACGTGTTCGGCGCCTATATTGCCAGCCTGGGCCTGACCCAGCTGCGCATCGCCGAGACCGAGAAGTACGCCCACGTGACCTTTTTCTTCAACGGCGGTGTGGAGACCGTGTTCCCCGGCGAGGAGCGGGTGCTGATCCACTCCCCCAAGGTGGCCACCTACGATCTGAAGCCGGACATGTCCGCCAACGAGGTCACAGCCGCCTGCGTGGAGCAGATCGAGAGCGGGAACTTTGACGTGATCATCCTGAACTTCGCCAACTGCGACATGGTGGGCCACACCGGCGTCTATGAGGCCGCACGGCTGGCGGTGGAGACCGTGGACCGCTGCGTGGGCCAGGTGGTGGAGGCCACCAGTAAGATGGGCGGCATCACCCTGATCACCGCCGACCACGGCAACAGCGAGCAGATGTTCCAGGACGACGGGGTCTCCCCCATGACCGCCCACACCACCAATCCAGTGCCCTTCTGCATTGTGGGCGCCAACGTGCAGCTGCGGGACGGCATTCTGGCCGACATCGCCCCCACGATGCTGGACCTGATGGGGCTGGAAAAGCCGCCGGAGATGGACGGCAAAACCCTGATTGTGCCCGGTTAATGGAGCCACGTGGAATCAAACAGCTAAAAAGACAGCCGAACGCGGCAATTCGCTGCGTCCGGCTGTTTTTTTCGGCCCAATTCCGGGCATACTGAGGGTAATGACGTGAAAAAGGGGCGGGGCATATGACAGAGCAATGGGCCATCAGCCGGATCCGGGGCCGGGAGATTCTGGACTCCCGGGGCAATCCCACCGTAGAGACAGAGGTAACGCTGGAAAACGGCATCACCGGCCGGGCAGCGGTACCCTCCGGGGCCTCTACCGGGGTCCATGAGGCCCGGGAGCTGCGGGATGCGGAGAACCCCCTTCGCTACGGCGGCAAAGGGGTACAGGGCGCCGTGGAACGGGTCAACGGCGAGCTGGCAGACCTGCTCCGGGGCTGGAACGTGCTGGATCAGGTGGGGCTGGACCGGGCCATGGTGCGCCGGGACGGCACCCCGGACAAGGGCCGCCTGGGGGCCAACGCCATCCTCAGCGTCTCCCTGGCGGCGGCCCGGGCGGCGGCCGCAGCGGCAGGCCTGCCCCTTTACCGCTACCTGGGGGGGCCGGGGGCGGTGCGTCTGCCCCTGCCCATGATGAATATCCTCAATGGCGGCGCCCACGCCGCCAACAATGTGGAGATCCAGGAGTTTATGGTGGTACCGGTGGGGGCGGCCAGCTTCCGGGAGGGGCTGCACCTGTGCGTCCAGGTCTTTCACGCCCTGAAAGCCGTGCTGGCGGAGCAGGGCACTCCCGCCGCCGGTGTGGGGGACGAGGGGGGCTATGCCCCCAACCTGGCCTCGGACGAGGCGGCCCTGGAGGCGATTCTGGCCGCCGGAGAGCGGGCGGGCTATGCGCCGGGGCGGGATTTCCGCATTGCCCTGGACTGCGCCGTCTCCGACTGGTACAACCCGAAAGAGGACCGGTATGTGATGAAAAAGTCGGGCCAGGCATTCCGGGGGGAGGAACTGCTGGAGCGCTGGCAGAGCTATGCGGACCGGTATCCCATCTGCTCCATCGAGGACGGCATGGGGGAGGATGACTGGTCCGGCTGGCAGGCCCTGACGGCCCGGCTGGGGGGCCGGGTGCAGCTGGTGGGGGACGATCTGTTTGTCACCAATCCGGAGCGGCTCCGGACGGGCATCGGTCAGAGGGCGGCCAACGCCATCCTCATCAAGCCCAACCAGATCGGCACCCTCAGCGAGACCCTGGAGACTGTCGCCCTGGCCAAGGCCGCCGGGTACGGTGTGGTGCTCTCCCACCGGAGCGGCGAGACCACCGACCCCTTCCTGGCGGACCTGGCGGTGGCGGCGGGCTGCGGCCAGATCAAGGCGGGGGCGCCCAGCCGGGGGGAGCGGGTGGTCAAGTACAACCGGCTCCTGGCCATCGAGGCGGAGCTGAACGCGCCGGCCTTTGGCCCGCTGCTGCCGGTCGGATGGGGTTGAAAGGCGCAAAAAAACGCCCCGCGGGCGAAAAAGTAGGAATACACCGGGCAAAGTCCGGTTTTTGGGACAGCAGATCCGGTATGATTGAGGCAGAAAGGCGAACAATCGTTCAATCAGACAGGAGGCGATCCCATGAACAGAAACTGGAGAGAGACAGGCGGGGCGCGGCGGCCCCTGGAGCGGGAAAAGGTGATCTACCTGGCCGACTATGCCGAGCCGGTGCGCCGGTACACGGTGACCTGGGAGCGGTCCCAGCCAGAGCTGCCCCGATGGCTGGAGACGCTGAGCAACTGGGTAGAGGGGCTGTCCACAGCGGTGATGGCTGGGTGCGCGGTGTACTGGATGTGGTACTGCATGTGGGGGCTGTGAGGGATAAAAGAAAAGGATCTGAGCCCTGACTCAAATCCTTTTCAACCTAAACAGCTGATCCAGCGCCGTGATCCTCTTGGCAACGCTATTGCGGAGCCGCACGGCAACGGTTCAGCTTGATGTATATAATTTACCATAAACCTTGCATTTATACAAGTAAAAGTAAACAAAAAAACGACAAAATCCGAAATATTTTTCTGGGGGTCTTTGTGCAGAAGGACAAACGAAGAAAAATGTGCGCGAAATAAGGACAAATGTGCGCAGAACAGTGGGCGGCGGACCGATTTGCCCGCCGGAATCCAGAGGAGAAATCGGAAATATTTTGCTTTACAAGTTTATAGAAGTGTGCTATCCTTGCTAAGAGTGTAATATTCGGAGCTTTTCCGAGTGGCGCGCCCGCCCCGGGGCCTGGTTTGAGGATACAGCGGCTCTGCCGTAGTTCACCTGCCCGATACTCAGCCCCGTGGGAATTTTATTTGAAAGGTGGAGCACATTCCATGATCCGTAAAGAAGAAAAGACCGCCGTTATCGAGGCCAACAAGACCCACGAAAACGACACCGGTTCCCCCGAAGTCCAGGTTGCCATCCTGACCGCCCGCATTCAGCAGCTCACCGAGCATCTGAAGATCCACAAGCACGACAACCACAGCCGCCGCGGCCTGCTGAAAATGGTCGGTAAGCGCCGTAAGCTGCTGGACTATCTGGCCAAGAAGGACATCGAGCGCTATCGTGCCCTCATTGCCAAGCTGGGAATCCGTAAGTAAGGTTCTCTCAAAGAAAGGGCGGTGCGGGTCACCGCCCTTATCTGCGGCCAGAACCGGCAGGAGCCTGTGCCCGTTCAGACGGGCGCGGCCCAAGCTGCCGGCGTGTTCGGCACGCCGGCTTCACGCTCCGGGGACCAGGGCTTTCGCCTTTTAGCAGTTGAAGATGTGCCCGCGCCGGCGGACCTGCCTTCAAGTGCTAAAGAGTGACCCTGTCCCCCCGTATTTTACAAAGGAGGACATTTATGTCAACAATTATCACCAAACGTCAGTTCCCTGACTACAAAGTTTACGAGATGGACCTGGCCGGCCGCCCCCTGAAGCTGGAGGTGGGCAAGGTCTGTGAGCTGGCCAACGCCGCCGTGGTGGTCAAGTACGGCGAGACCACCGTCCTCTGTACCGCCACCGCAGCCCCCCGGCCCCGGGATGGCATCGACTTCTTCCCCCTGTCCGTGGACTTTGAGGAGAAGCTCTACGCTGTGGGCCGCATCCCCGGCTCCTTTATGCGCCGGGAGGGCCGTCCGGGCCTCAACGCCATCCTGGCCGCCCGCTGCATCGACCGCCCCATCCGCCCCCTGTTCCCCGGCGACTTCCGCAACGACGTGGCGGTGGTTTGCACCGTCCTGAGCGTGGACCACGACTGCCAGCCGGAGGTGGCTGCCACCATCGGTACCTCTGCCGCCCTGGCCATCTCGGACATCCCCTGGAATGGCCCGGTGGGCTGCGTCAACGTGGGCTATGTGGACGGCAAGATTGTCATCAACCCCAACCAGGAACAGCGCCACGTCAGCGATATGCTGACTACCGTGGTGGCCACCGGCGAAAAGGTGGTCATGATTGAGGCCGGCGCCAACCAGGTGTCCAATGCCGTGATGATGGAGGGCATCGAGGCCGCCTTTGAGGAGACCAAAAAGCAGGTGGCCCTCATCAACCAGATGGTTTCCGAGGTGGGTAAGGCCAAGTTCGACTACCCCCACGCCGATTTCAATGAAGAGCTGTTCCAGAAGATTGTGGACTTCGGCATGGAAGAGGCCAAGGCCGCCATGGACACCGATGATAAGAACGTCCGGGAAGCCCGCTGGAACGTGCTGATTGACCATCTGCACGAGCAGTTCCTGGAAGAGTATCCCGACATGGACCAGTACCTGGACGAGATCACCTACAAGTTCCAGAAGAAGATCGTCAAGCAGTGGCTCCTGGAGGGCCACCGGGTAGACGGCCGCGCCTCCAACGAGATCCGTCCCCTGGGGGCCGAAGTGAGCGTTCTGCCCCGGGTTCACGGCTCCGGCCTGTTCACCCGCGGCCAGACCCAGGTGCTCTCCGTCTGTACCCTGAACATCCTGTCCATGAGCCAGAAGCTGGACAACATCTGGGAGGACGAGTCCAAGCGCTATATGCACCACTACAACTTCCCCGGCTACTCCGTGGGCGAGGCCAGAGGCGGCCGCTCCACCAACCGGAGAGAGTACGGCCACGGCGCCTTGGCGGAAAAGGCCCTGCTGCCGGTTCTGCCCTCGGAATCCGACTTCCCCTATGCCATCCGTGTGGTCTCTGAGGTGCTGTCCTCCAACGGCTCCACCTCCCAGGGCTCCATCTGCGGCTCCACTTTGGCCCTTATGGACGCCGGCGTGCCCATCAGCGCCCCGGTGGCCGGCATCTCCTGCGGCCTGATCCAGGACGACAACGGCGGATTCCAGACCTTTATCGACATCCAGGGCGTGGAAGACTTCCACGGCGAGATGGACTTCAAGGTGGCCGGTACCAAGAAGGGGATCACCGCCATCCAGATGGACCTGAAGAACGACGGCCTCACCATGCCCATCATTCGGGAAGCCCTGGAGATGACCTATGATGCCCGCTGCGCCATCCTGGACGAGATCATGCTGCCGGTGATCCCGGAGCCCCGCCCTGAGATCAGCCCCAACGCCCCCAAGATGATTAAGATGAAGATCCCCACTGACATGATTCGCTCTGTCATCGGTTCCGGCGGCAAGGTGATCCAGAAGATCCAGGCCGACTCCGGCGCCAAGATCGACATCGAGGAGACCGGCGAGATCTTCATCTCCGCCCCCGATTCCGTCTCCTGCGAGGCCGCCAAGAAGGCCATCGACACCATCGTCTTTGTCCCCGAGGTGGGCAGCCTATACTACGGTAAGGTGGTGCGCATTCTGAAGTTCGGCGCCTTTGTGGAGCTGGCTCCCGGCAAGGACGGCATGGTCCACATCTCCAAGTTGGCGGATCACCGGATCGGCCGGGTTGAGGACGCCGTGAACGTGGGTGATATGATCTGGGTCAAGGTCACCGACATCGACGAAAAGGGCCGGGTCAACCTGAGCCATATCGACGCCATCCGGGAGATCAAGGCCAAGAAGCAGGCCCAGAAGGAATGACCAGCTGAAACAGAAGTAGAAATAGAACGAAAATCTGCCCGGGCGGACCCAGTGGAATCCACTGTCCTTCCGGGCAGTTTCCAACAGAACACGGCCTGGCGCCGGAGCGTTTCGCTCTGCTTCCAGCCGGGCCGGGAAGGAGTGCATGGAATAGATGCTAGACTGCAATCAGATTACCCTGCCCAACGGGGTGCGCATCCTCACCGAGCATGTTCCCGCCGTCAGCAGTGCGGCACTGGGTATCTGGGTGAACACCGGCTCCCGGGAGGAGAAGGCCAGCGAGAACGGCGCCGCCCACTTCATTGAGCACATGCTGTTCAAGGGGACCAGTCAGTACTGTGCCCGGGAGATGGCCCAGCGGATGGACGCCATCGGCGGCCAGGTCAACGCGTTCACCACCAAGGAGTGTACCTGCTTCTACGCCCGGGCTTTGAACAGCCATCTGCGGGAGGCGGCGGACATCCTGTGCGGCATGTTTTTCGACGCCAAGTTCGCCGAGGAGGACGTACAGACCGAGCGGGGCGTGATTCTGGAGGAGATCGGCATGTACGCCGACGACCCAGCCGACCTGGTGATGGAGCGGATGTCTGCGGTGATCTACAAGGGCAGCGCCCTGGCCCGGCCCATCCTGGGGAAAAAGTCCACCCTGGAGAAGATGAGCGGGACATGGCTGCGGGAGTACAAGCGGACCCACTATCTGCCCGACCGGGTGGTGGTGTCCCTGGCCGGCAGCTTTGAGGACAGCTTTGTAGAGGAGCTCAAGGAGCGGTTCTCCGGCATGGAGCCGGGCCAGCTGGGCAAGAGCAAGGCGGTTGTCTATCATCCCGCCCTGACCTTGAAGCGGAAGGCTACGGAACAGAACCATCTGCTGCTGGCGTTCCCCTCGATCTCCGATGTGGACCCCCGGCGGTTTGCCATGCAGCTGCTGTCCTCCATCCTGGGGGGCGGCATGTCTTCCCGGCTCTTCCAGGAGGTCCGGGAGCGCCAGGGACTGTGCTATAATATTTACACCTACGGCGCCGGCTATCAGGAGATCGGCACGTTTCACATCTACGCCGCCCTGGGCAAGGAGACGGAACAGCAGGCTCTGGCCGCCATCCGTCAGGCGGTGGAGCGGTTTGCGGAGGAGGGCGTCTCTCAGGCTGAGCTGGACCGGGTCCGGGAGCTGGCCAAGGCCAACGTGCTGATGGGGCTGGAGTCCACCACCGCCCGGATGAACCATATGGCGCGCTCCGCCCTGCGCCAGGAGCCGGTGCGCAACGAGGAGGAGATCATCGCCGCCTACGATTCCGTGACGGCAGAGCAGATTCGGGAGCTGGCCCAGGAGACCTTCCAATGGGACCAGTGCTCCTTCTCTGCCGTCGGCAAGGTGGACGCCGAGGAAGCCTATCGCAGCGTTCTGGGGTGACGCCAGGGGGCTTTGCCCCGCAGCGTAAAGCAAACGTGCCGGGGGCACGTTTGCAGCGTAGGCTGTGCCCGTCTTAACGGGCACAGGGAACGTATCAGGAACGCATATATGTAATTTCCAGGGAACCCCCTGCGAGGGTTCCCTACGACCAAACAGAGTTTGCTCTACCCTCCTGCGCTTTTGGTATCATAGGGAGTTTCGCACTCTGCGGAGTGCGCCCAAGGGCTTTGCCCTTGGAACCCACAATCCTTTTGCACTCTGCGTAAGTTCGACTTAACCAAATCAGAGATTTGGAGTCTCACTTAAAAAGGCTTGACCGAAAACTTTCTTCTTCCTAAACCCGAAACGCCGATGATAATCGGCGTTTCACCCACGTTCGATGAATGGGCGAAGCGAAAAAAGTTTTTTGTCCCTTTTTTTCAAAAAAGGGGCGGGATGCAAGGGCAGAGCCCTTACCGGGGTCCAGGGGCAGAGCCCCTGGAAGCGTGTTCCGCTTGAAATTATGGGAATAACGGGGTAAAATAGGAAAAGAGCGTAAGCTGTGTCAAAGGAGGCAGAGAAGGAGATGCGGGTATCTACAAAAGGGCGCTATGCGCTGCAGGTCATGCTGTATCTGGCACAGCATGACAGGGGCGCATTCATTCCACTGAAGGCAATCTCTCAGAGTCAGGGCATCACGGTAAAATACCTGGAGCAGATCATTCCACCCCTGAATCGGGCCGGATATCTCCACAGTGCCCGGGGAAATAACGGCGGCTACCGGCTGGCCCGGCGGCCGGAGGAGTACATAGTGGGCGACATCATCCGAGTCAGCGAGGGAAGCCTGGCGCCGCTGGCCTGCCTGGAGGACACGGAGAACGGCTGTGGACGGCAGAGCTGCTGCCAGGCCCGGCAGTTCTGGGCCGGGCTGGACCGGGCAATCCGAGACTACGTGGATTCGGTGACCCTGGCCGACGTCATGGCCTACCGCCCGGAGGAGACGCCGGAGAAGGAATAAAGCGCGTACCAGTTCCGTACACCGCCTGGAGAGGCAAGCTTCTCCAGGCGGTTTTTGCGCAGGAGGGTAAAATCGGCCAAAAGTGAGGGGAAAATACCGGCGGTCATTGAGCAGTTTCCCTATTTCCGGAAAAATATTGGAGAAAACGGTTTACAAAATCGCTTTACTCTGGTAAAATAATTTTGCAATTTACAGCTTGAGACGTTGCAAAGAAAAAGGGCTTATCTGACAAAAAACCGTCTTTAAAGGTGGATAACGCAACGAGATGAAAGAAGTGTTGCAAAAACGGAGCGCGGTGCAAGTTCTCCTGCGGACCCCGTTCTCTGTGCGTCTCTACGAATTTCAAAAGAGGATGAACAACCATGAAAAGTCAATATTTACGCGATGTGCTGGCAACCGTAGAGAAGCGGAATCCGGGTGAACCGGAGTTTATCCAGGCGGTCACCGAAGTACTGGAGAGCCTGGAACCGGTCATTGAGGTCCGCCCCGACCTGGTAGAAGCTGGGGTGCTGGAGCGCCTGGTGGAGCCGGAGCGGCAGATCATCTTCCGGGTGCCCTGGATTGACGACAACGGTAAAGTCCAGGTGAACCGGGGCTACCGCATCCAGTTCAACTCCGCCATCGGCCCCTATAAGGGCGGCATCCGCCTCCACCCCTCGGTCTACATCGGCATCATCAAGTTCCTGGGCTTCGAGCAGATCTTCAAGAACAGCCTGACCACCCTCCCCATGGGCGGCGCAAAGGGCGGCTCTGACTTCGACCCCAAGGGCAAGTCTGACGGGGAAGTGATGCGGTTCTGCCAGAGCTTCATGACCGAGCTGTACCGCCACGTGGGCGCGGACTGCGACGTGCCCGCAGGGGACATCGGCACCGGAGCACGGGAGATCGGCTATCTCTTCGGCCAGTACAAGCGCCTGGCAAATCAGTTCACCGGCGTGCTCACCGGCAAGGGCCTGTCCTTCGGCGGCTCCCTGGCCCGTACCGAGGCCACCGGCTACGGCCTGTGCTACTTCACTGAGGAGATGCTCAAGGCCAACGGCAAGCGCTTCGCAGGGCAGACGGTGGTGATCTCCGGCTCCGGCAACGTGGCCATCTACGCCAACCAGAAGGCCACCGAACTGGGCGCCAAGGTCGTCGCCATGTCCGACTCCAACGGCTATATCTACGATCCCGACGGCGTGGACGTGGCCACCATCCAGCAGATCAAGGAAGTGGAGCGCAAGCGCATCCGGGAGTACCTGGTCACCCATCCCAACGCTGAATACCACGAGGGCCACGGCATCTGGTCCATCCCCTGTGACATCGCCCTGCCCTGTGCCACCCAGAACGACATCAGCAAGGCGGACGCAGAGCTGCTGGCCATGAATGGCTGCTACTGTGTCTCGGAAGGCGCCAACATGCCCTCTACCCCTGAGGCAATCGAGGTGTTCTTCGCCCACAAGATGCTCTACGGTCCCGCAAAGGCGGCCAACGCCGGCGGCGTAGCCACTTCCGGCCTGGAGATGAGCCAGAATTCTATCCGCTACGGCTGGTCCTTCGAGGAAGTGGATCAGAAGCTCCATGAGATCATGAGAAGCATTTTCGTCGCCTGCGACCAGGCGGCCAGAACCTACGGTATGGAAGGCAACTACATGGCCGGCGCCAACATCGCCGGTTTCCTGAAGGTGGCCGAGGCCATGAAGGCCCAGGGCTGCTGCTGATCTCCATTCCGTGTGACAGTGAAATAAGAAATTGCGGCAACGGCGCTGCGTGAGGATTCTTGCGGCGCGGTTGCCGCTTTTTTTGCGCCCATTTTGCACTTTTTCGCGGCGGCGGGCGGCGGAAAACGCTGAAAAACCAGCGGCAGCCTATGGGCTGCCGCTGGTTGCGTTTATGGGTGGTATCCGTCGCCGATGTCGAACTCCCGGCTGATGATCATCTCAGCGTAATCGTAGCTCTTCTGGCAGTTTTCGATCTCGCCGTTGTCGATCATCAGGGCCGCGCCGTAGATAATGGAGCGGACCACGAAGGTCTTGTAGGTTTCCACGTCCTTGGGCATATGTACCTGGTCGCAGTAGGCCCGGATCAGCCCCTGGGTCCGGGCGCTGAGTTGGCTCTTGGACTGGGTGAACCGGTTGCCGAAGTCGCTGTCCTTCATCATAATGATGGAGCGGACGTGGGGGTGATCCACCAGAAAGTGGATGTAGGCCATGCTGGTGGCGATCAGCTGCTGGCGCACGTCCCCCGGGGTCGCCCGGAGCACTTCCTCATGGCGCCAGGCCCACAGGTCGTTGATATATTCGATGACGGCCAGGAGAAAGGCCTCCTTGTCCTTGAAGTGCCGGTAAGGGGCGGCGCAGGACACCCCGCAGGAGGACGCCACCCGCCGGAGGGAGAAGTTCTGTACGCCGTTTTTACCCAACTCTTCAATGCCGGCCTGAATCAGTAGTTGTTTCATTGTACCCTCTTCATAACGGTTCTGTGTCATGGTTTCCCGCTCATCCCCGGCAGTCATGCGTCGGAGTCGGAGTCGCCGGGCAGCATAATCCGGCCCAGGGCGGCGCTGACAGAGGGGTACTTCCGCTTGATGTTGATGGGCATCATCTCCCGGTTGACAAAGCAGTGGCGGGTCTCGCCGGTGGCTAGCAGGACCTGATCCTCCGCCCGGTAGACCCGGTAGAAGAAGGAGAGACGTACGCCGTTGAAGGCGCCGGGGCTGACCTGGATGGAAAAGGTGTCGCCAAAGCGGGCGGGCTTTTCGTTGACGCAGGAATAGCCCAGAATGGCGGTGAAGATGCCCATCTGTTCCAGCTCGGCGTAGTCCAGATGGGCCTGCCGGAGCAGGTTGGTCCGGGCCTCCTCGAACCAGCGCACGTAGTTGGAGTGGTGGACAATGCCCATCTGGTCGGTTTCATAGTAGTTGACTGGACGCTGATAGGGTTTGAAATGCATGGTTTCAGCCATCTCCTTTAAAAACGGTCTAATAGGCCGGCTTCTTTGTCCTTCAGGGCCTGTTCCTTCATCCGGTAGTGAAGCTTTTTGCCGGTGGCGTTGTAGGGAAGCTCCTGGACAAAGCGGTAATATTTGGGGCACTTGTAGGTGGAGAGCATGGGGTGTCCGGCGCAGTAGTTGAGCATATCCTGTACCGTCAGGGTGTTGTCGGCGGGGATCAGGTAGGCCACCACCGCCTCGCCCCGGGTCTTGTCCGGGACGCTGGTGACAATGCAGTCGGATACCCGGGGGTTTTGCTGAAGCACTTCCTCAATCTGAACCGGGTAGATGTTCTCCCCGGCGGAGATGATCATGTCGTCCTTCCGGCCCACCACGTGGATATACTGATTTTCATCCCAGGTGCCCAGGTCGCCAGTGTAGAGGAAGCCGTTGTAAAAGCGCTTCTCGGTCTCCGGCTCGTTGTTGTAGTAGCAGTAGGCGGACTTGGCCGGGGATTTGATGATGATCTCGCCCACCTCCTGGTTGTCCTGGGCCACCAGCTCCCAGGGCTCCGCCTTCCGGTCTTCGTGGGCCTTTACCACCAGCACCTCGTCATCGGTGCAGGCCCGACCGGCGCTGCCCGCCATGTTCGGCAGGTCGTAGGGACGCAGGAAGGAGTTCCAGAAGGACTCTGTGGTGCCGTAGCCGTTGAAGATGTTGGGGGTCAGGGTGGACTGGAAGTGGATGCAGGCCTTTTTGTCCAGGGGGCTGCCCATGGTGACGATGCCCTTCAGGGAGGACAGGTCTACCGGGTCCCGCTCCTGGACCCGGGCCAGCATGGCCAGAACCGAGGGCACGCCGATGAGGAAGGTGATGTGGTACTGCTGGGCGTACTTGAGGCAGATCTTGGGGTTGAATACCCGCAGGATGATGACCTCGCCCCCGGCGTACAGGGTGGGGGTGGGTCCGCCCGAGTGGATGCCGCCCCGGTGGAACCAGGGGGTCATGTTCATGGTCCGGTCGGTGCTGTTGAGGGGGAAGTGCATCATCACGTCGTGAGCGGTGAGCACCTCGTTGATGTTGTTCACCGGCACGCCGCGGGGCCGGCCGGTGGTGCCGGAGGTGTACAGCCGGAGCACCTCGTCGTAGATGTGGCACTCCGGGGCCTCGGGCTCGCTGTCGGGCTGGTCCTGGACGTAGCCCTCGTAGCGGTCGCCGGCGCAGACGCACACTGCGGGCTTCCAGGCGGAGAGCTCCAAGGCACGCTCCACCTTGGGGGCGAATTCGGCGTCGTAGAGGAACACCTTCGGTTTGCTGTCCTCCAGGACGATGGCGATCTCACCCGGCGCGAAGTTGTAGTTGATGGGGCAGCCGATGGCGCCGACCTTCTGGGTGGCCACGTAGCAGAAGACGAAGGCGGGACTGTTGTAGAGCATATACATGACCACGTCATTTTTGCCCACGCCATCCGCCTGCAAGCGGTGGGCCAGCCGGTTGGCCTCGCCGTTGAGCTGCTGATAGGTCCAGCTGCGCCCGGCCAGGGGGTCGGTCAGAGCCCGGCTGTTGGGGAACCGCCGGACGTTGCGGGAGAATCCGTTGATCCAGGTAAATTCGTGCTCGAAGCAGGAGCGGAACATGGTGGTGTCGTAGGTAAATTCCATAGCTTACTGACCTCTGTATTCTTTGAAGATGACGCAGGCGTTCTGGCCGCCGAAGCCGAAGGCGTTGGACATGGCGGTGTGAACGGCCTGGTGCCGGGCCTGGTTGGGGATCACGTCCAGATCGCACAGGGGGTCCGGCGTCTGGTAGTGAAGGGTGGGGGGCAGGATACCGGTGCGGATGGCCTGGATACAGGCGACGGCCTCCACGACCCCGCCGGCCCCCATCAGATGGCCGGTGGCCCCCTTGGTGGAGCTGACGCCGATCTGTTTGGCGCGCTCCCCCAGGGCGGCGTGAATGGCCATGGCCTCGATGGCGTCTCCCTTTCCGGTGGAGGTGCCGTGGGCGTTGATGTAATCGATGTCCTCCGGCGTCAGACCCGCGTTCTTCATGGCGGCGATCATGCAGCGCCGGGCGCCGTCCCCGTCGTCCCGGGGGGCCACGGTGTGGAAGGCGTCGTTGTTGCTGGCGCAGCCCGCCACCTCCGCCAGAATGACGGCGTTTCGTTCCAGGGCGTGTTCCTCGGTCTCCAGAATCAGGGCGGCGCCGCCCTCGCCCACCACGAAGCCGTTCCGCTCCGCGTCAAAGGGACGGCAGGCGGTGGCCGGGTCCGGGTTGTTGGTGAGGGCCAGGGCCCGGGCCAGGCTCTGGAGCAGCAGGGCGCTGCCGGCGGACTCGCCGCCCATGACCACCATGGCGTCCGCCTCCCCGGCACGGAGCAGGGTGGCAGCGGTGGCGATGGCGTCGTTGCCCGAGGCACAGGCGGTGCTGACGGTGAGGCTGGGGCCCTGGATCTGGTGGGAGATGGCGAACTGAGCCGCCGCGATGTTCCCCAGAATCCGGGTCATCAGCTTGGGCCCCACCCGGGTGCCTTCCTCGGACAGCTTGCGCTGGGTCCGCTCAATGGCGGCCAGGCCCGCCAGAGCGGTGCTCATGACGATGCCGGTGCGGTAGGGGTCTGCCTCCAGGCCGCTGGCGGCCAGGGCCTCCTCGGCGGAGACGTAGGCGTACTGCATAAAGTCCTCCATGCCGTTTGCCAGCTTGGGGGACATGTAGTCTTTTGCCCGGAAGTCCTTCACTTCTCCGGCCACCTTGATGGGCAGCGCCTCCACATCCAGCTTCTGAATGGTGTCGATACCGGACACGCCCTGAACCAGGCTGTCCCAGTAGCGCTCCACGCCCACCCCGATGGGGGTGACCGCGCCCATGCCGGTGATCACAATCTTTTTGCGTTCCATACTTCTTTGCCTCATTTCCCGTTCTGCACAAAGTCCGTGCCGATCCGCCGGAAGCGGTCATATCTGGCCTGGGTCAGACTCTGGGCCGGAGCTTTGGATTGATGGAGCCAGGCGGCAATGCTCTGATGCAGCATGGCGTAGGTTTGCTCATGGTTGCCCCCGAACTCGGAGATGACCTGTTCGATCAGGCCGAATTCCAGGGCGCTGTCCGCCGTCAGCTTCAGACATTCGGCGGCCTGGTCGGCCTTGCCCGAATCCTTCCACAGGATGCTGGCGCAGCCCTCGGGGGAGATGACGCTGTAGATGGCGTTTTCCAGCATCCACACCTGGTCGGCCACGCACAGCGCCAGGGCGCCGCCGCTGCCCCCCTCGCCGATGACGATGGAGAGGATGGGAGTCTGGAGGGTCATCATGGTGGACATGGACTCGGCGATGGCCTGGCCCTGTCCCCGCTCCTCGGCGCCGATGCCGCAGAAAGCGCCGGAGGTGTCTACAAAGCAGATCACCGGCCGGTGGAACTTCTCCGCCTGCTTCATCAGGCGCTGGGCCTTCCGGTAGCCCTCCGGGTTGGGGGCGCCGAAGTTCCGGTACAGATGCTCCTTGGTGCTGTGGCCCTTTTCGATGGCGATCACCGTCACCGGCTGGCCCTGGAAGGCGGCGATGCCCCCCACGATGGCCGGATCGTCGGCGTAGCAGCGGTCGCCGTGGCACTCCAGGAAGGTGCCGAAGAGGTTGTGGATATAGTCCAGGCCGGTGGGCCGGTTTTTCTCCCGGGCCGCCCGGACCCGGTCATATGCGCTGACACTCACGGCTGATCCTCCCTTATATGGAACTCCAGCAGCTTGCCGATCACGTCCCGCTGGTTTTTCCGGGAGACGATACCGTCTACAAAGCCGTGCTGGAGCATAAATTCCGCTTTTTGAAAGCCGTCGGGCAGTTTCTTTTTGGTGGTCTGCTCGACAACCCGGGCCCCGGCAAAGCCCACGGTGGCCCCGGGTTCCGCCAGAATCAGGTCGCCCTCCATGGCGAAGCTGGCGGTGACGCCGCCGGTGGTGGGGTCGGTGAGGACGGTGAGATAGAAGCCGCCGTCGTCGCTGAACCGCCGGATGGCACCGGAGGTTTTGGCCATCTGCATCAGGGACAGCAGCCCCTCCTGCATCCGGGCCCCGCCCGAGGCGGTGAAGCCCACCACCGGGAGCCGTTCCGCCTGGGCGAACTCAAACAGGCGGGTGATCTTTTCGCCCACCGCCATGCCCATGGAACCCATCATAAAGTAGGGCTCCATGACAAACAGGGCGCAGGACCGGCCGGCGATCTTCGCGGTGCCGCAGATGACCCCCTCCTGTTCCCGGCAGGAGAACCGGGTGGTGGCCAGCTTTTTCTGGTAGCCCGGGAAGGCCAGGGCGTCGGCGGCGGTCAGCCGGGCGTCCCGCTCCTGAAAGCTGCCCGGATCGGTGAGGAACTGAATGCGCTGCCGGGCGTTCATCCGGAAATGGTAGCCGCAGGTACAGGTGTTGGCCTGCTCCCAGATCACGCTGAGGGGGATGCGGCTGCCGCAGGCAGGGCACTGTTTGGCCAGCTCGCTGTCCTCCGCCGTCTGGGGGTCGGGGGTACGGCCGCCTTTTTCCAGCTCGTTTTTGGGCCGGAAGAGAAACTGATAAAAGGGCACTTCTTCATTCACCGTCCTTCTTCAAACTGTCCAGGTGGTAGTGACCGGAGCGGAAGCCCTCGCTCTGAATGATATGGATCTGGTTTTCAATGTTGTTGGGGACGCCCTCGATGACCAGCTCGCACAGAGCCGCATCCATCTTACGGATGGTCTCCTCCCGGGTGCCGGCGTGGACAATCAGCTTGCCCAGCAGAGCGTCATAGTAGGGGGAGACGGTGAGGCCGCTCCAGAGAAAGGTGTCGAACCGCACCGAGGGGCCGCCGGGCACGTGGAGCATGCCCACCGTTCCCGGGGCGGCGGCGTTGATCCGGCACTCCAGGGCGGTGCCTGAAAAGGAGACGTCCTGTTGGGTGAAGTTGAGCAGCACCCCCGCCGCCAGGCGGATCTGCCACTTGACGATGTCCACGCCGGTGAGCATCTCGGTGACGGCGTGCTCCACCTGGAGCCGGACGTTCATCTCCATAAAGTAGTAGCTGCCGTGGCCGTCCAGGAGAAACTCCAGGGTACCGGCGTTGACATAGCCCACCCGGCTGACCGCCCGGGTCACCCGCTCAATCAGCGCGCTGCGCTGGGCGGGTGAGATGGCCGGGGAGGGGGTCTCCTCGATGAGCTTCTGGTTGTGCTGCTGGATGGAGCAGTCCCGCTCCCCCAGGCAGACACAGTGGTGCGCCTCGTCGGCCAGGACCTGGACCTCAATGTGCCGGGCCGGGTAGATGCACTTCTCCAGGTACAGGGTGTTGTCCCCGAAGGCGGACTGGCTCTCCTGAGCGGCTACCTGGAAGGCAGACTCCATGTCTCCGGGCTTCTGGACCATGCGGATGCCCCGTCCGCCGCCGCCAGCCCGGGCCTTGAGCATGATGGGGTATCCCACCTCCTCTGCCGCCTGGAGGGCGGCGGGGACGTCGGGGACAATCCGGGTGCCCGGGATTACCGGGACCCCGGCCCGCTCCATAGCGGCCTTGGCCTGCTGCTTGTCGCTGAGCAGCTCCATGATTTCGGGGGTGGGGCCGATAAAGGTCAGGTTGTTGTCCTGGCACAGCCGGGCAAAGGCCGCGTTCTCGGAGAGAAAGCCGTAGCCCGGGTGGATGGCCTGGGCCCCGGTGACCAGGGCGGCGCTGACCACCCGCTCCATGTTGAGATAGCTCTCTCCGGCGGCGGGCGGGCCGATGCAGACGCTCTCGTCCGCCAGGGCCACGTGGAGGGCGTCTGCGTCGGCCTGGGAGTAGACCGCCACGGTGGCGATGCCCATCTCCTTGCAGGCCCGGATGATGCGCACGGCGATCTCCCCCCGGTTGGCGATGAGAATTTTGGAAAACATAGCTTATTCCTCAATCAGGGCGAAGGAGAACTCCGCCGTCACGCAGAGCTTGTCGCCCACATACCCCTTGCCCGCCGCAAAGTAGAAGGGTTTCTTCACCCGGGTGATCTCGCAGCGGCTCTCGAAGGTGTCGCCGGGGGTTACCGGGTGCTTGAAGCGCACCTTGTTCAGGCTGGTAAAGTAGGGGGTCACCCCGTCCGGACAGCCGTCCTGGAGCAGGACGCACACCGACTGGGCCATCATCTCGCAGAGAATCACCCCGGGCACTACGGGATTTCCCGGGAAATGGCCCTGAAGAAACCACTCGTCCCCCCGGACGTGGTATTTGCCGTGGGCGGTCTGGTCCTCCACCTCTGCCGAATCGATAAGCAGCATGTTGTCCCGGTGGGGGAGGATGGCTTTGAGTTCTTCCTGATTCATGTTACGGTCTCCTCATTTTGAACAGCGGCATGCCGTAGTCCACGGTCTCGGCGTTTTTGACGCAGATTTCCGTGACCACGCCGTCCTGCTCGGCAGTGATTTCATTGAGCAGCTTCATGGCCTCGATGATGCAGAGGACGTCCCCCTGCTTGACGGCGTCTCCCACCTGGACGTAGGGCTTTCCCCCCTCGTCCGGGGCGGCGTAGAAGATGCCCACCATGGGAGAGGAGACAGTGAACACGCCGGCTGGCTCAGCCGGGGCAGACTGCGGCTCTGTGACGGGCACGGATACCACGTTCTGCACCACGCCGCTGCCTGCGCTGCGCTCCAGCCGGACGCGGTCGTTGTCGCTGGTGATCTCCAACCCGGTCAGGTTCAGCTCATCCATCAGACGCGCGTATTTCCGAATCTCCATTTCTTCCATCGTCAGTCCGCCTTTCTAAATGCCAGGCACGCGTTGTGCCCGCCAAAGCCCAGGGAGTTGGACAGGACCAGGTCCGCTTCGGCGGCCCGGGCCGTGCCGGGCACGTAGTCCAGATCGCAGTCCGGGTCCGGTTCTGTCAGGCCCACCGTGGGCGGGATCAGGCCCTTGTCCAGGGCCAGCACCGAGGCCACAGCTTCCGCCGCCCCGGCGGCCCCCAGCATGTGGCCGGTCACCGACTTGGTGGAGCTGATCATAATCTTCCGGGCCTCCGCTTCGCCGAAGGCCTTCTTCACGGCCAAAGTCTCCGCCTTGTCGTTCAGGGGGGTGCCGGTGCCGTGGGCGTTGAGGTAAACCCGTTCGCCTGGCTGCCACCTGGCCTCTTCCAGGGCCAGCTTCAGGGCCATGGCCCCGCCTTCCGCCTCGGGCTGGGGGGCAGTGATGTGATAGGCGTCGCAGGAGGAGCCGTAGCCGCACAGCTCGGCATAGATCCTGGCCCCCCGGGCCTTGGCGTGTTCGTACTCCTCCAGGACCAGGACGCCGGCGCCTTCGCCCATGACGAAGCCGGAGCGTCGGGCGTCAAAGGGCAGGCAGGCCGCCAGAGGGTCGGTGGCCAGGGAGAGGGCCTGCATGTTGGTAAAGCCGGCCGCAGAGATCTCATTGACGGTGGCCTCCGCGCCGCCGGCGATGATGGCGTCGGCGTAGCCGTGGCGGATGGCCCGCATGGCCTCGCCCAGGGCGTTGTTGCCGGAGGCGCAGGCGGTGACCGCGGGCATAACGGTGTTTTTGCACTGGTAGCGGATGGCGATGAGCCCCGCGGCCATATTGGCGATCATCATGGGGATGAAGTAGGGGGATACCCGCCGGGGTCCCTTGTCCAGCAGCTTGCTGTGCTCCTTCATAAAGGTCTGGATGCCGCCGATGCCGGTGCCGATATAGACGCCGATCCGTTCGGGGGGCAGGGTGCCGATGACGCCGCTGTCCTCCACCGCCTGGACCGCCGCCGCCATGGCGAACTGGGCGTACTGGTCGCTGTGGCTGATGTCTGCCCGGCTCATGTAGGCGGAGGGGTCGAAGTCCCGCACTTCGGCGGCCAGCTTGACCTTGTAGTCGGTGGTGTCAAACTTGGTGATGGGGCCGATGCCCACCTTGCCCGCCGTCAGGTTGTCCCAGAAGCTGGGAATGGTGTTGCCGATGGGTGAGATAATACCCATTCCGGTTACGACTACCCGATTCATGTGTGTACCTCCTAGATAGCCAGGCCGCCGTCCACCCGGATGACCTCGCCTGTGATATAATCGGAACCGCTGTCGGCCAGGAAGGCCGCCAGCTCTGCGATTTCCTCCGGTTTGCCCATGCGGCCCAGGGGAATCTGCTGGACGATGGCGTCGTCCTCGGAGAAGCTGGCGGTCATGTCCGTCTGAATCATGCCCGGGGCGATGGCGTTGCAGCACACATTCCGGGAGGCCAGCTCCCGGGCCACCGACTTGGTCAGCCCCACGACTCCCGCCTTGGAGGCGGCGTAGTTGGCCTGGCCCGGGTTGCCCATGAGCCCGGCCACCGAGCTGATGTTGATGATCTTCCCATGGCGGTTCTTCATAAAGATGGGCGTACACTGGCGGATCATGTTGAAGGTGCCCTTCAGGTTGGTGTTCACCACCGCGTCAAACTGGTCCTCCTTCATCATGGCCACCAGGCCGTCCCGGGTGATTCCGGCGCAGTTGACCAGGATGTCCACGGAAGGGAACGCCTTCTTCACGGCGGCTACGGTGGTCTTTACCGCCTGGAAGTCCGCCACATCGCACTGGTACGCCTGGGCCGTAACGCCCAGAGCTGCGGCTTCCGCGCAGACGGACTGGGCGGCGGCCTCGTTGCCGGCGTAGACCACGGCCACGTTGGCCCCCAGGGCGGCAAATTTCAAAGCGATGGCCCGGCCGATGCCGCGGGAGCCGCCGGTGACGATCGCTGTCTTTCCGTTAATCATAGGGTCTTACCTCTTTCACTGTCTTTACCAGGCTGTCGTAGTCCTCCACGTGATAGATGGTCACGGACTTGTCGATGCGCCCGATCAGGCCGCCCAGCACCTGGCCGGGGCCGAGCTCGATGAAGGTGTCCGCGCCGTCGGCGATCATGTTTTCCACCAGGGTCTGCCACCGGACCGGGTTGCAGATCTGCTGCTGGAGCAGCTCCCGGCAGTCCCGGTCGTAGGGGTAGCCGGTGTAGTTGGAGTAGAGGGGGACCTTAAAGGTGGAGGAGAACTTCACGTCCTGCAAATAGGCGCCGAACTGCTCCGCCGCCTCCGCCATAAAGGGGGAGTGGAAGCCGCCGGACACCTTCAGGGGCAGCGCCCGGCCGCCGGCGGCCTTGATGTCCTGTTTCAGGCCGTCCAGCTGGTCCCGTTTCACAGCCACTACGGTCTGGCCGGGGCAGTTGTAATTCACCGGATAGGCCTCCGGGTAAGCGGCACAGAGTGCCTCCACCTGGCTGGCTTCCAGCTTCATTACGGCGATCATGGCGCTGTCCACCTTCTCCGCCGCCGCCTGCATTAGCTGACCGCGGCGGGTGACCATCTTGATGCCGTTTTCGAAGTCCACGGCCCCCGCTACGGTGAGGGCTGCCAGCTCGCCCAGGGAAAATCCCGCCACCATATCCGGGGTGACCCCCTGGCCCAGCAGGGCCTGGCTGGCCGCCATCTCCACCGTGTACAGGCAGGGCTGGGTGTTGGCGGTCTGCTTCAGGGTCTCCTCATCCCCGAAAAAGCACTGGTCCGATGTACCGGGGCGCAGCTGGTCCGCCTGCGTAAAGGCAAAGCGGGCCAGCAGGTCGCTTTTCTTCAGATCCAGGCCCATGCCCGGATGCTGGGACCCCTGGCCGGGGTATACAAAGGCTATTCTACCCATTGACAAGCTCCTTTCAGAATCGGTTCCGCCTGGGCGAACATCTCACGGATGATCTCCGCCGCAGGCTGTTCCCGATGGATCATACCCGCCACCTGGCCTGCCAGGAAGCAGCCGTGGTCCACGTCGCCCTCCTTGGCCGCCAGGCGCAGGGCGCCGGTGGCCCGGCCCGCCAGGTCCTCATCGGAGATGGCGCTGAACTCCGCCTTGGCGTAGTCCCGGGAGAAGGGGGTTTTCAGGCTGCGCACCGGGTGGCCCAGGCGCTTGCCGGTGGTGATGGTGGCGATGTCGCTGGCCTTGAGGATTTTCTCCTTATAGACCGGGTGGACCGAGCACTCCTCGGCTACCAGGAAGCGGGTGCCGACCTGGACCCCGCAGGCGCCCAGCATAAAGGCTGCGGCGATCCCACGGCCGTCCGCAATGCCGCCGGCGGCCAGAACGGGCAGGGTGGTGGCGTCGCAGACCTGGGGGACCAGCACCATGGTGGTCAGATCGCCCACGTGTCCGCCGGATTCTCCGCCCTCGGCGATGAGGGCGGAGGCCCCCAGACGGGTCATCAGCTTGGCCATGGCCACTGAGGCCACCACCGGGATCACCTTGCATCCGGCGGTCTTCCAGGCCTTCATGTGCTTGCCCGGGTTGCCGGCGCCGGTGGTGATGACAGGGACGTGTTCCTCTGCCAGCACGGCCGCCACCTCGTTTACCGAGGGGCTCATCAGCATCACGTTGACCCCAAAGGGTTTCTCTGTCAGTCCGCGGACGATGTGGATCTGCTCCCGGACGTAGTCGGCGGAGGCGTTGCCCGCGGCGATGATACCCAGGCCGCCGCCCTCCGAGACCGCCGCCGCCAGTTTCCCGTCGGCGATCCAGGCCATGCCGCCCTGGAAAATCGGGTACTCGATGCCCAGCAGGTCACAGATTGGCGTTTTGATCATAGTAATTCCCTCTTAACAGTAAAGCTTATTTGTTGGGGTTCTTCTCTTCCGCGAAGGCCACCAGCTCACCGACGGTGGCCACTTTCCGGTCCAGATCCAGCTCGAAGCCCAGGCGGTCCTCCAGCTCCATGACCATCTCCACGGTGTCCAGGGAGTCGATGCCCAGGGACTCAAAGGTGGTCTCCATCTTGATCTCAGAGGGGTCGCATTCGATGTGTTCCGCGATCAGTTCCGCAATGGTGTTAAAAATCATAGTTATTCTCCTTTATCATAGTGGAAATGGGATGGGTTATCACTGATAACTAAAGTTAACGGTGATAACTTAGCACAAATCGCCAGTGCTGTCAAGGAGCGCCAGGTCGAAGGGAGGGGGGCGGAGGATCAATCAGTCACTTTAGCATTGACATGGGGGAGGAAATTTAACCCTGTTTGCCCAATGTCCCGGTGCCAACCGGGGCAATCTGTGTGGAAAATGGCGAGAATGTAAATAAATTGTGAAATATCCCTTGACTTTGCCGCGGCGTCAGCCCTTACAGTAGAGGCAGGGAGGAAACAGCGATGGAATACACTATTAAAAAGCTGGCCGGACTCTCCGGCGTCAGCACCCGCACCCTGCGCTACTACGACGAGATTGGCCTGCTCAAGCCCGCCCGGGTGGCTTCCAACGGCTACCGCATCTACGGCCAGGCCCAGGTGGACCTCCTCCAGCAGATTCTCTTTTACCGGGCCCTGGAGGTGCCCCTGGAGGAGATCCGCCGGATGCTCTCCGACAGCAGCTTTGACCGGCGGCGCGCCCTGGAGGGACATCTGCACGCCCTGGAGGTGCGGAAAAAACAGGTAGAAACCCAAATCGCGACGGTGCGGCACACCCTCGCAGCCATGAAAGGAGAACGAACCATGACAGATCAGGAGAAGTTTGCCGGTTTAAGAGACCGGTTTTTAGAGGAGAATCAGCGCCGCTATGGCCCGGAGCTGGAGGCCCGCTACGGAAAGGAGACGGTGGACGCTGCCCAGGATAAGGCGGCTGCCATGACAGGGGCTCAGTGGCAGGCGCAGGAGGAACTGTCCGCCCGCATTGCCCAGCTGCTCCGGACGGCAATGGAGACCGGCGACCCCGGCGGCCCGGCGGCCCGGGAGGCCTGCGCGCTCCACCGGCAGTGGCTGGAGTGGTTCTGGCCGGCGGGACTTTACACCAAACAGGCTCACCGGGAGATAGGAGAGCTGTACGTTCAGGACCTGCGGTTCCGGGCCTATTACGAGGCCGTTGCGCCCGGGTGCAGCGTCTTTTTCCGGGACGCCATTGTCCGTTACTGTGAGGAGCCGTAAAAAACGGAAAAAGACGGGCGCTGCATAAAATCCAAGGGACGCCGCAAACTAGGGTGAGGTGATTTGATGAGAAAAAAGCTGAGTGCGGCCTTGGCCGCCGGAGCCCTGGTGATGCTGACCCTCTGCGGCGCCCTGACCTTCTCCGGCCGGGCCCGGGCGGCGGAGCCGGTCGCCCTCCCCATTCTGATGTACCACCACATCAGCAAGGCCGCAGACCAGTGTGGCAAGCACGTGATCTCGCCCCAGACCCTGGAGGGGGATTTGCAGTACCTGGCGGACAACGGCTACACAGCGGTGACCACAGCGGACCTGATCGCCTACGTGGACCAGGGGAAGGCACTGCCGGAAAAGCCGGTGATGATTACCTTTGACGATGGGCAGCTGAGCGTGCTGGAGTACGCCCTGCCCCTGCTGGAGCGCTACGACAGCAGGGCGGTGGCGGCCATCGTGGGGGCCTACGCCGACCTGTACACCGGGAACGAGGACCGCAATATCAACTACGCCTGCATGACCTGGGAGGATGTGAAAAAGCTGTCCCAGTCGGGCCGGGTGGAGATTGCCAATCACACCTATGACATGCACAACCTGGACGAGGGGCGGAAGGGCTGCCATATCAACAGCGGCGAGAGCTCCTCGGCCTACGAGGAGGCTTTTACGGCAGACCTGCTGAAGAACCAGCAGAAGATCACCAGGGCCATCGGCTGTCAGCCGCTGGCCTTCGCCTACCCCTTTGGTATCCTCTGCGACGAGGCCAGAGAGGTACTGGAGCAGCAGGGCTACCGGGTGGCCTTCACCTGCACCGAGGCGGTTAATCAGCTCACCGGCGACCCGGCGGAGCTGATGGAACTGTGCCGCTATAACCGGTCTAACAACGTGGACCGGGCCAGTTTCTTCGCCCAGTGGAACTGAGTGTCAGGCAGGACCGCCGGAAGACCGGCAGTCCTGCCTGATTTTTACCCGGAGAGGGAAATGTGGTTGACTAGTGATTTAAAGTGGTATAGAATAGGAAAAACGCAATTCTAGATAGATGAAAGAACGAAAGGGAAGGTGAGGGAGATGCAATTGACGGGAAAAATCGCCATTGTAACCGGCGCCGGTCAGGGCCTGGGCAGAGCAATCGCTCTGGTGCTGGCAGAGGAGGGCGCTACCGTGGCCGCAGTGGGCCGCACCGCCGCGAAATTGGATAAGGTAGTGGAGGAAATCCGCGGCCAGGGCGGCAGTGCCGTGGCCATCCCGCGGGATCTGACCGAAGAGGAGCAGGTCCAGTCCATGGTGGACGAGGTGATGGACCGCTTTGGGCGGATCGACATCCTGGTGAACAACGCCGGCGGCTATCCCAAGGAAATGTACGATATCTCCACCCAGTCCCCCCTGAAGATCTGGGACTGGAAACCGGAACAGTGGGATCAGATTATCCGCACCAATCTGCGTATCCCCTTCCTGTGTATGAATAAGGTGACCCCGGTGATGCGGGAACAGCGTTCCGGCGACATCGTCAGCATCTCCTCCCGGATGGGCCGTATCGCCTCCCAGATGGGGGCCTACGCCGTGGCCAAGGGCGGGATTGTCACTCTGACCAAGACCGTGGCCATCCAGATGCAGGAGTACGGCGTCAAGTGCAACGCCGTGGCCCCCACCATCGTGGACACTCCGGGCCAGCGAGTGTACAACGCCTCGGTGGGCCAGGATGACGTGAAGATGGGAGATGCCCGCCACGTGGCCCTGGCGGTCCGCTACCTCCTGTGTGACACGCCTCCGGTGATGACCGGTCAGGTTCTGGACCTCTTCACCACCCTCTGATCAAATGCCAGGCAGAATCCGCTCGGATTCTCTCCATATGTTGTTTGTATAAGTGTGATGCTCTGCTCCGCGGGGCAAAAGGGCAGCCCCTCCGCATGTCGTGGAGGGGCTGTTCCCTTTACTAGTGAAACGAAATCAGTTTGTCAGAGGAGGAAACCTATGAACACCCAGGAAACGGTTGCGCGGCGCATCCGGCAGCTTTGCAGGGAGCGGGGACTGACGCCCAATGGAATCAGCAATCTGGCGGCGGTACCTCAGAGCACCGTCAAGAGCATTTTAAACGGGGAGAGCAAAAATCCGGGGATTGTGAGCATCAAAAAGCTCTGCGACGGATTTGAGATCACGTTGGGAGAGTTTTTTTCCACGCCGGAATTTGACGCTCTGGAGCAGGAAATCCGCTGAAAGGAACAGCGGGAAAAGGACACCATCCGATGGGAATGGTGTCCTTTGATCTGTGAAAGGGAGGTTACCGGTCGTCCAGGGGGACGAAGGGCAGGTTGGGGGCCACGGCCTTGTAGGCGGGGCGGATGATGGCGCCCGGGTTGACGTAGATCTCCTCGATCCGGTGGGCACACCAACCCACCATACGGGCGGTGGCGAAGAGGGGCGTAAAGAGGTCTTCTGGGATGTTCAGCACCGAGTAGACAAAGCCGGAGTACAGGTCCACGTTGGCGCACAACACCTTTTCGCTGCCGGTGACAGCCCGGAAGACCTCCGGGGTCAGCCGCTCGATGGACTCGATCAGGTTCAGCCGGTCGCCCATGCCGCTCTTTTCCGCCAGGGAGCGGGCGAAGCGCTTGAGCAGTTTGGCACGGGGGTCGGAGAGGGTGTACACCGCGTGGCCCATGCCGTAGATCAGGCCGGAGCCGTCACCCAGCTCCTTGTTGAGGATGCGGACCAGCACCGATTTGATCTCGTTGTCATCCTTCCAGTCCTTGACGTTTTCCGCCACCACGTCCACCATCTGCTTGCAGCGGATGTTGGCGCCGCCGTGGCGGGGGCCCTTCAGGGAGCCGACGCCGGCGGCGATGGCGGAGAAGATGTCGGTATAGGAGGAGGAGACCGTCCGGGTGCTGAAGGTGGAGTTGTTGCCGCCGCCGTGCTCGGCGTGGAGCACCAGGCCTAAGTCCAGGAGCTTTGCCTCCTCGTCGGAGAAGATCCGGTCATCCCGGGAGGCGGCCAGGAAATTTTCTGCTGTGCCGTGGCCAGACATGGCCCGGTGGAGGTAGAGGGAGCCGCCGTCGATGTAGCAGCGCTTGGCGGCGTAGCCGTGGGCCACGATCATGGGGGTCCGGGCGATCAGACTCATGGCCAGCCGGAGCTCATTTTCCAGGGTCATAGTTTCCGGGTCCGGGTCATAGGAATAGAGGGTCAGGACGCTTCGGGCCAGCTTGTTCATCAGGTTGCTGCTGGGGGCCCGGAGGATCTGGTCCTCGGTGAACATGGGGGGCAGGGGGCGCATCTCGTCCAGCACCTGGTTGAAGCCGTTGAGCTCCTCCCGGGTGGGCAGGTGGCCCATGAGCAGCAGGAAGGCGGTCTCCTCATAGCCGAACCGGCCCTCCGAGGTGAAGCCGCGGATGAGATCCTCCACGTTGATGCCCCGGTACACCAGGCGGCCCGGGGTGGGGACCCGCTCACCGTTCTGCATGTAGTAGCCGTAGACGTTGCCGATCTGGGTGACGCCGATCATGACGCCGGTGCCGTCGCTGTTGCGCAGGCCCCGCTTGAGGTCGGCACGGGCGTACGCCTTGGGGTTGATCCAGTTGGATTGGCTGAACTTTTCGCTCATGTCATGGATGTAGTCGCTGGCGGTGGAAGACAAGGCTTTGGCCATATTATGTTACCCTCTTTCTTCGGCGTATTGTTAGTCTCTCTCAGTATAAGTGATCTGGATTTTGAAGTCAACAAAAGGGGGTGCGTTCCACAAAAGACTGTCACAAATAGCCTATTTTTCAGGCAAAAAACAGGGGAAAGTTGAACAGAATGAAGTATGGAAAAACGAAACTTGCAAAGAAAGCAGAATCCGGTCTGGCGCACCCTGCGGGGGGGCCTGGTGCTGACGCTGGCGGTATTCTTTCTGCCGGCGGTGGTGTTTGGCGGAGCCGCCCGGGCGGAGTCCGCCGCCCAGCCGGAACAGACGGTGGAAGCGGAGGCGGAGGAGACCGCGGTGACCGGAGCAAAGGACCAGTCAGAGGCGGCGGAGTCCACCGGTCGGGAGGAGGAAAAGGAGGGGTTCGACCCATCCCTCACCCTGAAGGTCAAGGTGGGCGGAACCGTGAAAACCATGGAGCTAGAGGAGTACCTGTGGGGGGTAGTGGCGGCGGAGATGCCGGCGGCCTTTGAACCGGAGGCCCTGAAGGCTCAGGCCATCGCGGCCCGGACTTATACCTTATACCGCATGGAAAATCCCAGCCCCAACCACACAAAGGCGGACATCTGTACCGACTCCACCTGCTGCCAGGCCTGGATCAGCTATGATGACCGGATGGAGACCTGGAGCGGCAGCAAGGGGAAGGCTTACGCCGGGAAAATCACCACCGCCATTGAAGAGACCCGGGGCCAGGCGATCTACTACCGGGACAAGCCCATTATGGCCGCCTTCCACGCCGCCAGCGCTGGGGTGACCAAGGCCGCCGGGGAGGTCTGGGGGAAGGACGTGGCCTATTTGCAGTCGGTGAAAAGCCCGGAGACCGGGGAAGAGGTGCCCAACTATTACAGTGTGGTCACTGTGACTGCGAAGCAGTTTAAAACCACCCTTCAGAAGCGGTATGGCAAGGTCGAGCTGGGGAAAAAGCCTCAAAAGTGGTTTGGTAAAGTCCGCTATGATGACAGCGGCCTCCCCGCCTCTATTTGCATCGGAGGGGTGGACATTCCCACCTCCGCCCTGCGCAGCCTCTTCGGCCTGCGCAGCTCCAGCGTCACGGCGGAGTGCGACGGGAAGAATGTGACGTTTTATGTCACCGGCTACGGCCACGGAGTGGGCATGAGCCAGTACGGCGCCAACGCCCTGGCCAAGAAGGGGAAAACCGCCGGGGAGATCCTGCGGCACTACTATACCGGTGTGGAGATCCGCAGCATCTACCGGTGAACGGAGCCGCAGGCCGATTTGACAGAGCGCGTTGGACTGTGGTACAATACCACCGTTCATCGGAGGACTGTCATCGGAATGACGGGGCCGGATAAGAGGTCGGGTGCGCCCGGGATTTTTATCCGGCCCCTTTTTGCGGAGGAAGCTATGGATCTCGTCAATGGAAACCTGAAAAAGACCTTTTTGCACTACTTGTTTGCCTCGTTGGGCGGTGCAGTTGTCACCTCAATTTACACCAGCGTGGATATGATCTGCGTAGGTCACTGCTGCGGCCCCGCCGGCGCTGCGGCCATCTCCTGCGTCAACCCACTGTGGTCCATTATGATCGGCCTGGGGCTGCTGCTGGGGATCGGCGGGTCCGTCTGGATGACCGCCCGCCGGGGCGCCGGGGACCGGGCAGCGGCGGACTATTACTTTACGGTGGCGCTGACGGCGGGGCTGGTTTTGTCCGCCGTGCTGACGCTGGCGTACCTGTTCCTGCGGGAACCCCTGCTCCGGTTTTTCGGCGCGGATGACCAGCTGATCGGCTACGCCATGGAGTACGCCCAGTGGATCGCCTGGGCGGTGCCCGCCTTTGTGATGGAAGTAGTGCTGTCCAATTTCGTCCGCAACGACGGCGCGCCCGGTATCTGCGCCGCCGCCCTGCTGACTGGCGGTGCGGTCAACATCGTGGGGGACATCTACTTTGTCTTTGACTTCGGCCTGGGAATGGGGATGAGCGGCGCGGGATTGGCCACTGCGCTGGGCCAGGTGGTGGCGCTGGGGGTACTCTGCACCTATTTCCTGCGGAAAAGGTGCGGCCTCCGCCTGGGCAGAGGGGGAGAGACGGCCCATGTCCTCCGGAAAATCTGCGCCTCGGGCTTTGCGCCGGCCATTGTGGACCTGACGTTCGGCGTCACTGTGATTTTATTCAACCGGCAGATCATGGGTTACGCCAGCACAACAGAACTGGCGGTATTCGGCACAGTGGCCAATATTGCGGTCCTGTTCCAGTCCCTGTTCTACGGGGTGGGACAAGCCGTACAGCCTATTGTCTCTGCCAGCTACGGCGCCGGACGCCGGGACCGAGTGGCCGGGATGCGCCGGATTTTTTTGGTGACCGCCGGGAGCATGGGGGTGCTGTTTTTTGCCGCCGCCGCCCTGCTGCCCCGGCAGCTGCTAAACATCTACATGGCGGTTACCGAGGACATTCTGGCCATCGGGCCTGCGGCCCTGCGGATCTACGGCATCTCCTTCCTGTTTATGGGCATCAACGTGGTGTCCACCTACTATCTGGAGTCCGTGCTCCGGCCCCGGCAGTCCCTGGTGATCTCTCTGGCCCGGGGGCTGGTGTTCACTGGTCTGTTTGTACTGGTGCTGCCCGCCGTATTTGGGGTGCAGGCCATCTGGTGGACCATGCCCCTGACCGAACTGCTGACCGCCCTCTATGCCCTGGCTTCCCTGAGGGGGACGGCTGACGGGCCGGCCCTGGCCCAGCGCGCATGAAAATACTGCCCTCCGGGCGCAAACCACCCCCACGGCAGAGCCGCGGGGGTGGTTTTTACGTCGTTCAGGCTTACGCCGCTGGCAGGGCGTTACTTGTACAGTTCGCCCAGCTTGGAGAGGCGCTCGTAGCGGTTGTTGGCGTATTCCTCGGCCTGCTTGAACAGGGTCTCCGCCCGTTCGGGGAAGGAACGGGTCAGGGCGGAGTAACGGGCCTCGCCCATGATGAAGTCCCGGTAGCCGGGCTTGGGCTGCTTGCTGTCCAGGGTGAAGGCGGGTTTGCCCTCTGCCTTGGCGGCGGGGTTGTACCGGAACAGGTTCCAGTAACCGCAGGTGACCGCCTTCTTCATCTCGTTCTGGCAGCTGCCCATGCCGCCCTGGGAGATGGAGTGGAGCTCGCAGGGGCAGTAGCCGATAATGATGGAGGGGCCGGGATAGGCCTCTGCCTCGGTGATGGCCTTGATGCACTGGGCGGGGTTGGCGCCCATGGCCACCTGGGCCACATAGACGTAGCCGTACTGCATCATGATCTCGGACAGGGACTTCTTGCCCAGGGCCTTGCCGGCGGAGGCGAACTGAGCCACCTGGCCGATGTTGGAGGCCTTGGAGGCCTGTCCGCCGGTGTTGGAGTACACCTCGGTGTCAAAGACGAAGATATTGATGTCCTCGCCGGTGGCCAGCACGTGGTCCAGGCCGCCGAAGCCGATGTCGTAGGCCCAGCCGTCGCCGCCAAAGATCCAGCAGGACTTCTTGTTCAGGTAGTCTTTCTGGGCCAGCACCGCCGCGCAGTCGGGGCAGTTGGGGTCCAGAGCCGCGATCAGGGCTTCTGTGGCGTCCTGGTTGGTCTCGCCGTTGTCATAGGTTTCCAGCCACTTCTCACAGGCGGCCTTGCGTGCAGCGTCGTCGGTGCTCTCGGCAATGTGGGCGACCTTGTCCTTCAGGGCGTCCCGGATGGTCTTCTGGCCGTAGTACAGGCCCAGGCCGTGCTCCGCGCCGTCCTCAAACAGGGAGTTGGCCCAGGCGGGACCCTTGCCTTCCTTGTTGACGGTGTAGGGAGAGGTGGCGCCGGCGCCGCCCCAGATGGAGGAACAGCCGGTGGCGTTGGAGACGATCATGTGGTCGCCGTAGAGCTGGGTAATCAGACGGGCATAGGTGGACTCGGCACAGCCGGCACAGGAGCCGGGGAACTCCAGCAGCGGGGGGTTGAACTGGCTGCCCTTGACGGTCTTGTCCACCAGATCCTTCTTGACGGAAACCTGGTCCACGCAGTAGTCGAAGACCGGTTGCTGGTCCATCTGGGAGTCGGAGGAGGACATCTTCAGAGCGTTGGAGGGGCAGGTATTGACACACACGCCACAGCCCATGCAATCCAGAGGGGAGACGGAGATGGCGAACTGATACTTGTCCTTGCCGGGGCCCACCTTGAAGTCGAGCATCTTCATGCCCTCGGGTGCGGCAGCCTGCTCTCCTTCATCCAGAGCGAAGGCGCGGATGGTGGAGTGGGGACAGACGTAGGAACACTGGTTGCACTGGATGCAGTTCTCCGGGATCCACTCGGCCACGCTGGTGGCCACGCCGCGCTTTTCGTAGGCGGAGGCGCCGTTGGGGAACACACCGTCGGCCATAGGCTCGAAGGCGGAGACGGGGAGGCTGTAGCCGTCCATCTTGTTGATGGGCTTGAGCACGTTCTCCACCATCTCGACGGTGTCGGGCCGGCCGGCCAGCTCCTTCTCGGCGGCATCCGGCGCGGGGTTGCCCCAGCTGTCAGGCACGTCGATCTTGACGAAGGCGGTGGCGCCGGCGTCGATGGCGTCCCAGTTCTTCTGGACCACATCCTGGCCCTTCTTCAGGTAGGAGTGCTCTGCCGCGTCCTTCATATACTGCATGGCGTCCTCGGGGGGCAGTACTTTGGCCAGCGCGAAGAAGGCGGACTGGAGGATGGTGTTGGTGCGCTTGCCCATACCCACCTTTTTGGCCAGGTCAATGGCGTTGATGGTGTACAGGTTGATGTTGTGGTCGTGGATATACTTCTTGGAGTCGGCGGACAGGTGCTGTTCCAGTTCCTCGGGGGACCACTGGCAGTTGATCAGGAAGGTGCCGCCGTCCTTGACATCGTTGACGATCTTGAAGCCCTTGGTGATATAGGCGGGGGTGTGGCAGGCCACGAAGTCCGCCTGGTTGATATAGTAGGGGCTGCGGATGGGGCTGTCGCCGAAGCGCAGGTGGCTGATGGTGACGCCGCCGGTCTTCTTGGAGTCGTACTGGAAGTAGGCCTGGACATACTTGTCCGTGTGGTCGCCGATGATCTTGATGGAGTTCTTGTTGGCGCCAACGGTGCCGTCGCCGCCCAGGCCCCAGAATTTGCACTCTTTGGTGCCTTCTGCAGCGGTGTTGGGAGCGGGTTTCTCCTCCAGAGACAGATAGGTGACGTCGTCGTTGATGCCCAGGGTGAAGCGGGCTTTGGGAGCGTCTTTGGCCAGCTCCTCATACACAGCGAACACGCTTGCGGGAGGAGTGTCCTTGGAGCCCAGACCATAGCGGCCGCCGATGATGGTGGCTTCGCGTTTTGCCTCAGCAAAGGCGCTCAGCACATCCAGGTGCAGAGGCTCGGCATAGGCGCCCGGCTCTTTGGTGCGGTCCAGAACAGCGATCTTCTTGGCGGTGGCAGGCACAGCAGCCAGCAGACGCTCAGCGCTGAACGGACGATACAGACGAACTTTCACCAGGCCGACCTTCTCGCCCTTGGCGGTCAGGTAGTCGATGACTTC
>QALX01000002.1 GCA_003150485.1 Clostridiales bacterium
CCGTTATTTCCGAGCCTATCATCACGCAAACAACCTATGAACACAGAAAAACGTCGTGACCTTCGGGTCACACCGTTCTCTGCGACAAAATAGTTACTTGTCACTATTAAGCCTTCTTTGCAGGCTGTTTTTTTGGGGCTTCCCCACCGAAGAAGGTGATAAGATCACGGAACAACCGGGACAGAGCTGCTATCATAGCATCAGAAAACAAAAAAAGATCACAAAGGAGGAAGGAATATGTCTGCTCTGAATATTACCAAGAACAACTTCCATGAGGAGGTTGTCCAAAGCGATAAGCCCGTTCTGCTGGACTTCTGGGCCAGCTGGTGCGGTCCATGTCAGATGGTGGGCCCCATTGTGGACGAGATCGCCGGTGAGCGCCCCGACATCAAGGTCGGCAAGGTCAACGTGGATGAGGAACGGGAACTGGCAGCAGTGTTCAACGTGATGAATATCCCCACCTTGGTGGTGGTCAAAGACGGAAAGATTGTGAATCAGGCCATGGGAGCCCGGCCGAAGGAGCAGATTCTCTCCCTGCTGTAAAGGACGTGAGGGAAAACAAAGGCAGTGCGGCTGTCCGCACTGCCTTTGCTCTGCGTATGCGGACACCGGCCGGGCCCCTCATACTTGGGGCCCGGCCGGTTGATCAGCGCGGGGGGAGGCGGGTCAGCCCTTCTCAAGAAGGTATGTCTCGGCGTAGTGGGCCGCCACCGCGCCGTCCGCTACGGCGGTCACCACCTGGCGCAGCGCCTTTGTGCGCACGTCACCCACTGCGAATACGCCGGGGAGGTTGGTCCGGGTGGACTCATCCGCCCGGACATAACCGGCGGAATCCAGCTCCAGCTCCTGTTGGAACCGCTCTGTGGCGGGGACTCTGCCGATGCTGATAAAGACGCCGTCACAGGGGAGTTCGGTTTCCGCGCCGGTAGCGGTATCCTTCAGCCGGATGCCGGTCAGACGGTCGCCGTGGAGCAGCTCCGATACGGTGCTGTTCCAGTGAACCTCTACGTTTGCCGTGTTCAGCAGGGGTTCGTGGTAGATTTTTGTGGCCTGAAGGCTGTCCCCACGGTGGATGAGGAGCACCTTTTTCGCAATGCGGGAGAGCAGCATGGCGTCGGCGGCAGCGGAGTTCCCTCCGCCGATGACGGCGACGGTCTTGTCCCGGTAGGCCATCCCGTCACAGGACGCGCAGTAGTGTACACCGCGGCCTGCCAGTGCCTGCTCCCCGGCAATGCCCAGGGGGCGGGGATTGGCTCCGGTGGCGAGGATGACGGTGCGGCCCAGGAAGGTCCCTTCACTGGTCTCGATGGTTTTTACCTCGCCGGTAAGCTGGGCGCCATAGACCTCCGCCAGTTCGGTCTTCGCCCCGAAGCGCTCGGCACCGAGCTGCATCTTCTCCCCCAGAGAAAAGCCGTCGATCCCCTCCTCAAAGCCCGGGTAGTTGTCGATCTGCGTGGTCTGGGCCATCTGCCCGCCGGCAGACAGCTTCTCCAGTACCAACGTGTCCAGCCCGGCTCTGACAGCATAGAGGGCGGCAGTATATCCGCCGGGGCCGCCGCCAATGACGATTACATCGTAGATATGGTCCATCCCCATCCTCCTTATCGGTTCAGATGCTGGTTTAAAAACGTCTCAATGGCGGCTTTGGATTCCGGGGCCACAATGGACCCCACTGCCTTGCCGTCCTGGTACAGAACCATGGTGGGAACCAGCTCAATCCGCTCCTGCTGGGCAAGGCCCGGCTCCTCGTCGATGTTGACCTTCGCCACTGACAGCGCCTCCTGGTACTGCTGTGCGATCTTGTCGTATGCGGGACCGATGCGGCGGCAGTAGACACACCAGGGAGCCCAAAACTCCACCAATGCGGTCCCTTTGTTTTCCACTACAGTTTTGTGAAACTGTTCCAAATTCAAATTCATAGCAGCCATGCTTCAAAAGCTCCTTTCTTTTGTATCCTGATGTTAGTATACCCGGTATTGCCGCTGACTTCCGTGATAATATCACCCTGGCACCGGTTTTATCCGCTTTTGACATATGGCGCAAATTCTTTTATGATGGGATTGACCGAATGATGTCAGCGCTGTCGCAAAGGAGCAGGTATTGCCATGGAGTTTTCAAATTACTTTCCGATCTGGAACAAACTGACCGCCTCACAGCAGGCGCTGATACAGGACAGCTGCGTCCTACGCAGGGCAACGGCTGGTACCATCCTCCACAACGGCTCGTTGGACTGCCTTGGCCTGCTGCTGGTCCAGTCCGGGCAGTTGCGGGCGGTTATGCTCTCCCCCGAGGGCAGAGAGATCACGATATACCGTCTCTTTGAGCAGGATATCTGTCTGTTTTCCGCCTCCTGTGTCATGCGCAGCATACAGTTTGAAATCACCATTGAAGTGGAAAAGGACGCGGAGCTGTGGATCATTCCCCCGGATGTCTATCAGACGGTGATGGAGGAGTCTGCGGCAGTGGCCAACTACACAAACGAGATCATGAGCAGCCGTTTTTCGGAGGTTATGTGGCTCATGGAACAGGTCATGTGGAAGAGCTTTGACCGGCGGCTGGCCGGGTTCCTGGTTCAGGAGAGTCTGCTGGAGGGCGCCCCAGTGCTGAAAATCACCCACGAAAGAATCGCCAACCACCTGGGAACGGCCCGGGAAGTGGTGACCCGGATGCTGCGGTATTTCCAGCGGGAGGGCATGGTGCGTCTGGCCAGGGGCAGCGTAGAGCTGCTGGATGAACAGGGCCTGTGTGAGCTGGCAGAACGCGAAAAAGAATCGCCGTAAAACCGGCGATTCTTTTTCCATTAGGGCGACTGTCTGCGTTTCGCCCTGCAAATCAGCTGCGTCATGGTGCCCATGGGGCAGTAGACGCACCAGGAACGGGGCTTGAACAGAATCATGGTGAGAAAGCCCAGCGCGGTGGAGGTCAGCATCACGCTGTAAAAGCCGAAGGCGAACTGGGCCACGCCGGGATGGACCAGGGTTCCGTGATACGCCCAGTGCCAAGGCAGCTTGAAGGTCCACAGCAGTGTGACCACCTGGCGAAGGTCCTGGACCCCCGCGAAAACCAGATAGGTATTCCAGAGCATCAGGAAGAACATGGTGAAAAAGAAGATCAGGAAGCCATACCGAAATCCCTTGCTTTTCATCCAGTTCGGAATATCCCTTTTCCGGGACAGGCCAACGCTGCCGCCCAGCAGCCCGAACAGCTGGCCCCGCCCGCAGTAGCGGTTACAGTACCCTTTGTTCCCGCCGATGATGGCAAACAAGAGTGGGAGGACAAAGCAGATCAGGCCAATCCAGGCGAACAGGATATGGACAAACCCCAGGACGAGATAGATCAGGGAGAAGATCCAGAGATAGTCGTACCAGTGTTTTTTCATAGCGCAGCCTCCCGAATGGTGATCACTGTGGCCGGACATTCCCGGGCGCAAATGCCGCAGCCCACGCAGCGGACCGGATCCACCTGGGCCGTGATGCCGTTTGCGATACGGATTGCGGCCCTTGGACAGACCTTTACGCAGCAGCCGCAGGCGACGCAGTGGGAAGCATCGACAAAGGCTCTGCGGGAGTTTTTCTTGACTTGATTCATGATGTGCCCCTCCTGACAGTGGATGAACCTATCATAGCAGGTGCCGCAAGCCGTTTACCGTGACATAATCACCCTTCAGAAGCCGCCGAAACGATCACTTTTTGCGCAGGATGATGGCGATAAAGTTAAGGTACCTTCCGCCCCCGGCTTCCATGGTTTTCCGATCTCCCACGGCGTATTCATTGTCCTGTTCCAGCCAGTCGGCCCAGACCTCCTCGTTGCTCTCCATCTCCCGTACGGAGATGACCTCTGCGTCCCGGCACTGTCCTACTATATTCTTCCAGTAGGCTACGTCGTGGAGATAATCCAGCTGCTCCGGTGTCCAGGAGAGGAGGAGCTCGCGCGGCAGATGGCTGTGACAGTCTTTTTTCATACCGGGGATCGCGATATAGAGGTATCCGCCCCGTTTAACACAGGGCAGCAGCTTTTCGTCCAGGTAAAGGGGATCGCGGCCGAAGTAGTTGTAGGAGTCGGTGCTTACTACGGCGTCGAAGGTCTCCGGTGCAAAGGGCAGGCCGGTGGCATCCGCCTTTATGGGGACAATCTGATCCCCGGTCAGACCGGCCTGGGAAAAGAAGCGCCGGTTCTCATCCGGATCACTCCAAAGGTCCGCGGCAGTCACCCGGAAACCGTACTCCTTCGCCAGGAACACGGAGGTGACCCCCTGGCCGCTGCCCAGATCCAGGACCGCGGCGCCGGCAGGGGTAGAGTGGCTGCGCAGCAGTTCCTCCTCCAGCTTGATCGGGTTGGGGCCCATGATTCTGTCGGTGTAAAGGGGGATGTTATACTTTTGACTCAATGGATAGTTCACAGGAAGCTCCTTTCTTTTGCAAAGCGGACGATATGTGTGTGAAGCAAGGCGAAAACGGTGTCCTTGTCTTCCGCCCCGTCATACAGGCTGTACAACATAAACATGGGGGCATAGAAGGAGAGGGCCAGCATACCGGCATCCTCGGCGGAATCGGTCATCTCACCGAAGAGGTCAGTCATATACTGCAGTGGTCCGGCCGCAAGATATTGCTGGTACAACGCCGCCATCTCCGCGCTTCGGTACTGCTCCAGGGTCAACAGTTTGCGGAACTGGGCGGGAAATGGTTCCTCTGTCCAGTAGCGGAACTGGGCCTCAGAAAACGCCTGGATGTGCGCAAAGCTGGTGTGCCGGTATGCGTCGGCCATTTCTGCCAGCGTCCCTTCCGGTACCGCATATTCCTGTGCGCGCTGGGCGTCCGCCTGTCTCATGCGCGCGACAATGTGGTCAAAAATGTCCCGTTTGCTTTCGTAGTGCTTATAGAGAGCGCCCTTTGTTATGCCGAGGGCGTCTGCGATCATGCGCATAGAGACCGCCTCATAGCCTTCCCTGGAAAATAGTTGAAGGGCAATGGTCAGAATGCGCTCTTTTGTATCAGCCATAGGGCTCCTCCTTTGGAAGTGAACGATCGGTTACTTTGCTATAGTAACCGATCGTTTCCCTTTTGTCAATCATGGTTTTCCAGCTGTCCCCTGGCCTTATGGCATCGAAAGCCTCCTGCATCGCACGGCAACATGGATTGGTTGCCATATCTGCCTGGTCCCCAGAGAGCAAAAGCCAGAAAACCGTGATTTTTCACGGTTTTCTGGCACTGGTGTCTGGCGTCCCCGGCGCGATTCGAACGCGCGGCCTTTCGCTTAGGAGGCGAATGCTCTATCCAGCTGAGCTACGGAGACATTTTGGAATACGTTTGCTGTGGAATCCTGGAAGGGGTGGGGCGGAGAGCGGGGAAAGTGGCGGGGACAGGCTAGAAAAAACAGCAAAAACCGCCCCAAAACCGAAACCAGTTTACCTGAATGTGCTGATTTTGTCAATGATATGGACAAATAAGGTTGCTATTTGATATGGACGGTATATAATAGACAAGGAATTTTCAGCGATCCAAATCGAATTTATGCTAGAGAAGCGAGGTTACCTTCCATGCAGCAGTCAAAACTGAGAAATGTCGCCATTATTGCCCACGTTGACCACGGCAAAACCACCTTGGTGGACGCCATGCTCCAGCAGAGCGGCGTGTACCGAGACAACCAGGCCGTAGTGGAGCGGGTGATGGACTCCGGCGACCTGGAGCGGGAACGGGGGATTACGATCCTGGCCAAAAACACCGCCGTTACCTATAAAGATACCAAAATCAACATTGTGGACACGCCGGGCCACGCCGACTTTGGCGGTGAGGTAGAGCGCATCCTCAAGATGGTCAACGGAGTCATCCTGCTGGTGGATGCGGCGGAGGGCCCCATGCCCCAGACCCGCTTCGTGCTCAGCCGGGCTCTGGAGCTGGGACATCGGGTGATTGTGGTGGTCAACAAGATTGACCGGCCCGACCAGCGGGTTCACGAGGTCATTGACGAGGTGCTGGAGCTGCTCATGGATCTGGATGCCACCGACGAACAGCTGGATTCTCCCATTCTGTTCTGTTCCGCCCGGGCCGGGGTGGCGTCTAAGGACCCCGATCAGACGGGGACTGACCTGAAACCCCTGTTTGAAACCATTCTGGACTACATCCCCGCCCCGGAGGTGGATCTGGACGCCCCCTTCCAGATGCTGGTCTCCTCCATCGACTACAACGAGTTTGTGGGCCGAATTGCCATCGGCCGCATTGAGCGGGGCTGCGTCAAGCAGAACCAGGAGATCCAGGTCTGCAATTACCACGACCCGGACGCGGTAAGTAAAAAGTTTAAGGCCACCGCCATTTACGAGTACGACGGCCTGAAGCGGGTGCCGGTTGAGCAGGTAGAGGCGGGCAACATTATCGCCATGTCCGGCATCGGTGAAATCACCATCGGTGATACCGTCTGTGCGCCCGAGTGCGTGGAGCCGCTGGAATTTGTCAAGGTCTCCGCCCCCACCATGGAGATGACCTTCTCCGTCAACGACAGCCCCTTCGCCGGACGGGACGGCAAATTTGTCACTTCCCGCCAGATTCGGGACCGGCTGTTCCGGGAGTTGCTGAAGGACGTGTCCCTCCGGATCACTGAAGTGGAGGACTCTACCGACAGCTTTAATGTGGCCGGCCGGGGTGAGATGCACCTGTCTATCCTGATCGAGACCATGCGCCGGGAGGGCTATGAGTTCCAGGTCTCCCCGCCCCGTGTGCTCATGCGGGTGATTGACGGCGTCAAGTGTGAGCCAGTGGAGCGGCTGGTGGTGGACGTGCCCCAGGACTTCGTAGGCAGCGTCATCGACCAGCTCAATATTCGTAAAGGTGAGCTTCAGGATATGAATCCGGTGGGCAGCCGTATGAAAATCGAGTACCTGATTCCGTCCCGCGGCCTGTTCGGCTATCGGAACGAATTCCTCACCGCGACCAAAGGCGAGGGAATCATGGCCTCCGTCTTTGACTCCTACGCACCCTATAAGGGGGAAGTGGAGCGGCGGAATACCGGCTCCCTGATTTCTTATGAGACCGGTGTGGCTATCAGCTACGGCCTGTTCAACGCGCAGCAGCGGGGCACCCTGCTGATTGAGCCCGGCGTGGACGTATATGAGGGGATGATCGTGGGCATCAATCCCAAAAATGAAGATATGACGGTAAACGTGTGCAAAAAGAAGCAGTTGACCAACACCCGGGCCTCGGGCAGCGACGATGCCCTGCGCCTGATCCCGCCCAAGCAGATGAGCCTGGAGCAGTGCCTGGAATTTCTGGGAGATGACGAACTGCTGGAAGTGACGCCGGAGCATCTGCGTCTGCGCAAACGGATCTTGTCCAACGACCTGCGTATGAAGAATCTGCACAGCAAAAAGCATAAATAATACACAAATGCGCCGCAGAAATGGATAATTTGGATGCGCCGCAGAAGAAAAAAGCCGGAAAGCGTTGTTTTCCGGCTTTTTTGGCGGGAACAGGTAAAAAGAGACAGAAGGGAAAGGTGGCATAGCCTGGAAATTTGGTGAATACGTATAAGATGGCCGCTGGAACTGCGCGTACAGAAAAAAGAATAAAAATTCAATCCAGCAAAAAATGATAAAAAGGCCGGACAAAATGGAAAGCGAGAGGTGGTTTTGCTATTTTTTAACACAAGTTAAATAATAATTTAAAAAGCAGAAAAATACTTTGATTTCAATGAAATTTTAAAGAATGAAAACAAAGTATGTCTGCATATAAAAATCAAGTTAACAGATTAAATTGTGCAAAATGACGAAAAGAAAAAAGGAGGTTGACAAAACGGCCTAAAATCCGGTAATATAAATGGCGAAGGATGTGCGAATTGACGAGAGCTTTTATAAGCGGGGGTAAGAGACCGTTTTGCTGGTTGTTTATTCGTTTCCGAATGGGATTATATCCCGAAAATCAATCGTGCGGCAGTTCAAAAAGAAAACTTTTTTGACACTGCGGCAGTCAGATTGATTGTTACTTAGGTCAATTAATCGGTTGGCTAGCCTTAGCAGCCGGTTAAAAGATGCAACTAACAGCATATTAGTGAAAGGGGACATTATGGCAGAAAAAAAGACTGTTGGCAAGATTGATTCCGCAGCAGCACTGGAAGCAAAGCTTCCCGAAATCAGAGCCGCACAAGCAGCTTATGCTGAGTTCACTCAGGAACAGGTTGACAAGATCTGCGAAGCAGCAGCAATGGCAGCTGACAAAATGCGGATCCCGCTGGCAAAGATGGCTCACGAAGAGACCAAGGCTGGTATCGTTGTTGATAAGATCACCAAGAACAACTATGCAGCTGAGCACATCTGGAACCATATGCGTAACGTCAAGACCTGCGGCGTGATCGAAGAGAACAAGTCCTTCGGCACCAAGCGCATCGCAGCTCCCGTTGGCATCATCGGCGGCATCATCCCGACCACCAACCCCACCTCCACCTGTATCTTCAAGATCCTGGTTTCTCTGAAGACCAGAAACGGCATCATCATCAGCCCGCATCCCAAGGCAAAGAACTGCACCATCAGAGCAGCTCAGATCATGAAGGAAGCTGCAGAGCTGGCTGGCCTGCCCAAGGATGTCATCACTTGGGTTGAAGAGCCCTCCCTGGAACTGTCCGCACTGCTGATGAAGGAAGTCGACCTGATCCTGGCTACCGGCGGCGAAGGCATGGTCCGTTCCGCTTACTCCTCTGGTACCCCGGCTATCGGCGTGGGCCCCGGCAACTGCAACGTCATCATCGACGACAGCTGCGACATCAGAACCGCAGTGGCATCCATCATCCACTCCAAGACCTTCGATAACGGCATGATCTGCGCTACCGAACAGCACGTCACTGTTCTGGAGAGCATCTATGACAAGGTCAAGCAGGAATTTGCTAACAGCCGTTGCTACTTCCTGAACAAGGACGAGGCTGACAAGGTTGCTAAGGTCTTCTTCAATGCTAAGACTCACGGTGTTAACGCCAACGCTTTCGGCCGCAGCGTGCTGCAGCTGGCAGAGATGGCTGGCATCACCGTTCCCTCCAACACCAAGGTCATGATCTTCGAGACCGATGACACCAGCCATGACAACGCATGGGCAAACGAAAAGCTGTGCCCGCTGCTCGGTATGTACAAGGCTAAGGACTTCGACGAAGCTCTGGAAATCTGCGCTAAGCTGGTCTATGAAGGCGGCGCTGGCCACTCCGCAGCAATGTATGTTGATCCCGTCCAGGAAGACAAGATCGACCGCTTTGCTCTGAAGATGAAGGCAGCTCGTATCCTGATCAACACCCCGACCTGCTTCGGTGGTATCGGCGACCTGTACAACTTCGACATCGCTCCTTCCCTGACTCTGGGCCCGGGCTCCTGGGGTAAGTCCTCCTTCGCAGGCCAGACCAACTATGGTCAGTTGCTGAACATCAAGACCGTGGCCATCAGAAAAGAAAACATGCTGTGGCTGCAGCTGCCCAAGAAGGTTTACTTCAAGCAGGGTTGCACTCCCGTCGCTCTGAAGGAACTGTATGAAGTCTACGGCTTCAAGAGAGCCTTCTTCATCACCGACGCTGTCCTGTTCAAGCTCGGCGCTATCGACAAGATGAAGGAACAGCTGGAATCCAACGGTGTTATGACCGCTGAGTTCTTCGACATCCGTGTCGACCCGCAGATCCAGGACGCTATGAAGGGCCTGCCCAAGATGCACGAGTTCGAGCCCGACGTCATCATCGCTGTCGGCGGCGGTTCCGCAATCGATACCGCTAAGATCATGTGGATCATGTATGAGCATCCCGAAGAGAAGTTCCTCGACATGGCTACCGTCTTCATCGATATCCGTAAGAGAGTTCGCTTCATGCCTAAGATGGGCGAAAAGGCCAAGCTGGTCTGCATCCCCACCACTGCTGGTACTGGTTCCGAATGTACTCCCTTCACCATCATCTCTGACGCTAACACCGGCATGAAGTGGCCCATCATCGGCTACGAAATGATGCCCGAAATGGCCGTCATCGATGCTGATAACATGATGAACCTGCCTCCCAAGGCTACCCAGGCTTCCGGTTACGACGTGCTGACCCATGCTGTCGAAGCATATGTCTCCCTGTTCGCAACTGACTACACCAATGGTTTCGCAAAGACTGCTACCAAGCTGGTCTTCGATTACCTGCCCAGAGCATATCACAACGGCGCTAAGGATCCCGAAGCACGTGAGAAGATGGCTGACGCTTCTGCAATCGCTGGTATTGCATTCGCTAACGCTATGCTGGGCATCAACCACTCCCTGTCCCATAAGGTCGGCGGCTGGTTCCATATCCCGCACGGTACTGCAAACGCTCTGATGTTCACCACCGTCTGCAAGTACAATGCTAACCGCACTCCCACCAAGATGGGCACCTTCTCCCAGTACAAGTATCCGCAGGCCTTCGAGCGTTACTGCGAGCTGGCTGAATACTGCGGCCTGAAGGGCAAGGACGACGAAGAGACCTTCGCAAACTGGATCAAGGCTGGCGAAGATCTGAAGAAGGCTGTTGACATTCCTGAGACCATTCAGGATTGGGGCGTTGACGAAAAGGCATTCCTGGATGTCGTCGACAACATGGCTGAATGGGCATTCCACGATGCTTGCACCGGCTGCAACCCCGTCTATCCCACCTTCGAAGATCTGAAGGAATGCTATCTGCGCGCTTACTATGGCGACAAGACCTTCGAAAAGCTGTATGCTGGCCAGAAGATCACCGTCGACATCCCGCTCGACAGACATGCTGATACTCCTGTCATTCCGCTGGATCCGGCTATGAAGGGCGGCTTCATGTAATTAATTGAGAGCGTCATTTGATTCTGAATTGAATGCTAACTCTTAAATACTGAGAAGCCGATGTAATACGGTTTCGTATGATTAAGTAAGGGCTTCATTTGATCCGTTGAATGTTTACTCTTAAATATTGAGAAGCCGATATTATATCGTAATTGAGGTGCGAGCCGAGACCTTGCGGTATCGGCTCGCACAGTTACTTTCTGGGCAAGGAGGCAGGAATGAAAAAACTGAGAGTTCCCAAGAAGATTTACTTTAAAAGAGGTTGTACTCCTGTAGCCCTGCGGGAGATGCACGAGGTATATGGACTTCAGAAGGCATTTCTGATTACCAATCCCGATCTCTATCGTAAGGGTGTAATAGATCCCGTCGACCAGTGCCTTAAAAAGTCTGGACTCCATACCGCTGAGTTCTTCGATCTGATTGAAGAGCCGACAATTGAGAACGTAAAAACTGGTCTGCAGAAGATGGACGAGTTTGAGCCTGACCTCATTGTCGGTGTGGGCGACAGCAAAGCACTGAGCGCAGCTAAGATCATGTGGTTGCTGTATGAGAACCCCGATCTTGATATTGCTGCGTTGGCAGCTGGCGGGGAATATCCTCAGATGGGCAAGAAGGCCAAGTTGGTCTTGGTCACAACTGCCGTCGAATCTGGTTGTGATTGCAATCCCTATGCTGAAATCGTTGACGAAAAGACTGGGAAAAAGATCTGCCTGAGCAGCTTTAATCTGCTTCCCGAAATGGCCGTCATTGATGCTGACTACACGGATGGTCTGTCTGCCGCTGACTTCAAGAAGGGTGCTGCCGTCACGCTGAAGAACGCCATTGGCGCTCTGGCTGCACCTGAGGTCAACGACTATGCAACGGGCTATGCAAGAGAAGCAGCAAAGACTGTTTTTGAAGATCTGGCAAAGGTTCTTGCCGATCCCTCTAAGGAGCCGGTCGCATGTGAGAATCTGCTGAACGCTGCTACCCTCGCAGGGATTGGTTATGCCTGCGCGGTGCAGGGGGGAGCCCCGCTGGACGAAGCTAAGACCGTTGACGAACTGATCGCTTCTGCTGCTGATCAGGCGGCGCTGGTCGGACTCGCAATGGATTGCGGCCTTCAGGACAACACTGATTACAATATGATTCAGAAGCTGTCCGCAGAATGCAAGAAAGTGGCTGCTCTGTAATCGAAGTTGATTACAAACAGGCCATGTATTTCTAATAATTGGGAATATTGCGTCTTTTACATCTGAGAATGTGATAAGGGGCTGCCGCGTAGCAAAATCGCTGCGCGGCAGTTTTTCGTTTTCCATGGCTGTCAGTTACAGCGGCCAATTCAAGAGGCGGCGGGGGCTTGGGAATAACGCAAACGATTCTGTGTTAAACTAACGACATTGTGAAACTGCGTTTAAAGCAAGACAAAGAGGATTGTTGACGGGGGGAAAACGAATGGCAGAGCCGGGAACTATCGAAAGTTTGCAAGAAAAGATTTCCGAAATGCGTAAAGCACAGGAGATTTTTGCGACCTATTCCCAGGCACAGGTTGATGCTATCTTCCAGGCCGTGGCAATGGAGGGGAGCCGACAGAGATTAGCCTTGGCAAGGCAAGCTATTGCGGAAACCGGCATGGGGATTCTAGAAGATAAAGTCATGAAAAACCACTACGCAGCGGAATTTGTGTACAATAAATACCGGCACATGAAAACCTGCGGCGTTATAGCAGAGGACCGCTCTCTGGGCATTCAGAAGATTGCGGAGCCCGTGGGTGTCATTGGCGCCATCGTTCCGATTACCAACCCCACCTCCACGGCAATTTTCAAGATACTGATCTGTCTAAAAAGCAGAAATGCCATTCTCATCAGCCCGCATCCCGGGGCAAAAAAGTGTACTTGTGAGGCGGTTCGCCTTTTGGCTGAAGCGGCCTATGGCGCAGGTGCCCCCGCAGGCATCATCGCCTGTGTTGGTGAGCCGTCGGTGGAATTGTCCAGAACCCTGATGGCTTCTGTGGATTTCATTCTGGCCACCGGCGGCCCTGACATGGTCAGGGCGGCATATGCTTCCGGGAAACCCGCCATTGGCGGCGGTTCTGGGAATTGCCCTGTTATTGTTGATGAAACGGCAGACATCGAGAATGTGGTATATTCCACCATCCAATCCAAAACCTTTGACTCCGGTATGCTCTGCACTTCTGAACAGGCTATGATTGTAGTGGGTACAGAGAATTATCGAAGGGTAAAGGAGGAGCTTGCCAAGCAAAATGCCCATATTTTGACGGCTGACGAGCTTGCAAAAGTGCAGTCCATCCTGTTAAGGGAAGACGGCACTGTTTCTCCCGCCATCATTGGCCAGAGGGCCACTGCGATTGCCAGGCTGGCTGGGTTTGAGGTGTCGGATCAAACCAAACTGTTGGTGGGGGAAGTGGCCTCCGTTGAGCCATCCGAGCCCTTTGCCCATGAAAAACTGTCCCCGCTGCTGGCCCTGTACAGAGCGTCCACCTTTCATGAGGCGCTGGAGCAGGCGGGCAAGCTGATTGCAGTTGGGGGACTGGGTCATACCGCTGCCCTATGGATTGATCCGCTCCAGGAGGAACACATCAAGCTGTGGTGTACCCGGCTGAAATCCTGCCGTCTGATCCTGAACAGCCCTGCGTCTCAGGGGGGGATTGGTGACCTCTGCAATTTCGGGCTGGCGCCCTCGCTGACACTGGGCTGCGGCTCCTGGGGGGGCAGTTCCCTCTCGGCCAACGTGGGCCCGGAGCACCTGCTCAATATCAAGACTGTGGCGGAGCAGCGGGACCCAATGCTGTGGCTGCGCCTACCCGCCCAGGTTTCCTTTCAGAAGGGCTGCACTGCCGCCGCCCTGAAGGAGTGGCAGGAGACATATGACTGCCGGCGAATTTTTCTGATTACGGACCGCTTCCTCCATCAGAACGGCAATGCCCGCCCCATTCTGGACCAGCTGGAACAGATGAGAGTTTCCTATGCCAGCTTCTATGACCTTGACGCCGTCCCCACTCTACAGTCCGCCCGGAAGGGACTGGCTGACATGGAGGCGTTTCAGCCGGATGGGATCATCGGATTGGGGGGCGGCGGCGCTCTGGATGCGGCCAAACTGATGTGGTATTTCTATGAACATCCTGAGGCGGAGCTCCAGAACATGGAGTCTGCCTTTCTGGATATTCGCAAGCGGATTTTTAAATTTCCACCCAGCGGAAAAAAGGCAGTCTTTGCCGCCATTGCGACCACCGCTGGCAGCGGGGCTGAGAACACTCCCTTTGCTCTAATCGTCGATGAGGGCACGGGTTTTCCGTACTCTGTCGCCGACTATGAGCTGCTGCCCACCGTGGCCATTGTTGACGCCGACAATATGATGGACCTGCCGAAGGGCCTGACCCGTACCTCCGGCATCGGAGTGTTGGCCCATGGGCTGGAAGCCTATGTCTCCCCCTTTGCCTCGGACTACACGGACGGCTTTGCGCTGCTGGCCTGCCGGAATGTGTTCCGCTATCTGCCCCGGGCCTATGACAGGCTGGGACAGGACAGGGAAGCGCGGATCAAGCTGGCAGATGCCGCCGCTTTGGCTGGCATCGCCCAGGGCAATGCCTTTCCGGGACTGGGCCACGCCATGGCCTGCCAGCTGAGCGCTTGGCACCACCTGCCTCACGGCCTTGCCAGCGCACTGGTTTTGCTGGAAACCATGGACTACAACGCACGGAAGGCGCCGGAAAAGCTGGGGGCATTATCCTGGCACAAGTGCCCCCGTATCCGGGAACGCTACGGCGAAGTCGCGGCATTTTGCGGATTCGGCGGTGAGACGGCGGACGAGTCCTATGCGGCGCTGTATCAAAAGGTGGCCGAACTGAAAAGGACCATAGAGATTTATCCAACCATACAGGAGTATGGCGTGGATGAAAAATACTACCTGGACACCTTGGACGCCATGACCGAAGCCGCCTGGAAGGACCAGTGTACCGGGTACAACCCAGTCTGCCCTCTGCTGACCGACGTGCGGGAGCTGTATCTGCGCAGCTACTATGGCGCGGCCAGGTACGAGGCGATGAGGCAGGGGGCTGTTGTGCCCGCCAGAAAAAAGTAATCGACCGGGAGCGGCGTTTGGCCGCTCCCGTTTCCTATTTCCGGCTGGAAAGGGGGAAAAGCGGGGTCTTTCTGTAAAAGTCCCTTCAAACACACTGGCGCCAGATACCTGCCTGTGTTATACTTAGATAAAATAGGAGGGGTTTACCGTGTTACATGTTACTTTAATTGCCCATACGCCGGAGCCGGAGCGGGTGGTGGCGGCGGCGGCCAAGCTGTGCTACTCCAAGGTGGGGGCGACAAATCTGCTGGACGGCCTGACGGAGGAGAAGAGCGCAAGATTTCTCAATATGCTCTCCGACCTGGGGCATGCCAGCCCTGTGGAACATGCGTCGTTCACCTTTGCCATCGAGGGGGTGTCCCGGGCCCTTTTGGCGCAGATCACCCGGCACCGCCTAGCCTCTTATTCTGTCCAGAGCCAGCGCTATGTGAGATTAGATGACTTCCAGTTTGTGGTCCCCCCTGAGGTGGAGCAGAATCCGGAGGCAAAAAAGCTGTTCCTGGACGCCATGACTGCCCAGGGAAAGGCTTACCTGGAACTGGCCGCGGCGCTGCAAAAGAGCCGCCAGGCGGAGCTGATGGCCGAGGGACTGAGCGAGAAAGAGGCGAAGCGGAAGGCGGAAAAGCTGGCCAATGAGGACGCCCGGTTCGTGCTCCCCAACGCCTGCGAGACCAAGATGGTGGTGACCATGAACGCCCGGAGCCTGAACCACTTCTTCCAGCTGCGCTGCTGCAACCGGGCCCAGTGGGAGATCCGCAGGCTGGCGGAGGAGATGCTGAAGCTGGTCTATCCCGTGGCGCCCAATCTGTTTGCCGCCAGCGGTCCCAGCTGCGTCTGCGACGGCGCCTGTCCTGAGGGCAGTATGAGCTGCGGGAAGTGCAGAGAGATGCAGGAGAAGTACCGAAAGCTCAAGGAAGCGCTGTAATGCGGCTGTTTTTGGCCATCAACTTTCCGGAGGGCGTGAAGAACGCACTGTCATCCGGGATGACAGCCCTGGCGAGACGAGGGGTCCGCGCAAACTGGTCCCGGCGGGAAAACCTGCACCTGACCCTGGAGTTTTTGGGGGAGGTACGGGACACCGCGCCGGTGGTGGAGGCGATGGAGCGGGTGAAGGCCCACAAGTTTTCCATCTGCTTTACGGATACCGGCCGGTTCCGCCGGGATGGCGGCGATATTTTCTGGCTGGGCGTGGCCCGGACGGAACCGTTGATGCTGCTTCAGGCTCAGCTGCACGAGGCGCTGCGCCGGGAGGGGTTGCGGCTGGAGCGCCGGCCCTACCGGCCCCATCTGACCCTGGCCCGGCGGCTGCGGGAGCGGGGTGAGATCGGATTTCCGGCGCCGCTCCCCGGAGCGATACCGGTGACGGGGTTTTCCCTGATGCAGTCGGACCGGGTGGAGGGACGGCTCCGCTATACCCAGCTGTATTGGAAGGAGTTGGAGGACTGAGATGGCGAGCAATCTGCTGTTGGGGTTCCTGATTTATTTTGTGGGAATCAATCTGGCGGCTTTTTTTCTCTACGGCCTGGACAAGCATAAGGCCAAACGGCATCAGTGGCGGGTTCCGGAGCATACCCTGCTGCTGGCGGCCTTTCTGGGCGGCTGTATCGGGGCCATGGCCGGTATGGCGCTGTTCCACCATAAGACCCGAAAAACAAAATTCCGTGTGGGGGTTCCGGCGGCGGTTGTGCTGTGGGCCGTGATATTGGTTTTTGGGGGGCTCCGTTTTGCCTCCTGGCTCTGGACCTGAGACGGAGCGGAAAAGTGTGGAAAAATTTACGAAATCGTTAAAAAAGGCATTTTCGCAGCTGGTATAATAGTGCCGTTACGAAAATGCCGGTTGTTTACTGAGAGAGGATTTGTATGCAGCAGAGACACAAGAGGAGAGGGACGCCCCGCCGCCGTCCCAGGGGACGGAAACGGAAAAACAGACTGCTGCGCCGGACGCTGCTTGTGGTGATTGCGGCGGTCTGTCTGTTTGGCGTGGTGCAGGGGCGGAAGCAAGAGGAGCGCCCGGTGGACAACTGGAGGCCAGTGGACCCTCAGCACGAGCTGACCATGGAGGAGTCCATCCAGAACAATGCCAGCGCCTATCCCGACACCCTCCTCCAACTGCTGGAACGAAACCCGGAAACCGTACAGTTTGTCTACGACTATCCCCAGGAGAAGGATAAGAACCACACCATCGATCTCTCCAGCGACCTCTCCGGAGGAGGCGTTCCGCTGTTTTTGCAGTGGGACAAGCGTTGGGGCTATGAGACCTACGGAAGCGATATGATGGCCATCACCGGCTGCGGCCCCACCTGCCTATCCATGGTGCTCTGCGCCTTGACAGGGAACGCCGACTGGTCACCGTTACGAGTGGCACAGTTCTCGGCGGAGAACGGCTACTATGTGGAGGGCACCGGCACCGCCTGGGCCCTGATGTCCCAGGGTGCGGCGACGATGGGACTGTCCGCCCAGGAGCTCACCCTGTCCGACAGCCGTATTCGGGAGCGGTTGGAGGCAGGCGCTCCGATTATCTGCTCTATGGGGCCAGGGGACTTCACCGATTCGGGCCACTTTATTGTCCTATCCGCCCTGAACAGCGATGGGACCATCCAGATTCGGGACCCCAACAGCCCGAAAAACAGTGAAAAGGGCTGGGAGCTCCAGCGCCTGATGAATCAGATGCAAAACCTGTGGGCCTATACTGTGGCGTAATCATGACAGAAGCGGAACCCCTTCCGAACAGGGAAGGGGTTCCGCTTTTGTCTCGTCAGAGGGAGAGGGTCAGGCCCACTGGGCAGTGGTCGCTGCCCATGATCTCGGGAAAGAGCTCCGCCGCTGCAATCCGGTCGGCCAGCCGGTCCGAGATGATAAAGTAGTCAATGCGCCAGCCCGCGTTGTTCTTCCGGGCATTGAAGCGGTAGCTCCACCAGGAGTAAGCCCCGGTGCGCTCCGGGTACAGGGCGCGGAAGGTGTCGGTGAAGCCGACGTCCAGCAGCTGGGTCAGCTTGGCCCGCTCCTGGTCGGAAAAGCCTGGGTTGCCCCGGTTGCTCTTGGGGTTTTTTAGGTCAACCTCCTGATGAGCCACATTCAGGTCTCCGGCGTAAATCACTGCTTTATGCCGGTCCAGCTCCAACAGGTGGGCCCGCAGGGCGTCCTCCCAGCTCAGCCGGTAATCCAGACGCTTGAGCTCACCCTGGGCGTTGGGGGTGTAGCAGCAGACAAAGTAGTAATCGGGAAATTCCAGGGTGATCAGGCGGCCTTCCCGGTCGTGTTCCTCGATCCCCAGCCCGTACTGGACCGAGAGCGGTTCCTGCCGGGAAAACACAGCAGTACCCGAGTACCCCTTTTTCTCCGCGTAGTTCCAGTATTGGTGGTAACCGGGCAGGTCAAGCTCCACCTGTCCTGCCTGGAGTTTGGTCTCCTGGAGACAGAACAGGTCTGCGTCCAGAGCGGAGAACACGTCAGCAAATCCCTTTTTCAGGCAGGCGCGCAGTCCGTTTACGTTCCAGGAAATCAGTTTTAACATGGCGGAAACCTTCTTTCTCTTTGGGTCAGCCGTGGAGGGCGATCTCCTCCAACGTGTCCTTCAGCAGGTGGACAAAGTGGGGGATGGCCTCCAGAGAGGCCCGTTCGTGGGTGGAGTGGGCGTCGAGAATGGTGGTGCCGATGATAACGGCGCAGATATCCGGGTGCTTGGGGATGAGCCGGGAGGGTTCCAGGCCCTCGTGTACCGGGGTGATCTCCATAGGGGTGCCGTTGCGTTTGGCCCAGAGGGCGGAGATGCGCCGGGCCAGCGGGTTATCCGCCACACCGTCCCAGGGGGGATATCCCACCTCCTGGGACAGGGCGAAGCCACACCGGTCTGCGATCAGATGGCAGCCCCGGGCCGTCCGGTCCAGGGCCTCCTGGGGAGCGCCCCGGAGGAACAGGTGGCAGGTGAGGACGCCAGGCTTCCACTCCACTTTTCCCAGGTTGGCGGAGCAGGCGGGCACCTTGGGCCATTCGGGGAGCCAGGCCAGTACCCCGTTGGGGAGAGTCAGGAGGAAGTCCAGAGCAGACTGCCGGTCCACCGGCGTCCAGACGGCGACCGGTTCGGCCAGGGGAGTCAGGGCCACGGCGCCGCCCAGCTGGGGTACCCGGTCCAGGGCCTTGCGGAACCGGTCCAGATCTTTGGGAACCACCACGGCGGCGGCCTCAGAGGGGATGGCGTTCATGGCGGAACCGCCGGTGAGGGCGGCGATGTCCGCGTCGGTCTCAGCCAACAGGGCAGCCAGCAGGCGCAGGGGATTGATCCGGCCCTTGCCGATGTCGCTGCCGGAGTGGCCGCCGGGGAATCCGCTGAGGGCCACCCGGTAGGCGGGGCGGGGGTCCGGCGCGGTCTCCATAGTCCGGGTCCAGATCTGGTAACAGCCGCCGGCGGAGCCTACGATAATCCGGTTCTCCTGAAAGCCGTCGGTGTTGATTAAGTAATGTACCCCGTCCAGCCAACGGGGGTCCAGGGCTTTGGCGCCGTCCAGGGCGCGCTCCTCCCGGGTGGTGAACAGGAGGCGGATGGGGCCGTGGCGGAACCGCTGCCGCAACAGCCAGAGGGCGGCGGAACCTGCCAGCAAGTTGTCGGCCCCCAGGGAGGAGCGGCCGTCACTTTTCAGCCAGCCGTCCTCGGTGCGGCACACGATGCCGTCCTGATCCGGGTGGTAGTGGCTCCCCGGGGCCGTGGCGCAGACCATGTCCAGATGGCCCTGGATGCAGACGCAGGGCGCCTGTTCCAGACCGGCGGTGGCGGGGAAGTCGCAGCGGAGGTTCCAGAGGGCATCTGTCTGCACCGTGCCGCCCATGGATTGGAATATCTCGGCCAAAGCGTGGGCCAGTCCCGCCTCCCGGCCAGAGGGGTGGGGGATGGCGGAGAGGGTGCGGAACTGCTGGATAATTTCGCGGGTCATCTGGGTGAGCTCCATAATGTCTGCCTCCTGTTGGGATTTCATGCAACCTTATTATAGCGGATTTGCCACTATGTGAAAAGACAAAAATCTGTGGTATACTAACGAAATGAAAGCGATTTGACACAGCACAGAGAAATGAGGCAAAATCAATGATGACGGAACGAATTTTTTACAGCGATGTGTATTGCCGGCACTTTACAGCTCAGGTCCTCTCCTGCCAGCCCCGGAAGAAAAAAGGGTATGAGGTGGTGTTAGACCGGACGGCTTTTTATCCCGAGGGCGGCGGCCAGCCCGGCGACCGTGGAACGTTGAACGACGTCACAGTGAGCGATACCCAGGAGCGGGGGGAGGAGATCATCCATCTCACCGACCAGCCCCTGGAGGTGGGGGCAGCGGTGACCGGCCGGCTGGACTGGCCCCACCGGTTCTCCCTGATGCAGAACCACTCCGGCGAACACATTGTCAGCGGCATCATCCACCGGCGGACTGGCGGAAACAACGTGGGCTTCCACATGGGCAGCGACACCATTACAGTGGATCTGGACGTGGAGCTGACGGCGGCGGAGCTGGCAGAGATTGAGGCGGAGGCCAACCGCGCGGTATGGGCCAACGGCGTGACCCAGATCTTCCACCCCACGGCGGCGGAGCTGAAGGAGCTGGACTACCGCAGCAAGAAAGAGCTCTCCGGCGACGTGCGTATCGTCACCTTCCCCGGGGCGGACACCTGTGCCTGCTGCGGCACCCACGTGAGCCGGACCGGAGAGATCGGATTGATTAAGCTGATCTCGGTCCAGAAGTTCAAGGAGGGCAGCCGGATTGAGATGCTCTGCGGGGACCGGGCCCTGGCCTACATCAACGGGATTCTGGAGCAGAATCATCAGATCTCCGTGGCCCTGTCCGCCAAGCCCATGAAAACCGCTGCGTCAGTGGAGCGGCTCAAAGTGGAAAAGGCCGAGCTGGAGTACCGGCTCAACGGCCTGGAGCAGGCGGCCTTCCAGCAGCGGGCAGAGGCCCTGGCGGGGGCCGGAGATGTGGTGCTCTTCGAGCCGCCTATGGCGCCGGACAGCGTGCGCAAGCTGGCGGTGGCGGTGATGGAGACCTGCGGCGGCCGGTGTGCGGTCTTTGCAGGTGACGAGGAGCAGGGCTACAAGTACGCCATCGGCGAAAAAGACGGCGACCTGCGGGCTGCGGTGAAGGAGTTCAACCAGAGCTGTAACGGCCGGGGCGGTGGAAAACCCTTCTTTGCCCAGGGCAGCGCCCAGGCAAAGCGGGCGGAGATCGAGGCGTTCTGGGAGGCTTAAAACAGGAGATTTTAAAGCAAATCAAACGCACAGGGAGGGTGACCCGAACAATGGAACAACTGGAACGGGAGCAGGTGACCGGCAGCGTCAGCGTGGTCATCTTTCAGAACCGGGAAAACGGCTATACTGTCTTTCGTCTGCGGACAGAGGAGGAGGAGATCACGGCAGTGGGGATCCTCCCGGCGGTGAGTCCCGGGGAGCGGTTGATTCTGGAGGGGCGTTGGATGAACCACCCCTCCTTCGGCCGACAGTTCAAGATGGAGCGGGCCCAGCGCCAGATGCCCACCGAGCTGGAGTCGGTGTACCACTACCTGGCCTCTGGCGTCATCCGGGGGATCGGCCCCAAGATGGCGGAGAAGCTGGTGGACGCCTTTGGCAGCGAGACCTTTGCCGTCCTGGAGTCCCAGCCCGAGCGGCTGGCGGAGATCCGGGGCATCAGCCGGAAGCGGGCCATCGAGATCCAAGGGGAGTTTCTGCAAAAGGCGGGGATGCGGGTGCTGATGGAGTTCCTCACTTCCAGCGGCCTGCCCCTAGAGCTGGGATTGCAGCTGTGGCGGGAGTACGGGCCGGACGCGCTGGACCTGCTCCGGGCAGATCCTTACATCCTGGTGGAACCCCAGTACGGCGTCCCCTTCGCCAAGGCGGACCGGCTGGCTGGCAGCATGGGGATTCAGCCCGACGACAGCCAGCGGGTTGAGGCAGGGCTTCTCTACACCCTGAGCCACAACCAGGATCTGGGGCATGTGTTTCTGCCCCTGCGCAAGCTGCTGGCCGCCGCCAGCCGGCTGCTGTCGGCGGGAGAGGGCCCCCTCCCCGGTCAGCTGTTGGCAGAGGGGCTGGAAGCATTGGAATTTCAGGGAAAAGTGAAGTGTCAGACCATCGCCGGTCAGGACGCGGTGTACCGCTATGACCTGTACGAGGCGGAGCGCTGCATCGCCTGGCGGGTGAAAGAGATGTGCCGCCGGGAGCTGCTGGCCCCCGAGGGGATCGAAGAGCTGGTGGCCCAGGTGGAGCGGGAGCAGGGGATCGCCTACGCGCCCCAGCAGCGGGAGGCGGTGGAGCTGGCCGGGAAGGTCCAGATCATGCTGCTGACCGGCGGCCCGGGCACCGGCAAGACAACCTCCCTGCGGGGGATTCTGGGCCTGTTTGAAGCCCTGGGACTGGAGACCGCCTTGGCGGCCCCCACCGGCCGGGCGGCCAAGCGGCTCAGTGAGCTGTGCGGTACCGAGGCCACCACCATCCACCGGCTCCTGGGAGCGGGCTACGACCAGGAGCTGGGCCGTCTGGCCTTCTCCAAGGACGAAGAAGATCCCCTGGACGCCCAGGCCATCATTGTGGACGAGGTGTCCATGGTGGACGTGCCCCTGATGGCGGCCCTGCTACGGGCCATGAAGAATGAGTGCCGGCTGGTGCTGGTGGGGGACCCGGACCAGCTGCCCAGCGTGGGACCGGGCCGGGTCTTTGACCACCTGATTCGCAGCGGCGTGGTGCCCACGGTGTACCTCACCGAGATCTTCCGCCAGGCCCGGGAGTCCGCCATCATCCGCAACGCCCACGCGGTGAACCGGGGGATTCTCCCACAGGTGGACAATAAGAGCAAGGATTTTTTCTTTCTCCGGCGGCTTCAGGGGGACCGGGCAGCGGAGACCATCGTGGATCTCTGCAAGAACCGACTGCCCAAAAACATGGGGATTCCCACCGACCAGATCCAGGTGCTCTCCCCCACCCGGAAGCACATCACCGGCACCAGCCAGCTCAACGCTATGCTCCAGGCGGCCCTGAACCCGCCGTCCCCGGATAAGCGGGAGCGCAGGTACGGCTCCACCGTGTTCCGGGAGGGGGACCGGGTGATGCAGGTGAAAAACAACTACGATATTTTATGGCGGGAGGAGGATGGACTCCGGGGCGGCATGGGCGTCTTCAACGGGGACATCGGCGTGATCACCGAGATTCAGCCCGACCTGGGGATGCTCACCGTCAACTTTGAGGGGCGGCTGGTGGAGTACACCTGGGAGATGCTGGCGGAGCTGGAGCCTGCCTTCGCCATGACCGTCCACAAGGCCCAGGGCAGCGAGTACCGGGCGGTGATTCTGGCCGCCAGCAGCGGCGCGCCCATGCTGCTGACCCGGGGGGTGCTGTACACCGCTATCACCCGGGCCAAGGAGCTGTTTATCATTGTGGGGGACCCCCGGGTGGTGGCCACTATGGTGGAGAATGACCGGCAGGACCAGCGGTACAGCGGCCTCCGGGCCCGGCTGCTGGCCGGAGAGGACGGCCTGGAGGAGCCGGATCAGGTTCACTGAACTGGGTGAGAAAAAGGAGACCTGTCACGCACATGGTGTGCGCGGCAGGTCTCTTTTCCTGTCCCGCTGCCCTACGGGTCAGCGGCAAAATTTGTCGATGTAGGCGTTCAGGCACTTCTGGATGATCTTGACGGCCTCCTCTACCCCTTGGGGCTCGCTGACCACGGTCTCCTTGCCCTCCAGCATCTTGTAGACGGAGAAGAAGTGGGTCATCTCCCGGAACATGTGGTCAGGCAGCTCGGAAATGTCGTGGTACATGTTGTAGTTGGGGTCGTTGAAGGGGATGGCGATGATTTTTTCGTCCAGTTTACCCTGGTCCAGCATGGTGAACACGCCGATGGGGTAGCAGCGCACCATGCTCAGGGGGAGGATGGGCTCGCTGCACAGGACCAGTACGTCCAGAGGGTCGTTGTCCTCGGCGTAGGTGCGGGGGATAAAGCCATAGTTGGCGGGGTAATGGGTGGAGGTGTAGAGGACCCGGTCCAGAATGATAAAGCCGGTTTCCTTGTCCAGCTCATACTTGGATTTGGAGCCCTTTTCAATTTCGATGACGGCAATAAAATCCTCCGGCTTCAACCGGTCCGGGGTGACATCGTGCCACAGATTTGCCATTGTATCCAACTCCTTCGCAGCGGTCCCTGGGGCCGCCAAATTTCGGCGCACCGATGTTCTATCATAGACCCAGAGGGACAGAACATGCCTCTCTGGGTGCGTCTATTGTATCACAGGGACCGTGGGTGCGCCATTGACGAACTGTGCAAAGAAAGGGGAAAACAGGAGGGTGTTTCAGATAGATTTAAGCTTAAATCCGTATACTGCCCCTGTTAAAGTCCCCTGATTCCGGCCAGTTGGGCCGGAACACTGACAAAGGAGGAAGAAACTGTGATTGAAATCAGGAACCTGGTCAAGCGCTACGGCGATCACGTGGCGGTGGATCACCTGAACCTGGCCCTGGAGGAGGGAAAGGTCTACGGCTTCCTTGGCCCCAATGGGGCGGGGAAATCCACGACGATGAACATTATGACCGGTTATCTCAGCGCCACCGAGGGCGACGTGGTGGTCAACGGCCACAGCATTCTGGACGAGCCCGAGGAGGCCAAGGCCTGCATCGGCTACCTGCCTGAGCTGCCGCCTCTGTACCAGGACATGACGGTGACAGAGTATCTGGCCTTCTGCGCCGAGCTGAAGCGGGTGCCGCCGGAAGAGCGGACGGCGCAGCTCCAGAAGGTGGTCCATATGACCCGGCTGGAGGCGGTGGCGGGACGGCTCATCGCCAACCTCTCCAAGGGCTACCGCCAGCGGGTGGGGCTGGCCCAGGCTATCTTGGGCTTTCCGCCCATCCTGATTCTGGACGAGCCCACAGTGGGCCTGGACCCGAAGCAGATCATTGAGATTCGCGGCCTGATTTCTGACCTGGCCCGGGAGCACACGGTGGTGCTCAGCTCCCATATTCTGTCGGAGATCCAGGCGGTGTGTGACCAGATCATCATCATCCACCACGGCAAGCTGCTGGCCAACGATACCCCGGACCGGCTGGAGGAGTCTCTGGGCGGCAGCCAGCTGCACTTGACGGTGCGGGGGGACAGGGAGACGGTAGAAGCCCTGTTGACCGGGGTCCCCGGTGTCACCGTCACCCAGGCGGAGCAGGAGGGAGACTGTACCTATGCCGCCGTGGAGATGGGGAAGGAGGACCCCCGGGAGCGGCTGTTCTACGCCTGTGCGGAACGGCGGCTGCCCATCCTGGATATGCACCAGGATGAGACCAGCCTGGAGCAGGTGTTCCTGCGCCTGACCAGCGACGCGGTGGTGGCGCCGCCGCCCAAAAAGCGGCGGGGCTTCCGGAGCAGCAAGGGCGGCCAGCCGGAGGAAACGGCGGTGGCCATTGTGCCTGCTCAGGAGGAAACCCACAAGGAGGTGTCTGACCAATGAAAGCAGTCTACAAGCGGGAGCTGGGAGCCTACTTCCACTCCATGATCGGCAGCGTCTGCGTGGCCTTTATGCTGGCTGCGGTGGGGCTGTACTTTATGGTGTACAACCTGTATCAGGGGGCTCCGGGCTTTGCGTCCGCCCTGGTGTCTGCCATCTATCTGTTTATCGTAGTGATCCCGCTGCTGACCATGCGTTCGGTGGCTGAAGATCGAAAAAACAAGACGGACCAGCTGCTGCTCACCGCACCGGTGTCGGTTACCGGCGTGGTGCTGGGCAAGTTCTTCGCCATGGTCACGGTGTTTGCGGCGCCCTGCGTCCTCTACTGCCTGTGCCCCCTGATTATGAAGCTGGCCAGCGGCAGCGGCGGCGTGGTCTACTTCAAGTCGGACTACGCTACCCTGCTGGCCTTCCTGCTGCTGGGGTGCCTGTATATCTCCATCGGCCTGCTGATCTCCTCCCTCACGGAAAACCAGATCATCGCCGCTGTGGCCACAGTGGGGGTGCTGGTGCTGCTCTACCTGTGGGACGGGATTCTGAACTTCCTGCCCACCACCGCAGGCGGCAACCTGGTGGGGATGATCCTGGTGGTGCTGCTCCTTGCTCTGCTGCTGTACAGCCTGACCTCCAGCTACGTGGCGGCGGCTGCGGTGGCTGTGGTGGGAATCGTGGCCCTGGGCGTGTGCTACTTCATTGCCCCCGACCTGTTCGCCAGTCTTCTGCCCAATGTGCTGGGGGCCTTCTCCCTGAACACCGTGCTCACCAGCTTCGCCACCGACTATGTCTTTGACGTGGGTGGGCTGCTGCTCTACTTGTCTCTGACTTTCCTGATGCTGTTTCTCACCGTCCAGATGATTCAGAGACGGCGCTGGAATTGAGGAGGTGCGAATATGAGCAAAAAGAAAGCGGAAACCCGTAGGAAAACGCCCCGTCCCGGCCTGGCTGGGTTGAAAACTGCCCGGGGGAAAAACGGACTGATGTCCACGGGTATGATCGCCCTGGTGGTGGCTATCGTGGTGGTGTTCAACGTGGCCGTGAGCCTGCTGCCCTCGGGAGTCCGGCAGTTTGACATCTCTACCACCAAGATCTATGAAATCTCAGATACCACCCGGAAGTACCTGGAAACCCTGGACCAGGATGTGACCATCACTGTGGTGGCGGCGGACGCCAACATCGACTACCGTCTCAGCCACTTCCTGGACCTGTACACCGCCCTGTCCGACCACCTGACCCAGGACAAGGTGGACCCGGTAGCCTATCCCTCGGCCCTGACCGAATACGACTGTGAGGAGAACTCGGTGGTGGTCCAGTGCGCCGCCACCGGCCAGTCCTACGTCATCCCCATGGATGACATCCTGGTGCCGGATACCTACTACCAGTACTACTACAACGAGGCCGTCTACACAGAGTTTGACGGGGACGGCCAGCTGACCAGCGCCATCGACTCGGTTGTCTCCAACGCCAGCCACAAGGCCTATGCCGTCACCAACCACGGCGAGTCCGACCTGGGCACTGAGATCTCCGCCCTGCTGACCAAGAACCACTTTAAGGTCAGCGACCTGGGCCTGCTGTTAGAGGGAGCGGTTCCCGATGACTGCGAGGTGCTGATCCTGAACCAGCCCACCCGGGACCTGGCCAAGGACGAGCTGAAATTCATTCAAACCTACCTGTCCAAGGGGGGGCAGGTGTCCCTGGTCCTGCCCGGTGAGGACTTTGACCACCCCAACCTGGACGCCCTGATGAAGGAGTACGGCCTCCAGCTGGCCGGCGGCTACGCCGGGGACACCCAGCGCTATTACACCAGCGCCCAGAGCTACCTGACCTTCTTCCCGGAGCTGAACACGGACAGCGACGCCGCCTCCGGCCTGACCGGGGAGGACCTGGCCCTGGTGAACCAGGCCCTGGCTATGAAGCAGGTGGACCCGGCCCGGGATACCGTTGCCGTGGACGCCTTCCTGACCACCTCCGCCAGCGGGCTGAAGGTGGTCAGCGAGGACGACTACACTGAGGGACAGTACGTGGTGGGCGCCACCGCCAGCGAAGTGGTGGGCCAGAAGGAGCGCACCGGCGAGGACGGGGAAGGGGACACCAGCGCGGATGCCTCCGCCTCTGCCGCCGCAGACGGGGAGGGGGAGAGCCAGGACATTGTGGCCCGCCTGACCGTTCTCAGTGCCAACTCCCTGATCGACGACAGCATTTGCAGCCAGTTCGGGGATGCCGTCTGCAACCTGACCGTGTATATGAACACCCTGACCACTGCCTTCAGCGACACCGGCGCCATCTCCATCCCCTCTAAGAGCCTGGAGACCGCTACTAACACGGTGACCAGCGCCGGCGTTTGGAGTATGCTCTACCTGGCCGTACTGCCCCTGGCCGCTCTGGTGATCGGCTTTGTGGTTTGGTACCGCCGCCGGAAGCTGTAAGGAGGGCATGATGGCAAGGAAGAAAAAACAGCTTATGGTTTTGCTCATCACTCTGGGCGTGGCAGTTCTGCTGCTGGCGGGCCTGCTGATCTGGAACTGGTACAGCGGAAAACAGCAGGCCGCCGCGGAGGAGGCCGCCCTAGTTCATGTGACCACTGTGGAGGACCCGGTTCAGCTGACCTACTGCAACGGCACAGACACCCTGGCCTTTACAAAGGAGGGGGATGACTGGAAGTCGAAGGATACCCCGGACTTCCCGCTGGACAGCACGTTCCTGGAGACCATCGTCACCGCCCTGGCCGACCTGACCGCCGACCGGGAGCTAGACATTGTGGATGAGCTCAGCGCCTACGGCCTGGAGGACGCCAAGTCCTGGATCACCGTCACCGACGAGGATGGCAAGGAAGCTACTCTCTGCCTGGGCAACACCACCGGTGAGAGCGACTACTACGCCATGTTGAAGGGTGGGGACACCATCTACACCATCCCCGGCGACCTGGTCACCGATATCAGCTACGATCTGTATGGCCTGGCCAAGCTGGCGGAGTTCCCGGCCCTGTCCAGCAGCAACACCCGGCAGGTGACCATCCAGGGCAAGTTGAAAAGCACTCTGACGGTGGAGGAGGCCGAGAACGGCACGGACAGTGAGGCGGATTCCTCGGAAGCGTCTAGTGCGGACAGCTCCGCCGAGGGCACGGATACCAAGGAGTACAACTGGTACCTGTCCGGAGACGTGGACGTGACAAAGGAGGCCTATCTGACCGCCCTGCGGACGGAAATTGACTCCATCGCCTTCTCCAGGCTCTACGATTTCCAGCCCAGCGCCAAGGCGTTAAAGCGCTGCGGCCTCAGCGACCCCGCCGCCGCCCTGACGGTGGAGTACCTGGACAGTGAGGAGGAGCGCCAGACCGTAACCCTGCTCCTGGGGGCCAGTTACACCGACGAGGCGGGAACCGAGTACCGCTACGCCATGCTCCAGGGGAGCGAGGATGAGGTGTACCTGGTTACGGCGGACAGCGTCCGGCAGACGTTGGCTGCGGCGGAGCACGGGTACGCCCAGGCGTCTGCGGACTATAACGATGAGGCGTCGGAATCCACACAGACGACAGAATAATGTACGGGGGCCGGGAGCGTGTCAGTTCCCGGCCCGTTTTCCCTTGCGGGATGAGGGGGAAACGGTTAAAATAGAGAAAATTGGAGGTGGTACGGCGATGCGGGTGTTGATTGTAGAGGACGAGCGGCGGCTGGCCCGGACCCTGGCGGACCTGATGGAGGCCCACAACTACACGGTGGACCTGTCCTACGATGGGGAGGAGGGGCTGGACAACGCCCTGTCCGGGATTTACGATGTGATCTTGCTGGACGTGATGCTGCCCAAGCTGAACGGATACCAGGTGGCTCACCAGCTGCGGGCGGAGGGGAACCGGACGCCGGTGCTGATGCTCACCGCCCGGACCGAGGTGGACGACCGGATTACCGGTCTGGACGCCGGTGCGGACTACTATCTGACCAAGCCCTTTGACTCCAACGAACTGCTGGCCTGCATCCGGGCCATCACCCGCCGGACCAACGACGCGGTGGACAATGCGGTCACTTTTGGCGACCTGCGGCTGGAGCTGGACTCCTGCCAGCTGTTCTGCGGCGATCGTTCGGTGCGGCTGAGCAAGAAGGAGTTTGAGATCCTCAGCAAGCTCATGGCCAACGGGGACAAGGTGGTGACCAAGGAGCAGCTGATTTTGTCGGTCTGGGGATACGAGTCGGACGCGGAGGACAACAATGTGGAGGTGTACATCTCCTTCCTGCGCAAAAAACTCAAGCACTTAAAGAGCGGTGTCAGCATCAAAACCCTGCGCCTGCTGGGGTATCACCTACAGGAGAAGGCACCATGATTCGGAAACTGCGCTGGAAATTCGTGGCCATCAATATGGCCATCGTCACCCTGTTGCTGGTGGCCATCTGCGCCTTTATGTTTCTCACCCTCACCGACAGCCTCCGGGACGACAGCCTGTCCGTCCTCCGCCGGGTCATCGACCAGAAGAGCGTCAGCGTCACCGTGTGGGGCGAGGACGGGACGGTTGCCGGCGAGAGCTTTTGGAGCAAGACCCCCTTTCGGGACCAGGAGGTTTCCCTGCCCTACTTCACCGTGGCGGTGGGCCGGGACGGGGAGGCCGTGGTGGTGGACAGCAAGTTCTACGATTTAAACGACGAGGACGCCCTGCTGACCGTGGTGCGGGAGGGACTTGCCGCCAAAGGGGAGACCGGTCTGCTGCGGAGCTACCATCTGCGCTACCTGCGCAAGGCCACCGCCACCGGCTGGCGCATCGCCTTCACCGACATCTCCCAGGAGCAGAGTACCACCCGGAATCTGCTGATCAATATGCTGCTCATCGGCCTGAGCGCCTTGGTGGGGTTCTTCTTCATCAGCCTGCTGCTGGCCCGGTGGGCGATCCGGCCGGTGGAGCGGTCCTGGAAACAGCAGCGCCAGTTTGTAGCCGACGCCTCCCACGAGCTGAAAACCCCCCTTACCGTGGTACTGTCCAACGTGGATATGCTGCGGGAATACGGTGAGGAGCAGAACGAGCGGGAGCGACGATGGATGGACAATGTCCGGGCCTCCTCCCTCCAGATGAAAGAGCTGGTGGAGGAGATGCTCACCTTGGCCCGGTCGGACAACCTGTCCCAGCGGGACCAGGTCCGGGAGCGGGTCAACTTCAGCGATCTGGTCACCGACTGTGCCCTCATGTTTGAGCCGGTGGTCTTTGAGTCCGGCAGGGTGCTGGAGGAGGCCGTGGGCGAGGAACTGTACGTCACCGGGGACCCGGGAAAGCTGAAACGGCTGGTGGACGTGCTGCTGGACAACGCTCGGAAGTACGCCGCCCCCGGCGGCCGCATCCAGGTGACCCTGGTCCCTGAAGGGAGCAAACGGGTGCGCCTGTCGGTGAACAATCAGGGAGACCCCATCCCGGCTGACCAATTAAATCGGATTTTTGAGCGATTTTACCGCTCCGATCCGGCCCGGACCACCGGCGGCTTCGGCCTGGGTCTGGCCATCGCCCGGGAAATCGCCCGGGAACACCGGGGGAAACTCTGGGCGGAATCTGACCCGAAGACGGGAAATACCTTCCTGTTTAGTCTGCCGCGGGCAAAATAAGAGGTTGCAAACAAGGCCGGGTGTGTTAGAATAAGAGAAAGCGATGAAATAGGAGGAGAAGACTATGCCAACTGCAACTCTCATGAATCAGAAAGTGCGTGAAATCCACTTTAACAACGACCTCGAACGAAAGCATGGCAACAACCGACAGCTGGGCAGCAGCTTTTCCTTCCAGGTGAACTACTCCCCCGATGGGGAGCGCTGTGTGGCCAAGCTCTACCACTCCCTCAAGGATAAGGAGGACGAAAAACTGTTCTTCCTGTCCGTGGAGATGCTGGGCGTCTTCAAGTGCGAAGGCGTGGAGAACGAAGAGGATAAAAAGGTTATCCACACCCAGTGCTATGACCAGCTGTTTCCCTATATGCAGTCCGAGGTCTCCCACCTCTGTACCGCCTCGGGCATGAACGGCCTGGTGCTGAAAAAAGCCAAGATCGACCCCAGCCAGGTGGTCCTCAACAAGGGAAAGAAAGAGGAACCCACCTTGCCCATCGTGTGATAGATGATTCCATAAAAAGCGCCGCAGGCAGAAGGCCTGCGGCGCTTTTGGTGATTTGTGATTTACGGTTATCGGTTGGCCTTGCCGGTCAGCTCCGTCACGTTGATTTTAATCATGCCAACGGCGGGGAGTAGACGCTGAATGGTTGCCATACCGCCCGCAACGTTGCTGGGGGCCAGCCGGCGGACGATCTCTTCCATGGCCCGCTCTTTCTCGCCGATATCTGTGAGCAGGACGGCGTCCCCGGTGGCGATGACGCTTTCAAACTTGGTGGTGGTATCCGCCTCGTTGATTTCACTGGACAGCACGGCGGTAAAACAGACCTTGGAGTTGGCCTGGATGGCCTCCACCTTGTAGCCGTGCTGGGCGGTGTGGACGTAAATCGCGCCGTCCAGATACACATAGTTTACCGGCACGGCATAGGGATAACCGTCGTCCCCGTTGACGGCCAGCACGCCTTCCTTGCCGGAGGTCAGCAGCGCTTCGGTCTCTTCTGCGGACAGCTTCCGCTGTGCCTGCCACATTTTTCTTGCCATTTGCATCTCCTTTGCTTCGTGGGGGGTGGATCACTTCCTGTTTTCTGATGATACAATGGAAAGAAAGCCGTTGTCAACGGAAATGACAGCAAAACCGCCCCGGAGGCTGTGCTCCAGGGCGGTTTTGCTCTTTACTGTTGGGTTCCATAGAGATGCAGGCTGGATTCTGTCTGGAGCAGCCGGTCTACCCGCTCCCGTCCGGTGTCGGTGAGTCCGGCGTCCAGTAAGTCAATCCGTGCGTCCAGCAAGCCGGTGGCGCACAGCCAGCGCAGCCCTTTCAAATTATGTTCCAAATCGCCGCCGTCTCCGTGGACGGGAACCAGCAGATGGATTCCCGCGGCGGGAACCAGCAGACGGCCAAATCCCAGCCACAGCAGGGCGAACAGTCCCACCGCCGCCAGCGCGGCCAGAAGAATCGTTGCCATATCCTTCACCTCGCCCCAGTCTACGCGGGAGCGGGGAAAAGGGTGACAAACGTGCCGTGAAGAGGGTCAGAGCACCTTTTTTAGGTATGTTCCGGTGTAGGAATCGGGGCACTGGGCGACCTCCTCCGGGGTGCCCGTGCAGACGAGGGTGCCGCCGCCGGCGCCGCCCTCGGGTCCCAGGTCGATGAGGTAGTCCGCCGTCTTGATCACGTCCAGGTTGTGCTCGATCACCAGCACCGTGTTGCCGCCCTCCACCAGCAGCTGGAGCACGTCGATAAGCCGGCGCACGTCGTCGGTGTGGAGGCCGGTGGTGGGCTCGTCCAGGATATAGATGGTGCTGCCGGTGGAGCGTTTGGACAGCTCGGTGGCCAGCTTGACCCGCTGGGCCTCGCCGCCGGAGAGGGTGGTGGAGGACTGGCCCAGTTTTACGTAGCCCAGGCCCACGTCGCAGAGGGTGGTCAGGCGGCGGTGGAGTTTGGGGATGGGTTCGAAGAAGGTGGCCGCCTCCTCCACCGTCATGTCCAGCACCTCCCAGATGTTCTTCCCCTTGTACTTGACCTCCAAGGTCTCCCGGTTATACCGCTTCCCCTTGCATACCTCGCAGGGCACGTAGACGTCGGGCAGGAAGTTCATCTCGATCTTTACCAGCCCGTCGCCGCTGCACGCCTCGCAGCGGCCGCCCCGCACGTTGAAGGAGAACCGGCCGGGACCGTAGCCCCGGGCCTTGGCGTCGGGGGTCTGAGCGAAGAGGTCCCGGATGTCGTTGAACAGGTTGGTGTAGGTGGCGGGGTTGGACCGGGGAGTGCGGCCGATGGGGGACTGGTCGATGTTGATGACCTTGTCTAGGAATTCCTCCCCCTCCATGCCGCCGTGCTGGCCGGGGCGGCACTTGGCCCGGTTCAGATCCACCGCCAGCTTTTTGTAGATGATCTCGTTGACCAGGCTGGACTTGCCGCTGCCCGACACCCCGGTGACCACGGTAAAGGTGCCCAGGGGGATGGATACGTCGAGATGCTTCAGGTTGTTCTCTGCCGCGTCCCGGACGGTCAGCCAGTGGCCGTTGCCCGGGCGGCGGGCGGCGGGGACGGCGATTTTCTTCCGGCCCGCCAGGTAGTCGCCGGTGAGGCTGCCCGGAGTTTGCATCACCTCTTCCGCTGTCCCGGCGGCCACGATCTCCCCGCCGTGGACCCCGGCGCCGGGCCCCACGTCGATCAGGTAGTCGGCGGCCCGCATGGTGTCCTCGTCGTGCTCCACCACGATCAGGGTGTTGCCCAGGTCCCGGAGGTTTTTCAGGGTGGCCAGCAGCAGGTCGTTGTCCCGCTGGTGGAGGCCGATGGAGGGCTCGTCCAGAATATAGAGGACACCCATCAGGGAGGAGCCGATCTGGGTGGCCAGACGAATCCGCTGGCTCTCGCCGCCGGACAGGGTCCCGGCCTTCCGGCTCAGGGTCAGGTACTGAAGCCCCACGTTCTGGAGAAACCCCAGCCGGGTGCGGATTTCCTTAAGGATCTGGGCGCCGATGAGCTGCTGGTGGGGTGTCAGCTCCAGATGGGTCATAAACCCCAACGCCTGGTCCACCGGCAAGTCGCAGAACTGGTCGATGGCCAGATCTCCTACCGTTACCGCCAGCAGCTCCTTCCGCAGCCGCCTGCCGTGGCAGGTGGGGCAGGGGCACTCGGTCATCAGGTCCTCCAGATCCCGCTTGCTGCTGTCGCTGTGGGTCTCCCGGTAGCGGCGCTCCAGGTTGTGGATAATCCCCTCAAAGGGCTGATACAATGTCCCCTTGCCCCGGGGCTGGTCGTAGTGGAGGGTGAGTTTTTCCCCTTTGGTGCCGTAGAGGATGATGTCCAGCACCTCCGGCGGCAGCTTTTTTACGGGGGTGTCCAGCTTAAATTTGAATTGTTTGGCCAGGGCGTCAAAGTACATCCGGCTGATGCCGTCTCCCCGGATGTTGTTCCAGCCTGAGGCGCAGATGGCTCCCTCCAGAATGGAGAGGTCCTTGTTGGGGATCACAATGTCCGGGTCCACCTTCATCTGACTGCCCAGTCCGGAGCAGGTGGGGCAGGCCCCGTAGGGGTTATTGAAGGAGAAGGAGCGGGGGGACAGCTCCTCGATGGAGATGCCGCAGTCCTCGCAGGCGTAGTTCTGGCTGAACAGCAGATCCCGTTCCTCCCGGACCAGGTTCACCACCACGATGCCCCCGGAGAGCTTGGCGGCGATCTCGCAGCTGTCGGTGAGCCGCCGCACGATGTCCGGGCGGATCACCAGCCGGTCCACGATGACCTCGATGTTGTGCTTGATGTTTTTCTCCAGCTTGATCTCCTCGGACAGGTCGTACAGATTCCCGTCCGCCCGAACCCGGACGTAGCCGGACTTCCGGGCGTCCTCCAATACCTTGACGTGTTCGCCCTTCTTGCCCCGGATGACGGGGGCCAGAATCTGAATCCGGGTGGCCTCGGGCAGTTCCATCACCTGGTCCACGATCTGGTCAATGGTCTGCTGTTTGATCTCCTTGCCGCAGTTGGGGCAGTGGGGGGTGCCTACCCGGGCCCAGAGCAGGCGCAGGTAGTCGTAGATCTCGGTGACGGTGCCCACGGTGGACCGGGGATTTTTGCTGGTGGTCTTCTGGTCGATGGAGATGGCGGGGGAGAGACCGTCGATGTAGTCCAC
>QALX01000009.1:0-189378 GCA_003150485.1 Clostridiales bacterium
AGGACGGCCAGACCATCGGCGTGGGCGCCGGCCAGCAGAGCCGGATCCACTGCACCCGCCTGGCCGGCAACAAGGCCGACAACTGGTGGATGCGCCAACATCCCAAGGTGCTGGGCCTCCAGTTTGTGGACGGTATCCGCCGCCCCAACCGGGACAACGCCATTGACGTGTACACCTCCGACGAGTACGAGGATGTGCTGGCTGACGGCGTGTGGCAGGAAACCTTCAAGGTCAAGCCCGAGGTGCTCACTGAGGCCGAAAAGAAGGAGTGGATCGCCAAGATGACCGACGTGTCCGTGGGTTCCGACGCCTTCTTCCCCTTCGGCGACAACGTGGAGCGCGCTCACAAGTCCGGCGTCAAGTATATCGCCGAGCCCGGCGGTTCCATCCGGGACGACAACGTCATCGAGGCCTGCAATAAGCACGGTATTGTGATGTGCTTCACCGGCATCCGTCTGTTCCACCACTGATTTCCCAGCCCTTCCCAAGATTTTTGATCAATGAGGTGAATCACACATGAAAGTGTTAGTTGTTGGCGGCGGCGGCCGTGAACACGCCATTTGCTGGGCTTTGAAGAAAAGCCCCAAGGTGACCGAACTGTTCTGCGCCCCGGGCAACGCCGGGATCAGCTCCATCGCCACCTGTGTCCCCATCACCGCCACCGATGTGGACGCCATGGTCCAGTGGGCAGTGGACAACGCCATGGATTTTGTCATGGTGGCCCCTGACGATCCCCTGGCCCTGGGCATGGTAGACGCCATGGAGGCCGCCGGTCTGAAGACCTTTGGCCCCCGTAAAAACGCCGCCATCATCGAGGCCAGCAAGGCCTTTTCCAAGGAGCTGATGGCAAAGTACCACATCCCCACTGCAAAATACAAAACCTTCACCGATGAGGCCGAAGCCCTGGCCTATATCGACCAAGAGGGTGCCCCCATCGTAGTCAAGGCCGACGGGCTGGCCCTGGGCAAGGGCGTCACCGTGGCTGAGACAGTGGAGGAGGCCAAGCAGGCCGTACGGGACATGATGGAGGGCGGCAAGTTCGGCGCCTCCGGCCTGACCGTTGTCATCGAGGAGTGTATGGTCGGCCCGGAAGTCACTGTGCTCTGCTTCGCCGACGGGGAGCACATCGCCCCCATGCCCTCCTCTCAGGACCACAAGCGGGCCTATGACGGCAATCTGGGGCCCAACACCGGCGGTATGGGCGCCTTCACCCCCTCCCCCAATTACACCCCGGAACTGGCAGACCAGTGCATGAAGGAGATCTTCCTCCCCACCATGGCCGCCATGAAGGCGGAGGGCCGACCCTTTAAGGGCGTCATCTACTTTGGCCTGATGCTGACCCCCCAGGGCCCCAAGGTGGTGGAGTACAACGCCCGGTTTGGCGACCCCGAGACCCAGGCCGTGCTGTACCAACTGGACAGCGACCTGTTTGAGATCTTCAACGCCTGTGTGGACGGCACCCTGGCAGACCTGGTCATCCGATGGAAACCGGGCGCGGCCTGCTGTCTGGTGCTGGCTTCCGGCGGTTATCCCCTCAGCTACGAAAAGGGGTTCGAGATCTCCGGTCTGGACCGGGTAGAGAACGCCACCGTCTTCCACGCCGGCACTAAGTTCGGCCCCACCGGCGCATACCTCACCAACGGCGGTCGGGTTCTGGGCGTCACCGCCTCCGGCGACACCCTGGCTCAGGCGGTGGAGCATGCCTATGCCGCTGCAAAGCCGATCTCCTGGAAGGACATGCATTTCCGTACCGACATCGGAAAGGTTTGGGTAGATTAAAATCGTATAGCCCTCTGCTGTGGGTGAGAAACCAATGGGTTTCTCACCCTTTTTTATCTATTTTGACTATCTCTCCTTTTTGTAATCCTCTCTTTTTGTGGAATCTATATATTTTTCTCTTTTTTCGTTAATTTTTTAACTATTTGAAGACGCAGAGCGCATTTTCCCGTTTTTTTCGTGAAAATTTTAACATATGCCGCGATTTTCAGCGTTTGCTTTTTTCTCCGTTGTCTGTTATTATTTTAACAATGAATCGGGCGTCCAACAGTTTTTGTATACTGCTACGGAATCTAACTGATGAACGCCGTCGATGTTCGGAACGACGGCGGCTCGTATTCATTTTTCATCTTATTTCTTCTTTCTTACCCCTCCCCAGTGGCCGGCGCGGATCCCCCTCCACGCCGGCTTTTCACTCAGTATCTTGTTGTTAGAACGCAAAAAAGCGGCAGACACCTGGTTGGCGTCTGCCGCTTTCTGCGTTTCTTTTTAGAGTGCCTGGACAGCGCCCATTTACAGGTACTGCTTCAGGGTCTCCACCTTGGTCAGCTGCTCCCAGGGCAGATCCAGATCGGGACGGCCGAAGTGGCCATAGGCTGCGGTCTGCTCATAGATGGGCCGGCGCAGATCCAGGTAGCTGATGATGGAAGCGGGACGCAGGTCAAAGACCTCATCGACGATGGCCGCCAGCTTTTCATCAGCGATCACACCAGTGCCGTAGGTGTCTACAAAGACGGAGACCGGACGGGCCACGCCGATAGCATAGGCCAGCTCAATCTGGCACTTTTTCGCCAGACCTGCCGCCACGATATTCTTGGCCACGTGACGGGCCATGTAGGCCGCACTGCGGTCCACCTTGGTGGGGTCCTTGCCAGAGAAGGCGCCGCCGCCGTGGGCTGCCGCGCCGCCGTAGGTGTCCACGATGATCTTACGACCGGTGAGGCCGGAGTCGCCTACCGGGCCGCCCACGACAAACCGGCCGGTGGGGTTGACAAAGAACCGGGTTTCCGGACGGATCAGCTTCTTGGGCAGGTTGGGCCGGATGACCTCCTCCACGATGGCCTCCCGCAGATCCTTGATGTCGATATCCGGGTCGTGCTGGGTGGAGACGACGATGGTGGGGCACCAGGTGACGTTGCCATTTTCATCATAGGCCACGGTGACCTGGCTCTTGCCGTCGGGACGCATCCAGGGCAGAGTACCGTCCTTGCGCAGCTTGGACATGGCCAGGGTCAGGTTGTGGGCCAGGGCGATGGGGGCGGGCATCAGCTCGTCGGTCTCGTCGCAGGCATAGCCGAACATCATGCCCTGGTCGCCGGCGCCGATCAGGTCCGCCTCATCCACGGCGCTCTCCTTGTATTCGAAGGAGTTGTTGACGCCCATGGCGATGTCGGGGGACTGCTTGTCCAGGACGGGCAGCACGGCGCAGCTCTGGGCGTCGAATCCGTAGGCGGGGTTGTTGTAGCCGATACGGTCCACGGTATTCCGGACGATGGTGGGGATATCCACCTTGGCGGTGGTGGTGATCTCGCCCATCACCAGCACCATACCGGTGGTGGTGGCGGTTTCGCAGGCGACGCGGGCCGTGGGGTCCTGAGCCAGAATGCAGTCCAGCACCGCGTCGGAGATCTGGTCGCACATCTTATCAGGATGGCCCTCGGTCACGGATTCAGATGTAAATACATGTTCTTTCATAGCTGTTTGTCCTTTCTCTAAAGGGTAAGTCAATTTGCAAGAGAAACAGCCTCTGGAAAAAGAAGAAAAAAACACGCTCCGCAGGCGGAACGCGAAATGAGCTTGTTCCTCATCTTTCGATATTTCACCGCCGGAATTAGCACCTTACGCATCAGACATGCACAGGTTGCTGGGCTTCATCGGGCCGATCCCTCCACCACTCTTGATAAGGCTGTTCAATTGTTAAGCTTATTATAGCAGTATCCCTGCTGTTGTCAAGTGGGTTTTTCCCCCTCCTCCGTCAGGATCACTGATTTTCCGGGGATCTGCGGCGGAAATTTGGGATGCTTTGCGCCGCTTTACCTTGACAAGCCAGGCCGTATTTTGTATCATAGCGTTTAGTTAGCTTATATAATCACTTTCCGGAGGCACACCATGACAGGCTTTGCGGCACAATTCAACCACCTTTTTGAGGAGCTCTACCAGAGCGTCCTGCAAACGGAAAAGCGGGCCTTCCCCGACCACCGACGCCTGCCCCTCAGCGCCAGCGAACTCTGCGTTCTGGAGCGGATCGCCCAGGCCCCGGAGGCTGGGATCACCATCAGCGACCTGGCCGCTCTCCTGGAAGTGGCCCGCCCCTCCGCCAGCGTGGCGGTGAACAAGCTGCGCCAGAAGGGGTTTGTCGCCAAGGTCCCCAGCCAAGCTGACGGCCGCTCCGTCCTGGTTACCCTGACCCACGAGGGTAAGCTGGCCTGCGCCTACCACAGCTACTGCCGCTGCCAGCGCTTTCTCCAGCTCTCCCACGCCTACACCGACGAGGAGCAGTCTTCCCTGCTCCGGTGCATGGAGCGCCTGAAAGCGTTTCTGCAAACCGGCACCCCCCCAGAGGGCGCTTAATCCAAAACGTAAGGCCGGTTTCCGGTTTTGCACATAATTTCAAAGACAGCACTGTTTCAACAACGGAGGTTTTACTATGGACATCTATGCAATGATTATCAACCTGCTGGCAGAGCACACCGGCCGGGACGCTTCGGAATTCACCCCTGAGACCACCTTTGAATCCCTGGGCATCGACTCTCTGGAGACCGTGGAAATGGTCATGGAGCTGGAGGAAGAACTGGACGTGGAGCTGGAACTGGATGAAAAGGTCGCCACCATCGCCGAACTGACCGCTTTCGTAGAAAAGAAAGTGGGCTGATTGTCTACTTAGCCATCCTTTTTCGGAGCTTATCCTCTCAAATGGGAGAGGATAAGCTCTTTTTCATCTGCGGGCAGAAAAACCCGGCCAAAGCCGGGTTTTTCTGTCTGTTGTTCAGCTGTCCGTCTGGGATTCCTCCTCCGCACGCTGGGCAAAGCGGCTGAACAGCGGCCCGGCGCTGCTCCGGAGCTGCTCCATGGCGGCGCTGAGATTCTCCTCGTCGCCGTGTTTCCGCTTCTCCGGCTTCGCCCTGTGGAACGTCCGCTCCAGGGAGGCCAGGTCGTTCTGAACCTGCTTCCGCTCCCCCTTGTCCAGCTCCTTTCCGCAGACGGTCAGGGCGTTTTTACACTGGACAATGAGGGTTTCCACCTCGTTGCGCAGCTCCATAAAGGACTTCTTGGCCTTGTCCTCTGCGGCATACTCCGCCGCGTCCGCCATGGCCTGCTGGATCTCCGCCTCGGACAGGTTGGAGCTGGAGGAGATCACGATTTCCTGGGCCCGCCCTGTCCCCAGGTCCCGGGCGGAGACCTTCAGGATGCCGTTGGCGTCCAGGTCAAAGGTCACCTCGATCTGGGGCACCCCTCTGGGGGCCCGTTTGATGCCGGTGAGCCGGAATTTTCCGATGCTCTTGTTGTCCCGCGCCATGGGCCGCTCGCCCTGAAGCACGTGGATTTCCACTGTGGTCTGGAAATTGGCCGCGGTGCTGAAGATTTGGGAATAGTGAACCGGCAGGGTGGTGTTACGGTTGATCAGCCGGGTGGCCACGCCGCCCACCGTCTCAATGGACAGGGACAGAGGGGTCACGTCCAGCAGCAGGATCTCGTTCCCGCCGGACTGGAGCCCGTTTCCGCCGGCAGCCGTCAGCGTCGCGCCGCCCAGGGTCCCGCCCTGGACCGCCGCCCCCAGGGCCACGCACTCGTCGGGATTCACCCCTTTGGAGGGCTGCATCCCTGTGAGCCTGCGGATGTGCTCCTGGACGGCGGGGATACGGGTGCTCCCCCCCACCAGCAGCACCTTGCTCAGCTGGCTGGAGCTGATTCCGGCGTCGTTCAGGGCCGTCCGCACCGGAATGGTGGTGCGCTCCACCAGATCCTGGGTCAGCTGCTCAAAGGTGGCCCGGGTCACATTCAGGTCCAGGTGCACCGGACCACCCCGGGTCTGGGCGATAAAGGGCAGGTTCACGTTGGCGGTGGCTGCAACGGACAGCTCGATCTTGGCTTTCTCCGCCGCCTCCCGGACCCGCTGCATGGCCACCGGATCCTTGGCCAGGTTGATGCGGGTCTGCTGCCGGAACTCCCCCACCAGGTGGTTGGCCAGACGCAGGTCAAAGTCATCGCCACCCAAGTGGTTGTCCCCGCAGGTGGAGAGCACCTCAATGACCCCGTCGCCGATCTCAATGATGGACACATCGAAGGTGCCACCGCCCAGGTCATAGACCATGATCTTCTGGGCCGTGCCGTGGTCCAGGCCGTAGGCCAGGGCCGCCGAAGTGGGCTCGTTGATGATCCGGCACACGTTCAGCCCGGCGATTCGGCCGGCGTCCTTGGTGGCCTGGCGCTGGGCGTCGTTGAAATAGGCCGGGACAGTGATCACCGCGTCGGTCACCGGCTCCCCAAGGTAGGCCTCAGCGTCCGCCTTGAGCTTCTGGAGGATCATAGCGCTGATCTCCTGGGGGGTCCGTTTCCGGCCGGCGATATCCACCCGGTAATCGGTACCCATCTCCCGCTTGATGGAGGAGATAGTACCGGCGGCGTTGGTCACCGCCTGGCGCTTGGCCAGCTCGCCCACCAGGCGCTCGCCGTCTTTGGTGAACGCCACCACCGACGGGGTTGTCCGTCCCCCTTCCGCGTTGGGGATAATGATGGGTTTCCCCCCCTCCAATACCGCGACACAGCTGTTGGTGGTTCCCAAATCAATACCGATCATGTGCTTCACAGCGCCTGCCTCCTGCCATCTGTTTTCTCGCTTACTATACCACATGTCCGTTACGAATTTGTAAATAAATTCATAATTTTTATCGGGAATTTTACACTTCCCGGCGGTCTTTGACAGGTTTATATTGACTAATTTCCCGGAAACGTATAAAATAATTTATTGTGTAAATTATACGCAGCCCTATTCTCACGGATTTTGAAAGGCGGTATGACACTTGAAATATGATTACCTTGTGGTTGGCGCCGGTTTTTTCGGAGCGGTTTTCGCCTATGAGGCCCGCCAACGGGGCAAGCGCTGCCTGGTGGTAGACAAGCGTCCCCACATCGGCGGCAACTGCTATACCGAGACCATGGAGCAGATCCATGTCCACAAATACGGCGCCCACATTTTCCACACCTCTGACCGGGAAATCTGGGACTACGTGAATCAATTTGCCCTGTTTAACAACTACATCAACGCCCCTGTGGCCAACTACAAAGGGGAAATCTACAATCTCCCCTTCAACATGAACACCTTCAGCAAGCTCTGGGGCATCGCCACTCCGGCGGAGGCCCGGGCCAGAATCGACGCCCAGCGAGGCGACGCCCCGGCCGAGCCCTCCAACCTGGAGGAACAGGCCATCTCCCTGGTGGGCCGGGACATCTACGAAAAGCTGGTGAAGGGCTACACCGAGAAACAGTGGGGCCGCCCCTGTACCGAGCTGCCCGCTTTTATCATCAAGCGCCTGCCGGTTCGCTTCGTCTACGACAACAACTACTTCAACGACCGCTTTCAGGGCATCCCCGAGGGCGGCTACACCCCGATCTTTGAACAGCTCCTGGAGGGTACCGATCTGCGCCTGAACTGCGACTATCTGGCCCATCGGGAGCAGCTGCGCCCCCTGGCGGACCGGGTGATCTACACCGGACCCATCGACCAGTACTTTGACTACCGCTTCGGCCCTCTCCAGTTCCGCAGTCTCCGCTTTGAGACCCAGGTTCTGGAGGAGGAAAACTTCCAGGGCAATGCCGTGGTCAACTACACTGACCGGGAAACCCCCTACACCCGCATCATTGAGCACAAGCACTTCGAGTTCGGCACCCAGCCCAAAACCGTCGTCACCCGGGAATACCCCGCCGACTGGACCATTGGGGCGGAGCCCTACTACACCGTCAACGATGGGGAAAATGACGCGCTCTACCGGCGCTACGCCGCTCTGGCCGCCCAGGACCCCTCGGTCATTTTCGGCGGCCGCCTGGGCGAGTACAAGTACTACGATATGGACAAGGTGATCGCTTCCTCCCTGAAGCTGGTCCGACAGGAGCTGGACTGACAGCAGCTCTCCCTCCTGTGACTTAACAGACAGAAATGAGGTTATCGCTATGAGCGGCAAACGAGTGAACGGCAACGACCCCAACTATCAGGCACGGCGGCGCGCCTCCGGCCAATCCCCCTACTCGTCTTCCAACTCACGCAACAGACGGCAGCAAGGCAGCGCCGGCAGCCCGTCCTCCCACAGCGGGGGCGACCGCCCCCGCCCCCCCCAGAACGGGTCCCGCCCCGCCTCTTCCGGCGGCAGGCGCCGGCGCCCCCGCAGGCGGAAGCGCTCCCGGGCGCTGCGGGTCCTCCTGACCGTTCTGGCCATCCTGCTGGCCATCTGCGTGGCGGTCTATGCCTTCGGCCAGTGGGAGCTGGGCAAGATCGGCCGGCTGGGCAAGAGCTTCTTCACCAGTGAGAACTTTGAGCAGGACGGCAGCGGCGCCGACACCATTGAGGCCGTGGACTGGGGCAAGGCTGATATTGCCACCAGCGTGGACGGCGTGGTCAACGTGCTTCTGGTGGGCCAGGACACCCGGAAGGCAGAAGAGCGGGCCCGTTCGGACTCCATGATCCTTTTAAGCGTCAACAAAAACACCAATCAGCTCACCATGATCTCCCTGATGCGGGATCTGTACGTGCAAATCCCCGGCTACAGTGACAACAAACTCAACGCAGCCTACGCCTTCGGCGGCTTTGAGCTGCTGGATGAAACCATCGCCACCAATTTCGGCATCGCAGTGGACTATAACGTGGAGGTCAACTTCAAGGGCTTTAAGGACATTGTAGATACCATCGGTGGCCTGGACCTGGAACTCAACGAAACCGAAGCGGAGTATATGAACAGCGCCGAGTTTGTGGAGGACATGGGTGTCAAGCTGGACCGCAACTTCACCCCGGGCATGAACCACCTGAACGGTCAGGAAGCTTTGTGCTACGCTCGGATCCGCCATGTGGGCAACAGCGACTGGGAGCGGACTGACCGCCAGCGCAAGGTTATCCAGACCATCTACTCCCATGTGCGGGAGGAAAACTGGACCAAACTGCTGGACATCTACTCCAACGTAGCCGACGACCTGACCACCGATATGAACAACACACAGATCGTCAGCATTGCCTTCTCCGCCTACTCCATGGGCCTGGAGAGCATCAACAGCTACCGTGTCCCCGCCGACCATATGTACACCAACGAGACGATCAACAGAATGGACATCCTGGTGCCCAAAGACTGGGACGCCACCCGCTCCCTGATCAAGGAATACCTCTACAGCGAGGACGGCGGCGCCAGTGCGGAAGATGCCGCGCAGAAAGCCTTCTCCGGCGCCACGACAACCACGACAACTGGTACAACTTGACTGTGCAGCAGCTGCACAGATAAAAAAGCCCCCTCCCGGCCGGGAGGGGGCTTTTTCGCTTTTTGTGGTTTCCGATAGGGCGTTTTACTTCGCCACCAGAGCGTCGGCCAGAGCTTCCATGGCCTTCAGGTTGCCCTCTTTCAGGGTGGAGCGGATGGTGACCATGGGCTCGACAATCTTGATGTTCTTGAAGGTCTCGATCCGTTCCTTCATCTTCTTGCCGGCTACAGGACCCCACGAGCCATTCTGCATAATGCCAACGGTGCGGTTCTGATAGTTCTTTAGCTGCAGGTGGTACAGGAAGTCCTCCATGGCCGGGAACACGCCGGCGTCATAGGTGACGGAGGCCACCACCAGCTTGTCATAGCGGTAGGCGTCCTCAATGGCCTCCGCCATGTCGCAGCGGGCCAGATCGAAGAGGGTGACCTTCTGTCCCCGTTCCTCCAGCATCTTGCCCAGCAGCTTTGCCGCCTTGGCGGTGTTGCCGTGGATAGAGCCGTAGGCGATGGTGACACCCTCGTCCTCGGGCTCATAGCTGGCCCAGGTCAGGTATTTGCCAATATAGTGGCCCAGATTCTCCTTCAGGATGGGGCCGTGGAGGGGGCAGATGGTGGCGATGTCCAGGGTGGCTGCCTTCTTCAGCAGAGCCATCACGTTGGCGCCGTACTTGCCTACGATGTTGATAAAGTAGCGGCGGGCCTCACAGTCCCAGTCCTCCTCGGTGTCCAGGGCGCCGAACTTGCCAAAGCCGTCGGCGGAGAACAGGATCTTCTCCGTTGCCTCATAGGTGACCATCACCTCCGGCCAGTGGACCATAGGCGCCATGACAAAGGCCAGAGTGTGCTTGCCCAGGCTCAGGGTATCCCCTTCGTTGACCACGACCTGACGGCTCTGGAAGTCAAATTCAAAGAACTGGCCCATCATACCAAAGAGCTTGGGGTTGGAGACAAACTGCATCTCCGGATACTTGTTGGCCAGGACTTCGATGCTGCCTGCATGGTCCGGCTCCAGGTGCTGGATCACCAGGTAGTCGGGCTTGCGGCCTGCCAGGGCCTTCTCCACGTTGCCCAGCCACTCGTCAGTCGCCCGGGGGTCCACGGTGTCCATGATGGCAATCTTATCGTCCAGAATCACATAAGAGTTATAGGATACCCCGTTGGGCACCACGTACTGGCTCTCAAAGAGATCGATGGTCTTGTCATCTACGCCAACATATACCACGGAATCAGAAATATAGGTATCTTTCATTGGTACTGCTCCTCCTTATTGGTATTCATTATCATTAGCAATCTTCGAGGCAAGTATACCACAGAGCATCCCATTTGTCACCCTCTTGCAGGGGGTTTTTTCCGGAAATTTTGCACTATTTTAACCCTGTCATTTTGTTCGAAAAGCCCGTTTCCTCACTTGCCCGCCTCTGCGCCGACCGGGTGCTGTGTGCCTGCGCTGTCAATGGTATAATCCCCCTGGACAATCAGCTCCGAAACCGAACAGAGGGTATAACCATCCTTTTGCAGTGCCTCAATAATCCCGGGCAGCGCCTCCGGCGTATGCAGGGCCGCGTTGTGGAAGAGGACAATACTGCCGCCGGTGATGTTGCTCAAAACCCGCTGGGTAATCTCCGGTGCGGAGAGCTCTTTCCAGTCCAGGCTGTCCACATTCCACTGGATTGGCTCCATGCCTATGGAGCGAACGGTGCGGATTACTGTATCATTGTAATCACCGTAGGGGCAGCGATGGAGCTTTGGCTCCTTCCCAGTGATCTTTTTAATCTTCTCGTTGCAGCCCTCCAGTTCCGTGATGATTGCTTCGCTGCTGCATTGGGTCAGGTGGGGATGGGTATCGGAATGATTCTCAATCTCATGTCCCGCATCTGCCAGAGCTTTCACCGATTCCGGGTACTTATCCACCCACTGGCCCACCAGAAAGAAGGTGGCCTTCACCTTATATTTCCCCAGTATTTCAATCAGCTCTTCCGTATCCTCATTCCCCCAGGGGAATGCTTCGTTGCGGCGGAACGACCGTCCTCACTTTCATTTTATCCGCAGTACGAAAACACTCGAATCTGCACAGCACCCCAGGAAAGAACGCCGTGCCCTGCTGCCTTCCCAGCCCTCGTAAGGGGTTCAACGGAAACGGCGATGTCATCCTTCACTCTCCCCTCTTTTTTCATTCCCATAAAATATATTTTCTCCCTTTTTTGTATTTTATTATCTTTTATATCATATTTTTATCGTGAAAAGCAAAAACACTTGTCACTTTTTCGTTCACTTGTCTCTATTTTCTATTTCCTCCCCTCAGGCCATCCTTCCACCTTGCGCAGACCTACTTTTCCATTTGTCGTGAAAAGCACGACAAAATCTCTATTTTCAAAATTTTTGCCGTTCACTTTCTCAAGCAGTTCAATACGGCTTCATATCTGTAACGCCATTTCGCTTTACACTGTCAACTTTTTTGCCCACCTCTCCCCTCCCCCACCGACAGCGCCATTTCCCGCTATTTTCTCTCTTCCCGCCCCCATCCTTCCGCAATTCAGCCAGAATACCCAGCAAGTTTCCCGTTTTCGCCTCATCACGCTGCTCTATCATTTCCAGTTTTCCCGCAAGAAGAACATCGTTTTCTCCTCTAAATTTCCAGGCAGGTTTTGTGTCATCGTTTCCTTTCCACTATTCCCCAGCCCACATCCGCTCATTTTCTGTCTCCGTTCTAAAAACACATCTGCATCCGCCCTGCTCTTTTTATTGCATAAAAAGCGGTGTGTCCTTTGGGACACACCGCTCATTACCGATCATTTCCGCTCGTATTACAACACCTGCTTCAGGGCTTTGGCCAGTTGGTCCGGGCAGGACGTGGCCTTCATGCCGCATTTGATCCCCTCCATCCGGGAGACGGCATCCTCAACCTTCATGCCCCGGACCAGAGCGGAGATCCCCTGGGAGTTACCGCTGCACCCTCCGGCGATTTTCACGTCACGGATGACGCCATCCTCCACGCTAACCTCCATCAGATTGGAACACACGCCCTGAGGACGGTACTGATATGTTTTCATCATAATAATTTACCTTCTTTCTTTTGTATACTTTACATTTACGCTAAGGACAGCCTCTGCGCAAGGCAGGTTTTGCAGGTGCCGTAAAACACCAGATCGTGCCAATCCACTTCCTGCTCACTGGACTGGGCCGCCTCTTCATCCAGACTCGGATCGTATTTCAGCTCCAGATCGGATACGGCGCCGCAGACACGGCAGCAGAAATGAGGGTGCTGCCGTGTGCAGGCATCATAGCGCTCCACCGGGAAGTGCATTCGCATCAGCAGTCCGTCCTCCGCAAGGAGCTTCAAATTGCGGTACACAGTGCCCCGGCTCAGATTCGGATTGTCCGGCAGCAGCCATTGATACACCATCTCCGCCGTAGGATGCTCCTTGGTCTCCAACAGACAGTTATAAATCAGCTCCCGCTGACGTGAGTAACGACGCTGAATCATATTTCACCTCTAAACAGTAACTATTCCTATTTAAAGTTATATCATATTCTTCCCCAAAAAGCAAGTCCTATTCGCATCCTTCACCATCCATACTTCGGCGTGTGATTGCCAGCAAATTCCAGTATTTTCGAGGGTATTTCGCCGAAAAGTGAGTATACTGAGTGTGTCTGAACACAGACAGGATATCGAATGGAGGAATCACGATGAGAAGTACTTTAATCGCTGTTATGCTGGTTCTGTCCATGGCAGTCGCTGGCTGTACCAGCAACAAAACTGCCACCGACAACGACACAGCCACCAACACTCCTGCCAGTGATGTAGGCGACTACAGCGCCGACACCGACGGCTCTGTCAGCACCAACGACAACAACACGGCCAAGGACAACAACACCACCACGAAGAAAGACACCACCACTACTACCAACGACACCACGGACGCAGCCGACAGCGCCACTGACCGGGTGACCGATGATGTCAAAAGCGCCGCCGACAATGTCACCGACGCCGCGGACGACGTAGTAGAGGGTGCTGCCGACACGGTGAAGGGTGCCGCTGACGCAGTAACCGACAATACAACTACCACCGATAACAACACTAAAAACCGCTGATTTCCGCACAAAAGAAACAGGAATGCCCAAAAGGCATTCCTGTTTTTCAGACCTCTTTTGCGCGGGAGCGCAGCCCGAAGCTGACTGCGATGGCGGTATCAACCTGCTCCATCATCTCCTCATCCAGGCGCCCCATCCGTTCCCGTAATCTTTTTTTGTCCAGGGTTCGGATCTGCTCCAGCAGCACTACGGAATCTTTGGTCAGTCCGCAGTGAGGGTCCAGCAGTTCAATATGGGTGGGAAGCTTCGCTTTGTTTAGCTGTGACGTGATCGCCGCTGCGATCACGGTGGGGCTGTGCCGGTTGCCCATATCGTTCTGTATGATCAGGACCGGCCGGACTCCGCCCTGCTCGCTGCCCACGACTGGGCTCAGGTCGGCATAAAAAATATCTCCTCGTCTGACACTGGTATCCACAATTTCACACTCCGCGGTTCTATAGTACCCCCGCCGGCGCATACCGGTGCAGGTCAAGTTTATTTTCCCACCGGTCAGAGAAATTTATACCATCGCTTTCGGATTCTCTGCCGCCATGCCCCGCACTATCCTATGTGACAGCATTCGACCTGGTGTCACCGCTCCCCTCCCCCACCGGGCCCTTCCGCCGAAAAAAAGCGGCCCGGCAGAACCGGACCGCTTCATATGGACATAGACAAGCTTATTTTACGTAAATCCGAGGTACCCGAGGCGCCACCGCGCACAACATCTCATAGGTGATGGTGCCTACAGTGTCCGCCTTCTCCTGGAGCAGCCCCTCCGCCCCGAAGATCGTCACCACGTCGCCAATTTTTACGCCGGGCAGGTCGGTGACGTCGATCATGCACATATCCATACAGACGCGGCCAATCTGACGGACCCGCTGTCCTTGCAGCACAAATTCCTGGCTGTTGGAGAGCAGCCGGTTCAGTCCATCTGCGTAGCCGATGGGCACGGCGGCCACCACGCTGTCCCGCTCTAGAGTATAAGTACGGCCATAGGAGATGCAGGTACCGGCAGGCAGCTTTTTCACTGACGCAATCCGGCTCTTGACCTCCATCACCGGCTGCAGATCGATCATCCCGTCACAGGCGTGGTCGGGCACATAGCCATAGAGGGGAATTCCCGGGCGAATCATATCATAGTGGGCCTGCGGATAATTCAAGGTGGCGGCTCCAGCGCAGCAGTGGCGCAGCCGGAAGGTGCAGCCCCGATCCTCCAACGCCTTGAGAATGGCCTGGTAGCGCTCAATCTGCATCAGAGAGTACTCTGGACAGGTGTCCGCATCGGCAAAGTGCTGGAACAGCCCTTCCACCTCCAGGCCGGGCAGCCGGTACATGGCCTCCAGCTCCTCTGCCGCCGCGGTCATGGTCTCCCTGGTACAGAGAACGCCCAGACGACTCATGCCGGTATCGGCCTTCAGGTGGCAGCGCAGCTGTTTCCCCATGGCCACAGCCGCCTCAGAAAAGCCTTTGGCCAGTTCCAAATCATAGACTGTCTGGGTAATCTGGTGGTCGATGAGCTCCTTGGTGTACTCCACCGGCGTATACCCCAGGATGATAACGGGAGTGCTTACGCCAGCCTCCCGGAGCTCCAGCGCCTCATCCAGGCAGGCCACTGCCAGGTAATCTGCCCCCAGTTTCTCCAGCTCCTTGGCCACCGGCACTGCCCCGTGGCCGTAGGCGTTGGCCTTCACCAGTCCGACAAATTTACACTCCGGCGCGCGCTTGCGCAGTTCGTGGTAGTTGTGGGCCAGCCGGTCCAGGTGGATTTCCGCCCAGGTTCTTTTTGTCTCTCTTGTCATCTTTTTCGCTTCCTTTTATATCATCTTTTGCAATTTATGTGCTATTTTGTCTCTGTTTCCTCTGTGGTCTGGAAGGAGAATTCCGTAAAGCTGAGGGTAATTACCACCTGCCCGTCCTGAGCGATCTCCGCCCGGGACAGTGCGTAGCTCTCTGGTTGGAACCAGCAGAAAATCTGACATCCATCCTGGTTTCCCGGGTCTAGTGTGGCGTAGAGCACCTCCTGTTCGTCCAGGGTATCGGAGCAGCAGTCCACCGCCGCGCCGCTTTTGCAGGCCTTCAGCACAGCGGGCATGGCGTCCGCCGGAGAGAGACCACTCCCTGACAGGGCGCCGGTATCCAGCTCCGCGCCATCGTACTCCAACTCGGTCTCGCCGTCCGTCCAGGTGAGCACGGTACCAGCAATGTTTTCCGGCTCCGTCACCGTCATGGCGCCGGCGTCCAGGTTGCCCTCAATGGCCACATTGTAGCCGTACACGCGCTCCCCATAGTCGGCGGTGACCTCCGCCTGGGCGGAGAACTGCTTCAGCCGGCCATAGGCCGCCTGCACCGCCTGCAATCGGTCCCCAGCGCTTTCACCGCCGGAGCAGCCGGTGAGCAGCAGTGCTCCGGCCATCGTCAGCGTCAGCAATCCCTGTCCTGGTCTTACCTCCATGGAATTCCCCCTCAACGTCTATTCCAGCCCTTTCAGCACAGCGGGGATTCCCTCTGTCAGCACATCTGTGCTGCACATTCCGCGGCGTCCATACCGCTGGGCCATCTGATCCCCGGCCCGGCCGTGAATCCAGACGGCCGCCGCCGCCGCTTCCAACGGCGTCATCCCCTGGCCCAGCAGGGAGACAATCAGGCCGCCCAGCACATCGCCGCTGCCGCCCTTCGCCATGCCGTCATTGCCGGTGGTGTTCAGATACGCCCGTCCGTCCGGGCCTGCCACAATGGTGCGGTGTCCCTTCATCACCAGGACACAGTGGTGGGCTTTGGCAAAGGCCAGCGCAGTGCTCAGGCGATCCTCTCCCGACCAGCTGCCGGTCAGGTTCCGGAACTCCCCGTCGTGGGGCGTCAGAATGGTGGGGCTGTCACGGCTGTCCAACACATCTATATGATTTCCGATGGCGTTTATGCCGTCTGCATCCAGGACAATGGGACAGCGGGCCTCCCGCAGAATGGTCCGGACCGCCTGCTGGACGCCGGGGGCTTTTCCAAGGCCGGGGCCAATCAAAGCCGCCTGCATCTCCTCCAGACGTTCCAGCACCTGATCCGCTGCCTCCGCAGCCAACGCCCCCTGCCGCTCCGGCAGTGCCACCGGCATCTCCTCCATACACTTGATGGCGGTGACAGTGTAGATGGCCTCAGGGACCCCTACAAATACCAGGCCGGCGCCGCTGCGCACGGCGGTGTGGGAGGCCATAATGGGGGCGCCGATGTAGTCCCGGCACCCGCCCAGAATGAACACCTTGCCAAACACGCCCTTGTGCCCGTCCCTGGGGCGGACCGGCAGCAAATCCCTCACGCAAGCCTCCTCCAGCATGGTCACCGGGTACTCCAGGGAGTCCACCAAAGCCGGGTCCAGCCCAATCCCCCTGACAAGCAGTTTTCCTGTACAGAGGCCGCCGGCCCCGATGATATGGCCCGGCTTGGCCAGGGTAAAGGTAACTGTAACGTCCGCGCACACCGCGCTGCCCAGCTTGCGGCCGGTATTCGCCTCGATTCCAGAGGGAATATCCGCTGCAATAACAGTGCCTGTGGCCTGATTGAGCCATTCCACCGCCTGGGCTGCCGGACCCTCCAGGGGCCTGTGCAGTCCGATGCCAAAGATGGCGTCAATGAGGAGATCTGCCCCCTCTGTAAAGCGTTTCTGCTGTTCACTGTTGGGATCGAAGGCCTCCAGCTGGACGCCGCAGGTATTCAGCCGCACCTCGTTTTCCCGGGTGTCCGGCGTCATTTTGGTCCGGTCTCCCACCAGGAATGCCCGCACCTCCACACCGGCCTCCTTCAGCATCCGGGCGCAGGCCACGCCGTCGCCGCCGTTGTTTCCGGGCCCGCAGAACGCCACCGCCGTGGCCCCCTCCGGCCGGTCCAGGCATTCCAGGGCCGCCTCAGTCATTCCGCTGGCCGCCCGCTCCATCAGGCGCAGGCCGGTGTTGAGGTCTCCGTTGATGGTGGTCTGATCCAGCCAGCGCAGCTGTTCCGCTGTGCCTGTACGCATGGTAGTTCCCCCTTTCGCCGCGCCAATTCCAGAGATTATGACGCGCTACTGTGTGCTATTGCTCTATTTTACCAGCTTCCCGTGGAAATTTCAATTTTCCCTTGCGCTTTTTAGGCATTTATGATATAAGTTACTTGTTAAATTGCTGCGAATGGGAAGATGACGGTTCCGGCGTGCCCAAGAGAGTCCCTGTCACCGGCTGAGAGCGGGGACGGTATACCGCGTCTGGTTCGCCCGGGAGCTGCCGCGGGGAAATACGCGGCCGGTTTTGACCTCCGTTACCGGGTTCATGAGAGTGTATGCGTTTCGGTCGCATAAATGCGGGTGGTACCGCGGAAGGGTGTCCTTTCGTCCTGTTGATTGGGATGAGGGGCTTTTCTTTTGCTTTTTGGCCCCCTCCCCCCTCCCCTGCCGGGGGCGTCCCCCGTTTTGCGCCGGATACCATATGATTTATATTGATTACGCTTGAGAGGAGCTTACCGTTTATGAGAGAACAACTGGCGAAAATCAAGTCAGAGGCCCTGGCCGCCATCGCCGGCAGTGAGAACACCGCCGCCCTGGATGGCGTCCGGGTCAAATATCTGGGCAAGAAGGGCGAGCTGACCGCCGTTCTGAAGCAGATGGGGAAATTGTCCGCGGAGGAACGCCCGGTGATCGGCCAGATCGCCAACGAGGTCCGGGAAACTCTGACCCAGGCCATCGCCGCCCAGAACACCACCCTGGCGGAAAAGGCCCTGGAGGAACAGCTGGCCGCGGAAACCCTGGACGTGTCCATTCCCGGGACGAAAACGCCCCTGGGTCACAAGCACCCCATCACCGCCGTCATTGACGAGATGAAGGACATTTTCCTTGGCATGGGCTTCACCGTGGCCGAGGGCCCCGAGGTGGAGCTGGCAGAGTACAACTTCACCCGGCTGAATACCGACGAAGGCCACCCCGCCCGGGAGTGGTCGGACACCTTCTACCTGAGAGAGGACTCCTCTCTGCTCCTGCGCACCCAGACCTCCCCCATGCAGATCCGGGTCATGGAGAGCCAGGAGCCCCCCATCCGTATCATCGCCCCCGGCCGCGTGTACCGGAAGGACGAGGCCGACGCCACTCATTCCCCCATGTTCCACCAGCTGGAGGGCATGGTGGTAGACAAGGGCGTCACCATGGCCGACCTGAAAGGCACCCTCAACGAGGTGGTCAAGAGCCTCTACGGCCCCGAAGCGGTCACCCGTTTCCGTCCCCACCACTTCCCCTTCACCGAGCCCTCCTGTGAGGTGGACGTCCAGTGCTTCGCCTGCAAGGGCAAGGGATGCAGCGTCTGCAAGGGCGAGGGCTGGATTGAGATCCTGGGCGCCGGCATGATCCATCCCCGGGTCCTGGAAGGCTGCGGCATCGACACCGAAGTCTATTCCGGCTGGGCCTTCGGCATGGGCCTGGAGCGGCTGGCGATGAACCGGTTCGGCTTCAACAACCTGAAGCTCTGCTTCGAAAACGACGTCCGGTTCCTGGAACAGTTCTGAGAGAGGAGTGTGTAACGTATGGATCTATCCCGTAAATGGCTGACAGAATTTGTAGACGTACCGGTCAGCGCAGTCAACGACAGAGATTTTTCTGAGGCAATGACCCTCTCCGGCTCCAAGGTGGAGACCTACGAGGATCACGGCGCGCAGTTTAAAAATGTAGTGGTGGGCCGCATCCTGGCTATGGAGCGCCATCCGGACAGCGACCACATGTGGGTCACCCAGATGGACGTGGGCGAGGAGACCGCCGTTCAGATCTGCACCGGCGCCTGGAACGTCCATGTGGGCGACCTGGTCCCGGTGGCCAAGCACAAGAGCCTGCTCCCCGGCGGCGTGAAGATCACCAAGGGTAAGCTCCGGGGGATCTCCTCCTATGGAATGCTGTGCTCCCTGGCGGAGCTGGCCGTAGACGAGCGGGACTTCCCCTACGGCGCCATCAAGGCCGCCGCCATTCTGGGGGACTACCACGTGCTCAAGGGGGAAACCTCTCCCTTCCCCGAGGTCATCGAGCCGGGCCACCCCATTTTCGGCAAGGTGGTGGCGGGCCGAGTGACCGCCATCTCCACCATCGCCTATAAAATGTTCCGCTGCGTCGTGGACATCGGTCCGGAGACCCTGGAGGTCAACACCGACTGCCAGAACATCCACGAGGGCGATTTGGTGCCCATCCACAGCGAGAGCGGCGTCATCCTCACCCCGGAGGATCTCCATGCCCAGCCCAAGGAGTTCCCCCACTGTATCACCGACGGCATCTTCATCCTCAACGAGGACTGCAATCCCGGCGATGACATCCCCACCGTCCTGGGTCTGGACGACCACGTGGTGGAATTTGAGATCACCCCCAACCGGCCCGACTGCCTGTCCGTTATCGGTCTGGCCCGGGAGGCCGCGGTGACCTTCCAGAAGCCCCTGACCCTCCACGAGCCGGTGGTCAAGGGCAGCGGCAAGGACGTCATCATGGACTACGCCGACGTGATCATCAAGGAGGCCGACCTGTGCCCCCGGTACACCGGCCGTCTGGTGAAAAACGTCAAGATCGGTCCCAGCCCCCGCTGGATGCGGGAGCGGCTCCGTGCCTCCGGCGTCCGCCCCATCAACAATATCGTGGACATTACCAACTATGTCATGCTGGAATACGGCCAGCCCATGCATTCCTTTGACTTCTCCTGCGTGGAGGGCAACAAGCTGATCGTCCGTCTGGCCCGCCCCGGCGAGACCGTGGAGACCCTGGACGGCACCGCCCGTGCCCTGAGCGAATCCATGCTGGTCATCGCCGACGAGAAGAAGCCTGTCGCCGTGGCCGGCGTCATGGGCGGCGCCAACTCGGAGATCACGGAACAGACCGCGGATGTCTTCTTCGAGTCCGCCAACTTCAACGGCGTCTCCATCCGCAAGACCGCCATGGCCCTGGGGATGCGCACCGAGGCCTCCGGCCGCTATGAGAAGGGTCTGGACCCCATGAACACCCTCCCCGCCGTGGAGCGGGCCTGCGAGCTGGTGGAACTGCTGGAGTGCGGCGAAGTGGTGGACGGCGTCCTGGACGTGGTGGCCAAGGACTTCACCCCCACCATGGTCCAGCTGGAACCGGATAAGATCAATGCCCTCCTGGGCACCGACGTGAGCCGGGAGGAAATGGTGAAGATCCTCACCGACCTGGGCTTCCTCCTCCTGGAGGACGACATGCTGGTGGTGCCCTCCTGGCGGGGCGACGTGTCCCACTACTCCGATCTGGCCGAAGAAGTGGCCCGGTTCGTGGGCTACAACAACCTGCCCACCACCCTCATGCGGGGCGACACCACCCGGGGCGGCCTCACCGACCGCCAGAAGGCGGAGCGTCAGGTGGGCGAGGTGTGCCGCGGTCTGGGGTACAACGAGATCCTCACCTACTCCTTCATCGCCCCGGCCTACTATAATAAGATCCGGCTGCCGGAGAACGACCCCCGCCGCCGCAGCATTGCCATTCTGAACCCCCTGGGCGAGGAGACCTCCATTATGCGCACCACTGCCCTGCCCTCCCTGCTGGAGACCCTTGCACGGAACAACAGCCATCGAAACCCCTCCGCAAAGGTGTACGAGGTGGCAAAGGTGTATCTGCCCTTGGAGGGTCAGGATCTGTGTGACGAAAAGCAGTTCATCTCCCTGGGCGGCTACGGCGGCGATCTGGACTTCTTCCAGTTCAAGGGTGCTGTGGAGACTATCTTTGACTCCTTCCACATCCAGGGCGTCAAGTACACTGCCGCCCGCCGCAACCCCTCCTATCACCCGGGGCGCTGCGCTGTCCTCTCTATCGACAGCACCGTAGTGGGCGTTATGGGCCAGATTCACCCCCTGGTGTGCAAAAACTACGACGTGGAGCAGCCCATGTTCGCAGCGGAAATCGACTTCGACGCCCTGCTGCGGGCCCGGCCCACAGCCGTCCGCTATCGTCCCCTGCCCAAGTTCCCCGCTGTGGAACGGGACATCGCCGTGGTCTGTGACCGGGGCATCCCGGTCTCCGACCTGGAGGACTGCATCCGCCGTGGCGGCCACGGGCTGATCCAGGAGATCCAGCTCTTCGACATCTACACCGGCAAGCCCATTCCCGAGGACAAAAAGAGCGTGGCCTTCGCCCTAAAACTCCGCCACGAGGACCACACCCTCACCGACGCAGAAGCTGACAGTGACGTGAAGGCCGTCCTCGCCCTGCTGCAGGAAGAGCTGGGCGCCGTGCTCCGCTGACTTTCTCCCGTTTCCCCTCCGCTTTTCCAGCGCCCATTCCCGGCGGGACCCATTCCTGCCGGGAATGTTTTTCCCGCTACCCTCTTTACAAGCTGTTTCATTTCGGTTATAATTTGAGTTAGTTTAGTTGTATTTGTTACATTTTCCCCTGTTTTTTTCCTGCGCAGGAGGTTTGTTTATGTCTGATTACACACGTCGTTTTGACATCTCGGATGTCGATGAATGGGAAACCCGCGAAATCCTCACGGAAGTGTACGCTTCCCTTCAGAAAAAGGGGTATAACCCCATCAATCAAATTGTAGGGTACATCCTCTCCGAGGACCCTACTTATATTACAAATTTCAATAATGCGCGCACGCTGATCCGGAAACTGGACCGGGACGAGCTGCTCCAGGAATTGGTGCGCTATTACCTAAATGTTTGACATTTTTCGATTGGAAATTGTTACTTTTTTGTTGCTTTTGGCATTTTCTACAACGTCTTTCCCATCGGGAGGGCGTTTTTTGTTTACTTTTCTCCCCTCTTAATCCGGTTTACACCAAAAGGTTGCGGATAAAAGATTGACATCCAGACAACAATGTGTTACAATTTGGTTACAATCTATTCGGAAGGAGGTGCTCCGTATTGGCTGATGTAAAAAGCATCCCGCTCACTTATAAGGGTCATCCCCTGCGCAGAAAGGATAATATCATCTACTACGGCAGTATGGCTGAGAAATATATCATTATGCTGCAGATCCATGACTCCGCCGTGCTGGATGACTTGAACCTGGCCACCAAAGTTTCTGTGCAGTTGCAGCTCACCGATCCTGACTTGAAATCCAGAGATCGCGTGGTGCGGAAAAGTGAAAAAAATAGTCTGTACGCTGCGATGGACCTGAGTGCAGTCTGGCTGGACCGGGCTCTGGCAAACAATTAAAAACTGTTCGTCCTTTTCCCCGATACAGTTAGAAATCACGGAGGTTTTAAATGCGACGACTGACTAAAAAAATCACATCACTTGTTTTACTTGCTTCTTTCACTGCAAGTCTAAGTTCCATGGCCCTTGCCGCGGACGTCGGCACCGTTACCGATGACTGCGTCCGGCTGCGCCGGAGCGCCAGCACTTCTTCTGACCCGCTGGGCATGCTGGCAAAGGGCGACAAAGTCTCCATTCTGGACAGCGAGAACGATGGCTGGCTGAAGATCACCTATACCGACGATGAAGGTTCCCACACCGGCTACGTCTCCGCTGAATTTATCAAGACTTCTGACTCCGCCAAGACCAAAAAGACCCAAAAGGCAGCAAAGAAAAAGACGGAGAAGAACACCGCCAAGGCCAGCGCAGCCAAAACTGAGCAGGCCGCTGACACCACCGAGGACACCCAGAAGGCTGCGGCCGACACGTCCGATGTTGCCTTGGGCACCGGCACCGTTATTGACGGCGGAAAAAAATACACCGCTATCAACATGCGGGCAGACAACAGCAAAGACGCTTCCGTCCTCTGCAAGGTTCCCGTAGGCAAATCCATTGAGGTTCTGGCCGACAAGGACTCTACTGGCTGGTATCAGGTGCGTTACACCGACAAGAACAATACTGTTTACTCCGGCTATATGCTGAGCCGGTACGTAGAAACCGCTGTTACAACGACGCCTACTACCGCAGCAACTGTTTCCGCAGTAAAAAAGACCAACACTATCGTCAACATCCGCGCTGAGAAGAGCACTGACGCTGAGATCGTCTATAAGGTGCCCATCGGCGAAGTCCTTGACGTGGTCGCCGACGCAGACTCGGAGGGCTGGTATCAGGTCAGCTACACCGACAACCTGGGTAAGACCTACAACGGCTACATGCGGGAAGAGTACGTAGATGCGGACAATAACACCGCCTCCAAGCTCACCGGCGTGGTCAAGACCAAGCGGGACTTCATCTACATCCGGTCAGCAAAGAGCACCAAGGCAGACGTTGTCTGCAAGGTGCCCGCAGGCAGAACCGTCACTTTGTCCGGCTCCATGGACGCCGACGGCTGGTATCAGGTCCGCTACAAGGATTCCAAGGGTACCCACAAGGGTTACATGGTTGGCAAGTATATCAAGGTGAAGAGTATCTCCACCGGCACCATCAACACTTCCACTGCAGTCCTGCGCACCGCTGCTGACAGCTCCTCTGACATGCTGGCAGTGATCCCGGAAAAGAGCAAGGTCTCCATCCTGGCCGTTCTGGGTGACTGGTACCAGGTAGAATACGATCAGCAGATCGGCTATGTGGACGGCAGCTGTGTCGCCTCTGAGGCCACCGACAAGAGCAAGGGCTATGGCACCGTCACGGTGGACACCCTGCACCTGCGCGCCTCCAGAGGTACCGACTCCTCCATCGTTACCAACCTGAAGCAGGGCGATACCTTCCAGATCAGCAGCAGCAAAAAGGGCTGGTATGGCGTCACCTTTAACGGCCTGAACGGCTATGTCAAGGCGGAATATGTTTCTACCAGCGAAACCACTTCCACCGGTTACATTCAGGTGACTTCCACTTCTCTGAAGCTGCGCTCCGGCGCCGGCACCGACTACAAGCAGCTGGACATCGTCCCCTACGGCACTCTGCTGAGCGTCAAGGACTCCATCGGCAGCTGGTATAGGGTCGAGTACGACGGCACGACGGGCTATGTGTGCGGTGACTACGTCTCCTCCACCACGTCCGCCGGTTTCAAGGCTTACCCCGACTTCGCCAAGATCACCGCCTCTTCTCTGGCGCTGCGCACCAAGTCCTCTATGGACGCACAGTTGCTTTGCAGCATCCCCGAGGGCACTGTGGTTGCCGTCTCCGGCATGAAGGACGGCTGGTACAAGGTCATTTACGGCACTCAGAAGGGTTATATTAATGCCTCCTACACCAGCAAGAGCAATGGTCCCGCAACGGTCATCCGGACGGAAACGGAAACCGAAACAGAATCCAGTTCCTCTTCTTCCAGCTCCAGCAGCGCCTCTTCCAGCAGCAGCTCCAGCTCTACGAAGAAGTCTACATCCAGCTCTTCTTCCAACAGCAGTAGTAGCTCCAGCTCCGGCAGCGGTTCCGCTGTTCTAGCCTATGCCCAGAGATTTGTGGGCAACCCCTACAAATGGGGCGGCACCAGCCTGACCAACGGCTGCGACTGCTCCGGCTTTGTCCAGAGCGTGTTCGCACACTTCGGCAAGAGTCTGCCTCACAGCTCCTCCGCTGACCGCGGCGTGGGCAGAGGAGTCAGCACCTCCGACATGCGCGTCGGCGACATTGTCTGCTACAGCGGCCATGTGGGCATCTACGCTGGCGGCGGCAAGCTGCTCAGCGCACTGGGTAAAAAGTACGGCATCACCTACTGCAGCGTCAACTATAAGAAGATCCTGGCAGTGCGCCGTGTCATTTAATCGTTTCTATATAAGTATAAAAAACCTGTCTGCTTTCGCAGACAGGTTTTTTATACTGTATCAGTCGTCAAATTTCAGTTCTTCGACGGTTTCCTCTTCCGCCTCCGGGACGGGCTGCTCCGGCTTAGCCTTCTGGGGCTCCGCCGCAGGCTCTGTAGGCAGATCATCCACATTCATCTCAAAGACAATGTCCTCGCTGGGCATATCCTCCTTCGCCTTCAGATCGGCGATTTTCGCATTGTTGCCCAGGATGTTGGCTTTGGCCTCCTCAATCTGCTGGATAACGTCGGCAAATTCCACGCTGGGCGCGGCGCCGTATGCCATGTAATAGCGTTTCCCCAGTTCGGTATAGGCTTTGCGGATGGTCTCCTCCTCGCCCAGGTTTGCCGCCTTCAGCTTGGCAATGTTGGCCACCTGAGTCGCCTTGTTCACACCCAGCTGCGCCCAGTCGGCGCCTTTTTGGGCCAGGCCTTCCGTTTTCTTTTTTAAATCATCAAAATTGAATGCCATATTCTAGTACCTCCTATCCATGACACTTTGTTTACCCTTGATGTCTGTATTTTACCTGCTTTGGGGGGATAAGACAAGGGCTTCCTGTTGGGTTTTAACTAAATTTAATTCTCTCTTCATGTTTTATGTGGTTTTCCGGGAAACTGTGTCCGTTTCTGTGACCCAGAGCAGAGAAATCCCTGTAGCGCACAGCCGTGCACTACAGGGATTTTTAAAAATGAAATTAAAACAGACCCGTGATTACGCCGTCTGCGTCAATGTCAATCCGCTCCGCGGCGGGCACCTTGGGCAGTCCGGGCATGGTCATAATGTCGCCGGTCTGAACCACGATAAAACCGGCGCCAGCAGACACCTTCACCTTGCTGACAGAGACGGTGAAGCCCTGGGGACGGCCCAGCTTAGCGGGATCGTCGGTCAGGGAATACTGGGTCTTGGCCACGCAGATGGGCAGGCCGCCATAGCCCAGTTCTTCCAGTTTGGCAATGGATTTTTCCGCGTCGCTGGAGTAGATCACATCGTCGCCGCCATAGACCTTCTGAACGATCTCCTTGATTTTGACCTTGATGGGCTGGTCCAGCTCATAGCTGAACCGGAACTGGTGGGGCAGCTCGCACAGGCGCAGCACTTCCTCGGCCAGCTCCAGGCCACCGTCGCCGCCCTTTTCCCACACTTCGCTCATGGCCACGTTGACGCCCAGCTCCCTGCACTTCTCGCGGATCATATCCAGCTCCGCGTCGGTGTCCTGGGTGAAGCGGTTGATGGCCACCACTGCGGGCAGGCCAAAGACCTGTGTGATATTTTCCACATGCTTGAGCAGGTTCGGCAGGCCCTTTTCCAGTGCTTCCAGATTCTCTGCACCCAGCTCACTCTTGGGCACGCCGCCGTTGTACTTGAGAGCCTTTACAGTAGCCACGATCACGACTGCGCTGGGGTCAAAGCCTGCGGCACGGCACTTGATATCCAGGAACTTTTCCGCACCCAGATCGGCGCCGAAGCCCGCCTCAGTGACCACGTAATCCGCCAGCTTCATGGCCGCGTCGGTGGCGGAGATGGAGTTGCAGCCGTGGGCGATATTAGCGAAGGGACCGCCGTGGACGATGGCGGGGTTGTGCTCCAGGGTCTGGACCAGGTTGGGCTTGATGGCATCCTTGAGCAGGACGGTCATGGCGCCCTCGGCCTTAAGGTCGTGGGCGGTAACCGGCTTGCCCGCCCGGTTATAGCCCACAATGATCCGGGCCAGCCGCTGCTTCAGATCCATCAGGTCAGAGGACAAGCAGAGCACTGCCATGATCTCAGAGGCCACGGTGATGTCGAAGCCGTCCTCCCGGGGAACGCCCTGCATCCGGCCGCCGATGCCGTCGATGACGTTGCGGAGCTGACGGTCGTTCATATCCACACAGCGCCGCCAGGTGATATTCTTCACGTCGATGTCCAGCGCGTTACCCTGCTGGATGTGGTTGTCCAGCATCGCAGCCAGCAGGTTGTTGGCCGCGCCGATGGCGTGGAAGTCGCCAGTGAAATGAAGGTTGATGTCCTCCATGGGGATGACCTGGGCGTAGCCGCCGCCAGCCGCACCGCCCTTGACGCCAAACACCGGGCCCAGGGAGGGCTCACGGAGACAGAGCATGGTATTTTTGTTCAGTTTCGCCATGGCGTCGGCCAGACCTACGCTGGTGGTGGTCTTGCCCTCGCCGGCAGGAGTGGGGTTGATGGCAGTGACCAGGATCAGCTTGGCTTTTCTGGGGGCGTCCTGGAGGGGGCGGATGTCGATCTTCGCCTTCACCTTGCCGTAGTATTCCAACAGATTTTCGTCAATGCCGGCCTTTTCCGCCACCTGGCCAACGGGAAGCATCTCTGTGCTCTGAGCAATCTCAATGTCAGTTTTCATGTGCAAATCTTCCTTTCTAACATATAAATATACACAGTATCTGAATGATTGCAGGGCAAAAAAAGCGCCGAACATCCAGACCCCTTACTTTATGGCCCAGACGGTCGGCACATTGATCCGGGACAATCCCAAATCAACTTGTGACAGCCGCACGAGACGGCCGCCGGATCGTACTCCCTGTGGTTCACTCCACTTCCGTCAGTTATACAATCCAAAATCATCATACCAGCTTCGACTCCCTTTGTCAACGGCAATCCTACCAAATTCAACCGGCGGAACTTGAGGGATCTGGGGCATTCGTTTCCTTTGTCCCAGGCTTTACGGCGATTTAACACACTCTTTACCGTTTTCTGATGGAAGGCCGCCAGCCCAGGCCATACAATGGAGGCGACGAAAAGGAAGGCGATTCCAATGACGAAAAAAAAGCGCATCGGCCTTGCAGTGGTACTGCTTGTTGTAGTTGCCGGTCTGTTCTGTGCCGTGTTTTTCGGCCGATCCGGTCAGACTGCGTCCGACTCCAACAGCGGAGTGGTACTGGATAAAAACGCAGTGGACTTCCAGTCGGAGGATACGGAGGCCGCAGACCCCCTGAGCATCCGCTTCCCCGGTTATCCCGACATCACCATCCAGCAGAGCGATCAGGTGGTGCCCATCGTTCTGACCAATCCGGAGGGAAACCCCTGCCTGTTCCAGTTTAAAGTCACTATGGACGGTTCCCAGGAGGCACTCCTGTCCAGCGACTGGGTAGAACCCGGCAAGGCCTTGGAGGGCGTCAGCCTTCCCGCCGCTCTGAACCAGGGCGATTACACCTTGTACATCCAGATCAGCACCCGTTCCCTGGACGATCAGGAGCCGATGAACGGCGGCAGCGTCAAAGTGCAGCTTCATGTGACCTGAACGGCCATTCTTCCCAGCTTGGGATTGATGGATATAGAACTGACAACAAGGCAACAAAAGACATTTAAAGGAGGTACATCAACAATGAAACTGAGACGGTACAAAACCCTGGCTGTGTCCGGACTGGTTATCGCCGCCACCGCCCTCACATCCGCAACCGCACTGGCGGCAGATGTCAACATCAACGCCCCTTCCGCCGACGTACAGCAGAAGGTCGTCCTGGAGAAGACCGAGGCAGTCGTCCCCTCCTTCGCCGTGGACATCCCCGCTACAGTGGAACTGGCCGCCACCGCTCAAGATCTGAAGTACACCCTGACGCTAGAAAACGATGAAGCCTTTATCCCCGATGGCAAAAAGGTCTCCGTCACCATCGAGAGCGCCGGTTATCCCGGAACCCTGAACAAGTTCGCCGTCTGGGACAGCAAGAATCTGAACGAAGCGTCCTATGAAATTTACTACTCCGACCGTATGTCCGGCGGCCGCTACAACATCGGCGACGAAATTGTCGACTGGACCGGCAGCAACCACGGCACCCAGACCCGCCGCATCGCAGTACTGAACTACAGCTCCGTGGAGCCGGGCACCTATAACGGTGTGATTAACTACGGCATCGCGCTGGCAGACGAAACTTGAAAGCCACCTATCCCGCACCACATTCAACATTGTCACAGAATATACCATCTTAAAAAGCGTTTTTTACATCTTCTACTCCTACTCCAAAAACAGTGCTCACACTAAAAAAACAGCCCGGCATCCCTCAGGATGCCGGGCTCGTTTTACCGTATATGCTGTTTGAGGGTTGGTTTCATCAGTTGACCTGGGCCATGGAATCCACCTGGGTGTCCGCCTCATTGGCGTCCGCGGGCTTGGGCTGGACCACTTCGTCCATGGTGATGTTCCGCGCCTTGTCCACCACACAGATATAGGTCTTGCCGATGCCGAACTTGATCTGGTTGCCGTCCTGGTCATAGAACCGCTGCTGATCCTCTACGGACTTCTTCTCCCAGGTAATGGGGATAAATTTGCCGCCGCAGGCGTAGTAGCCGGTGCCGGTGCCGGTGAGTACCACAGACAGGTGGCCCAGCTTGGACTGCTCGTTTACAGAGATATCGGTCAGGAGCACCACTACGTTTTCCACATGGATCTGTTCCCCGGTGACCTCGTCAATGTAAGGGGAGCCAAATTCGGTGACGCCATAGGATCCGGTGCTCTCGTCATAGTCGAACAGGGTATGCTTGTACTGGGACATAACCACGTCGATGGACTTGGCGGAGCTGCCCTGGGCAGGCGTGCCGTCCTCCACAAACTGCTGGGCCGGGGCGTAGTCCGGCTTGTGGGTGGTGCGGATGGTGTCCTTGTTCTTCTCCAGGAAGGCCTGGATGTTGTCCGAGTGGATATACATGGTGTTTTCCAGGGCAAAACCGGCGTTCAGCCGGGCCTCGCTGCGCTTAAAGTAGCTGTAGGCGCAATTGGTGCCGTGGTTCAGACAGTCAATATCGTTGAAGTCCGCCTTCTCCATGTACTTTTTGATGATGACATAGGCCTGGTTGCTGCCGCCGCAGTGGGTCAGCAGGGCGTCCTGGCCCACCGCCAGCCGGACAAAATAGGGCCGGGTGCTGCGGACAGTGCCGATCTGGCCCACCCCGGTGACATCCTGGAACAGGGCCAGGATCCGGGTGATGCCGCCCTCCTCGGGCACTTCGTAGAACATATCCGCCTTGGAGTTGCCAGACTGGGGCAGGGCCTCCTTGACGTTGTTCAGCATCACGCCTACAGGACAGTTGCGGGAGATGTCTGTCTCAGTCTCCTCGCCAGTCAGGGGATTGCGGTACCCATCCAGGCCGGTGGAGGAGGCCGCCGCCGTGGACTCCACGGGCTCCGGCTCCGCGCTGCTGACGGTTTCGCCGCTGCCGAAGGTACAGGCGGAGAGGGCCAGCAACAGGCCCACCGCCAGCAATAAACTCAAGATTTTTTTCATTTTGAACTTCTCCATTTTAACGTTTTTCATTTCGTTTTTTCCTCTGCTGTTTATCATATCCAATTCCCTACTGCCTGTCAAGGAGAACTATGGCCCCTCTTGTCATTTCAATTATTTTCAGGTATACTGAAAAATAATGATTTTATCGTGGGAGGGAGTACTATGGCACGTGGTTTTATCCGTAATCCACTGGATGTGCGGCTGTTAATCCTCTATATTCTGGACCGTTTGATTCTGCCGGTAACCATGGCGGAGCTGACCGACCTTGCCCTGTGCGACGAGGGCATGGACTACTTCCAGTTCGCCGACGCCCTGGGAGCACTGACAGAAAACGGCCACGTGAATCAGGGCGAGGACGGCCTGCTCAGCATCACGGACAAGGGCCGCTCCAACTGCGCCATCTGCGCCAAAGAACTGCCCTACTCTGTCCGCACCAAGTGTGACCGGAGCACCCAGGCCCTGAACCGCGACCTGAAGCGGCGGGACCAGATCCGTGCCGCCGTCACCCCCACCCCCAACCGGGAACGGTACACCGTGGAGATGGTGCTGGATGACGACGCCGGCAACGTGATGACCCTCCAAATGGCCGCGCCCGACCGGCTCCAGGCGGAGCTGCTGGCCCAGCGCTTCCAGGGCCGGGCCGAGCAGGTGTATCACGCGGTCCTCTCCACCCTGCTGGACGAGGAAAGCAGGTGAGCCATGGCCGTTTACGCTGTCACCGTGCTGGGCCATCCCCTGCCCCTGCTCTTCCTCTACTTTCTCTGGTACTCTTTTCTTGGCTGGGTGATGGAGACCATCTATTGCTCCTGTAAAGAGCGGCACTTTGTGTTCCGCGGATTCCTGAAGGGCCCCATTTGCCCAATCTACGGCTTCGGAGTGCTGATGATGGTACTGTGGCTGAGCCACTTTACCGACAACATCCTCCTCTTTTACCTGATTGCCACGGTCTCCATGTCCGCCTGGGAGTACTTTGTGGGCTGGCTGCTGGAGGTGACCACCCACATGAAATACTGGGACTACTCCCAGAACCGCTTTAACCTGAAGGGGCGCATCTGCCTGGGGACCTGCCTATACTGGGGCGTGGCCGCTTACGCCGCCATCTACTGGATTCATCCGGCCACCGTCCGGCTGTTCCACCTCCTGTCTCCCCTGTGGCAGACGGTGCTGGCGGCCATCCTGCTGTCGGTCACCCTGACCGACACGGCCCTCACCATCCGCCGCCTGGCCCTGACCTCGGGCTTCCTGCGCAAGGCGGAACAGGTCCGCCGGGAACTGGAGACCCAGCGGAACCAGCTCCGGGACGCCGGACTACAAAAGCTCCAGACCGTGCGCCTCCAGGCCGCCCTGGCAAAACTGGAGCTGGAGGAAACCCATCTCCTCCAGGAGGCCGCCCACCACTCCGCCCGGTTCCGGGCCCGCTATGCCAAGCTGTCCTCCCGCGCCTTCGCCCCTTCTCTCCAGCTGGTGAAGGAGCAGGCCGCCCGGCTCCGGGATGAACGCACCGCCCGGTTTGCCCAGCTGAAAAAACAGCGGAAGGAAAACAGAACAACCAAATCCTGAACCATCAAAAAACAGGCAAGCGCTCCGTTCCCGCCGAGAACGGAGCGCTTGTTTCACTTCCCCTTGGCAGGGGCTCAGAGCAACGGCGCAAACACCCGCAGCAGGCTGCGGTAGAGACGTTTCCCCCAGCTCAGCTGCTGGATCTCCGCCAGCTGTACCTGCTGGCTCATGGCCTGGGTAGCCAGGAAGTCATCCCGAATGGTCTCCACTGACCGGGATTGGTAGAGCCACACGCCGCACTCAAAGTGCAGGTACAGGCTGCGGTAGTCCAGGTTGATGGTCCCCACCATGCCGAACTGGTCGTCCACCACACAGGTCTTGCTGTGGATAAAGCCGGGCAGGTACTCGTACACCTTCACCCCCGCCTGCACCAGGGGGCCATAGTGGGCCCGGGTCAGCTCAAAGATCCGGCGCTTATCCGGAATGTGCGGCGTGATCAGCCGCACGTCCACCCCGGATTTCGCCGCCGTACACAGGGCATCCGTCATGGCGTGGTCGATGATGAGATAGGGGGTGGTGATATAGATATACCGGTTCGCCCGGGTGATCAGATTCAGATAGATGGTGGCGCTGACCGCCTCGTCATCCAGGGGGCTGTCCATAAAGGGCTGGACCAGACCGTCGGTGGGCAATTCTTCTTCCAGGTAGGTGGAGGGCCGGTACCGGCTGAACTCCTCCTCACCCTCCTCGGTCACCCCCCAGGAGGACAGAAACATCACGGTGAGATTCCACGCCGCCTCCCCCTTCACCCGGATGCCGCTGTCTTTCCAGTGGCCGAAGCGCACCACCCGGTTGATATATTCGTCAGACAGATTGACTCCGCCGGTAAACGCCGTGTGGCCGTCGATGACACAGATTTTCCGGTGATCCCGGTTGTTCAGACGCAGGGACACCACCGGCCGGAAGGGGTTGAATACCTTGCAGGCAATCCCCTTCTCCCGCAGGGTCCGGGCGTAGTGCTTGGGCAGGGTGAACAGACAGCCGATATCGTCATAGAGCACCCGTACATCCAAGCCCGCCGCCGCCTTCCGCTCCAGGATCTCCAGAATCGCGTCCCACATCTCCCCCTCCTGGATGATAAAGTATTGCAGAAAGATGTAATGCTCCGCCTGTTCCAGCTCCTCCAGCATCCCCGCAAACAGGTCCTCCCCCAAGGGGTAATATGTCGTTTGGGTGTGGGCGTGGGGCGGATACAGGCTGGCTTTGGTGATGTATCGGGACTGGACCTTCGCGCTGACATCTCCGGAGGGCAGAATGTCCGTGACCTGGCTGCCGTCCCCCATGGCCTGGCGCTGGAGCTCCTCCAGCTTCCGCAGCCGATTGCGGCTGCGCTGGCTGAGCCGGTTGCCGCCAAAGAGCAGGTAGAGCAGTCCGCCAAAGACAGGGACGGTCATAATGGGCACGATCCAGGCGATTTTGTAGTCCGGGTGGTTGCGGCTGGCGATAATCCAGATCACTGCGGCAAAGGTGAGCACAATGCAGGCGGCGTAAAAATAGACAAAGTAGTTGGAGAACACCAGAACCATCGCAGCCAACACTCCGATTTGCAACAGGATAAACAGCACGTCAAAGAACAGCCGGTGGGTCAGCACCCAGGCAATGCGCTGGAATACAGAGTGCTTGGTCTCCTGGATCCGCTGGCTTGCGTGTTCGCTCATTTGATCACCACATTCTCCTCTCCCAGCAGCTCCCGCAGTTCCCGAATCAGCGACGTGTGAATCAGGCAGGGGGCGCCGAACCGTTTGCCGGTGTCCGCAAAGTAAAAGACCATCTGCTGATTCCCTGGGAACAGAATCAGTATCTGTTGAATTTTCTTTACCGCCGGATGGTCCATTGCGGGCAGGCGCAGGTAGATTTTCCGGGCCTCCCGCAGGATGCCCTTTCGGGGCAGTTCCCGCTCCGGCTCAGGCGCTCCGGCCTCTCCCAGGGGGTGAATCCGGTCGCAGAGGAGCTGAGGCGCCTTCTCATCCCGAACGGAGATTTTCCCCTCGGCGATCACCGCGTTCCCCTCAGTCAGGTAGTTGCCGCACTCGGACAGCGTCCGGGAAAAGACCAGCAGCTCCATGGAGCCGGTGTCGTCCTCCAGTGTCACATAGGCCATTAGGGAATCGTTGCGGGTGGTCTTCGTCTTGGCGGCAGTGACCACCCCCGCCAGACGCACCTTCTGGTTGTCGTGAAAGCGCTCCGGTCCGGTCTCCTGGGCGAAGTCTCCGGTGATGGCCCCCATCTTGCTGGCCTGAACCCGCTGAATCTGGCTCCGGTAGGCGTCCATGGGGTGGCCGGACAGGTAGAGGCCGGTGGTCTCCCGCTCCATGTTCAGCAGCTCCGCTTTGGTAAACTCGGGCAGGTTGGGCAGAGGCACCTCACCGGCATGCTTGTCCTGCTCCATGCCGCCGAACAGATCCACCTGGCCCTCCAGATTTTTCTTCCGGGCAGCGGCGATGCCGTCCATCACCGGGTTCAGCACCTTGAGCAGCTGGCTCCGTTTGGCCCCCATGTTGTCAAAGGCGCCGCAGCGGATCAGATTCTCCAGGGCCCGCCGGTTCAGGTCCCGCTCGAACATCCGGTCACAGAAGTCCTGGAAGGTACGGAATGCTCCGCCCTCTTTCCGCTCCGCCACCATCTGGTCGATGAGGCCCCGGCCGATCCCCTTGACCGCCACCAGGCCGAACCGAATCCCCTCCGCCACCACGGTGAAGTCGGGGCCGGACTCGTTCACATCCGGCGGTAGCAGGGGAATCCCCATCTCCCGGCACTCGCCGATATACTCCGCCACCTTCCCGGAGACGTCCAGCACACTGGTCAGCAGCGCCGCCATATACTCCCGAGGGTAGTGGCATTTGAAATAGGCTGTCTGGTAGGCCACGATGGCGTAACACACCGCGTGGGCTTTGTTGAAGGCGTAATTGGCAAAGTCGTAGATCTCATCGTAAATGTGTTTCGCAGTGGCCTCCGGGATCCCGTTGGCCACGCAGCCTTTGATCCCCCGGTCCGGGTCGCCGTAGAGAAAGGCGTCCCGTTCCTCCTCGATCTGCTTGGCCTTCTTCTTGGAGATGGCCCGGCGCACCATGTCCGCGCCTCCCAGGGAATAACCCGCCAGCTGCTGGAAGATCATCATCACCTGTTCCTGGTAGACGATACAGCCGTAGGTGACGGACAGAATGGGCTCCAGCATGGGGTGCAGGTAACGGATCTGGGCGGGGTCGGTTTTGCAGGCGATAAAGCGGGGGATGGACTCCATGGGGCCGGGGCGGTACAGGGCGATGATGGCGGTCAGATCCTCAATGGAGGTGGGCTTCATCTGGACACAGACCCCGGTCATGCCGCCGGACTCCATCTGAAAGACGCCGGAGGTGTGGCCCCCCGCGATCATGCGGAAGGTCTCCGGGTCATCATCAGGAATCCGGGCCGGGTCAAAGTCCGGCTCCCGCCGACAGATCATCTTCCGGGCGTCGTCCAGCACCGTCAGGTTGCGCAGCCCTAGAAAATCCATTTTCAGCAGGCCCAGCTCCTCCAACGTGGTCATCACGTACTGGGTCACCATGGTCTCGTCGTTCCGGGCCAGGGGCACGTAGTTGTACACCGGCAGCCGGGTAATCACCACCCCCGCCGCGTGCTTGGAGGCGTGGCGGGGCATCCCCTCGATGGCCCGAGCGGTGTCAATCAGGGTGCGGACCCGCTCGTCCTCCTCGTACTGCTCCCGCAGGGGCTTTGACAGGCGCAGGGCGTCGTCCAGGGTGATATGCAGGGTGGAGGGCACCTGCTTGGCCAGCTGGTCCACCTCGTTGTAGGGAAAATTCAGGGTCCGGCCCACGTCCCGCAGGACCCCCCGGGCCGCCATGGTGCCAAAGGTGACGATCTGGGCCACGTGGTCGCTGCCGTACTTCCGATTCACGTAGTCGATGATCTCTCCCCGGCGGCGGTAGCAGAAGTCCATGTCGATATCCGGCATGGTGACCCGCTCCGGGTTCAGGAACCGTTCAAAGTACAGGCCGTACTGCATGGGGTCCACATCGGTGATCTCCATGCAGTACGACACCATGGAGCCGGCGGCCGAGCCCCGGCCCGGCCCCACCGGAATATCCTGACTCCGGGCGTAGGCCACAAAATCCGCCACAATCAGAAAGTAGTCCACAAACCCCATTTTCCGGATCATATCCATCTCATAGTGGAGCCGCTGGCGGTAGGCCTCGGAGCCGTGGGGATAGCGCTTCCGGAACCCCTTTTCGCACAGCTCGGCAAACAGCGTCTCCCCGTCGTACCCCTCCGGGTACTGGAACTCGGGCAGGTGGTGTTCCCCAAAGCGGAAGGTCATGTTGCACCGGTCCGCAATGCGGCCAGTGTTGTCCAGGGCCTCCGGAAAGTCCTTACACCAGGCCTCCATCTCCTCCCGGGACTTGATATAGAATTCCTCGGTCTCAAACTGCATCCGGTTGGGGTCGTCCACCGTCTTCCCCATCTGGATGCACATGAGCACATCCTGGGATTTTGCGTCCGCTCGGGTCAGGTAGTGGGCATCGTTGGTGGCCACCAGGGGAATTCCGGTCTCCCGGTGGATCTGAAGCAGGCCCTCCAGCACCGTTTGCTGGGCAGGGATACCGTGGTCCTGGAGCTCCAGGTAGTAATTCCCCTCCCCCATCAGCTCCGCCATCATCAGGGCGTGCTCCTTCGCCCCAGTGTAATCCCCTGCCAGCAGCTTTTTTGGCACTTCCCCTCCCAGGCAGGCAGACAGGGCGATGAGCCCTTGATGGTGCTCCCGGAGCAGGTCCAGGTCAATCCGGGGCTTGCCGTAAAACCCCTCCAAGTTGGCCTGAGAGACCATGTAGGACAGGTTTCGGTACCCCTCCTCGTCCCGGCACAGGAGCACCAGGTGGCGGTGATCGGAATCCAGCTCGTGGACCCGGTCAAAGCGGGTCCGGGCCGCCACATAGACCTCACAGCCGATGATGGGCTTGACCCCCTCCTCCCGGCAGGCTCTGTAGAAGTCCACGCAGCCGTACATGACGCCGTGGTCCGTGATCGCCACTGCCGGCTGGCCCAGTTCCTTGACCCGCCGCACCAGATCCCGGATGCGGCAGGCGCCGTCCAACAGGGAAAACTCCGTATGCACGTGGAGATGGACAAAGGACATCGTTTCCGCCCTCCTTTCTCATGATGGTTCTTTCAACCAGTTAGTATAGCATTATCCTCCCGAGATTACACTATCTTTTCGTCAAAAAAAGCCCCGCCGCGGAACTTCTCTGCGGCAGGACAACGCCTTACAGCCAATCAGCGCACTACCGGCCCATGGAACGGAGCGCAGCACGGGCCCGTTCCTCATCCTCTCTATGGACATAAATCCGGTACTCCAGGACCGCCTGAGGATGGATGCCCAGATGGCCCATCTGGTGGCTGCTGGCCGTGAGGTTTTTGGTTCTCAGCACGTAGTTGACACCTGCGTCGGACAGGCACTGGCGCGCCGCCATCTGCTCCTCCATGGACAGGGTAATCATCAGCTCTCTCCGGTTGAAAACGGTGATCATCCTTTACAGCTCCTTTCCCAGTTCCAGCAGCTTGCGCAGCCGGTGGTTCAGACAGGACTTGGTCACCGGCGGGCAGCACAGCTCCGCCAGCTGAGCCAGGGACAGCTCCGGGTGCTCCACCCGCAGGGCCGCAGTCTCCTGGAGCTTGTCCGGCAGCCGGGCCAGCTCTCCCCGCCGCTTCAGGCGGTGGATGGCCTCAATCTGGCTCTGGGCCGCCTGGACCGCCTTGTCCACGTTGGCCACATCGCAGTTCAGCCGCCGGTTCACCCCGTTCATCAGGTTTTTCTCCACCTTGGCGTTCATCACCTCCATGGCCGCCAGAGGCGCACCGATGGTGGTAAGGACGTCCGCGATGACCTCGCTCTGTTTGAAATAGGTGACGTAGTTGGATTTCCGGGTGGTCTCCTTGGGACGCAGGTCCAGCTCAGGCAGCAGGGCCTGGAGCTCTCGGTGGACATAGTAATGGGTGGTGGTGATCTCCAGGTGGTACCGCTTTTTCGGGTCGGTCACCGAGCCGCCGGAGAGGAACGCCCCCCGGAGAAAGGCCGCCTTGGTCATCTGCTCCTCCAGCACCGCGTAGTTGATGTGCTGGAAAACCGCCGTCTCCGCGCTGTAGCCAAAGGTGTCCAGCATCCGGGCGATTTTTTCCCGGTCGGTACACAGAAAGGTCTGCTTGCCCCGGGTCTCCTCCTCTGGCGTCCGATCGAAGGCTAGGCCGAAGGCCCGCTGAAAGAGCTTGGGCAACCGCTGGGCAAAGTCCAGGGACTGGGTGGTAATCCGCACCTCCCAGGGGGTGAACACGTTGCAAAACAGCAGCACCCCGTATGCCTCCGCCTGGGCGCACTCCAGATGGCTCATTCTTTCCCGGCAGAGCTCTCCCTTGGTCTCCGATGAAAAGGACATGATTTTCTCCGCTCCTTCGCGTCTATTTCTCCCGAATGTACCGGATGCCGCAGTCCGTCCAGGTGCGGACGCAGTGGGCCTCGATGAGATCCATAATCGCCCGGGCCAGCTTCACCGGGTCGTGCCGGGCCCGGCCGCCGCCGTTTTCGTCCGCCAGGGGGCGGCAGGTCAGCTGGACCCCCAGCCGCTCAATCTCCTCCCAGTCGATCTGAATGGGCTCCGCCTTCTCCGTTCGGTACCGCTCCACCACCTGGGTGGGCAGCTCGGTGGAGTTGGCCAGGCACAGGTCCACCAGCCCCTCCTGGGCGTGGGCAAACAGGGCCTTCAGGTGGTCGGAGAGCGTATATCCCTCGGTCTCCCCCTCCTGAGTCATGATGTTGGCGATGTAAATGCGCAGGGCATGGGAACTGGCAATGGCCTCCGCCACGCCGTCCACCAGCAGGTTGGGAATCACGCTGGTATAGAGGCTCCCCGGCCCCAACAGGATGATGTCCGCCCGGCGGATGGCCTCCAGGGCAGCGTCCAGAGGCGCCGGGCGCTCCGGGCGCATGTAAACCCGGGTAATCCGGCAGTTCTGGGCCCGCTTAAAGGCAGAGATCTTGGATTCGCCCATCACCGAGGTGCCGTTTTCAAACTCCGCCACCACGTTGACGTTCTCGTTGGTCACCGGCAGCACCTGACCGTTGATGGCTAGTACCTCGCTCATCCGGGCCACCGCCTGGTCAAAAGATGGAGAGATACCGTTCAGCGCCGCCAGGAATAAATTCCCAAAACTCTGACCTGCCAAGCTGCCCTCCTTGAATCGGTAGTCCAGCAGATCCTCCATAATGGGCTCCGCGTTGGCCATGGCCTGAAGGCAGCTTCGGATATCGCCGGGAGGCGGCATCCCCAGGTCCTGGCGCAGCATCCCGGACCCACCGCCGTCGTCGGCCACGGTGACGATGGCGGTCAGATTGTCCGTATAATATTTCAGGCCGCGGAGCATGGTGGACAGGCCCGTGCCGCCCCCAAGCGCCGCCACCCGCGGGCCGCCGCCCACTGGGATTTTAGAATGGCTCATCTTATTTTCGCTCCCGGGTCATGTCTCGGTGGCTCTCGGTCACCGGATAGCCAATGGCTCGAATCTGCTGGACAATGGCGTGGGAGATGGCCACCGAACGGTGCTGACCGCCGGTGCAGCCCACCGCAATGACCAGGCTGCTCTTCCCCTCCTCCTCGTACAGGGGGAGCAGGAAGCGGAGGAGGTCTTCCAGCTTGCTCAAAAAGACCGCCGTCTCCTCATACTGAAACAGATAGTCCCGCACCGGCTCCTCCAGACCGTTGTGCTGCCGCAGCTCCGCCTTGTAGAAGGGGTTGGGCAGAAACCGGACGTCCAGCACCAAATCCGCCTCCAGGGGCAGGCCGTACTTGTATCCAAAGGACTGGACGTTGACCTGGAGCTGCTGGCGCCGGTCCCTGTCGCCGAACAGCTGCAGCAGCACGCTGCGCAGCTTGGCGTTGGTGTGGAAGGTGGTGCTGTCGATGATATAGTCCGCCCGCTGCCGCACCGGGGTGAGCAACGCCTTCTCCCGCTCCACCGCCTGGGACAGGGAGACCCCGCCCACCGCCAGGGGATGGCTGCGGCGGGTCTCCTTATAGCGCTGGATAATGGCCGGGGTAGAGGCCTCCAAAAACAGCAGCTTGCAGTCAATCCCCATCCCCTTCATGGCGTCCAGGGCGGTAAACAGCTCGTCAAAATTTTTGCCGCCCCGGATGTCGCTGACCAGCGCCACCCGGTTATAGCTGTTGTTACCGCCGCTGATGCACAGCTCTGCAAACCGGGTCATCAGGGCTGCCGGCATATTGTCGATGGTATAAAACCCCGCATCCTCCAAAAACTCGCCCGCCTTGCTCTTTCCAGCGCCGGACAGGCCGGAAATAATAATCATTTGCATTGCTTTCGCGCCTCCTGGCCCTCTTTGGTTCTCTCTCTTTTTTCTCTCTGCGGCAGGCGCCGCCTGCCGGTCAAGGCATACGCTTCACTTCTAATTCCAGGGTCACTCCGGTTTTCTCCCGCACAACGGTCCGAATCTGCTCCGTCAGCGCCAGCACATCGGCGCAGGTAGCGCCGCCCCGGTTGATGACAAACCCGGCGTGCTTTTCGCTGACCTGGGCGCCGCCCACTGTCAGCCCCTTCAGGCCGCACTGGTCGATGAGGGCGGCGGCAAAGCCGCCCGCCGGCCGTTTAAAGGTGCTGCCGGCGCTGGGATATTCCAGGGGCTGTTTGCTCCTCCGCTTCTGGGCCAGCTCCTCCATCCGTCCCTGGATCTTCGCAGAGTCCCCAGGGGTCAGCTGGAGCAGGCCGCCGGTGATAATCTCCCGTCCGCCGGCAAAAAAGCTGGTACGGTAACCCAGACGCTGTTCCTCGCCCCGGCGCACACCGCTCTGGCCCTCCGGAGTCAGGTAGCGGGTCTCCAGCAGCACATCCTTTAGCTCCCCGCCATAGGCGCCGGCATTCATCACAATGCCCCCGCCCAGGGTCCCGGGAATGCCTGAGGCAAACTCCAGTCCGGTGAGGCTGTGCCGGAGGGCAAAGGCCGCCACCTGGGAGAGCAGAATCCCTGCGCCGCAGTCGATCACATTTCCGGGCAGCAGCTCCAGGCGGCTGAGTCCCTTGGATGTCTTCATCACAAAGCAGTCCGACGGCTCATCCTGCCAGAGCAGGTTGGTTCCGTTGCCAAACACAAAGGGCGTCACCCCCGCTTCCCTGGCCGTCCGAAGCGCCGCAATCAGCTCCGCCTCCGAAGCTGGAAGCGCCATCAGGCGGACCGGGCCGCCAATTTGAAAGGAGGTATGCCTGGACATGGGCTCCCACTCCAACAGGGTCAGGCTCGGGCAGGCAAGCTGTAATTGTTGTTTTAAAGTTTCATAACGGTCCATGCTTCGGCCTCCATCCTATAGTCATACTAGTTTAGTATATCAGATATTCCGAAAAATTAGAATAACCAAAGACAAAAGAAAGACGAGAAGTTTTCCCTTCCCGTCTTTCCGTCCTCTTTTTGCTCAGCGGCTTTTCTTGTACTTGTCGTAGATGCTCACCAGGCCATCCAGAATCAGCCCGCCGTCTACCACATCGATCACGGAGGTGTTCTCCGCTACCAGCCGCGCCAGGCCGCCGGTGGCCACAACCTTGGCCTTGTCCCCGTTTTGCAGCTCCGCCTTGGTGTTGCGGATCAGGTACTCAATGGAGCCGATGTACCCCAGCAGGCCGCCGATCTGAATCTGGCTCACCGTATCCATGCCCATAAAGGTAGGCGGAACCGCCAACTCAATCTGGGGCAGCTGGGCCGTGCGCTGGAACAGAGCATTGACCGAGATCTGAACGCCGGCCAGGATGCAGCCGCCCCGATAGCAGCCGCCCTCGTCGATGGCGTCCAGGGTGGTGGCTGTGCCAAAGTCCAGTGCGATCAGCGGCGCACCGTACTTTTCTACCGCCGCCATACAGGCCACCGACCGGTCCGCGCCCAAGCCGGAATAGTCTACCCCTTCGGGGTAGTTCAGGCTGGGGAATACGTGCTCGTTGACCACAATGGGCACCCGGTCGAAGTACTTGATAATGGCATTGGTCAGCGCGTGCATGATACCGGGTACCACGCTGCAGATAATTACGTCCTCCACTTCCCGCGGGTCCAGCCCAAACCGGTGGAAATAAGCCCAAGCGTTGAGGCCCAGCTCATCTGATGTCCTGGTCACATTGCTGGTTAAGCGGAAGGTACCGGCAATCTTCTGGTCCTTGTATACCCCGAATACAATGTTGGAGTTGCCAACGTCAATCAGCAAAAGCATATGATGTCCTCCTCAGAAAAGACTCTTTTTATTTTTCCTTTGATCTTCCCCTGTTCCACCTGCAGAACCCCGTAAGTGGGCGGGTTCCGCCCCACCGCGCCGGGGTTGAGCACGTGGAGGCTGCCACGCTTTTCGTAGTGAACTTGGTGGGTATGCCCACAGAGGACCATAGCCGCTTCCGTATCCTGTCCCAAGTGTGTCAGTGCCCGATAGCTCTGTTTAACGCCGCGGCTGTGACCGTGGCAAAAGGTGATCCTGCATCCCTCCAGCGTCAAAACTCGCTCCAGCGGCGCGTCGGGCTGCCAGTCGCAGTTGCCGGGCACCTGCTCAATAGCAAGCTCCGGATACATCCAGCTCAGCTCCCGGGCATCCTCCCAATAGTCCCCCAAATGGAGCACCAGGTCCGGCTCTTCCTGTTCCACCGCCGCAATCATGTGGTTCAAATCGCCGTGGGAGTCTGAGAAAACAATTACCTTCAACGAAGTCACTTCCTGTCTCTGGACGCATATACTGGCATGAATAAAGGGGGCATTCTTATGAACAATTCATCCCGTTCCAATCCGCTTAACTCGCCGGACGCCGCCGCCCTGCTCAAGGACAAAAGCGCGCTGAAAAAGCTGCTGGCCTCCCCCGAGGCCAAAAAGCTCATGTCCATGTTGACCGCCCAGGACACCGGCCAGCTGAAATCCGCAGCGGAACAGGCAAAAAACGGCGACACCTCCGCCCTGCTGTCCATGGTCAACGGCCTAATGGAGCGCCCGGGCGGCGCGCAGCTGATGCAGCAGATCGAGCAGAAATTTCCCGGCAAAAAATCCTGACCGTTCAGGTGCCGGAGGCTGAGAACAGGAGGAGTTTATGGATGATTTTGAAGAAAAACTGAATTCCATCCTCGCCTCTCCCGAGACGATGGGCCAGATCATGGCGCTGGCGGACTCAATCACCAGTCAGTCGGAGGAGACCCCCGCCGAATCCTCGCCCGGACCGGTCTCCGCCCCGGCTCCCGCTGCCAATCCTCTTGCCATGCTGCAAAACCTGGACCCGGCTATGCTGAAAACCATCGGCTCCCTCTTCCAGGAATACAACCGCGGAGACGACGAAAAAGCCGCACTGCTTCAGGCCCTGCACCCCTTCCTCCGGGAGGAGCGCTGGACCAAGGTAGAAAAGGCCATCCAGATCACCCGGCTATCCCGGGTGATCCGCGCCGCCTTCCAGCTGTTCCGGGAGCGCGGCCATGTATAACCGCTATATCCCCCAGGAGGGGTACGCTCCGGTGGAACCGGCGGCGGAGTCCCGGAGCGAGTCCCCCGGCAGCGGCCGGAACACCTCCCCCTTCTCCTTTCTCTCCTCCCTGCTGGGAGGTGGTGGGGCCAGGAGCGGTGGCGAGGAGGGCCGGAAGTCCTCCGGTCTGTCCGGAATCCTGGACCGTCTGGGACTAGGGAAGCTGGACCGGGGCGATATTCTGTTGTTATTGGTGCTGATCTATCTCTTTCGGGAGACAGACGATGATGAATGGCTGATTATTCTCGCGCTGGTTCTGCTCATGGGGCTGTAGCAGATGGAGGTCCGTTGCGTCTCTCCGGGTCCGCAGGTTCATCCTCCGGCTCCGGCGCATCCTCCATCTGTTCCGCCTCTCTCCGGGTGAGGCCCTTGAACATGACGATCACCGCCAGGCCCAGCACCACCAGCAGAATCAGCCCCCGGCTCAGCCCGCTGGCGGCGGTGACCACCGCGGTCAGGCCCAGAATGGCCGAGATGCCGTACAGCACCGCCACCGTCTGCTTCTTGGAAAAGCCCATGTCCATCAAGCGGTAGTGGACATGCTCCCGGTCCGCCTTGAACGGGCTCTCGCCGTTGCGCAGCCGTCGGATCACCGCGAAGCAGGTGTCAAAGATGGGCACGCCCAGCATAAAGAAGGGGATGACGAAAGAGATGATAGCATAAAATTTGAACAGGCCCTGGATACTGGCCACGGCCATGACATAGCCCAACAGCGTGGACCCGGTGTCCCCCATAAAAATCTTGGCGGGGGGGCGGTTGTAGGGCAGGAAGCCAATGCAGCCGCCGGCCAGGGCGCTGGTGAGGATGGCCACCCCGGGGTTGGAGTAGACCAGGGCGATGATCACCAGGCTCACGCAGGAGATGGTGGACACCCCGGCGGCCAGGCCGTCCAATCCGTCGATCAGGTTGACGGCGTTGGTAATCAGGACAATCCACAGCAGCGTCGCCGGGATGGACAGGGCCCCCAGCTGCCAGCGCCCACCGTCCAGGGCCATCAGGCGGCTGAAAAAGTTGATCTGATTCCCGCCGGCCACCGCCACCGCGGCAGCGGCAAACTGCACCACCAGCTTATACCGGGCGGGAATGTCGTAAATATCATCCAAAGCGCCCAGCAGTACGATGACCACTGCGCCAATGAGCATACTGACGTTTTTGGAGCCCAGGGGCGCAAAGAGGAGCACACTGAAGAAAAAGCCCAGAAAAATGGCCAGTCCTCCCATCCGCGGCGTAGGCGCAGCGTGGAGATGCCGGGCGCTGGCGGTTCCCGCCTTCCCGGGCATGTCGATGGCCCCCACCTTCAGCGCCAGCTTCTTGGCCAGCGGCGTGGTCAGCAGCGAAATCGCAAAGGCCACCAGCAGGGCCACTGCCGCGGCCACCGGAGCAGAATGAATCGAGACGATAGAGGATCACTCCTTAACGGGCCACAAAGCCCACTTTCTTGTATACTTTGCGCAGGGTCTTGTTGGCGATATAGCCCGCCTTCTCAGCCCCGGCCCGGTAGACCGACTCCAGGTACGCCTTATCCGCCAGCAGGCGGCTAGCCTCCTCCCGGATGGGACGGCACAGTTCCACCACTGCCTCGCCCACGGCAGCCTTAAAGTCGCCGTAGCCCCGGCCATCGAACTCCTGCTCAATGGCCTCGTAGCGCTTGCCGGTGGCGGAGGCGTAGATCTGCATCAGGTTTGCGATCCCCGGCTTTTCCTTCGGGGCGTAGCGAACACAGGTCTCGCTGTCGGTGACTGCACGCTTAAACTTGCGCAGGATGGCCGCGGGGTCCTCCATCAGGTACACGCAGCCGTTGGGGTCCTTGTCTGACTTGGACATCTTGTTCTCAGGGCTGGTCAGGCTCATCACCCGGGCGCCCACCTTGCCGATATAGGGCTCTGGGACCTGGAACACGTCACCGTAAACCCCGTTGAAGCGCTTGGCGATGTCCCGGGTCAGCTCCACGTGCTGCTTTTGATCCTCGCCCACCGGGACGAAATCGGGCTGGTACAGCAGGATGTCCGCCGCCATCAGGCAGGGGTAGGTGAACAGGCCCGCGTTGATGTTGTCGGCGTTCCGGGCGCTCTTGTCCTTGAACTGGGTCATCCGGGACAGCTCCCCGAACATGGTGTAGCAGCTGAGCACCCAGCTCAGCTGGGCGTGCTGGGGCACGTGGCTCTGGATGAACAGAGTGTTTTTCTCCGGGTCCAGTCCGCAGGCGATGTACTGGGCCAGCTGCTCCATGGTACGCCGGCGCAGGTCGGCGGGGTTCTGGCGCACCGTCAGGGTGTGCATATCCGCCATGAAGTAGTAGCAGTCGAACGCATCTGCGCGCTCGGCCCAGTTTTTGATGGCGCCCAGATAGGACCCCAGCGTCAGATCACCGCTGGGCTGAATACCGGACAGCATTACTTTTTTTTCATCCATGAAAAACACGACCTTTATTAAAAACGGAATTTTATTTCGGGTTTACAGATACCGTGTATTTTAGCACGTTTGACAGGATAGTGCAACATATTTGAGCAAAAGCGGCCGCCGTTTCCCACGGCGGCCGCTTTCCCGTTTTTGCAACCTTACAGCACCAAAGTGCCTGTTTCGTCCTCCTGCAACAGGAGAATTTTCTCCTCTGCTCCGGTTTTGGCGTTGATATAGACCATACAACGGGTGCCCTCCTCGGTCTGGCAGGTACACTCCCAGCACAGCACCTCCTGTTCCCCCGGCGTGGGGATCAGGGCCAGGCGCACATCCATCAGCTCCAGCGCCTTGGAAACCGACTGCTTCGCCTGATCTGCCGTGATGGCAGGCTTCAGCTGCCCCCGTTTCACGTGGTGCATCAGGTAGTTCTCCCCCTCAAACCCCACAATCTCCCCGTTGTCCAGGGCCACCTCCACCTTAATCAGGTCGGGGTAGAGCAGTACATCGTCCTGGACCGCAGTAAAGTTGATGGTCAAAGCGCCGTTGGCCTCGCTGTAGTAATTCTCTACCAGGTCGGTGTATCCCCGGGCCTGCAAAAAGTCGCTGGCCTTCCGCACTGCCTCCTCCCGGCTGACGGCGGCGCCCTTCACTCCCCGGGAACAGAGCATATTGAGGACCTTGCCGCCGGCTTTGGTCACCCGGATGGAACAGCTCCCCTTTTCACCCTGGAGCCGGAACACCCAGGCGGGTACGTCTCCGGCAATGGTCCCGTCATCCATGAGTGCGTCGGGATTGACCTCCAGAAACTCCGCCGCCGCCCGGCGTGCCTGGGCCCGGGACACCTCTTCCAGCCCCTCCAGCGCCCTGGCGTTTTTCGACTGAAGACTGTCCGAGAAGGGGCCGTCGTAGATCAGGGTGGGCAGCTCCGGAAAGTCCGTCTCCACCGTTTTAAACCGGCTTTCTGACGTCTCCGCCCCCGGGGTCGTCTGGGTTCCGGTGAGCCGGTTCTCCACCGCCTCCAGGTCCTCCAGCGCCACGTCGCCGCTGTACAGCTTGCCTTCCAGGTCATCCAGTGACGCAGAGAGGGTCTTGGACACCTTGGCCAGGGCCTTCACGTTCTTCAGCTCATCTCCGCTGTAGCCGCCATTGGCCGCCGCCGAGCGGGACACCGCCTGGGCATAATCCCCCACCTTGGAGACAAATGCGGCGGTCTGTTCCAGCTCCACATCGGCATAGGGCAGTTCGCCGATGGCCTGCTGGGCGGCCTGGGACTGGCCGTAGATCTCCGCACTCAGGGCGGCGATCTGGGACGGCGAGGTAACGCAGGTCTGTTTTTCTAAATTGGTGGCCATCTGGTTCATACTGGCAGACAGCTCGGAAAACGCATGGGTATAACTGTTGGAGGCCAGGCGGCGGTACTGGATCAGTTCCATATTCTGCTGGACAACCGTCCCGGCCAGCAGCAGAAACGCAGCCGCGAGGTAGGTCACTGACCGGATTCTTGTCCGGCGACAGAGCAAACGAGGCATAACATCTCTTCCTTTCTCAACCGTTCATCTATAAAAAGCGACATGATCTCATGCCGTTAGCCTGCATCAAATCATGCCGTTTTATGTTGGAAAAGATTGAATTTTTCTGTCCGTTTCGCCTTATGGCCCCGGCGCCGTCACATAGGCCTGAACCTGCCCCAGCACCTTGGGGGTGCAGACCGCCTGGACCAGAATGGTTTCGCCGTACTCCACATCCTCCACCTTGGCCTCCCGGTAGAGCATGTCCAGTAACCCGCCCCGGTCATAGGGCAGGGACAGCAGCACCTTTTTCGCCCCCTGGTCCAGTTGCCTGCCGATGGCGGCGGTAAGCCGGTCCAATCCCTCGCCGGTTTTGGCGGAGATGGAGACAATGTTCTCCCCGCTGGGCAGGATGTCACTGTAAAAGCAGTCGCATTTATTGAATACGTCGATGCGGGGCGTCTGCTCCGCCCCCAGCTCCCGGATCAGCTTTTCTACCACCCGGGCCTGGCTCTGCCACTCCTCGTTGCTGGCGTCGATGACGTGGAGCAACAGGTCCGCGTACTTCAGCTCCTCCAGGGTGGCCTTGAACGCCTCCACCAGGTGGTGGGGCAGCTTGCGGATAAAGCCAACGGTGTCGGACACCAGCACGGTGCAGGTGTCCGAAATTTCCAGCATCCGGGTGGTGGTGTCCAGGGTGTCGAAGAGCCGGTTGTTGGCGGGGATGGCGCTGCCGGTCAGCCGGTTGAGCAGGGTGGACTTGCCCGCGTTGGTATAGCCCACGATGGTCACCACCGGCACCTCGTTTTTGATCCGCCGGTCCCGCTGAACCGCCCGGACCCGCCGCACGTCCTGCAAATCCTCCTCCAGCTTCTGGATTTTTCGGCGGATATGCCGCCGGTCGGTCTCCAGCTGAGTCTCGCCGGGGCCCCGGGTGCCGATGGGGGACTTGCCGCCGGAGGCGGTCTGGCGCACCAGATGCCCCCACATACCGGTCAGTCGGGGCAGCAGATATTTATACTGGGCCAGGGCCACCTGAAGGCGGCCCTCCCGGGTCCGGGCGCGCTGGGCGAAGATGTCCAGAATCAGTCCCGCCCGGTCCATGACCTGGACGCCGATGTCCTCGGTGAGCACCCGGACCTGGGCCGGGGAGATCTCGTTGTCGAACACGATCAGATCCGCGTCCACCGCCTGGGCCAGCTCCCGGACCTCGTCCACCTTGCCCTCGCCGATAAAGGTCCGGGCGTCCGGCTTGTCCTTGTTTTGCAGCACCGTGCCCACGCACTCGCCCCCTGCCGTCTCCAGCAGGGCGGCCAGCTCCTCCAGGGTGGTTTCGGTGGCGTTGTCCTCCGGGGGCAGGCTGTGGGCATTTAAGCCCACCAGCACCGCCTGATTGCGTTTTTCTTCTTTTAATGTGGTCTCGGTCATGCGATTCCTCCGTCAACCTCTTTGGTATGCCTCCACAATCTTGCCGATATACATGGTGTGGTAGTCTTTCTGGGGGTAGAAGGCGCCGTCAATGGACGGGTCCAGCATACATTCCGGCTTCATGTCCTGGGCATACTGCTTTTTGCACACCAGCACCACTTCCGCCTCCGCAAAATACGGGACGCCGCCAGCGCCGGTCTCCACGGTAAACCCACAGGCTTTGATCTTATCTCCGTCCCGACCGGAGGTTTTGCCGCAGTAGGTCAGCTTCTCCCGGTAGCTCTCGTCAAAGAAACACAGGGAAAAATACTCGTTCTGATCCACAAACTCCTTGGTGTAGCGCTGGGGGCGGATATAGCAGGTGGCTGCCGGCGCACCCCAGATGACACCCACGCCGCCCCAGCTGGCAGTCATGGTGTTGCAGTGGTCGGGGGTACCTGCGGTGATCAGCATCCACTGGTCTCCGATCAGCGTAAAGGGATTTTTCGTCAGCGTTTTGGGATCGATTTTCTGTAACATAGAGATACCCTCTCCTTTCAGTGGGCGTTTCATACGCCTTTTTTCATACTATACCCTGCCTGGAAAAGATAGTCCAGCAAAATGAGAAAAAATCCCGCATCATAGGATGCAGGATTTTCAATGCAACTCTTACTTGTCCATACCATACTTCTTCTTGAAGCGGCTGACACGTCCGCCGGTGTCGACGACCTTCTGCTTACCGGTAAAGAAGGGGTGGCACTTGGCGCACACTTCCACGCGGATGTCCTTTTTGGTGGAGCCGGTGGGATAGACGGCGCCGCAGGCACAGCGAATGGTGGTCTGCTGGTAATCGGGATGAATACCTGCTCTCATGATTGTTCACCTCTTTCGAACAATTCCAGATTGAACACGCCCGACGCCCACCCGTTGTTGGACGCCACGTGAACAGATGATATTTTACCATGCCGCCGCCCAAATTGCAACCACTTTTTTGTGTTTCGGCGGCATTTTACAGATAAAATCCCTGATTTACGGCGAAAAACCACAGCATTTTGGTCACCACCTGCTTCCCGGTCAGCTCCGTCAGGGCCTGGCTGTACAGCTCGATCTGGCCCCGGTAGCCCTCGGCGCGCTCCGCCACGGTTTCCGAAGTCACCCGGTCCGTCTTGAAGTCGATGACCGTCAGCCCCTCCGCCGTCTCGAAGCAGCAGTCCACCACGCCCTGCAGCAGCATGGTTTCCGTCTCCGGCACGCCGGGCTGGTAGCGGCTGGCAGGCATCAGCACGGAGAATTTGAACTCCCGCCGCAGATTGGGGGCGCTCCGGGCCGCCCTGCCCATGTCTGAGTCCCAGAACCCGGCGATCTGGGCCGGATTTACCGCATCCCCCTGCTGCCGGGTCAGCCAGCTCCCCTGGACCAGCCGCTCGATCTCCCGGGCCACCGATTCCGCGTCCGCCGCCCGGTCCAGGTCGATGTGCTCCATCACGCTGTGCATGGCGCTGCCCCGCTGGGCCGAAGTGAGGCCCCGCTCCCGCTGCTCAAACCGGGGCCGCTCAAAGCGGTCTTCCCCAGACACTTCTGCGCGGGTCTCCTCCGCCGCCTCCGCGTCCAGCAGCCGCCCCTTCATCTGGGTGGCGGTCACCTTGGAGGGCAGATCCACCAGCTGCTGGTGGGGATAGCGCCAGGTGAGCCAGTTCAGGTCCGTCTCCGCTCTTTCTTTTTCCGATACAGGCGGCTGAACCGCCGGGCCACTGGACAGACCGGCGGAATCCAGCGTACAGAGCCGGATATCCCAGCGGTCCGGCGGCACAATCCGCTCCTCCGGCGGCCCGGCGGTCCACAATTCCTCCGCGTCGTCCCGGGCCAGCACCGGCAGCAGCAGCCACTCCCCTACCGAGTCCCGCTGGAGCAGGGCCCGTGGGTCCGGGTGGGGCCCTGCGTACTCCCGCAGGCCGTTCAACGTCCGCTCCGCGTTGGCCAGGCACAGGGTCAGGATCAGCTTGTCCTTGGCCCGGGTCATGGCCACGTACAGCAGCCGCAGCTCCTCCGCCTTCATCTCCCGATCCAGCTGCAGCTTCACCGCCTGCCGGGCCAGGGTGGGAAACTCCACCCGCAGCTCCGGGTCCAGACCTTTGGGACCCACCCCCAGGGTCTGGTGGAACAGCATGGGGGCCTGTTCGTCCGCCTTGTTGCACTTCCGGGACAGCCCCGCCAGCACCACCACCGGGAATTCCAATCCCTTGGACTTGTGAATGGACATGATGTGGACACCGGAGCCCTGCCGTCCCGGGACGCCGGGGAGGGTTTCCCCCTGCTCCAGCATCTGCCGCAGGTTTCGTACAAAATCAAAGAGGCTGCTGCGCCCACTGCGCTGACAGGCGCAGGCATAGTCGTAAAAGGCCAGCAGATTGTCCTGCCGCCGCTGGCCGCCGGCCATGGCGCCGAAAATTCCCATCAGCCCGGTCCGGTCGTAGATGTGCCACAGGAGCTGGGCGGCAGACAGATCCGGAGCCAGCAGCCGCAAGCCGTCCAGCTCCTCCAAAAAGGCCGCGCACGCCCCGTCCCCCTGCTCCGCCCCCCGGCACAGGCAGGTGTAGAAGTCTCCCTGGGGGCAGCCCGCCCGGAGCAGCGCCAGCTGGTCCCCGGAAAACCCACAGACCGGTGAGCGCAGCACCGCGATCAGGGGCACGTCCTCCCGGGGGTTGTCCACAACCTGCAAAAAGGCCAGGGCCACCCGCACCTCGGTGGAGGAGAAAAAGTCCTCGTCCCCGGCCAGCTGCCAGGGCACCTGCTCCCGGTCCAGCGCCAGGGTCAAATGGCGCAGCACCTTGCTGGGGGAGCGGTGGAGGATGGCGATGTCCTCGGGCCGCACCGGCCGCAGTGTGCCGTTCTCGGTCACCTGGCCGGGCTCGTCCAGCAGCCGGCGCACCCGCCGGGCCACGAACTGGGCCTCCGCTTGGTCCCGGGGGATGGACGCCTCGTCCTCCCCGGTCTCCAGGCCGGACACGTCCACCACGTTCAGTTCGGTGACGTCCCCCGGGTATGCCGGAAAGGTCCCCCCGGGGTAGAGCCGCTGGTCCTCGGTGTAGGCGATCTCCCCGAAGGCCGGGGTCATGATCTGCTCAAAGACAAAGTTCACCGCCTCCAGCACCGAGGGCCGGGAGCGAAAGTTCCGGGAGAGCACCAGCGTCCGGGGTTCCCCCTCCGCCGCCTGCCCCCCTCTGGGAAAGCGGTTGAACTTGTCCAGAAAGATTCCCGGGTCCGCCAGGCGAAACCGGTAGATGGACTGCTTCACGTCCCCCACCTGGAACAGGGTTTTCCCGCCGCCGGTGAGGGCGTTGAAGATGGCGTTCTGGACCGCATTGGTGTCCTGGTACTCGTCCACCAGCACCTCAGCAAACCGCCCCTGCCACTGGCGGGCCAACTCGGTGGGGCTGCCGTCCGCCGCCACCAGGGCCCGGACGGTCAGGTGCTCCAGATCGTTGAAGTCCAGCATCCTGCGGCGGCGCTTGGCCTGCTGGTAGGCCGCCTCAAAGGCCGCCACCAGCCGGAACAGCTCCTGTACCGGCTCCCGCACTGCCGCCAGGTCCCCCAGCAGAGAGGCGCTGTCCCCGGCGAACCGCTCCGCCATCTGGGCCATCTTCTTTTTGCACTGGTCCCGCAGCCCCTTCACCTGCTCCCGCAGGCCGATATCTTCTACTTTCCGGGCCGCCTTCAGCTTATCGAAACGGATGCCTGCCTGGGCCGCCGCCGCATCCCATCCCTGCCGGGCAGCGTCGAGAAAGGCGTCCATACTGTCCAGGGTGCCGCAGAAGTTCTCCGCGTAGGCCTGTTCCAGGGCGGCGTCCCCCGCCAGCAGATCCAGCGCCCGGACCATCTGCCGCCGCCAGTACTCTACCTGCTCCCGGGCGTCCTCCAGCAGCAGGGCGCCCCAGCTGGTCTGGGCGGCGTCGGTGACCCCTTCCAGTTCGAATGCCTCCGACTGCTCCCGGAGCCAGCAGGCCGGGTCCGGGTGGCTCTGGATGCGGCTGTGGATGTCCAGCACAATGGTTTTCAGCCGGTTGTCATCCCGCCCGGCGGACAGGGTATCCACCAAGCTGGCAAAGTGTCCCTCCTCTAGGTGAGCGTAGGCCTCCTCGATCACCCGGTCCAAAGTCTGGCTCCTCAATAGCCCCGCCTCGCCGTCCTCCGCCATGCGGAAGTCCGGGTCCAGGTCCAGCTGGGCACTGCTCTCCCGGAGCAGGCGGGTACAGAAGGCGTGGATGGTGGAGATCTGGGTGCGGTAGATCAAGGTGGTCTGCCGCTTGAGATGGACATCGCCGGGGCGCTCCTCCAGGGCCTCCCGGAGAGCCGCCATAATCTTGCTGCGCAGCTCTGCCGCCGCCGCCTTGGTGAAGGTGATGATGAGGAACTGGTCCAGATCCATCCCCTCCCGGAGCACCCGGTCCAGGAGCCGCTGGACCAGCACAAAGGTCTTGCCGGACCCGGCTGCCGCCGACACCAGCAGCTCGCCGCCCCGGTCGGCCACCACAGCGGCCTGTTCTCTGGTCAACTGCACTGCCACGGGTTACCCTCCTCTCTCTTTCTCATGGTCCGACCCGCCGGCCTCCTCCCAGAACCGCTTCCCCTTCACGGAATACAGGTACCGGTGGCAGTCTCTGCCGTTGCCCTCCTCAAAGTGGCAGGCGGCGGCGTAGTCGCAAAAATCACAGTAGCTGCGGTTCCCCGCCCGCAGGTAGGGGTCCGCGTCGATGTTTCCGGCGGCAATCTCCCCGGCAATGTCCCGCAGGACCTTCCCCACGTGGCGGTGGAGCTTACCCCACTGCTCCGCCGTGGCCAGGCTGTCGCCGGTAATGGCGCCGGTGCGCTTGCTGACCCGGATGGGCAGAAACCGGGGCCCTCCGCCGGGCTCCACCTGCTCCATGGCCGCCAGCAGCGCCGGGTCGTTCAGGAGCATCCCACTGCGCCGGAGCTTCTGGTCCACTTCCTTCTGGCGCTGGGCGGGGGTGATGTTCCGGCTGCCGCTGAGAATCAAGTCACGGGCTGGCAGGTACAGGACACCGGCCGCCGCCAGCTCCTTTCCGTAGAGGGCCTTTCCCGCCCCCTCCAGGGTGAACAGGTACAGCAGCATCTGCATCTCCAGCCCGTGCCACACGTCGGTAAGGCTGAAGGATTTCTTTCCGGTCTTGTAGTCCACCACCCGCAGATATAGCCGCCCGTTCTCTTCCCAGCCATCCACCCGGTCCACAATCCCCGAGATGGACAGGGTCACACCGTCCACGGTCAGCTCCACCGGCGGCAGCGCCCCCCGCTCCCCGAAGCCCAGCTCAAAGGAGATGGGGACAAACTCCGACCGGCGCAGCTCCTCTGCCACGTTGTCCACAATCAGCTCCACCGACTGGCACAGACGCCGGAACAGGTAGCGGAACCGGGGCGTCTGGTCCTCCAGCCCTCCCAGCTCCTCCCGAACATAGCGCTCCACCACCTGGCCGGTTAACGCTTTGATCTCCGGCCGCGCCATTGCTTTCACGCCCCCCAGGTCCCGGGCCGCCTTCAGCACATGCTCCAGCACGTAGTGGACAAAGGTCCCCACCTCCGGGGCATCGAACCCGGCCCGCTTCCGGGCCCGGGCCTTTAGGCCGTACTGCATAAAGTAGGAGAAGTGGCAGCTCTTGATGGTGTCCATTTTGGAGGCGGAGAGCCGCACCTTTTCCCCATACAGGGCGTCCACAGCGCCGCGGGTCAGGCCGCCCCGCTGGTAGTTCCGGGCCTCCGCCACCCGGCGGGCCCGCCGGCCCCATTCGGGCGTGGCCGCCAGCGCCGTCAGCAACGCGCCATCATTGGCCCGCCCTGCCCAGTCCAGGGCCGGAAGGGGCGCCAACGGACAGCGGTTCCCCTCCGGCTCCGCCACAGACACGCCGGGCAGCAGCGTTTGCAGCCGTTCCACAAAGGCCGCCGGACGTACCTCGCCGCCGTCCCGGTTCCGGGGCCAGCTCAGGTACAGCCGCCGCTGGGGCAGGGCCATCCCATCGTAAATCATGGTCAGCTCCCGGTTCAGCCGCCGGTCCGGGGAGGGGGCCAGCTCCAGGCCCCGGGCCCGGAGCAGCTCCCGGTCCCCCTCGGTGAGCAGGCCGGGGGGCTGGGTAATCAGGGGAAAGTGGTCCTCGTCCGCCCCCAGCAGGAAGAGAATCTTTGCGTCCTTGTGGGCCAGATTGGGGATCTCTCCGGCAGCCACCCGGTCCAGGGACACGGGAATGGTCCCCACGTCGTACTGGGAGAGCAGGAGGGTGAACAGCTCCGCGAACTCCCGCAGCTCCAGCACCCCCTCGGTGAGCAGGTCGGCGCACTGCTCCATGGCGCCGCAGAGGATGCCCCACAGCTGGCGGTACTCCTCCGCCTGCCGCAGTTCCCCACGGGCTCTGAGCTGCCCGGACCGCTCCGCAAGCCGCTGGGGCAGCTGAATCTCCTCCAGAAAGCCGTAGACGCTGCGGACCAGCTGGCTACCGGGGGCCGCCGGCGTTTTCCGCAGCCGTTCCAGAGGCGTGATGATCTGCCGCCGCAGGCCGTCCAGCTCCGCCACCAGCGCCCGGTCCTCGGGCCGCCATGGGATACCGTAGCCCTCCGGGTGCCAGTTCCAATCCGCCTTCCGGCTCCACTGGCTCCCCCGGAGCTCCCAGCGCAGCACGTAATTTTCCAGCCGGTCCACGTCGGCCCGGTCCACTCCAGTCAGGCCGGTTTTCAGATAGCGGAACAGGCTGTCGTATTCATACCCGTCCCCCACCGTGTCCAGGGCGGCGGTCAGCAGGGTGAGAACGGGCTTATCCAGAATTTCCTCCCGCCGTCCGTAGAACAGGGGGATGCCGTAGCGGCCAAAGACCGGCTCCAACAGCGCGCCGTAGCCCTCCATGGTCCGAGCCGCCACCACAATGTCCCGGTAGCGGACCCCTTCCTCCCGGACCAACCGGCAGATCTCCTGGGCCGCCTGCTCCACCTCCTGATAGGGGGAGTCCGCCCGGAGCAGCCGCACTCCCTCGGTTTCCCCGCAGGCGGGCGCCGCGCCGAACAGCCCCTGTTCCAGAACCCGCAGGGCCTCCGGTGCGCCGTCCTTCCGTTCCGTCAGGACGGAAAAGGTCACCGGCACCCGCCGCTCCCGGGCCTCCGCCACCAGGGCCTGGGCGGTCCAGCGGGCCGGGGCGAACACCTCCGTCTCCCCGTCCAGACCGTCACAGGTCAGGGCCACGGTCACCGAGTGGGCCCGGCCCATGAGCTGTCCCAGCACCTGCCGCTGCTGGGGAGTGAAGTCGGTGAAACTGTCCAGGTAGAAGTCCATGTTCCGGCCGTAGTCACAGCCCTTCAGCTTGTCCGCCAGCTTGGTCAGCCGGTCCCGGGGGTCCGCCGCCAGCCGGGCCGTCAGCCCGTCGTAGCAGGCCAGAATCAGCCCCAGCTCCCGGAGGCGCTGGCCGTCCTGGCTGTCCTCCTCTCCCCCGGCGGCGGCCAGCTCCTCCGGCGAAACGCAGTAACTCTTCAGTTCGTCCGAGGTGGCGATCAGGTGCTCCAAAAAGGCTGCCTTCCGGGAGGGCTTTGCGTAGAGGGTCAGCTGGCTGGACAGGGCGCGAACCGCCTGGTGCATCAGCAACAGCCGGCCGCCGCGGTCCAGCACCGGCTCCGCCAGGCCGCCGGTCTGGGTCAGCACCCGGTTCCAGAGCCGGGTGAAGGAGAGCACCTCCGCCCGGGCCGACGCACCGTTCCCCAGGGTCTGGCACAGGCGGCGCTCCGCCTCATGGGAATACTGCTCCGGCACCAAAAGCACCTGGGGCCGACTCTTCCCGTTTTCCCCCATGGCCTGGAACAGCGCCGTGGTCTTTCCCGTCTTTCCGCAGCCCATCAACAAGTTCAGCATTCCGGTTCCCCTCCTTCTTGTCTTATCTTGTCTCTATTGTATCACATGCATAGTCCCATTAACAGGACTATGCATGGAGTTCTCAGGGATGATCTGCGGTTTTTATCACTCTGCCAGGATATTCTCCCGCCGGACCTTGTGCCACCCAAATTCCGGGATCAGCTCCCGGGCCGCCACTGGTTCTGGCCGGTCGATCAGCCCCGCCCAGCAGGCCAGCTGCCCCACGAGCTCCTCCGGCCGCCTTCCGGCCCGGCGCAGGGCGCCCAGATCCACATCCCGCTGCCGCTTGGACAGCCGGTGACCGTCTCTGCCGCACAGCAGCGGCACATGGCAATACTGAGGCAAAGCGGAAAATCCCAGCTGCCGCTGCAACCAGATCTGCCGCGGAGTGGAAGAGAGCAGATCCACGCCCCGCACCACCTGGTTGACTCCCATCAGGGCGTCATCCACCACCACCGCCAGCTGGTAAGCGTGGACCCCGTCGCTGCGGCGGAGGATAAAATCCCCGCACGCCCGGTCCAACTCCTCGGAATACTCCCCCATCACCGTATCGGTAAAGGCAATCGACTCCGCAGGCACCCGGACCCGCAGGGCCGGTTTGCGGGTTTTGCCCCGTTCCGCCCGCTCCGCCGGGGTCAGATTCCGGCAGGTGCCGCCATAGATAGGGGTGCCGTCCGCTGCGTGGGGCGCGGAGGCAGCATGGAGCTGGTTCCGGGTGCAGTAGCAGGGGTAAATCAGCCCCTGCTGGTTCAGCCGTTCCAGGTATTCGGCATAGATGGCGCTCCGATGGCTCTGAAAGTACGCAGGCCCGCCGGCGCTGCCGCCCCGGTCCCAGTCCAGGCCCAGCCAGCGGAGATCTGCCTCGATCTGCTCCGCATACTCTGCCTTGCAGCGCTGAGGGTCCAGATCCTCCTGGCGTAGCACCAATTCGCCCCCCACTGCCCGCACCGACAGCCAGGCCAGCAGGGCGGAAAAGGCGTTGCCCAGGTGCATCCGTCCGCTGGGGCTGGGGGCAAACCGCCCCACAATCTGCGTCGTCTGTTCCATTTCTTCTCTCCCTTTCAAAAAGGGCGGACGCTTCCACACGTCCGCCCTTCGTTCTGTTTTTTGTGGATCTGTCAGCCGTGACCGCCGCCGAAACCGCCTCCATGGCCGCCACCGAAGCCACCACCGTGGCCGCCGCCAAAGCCGCCGCCGAAGCCACCACCGTGGCCGCCGCCGAAACCGCCTCCAAAGCCGCCGCCGTGGCCGCCACCAAAGCTGCCGGGGCCAAAGCCGCCGCCGCGGGGTCTGCGCGGGGGGCCGCCGAACCCACTGAAACCGCCGGGCCCGGGTCCATGGGGCCCCCGGGGCCCACCAGGTCCATGATGGTGCCACCACCGGCCGCCGGGCCGGTGCCAGAACACCCAGGGCACAAAGGCCACCGGAGGCACACTCATGTGCCCGTAGCGCCCATACCAGGTCCGGTACCGCCGCCGGTCAATCCAGCTTAGCAGGATCACCACAAAAGCGATCAGGATCACGATGCCAAAGATAGAACCGGCGGGATCGCTATAGTAGTACACCTCACTGTATGATCCCTGGCCGCCAATCTTCTGGAAGCAGTCGGCAAAATAGCCGTTCATGGCCTCCATCAGCTTGAGCACCCCTTCCCCGTACCGGCCAGCCATATAGTCGTTGTACAGGTACCTGTTGGGGTAGCTGTTCAGAATGTTGTGGCTCTCCACATAATCATTCCAAAGATCGTCACCGCAGTCGAAGTAACAGGCCTTTCCGCCGATGTCCAGGTAGAGAATCATGTCGTAGCCGGAGATGCCCAGCTCGTTGGCGGCATCCAGGGCGGCCTCCTGGATGTCTCCGCTCACGGAGTCCACCGTCACCACCGCGATCCGGGTACCGTAGGCGGATTGCCACGCCTCGTTATAGGCCTCGATCCGGTCCAGAGTCTCCTGGGAGAACACCCCGGCCCCGTCCCGCAGATAGCTTAGGCTGGTTCCATCGTTCCGGCTGGGATCAATTTTCACGGCCTCCCCGGCTTCCGTAACCTCTGTCGCCGCCGCAGGCGGCTCCGGCTCCGGGCTGGCCGGCGGCGTCACCAGCTGGGAATAGACGATGGAACCGGCGATGGCCAGCACGGTGATCACCACCGCCACCGGGAATTTTTTCAAAAACTTCACAAGTGACACCTGCCTTTCCCAGGGACGTAAAAAACAATCAGTGTTTCAGCTCCAGCAGCTTCTGGCGCAGCTCGCCCTCGATCTTGCCCAGCTCCACCTCGGCCTCAGCCCGCTTCCGGCGTCCGTCGCTCTGAATCTGCATCACCTCGTCCAGGGTAGAGATCAGATCTTCGTTGGTCTTGCGCAGGGTTTCGATGTCCACGATGCCCCGCTCGGCCTCCTTGGCCGTGGCGATGGTGCCCATTTTCAGCATTTCCGAGTTCTTTTTCAGCAGCTCGTTGGTCATATTGGTCACTGCGCTCTGGGCCGCCGTGGCCTGTCGGGACCGCTCCAGGCCCAGGGCCAGGACCATCTGGCTCTTCCACAGAGGGATGGTATTGACCAGGGAGGTCTGAATCTTCTCGATCATCAGGGTGTCGTTGTTCTGAAGCAGACGGGTCTGGGGGCCCATCTGGATGGAGATCATCCGGGTCAGCTCCAGATCGCTGATCTTCTTCTCAAACCGCTCCACCAGGTTGGCGTAGTCGTTGTATGCCTGGGCGTCCTCCTGAGCGCCGCTCTGCTCCGCCTTTTTCCGCAGCTCGGCCAGCTCGCCGGTCCGGCAGGCCTCCAGCTTCTTCTTGCCCGCGATGATATACATGGTCAGCTCTTTGTAGTACTGCTGGTTCAGCTCAAACATCTGATCAAACATGGCTACGTCCTTCATCAGGGCCACCTGATGCTGCTCCAGAATCCGGCAGATCTTATCCACATTGACCTCGGCCTTGTCGTATTGGGCCTTCATCTCGTCCACTTTCAGCTTGCTGCGCTGGAAGAACCCCCGCTTTTTCTCGGTGCCCGGGGCGTTGTTCTTCAGCTCCACCACCAGGCTGGACAGGGTGTCCCCCACCTCGCCCAGGTCCTTGGTGCGCACCTTGTTCAGGGCGCTCTCGGAGAAGGATGCGATGTTCTTCTGGGCAGCGGTACCGTACTGGAGCACCTGGGTGGAGTCGGTCAGGTCGATCTTCTTCGAAAAATCGTCCACGATCTTCCGCTCCGCCTCTGAGAGCATAGACTCGTCAATCTTCGCCGGCGCCGCGTCCTGGACGGCCTCTGCGGGGCTCTTGGCCTCCGGCGCCAGGGTCAGGGCAGGGGCCTCTGGTGCGGCCTGTGCCGCTGCGGCCGCCGCCTCATCTGCCTCGGGGGTCAGGGTCAGGGAAGGGATGCTTGTATTTTCACTCATGGTTTTTCCTCCAATTTCTCTGTTCGTCTGTCCGTTTCAATTCTCACAGCCGCGGGCCGCTGTCGGTGAGCCCCTCCTGGGCCATCATCTGTTCCAGCACCGTCACGTCCGCCGAAATATCCATGGCCTCGTCCTGGAACAGGGCGTCCAGCTGCTTGTCATAGGCCGTTTCCACCGTGGTGAGCATCTGCTCCACTCGCCCCTTGGAGGCGTCGATGTTGGCGCCGGACACCCCCAGGTTGTCCATCCGGTCGTAGGCGTTGAGCAGCTTAATGGTGGTGGGCAGGTAGTAGTCCTGAAACCGGCGGATCTGTCCCTTTTTCTCCGGGTGTTCCAGGACAAAGGCGAAAATCTTCTCCGTGGTGGCCTGGATGTGGTCCAGCTGGCGGGAGAGCTTCTCGTCCGTGATGTTTTCATTGAGCCGTTTCAGCTCCTCCAGCGCCCGGTCCCGCTCCTTTTGCAGGGCGGCCAGCTCCGGGTCCTTTGGCGTCTGTTCCGCCGGCTTCGGGTCGGGCAGCTCCACCTCGACCATCTTGTTGGGAAAGATGGCGTAGGCAATCAGGTACACCAGCGCCGAGATCAGAGCCAGCCGGACATAGCCCGCCGCCTGGTTGACGTTGAAAAAGACCGCGCCGATCACCCACACGGCTCCCACCAGGTAGAGCGGCAGCACCGAGCGCTGTTTTCGGGTCACTTTCATGGAACATTCCTCCCCCACCCCACTTTGGGGTATACTAGAAATATTGTACACGCTCCCCCGTTGCCTGTCAACGGATTCCCTCATCCCCGTCGGGACGCCGGCTCCGTCCTTCATTGACAAGGACGGGGAGAAACGATAGAATACACTCGACTGATCACGGCAGTTCCTGCCGGTTTGAAAACTATAAACGGAAGAAGATGAATGCCACCATGATGAGACTGGAAGATTTTAAGGCGGCCCGCAACGTGCTGAAAGGGGTGTTGAACGACACCGGCCTGATTTACTCCCATTTTTTCTCCAACGCCACCGGCAACTACGTCTACTTGAAGCCGGAGAATATGCAGGTCACCGGCGCGTACAAAATTCGCGGCGCCTACTTCACCATCAGCACCCTCTCCGACGAGGAGAAGGCCGCCGGCCTGGTCACCGCCTCCGCTGGCAACCACGCCCAAGGTGTGGCCTACGCCGCCAAGCACTCCGGCGTCCCCGCCACCATCGTCATGCCCACCACCACACCGCTGATCAAGGTCAACAACACCAAGAGCTACGGCGCCAACGTCCTGCTCCACGGCTCCACCTTTGACGACGCCGCTGCGGAGGCCGCCCGCCTGAGCGCGGAACAGGGTCTGACCTATATTCACCCCTTCAACGACCTGCGGGTAGCCACCGGCCAGGGCACCATCTCCTACGAAATTTTCAGCAACCTGCCCGACGTGGACATCATCCTGGTCCCCATCGGCGGCGGCGGCCTGGCCAGCGGCGTGTCCACTCTGGCCAAGCTCCTGAATCCCAACGTGAAGGTCATCGGCGTGGAGCCCTCCGGCGCGGCCAGCATGAAGGCCAGCCTGGAGGCCGGACACATCGTCACTCTCCCCACTGTGGAGACCATCGCCGACGGCGTGGCGGTGAAAACCCCCGGCGATCAGGTGTTGCCCTACATCCAGGAGAATCTGGACGGCATCATCACCATCGACGACTCCGAGCTGGTGTCCGCCTTCCTGGACATGACCGAGACCCACAAGATGATCGTGGAAAACGCGGGCCTGCTCACGGTCGCCGCCCTGTATCACCTGGACTGCAAAAAGCAGAACGTGGTCCCCATTCTCACCGGCGGCAATATGGACATTATCACCATGTCCTCCCTGATTCAGAACGGCCTCATCAATCGGGGCCGGGTGTTCACCTTCTCCGTCCAGCTGCCTGACCGCCCCGGCGAGCTGCTCCAGGTGGCCGGCATCGTGGCCAAAGAACAGGGCAACATCATCAAGCTGGAACACAACCAGTTCGTCAACATCAACCGCCAGCACGGCGTGGAGCTCCGGGTGACCCTGGAGGCCTTCGGCCACGACCACAAGGCAGCTATCCTCAACGCCCTGGCCCGGGAGGGCTATTCCGTCAAAGAGGTGGACCCCATTCTGTAAGGCCCTCCGCCCTCCCCGCTCTGTTCTATCAGAGAATGATTTCCAATGTGAAAACAAATCGTGAACCGATTATGAAAGGAGATGCCTGCTGTGATTCAAATCGCTCCCTCTATCCTCTCCGCCGACTTTGCCCGGCTGGGCGAGGATCTAGATGCCATTGAAAGCGCTGACATGGTCCATTTTGACGTGATGGACGGCGCTTTTGTCCCCAACATTTCCTTCGGCCTCCCCATCTGTCAAGCAGTGGACCGGTACACAGACATGTTCCTGGACGTCCACCTGATGATCGAAAAGCCCGTGCGCTACATCGAGGATTTTGTCCGGGCCGGCGCGGACCTGATCAGTGTCCATCTGGAGGCCGACGGCCCCCGGGGCATCGCTGCCGCTCTGGCAGAGATGGACCGCTGCGGCGTGAAAAAAGCGGTGGCCCTGCGGCCCATCACCAGCCCCAACGCCATCCTCCCCTATATAAAGGAGCTGGACATGGTACTGGTCATGACGGTGGAGCCGGGCTTCGGCGGCCAGTCCTTTATGACCCACCAGCTGGACACCATCCGCCAGTGCCGGGCCATCATCGACCAGCACAACCCCCGCTGCCTGCTGGAAGTAGACGGCGGCGTCAACCTGGAAACCGCCCCTCTGGTGAAGGCGGCCGGAGCCAACGTGCTGGTGGCGGGCAGCGCCGTCTACGGCGCCGGAAACCGGGCCGCCGCCATCCAGGCCCTGCGGGAGGCGTAACCCATGCAGTATCTGCCCCCTGCCCTGGAAGCCCTGACGGAGCAGTTCGCCCGCCTGCCCGGCATCGGCGCCAAGTCCGCCCAGCGCCTGGCCTTCTACGTTTTAAACCTGCCCGACCAGGAGGCGGAGGCCTTTGCCGCCGCCATCCTCCACGCCAAAGGCTCGGTGACCCGCTGCCCCATCTGCCAGAACCTCACTGAGGGGGACGGCCCCTGCGCCCTCTGTGCCAGCCCCAAGCGGGACCACGCCCTGATCTGCGTGGTGGCGGACCCCAAGGACGTCATCGCCATGGAGCGCTCCGGCGAATACCATGGGCTGTACCACGTTCTCCACGGCGTAATTTCCCCTATGAACCACGTGGGGCCGGATGACCTGCGGATCACCGAACTGGTCTCCCGGGTGGCCGCCGGCGGCGTGGAAGAGGTGATTATGGCCACCAACCCGGACACCGAGGGGGAAACCACCGCCATGTACCTGTCCCGGCTGCTCCGAGAGTTCGGCGTCAAAATCACCCGGCTGGCCTACGGCATCCCGGTGGGCAGCCACCTGGAGTACGCCGACGACGCCACCTTAATGCGCGCCCTGGAGGGCCGCCGGGAGATGTGAGCAATCGTCCCTCTCTCTCCAAACGGATCAAAAAAGCACCTGTCAGTAACTGACAGGTGCTTTTCGTATGCTGAGACAATTACAGGCCCAGGTTCAGGCCGCCGGTAAGCTTGCTCATGCTGGACTTCGCGTCCTCATCCGCCTGGCGGAAGGCGTCGTTCACCGCCAGGACGATCATATCCTGGAGCAGTTCCACGTCGGCCGGGTCCACCGCGTCCGGCAGGATGGTCAGGCTCTTCAGCACGTGCTTGCCGTTGGCCACCACCTTTACCGCGCCGCCGCCGGCCTGGGCGGTATACTCCTTCTCCTCCAGCTCACCCTGGATCTTCTGCATGTCCGCCTGCATCTTCTGGGCCTGGCGGAGCATGTTCATATTCATGCCGCCGCCCATGCCGCCCATACCACGCATGCCGCGGCTGTTAAATCCTTTTGCCATCTGTCGTCGCTCCTTTTCAGTCGATTGTCATTCCCGCCCTGCGGCCAAAGGCCACCAGATCCGCAAAGGGGTCCGGGGCAGCGGACCCCTCCGCCGCCTGCTGTCCTCCAGCGGCCTCCGGCGGTGCTCCTACGGTCACTTTGATCTGTACGGGACTGCCGTGCCGCCCGGACGCCGCCTCCGCCACCTTTTGCAGCAGCTGGGGCTTGTCCACCATGCTCCGGACAAAGGCGTCGCTGACATACAGGGTCAGCAGGTCCCCCTCCAGCCGCCCGCTGGTCATAGACGGGTTGGAGAAGAAGGGAAAGGCCGCCGGTCCCACCGCTGGCCGCAGCTGGGGCGCCAACTGGGTCCAGAACTGGCCGTCGCCGCCGGAGGCGGGCTGCCGCGCCGGTGCGGGAGTCTCCTGAACAGTCTTCCGGGGAACGGTGTCCACAGGTTCCGGCACCACCGGCGCCTGTTCCGGCTCTGGGGGCGGTTCCAAATCCCAGGGGGGTAAGTCTTCTTCTACCGTCGGTACGGACTCCTCCACAACCGGTTCCGGCGGCAGCTCCGGAAGGGGTTCCTGCTCTGCCGCCGGCGCCGCTGCGGGGACGCCCGCCGCCACCTTTGCCTCCAGCTGGGCCACCCGGGCGGTCAAGCCCTGGATAGAGCCGTCCAGACTGGGGTCGCAGAGCTGAATCAGACACAGCTCCGCGTCGGTGCGCCGGTTGGCGCTGGCCTTCAGCCCCGCCTGGGCGCTCTGGAGCAGCCGGAGCATTTGCAGCAGCCGCTCGGCAGTCAGCCCCTTGGACAGGGTGCGCAGGGTCTCCTCGTCGTATCCGCCGGTCATCAGTCCCTCGCCGCCCTTGGGGGCGGTCTTGCGGATCAGCAGGTCCCGGGTCAGGGCGGACAGCTCAGAGAGCACCGCCCCCACGTCCTTCCCGGCCTCATAGAGCTGGGACAGCTGGGTCAGGGCGCTCTCCGCGTCCTCCTTCCGTACCGCGTTCATAATGTGGGCGGTTTTCAGGTTCCCGGCCAGGCCCAGGGTTTCCAGCACCGCCGCCCGATCCACCTGCCGCCCGGACACCGCGCACTGGTCCAGCAGAGACAGTCCGTCCCGCAGGGCCCCGTCCGCCAGCCGGGCCAGCAGCGCCGCTCCGTCCTCAGTCAAGTCGATGTTCTCCCGCTGGGCCACCGTCAGCAGCCGGTTCTGGATCTCCACCGGCAAAATGCGCTTAAAGGAGAAGCGCTGGCACCGGGAGAGGATGGTGGCGGGCACCTTGTGGAGCTCCGTGGTCGCCAGGATAAAGATCAGATGCTCCGGCGGCTCCTCCAGAATTTTCAGCAGGGCGTTAAAGGCCGCCACCGACAGCATGTGGACCTCGTCCACGATATACACCCGCCTGCGCACGGCAGCGGGTGCATAGATCGCCTCGTCCCGGAGGGCCCGGACCTGGTCCACACCATTGTTGGAGGCCGCGTCCAGCTCCACTACGTCCAGAATCGAACCGCTGTCGATGCCCACGCAGGCGGGACACACCCCACAGGGGTTGCCCTCCACTGGCTGCTGGCAGTTGACGGCTTTGGCCAGGATTTTGGCGCAGGTGGTCTTGCCCGTCCCCCGGGTGCCGGTAAACAGGTAGGCGTGGGAGAGCCGGTTATTTTTGACCTGATTTTTTAACGTCTCCGTGATGTGGGACTGGCCCACCACATCGTCAAACAGTTTGGGCCGCCACTTTCGATACAGGGCCTGGTACAAGAGGACCACTCCTTTCCTCTCTCTTTCGCGGAAAACAAAAGGAGCGCGGCGGCCGGTTTCTCTCCCGGGAGGCGCCGCGCGTCTGGTTTGAGACACGTTATCATTTTGTAAAACACTCCGGCGATGGCTCGGATACGACTTACCCGCGGCACATGGAGCTACCGCTTAATGCTGCTCGGTTCCCCGCCTGACATGGTTCACGGGCTGCCGTTGCGCGGGACCGTAACCTCAAACGTCACCGCCGGAGCTAACGGTATTGTACTATATCCCGCCCCATTTAGCAAGGGCAGAAATGGTTTTTTTCTGTAACCGCTTTACAAATCCAAATCTTATGCTATAATAAGTGTTGGCATTTTTCCAGCGCCGCTCAAATTCGGGCCTGTAGCTCAGCTGGGAGAGCGTTCGGTTCGCATCCGAGAGGTCGAGAGTTCGAATCTCTTCAGGTCCACCAAATAAAGACCGTTATTTTGATACAAAGTGTATCGAGGTACCGGTCTTTCATTTTGCCCTGAAACCCGCATAGAATAGGACTTTTCAGCGATATCACCGCAAAAGCAGACACCCGGCCAGATGGATTTCCCGATTAGGTGTTGTCCTTTGATGCGGTTTTCGCTGTTCCTACATGCGGAATAACTTTTGTAGACACGGAAAGAAAACGGGCGAAAGTGGTAAACACGGTTGGTAGATTTCTCCGTCTAAGAGCAGTACAATTTAACTAACAAATTTGGAAGGAGAAAATATAATGAATTTAGGAAATAGCCTTTTTCATGCCAGAAAGAAACAGGGACTTTCACAGGAGGCTGTAGCTGAGCAGTTAGGTGTCAGCCGCCAAACTGTCTCCAAGTGGGAGGCCAACGAAACTCTGCCAGATATCTGCCAATCCAAACTTATGGCGAAACTTTACCATACCTCGCTGGACGAACTCATCGAGTTCGACCCCGATGTGCAGGAGATCCAGGAGTTGATCGACCAGACACCGGACAGCGTCACAGACAAGATTGACTGGACCAATGCGTGGGCAAAAAAATACCCTATCCTTGTCCAGTACCAGAGCCGGGTGAATATTCCAAATTATGCTACCCGTCTGAACACTATGCTGGAAGAACTGCGGCAAGAGTACCACTTTGATGAGCAGGATGCCATGCTGATCCTGAAAGATATTCTGGCTCAGGTTTGGAAAGGCAGAAAAAAGCAGAGATAACCACATGATAAATGTGAAGAGTTGTCTGTGAACCCCCTCATGCTTTCAAACAGCAAAAGGGGGTTCTTTTGTATCAAAAGAAGAGTCTATCGCTAGACAAAGACCGTTATTGGGACTAAAACTCGCACAAAATAGCGCTTTTACGTCTGATGTGCTTTATCAATTTAAATAGCAGTGTTTTCACTACACAAATTCAACTCATAGGGTTCATATGGATCATAATGTGTTTGATCTCGGGAAAATTGGTTTCCACACTGCTGTGTACCCGTTCAGAAATAGCATGCGCCTCGTGCAGAGGTTTGCTGCCGTCTATTTCGATCTCCAAATCTACATACACTTTGCTGCCAAAGGATCGGCTATGCAGAACATCGACGCAAGCCACTTCATCCTGCTCTGCAACAAACGCTTTCAGTTTTTTATCGTACGCTTCACCGCAAGAGGTATCCAACATATTGGAGATAGCCGTTTTCAGAATGCCAAAGGCTACTTTCAAAATAAACAGGCAAATAACCACACTGGCCACAGAATCCAGCACCGGAAAGCCCAGCATAGCACCTCCGATACCAATGAGAGAACCGACGGAAGAGAAGGCGTCAGACCGATGATGCCATGCGTCCGCCATAAACGCAGGGGAGCACAGGACTTTTGCGCAATGCCGGGTGTACCAGTACATGCTTTCTTTCACTACGATAGAGACAACGGCAGCTGCCAGCGCAATAACGCCGGGGATAGGCAGGCTTTCCTCACTGCCGGAAAAAACACGCTCCAGCCCCACCTTGCCGATACCGCACCCTGTAACCAGCAAGATGATCCCCAAGAACAGAGACGCCACGCATTCCATGCGCTCATGCCCATAAGGGTGCATCTTGTCCGCAGACCGTTTGGACAGCCTCACGCCGAGAAACGCGATAAAGGTCGCAAACACGTCAGACAGGGAGTGGACAGCATCAGACACCATCGCGCTGGATTTGCCGTAGATGCCCGCAAACAGCTTGAACGCTGTCAGCACAAGATTGCCGAAAATACCGACAGAGGAAACCTGTTTGATTATGCGGTTCTCATTGACCGCCGCCTGTATCCCGCCATTCAGCGGTTCATGATTTCGTTTCATAGAAAACCCTCCATTTTGTATCAAAATAAAAAACACATCTGTGGAACAACAACTGTCCCACAGATGTGCCAATCACAATCTGCTGCCGCCTGCCAGCGGCCCAGCTTCACGACCTCTGAAACAAGATCGCCGCCTGCTCAGTTTGTACTGTTGATCTCGCATTCCGCAAAGAATGTAATGCAGTGCAAAGCGTATGGTTATCATACAGCATGTTCCCCAAACAGGCAATCGTTTTATCTCAGAAATGCTCAAATTATCAATTCTCCTGCTTCAAAGCTGTGATATAATACATAAAACCCCCCTGCAAAAGGAAGTAAAGATTCATGGAAAAATATTTTGAACTAAAATGCGCCCTTGAATATATTGAACAGCACATTTCGGACAACTGTACACAGGAGGATATTGCAAGAGCCGCCTGCGTTTCCCTTTCTTCTCTGCAAAAGCTGTTCCGGTATGTCTTCAATCACAGCGTCAACGAGCACATCACCAAGAGAAAAATGACGCTTGCTGCGGAAGAATTGCTTTCCGGACCGGCTTCCGTGGCAGAACTGGCAATGAAATATGGATACAGCTCCACAGAAGCCTTCAGCCGGGCTTTCCGCAAGGTAAACTGCTGCCTTCCCTCCGACTACCGGAAAGGACACGGAGCCCAATCGGCCTTCAACCCACCTACACTCAGTGAAAAAGGCGTCAGTTGGGAAGCCCCCGCCCTCATTGAAGCTATGCGCAGTATGGAGGACTGCTTTGTAATCTGTTTTGATATTGCCGGGATGATTCAAATCAATGAGATCTCATGGGAAGCCGGCGATCAGGCTCTGGTGAAGACAGCCCAACTAATCCATGCCCACAAGACGGACTCAATGCGGCTGTTCCGAATTGGCGGCGATGAATTTGCTCTGGTGACTCCATTCGATCGCGGTGAGGACGCTGAGCGTCTGGTAGCCTCGGTACTTGCCCACAACGGAGCGCCCTTTCTCTATAAGGGCCAGTCGATCCCTCTGCATTTGTGGGGCTGGTATGGCAGAAATACAGCGGTTAGCGTCTCGTCAGATCCGATGAGCCTCCTTCACGACCAAATGAAACAGCACAGAACGATGGAGGCACAAAATGGAAAATAAATCCGAAACCACTCGGAAGGGTGTTCGCAATATCATCATTTTAGGTTTGATAAGCTGCTTTGCTGACATCTCCAGCGAGATGGTATATCCGCTGATCCCGCTTTATCTCACCACCGCTTTTGGGGCCACCCCAGCGTTGGTCGGAATCATTGAAGGCATTGCAGAAAGCGTCGCAAGCCTGCTGAAGGTTTTCAGCGGTTATATCAGCGATCGTTTCCAGCACAAAAAGGCAATCGCCTTTTGCGGCTACGCAACAGGCGTGCTTTACAAAATAGCTTTGCTGTTTGCGGGCTCTTGGGCAGGTGTGCTGACCGCCAGAGTAATCGACCGCTTCGGCAAAGGCGTGAGAACTGCGCCGAGAGATGTTATGGTTGCGGAAAGCGCCGACAAGCAAAGCATGGGAAAAGCCTTTGGTATTCACAAAATGCTGGACATGGCCGGATCCGCTGTGGGTATCCTGCTGGCGTTCCTTCTGATGAAAAATATTGGACCTGACGGATACAAAACTGTTTTTGCCATTTCCATTATTCCCATTGTCATTGCCCTGCTTCTCTTCTTCTTGATTCATGAAAAAAAGGAAAAGCGGGAAACGGTACCAAGAGAGCGCTTTTGGAAAAACATCTCCCAGTTAGACGCGCGGTTAAAGCTCTATCTTTTTGTCACCTTTCTGTTCACGCTGGGCAACTCCTCAAACAGTTTTCTGCTGCTCCGCGCAGCGGACATCGGATTTAACAGCAGCAACACCATTCTGCTTTACTTTGTCTACAATCTGACCGCCTCCATGCTGGCAATTCCCTGCGGAAAGCTGTCCGACAAAGTCGGAAGAAAGAGACTGCTCGTAAGCGGTTATCTGACGTTCTCTCTGGTTTACTCCGGCTTTGCATTTTGCAGTTCCAAACCGCTGATGATTTTGATTTTTTTGATCTACGGCGTCTTTACCGCTATGACTGCCGGAGTAGAACGGGCATTTATCGCAGAAATTGCCCCTCCTCAGTTAAAAGGTACGATGCTGGGGCTCCATTCCACCCTTGCCGGAATAGCACTGCTGCCTGCGAGTGTCATTGCGGGCTTGCTTTGGGATGGAATCGGCCCCTTTGCACCATTTGTATATGGCAGTGCGCTGTCCCTGTTGGCTGCGGTGATTCTTACGACAGGGCTAAAAACGCAGCCAGACCATACCATGTGACTCAACTCCATCAACCGGGGTTCGCCGGTATCAGAATAAGCAGTCAAAAGAAAGACACGACTTTATCGTGTCTTTCTTTTTGGCTACGGCGGCGGCCACTATGTGGAGCCCCCCTCTGTCAACGTAGACAAGGGGACTTTTTTTCATTCAGCGGACAAAGCACCTCTTATTTTTTAAGATTTCTTTAACACTTTATGACATTATATATTGCGTTGATGAATATATGGTTACAAATTATCGCATTTATCGAACAACCGTTGATTCCCAGTTCTTTTCCTGTTTATAATTGGATATGGCCAATTCATTTGATTGCAGGCTATAAAGGAGATGCAGCTATGAAACGTCGAAAACCACTGCACATTGTTCTGATCGTTCTCGCATCGCTTCTGGGGCTCTACCTGATTCCCTGCTTCTACATTAGCTGTCAGCTCAACGGCATGGTTCATCAAAGCTATGATACAAGAGGTAAAAACAATCCCTATCCGGAACGCCTATCGGCCCGTTCCTATCAGGCGCTCTGCTGTCGCTACTACCATGAGGAAGTCTCTCCCGATCAGGAAACTTACCGACAGAGTTTTCCGTTGACCATTCTTTGGCCAGGCGGAGGCAAGTCAATTTACTGGTACTCCCATGAAGTTTTAGACGCAAACAGCTCCGTCTCCAGCGGCAGTTGGAACATCGACGTCACAGTTACCCACCAATTTCAAAACGGAAAGTGGCGTATTTCAGATGTGTTTGACCCAGTTTAATCACTGGAACCGGAAACATTGCATCAATTAACCTGACAGAAATCCACAAAGGAGGGTTCCGCCGTGAAACGTCGAAGACCACTCCGCATTGTTCTGATTGTCCTGGCCTCCCTCTTTGCGCTCTATCTGATTCCCAGCCTTTACATCGGGTGCAGAATCAATCAGATTATTTTGCAGAGCTATCATTCCTATGGAGAAAACAATTCCTCCCCTGAAACCATCTCCGACACGCATTACAGCTACCTCAACTGCCACCTTCCAGAGGAAACCGCCCGTGCGAAAAGCGAAAGCCTTCATCATACCTTCCCACTGACCTTTTTCTGGCCGGGCGGCAGCAAATCCGTTTACTGGTATACCTACAAAAAAGTGAATCCCAACGGCGTATCCAACACCAGCAAAGGCGGGGTAATCGTCACCCACCAGTGGAAAGATGGAAAATGGGTCATTACGGATGTTCTCGCCCCGGAAGTCCCCCTCTGCCAATACCTTTTTGATGCGTTCTTTCCGTACTAAAGCGGTAGCCCCGCATCACCCCAGCTGGACGCACGCCTCCACCCGCCGGACCCGACGGCGCAGGGCGCTGAGCTCCACCATCTCGCCGAGGGCACAGAGTTTATCCGCGCAGCTGACCAGCACACTCTCCCGGTAGCGGGGCGGCCGGAGGTTCAGGGGAAACATGTGTTTGCGGATCACGTCCCGCTCGACAGCATTCAGATGGAAATCCCGCTGGGCGTTGTCCAGGGCCCGCTGGGCATGGCGAAAGCCGTGCCACTTTCCGGCCTCCTCCGCCCGGTGCCAGTCGTAGAGAAAGTAATCATGGAGCAGGGCGCCCCGGATCAAGCTGGCGCTGTCCACCCGGAGGCCCATGCACCGGGCCAGCCAGACGCTGACATAGGCCACGGACACCGAGTGCTCATAGCAGGTAACGGTCCCGTGCTGTACGTAATTTCGCTCCTGCTGCATGTTGGCAGCGGCAAAAATATCCCGTCCACACACCGCAATCAGCTTCGCTATCTCATCCTTTTGTCTCACAGTTCTCATCTGTCACAGTCCTTTCCCAAGTATTATAGGGAGCCCGTGGAGACAGGTCAAGGTTGTTTTTTTGAACAATCTGTTACCGGAACGCCATTTCTCCGGATTTCGTTTTCGGAATGTAATCAACTTTTTCCTTTCTGTAGTTGTGCGGCGTTCTGCCCTTTCTCTATAATGGAACTGTACTCACAACTACCAGCACACACGAAAACCATAAGAAGGAGTATGACTACTATGAAACACAGCATTCAAATCATGGGCGCCCGGGCCATCGCCGTCCTGCTCTGCGCCGGCGTCCTGCTGACCCTGGCCGGGTGCGGTGGAAAGGACGGCCATTCCAGCGCCTCTGCCTCAGCGCCTGCCCCGTCCACGTCCACCCCCGCCCAGAGCAGCACCGGCCAGCCGGCACAAACGCTCACCCTCTACTACGGCGACCAAAACGCAGAATACCTTCTCTCCAAGACGGTAGACGTCCCGGAGATCACTCCCGCAGCCATTCTGTCCGCCCTGCAGGACGCCGGGGTGGTGGACAAAGCCGTCACCATAGAGAAGAGCCAGCTGGACGGCGACGCCATCTCCGTGGACTGTTCCGCCGCCTTCCAGACCCAGCTGCAGCAGCAGGGCACCGCTGGCGAACGTATCCTGGTGGGCAGCGTGGTCAACACGTTCCTCACCGCTTACGGCGCAAAAGAGCTCACCCTCTCCGCCGGTGGCAAGGCCCTGGAGGGCCACATGGACTACTCGGAGCCGCTGACCTTCTTTGAGGCGGCCCCCGAGACCACCATCACCGCCCCCCTCACCATTGAGGGCGAACAGACCGACCTGGAGCTGACCAAGATTCTCAGCCAACTGGGCTGCGCCATCGGCTACGACCCATCCCAGTTCACCTATGACCCGGCCAGCAGCATCGCACCGGTGACCTTCCTGCCCAAGGATTCCTCAGACACCGTCACCCGCTTCACCATCCGCACCAGCCAGGCCAGCGTCAAGGACGAAACGGCCCGGCTGACCAAGGAGGAGACCGCCACCTTGAAAGACCAGGATGACAAGGCCACTGTGGGCGCCGACGCCCTGCCCGCCACCCGCCTCACTTTTCAGGAGGAGCGGGATAAGGACGTAGGCGGCCTGCGCGTTGCCCAGTACTACCTCCTGGAGGGCAACAGCAAAACCTGGATTGTCCAGCTTCAGACCTTTGCCGAGGCCCAGGAGACCCTGCTGCCCCGGATGGAGGCCATGCTGGGCACCTTCCAGCTGGTCCGCTGAGTGCTTTCCTCCCTTACCGCCCTTCCGCCTTTGCGGAGGGGCGGTCTTTTTTCCGCAAACTGCCCCGAAAGGGGATGATTTCCCCGCCTTCGGTCAAACCTAAGGCGAGGTGTTTTATACTATGGAATCTATTTGGACTCAATCTGTTTCCCTGCCGCCCCGCAAGGCATTGGACCACGATCTGGAAACCGACGTGGCCGTCATCGGCGCGGGGATGGCCGGGGTACTCACCGCCTGGTTTCTCCAGCAGCGGGGCGTCCGGGTGGTGGTGCTGGAGGCCAACCGGGTGGGCAGCGGCCAGACCCAGAACACAACCGCCAAAATCACCCTCCAGCACAGCCTGACCTACCAGAAGCTCACCGAGGATTTCGGCCCTCAGCGGGCCGCTCAGTACGCCCGGGCCAACCGGCAGGCCATCCGCGACTACTGGGCCATCGCCAAGCGGCTGAAAATCTCCTGCCAGCTGGAGGAGGTCCCTGCCTATCTCTACACCCGCTACAACCCCCAGGGACTGGAGGAAGAGGCCCAGGCCGCGCAAGATTTGGGCATTGCGGCCACCCTGGTCCGGAAGACCTGTCTGCCCTTCCCGGTGGAGGCAGCCCTGTGCTTTCCCCACCAGGCTCAGTTCCACCCCCTCCAATTCCTCCGAGCGGTGGCGGAACCACTGACCATCTACGAGCGCACCCTGGTCCGCACGGTGGAGGAGCACACCATCTTCACCGGCCAGGCCACTGTCACCGCCAACCACATTGTCTTTGCCTCTCACTTTCCCTTTGTCAACTTCCCGGGCCTCTACTTCGCCCGGATACACCAGGAACGCAGCTACGTTCTGGCCCTCTCCCACGCCCAGAAGCTGGACGGCATCTACTACGGCATGGACACCGACGGCCTGTCCTTCCGCAACGTGGGGGATCTGCTTCTCCTGGGCGGCAGCGGGCACCGGACCGGGGAGAACTCCAAGGGCGGCCGGTACGATCATCTCCGCTCCGCCGCCGGGAAATTCTGGCCCAACTGCTTTGAGGTAACCCGCTGGTCTGCCCAGGACGGGGTGACCCTGGACGGCGTGCCCTACATTGGCACCTACGCCCGCTCCCGCCCCTACTGGTACGTGGCCACTGGCTTCCGAAAGTGGGGGATGACCGGCTCCATGACGGCGGCCCGGCTCCTGGCCGACCAGATCACCGGCAAACACAACGACAACGCCGAGGTGTTCTCTCCCCAGCGCTTTTCCACCGCCGCCCTGCCCACGCTGCTCCGTGACAGCGGCCAGTCCTGCAAGGGCATCAGCCGACAGTGGCTCCACATCCCCGACGAAACGGCGGAATCCCTGCCCCGGGGCCACGGCGGCATTGTCACCGTCAACGGGGAGAAGGCCGGGGTATACAAGGACGAGGTGGACCGCATCTACGTGGTCTCCCCCCGCTGTCCCCATCTGGGCTGTCAGCTGGAGTGGAACCCGGACGAAAAGAGCTGGGACTGCCCCTGTCACGGTTCCCGCTTTGACTACAAGGGGACCCTCATCAACAACCCGGCCCTCACCGACCTGCCCAGCTGGACGTCATAACCACATCCCCTCAAAGCTGGCCCGGCTGCTGGTCCGGTTCAGGAGCACCCGGTGGCCGGCGTACAACTGATACCGCACCGTACCGGTCAGGCTCTCGTGGATAGTCCGGGCCATGCCCCCCTGATGGGGCGCCAGAAGGGGCTGGCTCTGCCGGTCCAGGGCGGTCACCTTCAGGCGCAGCCTGCCCTGGCGCACCTCCGCGCAGTGCTCCTCCACCTGAACCACCCGGGCACCCCGGTAGGTAGCCAGCCGGTACAGCCGTCCCTCCAGCCACACCAGCCCTATGCAGCCGGTGATCGTCAGCCCCCAGAGGGGTACCTCCGCCACCGACAGCATCACCCCGTCCCGCTCCCAGCTGCACTGGGTCCACAGGTAGCGCCGGGGAAAGGATCGGCCCCGGTCCCCCTCCATGTAACCTGTTGCCCGGTCAAACTCCATCCGTTTTCCGTTGACGGTCACTGCCCCGGTCACGCTGTGCCCCAGGCTGAACACGCTGTGGCGGCACTGGAGACCGGGGACAAAGCGGAAGGGACCCATCACATCCCGGGGCGGCGGGGCCAACGGCCCATAGCCCAGGCTCCCGTCCAGGGACAGTTCCGGGGTATCCAGGCGGAGGGTGCAGCCCCGGGCCGAGAACTGATTCTCCCCCAGGGTGAACTGCATTGCCTCCCGCCGGAAGCGGAAGTGGGAAAACGATACCTGCCGGGACCACTCCGGGGTGATGACTTGCAGGGACCCGGCGGCAGCGCCGGTCCGATCGTAGTGATAGGACGGGATCAGGGCCAGGGATTCAGTTTCCGACTGGTGTTTCAGGTACCAGCCCTCAAAATAACGTCGCATCTGCGCCTCCTGTTACCGGCGAAAACCACCCACAACGGGTGGTTTTCTCTGTGTTTGCCTCCGTTTTCCTGTAGTATGCACGGTTTTCTCCTCCGTCAACCTTGCCGGAACCATTGGCCTGTTTTATAATAGGGAAAACAATCCGTCACAGGAGGGACGCCCATGGACACTCAACTGGAAGCAAAATACACAGCCTTACAGCGGCGGCTCCGTCAGCTGGGCCGGGCAGCCGTGGCCTTTTCCGGCGGGGTGGACTCCACCTTTCTCCTCAAGGCGGCCCACGACCTGCTGGGAGATCGGGTGGTCGCCGTGACCGCCGACACCGCCGCAGTGCCCCGGCAAGAGCTGGAAATCGCCGCCGCCTTTTGCCGGAGGGAGGGCATCGTTCAGCTGCTCTACACCGCCGACCTGCTCAATACCCCGGCGTTTCAGACCAACCCCCCGGACCGATGCTATCACTGCAAAAAGGCGCTCTTCACCGGCATGGCCGCCCTGGCGGAGGCAGAGGGCTTCCCCACCCTGGCAGAGGGCTCCAATGCGGATGACACCGGGGACTACCGCCCGGGCATGGCCGCCGTCCGGGAGCTGGGCGCCGTCAGCCCCCTGCTGGAGGCAAGGCTGACCAAGGCGGACATCCGCACCCTATCCCGCCGGCTGGGCCTGTCCACCTGGAACCGGCCCAGCGCCGCCTGCCTGGCCTCCCGCATCTGCTACGGGGAACCTATCACGCGGGAAAAACTGTCTCTGGTGGAGCAGGCAGAGGCCTTTCTGACCGGTCTGGGACTGGGACAGCTCCGGGTGCGGCTCCACGGCGCCCTGGCCCGGATTGAGGTGCTGCCAGACCAGTTTTCCACGGTACTGGCCCACCGGGACGCCATCGTCCAGACTTTCCTGGCGCTGGGCTGCTCCTACGTGACCCTGGATCTGACCGGCTACCAAACCGGCAGCCTGAACCGACTGCTTCCCAAATAGCGCCCCGTTTCTTCCCGCGGGGATTGTCTCGTTCCCCTTCCCTATGCTATAATTTTTACATTGTCTGTTACTTCAAGGATGGAAAGGTTGTTTGTTAAAATGAATCGTTCGCCAGTACCCGGAGCGCTTCCCTCCCCCGACGGGCACGGGAAAAACGGCAAGGTGGAACTGCTCCGCTTTTTCTTTTGTATTGCCGTCCTGCTCTTTCACGAGCAGAAGTACATTTTAGGGGAGGCCTCCCTGGAGCACGGGGTGCATCTCGCCTTCTTCCCTCACGGCTCCATCGGCGTGGAGTTCTTTTTCGTGCTCTCCGGCTTCCTGATGGCAAAGTCCATCTTCCGCAGGCGGGCGTCTGCCGCCTCTCCCAACGAGTACCTGGGCTTTCTCGCCCACAAGTACACCGCCATCTTCCCCCAGCACTTTGTGGCCTTCGTGATCGCGGTCTGGGTCTGGGCGGTGTTTGACGGGTTCCGCTCCCTGACCCAGCTGCTGAAATACCTGCTGGACAGCGTACCCAACCTTCTGCTCATCCAGATGACCGGCTTCAGCCTGGCCAATCCCAACCACGTGGAGTGGTATATCTCCTGTATGCTCATCGCCATGGCGCTTCTCTACCCCCTTTGCCGGCGGTACTACACAGCGTTTACCCGCTATTTCGCCCCCTTGTTCTCTCTGCTGGTTCTGGGCTACCTCTTTTACACCACCGCGTCGCTGACCGGCGTCAGCACCTGGACTGGGTTGTGCTACAAGTCCGTCCTGCGCGCCCTGGTAGAGGTGGCCTTGGGCACTACCGCCTTTGAGCTGTCCCGCCAGCTGGCCGCCGCCTCCCTGACCCGGCTCCAACGGGCCTGTCTGAGCGTGGCGGAGGCGCTGCTGCTGCTCTGTTCCGCCGCCTACATCCTCATGACGTTCCCCAAAAAGTACGAGTTCTATCTGCTGGCCGCCATTACCCTTCTGATCGTCATCAGCTTCAGCAACGTGACCTGGGGCAGCCGCCTGGCTCAGAACCGGCTGAACCTCTTCCTGGGCAAGCTCTCTCTGCCCATCTACCTGAGCCAGATCTCCGGCATCCGCCTGGCGCAGTACCTTCTGCCCCAGGGCTCCCAGCGCACCCAGCTGGTGGCCGCGTTCCTGTTGACCCTGCTGCTGTCCCTGGCCACCCTACTGCTGGCAAAGGGCGTGACCTGGCTGTTCCGGCAGCTGAGAAATCGTCCCAGTGGGGTTGACAAGGCTCCGGACGCTGGCCTATAATACAAGTTAATATAGTAGCTTTAGCGATGACGGAAGCGGGAAGAGGACCTTCGCCTTCAGAGAGCCGGTGGCTGGTGCAAACCGGCGGTGTCCCCTCTTTCCTCCACTTCTCCAGCTGCCGGTGAAAGCCGGGGGGTGGCAGCCCTTACCCTGCCGTCAAGTGGCCGGGTGCTCCGGCAATTTGGGTGGCAACGCGGAAATCTTTCGTCCCATGGTGTGATGAAAGATTTCCTTATTTTTTCCCGCGTAAAGAAACGAAAAAAGGAGAGACAGCACGATGTTAGACATCAAATTTGTCTGCAATAACCCCGAGGTTGTCAAGCAGAATATCAAAAACAAGTTTCAGGAGGAAAAACTGCCTCTGGTGGATCAGGTCATCGACCTGTACCAGCAGAGCCTGAAGGCCAAGCAGGAGTCCGAAGCCCTGCGGGCCAACCGGAACAAGCTGTCCAAGCAGATCGGTATGCTGATGGGACAGGCTAAAAAGGACCCCAGCAAAAAGGCGGAAGCAGACGCGGTGAAGGCCCAGGTCTCCGCCCAGGCCGAGGAGATGAAGCAGCTCACCGCCCAGGCCGCTGAGCTGAGCCAGCAGGTACGCTCCATTCTGCTGAATATCCCCAACATCATCGACCCCTCCGTGCCCATCGGGCCCGACGACAGCTGCAACGTGGAGGTGGAGCGGTTCGGCGACCCGGTGGTCCCAGACTTCGAGATCCCCTACCACACCGACATCATAGAGCGGCTCAACGGCGCCGACTTTGAGGCCGCAGGTCGGGTGGCTGGCAGCGGCTTCTACTACCTGCTGGGGGACGTGGCCCGGCTCCACGAGGCCGTGCTGGCCTACGCCCGGGACTTTATGATCGACCGGGGCTTCACCTACGTGATCCCGCCCTTTATGATCCACGGCAACGTGGTGGAAGGGGTTATGTCTTTCCCCGAGATGGACGCCATGATGTACAAGATTGAGGGCGAAGACCTTTATCTGATCGGCACCTCCGAGCACTCCATGATCGGCCGCTTTATCGACCAGATCATCCCCAGCGAACAGCTGCCCCAGACCCTCACCTCCTACTCCCCCTGCTTCCGCAAAGAGGTGGGCGCCCACGGCATCGAGGAGCGCGGCCTGTACCGGGTCCACCAGTTCGAAAAGCAGGAGATGATCGTGGTCTGCAAGCCCGAGGACTCCATGGCCTGGTACGAAAAGCTGTGGCGCAACTCGGTGGATCTGTTCCGCAGCCTGGACATCCCCGTGCGCCAGCTGGAGTGCTGCTCCGGCGACCTGGCGGACTTGAAGGTCAAGAGCTGCGACATCGAGGCCTGGTCCCCCCGCCAGCAAAAGTACTTCGAGGTCTGCTCCTGCTCCAACTTGGGTGACGCCCAGGCCCGCCGCCTGAAAATCCGCTACAAGGGCGAGGACGGGAAGAACTATCTGGCCCACACCCTCAACAACACCTGCGTGGCCCCGCCCCGGATGCTCATCGCCTTCCTGGAGAACAACCTCCGGGCCGATGGCACCGTGGCCATCCCCGCAGCCCTCCAGCCCTACATGGGCGGCAAAACCCAGCTGGGCTGACCGTCAGACACAACCAAAAACGCTCCCGGACCCTGATTCTCGGGAGCGTTTCTCACTTCTTTATCCTCAGGAGGTCCCCCTATGCGTTCGTGTCACTTTGAAAACCGTTACTACTCCACCGATCAGATGCTCTCCGAATACGTGCACCGGGTGCTCTGCCGGAAGATCGTTCTCTTCGGTGCCCCCATCGCGCTGGTGGCGCTGATCTTTGCCATGCTCTCCTGGCTAGACCGGGACACAGTCTTTTTCACCCTGTTCGGCGTCTGTTTCCTCATCGTCCTTCTGACCGCCCTGCTCTCCCCTACGCTCATGCTGCGGCAGATGAAAGAGGACGACCGCAGGCTCCACAACGGCCAGAAATTTGAGACCATCGTCCAGTTCGGCGACCGCATCCTCATCCGGGAGGGCACCTTCTCCCTGGCCTGTACTTACGATCAGATCATCAAAATTCGCCCGCTGAAGCACTCCTACGTCCTGATGTTCGGCCCCCGCAACTCCATTATGGTCAGCCCCGAACATTTCACCGTGGGCACCTTCGACGAGTTCCAGACCTTCATCAAAGAGCGCTGCCCCCAGCTGAAGTAAGAGACACACTTATATCGATAAAAAATGTACCCCCTGCTGTTTTCACAGCAGGGGGCAGTATTTTTTACGTGGTGTAAACTTGTAACACAGCCAATTAGCAATAGGTCTTTGCGTGGTTCATTTCCATGGCCTCGTTGAAGACCTCGACATCGTTGTAGAAGAGAATACCAACCGGTTCCGGGTTGTCATAGTAGAATCGAACGTGGAAAATCTGGTCCGGTGCCACCTCCAGCTGTACCGCAATCTTTATGCTGTAGCCGTACGCGTGTACCTTTGCCTCAGAGCAATCCACACCGTACATCTTTTTCACAAACGCTTTTGCAGTCGTCACCAGTTCTTCCTTGAAATACTCTGAGGATTCCTTCGCCAAGTCAAAATCAGACTCTACAAAGTGGCAGAAATGATACACCATCATCGGATAAGCCACCTCGTCCCGGTAGCTTACGTAGTAGAAATCGCCCTCTTTGACTTCATATTCAAAGCTGGTCAATCCACCTTCGTCGCTGACGGTGGGCGTACACTGAGACGCATCAAAGGAAAACGCTTTTTGGAGCAATTCTTTTGCCTGTGTCTCATATTCCGCCTTTGTATCCTTGACAGCGCCTGCATCACCCGTATTTTCTTTCATAACGGGCATTGCTTCTGCCTTCAATTCCGAATTCACGATCTGACTTTTCGATGTACTTTCCGTCTCGTCCTGCCGACATCCGGCACATGCGACCAAAATAAGCACAGCCGCAATACTAATACAAAAAATCCTTTTTCTCATCGCTTATGTCCTTTCATCAACAACGCTAGCCGCTTCGATTGCAGTATAGTATTTTTGATGCATCCATCAGATCGGTCGTTACATTGAAAATAGATTGCACATTATCAGCTGGATATATTGGAAAACTTTCCCTGTATTTTCATTATAAGTCATTTTTTCATTATGTCAACAACATTTTTTACAAAAACAAATAAAATACACTATTAGCGCGGGGTCCAGCCCTCTATCAAAAAACGTTGCCCTAAGGCAGTGTAAGCCGCTTTCTTTTCCCTTCCACGCAAAACAGCGCCCCACGATGCAAACACACTCGCATCGTGGGGCGCTTTTTCGCCGCCTATGCTACCAGGATCAGGAGTCCTCCGGGCCCAGGCCGTTGGCCTTGCGCAGCTCTTCCAGCGGCGTAACCAGAATCTGGCCCTTCATATCCTCGTTCATGTTGTCGGGCAGGAACAGACGCTCGGAGCAGTCCAGGCCCTCAAATTCCACGCCGATCAGCTCGTTGATCTCCCGCTCCGGCCAAGCTGCGGCCAGATCGTAGATGCCGGAGATATCGGGCAGCTTTTCTTCGCCACGCACTTCATAGCTCTCAAACACATCGCCTACAACGTAGTCGTAGGTGACAACGGGAGCACCTTCCGTGTCTCTGTGGCCGTGGATCAGCAGCAGCATTCTGCCTTCCTCCCGCATCTTCTGTGCGGTGGGGACGATCTCCTCTTTCGTGATCAGGATCTTTTTATTCGTCTGCATATGAGCACCTCGTTTCAATCTCTCAACAGATTCTCGGAAGCTGCGCACCGGTGAGCTTCGCCAGGATGCGCGACCCTCCGAGGAACGTCTTCAGTACTACTTTTCCGGGATATTGGGTGGTGACGCTGCCGATGGCCGCGGCGTTTTCTCCGCCCGGCGTCCGGCGCAGCGCCGCCAGTATCTCGTCTGCGGCATCCCGATCCGCGATGACCAGCATCTTCCCCTCATTGGCGCAGTACAGCGGGTCCAGGCCCAGAATATCGCAGGCACTGGCCACGCCCTCCGCCACAGGGACGGCGCACTCCTCCAACTCGATGGAGAAAGCGCTGTTTTCCACAAACTCGTTCAAGGTGGTCGCCACGCCCCCTCGGGTGGGGTCCCGGAGCACCCGGACGCCGCCACAGCTCAGCGCGGCCTCCGCCAGCCGGTTCAGAGGCATACAGTCGGACTGAATTGCCGCCGCCTCCATCATCCCGCTGCGGGCCAGCATCACGGCGGTGCCGTGGTCGCCGACGGTGCCGCTGACGATCACCGTGTCCCCCTCCTGAATGCGGTCCGGGGACAGCCCCGGCCAGGTCAGGGTACCAATGCCCGCGGTGTTGATATAGATGCCGTCGCCCCGGCCCCGCTCCACCACTTTGGTGTCGCCGGTGACCACCTGCACGCCGCACTGGGCAGCGGTTTTGGCGATGGAATCCACAATCCGCTTCAGGTCCGCCACCGGCAGCCCCTCCTCCAGGATAAAGCCCAGACTCAGGTACCGGGGGGTTCCGCCGCACATGGCCAAATCGTTGACCGTTCCGCAGACGCTGAGCTTTCCGATGTCACCGCCTGGGAAAAAGTACGGGCTGATCACGTAACTGTCAGTGGAGAACACCAGGTCTCCCTGGTGCTTCAGAACCGCACCGTCGCCCAGGGCGGACAGGGCCTCGTTCTGAAAGGCGGGGACCAGCAGCTCCTCAATGAGGCTGGAGGTCTTTTTGCCGCCGCTGCCGTAGTCCAATGTGATGATTTCTTCCAATGGGTCTCTCACTGTTACAACCTCTGATATTTGTATGCCGCGGCACAGGCGCCTTCGCTGGAGACCATGCAGGGTCCCACCGGGTTCTCGGGCACGCAGGCGGTCCCAAACAGGGGGCACTGTATGGGCTCCCGATGGCCGCAGATGATCTCGCCGCACTTGCAGCCGGTGACCGCCTCCTTGTCCTCCGGGTGGAAGGGGAACTTCCGCTCCGCGTCAAAGGCGGCAAACTCCGGCCGCAGACCGTAGCCGCTGTCCGGGATGGTCCCAAGGCCCCGCCACACGTCGTCCCGATAGGTGAAGGTCTCCGCCATGACCGCCCGGGCCATGGGGTTGCCCTCCGGGGTAACGGCCCGGGTGTACTCATTTTCCAGCCGTGGGACGCCCTCTTTGATCTGCCGCAGCAGCCGGTACACCGCCGCCAGAATATCGCCGGCCTCAAAGCCGCCCACCACGCTGGGAATACCGTACTCCCGGGACAGGAAGTCGAACCCGTCCGCACCCACAATGGTGGCCACGTGGCCGGGACAGAGGAAGCCGCTGACCTGGAAGTCCGGGCTCCCGATCAGAGCCCGCAGGGCGGATTCCGTCCGCTTGAGCAGGCTGAGTACCGAGAAGTTTTTCAATCCCCGGTCCCGTGCCTCCCGGACCGCAATGGCGGTACCCGGCGCGGTGGTCTCAAAGCCCACCCCCAGGAAAACCACTTCCCGGTCCGGTTCCTCCGCCGCGATGTCCAGGCTGTCCATGGGGGAGTATACCATGCGCACGTCGGCCCCCAGGGCCTTCCGGCGCTGGAGATTGTCTCCCTGAACGCTGCCCGGCACCCGCAGCAGATCGCCATAAGTGGTCAGAATCACGTTGGGATTCTCGCTCAGCCGCAAAATCTCATCCATCACACCGGCCGGGGTCACACACACGGGACAGCCGGGGCCGGAGATCAGGTGGATCTGGGGCGGCAGCAGCTGGCGCAGGCCGGACTTGGCGATGGCCATGGTGTGGGTGCCGCAGACCTCCATGATGTGCAGCTCGGGCAGGTCCAGGGCCTCGATGGCCTTTAACATCTGCCCGCTGCCTGCGGGGCTGCGGAACTGAGCCTCATACAGCATTGGCCGCCTCCGAAATCGCCTCCAGATTGTCCAGCGCCTGCTGCTCGTTCATCTTCTCAATGGCGAAGCCCGCGTGGACGATCACGTAGTCGCCGACCTGAGGCTCCCGAATAAAGTCCACGCGGATCTTGCGCTGGACCCCGGCCGCCTCGCCGATGGCGTTATTGCCCTCAATTTGAACCAGTTGAAACGGAATTGCCAAGCACATGTTGGCCACCACCTTTTGCTGCAATCATGGTCTGCCCCAGGGAAATCCCCTCATCGTTGGCAGACACACGGGAATGATGATACACTTCAAATCCCGCCTCCTCCAGGCGCCGAATGACCCTGGGAAGCAGGTACATATTTTGGAACACACCGCCGGAGAGCACTACCTGGTGCAGTCCCGTCCGTTCCCGGATCTGCTGGCACTGTACCCGGGCCAGCTCCACCACGGTGTTCATAAACTTTGCCGCCAGGGCCTCCGGCGCCGTTCCGGCGTCCAGCTCCTGGACCAGTTCCCGGACCATGGGCCGGAAATCCCAGTCCATCCGGTCGCCGCTGGCCTCCAGCACCACAGGATAGTGGTCCTGATTGACCTCTGCCATGGTCTCCAGCAGGATCGCGCCCTGGCCCTCATAGGTCACGTGTGCCCGGCCCGTGAGGATGGCGTAGACGCCGTCAAAGAGCCGGCCCATACTGCTGGCTCGGGGGGAATTCAATCCACCGGAAATCATTTTCTCCAGCAGACGTCCTTTTTCCTCCGACAAACTGGACCGCTCCGGGCATCCGGCGTCCAGCAGCAGCGCAAAGGCCACCCGGCTGATCTCCTTGACCGCCCGGTCTCCTCCCGCCAAGGGGATGGGACGCAGGCTGCCCAGGCGTTGGAATCCCTGATAGTCTCCCGCCAGGAACTCACCGCCCCAGATCGTGCCGTCGGCACCGTAACCGGTGCCGTCCCAGATCACGCCGATGCAGGATCCCTCCAGGGCGTTGTCCGCCATGCAGGAGGCCATGTGGGCGTGATGGTGCTGCACCTGAATCAGCGGAAGCCCTTCCTCACCGCTCCGCGCCAGGGCGTAGGCGGTGGAAAAATAGTCTGGGTGCAGGTCACAGACCAGACGGTCCACCTGGACGCCGAAGAGCCGTTGGAAATGGGCGATTTGTCCCTCATAGTGGGACAAGGTCTCCACATTTTTCAAGTCGCCGATGTGCTGGCTCAGGAAAAAGGCCCGGCCCTTGGACAGGGCGAAGGACGCCTTCTGCTCCGCGCCGCAGGCCAAAATCCCGGTACAGTCCGCCTGCAAAAACAGGGGCTGCGGGGCATAGCCGCGGCTGCGCCGCAGGAAATAGTCCTTGCCGTCAAAGACCCGAAGCAGGGAGTCGTCGCACCGGGTGACAATGTCCCGGTTGTGCATCAGGAAGCCGTCAGCGATCCCTTTCAGTTGCTCCAGGGCCTCCCGGTTGTCGTACATCACGGGACAGTCCGACCGGTTGGCGCTGGTCATCACCAGGGCGTCGAAGCCCTCCATCAACAGGTAGTGCAGCGGCGTATAGGGCAGCATCACGCCCAGATCCCGGTTTTCACTGAGATACGGGCTGACTCCGTTCTTTTTCCGCAGCAGCACAATGGGCCGACGGTAGCTGGTCAGACGCTGCTCCTCCTGGGGAGAGAGCTCGCACAGCGCGCGGACTGCCTCCACACCGCTACACATCAGGGCAAAGGGCTTTTCGTCCCGGTGTTTCCGCCGGCGCAGCTCCCGCAGGGTCTCCTCCCGGTCAATTTTGCAGGCCAGGTGGAAGCCGCCCAATCCCTTCACTGCCACAATCCCCTGCTCCCGCAGACACTGCTGGGCCAGGGCGATGGCGTCGCCCTCCACTGGCTGTCCCTCCCGGTCCAGATAGTACACCTGGGGCCCGCAGGCGGGACAGCAGTTGGGCTGGGCGTGGTAGCGGCGGTTGCCGATGTCCCGGTATTCCGCCTCGCACTGCCCACACATGGGAAAGGCTCCCATGGAGGTCAGAGGGCGGTCGTAGGGGACATCCCGGATGATGGTAAAACGGGGGCCGCAGTTGGTGCAGTTGAGAAAGGGGTAACGGTAGCGCCGGTCCCCAGGGTCTCGGAGCTCCCGGAGACAGTCCTCACAGATCCCCACATCGGGACTGATGAGGGTGTTGTTCTCCCCCCGCTTCTCGCTGCTCCGAATGGCAAAGCCTTGATAGTTCTTCAGCGCTCCGCATGATTCCACACGGAGCGCTTCGATGACCGCCAGCCGGGGAGGCCGGGCCTTCAGGTGAGCCACAAACGCCTCAATGGCGTCGGACTCCCCCTCCAGCTCCAGCTCCACACCGTAACTCTCATTACGGATCCAGCCGTTCAGGCCATACTCGGTGACCAGTCGGTGGATGAAGGGCCGAAACCCGACACCCTGGACGATGCCGACCACGACCAGCCTGACACGTTGCAATTTATTCTGCCTTCTCGGCTTTTGCCGCCTGGGCTGCCTTGGCCGCCTTGGCTGCTTCCGCCTTTTTCTTCATTTCCGCCAGCTGCTCCGGGGTGAACTTGGGCTTGGGCGGCGCCTTCTTGATGAAGCTCTTGGTCAGCAGGAAATCCTCTGCCTTGGTGCCAACGATCATATAGTCGTCGCTCAGCTTAATCGCCTTCTTTGCGCAGAAGTCGGAACACATTGCGCAGAAGGTGCAGCTGGTCATGTCGAAGGTGAAGGTCACTTCCTGATCGCCGTTTTCCAGCTTTTTCACGTTCCGGGTAATGCTCTGAGGTGCGCAGACCCGCTCGCACATACCGCAGTTCATGCACAGATCGGGATCAAAGGTGATCCGGCCCCGGTAGCCCTCCTGGGCCTTGGGGGGATCCCCGGCGGGGAATGCCATCGTGCTGGGTTTTTTAAAGAGGTTAGACAGTGCCTGTTTGAAATACGGTAGCATTATTTGCGCATCTCCTTCCTCTTCTGTTTTAGGATCTCCGTCGCCTGAGCCAGCCCAGCCATGATTGCCTCAGGCTTGGGGGTGCAGCCGGCGATGGCCACGTCCACGTGGACCCACTTTTCCAGGGGGCCGTCGATGGCGTAGCTGCCCTTAAAGACGTTGCCGGAGCGGGGGCAGGAGCCGACACTGACCACTACCCGGGGTTCCGGAACCTGCTCGATGGTGCGGATCACCCGGTCCCGGGTCTGCCGGGTCACGGGGCCGGACACCACGACGATGTCGGCCTGGCGGGGGCTGCCTGCCAGGCGGAAGCCCAGCCGCTCTGCGTCATAACGGGGGGTCAGTACTGCCACGATCTCGATATCGCAGCCATTGCAGGAGCCGGCGTTCACGTGGAAAAGCCAGGGGCTTTTGGCCACGCTCTTGTCCATCATATTCTGAAACATCTAACCTTTAGCCTCCTTACAGACCAACCCATACCAGGATCAGGCTGAATGCAGCCAGACCGGCAACGATGGTCCAATAGAATTTGAAGACCTGTTCCACTCTCAGGCGGGCACAGATTGCGTGGGGAATGGTCATGCACAGGAAGCTGACCACGCCGCACAGGACCAAGAAGATAATCACGTCCACGACGATTCCGGCCACACCGGCGATACCAGTGCTGATGCCGCCCAGGAACATGGCGCAGAACAGCGCGGTCATGATGTACATCTTGATGTAGTGGCTCAGACGGAACACGCCCAGAGGAGCTCCGCTGTACTCTGCCAGAGCGCCTTCGCAGATTTCAGTCTCTGCTTCCGCAATGTCAAAGGGATGGGAACCCACTTCGCAGGGGATCACCAGCAGCATCGCAATAGCGGCCGGGATCAGGGCCAGATGGGTAATCAAGGGACCGTTGGCCGCCTGATAAGCGGCGATGGTGCTCAGAGAGAAGGTGCAGCCGATGTCGGTGCCTGCGCCTGCCACCCGGCCCACAGTCAGCAGGACCAGGACGAAGGGCAGCTCGTAGGAGATCATCGCCACCATCTCACGGCTCAGGCCAACGCCGGCATAGGGAGAGCCGGAGGTGGCTGCGCCCACGATGAGGGCCACGCCTGTGATGGTCAGCAGGTACAGGATGACCACCAGGTCGGCACCCGCGCTGAAGGCAGAGCCATAGGTGCCGACGGGGATGAACAGCGCGATGACGATCAGGCAGGCCAGTCCCACATAGGGCGCGCCGACGAAGATCGCTTTTTTCGCGTGGCGGGGGATGATGGTTTCCTTGCCGCAGCACTTGAGGAAATCATACCAGGGCTGCAGAATAGGGGGACCCACACGACGCTGCATACGCGCAACCAGCTTCCGGTCGATACCGGCCATCAGAACGCCGAATACCACACAGAACAGCAGACCGGGGAAAATCAGAAGCTGGACCAAATTGATCAAAAATGTCGTCATGATTCTCCTCCTTTACACGAACGCGACGCAGAAGACCAGAACAAAGGCGATTGCCACCACGCCGTACAGGGCGTAATCGTTGACAATACCGCTGTGCCAGTCATGCATGAAGCTGAAGTACTTTCTCAGATTGTGCTTGAAGCCCCAGAACAGGTCGGAGCCGCCCACCTGGGAGTAGACACTCTCTTCACCGGAGAAGAAGGGTTCGTACTTCGCATCAGCAGGGGCAACGGTTTCCGGTTCCTGCAGCGCAACAGGTGCTTCCAGAGTGCCAACCTTCTTGTTGGAGCCCAGGATGGCCACAATGGCCACAGCACAGGTGACGCAGAACAGGAGCAGCAGCCAGACCACGGGGTCCCAGGTACCGGCAAAAGCGACGTCCACGTCAGCCAGGCCGCCGGCAACACCGTGGGAGAGGGCATAGCCCTGGCCCATCATCTGATCAATGTAGTTGACAGCATTCATCGCCGCGTTGGTTGCGGGAGTGAGCAGGTACTCGGAGACCTTGCCGGGCAGCAGGCCGGTAACGATGCACAGGACTGCCAGAATCCACATGGGGATCCGCATGGCCAGGGAGACCTCCTTGGTGTCCTTGAATGCGGGGTTGAACTGGCCGAAGAAGACGCTCTGTGCCACCTTGATGAAGGAGGCCAGGGTCAGCACGGAAGTCAGCAGTGCCACAACGCACACAAAGATGAAGAAGAAGTTGCCGCTGCTGCTGCCCTTCTCAAAGGCGGCCTGGTAGATGTACCACTTGGAGGCGAAGCCGTTGAAGGGGGGCAGGCCGCTGATGGAGGCGGCGCCGATCAGGAACAGGATGCAGGTCTTGGGCATCTTCTTGGCCAGACCGCCCAGGCGATCCAGATCCAGGCTGCCGGTGGCGTGCTGGACGGCGCCGGCGGTCAGGAAGAGCAGACCCTTAAAGAGGGTGTGGTTCATGGCGTGATACAGACCGGCGCTCAGGCCCAGGGCGGTGCCCAGACCGATGGCGGTGATCACGTAGCCCACCTGGGAAATACTGTGGAAGGCCAGCAGACGCTTGAAGTTGTGCTGGTTAAAGGCCATGGTCACGCAGATGAACATGCTGACGGTACCGAAGCCCACCACCAGGTACTGGACTGCCGGGACCTCAATATTCTGGAACATCACATAGACCAGGCGGATGATGCCATAGACGCCGCACTTGGTCAGGACGCCGGAGATCATCAGGGAGATGGAAGCGGGCGCCACAGCGTGGGCGTCGGCTGCCAGGGGGTGGAAGGGGAACATGAACGCCTTGGTGCCGAAGCCCACAAACAGCAGGCCGAAGGCCAGCAGCGTCAGGGGTTCGCTGGCGTGTTCCGGCAGGAGCGCCGCAATCTGTGCCAGGTTCAGAGTGTGCAGCTGGCAGTACAGGATGGCGGTGCCGGTCAGAACAGAGATGGAGCCCAGAGCGCCCACGGTCAGGTACTTAAACGCACCCTCAATGGCACCCTCGTAGTTGTTCCGGAAGGCGGTCAGGGACACGGCGCTGAAGGTCATGATCTCAATCATAACGTACATGTTGAACAGGTCGCCGCTGAGGACCAGACCCAGCACGGAGCCGGAGAGCATCAGGAACAGGGTGAAATAGGCTGCCAGGCTGTCATCTTCCTTCATGTAGGAGAAAGCATAGATGCAGGAGGCAAACACGGCCACGGTAATCACCAGGCCGAAGAACAGGCTCAGCGCATCTACTTCGATGCCGATGCCGATTGCCCAGCCGGCCACCGGTTCCCAGTTGCCCAGCCAGTAGGTGATAATTTCGCCGTCGATCATAACCGGCTTAATCAGAGCCAGCATGAGGACCATTGCGCCGCCGGTGACCAGGAAGGCAATGCCGTTGCGGAGAATCTCGCTTTTACGGCCAACCAGCGCCACTAAGAATGCCCCGAAAAACAGAGCCATAATGGCCAGAATCGGGAAGTGGGTCATGAAAGAAGTCATTAGCCGTTCAACCTCCTGATCTGTTCAGTATTGACGGTGCCGTACTGCTTTTTCGCCATGATGGCCAGGCTCAGTGCCAGGGCAGTAGTACCGGCGCCGATGACGATAGACGTCAGGGTCAGCGCCTGAGGCACGGGGTCCACAAAAAAGGATGCCCGGCTCAGCTCGGAAATGGTAAAGATAGGTGCGGTTCCGCCTTCATGGAAGCCCACGGATACGATCATCAGGTTCACGCCATAGTCCATCATACCCATGCCAATACAGGTTTTCAGCATGTTTTTCTTTGCAATCATGCAGTACATGCCCAAGACGATCAGACAGAATGCACAGATGTAGTTCATTTGCATCATTTCTGATCACTCCCTTCCTCTAAGCCATCCTCATCGGAATGAAGGACGGTCAGCATCACGGTCTGTAGGCAAATAATGGCAGCCATTACGTGGTAGCCCACCGCACCGTTCATAATCATAGTCGTCTCGATCTGCCATTTGTCGGACAGGATAAAGTCCAGAGCGAAGTTGAATCCGGCAAAGATGCCGACCATCCCCACCGCGATATAGACGATTTCGGCGAGGCTCTCGCTGTTGTGCAGGAAGCCGTCGTGGAAGGTCTTCTCCATGCCCTTCCAGCCGTAGGCCAGGAAGAACATCAGCAGGGTGATTGCCATCAGCACGCCGCCCTGGAAGCCGCCGCCGGGGCTGCTGTTGCCGTGCATGATCACGTAGACGCCAAACATAGCCGCCAGAGGCATGGAGAAGTCAGCTTTGCATTTGACAATTACGTGTTTCGTTTTCATCTTCATTTCAGCTGTCCCTCCTTCTTCTTGGTCTTGCGCAGAACTGCAATCGCGCCGGTGGAGGCCGCAATCAGGACAAAGCTTTCGCCCATGGTATCGTAGCCACGGAAGTTGAAGACGACACTGAAGACCACGTTTTCGGCAACCGTCTTGTCCAGGTTCTCCTTGACAATCACATCGGCGATGCCGTCTGCGTTGGCCGTGTCATACTCATTGGGATTTTCGTACAATGCCACCACGTCGGTCTTGGAGCCGTCATAGGTGGGACCGCTCTGATACATGGCGCCGCCTGCGTAGATACCGCAGACCAGAATGGCCACAAGAGCGATGGCGCCCAGTGCTTTTTTCAGATTCATGCGTCATCCTCCTCTTTCACCTTGCGCAGAGCAACGATATACAGGACGGTGGTCAGGACAACGCCGACGCTGGCCTCTGCAATCGCCACGTCCGGCGCCTGCAGCAGCAGAAATTCCAATGCCGCCAGGGAGCCGGTTACGTCCAGGGCGATAACAGAGGTGATCACCTTTTTGGCCTGAATCGCCACTATGGCAGCTATCACAATGCCAATCATGATCAGCGTATTGAGAATCACAATTAAGGTACCGCTCATTCCGGATCATCCTCCTTGTAATCATCAATTACCATTTCATTCACAGGCAGCACGCCCATTTTGCAGGCCGCTTTGCAAATTGCATGGTTGGAAACAGGGTTGCTCACTACCACCATAAAGCTGAGCACAGCCAGTTTCACATAAGTAGCCGGCTCGCTGACATCGGTAGCGATTGCGTACACAATACCGCCGGCAATCAGGAAAATATTGCCCAGGCTGGGGATGCAGGTGGAGGCCTGCAGTCTGCCAAAGACATCCGGCATACGAATGACGCCCAAGACGCCTACAAAGACAAAAAATACACCGATGGCCAACAGAACATCAATAATCACATGCATTGTCATACTCATAGTCTGCCCTCCAGATAACGGGACACGAAGACCGTGCCGATGAAACCCAGGGTCGCATCCACCAGTGCGATGTCCAGATAGATGATTCGGCCGGTATACAGAGAAAACAGTACCAGGCCGAACACCGTCACCAGAGTGAGCGCATCGCTGGCACACAGGCGGTCTGCCGCGCTGGGACCATTGAGAACTCGAACCATCAGGATCAGGTCAAGCACCACACAGATCAATACGGCAATCAGAAGTTCAATCATTTCCAAATCCTCCCGATCCATTTTTCCATGGTACCCTTGATGATGTCGCCCGCCTTTTCCCGGTCCATTTCAGCCACATCGATCCAATGTACATAATAATAGTTGTTGCCCGCTTCATCTTCACCCACGTCCACGGTGATGGTACCGGGCGTCATGGTGATACAGTTGCTCAGCATGGCCAGCGCGTACTCGCTGGTCACGTCCTTCGCGCCGGGCACACGGATGATTCCACTCTTGCACTTGTTTCTTTTCCCGCTCAGGACAATGGGCACCATGGCCAGGTTCGCCTTGACCATCTCCCAGAAGAACACAAACACAAAGATAATCAGCGAGAAGAGCCGCGCCGGGTTAAAGAAGTGAAATGCCTTGCTGTGGATAAAGAATTTTGCTGTGAACGCCGCCACCAGTGCGCTGAATACTGCGTCCATAACCAGGCCCAGCGGATGAACCGACCAGGTCAGCAGGAGCCAGAACAGGAAACAGTACACAAAGGTGGCCAGCCATGCAGAGAACGTCGTCTTTTTCTGCACGTTACACCCCTCCTTTTTCTTTTCCAAGTATTACGTTGACTTTCTTACTTATCCATTCCACCAGCTCATCCAGGCCGTCCCCGGTTCTGGATGAGACGCGGAACACGTTTACATTGGGGTTGACGCCCCGGGCATCCGCCTCGACTTTGGCGTCGTCAAACTCGAAATACTGCCGCATGTCGTACTTGTTCAGCACGAGCGCGTCAGTGGTGGCAAACATCAGCGGATATTTCACCACCTTGTCGTCCCCCTCCGGCACACTGAGCAGGGCCACGCGGAAGTTCTCACCGATGTTGAACTCCGCCGGGCACACCAGGTTGCCGATGTTTTCTACAAACACTACATCCAGGTCCGGCAGGGAAAATTCCTTCAGCAGCTGCTGGATACTCATGGCCTCGATGTGGCACGCCCCGTCTGTATCCAGCTGGACCACCGGAATCCCCATGGCGTGGATCTTATCCGCATCCACCTGTCCGGCGATGTCGCCTTCGATGACGCCGATGCGGTAACGGTCCCGCAGGCGGTTGATCAGCTCCACGATCATGCTGGTCTTCCCCGCCCCGGGGGACCCCATCACGTTGACGAGACACACCCGGTGCTCCGCCAGCTCCGCCTTGACCGCGTCGCTGACGTCTTCATTCCACTCCATGATCTGGTGCATTACTTTAATTTCCATTGGTCAATCCACCTCCAGACTTTCCACATAAAACTCATGTCCGGTCAGCAGCTTCAGCTGAGTGCTTCCGCAGGCGGGACAGCGAATGTTCCGCTTGTCGATCGCATTCTCCGCCCCGCACGCCTCGCAGCGCATGGTAATCGGGATTCGCTCCATCTTCAGCACCGCGCCTTCGGCGGCGGTTCCCTTGCTGAGAATGTCGAAATACTGCTGCACGCACTGGGGCACGATGCCGGAGTACTCACCGATCCGGATCCGGATCTCGTTCACCCGCTTCACCTGGTGCTTTGCAGCGGTTTCAGCCGCGATGTTTACAATACTTTGCGTGATAGACAGTTCATGCATCGTTTAGCAGTCCATACAGGAGAAGCAGGGGTCGATGGATGCCACAATCAGGCCCGCGTCAGCCACGGTGTTGCCCTTGAGCATGGTCTCCACGGTGGGAGCGTTCTTGAAGGTGGGCACGTGGATGCTCAGGCGGTGGTTGGTGGGGCCGCCGGCGGTGACAACTTTGTACACCAGCTGGCCGCGGGGGGCTTCATGACAGCCGATGAACTCGCCGGCCGGTACCTTGGGGATCTTGTTGCCCAAGTTGATGGGGCCTTCCGGCAGCATGTCGACAGCCTGGCGGACGATCTTGATGCTCTCGTAGGTCTCCAGCACCCGGACCAGCACCCGGGCGAACACGTCGCCGGACGCCACCACGGGCACGGCAAAGTCGAAGTCCTCATAGCTTGTGTAGGGCGCATCCCGGCGCACGTCGATGTCCACTCCGGACGCACGCGCGTGGGGGCCTACGGCGCCGATGCGGATGGCGTCTTCGGTGGTCAGGACACCGACGCCCTGGGTCCGCATGGCCACGGTCTTGTCGTTGGTCAGGAAACTGGTCAGCGGCTCCATCTTGACCACCAGGTCGTCCAGCGTCTCAAGGATCATCTTGCGCTTGGCGTCGTCGATGTCCCGGCGGGCGCCGCCGATGGTGTTCATGGCGTAGTTCACCCGGTTGCCAGTGATGGCCTCCAGCAGGTCCATGGTCCGCTCCCGGTCATTCCAAGAGTGCATGAACAGGCTGTCATGGCCGATGATATGGCAGGCGATGCCCAGCCACAGCAGGTGGGAGTGGATACGCTCCAGCTCCGAGATAATCACGCGGATATACTGGCCGCGCTTGGGCACTTCCATGCCGGCGATGTGCTCCACACACATTGCATAGGTCATGGCGTGGGAGTGAGAACAGATGCCGCACACGCGCTCCACCAGAACGTCAGTCTGGATGAAGTTGCGCTCCTGGGCCAGCTTCTCGATGCCGCGGTGGTTATAACCAATAAACACCTTGGCATCGGTGATCTGTTCGCCGTCTACGGTAAGACGGGCGTGGACCGGCTCTTCCAACGAGGGATGGTAAGGTCCGATCGGAATGGTATAACTCATTGTTGAACCTCCTTGACACTGCCGGATTTTCAAGCTTCCCCATATGAAAATCCGACATATTGTTGTTCCTCTTCTATCACGGTCTACTACTGAATATAGTGTTGTATTGCCGGTTTGATTATATTAAATTGTTAATTTCTTGTCAAGCGACGTTTCCTCCCTTCCTCCGATTTATTTCGTATTGTTTTTACTAAAAACCCACTTCCCCGCAGGCACTTTTTAGTAATTAAGAACAGTTTTATATCCCCTCCCCCGGGATATAAACGGAGCCTTTCTCCTTTTTCCGCGAAAACAGCCGTCGAATTTTGTTAACATTTTATTCATTTTTTCACAGCACAGGATAGTTTCTCCCCTTTTTCGCGATATATGTATTGAAAAAAACCATTTTTTCATTTCCCTGCTAGTCATTTCGACCAAAGGCTTTCCCACTACAGATTCTATTATTTTCTTGAAAAATCCTCCTCTTTCCCCTGTCCAAACGCCGGGAAGTCATCGCCGGCAGCAAAAATTTTTTCCCGCTGTCCCGGCCCAGACCCCAGAGGAAAAAAGTCCCCCGTCTGCTTGACAAGGTTATCCAGTTTTAGTATAGTAGCTTTGTTATCAGGATTCATTCCTATTAAGCACAAATTTTACTCCCACCACCTGCCCCCCCAAAAAACCGCCTGCCGGATACCGGCAAAACACAGCGAAAGGAGCTGCTATGAAGCGAACCGACCCTCCGCTGGTCCCCAAGCGGATTCAGATCATCACGGACCCCATTGTTTCCGTTCCCACGCTCTCTTCCTTCACCGTTCTGGGAGATCCAGGCTGCGACGGACTGGGCGCCGAAGTGCTCTCCCTCTACGCCCAGGGACTGGCCAGCGCCCAGGGCAGCTTGATCCTGGTGGCCGGGGACCTGGTGCCCGAGGGCTACGAGCACTTTTACCGCCAGACCGACGCCCTCATTGAGCGCACCGCGCCGGTCCCGGTATACCTGCTCCGGGGCAATCACGACACAGGCGCTTACAACACCCACTACGGCCTGTCCGCCTACGCGGTACACGACGAGTCCACCCTCCTGGTCGTCCTGGACAACTCCCTGAACGCCTTCACCCCGGAGTCTCTGGCTCTGTTGGAGCGGGCCGCCGGTTCCGTCCCCTGCAAAGATCTGATTCTGGCCATGCACATCCCACCCCCCAACCGGTTTACCATGAAGGCAGTCCCCCTGTCCGAGTGGGACAAGGTGCGGACAGTGCTGAAGCGGACCGGCGCCGCTGATAAGCTGCGCTACACCATCGCCGGCCACGTCCACTCCTACTTTGAAGACAGCCTGGACGGCGGGGTCACCGTGGTCACCGGCGGCGCAGGCGCCCGCATTGCCCCTGTGGAAGGGGTGGAGACGCCCTATCAACATTATGTTGAATTCTATCAAACCAGAACCGGTTGGGCCCATCGCAAGGTAAATCTCACCTTCCCCCTCACCCAGCCCGTGGCGGATCAGACTCTGTCCGGCCTGCTTCAGGACGCCTATGCCAGCGAGTGCATGGCCGTGGTTCGTTACCAGCTTCTGGCCGAGGACGCGGAAAAACGGGGCCTGGTCCATCTGGCCGCCCTCTACCGCGCCATCGCCCACGCCGAGTTTTACCACGCCCGGAACCACTTCTACACCGGCGGCTTCATGGGCGAACCCCTGGCGGGCCTGCGGGACAACATGGCCCAGGAGCAGGACGAGATCGCCAACCGGTACCCTGCCTCCGCGGCCTACGCTGAGCGCGTGGGCAACGGTCTGGCCGCCGCCGCCTTCGACGACGCCCGCCGGGCGGAGCAGGTCCACCTGGAGCTGCTGACCCGTGCCCAGGCCGCGCTGGAACAGGGCAAAGACATCGCGGAAACCGCTTATTTTACCTGCACCTCCTGCGGCGCCACCTTTTTCGGCGAAAAACCGCCGCGCTGCAATGTCTGCGGCGCGCCGCCGGACAAAATCGCAGCGGAACAATAACCTGTCACAACGCAGCGCGGGCGCACCGTCTCTCTTGACGGTGCGCCCGCGTTTTTCCGGTTCTCCTGCTTTTCTTTTCCGCCCGGTTCCGGTCAGCCCTCCAGAGCAGCCAGGGCGGCGTTGATCTCCGCCTCACCGGGCTTCATGGCCTCGATGGTCCTGGCAATCAGGTCTTCCAGCGGCCATCCCAGCAGATCGGCCCCCTGCTGGATCACCTCCCGGGAACAGCCGGCGGCAAAGCTGGACTGCTTGAACTTTTTCTTCACCGACTTCAGCCCCAGATCCTGGAGGCTTTTGGAGGGCCGCATGAGGGCAGTGGCCCAGATCAGCCCGGTGAGCTCGTCCGCCGCAAAGAGCACCTTCTCCATCTCGTGCTCCGGCTTCACATCCACTGTCAGCCCCCAGCCGTGGCTGCATACGGCGTGGATCACATCCTCCCCCACGCCGCCGGCCCGGAGCAGCTCCGGCGCCTTGATGCAGTGCTCCTCCGGGAACTGCTCAAAGTCGATGTCGTGGAGCAGCCCCACAACGCCCCAGTAATCCGCCTCGTCGCCGTAGCCCAGCTCACGGGCGTACCAGCCCATGACACCCTCTACGGTCAAGGCGTGCTGAAGGTGAAAGTGTTCCTGGTTGTACTGGCGCAGCAGCGCCCAGGCTGCCGCCCGGTCAATGGTGGTTCTCATACTATCCCTCCTAAAGGTCTGTTTCAGGTTGCGCGGTTATCTTTTTTCAGGAAACTGCTGTTTTTTATTCAATCTCCTCTGGCAGTGGTCCCGCCAGATCCCGGATCACCGCTCCGGCGGCCACCAGCCCCGCCACCGGCGGCACAAATGGCACGCTCCCCGGCGTACTGCGGCGTCGGACTCCCTGCTCCGGTTCCGGCTGGCCCAGAGGTTTTCGAGGCAGTTCGGTGGAATAGACCACCTTTAAATGGCGCACGCCCCGCTTTTTCAGCTCCCGGCGCATCACCCGGGCTAAGCCGTCGCCGGAGGTCTTGGACAGGTCGGTGACCACAAAGGCCGTGGGGTCCAGCTTGTTCCCCGCCCCCATGGCGCTGAGGATGGGGGTCCCCGCCTGCTGGGCCCGGGTAATCAGCTCCAGCTTCCCGGTCACCGTGTCGATGGCGTCCACAATGTAGCTGTACTGGCTCAGGTCAAACTGATCCGCCGTCTCCGGCATGTAGAAGCAGGGCCAGGTGTGAACCACGGCCTCCGGGTTGATGTCCAGCACCCGCTCTCGGGCCACATCTACTTTATAACGCCCCACCGTACTGCGGGTGGCGAAAATCTGCCGGTTCAGGTTGGTGAGGCTCACCGTGTCGTGGTCGATCAGATCCAGGGCCCCCACGCCGCCCCGGGCCAGGGCCTCCACCACGTAGCCGCCCACGCCGCCCAGTCCAAACACCGCCACCCGGGCCGCCGCCAGCCGCTCCATGGCCGCCGGGCCCAGCAGCAGCTCGGTGCGGGAAAATGCCTGTTCCATTGCCGTCACTCCTCCTCTTGTGCCTGGGCACGGCCGTACCGCTCCAGAAAACTGTGTTCCACGCCGCCGGTCTTAAAACCCACCATGGTGTCCAGACTCACCGCGTGGATGCTCCGGAAGATGTTCTGGGGCACCTGGGCGTTGTCCTCGCTGAGCCGACGGATGAGCTGCTTCACCTCCTGGCGCTTGGAGGGGCCGATGCCGTCCAGGCTCTCCGCAGTTTTTTCCGTCATCCGGCAGGCGCACTGGATAAACTCCAGCCCATTGTACCGCCGCCAGGCGATGATGTCCCGCTCCCGGACGCAGTACAGGGGCCGGATCAGCTCCATGCCGGGAAAGTTGGTACTGTGGAGCTTGGGCATCATCCCCTGGATCTGGCCGCCGTAGAGCATCCCCATCAGGGTGGTCTCAATCACGTCGTCAAAATGGTGGCCCAGGGCAATCTTGTTGCACCCCAATCCCTGGGCAATGCTGTACAGATGCCCCCGGCGCATCCGGGCGCACAGGTAGCAGTAGGATTTGGGCTCCTGCTCGGTGACGGCGAAAATGTTGGTCTCAAAGATCTGAATGGGCAGGCCCAGCAGAACCGCGTTCTCCTCGATTTTGGCCCGGTTCCGGGGATGATATCCCGGGTCCATCACCAGGTAGACCGCCTCAAAGGGCACGTCGCTGACCCGCTGGAGCTGCTGCATCAGCTTGGCCAGGATCATGGAGTCCTTGCCGCCGGAGATACACACCCCGATCCGGTCCCCGGCCTGGATCAGCTGATAGCGCTTCACCGCCGCGATAAAAGGGTTCCACAGCTCCTTCCGGTACTTTTTGATGATGCTCCGCTCGATCAGCTGCCGGCGGCTCAGTTCCCGCGCCATACTGCCCATTCCTTTCCAATGCAAATAGTAGGAAATATTATAGCACATTTTCAGTGGAATTGCCACCCATTCTCCCTTCTATCTCAGAAACCTGTGGTTTTTCTGGCAAAAATCACTCTGGCTTTTTTCTCACCTTTTCCTTGCCATTCGACGGAAACAGTGTTATACTCATCGGAGTATATTTTGTTACTTTGTGTTCCATTTTGTAACTTTACACAGAAAACGTCTTGCTTTCGGAGGGAAACCTATGGTTTTTACATCCTTTTCCTTTCTCGCTTTTTTGGCGGCAGCCGTCCTGATCTACTATCTCATCCCCATGCGTCGGTACCGGGAGCTGCTGCCCTCAGGCAAACGGGTCAACGCCCGGCGCCATACCGGCGCCCTTCACCCCCGCGGGATCGTCCTGCTCCTGATCAGCGTAGTGTTCTACCTCTTTGCCGGGTGGCAGAAGCTGATTTTTGTCCTGATTACCGCTCTGTTTGCCTGGCTGTGTTCCCGGTGGATGGCGGGCATCTACACACAAATGAACAAGCAGGCGGCGGAACTCACCGACCGCAAAGAAAAAATGGCGCTCCAGGGCAGTTACCGGAAACGGTGCCGGCGGGTGGCCACTTTTGCTGTCGTGGTGGTGCTGCTGATCTATGGCTACTGCAAGTATTTTCCCGCTCTGCTCTCCGCCGCCAACGAGATTTTGACCGGCCTGGGCCGAGGCGCCGTCAGTGCCTGGGACGTAATCGTCCCCCTGGGCCTGTCCTACTACACCCTGTCCATCATCGGCTATCTTCTGGATGTGTACTGGCGCAAACAGCAGCATGAGCAGAATTTCCTGCTCTTCCTCCTCTGCGTCCTCTACTTCCCCCAGATTCTCCAGGGCCCCATCGCCCAGTACCGGGTGCTGCGAAAGGAATTTTTGAAGGAGACCCCCTTCTCCTCTGACCGGCTCTGCCGGGGAATTCAGCTGATGCTGTGGGGCTTTTTCAAAAAACTGGTGATTGCCGACCGGCTGAACCTCTTTGTCACCGGCGTGGTGGACAACTATCAGATTCACCAGGGCCTCACCTTCTGGGTGGTTGCCCTGCTGAGCACCTTCCAGCTCTACGCCGACTTCTCCGGCTGCATGGACATCGCCTCCGGCGTCTCCGAGCTCTTCGGCATCCAGATTGCCAAGAACTTCGACCACCCCTTCGCCTCCCGCAGCGTGGCCGAGTGGTGGCGGCGGTGGCACATCACCCTCTGCGCCTGGATGAAGGACTATGTCTACTTCCCCCTGGCGGTCTCCCCCCGGCTGATCAAACTCAGCGGCAGGATCAAAAAGGCTTGCAACGCCAAGGTGGCCAAGGCTTTTGTCACGGTGGTCACCCTCAGCGTGGTCTGGCTGCTCACCGGCATGTGGCACGGGGTGAAGTTCTGCTACCTGATCTGGGGCGCCTACTACGCCTGCTTCCTGATCGTGGACACCGTGTTCCAGCCCCACCACCTCACCGCACGGCTGGGCATCGACGGGGATTCCACCGCCTGGAAGCGGTTCCAGATGGTGCGCACCACCCTGATCTTCTCCCTGGGGCGGCTGATCACCGTTCCCGATGACTTCGGGATTTCGCTGGACATTTTCCGCAGCATGTTCACCCAGTTCAACCCCTGGGCCTTTTGGGACGGCACCCTGTACACCGCCGGGCTGGACCGTGGGAACTTTATCCTGTCCCTGCTGCTGATCGGCCTCCTGCTGCTGGTGGAGCAGTCCCAGATCAAAAACGGTCCCATCCGGGACCGGATCGCCCGGCTGAAGCTGCCGGTGCGCTGGGTGGTCTGGTACGCAGCCCTGGCAGGCATCCTGATCCTCGGTATCTACGGCGCTGGCTACGACGCCAGCAGCTTTGCCTATATGAATTTCTGACCACATCGTTTCGAAGGAGATTACAACTATGAAAGAACAACTGCTGGCCTTGCTGACCGAAAACTTCCCGGAGGTAGACTTCACCGCCTCTGACGCCCTGGTGGATGACGGTATTCTGGAGTCCATCGTGCTGGTAGAGATCATCTCCACTATCTCTCTGGAGATGGGCATCCTCATCCCCTACGAGGAGATCGTGCCCCAGAACTTCAACTCTCTGGACGCTATGGCGGCGATGTTGGAGAGGCTGAGTGAAGCATGATTACCCTGGTTGACGTGCTGAACCGCCACGCAGCGGAGCAGCCGGAAAAAATTGCCGTCCACTTTCGGGACCAGTCTCTGACCTACGCCCAGCTCCGCCGTCAGGCGGCCCTGCTGGGGGGCTACCTCCAGTCTCTGGGGGTCACGGTGGGAGACCGGATTATGCTCACCGGGGCCTCCCGGCCTGAGTACCTCATCGGCCTGCTGGCAGTCCAGATGGTCGGCGGCATCACGGTTCCGGTGGACCGGAACCCCAAGCCCGCAACCCTAAGTTACATCCATCAGCTCACCGGGGCCAAATACTACCTCTCCACCCTGAAAAAAGCGCCGGAGGGGATCGCCATCCTGCCCTACGGCGACACCATTGCCGCCGCCGTGGAGCACAACCAGGAGGCCCAGGTTCCCGAAACAGATCCGGACCGGCTGGCGGAGCTGCTCTTTACCACCGGCACCACTGGGCGGCCCAAAGGGGCCTCCCATACCCTCCGCTGCATCTCCGCCAACATGCACAACACCTTCACCGGCATCGGGATGCGCAAAGAGGATGTTTTGCTGCTGCCCCTGCCCCTGAACCACTCCTTCGGGATGCGGGTTCTCCGGGCCTGCCTGCTGGCCGGCGGCACCATCGTTCTGCAAAACGGCTTTGGCTTCGCCCGAGAGACCGAGCTGAACATCGAACAATTCCACTGCAATGCCCTGGCCTGCGTCCCCTCCTCCATGGACCTGATGCTGAGCCAGATGGAGGACCGGGCCGCCCGTATCTTCGGTCAGCTGCGCTACATCGAGTTCGGCGCCGGTTCCCTCAGCGTCCAGCGCAAGCGCTACCTCTCCGAACTGCTGCCCCACACGGAGCTGTTCAACACCTGGGGCTCCTCGGAGACCGGCGGCTGCCTGTTCCTCCACGTGAACCGGCATCTGGACAAGGTGTCCGCCGTGGGCCACCCCCTGGAGGGCATCCAGGTGCGGCTGCTGTCCCAGGCGGACGGAACGCCCCTGGAGGGCACCGGCCCCGACGTGGTGGGCCGACTGGCCCTGAAGGGCCAGATGCAGATGGTGGGCTACTACGGCCTGCCTGAACGGACGGCGGAGGCCCTTCAGGACGGCTGGCTGGTCACCAACGACCTGGTCTGGCGGGATGACGACGGATTCATCTACATGCTGGGCCGGGCGGACGACATCATCAACGTGGGCGGCGAAAAGGCCTCCCCGGTGGAGATTGAAAACGCCGCCTCCGAGTGCCCCGGCGTGGTGGAGTGCGCCTGTATCGGCGTGGAGGACACCGACGGGGTGCTGGGCGAGGTTCCGGCCCTGTACCTGGTACCGGAAAACAGTTCCTTTGACCCGGCGGCGGTGACCAAATTCCTCTCCCCCAGGCTGGAGACGTACAAGCTGCCCAAAAAATTCGTCTTTGTGGACGCCCTGCCCCGGAACGCCATGGGCAAACTGGACCGGAAGGAACTGCGCCGGATGTGGGCGGACTCCGGCGATCTGAAGCTGACCAACCCGGTGATGGAGAACATCCTGGCCCGGCGGAGCATCCGCAAGTTTACCGATCAGCCGGTGCCCCGCCGCCTGGTGGAGACCCTGGTCAAGGCGGGGATCAACGCCCCCTCCGGCCACAACCTCCAGACCTGGCGCTTTACCGTCCTGACCAACCAGGCGGAGATCCAGCGTCTGAAAGCGGTCATCCAGCCGGTGTCCAAGCGGTGCAAAACCATCTGCTACGGCTTCAATAACCCCCAGGCTCTGATTCTGATTTCCAATGACCGGCGCAACGCCGACGGCATCCAGGATGCCTCCTGCGCCGCGGAGAACATTCAGTTGGCCGCCACCTCCTTCGGGCTGGGGGCCACCTGGATCAACGCCCTGATGACCATCTGCGACGAACCCGAGATCCGAGAAAAGCTGGATCAGTACCAGATTCCCAAAACCCACAACGTCTGGGCCATGATTGCCGTAGGCTGGCCGGAGGCCCCGGGCAAGGCCCTGGCCCGCAAGACCAACGTGGTCCACTTCGTGGACTGATCCCTTTATTCTTTCCTGTACGGAGGTAATGAAATGAAGATAAAGCGGGCTCTGGGCCGCGCGGGAAAGCTCCTGATCTTTTTCCTCATCGCCGCCCTGCTCTTCTGCCTGGTCAGCGCCGTCTTCATCCCCAAGTGGAGAGGACCCTGGGGCAACATTGATGCAGTCGCCGGGTTTTACGAGCTGGAGGAGGACAGCATTGACACCTTTATCGTAGGCAGCAGCCAGGTGATCAGCGGCGTCGCCCCCCTGCAGCTGTACCAGGAGGAGGGGATCCGGGCCTACACCATCGGTTCGGGCCATCAGCCCGTGATGGGGTCCTACTACCTGCTGAAAAACGCCCTGCTCACCCAGCCCAACATCAAAACGGTGGTGCTGGAGGTCACTGAGCTCTTTGTCCAGAGCAACGAGCCCTCCTACCGGAAGGTCTTCGACTACCTGCCCCTGACCTCCGTCAAGTGGGAGGGCATTCAGGAGCGGATTCGCTGGGCGGAACTTCAGGACGAGGAACAGGGGACCGATGTGGCCCCCTCTGCGGCGGAGTACGTCCTGCCTATCCTGTCCTACCACGACCGGTGGAGCGAGCTCACCTATGACGACTTCACCTACCCCTTCCAGGACACCCCCATACAGATCCGGGGCCAGTCCCTCCTGGTGGACCAGGGGGCCAGGGACACCTACCAGCCTCTGGACCCCGCCAGCACGGCAGCGTGCGCTGAGCCCAAAGCGGAGGCACTGTACTTCCTGCGGGCCTTCTGCGCATTCTGTCAGGAGCAGGGCATTTCCCTGGTGCTGCTGAAAACTCCCCGGATGGACTGGAGCATTGAGCAGTACAACACGGTCAACGCCGTGGCCAAGGAGTACAGCGTCCCCTACCTGGACTTTAACACCGCAAGTCTGAATCGCGCCATCGGTTTCGACTACGCCACAGATATCCTGAAGGGCTCGGAGACCCACCTGAACCTGTCCGGCGCCGGCAAGCTCACTGCTTATCTGGGCGACTATCTGACCCGGCACTGCCCGGTGCTGGACGTGCGCACCACCCCCGCCTATGACTGGATGGAAGCGGAAACGACTGCCTACCGACAGGCGGTCGGCGACGCCAATCTGGCCCTGGTGGAAAACTGCAGCGCCTACCTGTCCCGGATCCAGCGGGACCGGTATTCGGTGCTGGTGGCGGTGAAACCCGGCGATGGCAACGCCTATTCCGCTGGGGTCCAGCAGCTGCTGACCCAACTGGGCCTGGATCCCCGGATGCCCTCCGGCGGCTGCTACGTGGCCGTTCTGGAGCAGGGAACCGTGCTGGCGGACCAGTGGAGCAGCGGGGCAGCCACCCAGTCCGCAGAGCTGGCCGACAGCGCCTACTGCACTCTGACCAGCACCGGCGGCAAAACCGAACCCAACTGCTCCATCTCCATCGACGGGGAAGAGCTGGCGGTAGACGAACCGGGCCTGAACCTTGTGGTGTACAACCACGAGACCAGCCGGGTAGTGGACAGCGTAGCCTTCACTTTTACCGAGACAGAGGGCGTCACGGAGGTTGCCACGGAACGCTGACCGCCCTGACGGCATGTATACGCACCTGGCAGACCGCCGGGTGCGTTTTCCTCTCCCCCATTTGTAAACCATTCTATTTTTATGGTTGACATTCTTTTTTGAGCGCAGTATACTACACCCATGGAATCAAACGAAAAAGAGGAGGAACTTACCCATGGAAACCAACCGCTGGAACATTCACGACCTCACCCAAATGGCCCTGTTGGTGGCGCTGCTCTCCGCCTCCGCCTACCTGGCCTTCCCCATCCCCATCACCTTGGTCACCGTCACGGCGCAGACCTTGGTGCTCAACCTGATCGCCCTGCTGCTGGACCGGCGCAAGGCCGCCCTGACAGTGGCGGTGTGGATTCTGCTGGGCGCAGTGGGCATCCCGGTCTACTCCGGCGGCCGGGGCGGCCTGAGTGAACTGGTGGGCCCCACCGGCGGCTTTATCTTCGCCTTCTTGGTCGCCGCCTATCTGATCTCCCTGCTCAAGGGGAAGGAGTTCTCCCTGCCCCGCTACCTGCTGGTCACCCTCTGCATCGGCATCCCAGTGATCGATCTGGCCGGGGCCGCCTGGTACAAGTTCTACGCAGACATCGGCTGGGGCACTGCGCTGCTCACCACCGCCCTCCCCTTCCTGCCCGGAGACATCATCAAGGGGGTGGCCGCCACCCTGCTGGCCAAACCCATTGCCATCGCCCTGTCTAAACTCCGCAGACCTTCGGCAGCCTGACTGCCAGACAAAACGCCTTGCGAATCACCGTTTCGCAAGGCGTTTTCCTCTGCTCAGAAGGTCACAAACATCCCCTCCAGTGTGTGGTGGGTCAGGGCCACATCCAGCCGGGGTGCCAGGGTGGCCGCCGACTGGCGGAGGTACTCCCTGGCCGCCGGCTCCCCCAGGTCCAGGGTATTCCACAGGCGGGCCGCCGCCTGTTCCAAGGCCGCGGCCCGTTCCTGAAGCGTCAGCGGCTCCAGCAAATCCTGAAGCTGCTGACGCCCGGCCTGGGACACGCTGAGTCCCTCCGGGCCCCAGCCCAGCAGGGCCAGCGCCACGCTGTTTTGCAGCACCGGTTCGTACAGGTTCACCAGCAGGTCCTCATAATCCGGGGTAGCCGCCCTCAGGCAGCCCGCCAGCTCCCCCCGGGAAAACCGGCGCAGCAGCAGGTTTTCCAGCAGCAAGCGGCTGAGATAGGCGTTCAGATAGGAGATCCCCACCAGTTCCTCCCCTACCGGCAGAAACAGCTGGTAGTCAATGGAGCACTCCACCCGGTGGGCCAGAAACTGGGGGTTGTACCGGTGGAAAAAGGTCAGGATGTCCCCCACTGTATCCCGGTAGGCCCGGTTCGTCACTGCCGGAGGGTGGTTGCAGAGATACTGGTACCGTCGCAGCCCAGCCTGAATTTCCCGGTCCACCTGCGCCAACCCTGCTCGCACCAGAGCCGGATAATCGCCGTGGAGGAGCAGCGCCCGCCGGTTCTCCTTTCCCCGCAGGCCCAGCCTCAGACAGTACAGCAGGGATTCCAGCAGCTCCTGGGCGGTCTCTACCCGCACCGAGGCGCTCTCCTCCATGGTGTAACGCTGGGTCTGCCGCTCCAGCAGCTGCCAGAGCTTCCCCTGAATCACCGCCTGCTCCGCCGCCGTGTAGGGCGCCATCAGCCAGCTCAGTCCCCGCTCCATCTATTCACCTCCCCCCAGTCCGGATCGGTCAGGGCCTCCGGCGGCGCGTCAGCCAGCAGTTCCACGGCCCCCTGGGCCGGGCCGTCAAAGATGCGCTTCATCCCGGCAATCACTTCTCCGTCGCTGAGCCGGTCCCGGCTCTCGTTTTTAAAGTGATAGAACAGCACCAGAAGCTCCGCCAGGGTTTCCTCGTAGTTGGCCTGGCACAGGTAGGGGGAGTCGCAGAAGGCCGCAATCAGCTGAGGCAGCGCCCCCTCCCCGAATTCCACCCGACCCGCCTCCGCCAGGGCCTCCTGCCGCCGCCAGACCAGGGCCTGGATCTGGGGCTCCGTGAGGGTCAGCCCGTACTGGGCGCTCCGGTCATTGCTCCTGCGCAGCCCCTCCACACAGGCCATCTGCCCCATCGCCCGCAGCTGGAGCAGCATTTGATTGTCCTCCATCGTTCTCACCTCGTTATTCTTCTTACTACGAGAGCGGAAAAAAAACAAGACTTGAAATTTTCGCCATTTTGTGGTAATATAGAGACAAAGAGGGAGCAGAAAATTTTCTGCTCCCTCTTTCTTGTCACGGGTTTTGCCGGGTTTCTCCGCCTCAGTCCTCGAACTCGAATTCGTCCTTGAACCGCTCCTTAAAGATGGCGTAGACGGCGTCCAGGACCTTCTCGTCCTCCACCGCCACATAGGCCTCTTCCTCGTCGTTTCCTTCGATCTCCTCTACCTGGAGGATAACGATCTCCATATCGTCCTCCTCCAGCGGGAACAGGACAATGTACTGGGCCTCCTGATATTCGATCACGTCCAGAAACTCAAATTCTTCCTCGTTTCCCTCATCGTCGTGGAGGGTCAGAATGGTGGGTTCCTCTTCCGCGGGAATGTTTTTCTTGTTTTCGTCCATATGATTTCTCCTTATTGATGGGCTGACGCTACATCTTTTCTCATTGTACCAGAGTGGGCGGGAAAAAGCTATGCTATTGTCGCCAAAATTTCCCCAAATCAAACGCCGTGCGGTCAGGCACGGCGTTTGATTCAGGTTTACAGTTTTTCCGGCTTGCAGTACTCCGCCTCCTGCTCTGCGATCAGATTCAGGCGGTTCTGGTGACGCCCCCCCACGAAAGTGGCGCCGAAAAAGGCGTCCACGATGGCTTTGGCCAGCTCATCGCCCACCACCCGGGCGCCCATGGCCACGATCTGGCAGTTGTTGTGCTCCACGATCATCCGTGCGGTATAGGGCTCGCTGCACACGCCGGCCCGGATGCCGGGGACTTTGTTGGCGGCCAGGGAGATCCCCACACCGGTGCCGCAGACCAGGACGCCCCGGTCCACCTCGCCGGCCCGGATGGCCTCAGCCACCTTGCGGCCCATAACCGGGTAGTCCACCCGCTTGGTGGGATCGTTGACTCCGTAGTCCACGCATTCATATCCCTTTTCCTTCAGGTACTCCAGCAGGGTGTTTTTCAGGCCCACCGCAGCGTGATCGCAGGCAAATCCAATTTTCATCGCTGTTCCTCCTCTATTCCGGTCTCCCGTTTTCGCCGCCCCGAAACAGGGCGTTTTTCGATCCGTTTTATTATACTACGCCCCCTCCAGGATGTAAATACGCCCCACTTTTTGCTGCCGCCTCCCAGAGATGCGGGGCGAAAGATTCACATTTTATTTACGAAAGGATTGTTGACCTTTTTCGGGAGATGGAGTATCATGATTTCATCAATCGAGGCTTTTTGTAGCATTTTGTAAGGAGTTTTTCTCGTGCGCAACTTTTTTCGCAAATTGATGTATGGCCGTTACGGCTACGACCAGCTCAACCTGTTTTTGCTGAGCCTGTGTCTCATCTGCTGGATCCTCTGCACCTTTCTCAAAAACACAACCGTTTCCAGCATTCTCTCTGTGCTGGGGTACGTACTGATCCTGTTCTCCCTCTTCCGCTCCTTCTCCCGCAACTACGACCGGCGGCGCAGCGAGAATAACAAATTCCTCTCCATCACTAACCCCCTCACCCGCCGGGTCCGCCAGATGCGTGCTCAGACCTGTGACCGGGAGCACAAATACTTCCGCTGCCCCAACTGCGGGCAGATGCTGCGGGTCCCCAAGGGCAAGGGAAAAATTTCCATCTCCTGCCGCAACTGCGGCACCACCTTCCAGAAAAAAACCTGAATCTCTCACATATTCGACAGCGCTGCGAATCCAGATTCGCAGCGCTGTTATTCTCTGGGTGCGATTTTCTTCAGGTAGCGGTAGTAAGGCATGAGCCACGCGAACCCCTCGGTCACCCGGTCCGTCAGAGCCGGGGTGAGGAAGCAGTCATCCGGGGGATACGCAGCGCTCAGGGACAGGGTTTTGCGGTTGAACCAAGGGGCCAGCAGGGGAGAGACCTGCCCCTTGGGCCGTTTGTATTCCTCCCCCTCCAGAACGAACAGGGACTGGCGGTTCAGCTTCCGGGCCAGCCGCTCCAGCTGCGCCGGCGCCGCTAAAATCTGCTGGCGGTAGGCCGCCATGAGGGACGGTCTGGGGCAGTAGTAGCCCATGCCGTACTCATACCCCTCCGGCATCACCTCAAAGTAGAACACCGGCGCCGAGGCCAGCTCTCCCACTGCCGTGCTCAGGGTGAACCACAGGTGCTCCTTATAGGGGCCGCCGGAGTGAATGCGCCGGGCGTCCCGATAGATCCGGACCACCCGCAGGTTCAGCCCGCTTCTGGGGTACCGCTCCATCATTCTGCCCTGGACCTCCGCCCCCAGCTCCTTCATGGGGTGGTACAGGTAGTCCAGATACTCCTGCTTGTGGGCCTGGAACCAGGGGCGCTGGTTGTTCAGCCGCAGCTCCCATAGAAACTGGATGGTCTCCTCATAAAATCCCTGAAACATCTCGCTCTCCTCTTCCTCATGACGCGGCGGGGCTGCCAGTTGAACTGGCAGCCCCGTTCTCAGCGCCTTTATGCCTCGCCGCCGTCATTTTCCCCGCCGCTGTCACGGCCGGCTGTATCTGCGCTGTCATTCTGACTGCTGTCGTCCTGTTTCTGATTGTCCTGCTTTTCTTTCTTCTTTTTTGGAGCCGGTTTTGCCGGTTTCTTCTTCTCCTTTTTGGTTCCCACAACCACCACCTGGTCCCGCTTGCTGTAGACGCTGTAGGCCTCCTTAGTCTTGGAGATTCGCTTTCCGCTGCTGTCGTACAGCTCCCGGTAGCTCTGTACCTTGTATCCGGTCTCCCCGGTGACGCTGACCATGGAGGTTCCCGCCTTCATGGAGCTGTCCTCTTTGCGCACGGTGCCGTAATTGATGGTGGAGAGCACCTCATGGGTGAACTTCACAGTGACGTCATCGGTTTTGGTACCCCAGATCTGGCAGGTGAGCACACCGCCGCTGTAACTGGCCACCACCTTGACGGGATAGTCCGTGTTATTTTTAAACTGATAATTCGGCCCGCCCCAGGACACAGTGGCGTCCATGCCCAGGGGAATGTAAGTGGACTCATAGGTGTGATTCTGCCGCTGGACAATCTCCAGATTGGCCAGAACGGTGGCGCTGTACAGGGTGGAGGACACCTGGCACACACCGCCCCCCAACTCCTGGACGGTGACGCCGTTGAGGTAGGCCCCCGCCTTCTGGAAGCCCCGGGCGGCGGTCCGCTGCCCCACAACGTCGTTATAAGAGAACACCCCGTCCGCCAGCAGGACGGTGCCATTGCAGTGCTGGGCCGCCAGACGCACGTTGCTGATCCGGGCAGCGGTGCCGCTGACATTGGTGGAGTAGGTGCCCAGCTGGTCCTTGAACAGATTGGATTTCAGGTTCTCAGTGGTGATGTCTGGAGCGGTGCGCTCCAGCTTCACGCTGGCCGATTCCCCCTCCTTCAGGTCCGCAATGGCGGCCTCGGCCTTCTTTTTGTCAAAGTCGATGCCCTCCACGGCGTCCACCACCGCGTAGTTCTTCTCCGGGTCCAGGGTGGCATTCACCGGCTCGGCGTAGACCTCCTTGTACACCTGGTTCATATTCAGCGCCCGGGGCTTTGAGCCGGTCATGGGGCAGGAAATCACCTGGTCATATTCCCCCTGGTCCACCGCCGTCAGGACGGCGGCCTTCAGCTGCTCCTGATCCGCGGTCTGGCCACTGGTCCCTCTGGTGAAGGTGATCTCCGCGTCGGAGAGCTTGTAGGAATCCGCCACCGCCGTGTCCACCTTCAGGACGCCGGAATCCGCAATGCGCTCCTCCAGCACCGCCTCATCGGCTACGTGGGGCAACACGTTTCTGGCGTTGCCCTTCAGGTGGGAGAGTATCCACACCATCCCCCGGGTAAAAAACGCGCCGTGCCCGTGTTCATAGGCCTCCTGGGCCACGTCGGAGGCGTTGAGGTCCAGAGCGCCGGTCAGGTCGACGCCGTATTCCTTCCCTTCCGCCGCCACCGTCAGGCCGATGGAGGCGTAGTCCTGGGAGAAGGTGTCCTGAACCACCTGGGTGGCCTCCTCCAGGGTCAGGCCGCTGATGTCCCGGCCATTCACATAGGTGTTGGGGAGCATCACGCTCTGGCAGACCGTGCCGCACAGCACCAGGTAGCCTGCCAGCAGCACAACCGCCAGCCCCGCCAGACAGCCCAGTACAATCCGCCGCTGCCGCGTCGCCGGTTTCCTGGGTTCGCCGCCCTCAGGCGCTCCCTGGGGCTCACGCTCCGCGACAGGGGGCAGAACCACCGTGGCGTCCTCCTGGACCGCCGCCTCCTTCCACTTGTGGAGCCGCTGGCCGCCCTTTCCCTTGATCCGGGTCAGATTTTCCTTCCACTGCGCCCTCTTTCCGCCGCTTTCTTTGTTCCGCTTTCCCATAGATGCGCCGCACCCCCACTTTCTGCAATCAACAAATTTTTACAAAATGCTGTATGGCCTAGATTATAGGCCATTTGGCCACAGAATGCAACCGGCCGCCCGAACCGATTTCCTCATTGGCCGGAGGCGTCCGGCTCCACATTGAGATAGACCGGCACATCGGAAATTCTGTCATACACCGCAATGGCGCCGTCGAGGCCGCATCGGTAGATACGTCCCTCCCGGCAGATCACCTGGAGTTCCCGTGGCTCCGCCGTCTCACAGGTCAGGGTGTAAATCTCCTCCCGGGTCTGGACATAGCTGCCCCGCTCCAGCATCTGGTTCTGCCGGTAACGGCAATAGCCGCCGTCCTGCTCAAACACATAGTACTCCGCCGATGCGCTCACCTGCTCACCGGTACAGTAGGTACCGGCCACACCGCCTTCCGGCATCCCCTTTTGGATGTAACACTGCTGGACCACAATCACAGCCAGTGCCAACAGCAGCAAGCCCCCCAGCACGGGGGTGAGAAACCGTCGTTTCATATTCTGCGCCCCTTTCTCCACTCCGCTCAGATATGCGTATACCGATATGGTTATCATACCATACTTTTGCTCCCCGGTCATCCTCTCCGTCCGCTGGCGGAATCAAAAGAAAATTGTCCCTAACCCTTGACATTCCGGCACAGAGACTGCAAACTAAATGAGAATATGTCGATTTCGACTATAAGCTGACAAAGGAGCAATGATCTATGGATATTATCATCAAGGAATCCGGTGTCCGGAAACCCCTGATCTATATGGACAGCAAGACCGGCACCGAATGTACCCGCTACGTTCTGGACGCCTCCGGCGTCCTGACCAACGGCAGCTTCACCGTGGACGAGGAGACCGGCGACTATATCGCCTCCATCGACGAGTACAACTGGTGGAAGGAGTACCTGGCGGTGAAGCAGGAGGAGGAGAAAACCCTCTTCGCCCTGTGCAACGAATTTGGCGAGGCGGCGGTTTCTCAGCTCTTTATGGAACACCAGCACCTGCTCAACACTGACGCGGAGCACGAGCACGAGGCCATGGAGCGGATCTTCGATCTCATCCGCACCCAGCTCTCCCAGCCGAAATAACCCCGCACACGCAAAGAAGACATCCCGAACCGGGATGTCTTCTTTTGTTCTATCTGGGGAAGTTGCCGCCCTGTTGTCCCTCTCACGCAATGGGATAGGCGATGGAAAAGGGAAAGGTTCCGGCGTCGCCGTACATAATCCGCAAGCTCCCCCCGGCGCCCACGCCCACCCGCATGAGCCGGGTGTAGCTGCTGGTCCAGTACCCCGCCGTGGTGTAGATTCCCACACCGGTCTGGGGGGCGGGCACCTTGGCGCTGCCCAGGATGTTGGTCATGGCGGATACGGTATCCGTGAGGGTAACGCTCCCATGCACCAGGCACCAGCCCAGCTTTTTCACCACGGTGACGGAGCCCTCCGAGACCAGGCCGCTGTCAAACACCGTGTAGGTTTCGTTCGACTGCAAGTTTGCGCTCACAAGATCCGCAGTCATTTTCAGCTTTGGGGCGGAGACAGCGATGCCATCATAATCAACGGTGAGGTTTGACTCGTTCTCTAAATATGTCACACCCAGGCTCAGGGTGTAGTAGTACTCGGTTCCCCCCCAGACCTGATCGGTGTATTCGGTTTTGATCACCGCTCTGCTGTTGTACTTTTCATCGTACAGCGTCTCGACGTCAATGTCGCTGCCCCGCAGCTTCAGCCCGCTGATGGTGCCGGTGGCGGTGATGTCCTGGGCGAACAAGCTGTCTGTGTCGATTCTGCCGCCGTTGATTTTGGTGGTGCCATTTTCATCGGTGACAGTGAGGGCCCCCAGCTGGGCCACATCCGCCGCCAGCTGCTTCACCTTTCCCGTCAGCACCCCGCCGCCGGCCGCAGAGACGGTCTCTGACTGGCCCGCCGCCGTCAACTGAGTGGTGACGCCGCCGTCAAAGGTGTGGGTCAGGTTCATGGCCGGTACGGTGCAGCTGGTACCGTCCGCCAAGGTAAAGGAGATCAGGTCCCCGGCATCCAGCCGCAAATCCCCCAGGAAGGACAGCTCCGCCGGACGGTAGGTGAGCCCGCCGATGTCCCTCCAGATGGCGTCCAGCCGCTCCTGGGTCATGTAGTCGTTCTCAATGACGCCGCCGCTGCCCGAAACGCCGGAGGGGGTCAGGGTTGTGGTCTCCCCCTCGGCGTCGGTGACGGTGACCGCCAGCACCGAGAACACGCGATCGCTCTCCTGGACCTGGTCCATCCCCTCGTAGCAGTCCTGCTGCCCCAGGGTGAAGCCGCTGGCTGCGTACCAGACAAACTCCAGCTTGCCGGCGCGGCTGATCACCGCGTTCCGCCCGCACAGGGCCGCCAGCCACCCCACCACGGTTCGGCCGGTGTGCCCGGTGGTGAGCCCGCTCATGTCCACAGCGGCCAGGGTGGAGCGGAACCCGGTCACGCTGGCGCCCAGGGTGACGCCGCTCTGGTCCGCGATGTCCGAGAGCACGGCCCAGGCGCTGGACAGCCCCGCCGTGGGAACGTAGTCCTTGTCCAGCAAGTAGAGCATGGCATCCGCCGCCGTCACCGTGGTCTGGCCGCCCCGGGTCACGGACTCAATGACCTGGAAGGTCCCCACCGGCAGCGTCTCGCCCCCTGCCGCAACGCTCACTTTGAGCAGGCCGTCGGAAAATCCGTTCTGGACTCCGGAGAATTGGATGGTCACCGTCCGGGCACAGGCCGCCCCCACGGCAACCTCCTCCTGGTCCCCATTGACGCTGCCGCTGATGCTCAGGGAGGCCAGTTCCGCCGTGACGGCGGAGCCGTTAAGCAGCAGGGTGGCCTCCTTCAGCCCGGCGCCCCGCCAGATGCTGTCCGTCAATCCGCTATACATCCCTTCACCTCACTGCTCAATCCCGTCCACACAGGCGCCCTTGATGTACTGTCTCCCGTTGGCCCAGGAGTAGACCGTGTAGCTGGGGGTGCCGAAATACATGGTTTTGGTCACGGTGCTGCCGGTGGCATCGGTGTACTTCACCGGCACAAAGGGGTTGTCCGGGTCGGACACCGCCCCCTCAATGGTGGCCACCTGGGCGGGCGTCAGAATGGGCCACTTGATCTTCAGGGTGGTTTTCACCGCCACCACAGTGCCCACCATCTTCCCCGAGGTGGTGCGCCCGGTGTTGCTGGACCAGATCTTCTCTCGGTTCACCGTCACCCCTTCCAGGGCCGGGTCCGGCATCTTCGTGCCGTTGATATACAGGTCGCTGACCGTGATATTTGCCAACGCTTTCGCCTCCCATCAGATGTAACTCCCCAGGGGATGAATCCCTGTGGCCCGGGCCCGCCGGTTGATGTAGTCCACGGTGCTGGAGGCGATCACCCGTCCATCCAGCACACACTGGACCACGATAGGCTGTCCGCCGCCGCTGCCTCCCAGCTTACCGGCCAGCATCCCGGCCATCTTGTCCAGCCAGCCCAAATTGCGCTCCAGAGGCACCACTGCCTCCGCCCCCGCCTCACCGGCCACCATGGGGGTGGCCTGGGTCAGTACGCCGCCCTGGGCCAGATAGCTCAGCCGGGGCAGGCGGGCCAGGGTCACACTCCCCGCCCGGACCAGGGTAATGCCCGCCACACGCACCGCGTTCCAGCTAAAGCGCATGGCACCGTTGATCTTGCCCACCACCCGGTTGGCCAGAGAGATCACCGCGTTGAAGGCCGTGCGGAAGGGCTTTGTCAGCGCAGTGCTGAGCTTACCGATGCTCAGGCCGTTTCGGATGCCGCTGACCGCCTTGGCTGCGATGCCTTTGAACTTGCTGCCGATGCTGCTCCACGCGCCGCAGGCGGCGGAGTAAGCCGAGGCAAACAGCTTCTTGGGGGCACTGCTCAGACCGCTCCGAATGCCGCTGACCGCCTTTCCCGCCAGGGACTTGAAGGAGCTGCCGATGTTCTTCCAGGCGTTCAGAGCGCCGGAATAGGCGCCGCTGAACAGGGACTTCACACTGCTGCCCAGGCCCCCCATAGCGCCAGTGATCCTGCCGATCACGCTGTCCTTCACCCAGCTCTCTATGCTGGAGAAGGCGCTGTTGATGCCGCTTTTCAGGGCGTCCACCAGCAGACCACCCACATCCATCAGCTTATCCGTCCAGTTCTTGGAGCTGTTGAGGACATCGCCGATGTCGCTGAGCAGGCTGCCCAGGTCGCCCATCACATCGCTGAGGTCCTCCATGGCCGAGACCGCCACGCCGCCGGTCCACTTGGCCAGCGGCTGGAGGAAGTTCTCCCACACTGCCTCCGCCACCGGCTTCAGCACCTTCAGCGCGCCGCTCATCACGTCAAAAGCGCTGGCCATGCCGTCCAGCACCGCAGGTACCGCGGACTCAATGGTCCAGCTGGCCAGGGGCAGCAACACCTCTTCATAGGCGTCTGCCAGGATGCCCTCCACCAGATCCGCCAGCTTGCGGAAGGCCTCCAGCAGATTGGAAACGCTGCCGGCTGCCGGCGTCAGGTCCAGGGTCTCCGACCACGTCTCGGTGGCCCTCGCCAGCTCCTCCACGCACTCCAGGGCGTCCTGGAACAGGCCAAACACCGACTCCACGATGCTCTCCCCGTTGCCGCAGCTCTCCCAGGCCTCCTGGAACCGCTCCGCCAGATTTCCGGCGGTTTCACACACCTTGGCCACAATGTCCAGCAGGGTGCTGATCATCCGCACCCCCGCCTCATCCTTCCAAATGGTCAGCCAGGTAGAGCCGAAAGATTTGGCCGCCCGCATGATCTTATCCAGGGCGGTCCGGGCGCTTTTCAGCACATATTGTCCTTTGCGCTTCCACGCCCTCTGGAAAGGGCTCCAGATGTCCTCCAGAATCCGCCGCACCTTCAGGGCCCAGGCGGAAACCGCCACCTTCATGCCGTCCAGCACCGACCGGCCACCGCTGCCAATGCCGCCGCCGTAGCCGCCGCTGCCGCCTGCGCCCCCCTTCCTGGCCCCGCCGCCGGAGGAGCTGTTTCTGGGGCTGAGCTTGTTGATCTCGTCAAAGCTCATCAGGTCCCGCTGGGCCCGGGCCACCGCTTTAGTGGCTTTGGCCACGGAACGGGTGGCCTTGGCGGTCCTGCCCAGGGCCCGGTTGGTCCTGCCCAGGGCGCTGGTGGTCTTGGCCACTTCCGACGCCTTCCCCGCCCACTTGGTGCCGAACAGGGTGGTGACAAAGGAGGCCAGCCCCCTCGCCACCGGCTGGAGCAGGGAGAGCAGTTTTCCGAACAGATTCAGCCCCACATTGGCCACCGGCACCAGGGTGTTGCCCAGCTGGCGCACTTGGCCCCGGACCCGTCCCAGGGCCTGGGACACGCTGTTCTGAACCACCAGGGACTGATTGCCCAGGGTAATCACCCGCTGCTGGGTCTCAGCCAGGGCCTGGTTCAGCTGCTGGGTCTCCCAGAGCGCCTGATTAGTTCCCTCCACCGCTTCCACCTCCCATCGCCGCCTGCCGTTCCATTACCTTGCGATATTTGGCCAGTTTCATCTCGTTCACCTCATCTGTGGTCCAGAAGGGAAACACCTCGTACAGCGCGGGGGGCGCCTCTCCAGCGAGCTGGCAGCCGTGGAGCACCATCTGCCCCCAGGCCACCAGCGCCTCCTGCTGAAACCAGCGGCGCTCCCGCTCCCGGGTCCCCTCCACCCAGTCCAGCAGCTCCCCCCAGGTCCACTCCCCGCTCTCCCGGGGCGAGAGGCCGGACTGCCAGGCCATGCGCTCCAGCCCTCCGGGCGTCAGTCCGTCTGGCCGGCGAAAGGGGCCGCCTCATCCGCCTCCTGGGGCCGGTCCAGGTGGGCGAACACGTCCTCCACCGCCTGGGCCACAGAGCGCTTCAGCTGCCCCGCCTGATCCGCCGTCATCAGTCCGGAGGCCACAGCGATGTCAAAGGCCAGGCCGCTGAACTGGACCTGGCCGCAGTAGCCCTGGTCCACCAACAGGTCATAGAAAACCTCGCCGTCGGTGACCGGGTTGCCGCTGCCCTCCCAGTTGAGGGCCTCCTCCAGCAGGGCCGCCATGCGGACGCTGTCAGCGGCTGCGGTGAGAACGGTTTGCAGGCTGTCCTCCTGGAACCGGTCCGCCAGGTTCTTCTGGCCCCGGATGGTCAGGCGAAGGCGGTACTGGGTGTCCCCCAGGCGTAGGCTGTGATAGGTTCTGCTCATAGGTATTTCCTCCTGATTTTCTCGGGCCGGGAGAGACGGCTGTCCCTCCCGGCCACATTTCCTGGTTGCTGCCGGGCCTTGCCGCCCGCCGTCAGGCGGAGGCGGGGTTGGTCACGGTCCAGTCGCTCTGCAAGCTCACCGTCAGCTTGGCGGTGACCAGTTCGTCCACCTTGGCGCCGGACACATAGGTGCTGACGTAGCCGGTGGTGGCAAAGGCGGTGCCGTCTGGGAAGGTCACCGTCACCGGCACAATTTCTCCGGCGGTCTGCAAGCCCCGCAGCACCCGGTAATCGGAGTCCGCCGCGCTGTTGTCAAACAGATAGGTCACTTCAAACGCCTTGGTGTCCTGGACACCGGGTACGTTCTTTTTCATGCTGTCCTTGAGACAGGTGGCGTCCAGATCGGAGGGGGTACCGCCGATGTCGCCGATGTCGGTGACGTAGTTCAGCTCCGTGGAGTTCACAGTCACTTCAATGCCGATAGAGGCTAAGCCCTGAGTTGCCATAACATCCATCCTTTCAATCAATCAGGCGCATCGTGCGCTTGTCCACCCTCCGCCCGTAGCGGAAGGTTTTTCTACAGTAGCCCGCCGGGTCATCGGACACGGTGTCCGGCCCGGCGTACTGGCGTTTCAGCCCCAGCCCGGTGAGGGCCTCGTTGACCAGCTGGGACAGAGCCACGACGGTCTCCCGGTCGAAGGCCCAGAGGTCAACCTGGTAGGCGATCTCATCTACCACCGGGCAGTCGGTGGCCACATTGGTGTACTCTCCCACCGTAATCAGCACCCCGTCGTCGGTGCTCCGGGGCCAGCTGCCCCGGACGGTGAAGGCCAGGCCGGTCCGCATCCCGGCCAGGGCGTCCCGCACCGCCTGGCGGCCATCCACCAGAATCTTTTCCACAGCATTTGCCACAGATATCGCCTCCTTCCTCAGCGCAGCCGCTGGAGCTGGAGCTTGCGGTGGCCTGGCCAGCCCTGGACCGCCCGCAGCTCGTAGACCACGCCGTCCACCACCAGCCGGTCAAAGACATCCAGCTCCAGGTCGCCGTACAGCACCCCCTCCAGGACGCCGCCGCAGCGCTCCCCGTACTCCTCCACCTGGGCGCCGGAGCGGAGGGCGCCGGAGGACTGCCAGGTACGAACGTGCTGCCAGCAGATGCCCGCTTCCGTTCCGTCCTGAGCGGTGAAATCCGGGTGCTCCATGTCGTAGACCGGCACCGGGTCCCCGTAGCTGTCGGCGGTCTGCCGGCGGCGGTGGAGGGTGAACCCCCGCCGCCAGGCCAGCGGGGTGGTCCGGGTCAGCATGTGACCCTCCGGTACCGGGCCAGGCCGCGAAACAGTTCTTCTGCCGTCTCCCGCATCTGGTCCGGCGTCAGATAGCTGTCGCTCTGGGACACCTGGCCCTCACTGTAGTTCCGGCTGCGGTAGCCCCGCTCCATCATCCGGTCCTGCTGGTAGTACAGGGCCGCCAGCTCCACCGCCTTGCCCATCAGGGTCTCATCCAGGGCCTCCCAGCCCAGGTAGAGGAGCAGCTCTCCCTCTGCGTCCAGCAGCTCGTCCCCCAGCAGGGCCAGGGTGTCGCCGTCGGGGTCGGTCAGGTTCAGCTTGCGCTGCAGGCGCTCCGTTGCCTGTTCCAGCTGTACGTCTGTCATAGCGCATCACCCTTTCCGTCAGGATTTGTTGGCGGTGATCACAGCCAGGCCGGTAGCGTGGACCACCTTAGCGCCGTAGACGTGGAGCCCCTTCACCGCGTCGGAGAAATTCTTCTCCACCCGGTACGCCTCCAGCTCCACCAGCTGCTCGGCGTAGGCGCCGGCGGCGTTGGTGCCGGCGATGATCTTGTACTTGGTGCCGCTGGTGTTGGGCACATTGTTGGACAGGTGGATCTGGAACCCTGCGGCCTCACCCACCAGGCCGCCCTGGAGCACCGCCTGGTTGTAGCCGGTGCCGTTGCCCACAAAGCGCTGGTCCTTCAGCAGCAGGCCGTGATACCAGGGGGGTACCACCACCCAGCGGCCGTACATAGGCACGTTGCACTCACTGAGCTTGACGCCCAGGTCCACCAGGTAGTCGTAGGCGTTGGCGCTGGTGGGGGTGACGGCGGTGGTGTCGCTGTACAGGACGTTATCGGTGGCCACGCCAGCCAGCAGGAGGCCCGCCAGATACTGGTCAATGACGTCGTTCATGTTATAGCTGGCCCGGACCATGGCCGCGTCCACCAGCTTGGGGTTGGACTGGGCGTTGTCAATGTCCTTGACCATAAAGTTGAAGTACTTGGCCTTGTCGATAACCAGGTTCTGCTGGGTGCTGTCCAGCTCCTGGGGATCGGAGATGTCGCTGCCGGAGTAGTCGTTGATGGTGATCTCCCCCAGCAGATTGATGTGGACGGTGTCGCCGTAGGCCTTGATGTCCCCCTCATAGTCCCGATTCATCAGGTTTGCGTAGACGTGGACCTTGTCCATGTGTTCCAGCAGGCGTGCGGACCAGATCTCAGGGATAAAATTGCTAAATGCCATCGTCAGTCATCCTTTCCTCGCTCAGTAGTTGTGTTTCAGGGCGTTCTGCACTTCCGTCCAGTGGGCGTTGATCTCCCGGGGGGACATATTGCGCAGCTCCTCCCTGCTGTAGGCCCGGGGACGGTTGGGCTCCCGGGGAGCGCCGGTGCCCCGCATCCGGCTGGTGACGGCGGCGGCGAGGGCCTCCTGGAAGAGCAGTTCAAAGGTGTCGATGTTCTCCGCCGACTCCTCCGGGGTGTCCCCGGCCAGCCACGGGGCAAAGGCGGCGGGCAGACCCCGTTTCTGGAGCTCCTGGCCCACGGCCACCTCCATCCGCTGGCGGGCAAAATCCTGCTTTTCCTGTTCCAGGGCCTCCCGCTCCCGGCTGAGCTGGACGCTCTCCTGCTCCCGGGTGCGGATGCCCTCCAGCTGTTCCTCCTCGTCGGGCTGGTGTGCCTGCTCCCGCTCCCACCTGGTTCGGGCAGAGCGCAGCAGCTGGTTCACCTTCTGGTCAAAGGCCTCCTGGTACGCCGGGTCCTCCTGGAGCAGGGCGTCTAGGGTGGGCTTTTCCGCCTCCGGCTCCGGTTTGCGCTTTCTGCTATTCTTCATCATGCTGGGATACCTCCTGTTCCTGACCGCCCTGCCCGTCCTCCCGGCGCTGGCGGCGGATGTTCTCCGCGGCCTCCGCCGGGTCCCGGACAAACCACAGCTGGCTGAGCAGGGTCTGATCGTCTACGATTCCCTGAAGCTGGGTCACCAGCTCCACGGTTTCCGCCTCGTTGATGGGCATGTTGACGGTGAACACCACGTCCACGTCATTGACCCCCACCCGCTTCATCTCGCCCATGGTGACCAGCCAGCGGTTGTACAGGGCAAAGCGCTCCTTGAGCCCCCGCTCCATCCGCCGGATCTTGTTCTTCACCAGCAGGTTCATGGTCAGCAGCTTCAGCTTCAGGGCCTGGCCGCTGGCGTTGCCGGAGAACTTTTCGTCGCTCATGTCCACCGTCAGGGTCATCTTGTGCATCTCCCGCACCAGGGCGTCGGCCAGCACCTGGACGCTGGTCTCGTCAAAGGTCTTCTGGATGTACTCCACCCGGGCGTCCAGCGGCGCGCCGTCCAGGAACTTTTCGGTGGCCAGACGGCTCTCGTCCCCCTCCCGGAGGGTCATGCCGAAGAACACCAGCAGGGCGTCCACAAACTTCTTCTTGTCCGTGAGGCGGCTGCTCATCAGCTGGTTGTAGGCGTCGATGAGGCTGGTGATCTGTTCAAAATCCCCCTGCCGCTCCTCGTTGTTGGTGTAGGCGATGACCGGGACACCGCCGAAGAAGTGCTCCCTGGTCTCCCCCACCTGGTGGAACACAGCGTTTTTCAGACTATCGCTGCGGTAGTCCTTCTCGGTCCGGTCGGTGTACAGGGTAGCGGCGTAATACTGCTGCCGGTCCGTGCTCTCCCGCTTCTCCCAGACCAGGGCGAAGAGCTTGTTGTGCTCCACTGTGGCGTCGCAGACCAGAATCCCGTTCCGCGGGTCGATCCGTGCGCTTTTGGGCCGGGGCATCTGATCCGAGGAGGCATAGCACAGCTCCAGGCACTCCCCCATCACCCCCAGGGTGCGGCCGATCTCCAGATCGGTCTCGCTGACGTGCTGGAGGTCATAGCAATCCAGCAGCGGCGTCAGGTCGATCCGGTTCCGTTTTCCCTCCAGCTCTGGCGTGGCCTCCAGGCCGGGCAGTGGCTCCCGGCCCCGCACCGGGTTGCTGTCGTACTTCACCGGTTCCCCCAGGTAATACCCCAGAGCGATATCCACCACGTACTTGGCGTAGTTCACCGCCACCCGCACCTCATCGGCCTTGGGCCTGGGGTACAGCAACGGGTACTCCCCCCGGTAGTACCGGTCCAGCCGGGTGTACCGTCCCGCCGCCTGCTCCGCCTTCTGAATCAGATACAGCAGTACCGCCGGGTCGATGTCCTCCAGATTGGGGACTTCCGCCCGATCTACATAACAAATCAATCCGATCCCTCCTTCGTCTCCCCAGCGCCCAGGGGGGCGCTGGGGGCCCCTTTTCATTACACCTCCTCGGGCCGAATCAATCGGCCCTGCGGCGAGGTTTTTCTCCGAAAAACGCTCGGACGCCGGACTCCCGGCGATGAAAATCTCTCGTTTCTCTTTGTTCACTTATCGGCGCCAGCTTTTCGGTTCGGCACGTACCGCGCCCGTTAAGACGGGCACAGTTACGCTACAGTCCCCGGGGCCGTCTCCGTGCCCGGGCGCTACTGCGCATCACTACAGTGGTCACGAAATAGCGCACCGCGTCCATACAGTGGTCGTGATCCTTCACCGGCTTGTCCAGTCCCTGGGCGGCGGCGCCCTCGTCCCAGACATAGGCGCGGAACTCCTCCGCCGTGTGAACGCAGCCCGCCTGGAAGGCCAGTTTTTCCTCCCGGAGCAGCTGACCCACGGCCCGAATCCCGTCCGCCACCCGGTTGTCCCCGGGGAGCACCGGCCACCCCCGCTGGCGCAGCTCGGTGATAAAGGACGCCGCCGAAGGGTCCACCACCACCGCCCGGGGCACCGCCCCGGCCAGCAGCTCCGCCAGGTCGTCGGCGTACTCCCCATCGGTTTTCTGGCGCATCCGCCGTCGGCCGTCCCAGTAGTACTCCCGTCGGCAGATCCAGCGCTCTCGGTCCCGCTCCCGCTGCCAGAGCAGGAACACCGTGGGGTTCCGGGTCCCGTAGTCCACGCTGACGTACCAGTCCCCGGCACACTCTGGCTCCCGAGAAAGCAAGTGCTTCTCCGGCTGGAACATATCGTAGATCAGCCCCTCCGCCGCCACCCACAGGCCTCGGACGTACCGGTCATAAAAGACGCCGGTGTACAGCCCCTCGTACCGGGCCCGGATGCTGGGGGAGAGGGCGGGGTTGTCCTCCATGGTAAAGTGGAGGTAGAGCATGTTTTTTTGCTCCCGCTTGCAGATCCACTCCCGGAAAAACCAGTGCTCCGGCCCCGCCGGGTTGCAGTTGAACCAGAACCGGGACCCCTCCACGCTGCACCGGGCCAGGGCCTGCTCCACAAAGGAACGGGGCATCAGGGCCACCTCGTCAAAGAGCACCCCCGCCAGGGTCATGCCCTGGATGAGCATATAGCTGCTCTCGTCCTTGCCGCCGAACAGGTGGTACTCGTTCCGGTGGCCGCAGCCGGTGACGGTGATCCGGTTTTCACTCCGGTGCTCCTCGAAGCGGAAGATCCCCTCCAGCCACTGGGGCGCCTCGGAGGTCACATTCCGCCGCAGGGCCTCGATGGTCTTGCCGCACAGCCCCAGCCGTCGCCGGTCAAAGGTGGCCATGCTCCACAGGAAGAACCCCACCGTCATGGACAGGGTCTTGCCGCTGCGCACCGAGCCGTCGCAGATCAGCCCGTCCCTCTCCCGGAACTCGTTCAGATTCCACCAGAGCATGGTCAGCTTCTGCCGCGGGCTGAAGCTCTGATATTCCATCGGTGTCCACCGCCCCTTCCGTCAGGCCGCCCAGGGCGGCCAGCAGGTTGTTTTCCGGCTCCTCGCCGCCCTCGCCGTCGCCCCACCGCTCCGGCCGCCGTTTTTTCAGCCACAGGGCGATGGCGGACAAGTCGGGCCCCACCTGTTTCACGGTGCTGACCTCCTTGCGCTCCCCCTTGGCCGTGATCTCCACCCGGCACTCCTGGCTCTCGTACCCCAGGGCCTTGCGCAGCAGCGCATCCTCCACCTGGTCATCCGCCGCCGTCTGCCGGGCATCCAACGCCTGGGCCACCGCCGGGTACCTGCGCCGCCACCGATTCAGCGTCCCCGGCCCCACGCCCATCCGCCGGGCAATCTCCGGATCGGACAGGCCGGATCGGGCCCAGTTCCGGAGCAGGGTCAGCCCCTCCTCCTCCAGCCACTTTCCGATTTTCAACCTCTCGCCTCCCCGCCGGCTTTCCTTGCCGGTTATCTTACGGCAGACGCCCCGTTCTCACAATGCCGTTTATGGGACTTTCCCGGTTTATCTCCCACCTTTCGCCGCCGGTTTCCCCCATTGCGGCGTAAAAATACACACCGCCCGAAGGCGGTGTGTACAAAAAAAGCCACGCCAATTGGCGTGGCCCTTTCGGATGTCACTGGATTGTCAGGAGGCGTCGGCGGAGCTGGCGCCCTTGGCGTCGGGACTCTTGTCTGCCTTGGCGGGCTTGGCGGCGGTGACGGTGCCGTTCTTGTGCTTGACGAAGAGCCCGCTGTCAAAGAGCTGCTTCTCATAGTTTTTCAAGGTCACCTTGGCGGGCTCGTAGAGGTAGGCGGGCACATCGTAGGGATTTTCCTCGGACTGGTCTACAGTCTTGCCGCTCATGGCCTGATCGGCCATCTTTGCCGCCTGCTGAGCCATGCTGCCGGTGACCTCCACCGAGGTGATGGCCAGCTGGCCGCCCATCAGCAGCTGGATGCTCTCCGGGTTGCAGTTGCAGCCGGAAATCATCGGGAATACCGAACCGGAGTAGCTGTCGGCCAGGCCCTGGGCCACGCCCACGCTGATGGTGTCGTCGGTGCAGAGGATAGCGTCCAGGGGCTTGCCGTCGGCGTAGGTAGTCTCCAGCAGATGGCTCAGCCGGTCCGCCGCCCCGTCGGCGTCGGCCACGCCGCACTCCTCTTCCGTGGTATCGCCAGAGGGGATCACCAAGGTGCTGTTGTCCAGATAGGGCTTCAGCACGTCCATGGCCCCCAGGAAGGCGTACAGGGCGCTGCCGTTGCCGGACTGGTGGAAGATTTCCAGGTTAAAGCTCTGCTTGGTGTCCTTCAGCCCCAGCTTTTTCACCAGGTACTTGGCCTGAATCTGGCCGTTGGTATAGCTGTCGATGCCGATGAAGTAGTCCACCGTGTCGCAGTCGGGCACCAGCACGCTGTAGGCGATCACTGTAGTGCTGGAGGTGTCGCAGCCGGCCAGGGCGGTGGACAGGGCATCGCTGTCCACCGAGGCCACGATGATTGTGCCGCAGTCATCGTCCAGCATGGCCTCCACCTGCTCAATCTGTACGTCGCTGTCGTTCCCAGCGTAGGCCAGCTCCACCACATAGCCCTGATCCTCCAGGATGGACTGCATGGTGGCGGCATCCCTGACCCACCGGTCATTCTCCTCCGTGGGCATGGAGATCCCCACGAGCCGGTTGCCGGCAACCTTTTTGGTTCCGGCGGAAGATGTAATGGTAGACGAACCGCCCTTGGCGGATATATCACCTGACTGGCGCACCGAACAACTGCTCAGGATCGCGCCCACGCAGACGGCAACAGCCAGCAGGAGGTAAAAACCCCGTTTTTTCATAAGTTCCTTCAAACTCCTTTGATCGTGAGTATGCTCTGCTATTCAGAATACGCTTATTCTATCATAAACAGAACAAAAGTCAAATCCCGCGCGCAAAAAAGGAGAGAGCGGGGCAGCTGCCCCGCTCTCTTTTTCTGTAAAACATATCCAGTTTTTTCGATCAGACCATCAGGCTGCAAATATCCTCGGTAAACTGGGTGGGATCCTGCATGGGCAGGCCGGCGATAAGCAGGGCCTGGTTATAGAGCAGGTTGACATACTTTTTCGCCTTGTCCTCGTCGTCAATGACGGCGCTCTTCAGGGCAGCGAACACCGAGGAATCGGCGTTGAGCTCCAGAACCCGCTGGGCCTTGTAACCCAGTGATCCTCTGCCCTGACGGTTGAAGTACTTCTCCATCTCCAGGGTGATGGGACCGTCAGCCACCATGCACACGGGCTGGCTCTTCAGAATCTTACTGATGCGGACATCGGCCACCTTGTCCCCCAGGCACTCCTTGGCGAAGTCGATGACGAAGGAGTTGGCGTGGGTCTTCTCTTCGGCCCGGGCCTTTTCCGCCTCGCTCTCGGGGAGCGCATCCTCGGAGTTGATGCTCTTGAGGAGCTTGTCGTTGTAGCCCACCAGGAGCTGGACCACAAAATCGTCCATGTCGTCGGTCATATAGAGGATTTCATAGCCCTTGTCCAGAATCCGCTCGGCCTGGGGCAGCTTTTTCAGCTGCTCAGTCTCCTGGCCGCTGGCAAAGTAGATATAGGGCTGGTCCTCCGGCATCCGCTCCACGTACTCTGCCAGGGTGGTCCCCTTCTCCTTGGCGGAGGAAACGAACATCAGCAGGTCCTGGAGCACGCCCCGGTCGGCGCCGGAGGCCAGGCCAAACTTAATCTGGAGGCCGAAGGCCTTCCAGAAGGTTTCGTACTTCTCCCGGTCCTCTTTCTGGATGCGCATCAGCTCATTCTTGATCTTCTTTTCCAGGTTCCGGGAGATCACCTGGAGGACCCGGGTCTGCTGGAGCATCTCACGGCTGATGTTCAGGTCCACATCGGGGGTATCCACCACGCCCTGGACAAAGCGGAAGTGTTCGGGGATCAGGTCCTGGCACTTGTCCATAATCAGTACGCCGGAGGAGTAGAGCCGGAGGCCCCGCTCGGAATTCCGGGTGTAGAACTCCTGGTCGGCCACCGAGGGGATGAACATCAGGGCGTCATAGGACACGTTGCCCTCAGCGGAAACCCGCATGGTGGTCAGTGGCTCCGCCATATCACCGAAGTTCTGGCTGTAGAAGTTGTTGTAGTCCTCCTGGGTGACCTCATCCTTGGGGCGGTGCCACAGGGGGATCATGGAGTTGAGGACCTCCCACTCCTGGTAATCTTCCCAGCCGGCCTGTTCGCCCTCTTTGGCGTTGGGGTCCTTCTCCTTGGCCCGGGTCTTGTTCATCAGACACTCGATGGGATAGCGGATGTAGTCCGAATAACGCTTGACCAGGTGCTTGACATAGTAGCTCTCCAAGTACACCTGGTACTTTTCCTCATCCTTGTCCGGCTTGATGTGCATGATCACATCGGTGCCCACGCTCTCCCGCTGGGGGGCCTCGACGATGGTGTAGCCGTCCACGCCGCTGGACTCCCACTGATAGGTCTTGTCGCTGCCGTAGGCCCGGGAGATCACGGTGATGTGATCGGCTACCATAAAGGCGGAGTAGAAGCCCACGCCGAACTGGCCAATGATGTCCACATCCTTTTCATCGGTACCCTCGGCGGCGGCCAGGTCCTTGCGGAACTTCCGGGAGCCGGAGTTGGCGATGGTGCCCAGGTTATTTTCCAGTTCCTCAGCGGTCATGCCGATGCCGTTGTCAGAGACGGTGAGCAGCTGCTTGTCCTTGTCGGTGAGGATCTTGATCTTGAACTCGCTCTGGCTGATGCCCACCTGATCGTCGGTCAGCGCCTTGTAGGCCAGCTTGTCAATGGCGTCGCTGGCGTTGGAGAGGATCTCCCGCAGGAAGATCTCCTTGTTGGTGTAGATGGAGTTGATCATCAGGTCCATCAGACGCTGAGATTCCGCTTTGAATTGCTTCTTTTCCATAACTCAATAGCCCCTTTTTATGTGAAATGTTTTTTTAACAACGTCAAACGTCAACCCCTCTTGGCGCGGGGTTTAGCACTCTCATTACCTGAGTGCCAGTACATCATACCCTATTTTCCAGAGGATTGCAACCCCGTTCATAAAAAAATTACAAACTCCCTCCGGGGATTTGGAATATCCGTCAACTTCGCTTGTGTTTTGCGCCGGTTCGCGGTATACTGTTAAAATATATTGCGTAATGAAAACACGGACGGCCCCCTTATCGCAGGCGTCCCTGAAATTGGAGTGAAATCATAATGAACCGAACCGCCATCGCCCAGCTTTTCGCGGATCAAGAGACCTTCGCCGGTAAGTCTGTCACAGTAGCCGGCTGGGCCCGTTCCATCCGGGACATGAAAAACCTGGGCTTTCTCTCCCTCAACGACGGCAGCTGCTTTAAGAGCCTTCAGGTCATCCTGGACAAGGCCCTGCCCAACTACGCCGAAGTGGCCGGCCAGAACGTGGGCGCCGCCTTTATCGTCACCGGCCAGCTGGTGCTGACCCCCGGGGCCAAGCAGCCCTTTGAGCTCCACGCGGAGACTGTAGCCGTGGAGGGCCCCTCCGCCCCGGATTATCCCCTCCAGAAAAAGCGCCACAGCGTGGAGTTCCTCCGCACCATCCAGCACCTGCGGCCCAGAACCAATCTGTTCTCCGCCGCCTTCCGGGTGCGCAGCGTGGCCGCCCACGCCATCCACTGCTTCTTCCAGGACCGTGGGTTCGTCTACGTCCACACCCCCATCATCACCGCCAGCGACTGCGAAGGCGCCGGGGAGATGTTCCGGGTCACCACCCTGGATCTGGACAACCTGCCCCGCACCGGGGACGGCGCCGTGGACTACGCCCAGGACTTCTTCGGCAAGGCCGCCAACCTCACCGTCTCCGGCCAGCTCAACTGCGAGAACTTCGCCATGGCCTTCGGCAACGTCTACACCTTCGGCCCCACCTTCCGGGCGGAAAACTCCAACACCCAGCGCCACGCCGCAGAGTTCTGGATGATCGAACCGGAGATCGCCTTCGCCGACCTGAACGACGACATGAATCTGGCCGAGGACATGATCAAGTATATCATCCGCTTCGTCATGGAACGCTGCCCCGACGAGATGGACTTCTTTAACTCCTTTGTGGACAAGGGCCTCACCGACCGCCTGCGCCACGTGGCGGACTCCGACTTTGGCCGGGTCAGCTACACCGAGGCGGTGGAAATCCTCCAGAAGTCCGGCCACACATTCGACTACCCCGTCTCCTGGGGCTGCGACCTTCAGACCGAACACGAGCGCTTCCTCACCGAGCAGCACTTCAAGCGCCCCGTCTTTGTCACCGACTACCCCAAGGAGATCAAGGCGTTCTACATGCGCATGAACGACGACGGCAAAACCGTCGCGGCGGCAGACTGCCTGGTCCCCGGCATCGGCGAGATCATCGGCGGCAGCCAGCGTGAGGAACGGCTGGACGTGCTGGAGGCCCGCATTCAGGAACTGGGCATGAACCCTGAGGACTACAAGTACTACTGCGACCTGCGCCGGTACGGCGGCTGCCACCACGCCGGCTTCGGCCTGGGCTTTGAGCGCCTGGTCATGTACCTGACCGGCATCTCCAACATCCGGGATGTACTGCCGCACCCCAGAACCGTGGGCAACGCAGACTTTTAACATTCGCCGCCGGAGCAGCGCACGCTGCGCGGCTTTTCAGCTGCAATCAAAACGGACGCAAAGTGAATTTGCGTCCGTTTTTTGTTCGGTTTGCAGTTGTTATGGGCGGCTGGCTGTGCTATGATGCACTTCTACCTGTCCCTTTCGCGTTCTGCCTGGAAAGGAGGCAACCATGGAAAAGTCAACTGCTTCACGGGTCCTGCTGACCCTGTTTCGCATCCTGTTCACCCTCTTCGTCCTGTGGACCATCCTGTTTATCTTCCGCAACTCCCTGGAATCCGGAGTGCTCTCCTCCGCCCGCAGCCAAGCGGTCACCGCGGCGGTAAACCAGCACCTGGGCCGGGTGGGGCTCTCCCCCCTCTCCAACGCCCTGGTGCGCAAGCTGGCCCACTTCGGAGAATATCTGCTGCTGGGCTTCGGGTACACCCTGTGCCTGCGGGTGTACACCCGCCGCTACATCCGCCACATCAGCTGGCCCCTGCTGCTGGGCCTCCTGGTGGCCAACGTGGACGAGACCCTGCAATGCTATGTGGCCGGCCGCTCCAGCAGTCTTCGGGACGTGTGGATCGACTTCGCCGGCTGCGGCTGCGGGGTTGCGGCAGCCCTGTGCGCCCTGGTGTTGATCGGTGGGCTGCTCTCCCTGGCGGGCTTTGGCCGGAAAGGCTGAACGGCCCGTCCAGCCATGTCTCCGGGCAGCGCAAAAAACAGTCCGCCTCCTGGCGCACTGTAAACCGGTACCGTACCTTTCTCTCAGTTGGTCTGTCCTCCCGCGGGTGTTGATGCACCCGCGGGAGTTCCAGTAGTGTTCAGTTTTCGGACATTTTCACGTGAATCAGCTGGCCCTTTGACTATCTGTATGATACCCCAGCGGGGTTCAGAAGTGTTGAACACCCCTTGAAGGTTTTCTAAAGAAAGTGTAACGCAAGCTCCGATTGGAAATAATCGGAATGCGGCAGAATTCTTTTTGCGAACCGGTTGACAACGGGCGGCAGGCGGAGTAATATGAACGTATGAACAATCATTCATTTGTTATTCTGAAAGGAGCGTCTCATATGAAAAAATACAGCATCCAGGTGGACTGCGCCAACTGCGCCGCAAAAATGGAATCCGCTGCCAAAAAGGTCCCGGGCATCGCCGATGTCGCGGTGAGCTTTATGGCCCAGAAAATGCAGGTGGCCTTCGCCGACGGGGCGGACCCCAGGGAGACCATGGAAGCGGTCCTCACCGCCTGCCGCAAGGTGGAGCGGGACTGCAAGATTTTCTTTTAACCACCGCCGTTCACCGTTCCAACGGGAGGTTTTCCTATGACAAACAAACAGAAACAGGTCCTGCTGCGGCTGATCCTCTCCGCCGTACTGATTGTCGCGGTACAGTTTATCCCCGCCGCCGGCTGGTTCCGCTTTGCACTGTGCCTGATCCCCTACCTCATCATCGGCTACGACATCCTGTGGGAGGCCGCCCACGGCATCCTCAGCGGCCAGGTCTTTGACGAGAACTTCCTGATGGCCATCGCCACGGTGGGCGCCATGGCCCTGGGGGAGTACACTGAAGGGGTAGCGGTTATGCTGTTCTACCAGCTGGGGGAACTGTTCCAGAGCTGCGCCGTGGACCGGAGCCGGGCCAGCATCTCCCAGCTCATGGACATCCACCCGGAGTACGCCAACCTGGAGGGCCCCGACGGCATCCCCCTGCGGACCGACCCCGAGGAGGTGCCGGTGGGCGCCGTCATCCTGGTCCAGCCCGGGGAGCGGGTTCCCATTGACGGAGAGGTCCTCCAGGGCAGCTCCAGCCTGAACACCAGCGCCCTCACCGGGGAGAGCCTGCCCCGCTCCGTGGGCCCCGGAGACCAGGTCATCAGCGGCTGCGTCAACCTGGAGGGGCTGCTGAAAATCCGCACCACCAAGTGCTACGAGGACTCGACGGTGGCGAAAATTCTGGACCTGGTGGAGAATTCCTCCCTGAAAAAAGCCCGGTCTGAGCAGTTTATCACCCGGTTTGCCCGTTACTACACCCCCATCGTCTGCTTCTCCGCCCTGGCCCTGGCGGTGCTGCCCCCGGCGGTCCGGCTCCTGATGGGGCTGGAGGGGGCCTGGCTCACCTGGCTCTACCGGGCGCTGACCTTCCTGGTCATTAGCTGTCCCTGCGCTCTGGTAATCTCCATCCCCCTGAGCTTTTTCGGCGGCATCGGCGGGGCATCCCGGCGAGGCGTCCTGGTCAAGGGGGCCAACGATCTGGAGACTCTGGGCAAAACCCGCTGCGTCGTCTTTGACAAGACGGGTACCCTGACCCAGGGGGTCTTCCGGGTGACCGAGGTATGCCCTGCCCACGGCATGGACGGCGGCGAGCTGCTGCGTCTGGCGGCCCTGGCCGAGCGCTACTCCAACCATCCCATCAGCCGCAGCCTCCGCACAGCCTGCGAAGACCCTGCGGTTTGTTCAGAACCCCTGGACGAGACCCCGGTCACCGACGTCCAGGAGATCAGCGGCCACGGCGTCCTGGCCCGGATTCAGGGCAGGACTGTGGCGGCGGGCAACCTGCGCCTGATGGATCGGCAGCACATCCCGGTACCGGAGGGCGACACCGCAGGCACCACCGTCCACGTGGCGGTGGACGGCGCGTATGCCGGCTGCATCCGCATCGCGGACCAGGTGAAGCCCGGGGCAAAGGCCGCCATCCAGGGCCTGAAGCGGGCGGGCGTCACCAAAACCGTCCTGCTCACCGGCGATGCCGAGGAGACCGCCCGAGCCATCGCGGCGGAGCTGGGACTGGACGAATACCACAGCCAGCTCCTCCCCGGCGACAAGGTGGACCGGCTGGAGGCCCTGCTTGCCCGGGAGAAACAGGGCGAGGCCCTGGCCTTTGTGGGCGACGGCATCAACGACGCGCCGGTACTGCGCCGGGCGGACGTGGGCATCGCCATGGGGGCCATGGGCTCGGACGCAGCCATTGAGGCCGCAGATGTGGTGCTCATGGACGACGACCCGGCCAAAATCCCCCTGGCTATGGGCATCGCCCGGCGGACCCTGCAAGTGGTGCGGCAGAATATCGTCTTCGCCCTGGCGGTGAAGTTCCTCTGCCTGGCGCTGGGCGCCCTGGGAGTGGCCAACATGTGGTGGGCCATCTTCGCCGACGTGGGCGTTATGGTCCTCTGCGTCCTCAATGCCACCCGCACCCTTTACACCAGAACGCTGCGGTGAGGAACTTTCGTTCACATTCCCTTCACAAATGCTTTGCAGTCTGTTCAAGACTTCCCAGCGCCCATCTGTTATCATAGAAGCAATAGCAATAGCCTAAACTTTTTCTCCTTTTCTTCTAAACTACCATATAACAAAGCAACCCGGTTGGAACCTGCCCCAGTGTCGGTTCCAGCCGGGTTGTCTTATGTCATGGCTGCGATTTCGCAGGCAGCTCCTGCGGCTCCTCTTTCCTGCCGCCCAGGTTCAGCACAACCACGGAGCCAAAGATCAGGGCCATCCCCGCCAGCTTCATCGGGTTGGCAGGCTCTCCGTAGAGCAGGATTCCGATCAGGGCCCCCACCAACGGTTCAATGGTGGCCAAGATGGCCGCCCGGCCATTGCTCATGCGGCTCAGGCCCCAGGTGTAGAGCAGGTAGGGCGCCACGGTGCAGAGCACACTGATGCCCAGGTACCAGAGGATGCCCACGGGCTGGGCGGCCAGCTTTTCCACCATGGACCCCACGCCGCACATGGGCAGTGTGCCCAGGCAGGCGAACAGGAAGGTGTAGGCAGTCACCGTGAGGGTATCGTACCGCCGCAGGGCCACGGAGCCGAAAATCGAGTACAGGCCGTAGAATAGGCCGGAGCCCAAGCCCAGCAGAAGTACCTTCGGGGTCAGGGTGTAGGTTCCGCCCAGCAGTCCCGCCACCAGGACACAGCCCAGGAAGGTCATCACCAGGGCCATCACCTTGCGCCGGTTGATCCGCTCCCGGAAGAAGATGGCGGAGAGCACCATAATAAAGATGGGGGAGGTATATAGCAGCACCACGGCAATGGACGCCTGGCTCAGCTCAATGGTCGTAAAGTAGCACCAGTTAAAGAGGGCCAGGCTGATGATGCCGGTGCCAATGAAATACCACAGATCCCGCAGGCGGATTTTCAACAGCTCCCGGTGGGCAAGCCCCAGCCAGAGGAACAAAATCACGGCGCCGATCAGAACCCGGCCCCCGCCCAACTGAAGGGCCGTCAGCCCCATCGCGTTGAGCTGCCGGACAAAGATGCTGATGATGCCCCACAGGCTGCCGGCCCCCAGCACCGCCGCTGTTGCCTTTCGATTCATAGGCGTAACCTCCACTTTCTCGATTTATCTCATGAATGAATTGTATTATATCACCGCCGTCCGGCGCCGTAAAGCGTTATTTTCCCGCCAAACCCCCTTCGATTGACAACAATACCCACAGAGACTATAATGCACAGGAAACTACTGATCGCGGGGCTTTGTTTTCCCGCCGCAATCGACAAGGAGGCCCCGTTATGGAGCATCAGACCACCCCGCCCCTGCTGATCGACCTGGAGCAGCTGCGTGCCAACCTGGAGCAGATCTGGGCGGTGACCCAGCGAACTAAATCCCGCATCCTGCTGGATCAGACCGCCTTTCCCGCCTGGCCCCTATACCCCATGCTGGGGCTCTATCTGTCCGGCACCACCGCCGGTACCGCCACCCTGGCCCGTCAGGGCCTGCGCTACATGGACCGGGACAGCCACGGCGTGGCCAGCGGCCTCTCCCCCGAAGAATTTTCCGCCCTGCTCCCCTGCTGTCACAATATCACCTTTGACTCCTGGGACCAGTGGCGGCAGTTCGGGCCAGAGGCCCGGGCGAAAGGGGTTTCCTGCGCCCTGCGGGTGACAGACGGCCGCCTGTGCCGCCCCGGCATCCCTCTGGACGCCCTGCCGGAGCAGCTGCCCAACGGGATCAACGGTCTCCAGCTCCAGCTGTTGGACCCCTCCGACCCCACTCACCTGGCGGCCGCCCTGGACCAAGTGGAGGCCCGTCTGGGCGGCCTGCTGCCCGGACTGTTTCAGTTTAGCGTGGGCGGCAGCTTCCCCCTCACCGACCCCGCCTTCGACCTGGCCGGGCTGGAGGAGATTCTGCGCCGGTTCCGGGCCCGCTGGGGCCTGCTCCTCTACCTGGAGGTGGGGGACGCGGTGGGCCGGAGTGCCTGTGCGCCCCTCCCCCATCCTCCGGAATTTCCGTTTCCCTTCCCGGAGGGGTATCCGCCCATTTATGTCAAACAGGGATCGGGCGCCCGGCCCTTCTCCCACTTCTGATCACGCTTTTGCAAAAGTCCCTCCGTTGATTGACGGAACCTGACGGCTATGATAAAATAATAGCACAATTTCAGACGGAAGCGAGGTACTCCGCTCATGAAAGGGATTATTCTGGCCGGCGGCGCCGGCACCCGGCTCTACCCTCTCACCATGGTTACGTCCAAGCAGCTGCTGCCTGTCTACGACAAGCCCATGATTTTTTACCCCCTGTCCACCCTGATGCTGGCGGGGATTCGGGAAATTCTCATCATCTCCACCCCCCAGGACCTGCCTAATTTCGAGGACCTGCTAGGGGACGGCAGCCAATACGGGCTCCAGCTGTCCTACAAGGTCCAGCCCTCCCCGGACGGACTGGCCCAGGCCTTTCTGCTGGGGGAGGAATTCATCGGCGACGACACCTGCGCCATGATTCTGGGGGACAACATCTTCTACGGCGCCGGCATGGGCCAGATGCTCAAGGACGCCGTAAAAAAGGCGGATCAGGGCACCGCCTCCATCTTCGGCTACTATGTCAGCGACCCGGAGCGGTTCGGCATCGTGGAGTTCGACGAGCACGGCAAGGTGATCTCCGTGGAGGAGAAGCCCCGCCACCCCAAGAGCAACTACTGTATCACCGGCCTGTACTTTTATGACAACCGGGTGGTGGAGTACGCCAAACAAGTGAAACCCTCCGCCCGGGGGGAGCTGGAGATCACGGACCTGAACCGGATGTACTTAGAGGATGGCACCCTGGACGTGAAGCTGCTGGGCCGGGGCTACGCCTGGCTGGACACCGGCACCATGGACTCCCTGGCCGAGGCCACTGACTTTGTCCGCACCATCCAGAAGTGGCAGGGCATTGAGATCTCCGCCCCGGAGGAGATCGCGTACATCAACCAATGGATTTCCCGCGCCAAGCTGCTGGAGGCCTCGGAGCGCTACGGAAAGTCCCCCTATGGCGAGCACCTGCGCAAGGTGGCCGCCGGAAAGATTCGGTACAAATGAGCAACGCAAAAAAAACGATTATCGTCACCGGCGGCGCCGGCTTCATCGGCGGCAACTTTGTTCACTACATGCTCCGCACCCACCCGGACTACCGGATCATCTGCCTGGACTGTCTCACCTACGCCGGCAATCTGGAGACCCTGGCCCCGGTGATGGACAACCCCAACTTCCGCTTTGTCAGGGACTCCATCGCAGACCGGCGGGCGGTCTACGACCTGTTCGAGGCGGAGCGCCCGGACCTGGTCATCAACTTCGCCGCCGAGAGCCACGTGGACCGGAGCATCGAAAATCCCTCCATCTTCCTGGAGACCAACGTGATGGGCACCCAGGTGCTGCTGGACGCCTGCCGAAAGTACGGCAACATCCGCTTCCATCAGGTATCCACCGATGAGGTGTACGGGGACCTGCCCCTGGACCGGCCCGACCTGTTCTTCACCGAGGAGACCCCCATCCACACCTCCAGCCCTTACTCCGCCTCCAAGGCGGCGGCTGACCTGCTGACCCAGGCCTATCACCGGACTTTCGACCTGCCGGTAACCATCAGCCGGTGCAGCAACAACTACGGCCCCTACCACTTCCCGGAGAAGCTGATCCCCCTGATGATCGCCAACGCCCTGAATGAAAAACCCCTGCCGGTGTACGGCCAGGGGCTGAACGTCCGGGACTGGCTCTACGTGGAGGATCACTGCCGGGCCATTGACCTGATCGTCCATGAGGGCCGCATCGGTGACGTGTACAACGTGGGCGGCCACAACGAGATGCGCAACATCGACATCGTGAAGCTGATCTGCCGCGCCCTGGACAAGCCGGAGTCCCTCATCGTCCACGTGGCGGACCGGAAGGGCCACGATATGCGCTATGCCATCGACCCCACCAAGATCCACAACGAGCTGGGCTGGCTGCCTGAGACCCGGTTCTCCGACGGCATCCAGAAGACCATCGAGTGGTACCTGGCCAACCGGCCCTGGTGGGAGCATATCCTCTCCGGAGACTATCAGAACTACTATCAAAAGATGTACGGCCAGCGGCTGGCGGACGCCACCCAGGAGTGAGGCGCCCCGCTTCACCGCATCGGCCCATGACAAAAGGGCGGTCAGATTTTTCTGACCGCCCTTTCGCCGCCCCCTTCTGGGCGGGAGACAGGGAGTGTGTGCGTACTACAAATGGAATTCTGAAAGGTAAAGGTTATACAATTCAGGAGGGGAATTGAAGGCATTCTTAAGACATCCATCCGCTTCATAGGCCTGGCCAATGATATTTTTGAAAGGGGACATTGGGCAGAAACGCATAAGTGTAAGAGGCATATGCAGTAAGAAGAAGGTAAGAGATCGTTGGATAACGGTGGCTGGATGTCTTAAGGACGCCCTCAACATACATTCTTGTTTGTTTGTTCTTTCTATTTGCAGTATACATTTATAGAAAACCTTTGTCAAGTACTTTTTTGAAAAAAGTGCTCATTTCTTCGTATTCCTCCATTTTCCGTGAAATAGCTGTACTTTACCCGCTTTTTCTCCCCAAATGTCAGGGGTGCTCCCTGCCTGCCCCACCATTGTTGGCAGGGCAGACAGGATTACGCCTTCTGCATACATTCTATATTGTATGTATGTAAGCAATCAACGCTTATTGGAACGTCTCCAGATTCTCTGTTCCTCTGCCGCGCGGATCAGGTCCTCCCGGCAGTCGGGATGGGCAATATTGATGATCGCCTCTGCGCGCTGCCAGGTGGCCAGACCGGGCAGACGTGCCACGCCGTACTCAGTCACCATATGAGGCGCCTGGGTTCTGGGGGTGGTGATCACGTCGCCCTGGGTGAACTTGGGCAGGATATTGGAGTGCCGCACGCCGGTCTTCTTGTCCACGCGGCTGGAGGGCATGGCCAGGAACGCCAGGCCGTTTTTGGCCTTCAGCGCACCGGTGACAAAGTCCAGCTGGCCGCCGGTGCCGCTGATGTGGCGGGTGCCCGCAGTCTCGGAGCACACCTGACCGTACAGGTCCATGGCGATACAGCCGTTAATGGAAACGAAGTTATCAAACTGAGCGATCACGTCGGGGTCGTTGACATAGGCCATGGGATAGGTCTGGATGCCAATGTTGTGATCCAGGAATTCATACAGCTCTTTAGAGCCGTTGCAGATGGAGAACACGCCCTTGCCCCGGTTGATCTCCTTCTTCAGGTTGGTGATCTTGCCGGCCTGATAGAGCTTCAGGTAGCCGTCGGACATGAGCTCGGTGTGCATGCCCAGATCCTTCAGGTCGGAGTCCGCGATCAGGGCGCCCAGGGAGTTGGGCATACCGCCGATGCCGATCTGGAGGGTGATGCCGTCCTTCAGATAGGGGAAGATGTGGCCGGCAATCTGCTTGTCGATCTCAGTGGAGGGCGCCTGGGGCGCATAGGGCAGACCGTCGTGGTGCCCTTCTACCACCATGTCGATTTCGGAGATGTGCATATGCCCGTTGTAAGCGTCATAGGTGTAGGGCATATGTTCGTTCACTTCAAAGATAATGGTGTCCGCCGCCCGGAGCAGTTCCATCTGGCAGCAGTTGGTCAGGCCAAAGCTGAAGAAGCCGTGCTTGTCCATGGGGGTGACGGTGACCATAGCCACGTTCACCGGAGCGTAACCCTTGGTGTAATAGGTGCCGTTGTCCCGGAACAGCATGGGGCTGTAGTAGGCCAGACCCTTGTCACAGTATTTCCGATCCAGGCCGGAGCAATGCCAGACGTTGAAGGTAAACGCCTTCTGTTCAGGGTCCTGCTCCACTACCTGGACCGGACGCATGGAGATGGCGTTGCGGATCTTGACGTCGCGGAGCTCATCCTTGCGGGCGGCCAAAGCCGCGTCCAGCAGCACCGGATAAGAACAGGTCTGGCTGTAATCCACCCAGTCGCCGTCCTTGACTACCTTGACCGCCTCTTCAGGGGTGCACAGTTTCTTTTTGTATTCTTCATAAACATTCATAATAATACGCTCCTTTTCATACAGGGAATGTGCCCAAAGGACACATTCCCCGCTCTATTCAGTTCTTGAACGCATACACTGTAACCAGTTGGGTCACAACGCTATGAGTAACACTTTCTTACGCAGCAGTTTCAGCAGAGAGCGCCGCCTTCCGCTTTGCCTGCAGCACACATGCGATGACCGCAGAAATAACCAGCAACACAATGGGGGTAACGATCATAGCAACGCCGTTATACAGACCCAGGGCCGGGAATAGGATCCAGGTGAACAGGGAACAGGCCGCCATAGACAGGGATGGCGGATCAACATAACCATCGCCATAGACCAGGAACAGGTCCGCCAGCAAATCTGCCACAAAGTGAGAGAGGATGCCACAAGACATCGCCCACAGCAGCACAACCAGTTCATTTGCGCCGGAAGCGTAGGGAATCATAGCGCCATAGCAGGCGACCAGACCCACATGGTGGAAGACCGGGCAGGGCAGGCCGGTGCACAGCAGAATGAGGAAGATAACCGCCAGCGCAAAGACCGGGAACTGAGCGACAATGGTGATGTTTTCCGCCAGCGCAGGATTTGTATCGGCAAAGGTCTTGCCGAATTCGCAGATTTCCCAGTACAGCAGGCCAGCCAGCAGAGAGGCGCCGCCTGCAAACAGCCAATAGGTAATCCCTTCACCGGAGGGCATATGGGGCATCCACTTGTTCTTGCTGGCAACGCCGAAGCGCCGATCCCCTTCGGGCACCTTGCCGATGACACCTTCGTTGCCAAAAAGGATCTTGGCGATAATGCCGATGATGACAATGGCCGCAGAGACAGCGTCAATCTTACCGGGCAGAATCACGTCCAGCCCCAGCTTGATATAGTAGGACAGGACGCCAAAGAGGCCGCCGACCACCAGGACACTGGGCTTACCCAGCATAATCAAAGGCAGTGCGATGCCTTTGCTGTCCTCGACGTAGCCCTTCTTCTTGGCAAAGCCCAGGGCACAGGCCGCAGGGCCAAGGCCCAGATGGGGGGACAGGAAAAAGCCAAAAGCCATAACGAGTGCAACGTTAAATTCACAGCCTGCCATGACGGTACATACACCGATCATGGCCACGAGAGCACAGAGGACAACTGATCCAAGCGCCCCCATGCAGGTAGCAAGAACGCCGCCAAAAAAGGCCAAAAGTATGTTAATGAATGTACTCATAATTGTTCTCCCTTATTTCTTCTTTACTTAAAAAGCATGTATTCTCGAAAACCAGAGTACGCCCCCTCAAGCGTTCTCAGGCTTTTTCAGCAGGAATACCAGGATGGCACTCGCTATACCGAAGACGATAATGGAGGTAAATCCCAGAGTGTAGCCGCTGTTGGCCAGCATGGGCCCTAGGACAGAGGCGACAATCAGGTTCAGGTTGATGATGGGGAAGTTGACCGAATAGTGCTTTCTGCCGAAGAAATATGCGCAGAAAGCGGATGCGGAGGTGGGCGCGCCGCCGTAGGAGACGCCAATCAGAACGAAGGCAATCACCAGGACAACCGTGCTCATGGTGGCCTGAGAGGCCAGCAGCACAAAGCCCGCCACGATACAGATCAGGCAGTTCAGCAGCATCGTCAGCCGATAACCGATCTTATCAAACAGTCCGCCGAAGAGCACCCGTCCGCCGCCGTTGGCGATAGAGACGATACCGGCAATTCCCGCAGATGCACCTGCACCCACAAACATCTCGGCATAGGGAGCGGAAACATTGATGACAACCAGACCTGCCGCGCTCAGAAGGATAGCCCAGATCATGAAGAGCCAGAAATTCCGGCGCTGGAGCATCCCGGCGGTGTTCAGTTCTTCCACTGCGGACTTGGCTTTGCCGCCGCCCTGGGTCAGATGCTGGATCAGTTCCGGGGAGGCAGGACGGAGTACGAACGCGCCGATGAGCAGGATCACACCCAACGCCACAGCCAGAATTTTAAAGGTCATTCTCCAGCCCATGGCGGTCATCATTGCGCTGGCTACCATGCCCAGGATCATGCTGCCGAAGCCGAAGCCCATCAGCATAATGCCGCTGGCCAGGCCCTGCTTGTCCGGAAACCACTGCACAACCGTGCTGATTGCCGTGTTATATCCCAGGCCTACACCGAAGCCATAGCATACGCCGTAAGTCAGAAAGACGCCAAAAGCGGATGTGACCATCGAGGTACCGAAGACCCCGATCACAACGAATACCAGGCAGAGCAGCATGGTCACTTTGGGGCTGGTTTTGCTGTTGATAATACCCCCCACCAGGCCGCCGATACAGAACATAATCATCGTGATGGTAAAGGTCGACTTCACCCCATCGCCCAGATCCGCCATCAGGGGACCACGGAACACAGACCAGGCGTAAATCAGGCCCAGAACCAGCAACAGTATTACGTCAACAATCAGCAGTCCCCAGCGGGCACTCATCTGCCGTTTCAACGTTTTTTCATCCATAATGTATTCTCACTCTCTATTTCTGTAGTATAAAAATGCTTGAAGTTGCGAAAGCGGCGGGCTGGCAAATTGTCAGCCCGCCGTTAAAGGCTCGGTTTCGATCAGAATTTATGAACGGATACCGTTTCCCGTATCCTTACCGATTAGTGGATGGGCACCAGGGAGTCTTCGAATGCGGCGTCGCCGTTCCAGACGTCTTCCTCGGAGGGCACTTCGCTGTCGGGAATGACATAGGCAATCCGGGAGATGTTGATCAGGTGCTCCGGCCCCAGGTTCTCGGAAATGGAGCAGCCGGACCAGGAACCGCAGCCCAGGGTGGAGGTGGGCATCAGGCCGTTGTTCAGGAATGCGTTAGCGGCACCCATACCAGGCTGGTTGACCAGCAGACGGGAGACAGGCAGTTCCAAACCTGCGTATTCGACCAGTTCCTTGTTGTCGGTGTAGACGATGGAGGAGTGGCCTGCGCCTTCTGCCAGCAGGTTCTCCTTAGCCTTTGCGACGCCGTCCTTGAAGTCTTCGCACTCCAGATGGACGAACAGCGGGAACATCTTTTCACGGGTCAGCGGCTCATCCAGGCCGGTCTTTTCGATCTTGACGCCGATGGAAACGGTGTCCTCGGGGATATCCAGACCCAGCATCTTGGCAACGGTCTGGACGTCCATGCCGACGATGTCGCCGTTCAGCTTGCCGAAGCCGTTGGGGAAGGTGACCTCACGGATGTGATCGCGGACCTTGGGGTCGTCGATGTAGTAGACATGCTTCTCTTTGAGCAGCTCCACGATGTCCTTGGTCATGCTCTTGGGAGCGATGATGCAGCGGTTGCAGGCGCAGACGATGCCGTTGTCGAAGGTGTTGCCCATCAGGAACTTATCCAGAGCGCCGGACAGATCAGCGTAATCGGGATCGAAGATGCTCTGGGAGTTGCCGGCGCCCACGCCGTAAGCGGGCTTGCCGGAGGAGTAAGCAGCCTTCACCATGCCGGGGCCGCCAGTGCCCAGAACGGTATCGGAAGCTGCCATCATCATCTGGGTCAGTTCCATGTTGGGGTCATCAACGCACTGGAACACGTTTGCGGGGCCGCCCTTTTCCTGGATGGCCTTCTCCAGCAGTTCACAGGTGTGAGCGGTGGAGATTTTTGCACGGGGATGCGGAGCAAAGATACAGACGTTGGCGCCCTTCAGAGCATAGATGCCGTTGACCAGAACGGTCATGTTGGGGTTGGTGGTGGGAATGACGCCGGAGATGATGCCCTTGGGGTGGGCGACATAGGTCACATGCAGCTTTTCATTGTGGCCGATGATGCCCTTGGTCTTCTTGCCCTTGATGGCATACCATACGCCAGTGGGGGTGCCGCAGTTCTTTGCGATTTTAAAGGGAACTGCGCCCAGGCCGGTCTCCTGCACTGCTTCACGAGCCAGGTCTTCGCCCTGCTTGACGAATTCCTGCAGACAATACTTGCAGATTTCGTCGATTTGTTCCTGAGAGAGCTTCTGCAGCTCTGCCAGAGCTTTTCTGCCGTTAGCAACCAGCAGATCAACCGTTGCCTGGTTGTCCATTCCCTTGTTGTGAATGACCATAATTTTTTCCTCCTGTAACGTTATATCTTAATTACAGTCTCAAATGAATGTATTATCCGAAGTTCACATACATCCACGGCTGTTTTTGATAGGGGTAGATGAGATAAAATCAGGGGAATTTTATCTCGCTGCATCTGTGAATGTGAGGGGCCGCCTTATGCGTACATCTTCTTGATGATGTCCAGGCAGTCGGCCGGTTCCATCTTGCGGGGGTTGAAGGTCTGGAAGAATTCCTTGGAGCAGACGTCTGCCACTTCTTCGAACTTTGCTTCGTCATAAGCGTAGCTGTCCTTCAGAGCGGGCATCTTGCACTTGTTGTCCACGAAGTCCACCAGGAACTCTCTGACCTGAGTGCCGATCTGTTCGGGGGTGGCGTCGTCAGCGAACTTCAGGCCCATGGCTTCGCCGCACATCTTGACCAGACGGGGTGCGCCGGGAGCGTTGAATTCCATGATCCAGGGCAGGGTGTAGCCGCAGGCTGCGCCGTGAGGAATGTTGAAGTAGCCGCCCAGGGTCTGAGCGATGGAGTGACCGGCGCAGGTATGGCCGTAAACCAGCTGGAAGCCAGCTACGTTGGAAGCCACTGCCATCTTTTCGCGGGCCTCGATATCCTTGCCGTCAGCAACCGCGCGGGGCAGGAACTCAATGATGTCGCGGATGACCTGCTGACCAACCAGTTCCATGTAAGGAGTGGTCAGAGTGCCGATCATGGACTCGCAGGCGTGTGCCAGAGCGTCCAGGCCAGTGGCAGCGGTGAGCTTAGGAGGCATACCAACCAGCAGATCATAGTCCAGAATGCAGTAATCAGCATAGGCGCCGTTGGCAATGAAGTTCTGCTTGATGTGGTTCTCGTCGGAGAGGATGGAGCCGTCAGAGACTTCGGAGCCGGTGCCGGAGGTGGTGGGAACCATGATCAGGCCGCTGCCCACTTCGAAGGGCTTTGCGAAGTTGGCATACTGGATCAGGGGACCGGGGTTGAAGCGCAGGATGTTGATGCCCTTGGCGCAGTCCATGTTGGAGCCGCCGCCGACGCCGATAATGAAGTCGCACTTTTCTGCCACGCAGATTTCATAACCCTTGTTGCAGGCAGCGATGGGCGGGTTGGGTTCGTTTTCATCGAAGATGACGTATTCCTTGCCGCCAGCCTTCAGTGCTGCTGCGATGGTGTCCACAACACCAGTGGCCATCATGCCGGGGTCGGCAACGATCAGTGCCTTCTTGCCGCCGATGTGGTCAGCCAGTTCACCCAGCTGGTTGATAGTGCCCTGTCCGCAGAGGACCTTGGTTTTCTGATAAAACTGGAAATTTAACATTTCTTTTACCTCCTCAGTTTTTATGATGGGTTTGATTGTTTCTGCCTACTCCCGAAGGTGTTCGGAGTCCTCGGGAGTAGGCTCCCCCAAGAAACAAACAGTCACGTTTGTCCTGCCCTAAATATACAAGCATGAATGTAAACTGTCAAGAAGGAAATCGCGCTTTGTTGTCATTTTATTATTTATCGCCAAAACTCCTCCGTCCTTTTTAGTCATATTTCACAAATTTCTGGTATTCCAGCGCTTTCGGCCTCACGTCGCCGATTTTTTACGTACCTACATGTATGTTTGTTACGTTTTTCACAATCGTCATATTGCCTAAAAAGGGTGCAAAAAAAGGAGAAAAGCATGTGCTTTTCTCCTAAAATCACCTTATTCGTATGAAATCAGTTGATAATCCGTTCCAGCATCTTCTCCCAGCGCTCCGGCTGGGCCTCAAAAATCATGGATGCGGTAACTATTCCAGTATATTTGTAAACGTGCTCTTTGTCAAGTTTTATTCCAACCTGAATGTTTTTTGCAAGGAACATTCCCTCAAACATCAGGGAGAGCGTCGATGCAATGCACTCAGTTCCCTGGGGTGTCTTCCCGTGCATCCGCATAAAGACCTTGGTCTCTACGTCGATAAATTCCCACAGTCTGCGCTTAACCCCTTGGATTTTTTCCACCACATCGGCAAACTCCGGATTGGTGGAGGCAAAGTTCATGATCTTAAAGATAAACTCCACATGAGGGTTGTCGTTCAGGGCGTACCAGAACATCTCCGCCAACCGGTCGGTATAGGTCAGCTCCGCGGGCAGTTTTTTCCCGTACTCGGTGATGTCGCCCCGCTCCAGGTTGTAATCCACCACGGCCCGGAACAGAGCCTTTTTATCTTCAAAGTGCCAGTAAATGGCACCTCGCGTCACGCCGGCGGCCTGCGCAATGGCAGCCAACGAGGTCTGTTCATAGCCGTTGTTGTAAAAGCAGTCAAACCCTGCTTTTAAAATGCGCTCCCGGGTAACCAGCATTTCTTCCTTTGTTTTTCTCATAACTGATACGATCTCACTTTCCGCTTGGCTTTTGCCTGATTATGAAACCTGTTTGATAAAACCGCCTCCTGTGCCCCGCACCGCAGCAGTCCCGCGCACGCCAAATACCGCCAGCCGCATTTATCCGAAAAAGTATATTGACAAGACACATTTCCGAATTGTACAAGGCAATTCACAACAAAAAAGTTAAAATAATCTCAAAAGAAACATCGCTTATTTTCTCTGCAATTATACACGCCCGAAGGTATAAATGTCAATATTTCCTTGTTGGCTTCGCTGCATTTTCAGACATTTCATTGAATTCGCTCATTTTCCACCTCAAAAACTGTCTATTACAGAGAAATTCAGGCCGGTTTCCTTCCCACATCTCCGGTAGGTTTTCAAGAAAATCCCCTTTTTTTCCCGCGCTTTTCTCCCCTGTCCCACAAAGCAGAGTTCCCCTCCGAAAACAGCCTTCGCTCTCAGAGGGGACACAAAACAGCTATAATCTGGAAATCGCAATGCCAAGTAGGATCATTCCCACACCGGCCACCTTCCGGCGGCTGGGCCGCTCCCGCAGGATGAGAAACCCGAACAGGAATACCCAGATAAAGCTGGTGGCGGTGATACAGGGCAGCACGGTCATGGGCACCTGCCGCAGGGCGATCTGGTTGCAGAACATGGACAGAAAGAGCAGTCCGTAGGAGACCACCACCCGCCGGTTGAGGAATTTCCGCCAAAAACCCGCCTTGCCCACGGTGTCATCGGCGGAGCGTTTCAGCAAAATCTGCCCAGCGGTAGCCAGGAACACGGCCACAAAGGCGATGCCGTAACAGAACGCGGCGCTGGAAAAAAACTCAGAAGTCATCGGACATGCTCACCACCATTCCCACAATAATCACCGCCATGCCGATGATCTGCTTCAGCGTAATCACCTCGTCGAAGAACACCGCCGCCCAGATGAAAATCAGGGCATAGGTCAGTCCCTTCCGCAGATAGGCGGTGGTCAGAGGCAGCCGCTCCAGCAGCAGCTGCCAGGCCACGGCGTAGATGGCCATAATCACCAGCGCCAGCCCGAAAAACAGCAGATACATCGGGGAGAGGAAGGGATACTGCCCCCCCACCTTCAGCACAGAGGAGGACAGACTCTCAAAGACGATGGCCACCAGGGCCATGGCGTAGAGATTCCGTTTGTTGTCGAGAAAACGATCCAGCACAGAGTTTCCTCTCTTTCTTTACCGGGCTGCGGACTCCGCTTCGGGGTCGGGCATATTGTTGACAATCATGCGGAGCTTTCCGTTGGGATCGCTGGGGATCTCCTCCATCCACTCGTAGACAAAACGGAACTCGTTGTTCAGGGCCGGGGCAAAGGCCGCGGTGTACTGCTTTTCGATCTCAGGCAGACTCAGGGGACAGCTGGGGTCCTTCACCGCCTGGATGCGGATCTGGTCATAGCTCTCCTGGATAAACCGGCTCTGGACCACGCCCAGGCCCACGGCGTAGTTGACCACCATTTCCAGGTTGCCCCACTCGGTGATCTTACCGTCTTTGTGGTGAATGACGTCGTTCATCCGGCCCCGGATGTTGGTAATCCGCCGCAGGCCGTCCACCATCTCACCGTCCATCCGGTCACCGGTGACATAGTTAATCAGGGGGAAGTCCGTCTTAAACAGCGGGGTGACGATGGCCACGCCGCTGTCGCCGTAAGTCCCGTCGTCGTCCCGCAGGTTCACCACGTGGGTGTCGCTGTTCACCCGGAAGAAGTCCTCGCCGGGCAGGCGCACGGCGGAAGTGCCGGTTTCAGACAGGCCGTAGGCATTGATGAGCCCCGGGCCCAGCATCTCCTTTAGCAGCATTTCACTGCTGGGGTCCAGCATCTCGCTGATGGGGGAATACCACTTGGGCTTGTAGAGGTACATCTTGTTTCGCTTAGCGTACAGGCAGACCCGGACCAGGATATTTTTATGCATGTAGAGATAGTCCGGCTTGTACTCGTTGATCTCCTGGAGCAGCACCTGGCTGGGCACCCGCTCCTTGATGGCGTCGGACATATCCTTCCACCGGCTGTCCACAATCTGCTGAGGCAGGCTCTTCTTGCCGCCGGTGGCCGTATGGAGGCTGTTGGGCCGGTGGAGGCACTTGTGGACCCCGGGGATAAAGCCCGCCATCATAATCGAACGCATGAAGTTGGCCTTGATCCAGGCGTTCTCTTTGGGCGAGAAGGGGGTGCGCAGGGGGATGCCGGTACTGCCGCTGGTGGGCGAGACGTGCCAGTCCTGGTACTTTTCCGGGTTCTCATTCAGCTCCTGGTCGGCCCAGTCCCGCAGTTCCTCCTTGGTCAGCACCGGAAATTTCTTCAGATCATCGCCGCAGGTATAGTCCTCGGGCTTGGTGCCGGACTGCTCAAAGCGGGCCCGGTAAAAGGGGATTTCGTAGGCGATCTGCATCAGCTCCCGGACCTTCCGATCCTGAATGGCCTTGATCTTTTCCGGATGCTTGGGCACTTTTTTGTAAACCTTCATCAGGTCAGCGGGGAAATACCGCAGGTTTTCCCATTTTTTATCTGTGGCGTATGACATGTATTCATTCTCCTTCTACTGCGCTCCGGGGAGCGGCTGTTACTCCTCCCGGGACCGTTCGCCGGGCCTCAGGCCCAGATCAGCCCCTGGATTCCATCTTCCGTCTCCACCTGGACCTGGAGCAGGTTTTGCACCCGTTCCATCCGCCGCTGGAGCTCCTCATGGCTGCCCGCCGAAAGGATCAGGGCCAGACGGGAGGTTTTATCTGTGTTGGCCTGGACTGTGTACCCGGGCCGCAGCCGGTCCAGCTGGTTCCGGTACACCCAGGGCAGGGCCTGGACCCGGGCCACGCCCCGGACTGACCGAACCGTTCCCACGGGGATAAAAAAGGCCATATAGCCGCACACGCACTGCTGGGGCAGCAGCTCCGGCACTTCCGCACAGACGCCTTCGGCGATGTCCAGGAGGAAATCCTCAGTACACAGGCCGGTGGACAGTTGAATCAGGTCGGAGGAGATGTAGACGCCGCCGCCCCGGGCCGCGGTCTCCATCAGGTAGATCTGGTCCCCGTCCATGATAAACTCGCTGTGGGTAATCCCCTGCTTCAGACCGAAGCCGGTGATAATCCGGGTATTCAAGGCGCAGACCCGCTCCGCCAGCTCCGTCTCCGCCGTGGTGGGGAAAATGCGGGACTTGGCCGCAAAGGCGTCGGGCAGGTCGAAGTAGTGGGTGTCGCCGCAGATCAGATTGCGGAAGCTTCCACCCAGCGCCAGCCCCTCCACCACGAACTCCCGGCCGGTGGCGAAGCGCTCGATGATAACACCGCCGTCACTGGACCAGCGGCTGGTCTCCGGGTACTTCTGGGCCAGCTCCGACCAGCTGCCGCAGTGCTGGACGCCCCGGCTGCCCTGGGTGTCCAATGGCTTGATAATCACCTCGCCGCCCAGCTCGGCGTAGTAGGCCGCCGCCTCCCGGAGGGAGTAGACGGTGCGATTAGGCAGCTGCGGAATGCCCAGCTGGGCCATTTTTTCCCGCATCAGCCGTTTGTCGGTGAACAGGCAGCTGGTTTCGTAGCCGATGCCCGGCAGGCCCAGCTGTTCCGCCACGTAGGCCACCGTGCGCACCGCCACGTCTGTCTGGTCGGTGATGACGCCGCAGACCTCCAGCTCCCGGGCAAAGCGGAGAATTTCCGACTGGTTCCGCACATCGGTGAGCAGGCTATGGGTCAGGTAGGGCTGGAACGCCGCCCCGATCTCCGGCGCCGCCAGAGCCACCTCGTAGCGCTGGGCAGCCCGCTGCACCAGCGGCAGCTGAAAGTCTCCCGCGCCGATGATCAATATGGTCTTCATAAAATCAGGTTTTCCTTTCTCTCCTCGTCCAGGTTCAGCGTCTCCCGCACCACAAACTGGGGGGAGTTGTTGAGGCTGATATAGATTCGCCCGACGTACTCGCCGATGAGCCCCAGCATCAACAGGATCATGCCGCCGATAAAGAGGATGACCGCCATCATAGAGCTGTAGCCCGCGGGCACGGAGGGGTTGAGCAGCTTGTGGATCACGATATAGACCACGTCGATGAGCCCCAGCAGGGCGCAGAGACTGCCGCAGGCCGTGGAGATCCGCAGCGGCTTGACCGAAAAGGCGGTGAAGCTGTTCATCCACAGGGCAAATGACTTTTTAAACGTGTAGTGGCCGGTGCCAATGGTGCGCTCCCGTTCCTCCATCTCCACGTTGACCACCCGGCTGGTGGATCGGAGCATCAGGCCGGAGATATAGGGGTACGGATTCCGGTACCGGGTCACCTCGTCCCGGACGAACCGGCGCATGGCGGAGAAGTTGGAGAACTTCAGCTCCTTATCTTTCCCCAGCAGCCAGTTGGACACCCGATCCTGAACGCCGCTGCCGAAGTTTTTGAAGGCGCTCTGCTTTTTCTTCCGGTACTTGGCAATAGCCACGTCGTACTCGCCGCTCTCCAGGGGGGCCAGCAGGTCCCACAGCCGCTCGGTAGGGCACTGAAGGTCGTCGTCGATGCAGACCACGTACTCGCCGCGGGTCACGTGGAACCCGGCCATCAGGGCGCAGTGTCGGCCGCCGTTTTTGGCCAGGTCCACCACCTTCACCTTGGGGTCCCGGGCGGCCTCCGCCCGGAGCACCTCCATGACCCGGTCCGGGGAACAGTCGTTGACCGCCACAATCTCATAGTCGTAGTCCGGTCTCTGGGCCACGGTGGCCCGGATCTCCTCTATCACCAGGGCCACCGAGCCCTCGCTTGCGTAACAGGGTATGACAAAGCTGATTGTTTTCATATCTTTCTCGTCTCGTTTTCCGAAAGGGGGCTGCCGCTCAGCCCTCTTCCCCGTAAAATTCCCTGACCGTCCGAATCACTGTCTGGCAGTCCTCCTCCGTCAGCCCATAGTACAGGGGCAGCCGGGTCAGCCGGTCGCTTTCTTTGGTAGTGTACACGTCCTCCCCGGAGAACCGGCCGAACCGCTGGCCCGCCGGCGCCGTGTGGAGGGGGATATAGTGGAACGAGGAGGTAATTCCCCGCTCCCGCAGGTAACTGATCAGCGCGGTGCGCTCCTCCAGATCCCTGCACTTGACGTAGAACATGTGGGCGTTATGTCCGCATTCCCCCGGCACCGTGGGCAGCGTCAGCTTCCCCCGGTCCGCCAGGGGCTTCAATCCGGTATAGTACCGCCCCCAGGTGGCCAGCCGGTCCCGGTTGATGGCCTCCGCCTCCTCCAGCTGGGGCAGCAGGTAGGCGGCGTTCAGCTCGCTGGGCAGGTAGCTGGAGCCGTAGTCCACCCAGGTGTACTTGTCGATCTGGCCCCGGAGGAATTTGCTGCGGTTGGTTCCCTTCTCCCGGATGATCTCCGCCCGCTCGATGTCCTCAGGGTGGTTGACCACCACGGCGCCGCCCTCACCCATGGTGTAGTTTTTGGTCTCGTGGAAGCTGTAGCAGCCCACGTCGCCGATGGTGCCCAGGGCCCGGCCCTTGTAGGTGCTCATGACCCCCTGGGCCGCGTCCTCCACTACCTTCAGGCTGTGGCGGCGGGCAATCTCCATAATCGTGTCCATCTCGCAGGCCACCCCGGCGTAGTGGACCACGCAGATGCAGACGGTTTTCTCCGTGATGGCTGCCTCGATCTTAGTCTCGTCAATGTTCATGGTGTCGGGGCGGATGTCCACATACACTACTTTGGCCCCCCGCTGAACAAAGGCGTCGGCGGTGGACACAAAGGTAAAGGAGGGCAAAATCACTTCATCCCCCGCCTTCACGCCGCACAGCAGCGCCGCCAGCTCCAACGCGCTGGTGCAGGAGGTGGTCAGCAGCGCCTTGGGCGCGCCGGTCCACTGCTCCAGCCACTGGTGGCACTTCTGGGTAAAGGGCCCGTCACCGCACAGCTTGCGGTTGGCGATGGCCTGGGCCAGATACTCCGGCTCCCGGCCGGTTGCGGGGGGAATGTTGAACGGAATGCTCATAACTTTTTCGGCCTCCTGACCTATTTTTCTCTGCTGCCTTGTTTCTTCCCTTTTCCGGGCTTTCCGCCGGAGCGGCGGCGCCGGACCGCGCCGGCAGCCAGCACGCCGCCGGTACACACCAGGGCCACGCCGGACACCATGCCGCCTGCCTTCAGACCAGGGATCTGGTACGCAGCCGCCACCACATGGTCCCCCGCCTCCAGAAGAACGCCGGTGTACATGCCGTTGATCTTCAGCGTCTCCGCCGGTTCCCCGTCCACAGTCACCGTCCAGCTGTCCCGGTAGGGGATGGACAGGGCCAGCAGCCGGGGCTCCTCCAGGCGGATAGAACCGGTAAGGGCGCCGCCCGTCTCGGTGACGTCCTCCAGGGCGGCCTCGCCCAGGGCAGTCACGTCCTCCACATAGTCCGCCATAGGCAGGCAGACCACCTGGAGGTCATCAAAGTGATAGGTTCCGGCCTCTGTGAAGGTGATCTTACAGCTCCGGACGCCGGTTTCGCTGTAGCCCAAGTTGTAGGTCATCCCGTCCCGCCGGAAGTGGTACAGGGAGTCCTCCTGATAGACAACGCCCTTTTTGGTCACCGAGTTGCCGGAAACCCGGACCGTCGCCTCCTTTTTCTCCTGGCCGTCCATGGTCAGGTTGTCCCAATAGACGTAGGTCTCCGCGTCCGCCGCCCCGTCAAAGCGCAGGGTGATGGAGCCGGAACTCTGCTTCACCCGGACCGTATTGTCTTCGATTTCCGCGTTCTCGGTCTTGCGCACCGTCCAGGGAATGTCCTGGGCGGTCAGCCGGGGCTCCTCCCGGCTCAGGACCTGGGATACCCGGCCCGCATCCGCATCCTCCACCACAACGCCCTGCAAAATTGCCTGCTGCCGCTCCAGGGGGGACAGCTTCTCATAGTCTGACCGGGTCTGATAGCTGGTATAAGTATAGCCTGCGGGCAGGGCGTACTGGTTCTCGTAAATGGTCATATTTCTCTTCTGCCCCACCGGCTGGAAACCGTAGGGCTGAAGGTTGGACGGCTCCCCGCCGTCGGTCAGGCTCTTGCCCACAAAGTAGCGGACGCTGCCCAGAGCGCACAGGCTGGCCCGCTGGTCCAGGCCCCAGACGGCATAGGACTGCCGGACGGTGTTCAAATCAAAATCCAGGTAATAGTCCACCAGGTCGCCGTTGAGGACGCTCCAATAGCTGATGGTCCCATAGCCGCCGGTGAGGCAGAACCGATTGCTCCGGTTGGCCTCTACCTCGGTCCGATAGAACCCGTCGCCCTCCAGATTGGCGGCCACCTGCTCCGCCGAAGCGCTCACCGCTTTTTTCACGTCGCCGGCGGGCACATAGCGCTCCAGAGCGTCGCTGTGGGCGGGGTCATAGAACTGGGACAGGTTGAACAGAACCGCCGCCACAGTGATCACCGCCACCAGGCCCTGGCCCACCGCCTTGTTCTTCCAGTGGGAGGCCAGAATCACCGCTCCGGTCACCAGGGCCAGCAGCGCCATAGCGCCCCACTCCACATCGCCCCGGGACCGCTCCAGCAGGACCACGGCGGCGATATACCCGCCGGTGAGGACCGCCAGCGCAACCTGCTCCCAGGCCCGCAGCTCCACCAGCCGGGGCAGCAGGCAGACCACGATCAACGCCATGCAGAAGGCAAAGCCGTAGCACCAGCGGTTGGTCACGTAGCCAAAGCCGTTAAAGATCTTGCCCATCAGCGGCACGCACAGGCAGGCGAAGAGCACCAGCGCCCCCGCCCGCAGGGGCGCCAGCTGCCGCTCCCGCCAGCGCAGGAACAGGAGCACCGCTGCGGCAAACACCACCCCGGCAAGGCCCAGCCGCACCCAGTAGGTGCCGCTGGGGCTGCTGCCCACCATGCACAGGAACATCCTCAGATAGTGCTCGGTCGGGTAGAACAGCGTAAACGCCGACTCGGCCACATCGCTGCGGCTGGAGGACAGGAAGTCCAGCACCGTGGGCAGAAACGCCGCCATGGCCAGGGCAAGCCCCCACAGATAGAGGCCCACCAGCTGGAGCAGGTCGGTCAGAATCCGCTTCACCTGGGTCCGGTACAGGCAGATCTCCCGGATCAGCAGGTAAATCGCCATGAGCAGGGTGTTGATAAAGGCGTAGTAGTACCCTCCCGTCATGGCCAGGAAAATCATCCCCACAAACAGGCCCCACTTCCGTTTCCGGAGCCAGCGCTCGCAGCCGGCCAGGATCAGGGGCAGGTAGATGACCAGGAAGGTGATAAAGTAAATGTGCTTGGCGGCGGTAAAAATCACAAAGCCGGAGAAGGCATACACCACTGCCCCCACCAGCACGGGAAGGGGCTCCCGCTTCTCAATGGAGCGGCAGTAGGCGGTAAAGGCCAGCCCAGCTAGGGGGATTTGCAGCACGGTGACCGCACCGTACACCGCCTCCATCCACCGGTAAGGTGTAAAAATTGCCGGCAGAAACAGGGGGTTGAAGTGGAACACCGTCAGGACACTGCTGCCCTGGCCGATGGCGAAGTCCCATTGGGGCAGCACCAGCTGGCCGGTGCTCAACAGGGTCTTAACCGCCTGAACCACATAGTTCCGGGTGTAGTACATGATGGTCAGGTACAGATTTTGCCCGTCGGGCTTCCAGACCATCGAATAGCCATTTGCGATAAAATAACCGGAAAAACCGGTCACTAAAATCAAAAATACCGCGCAGAACGCCTGCCAGTACAGGCCGTTGGCGTCCCTGGACAGCTCGGAAGAACGCTCCTCCGTCAGCCGCCCGGGCAGCGCCAGCAGCGCCTCCGCCGACCGTGCGCCCCACCGGTTTCCGGCCAGCGCCGCAATCAGGCCCCAGGCCGCGATTGCCGACAGCACACGGACCGCGCCTCCCTCCGGCAGCAGCGCCGTCTCCGTCAGCAGGACCGACAGCGGGCCCATCCAGAGCCAGACAGAGACCCAGCGCTCCCCCACCGCGGACAGCAGAGGCGTCCGCCGCCGGGGCAGCAGCACCAGAATCCCGCCGCCCAGCACCAGGGCCACGGCGTACTGGGCCGCCCGGAGCAGTCCGCCCCACAGGCCGGAAACGGCTCCGTCCCCCAGGAACAGGCCCCGCATCTGGTACAGCGGCCCGGCTGCCAGCCCGCACAAAACCAGGGCCGCCGCCAGCAGCGCCGCCGAAAGCAGCTGCACCCACCGGCGCTTCAGCAGCCTGGACAGGGCCATCCAGTCCGTCCAGCGCCCCAGCAGAAACAGGGGAAAAAACGCCAGGAACCGGCCCAGACCGAAAAACTCCCCTTGGGCGGCCCAACAGCCACCGGCGCAGCCCGCCAGGCCGGCGCAGGCCAAGATCAGCCCCCGTCTGGAAAACCGATCCAACCAGGTCCCCAGGGGCAGGCAGAGCGCCAGGGCCAGAAAAATCCAGGAGGCGTCCGCCGCCGGGAGCAGGTCAAACTCCGGACCGGCGCCCCCCAGGGCGCCCGCCCAGAAGAGCAGCGCCTTCTCTGCCCCGCAGAGCAGGGCAAATCCCGCGCCCAGCCTTCCGGCCTGGCCCACGGTGGGCGCCCGTTCCCGGGACCAGCCCCCTAGGGCGAAAAACAGCAACGGAACCTGGAACAGGCTGCAAAAACACCACAAAACGCGGGAAGCTCCGCCGCCCTCGCCGCCCAACAGGGCACACACCCCGGTGGTCAGCAGCAGCAGGGCGATCAGCAACCCCCGCCCGCGGTACCTCTGTCTCTCTCCCCTTCTCGTTTCCATTCCCACGTATTCACCGCTCTCTCTGTCCGCTCACCGTCCCAGATCTTCTTTGATCTGGGTGGTGGAGATCTCCGGGGTCCGGGGCAGGTACACCACGTCACAGTAGGGCTTCAGGAAGTCAAACTTCCCCTCCCAGTCGCTGCCCATGACAAAGGTATCCACCCGGAACTCCCGCACGTCCGAGACTTTCTGCTCCCAATTCTCCTCCGGGATGACCAAATCCACGTAGCGGATGGCCTCCAGCAGCTGCTTGCGCTGCTCGTAGGAGAAGTAACACTTTTTCTGTTTCTGCTTCTGGTTAAATTCATCCGTAGAAAGGGCCACAATCAAATAGTCGCCCAGGGCTCTGGCCCGGCGCAGCAAATTGATGTGACCGTAATGAAGCAGATCATAAGTTCCGTATGTGATTACTTTTTTCATAAAATCAGCCTCGCGATCTGGCAAAAGTGTACATTTTACATCTAATACACACGCATAACCGCCCACATTATAACATGCCCCCCCACCACTTGCAATCTTTTTCACACATTTGCCCCCCCGGGCATAGGCTGAACCACTTGAAGTGCACAGGAGGACTGGATATGGATCAGCAGCAGAACAAAGCTCAGGAGGCCGAGGCCTTCGCCCGGGTCTGGAAGCGGGTCTCCCCCGATCCGGACAGCAGCCCCATCCAATGCGGCGAGGTCCCCCTTGCCCCGGCGGCGGACCCGCCCCCGGCCCTGGGCGCCGCCTCTCTGAAGTGGGGGGAATTTCTCCGGGCCCAGATCCTCTGGGAGCTGACCCGCTGGCGCACCTACCAGGCCCTGGCCCGGGCTCCGGGCAGCGGTGGTGGTTCCCGGCTGGCGGCCCTGGCCCTGGGCCGGGCCAAGCGGATGGCGGCGGTGCTCTTTCTCCTCACCGGTGTGTGGTACCTGCCCCGGAGCCGGGCCACCCCCCGCAGCTGGAAGACCAGCCGGGAGGGCTACCGCCTGCTGTTCCAGGGGGCCCAGCGGGCGGAGCTCCGCTACCGCGCCGCCGCCCAGAACAATCCGGACCCGGTGCTGGGCGATCTGTTCCGGGCCCTGGCGGCGGAGTCCGCCCGGGAACAGCGCCAGCTGCTCCAGCTCCTGTCACAATAGGTCGAAAACGCACCTTCACAGTTCATTCACAAACCCTTTAAAATTCGTTCACCACTTTCCCCGCACTTTTCCGTATGCTAAGGCTGTAAGTGAAATGACATCATTTTATACCTCCCTCTCTTTTTCTCTTTCTATTTTTAATGCAACAACAGGAAACGCCTGTCCCGTCACGGGGCAGGCGTTTCCTGTTTCGTTTTTCTGTTGTCACGCCCTCCCGCGCTCCAGCAGGCGCAGGATGGGGCGCTGATTCAGGGTCAGGCCGTCCTCGCCGACCCGGATAGAGCGCACCACCTTGTTGGCCACCTCGATGGGGTTCAGGGCCTGGCCGCCGGGCAAGGCTACCCGGATCATAATCCCGCTGACCAGCAGGGCGGACAGCCCCTTTGTCTGCTGCGCCGGCACCGACTGCACCTTGATTTTTCCCCCCATGGAGTGGCACAGAGTCAGGGTCAGGTAGCTGCCCAGCTCCTTGCTGATGAGCACCAGGTTGTCCTCGTGCTCCAGTCCCCGGACGGCCCGGTTGGCCTCATAGGCACTGCCCACCGCCTGGGCCGCCTGGGGTGCGCTGTCGGGCTGGAAGTTCAGGGAAATTCCCCGCACCTCCGCCGCCGCGATCAGGTCGCTGGCGTAGCTGTAGAGCAGCACCCGGGTCTGATAGCTCAGACCGTTCTCGCCGGGCTTGATCGCCACCTGCATGGCCCGGCGAATCTGGGCCGGGTCGGCGCCTTCCCGCTCCAGCTGTTCCACCCGGGCGTTGATGGCCCGAATCTCCTGTAATTCCCGCAGTACATCCATTGTTTTTTCTCCTTTTCTCTCTCAAACCGGCTCGGCGTACGCCCGGACCAGATTGTGCAGCATGGCCACCACCTGCTCCATCCCCTGGACGGTGATGTGCTCATAGGGCCCGTGGAAGGCGAAGCCGCCGGTGCCCAGGTTGGGACAGGGCAGGCCCATCCAGCTCAGCCGGGCGCCGTCGGTGCCGCCCCGGATGGGCAAGACCCGGGGCAGAAGCTCCGCCTGCTCCGCTGCGGCCCTGGCCCGGTCGATCAAATGGAAGTGCTTCTGCACCACCTCCGCCATGTTGGCGTACTGATCCCGGAGGGTCAGCTCCACCGTCCCCGCCCCGTACTTCTCGTTGAGCAGCTTCACGATATGGCTCAGGGTGTCCTTCCGGGCCTGGAATCCTCCGGCGCTGTGGTCCCGGATCAGGTACCGGAGTTCCGCCCGCTCCACGCCGCCGGAGATCCGGTCCAGGTGATAGAACCCCTCATAGCCCTCGGTGTCCCGGGGGGTCTCCCCGGCAGGGAGCATGGCGTTGCACTCCATAGCCACCAGGGCGGCGTTGACCATGGTATCCTTCCCCTCCCCCGGGTGGACATCGAAGCCGTGGACCACAAGGTCCGCCACACAGGCGTTGAAATTCTCGTACTGGATCTCCCCTTCCCGGCCGCCGTCCACGGTGTAGGCAAAGTCCGCCCCGAAGGCGGCCAGGTCGAACCGGTCTGCACCGGCCCCGATCTCCTCGTCCGGGGTGAAGGCCACCGCCAGTTTTCCGTGGGGCTTCCCGTTCAGCTGGGCCGCCAGGGTCATGATCTCGGCGATGCCCGCCTTGTCGTCGGCCCCCAGCAGGGTGGTGCCGTCGGTGGTAACCAGGGTGCGGCCTTTCAGCTCGGTGAGATGGGGGAAGTCCGCCGGGCGCAGGGTTTTCCCGCTCGCACCCAATGGGATGTCGCCGCCGTCATACCCCTCGATCACCTGGGGCCGCACGTTCTCGCCCCGGAAGGCCGCCGTGTCCAGGTGGGCAATGAGGCCCAGGGTGGGGGCGGATTCCAGACCGGCGGTGGCGGGCAGGTGGCCGTAGACATAGCAGTGCTCGTCCACCCGGGCGTCGGCGACTCCCAACGCTCTGAGTTCCTCTGCCAGCAGCCGGGCCAGCTCCCACTGTCCGGCGGTGGAGGGACACCCCTCCTGATCCTCCCGGCTGGTGGTGCAGACCGCCGTATAGCGCAGCAGCCGGTCCAGCACGGATTCCTGGGCCGCCGGTTCCGGGTCCGCTTGGGGCGCCTCTTCCGGCGCCTCCGCATCCGGCTCCTCCCCCAGGTAGACCAGTTCCAGGTCCGGGGCGCAGTCGTCAAAGGCGTCCTCCGCCACCTCACAGCTCCGGGGCAGCAGGACCCGCCGCAGCTCGCCGCAGTCCCCGAAGGCCTCGGAGCCGATGGACTCCAAACCGGCGGGCAGGGTGACCTCCTCCAGGGCGTCGCAGTCCCAGAAGGCGGAGTCGCCGATGGTTTTCAGCCCCTCCGGGAACCGAATCTCTTTCAGACTGCCGCAGCCGCAGAAGGCGGAGTCGCCGATGGCCTCCAGGGTATCGGGCAGGGTCACTTCCTGCAGCCCGAACAGATCCTCAAACAGACAGTCGGCAACGCGGCGGGTCCCGGGCAGGAGCACCGCCTTTTTCACCAGGCAGCAGCCCACCTCGCAGGCAAAGGGCCCAGTGACATCGGGCTCCGCCTCGCCGTACAGCTCCACCTGCCGGAGCACCGGGCTGTACAGGCAGCCGTCCCCCAGCCGCTCCACGGTTCTGGGCAGCGTCGCCTTCTGGAACAGCTTGTCGATAAAGGCGTCCTCCGCCAGCTCGGTCACCGGCCGCCCCGCCACTGTCTCGGGAATGGCCAGGGTGGTGTACTCATCCCGCCGGCTGCCGGTGAGAGCCACGCCGCCGCCGTCCAGAATCTCGTAGGTCCAGTCGCCGTCCTGGGCCGCCGGGGCGGCTCCCCGGAGGTAGTCCGCCGTCAGCCAGCTGAGGGAAGGGTTGGCGCCGGTATCCACTTCCCGGAGGTTGTCGCACCGGTCAAAGGCCCCCTGCCGAATCTCTTCGACGCTGGAGCCGACCACCACCCGTTCCAGATTGGAGCAGCGCTGGAAGGCGCCCTTTTCCACCCGCTCCACGCCGTCCAGCCGAATCTCCCGGAGGGCGTCGCAGTTCACCGCCGCCCCGGCGTCAATCACTTGGGCAATGGGGGGGATCCGCTCCCACCGCAGCTCCTCCAGGTGGCCCCGGTCCACCAGGGCCAGGATCTCTCCGCCGTCGTCGCAGCGCTCGTACTTCACCAGCTCCTGGTCCTCATACCAGCTGGTGGCAAAGCCCGTGCCGTGGGGCAGCTCCACATAGATCTCCCGGGTAACCATCCCCCGGTAGCCCTGCCGGACGGCCTCCGACTGCAAAGCCGCCGCCAAATCCGTCCGCTTGTCCTCCGGGGCCAGCTGGAAGAGGGCTTCCGCTGTTTGGAAGCCCTCCAGTTCCCGCATTTCCTCCCAGCCCACGCGAATCTCCATGGCGCCCAGCTCGCTGGCCCGGCAGGCGTAGCGCACGCCCGTGGTGTCCGGCGGGATGGCAATCTCCTGTTCCAGCAGCCACTGGGCCAGAGGTTGGTTGTTGAGCCGAATGGTGATATAGTGACCCGGCAGGTTATATCGTCTCTGTTTCATGGTCTGATCCTCCGTATCCGGCGGCTCCGCGCCGGATTGATATGCTTTGGCACTATTTTAGCATACCCGTTTCCGGAATCCAACCGCCAGCGGCAAAAAGGATCAGCCCGGTTCCGTTTTTCTCTCCGACGGCTCAGTCGTCGCCGTCATCATCGTCGTGATCATCATGGTCATCGTCATCGTGGTCATCGTCATCGTGGTCATCGCCGTAGTCGTCATCCACCTCCCGGTGGTACTTTACCACAGCGCCGGTGGCGGCGTTGATGTCGTACTCGTACTCATGGCCGCTGGCCTTGAACTGGATCTCATAAACCTTGATGCCGTTTTCCACATCCAGCTCAACCTCATATTGGCTAACCTTGTCGGCGGAGACACCGGCGTGGGAGAGGGCGATCTTTTTGGCCTGGTTTTCGCCGATGCTGGCGGAGGTGCTACCGCTCTGGGCATCGCCTTTGGCGCTGGCGGAGCCGCTCCGGGTGTTCTTCTGCGTATCGTCCTCCCGCTCCTTCTCGTACTGGACCACGGCGCCGGTGGCAGCGTTCACGTCGCACTCGTACTCATAGCCGCCGGACTGAAACTCCACCTGGTAGACCATGACCCCGTCCTCGTAGTCCAGCTCTACCGACACGTTGGCGGCCTTGTCCTGGGAGACTCCAGCCCGGTCGAAGGCCGCTTTCTTGGCCTTCTCCGCCCCGATATAGGCCTTATCGCTGGCGTCGCCTACCGACTGGACCGAATCCACCGCCTCGCGCTCACTGGCGCCGGAGCTGCGCAGCAGGTTCAGCTCGTTGATGGACAGGGGCACCAGATCTGCAAAGGTGTAGCGGCTGTTCTCCGCCGCGATCTGCTGGATCAGCTGGGCCTTGCCCAGGGTGATGCCGTACTGCTCCGCCTGGGCCCGAAGGGCGTTGTCGTCGGAGACGGTCTGGCTGAGGACCGCACCGCTGAAGCTGTTGGTCTGGAGCAGGTTGTTGACCTCCTGGGTCAGCTGCTCCTGCAATTCCGCGCCGCGCTGGGCGTCGTCGTTGTCCACGCTGATGAGGATGGAGTTGGCCAGCTCGCTGAGGTAGCCGTTCTGGAGCATGGAGCCGATGAGAGCGTTGACGGTCACGTCCAGATCGCTGCCGGAGAAGTCCATGTCTCCGATCACCCTTTTCCCGTCCTCGTTCAGCGGCGTCACCTCCAGCACCTGGTCTTTCCGGTTTACCTGGATCTCCACACTGGGGTTCACGTCCAGGGACACGGTGGCGTCCACGGCGTAGTTCTGCCGGTAGGCCCCGTAGCCCACCGCACACCCCGCCAGGAGCACAAAGGCGGCGGCGATTCCGCCGAACCGCTTGGCCCACAGATGGTTTCTGCTCTGCTTCTTTGCAATGTTCTTCTTTTCTGTCATTGGGATCACGCTTCCTTTCTGTTCTCGGCAGTCAGAGAGGACTGACTCCCAGACGTCCGGAACGGCATGGGCAAAGGCCCGCTGGATTTTTTCCTCCAAAGCTTCGTTTGGTTCGCGCCTCATCGGGCTGTCACTCTCCTTCCTCCAGGGATTGCCTGAGTTTTTTCAGGGCTCTGCGGTATTTTGAGAGAACGGTGGACACCGGCAGCTCCATCAGCTCCGCGATCTCCCGGTGTTTAAAGCCGGACACCGCGTGGAGCACCACAATCTGCCGCTCCTGATCGTTCAGCCGCCGCATGCACTGGGTGAGCACCAGCCGGTCCTCTGGGGTGATCTCCTCCCGGCTGTCCAGGTAGCGCTCCCAGTCCTCCCGGGGCAGGCCGGCGGTTTTTTGCCGTTCCCGGAGCTTCATCAGGCAGAGGTTGCGGGTGATGGTCAGGATCCAGGCCATGGGCTTGCCGCTGGAGCGGTAGCCCGCCGCCGCAGCGTAGAGGTTTACGTAGCAATCGTGGAGTACGTCCTCTGCGTCCTGGGTGTTCTTCAAAATCGAAAGGGCGAAACCGTAAACCGACGTCCTTGTCCGCTGGTACAGCTCCGCCAGGGCCTCCCGGTCCCGTCCGGCCACCCGGGCCAGGCAGCAGTCCAGCAGCGCGGCCTCCGTGCCGGTTCGCACCCTCTCTGTGGCTGTGGCAGATAGAATCAACTTGGTCTCCCCCTTTCATCTGGTTAATGGTTCAGCAGGCGGTTTTATTGCACGGCAGAGAAAAAAATTTTCCTGCCCTCGTCTCCGCCAGGCGCAGCGTGTTTTCCCGGCCCCCATTATAGCAGAAGATTCCCGCCCCGGCAAAGTGACCGTTTTCCTTCCTTTTCTCCCGGCCGCCCCGGCACTCTCCGCCGTTTTGTCAGTTTTCTCCCGTCTCTCCCCCGTTCTTTTGTTCTTTTTCTACAATCCCCCTTTCTTTCTCCTTTCTTTTTTGCTATAATAAAAGCCATTGCATTAGATTGGAAGGAGTTTCTGTTATCATGAAAGAAGAGAAAAAGAGCAGCCTCGCGGCCCTATTGCCCATCGGGGTCTTTTTGATCATCTACATCGGCGGCGGCATTTTGCTCCACGACTTTTATGCCATGCCCGCCATTGTGGTGTTCCTGATCGCCCTGTTCGTGGCCTTTCTCCAGAACCGCCACCTGAACTTCGGCGAGAAAATGCACCTGATCGCCCAGGGCCTCACCGATGACAACATCATCACCATGTGCCTGATCTTCCTGACGGCCGGCGCATTCTCCGGCGCGGTAACCGCCGCCGGCGGCGTGGAATCCACCGTCAACCTGGGCCTCACCCTTCTGCCCGGCGGCCTGGCCGTGGTGGGCCTGTTCCTGATCGGCTGCTTTATCTCCGTGTCCATGGGCACCAGCGTGGGTACCATCTCCGCCCTGGCTCCCATCGCCATCGGCATCAGCGAAAAGACCGGCTTCGGCATGGCCCTCTGCCTGGGCGCAGTGGTCTCCGGCGCCATGTTCGGCGACAACCTGTCCATGATTTCCGATACCACCATCGCCGCCACCAAAACCCAGGGCTGCGAGATGAAGGACAAGTTCCGCACCAACTTCCTCATTGTCCTCCCCGCCGCCATCATCACCATCGTCCTGCTGCTGGTGTTCACCATGCACGGCAGCTACACCGTGGACGGCGACCTGAGCTACAACATCTTCCAGGTCATCCCCTACCTGGTGGTCCTGGTGGGCGCCCTGATCGGCTTTAACGTTTTCGGCGTCCTGGGGGCTGGCATCGTTCTCTCCCTGGTAGTGGGCATTGCCACCGGCAACATCGTCCCCAACGAGCTCTTTACCAGCATGGGCACCGGCGTCACCGCCATGTATGACATCACCGTCATCTCCATCGTGGTCTGCTGCATCAGCTCCCTGGTGAAAGAGGGCGGCGGCATCCAGGCCATCCTGGATCTGATCCGCCGGCGTGTCGGCAGCAAGAAAGGCGCCATGCTGGGCATCGGCGTCCTGGCCGCCGGTGTGGACGTGGCCACCGCTAACAACACCGTGGCCATCGTCATGACCGGCGAACTGGCCAAGGACATCAGCCGGGAGTACGGCATCGAGCCCAAGCAGACCGCCTCCCTGCTGGACATCTTCACCTCTGTGGTTCAGGGCATCCTCCCCTACGGTGCCCAGCTTCTCTACGCTTCCGCCGCCTCCGCCGGCGCCCTGACCTCGTTCGCCATCGTCCCGTACTGCTTCTATCCCATGCTGATGGCAGTCTGCGGCGTGGTCTACATCCTCATTCAAAAGAAAGCCTGACCGTGTTCAGGAGGCAAAAAAAGCTGGCAGCCGCCAGCTTTTTTGTCGTCTCCCCGACCCCGTGTTCCTTTACAAACCATTCATAAATCGTTTGCAAATCCTTCATCACCCCAGCCCCCGGTTCCGGTATGATAATGACAGGCAAAGGAGTGCCCTGAACGCTCCCACGCCACTCTCTCTTTCTTTTCTCTTTCGATTTTAAACAATGCAGCAAACAGCGCCCGCCCACCGTCATCCTCTCGGTGGGCGGCTTTGCGTCTGTCCGCACAGACAACAGGCGGGACCCGAAGGTCCCGCCTGTTGTCTGTTTTTCCCCGGCCCGCTATCGCCGGGTCCGGGGCCGACTCAGGGTCTGGCCATGCCGTCGGCGCAGTCCACGTCAGCCAGGCGCTGGATATACTCCTGGTCCGCGGACTCGTTGGACTTCAGGCCGCGTTTCCGCCCCGCAGAGGGGGTGATGGGCTGCACCAGGTTCTGGGCGTCGGTCTGCCGCCCCCGGCCAGCCTGCTTTTTCTTCCCACTTGCCATGTTATCGCTCCCTCTCTCACTGTCCGGGCCACTCGTAGTCGATCAGCTGATCCACAAACTCCTTGTTGCTGCCGTCGTTGGTCTTCTGTGCGTGTTTGCCCTCCATCCGGGTAATGGGGGTCATACCGTCACGAGTGATCTTTTTCTTTCTCGGGTCAGGGTGCCCCTTTACCATGTTTGTCATCTCAGCTCACCCTTTCTCAGTCCTCTTCCCAGGCGTACTTCATCATCTGCTCCATATACTGCTTGTGGCCCTCCTTGGCCTCCTGGGAGGTCTGCTCTTCCGCCACCTCGAACTGGAGACCTTTCCGGCGCTCCTGCTTCTGACGCAGATCAAAACTGCCTCTCACTTGATCGTCCATAACCGTCTCTCCTTTCCCCCGAACCGGCAGCCGCAGCCGCCGGCGTTGACTGTCCCGACGTCCGGCACGTTTTCCTGCCGGCCATCGTATCTGTATCTTGTGCCGCCGGGTCCAACGGCATACGAAAAAACAGGAGAAAACCACTGGGAAAGCCGGAAAACATTTCAAAAAATAAACGGCTCTATTCTCCCGGTGCCTCCGCCTCCGCCAGCACATAGCAGGTAAAGGTAAACTGGAAGGCCGTCTCCCCGGGCACCGCCCGCAGGAATTGCAGCTGCCGTTCCGCCGCCTGCCGCCATCGGTCCTCGCCGGTGTACCGGCTCAGCCGCAGCAGCACCAGGGCAGCCATGGCGTTGCCCGAGGGCACCGCGCCATCGTAGGTCTCTTTGGGCCGGACCACAAGGGCTTCGCTCTCCGCCCCGTACAGGTAATAGCCTCCCGCCGGGTCGCCAAAGCGCCCTTCCATCTCCTGAGCCAGCGCCCCGGCCCGGCGGAGATAGCGCTCCTCGCCAGTGGCCCGGAACAGCTCCAGCAGAGCCCAGCCCTCGTAGGCATAGTCCTCTAGCAGCCCGTCGTAGCCCATACGCTCCCCCCGGCAGCTGTGGACCAGCTGTCCATGGGGGTCCACCAGGTGGGTGTCCAGGAATTCCTGGCCCCGCACCGCCTCGGCCAGGTACTCCGGCCGCTCCAGAATCCGGCCCGCCGCCGCCAGTGCCCCGATGGCCATGGCGTTCCAGGAGGTGACCACTTTTTCGTCCCGGGACAACGGGCCCCGGCCGGAGCGGCTGACCCGCAGCTGCTCCCGCAAGCGGTCTATTGTCCCGTCCCGTTGGCCAAATTGGGGATTTTTCAGCAGATTGGGGACATTTTTCCCCTGGAAATTGCCCGCCTCGGTGATGTCAAACCAGTCGCAGAATGTTTGTCCGTCCTCGTCTCCCAGCACCGCCCGGACCTCCGCCGGGGTATACAGGTAGTAGCCCCCTTCCACGCCCTCGCTGTCCGCGTCCTGGCTGCAATAGAAGCCGCCCTGGGGTCCCCGGAGCTCCCGGAGCAGGTAGTCTGCCGTCTCCTGGGCCACCGCCTGGAACAGAGGCCGCCGGGTCTGCCGCCAGCCCTCGGCATAGGCCCAGAGCAGCATGGCGTTGTCATAGAGCATCTTTTCAAAGTGGGGGACCAGCCACTGCTCATCGGTGGAGTAGCGGCAGAACCCGCCGCCGATCTGGTCGTAAATACCGCCCCGGGCCATCTGCTCCAGGGTGTTCACCGCCATGTGCCAGGCCTCGGTCTCCCCCTTCTGGATCCCGTACCGGAGCAGGAACGCCAGGCTGTGGGGGGTGGGGAACTTAGGGGCGCTGCCGAAGCCGCCCCACTTGGGGTCGTAGCGGGCCTGGAGCTGGGCCACCGCCAGTTCCAGCATCTTCTCCGGTGCCAGAGGCTCCACCGGCTGGGGCACGCTGTACCACTCCATCCGCTCCGCCGCCTGGTCCGCCGCCGCCAGCACCTTTTCCCGATTGCTCCGCCACTGGTGGGCGGCCGCCAGCAGCACCGCCGCCAGCTGCTCCCGGGGCAGGTAGGTGGCGGCAAAGAAGGGTTTTCCCTCCGGAGTGGCCAGCACCGTAGTGGGCCACCCGGCGGAGCCGGTGAACACCTGGCTGGCCAGCAGGTACACTGCATCCACGTCGGGCCGTTCCTCCTTGTCCACCTTCACGGAGATAAAATCCTCCCGGAGCAGCTCCGCGATCTCGTTGTCTTCAAAGCTCTCCCGGGCGATCACATGGCACCAATGGCAGGCGGAATAGCCGATGCTGAGAAAAATCGGCTTCTCCTCCTCCCGGGCCCGCTGAAAAGCCTCCGCCCCCCAGGGGTACCAGTCCACTGGATTCTCACTGTGCATCTGTAAATAGGGCGACGCCTCCGTCTTTAAACGATTGCTCATTCCGTTTCACACTCCTTTTTTCATGATACCACCGCGCCCCTCACCGTACCAGGGACGCCACATAGGCCCGCATCTCCGCCGGCGACTGGATGGCGTGGGTTCCCTCCACCACCTGGCGCTGTTCCTCCGGGCTCATCCGTTCAAAACACGCCGCCGCCTGCTGATTGGCGCACAGGGCCAGCCCCAGCCCCATAGGCAGCTCTCTCATCGGATCCATTTCCATTTCACTCCTTTTTCCTTTAGGGTGCGTTCAGCCCGCCCGTTTCATACCAAAAATGCGTGGGATTCCCTTCTTGCAGAATTCTGTATTTTTACCAGTTCCATCTAAAAAAACATTGTATCATTGCATTATATGTGATATATTTATGCTATAAAGTATTCCCGCTCTGCCGCCGCTGTTTTCAGGAGGAACGCCGTATGAAATCTGTCACCAAACCCAAGCTGCTGCTGGCCTGTGTGCTCTGGGTCAGCGGCTGTATCATCCTGTCCGGCCTGCTGATCGCCGCCGCAGCCTTTTCTGCCTCGGTCACTGATTGGTCTGGGGACTCCAAGTTTTGGTACTGCCTGACCGATTGGTGCGTGAACGGAAGCCAGACATTGAACGCATTTCCCCTCTGGGTCTTTATCCTGGCCCAGTTTATCGCCGCCGTCGCCCTGTTTGTCTCCGCGTACCGGGACCATAAAAAGCAGGCGTAACGCTCCCGCACAGTAAAAAGCAGCCGTCAGGGCGTCCGTTTCGGACCCTTGACGGCTGCGCTGCGGTTCCGGACGCCGCAAGCGATCAAGCGGCGCAGACAAAAAATAAAAGCATGTAATGTTCGGAATGGCTCCCGAGACACTACACGCTTTGTATTCTGAAAACGAATCTACACGCCTCATGTATTCTCTTTATACTTGACTTATTATAGCAGGCATCTTCCCAAAAGTCAAGGGGTACCCGGCCGCAGTTTTTTCGTCATTTCCAGCGCTTGAGGTGGGGAAAGAACTGGCGCATCATCTCCCGAGCCTGTTCCGGGGTCATGCCCTGGTTGCTCTGCACCATGGGCGGCACACAGATTTCGATCATCTCTTCCATGGTGCCATGGAAGGTGAACGCGCCCTTGTCATAGCAGTATTTGCAGTAGTCGGCGCTCTTGCCGCCGTCGGCCTCGGTGCCGTACAGCCCGTCGCCCTGGCCCATGGGCATCCCACAGGACTGACAATATCTTTCTTCCATATTCGGACTCCTTTCTTTCGCCGGCTGGGTTGCCCGGCTGCTCATACCAGTATACACCCTTCCCCTGTTCCGCACAAGCCTATGGGAAACCTCCCCAAAAGGGCGGCCCAAACCGGCCGCGTTTTCCCTCAAATTCGACAAACCCCTTGCATCTGCGTCCGCCTTTGCTATAATGTGGAATATACCGTATCCACAAATCAACAGAAAAGAGAGGGTATCATGCAAGCACTATTTGACGCGGTCAACGCGGTGTGCGACAAGATCCAGGTGGTCTCCGACCTGTTCTGGGACTTTCCCACCAACTTTGACTGGTACGCAAACATCCCCATTCTGGGCAACTTCAGCCTGGCCATCATCCTGCTGATCGGCTCGGGCATCTTCTTCACCTGTCAGCTCCGGTTTATCCAGGTGCGCAAATTCCGGTACGGCATCCGGGTGCTCAAGGAGCAGAAGGCCAAAACCGGCATCTCCCCCTGGGCCTCCTTCCTGCTCTCCACCGCCATGCGGGTGGGTCCCGGCAACATCCTGGGGGTCACCGGCGCCATCAGCGTCGGCGGGCCCGGCGCCCTGTTCTGGATGTGGGTGTCCGCCTTCTTCGGCATGGCCACCGCCTACACCGAGTCCACCCTGTCCCAGATCTTCAAGGAGAAGAAGGGAGACGAGTACATCGGCGGCCTGCCCTTCTACGGACGCCGCCTGCTGAAGGGGGCCGTCTGGGCCGGCGTGGCTCTGTCCGTCCTGTACATCGTATACGCCCTGCTCTGCTTCCCCGCCCAGGGCTTTAACACCATCTCCGCCGTGGGCTCCATCGCCAGCATCCTCACCGGCACCGAGATCGCCACCAACTCCGCCCTATACTGGATCTCCTTCGCTGCCCTCATCGTGGTCACCGCAGTGGTCTCCTTCGGCGGCGTGCGCAAGGTGGCCAAGGTCACCGACGTGCTGGTGCCCATCATGGCGGTCATCTATGTGCTCACCGTCCTGGTGCTCATCGTGGTCAACTTTGTCCGTATCCCCTGGTTCTTCTCCGCCGTCTTTACCCAGGCCTTCCAGCCTGCGGCGGTCTTTGGCGGCGCCTTCGGCGTGGCCCTGGCCCAGGGCGTCAAGCGGGGCCTCATGTCCAACGAGGCCGGCCAGGGTACCATCACCATGCCCGCCGCCGCCTCCGACGCCAAGCATCCCTGCGACCAGGGCTGCGTCCAGGCCCTGGGCGTGTTCCTGGACACCATCGTCATCTGCACCCTCACCGGGTTCGTGGTGATTATGGGCCGGGTGTGGCTCACCAACGGCGCCGACGCCTGGTTCGAGATGGACAAGCTCCCTCGGTTCCTGGCCTCCTGCGCCGAGCTGACTCCGGGCACCGCCTTCAACAGCGCCGTGACCCTGCTGGTCACCCTGTGCTTCGGCCTCTTCGCCTTCACCTGCCTGATGGGCTTCATGTCCTTCACCGAGATCTGCGCCAACCGCATCTCCCAGAAAAAGGCGTTTATCAACGTGATCCGGGTCCTGTGCCTGGTGGTCATCTCCTTCGGCGTAGTCACCGACATCGCCGGTATGGATCTGGCCTCCCTCTGGAACCTGTCCGACTTCGCCAACATCCTCATCGCCCTCTGCAACCTCCCCTTGCTCTATCTGGGCTTCCACTACGTGAAACGAGCCACCCGTCACTTCGAGTCCAACGACGGCACGCCCTTCACCTCCAGCGTAATCGGAATGGACGTACCTGTCTGGGATGAAAAGGCTCGGGAATAATCGAACGATTTTGCTTTCTTCCGAGGGACCACGCCGCCGGCATGGTCCCTCATATTTTTCCCCTCCGCCGCATATCCTAACACAGGTGATAAGTTATGAAACAAATTCGTTGGAAACCGTACCTGCTTTTTCTCTTGCTCACCGAGGCCGTAGGTGCTCTGGCGGGCTTTTTGACCCGCAGGGGCGTACAAAACTACCACTCGGTTCCCAAATCCGCTTTGACACCGCCGGACTGGGTGTTCCCTGTGGTCTGGGCTATTCTCTTCCTGTTGATGGCCATCGGCGCCGCCCGTGTCTCCCTCTCCGACAGCCCCAAGCGAACCGCCGCTCTCACCCTTTTTGGCGTACAGCTGGCGGCAAACTTCCTTTGGAGCCTGGTATTCTTTAACCTACAGGCATTTGGATTCGCCTTCTTCTGGCTGATCGTCTTGTGGGTACTGATTCTGATTATGACCCTTTTGTTCGCCCGGGTGGATCGAATTGCCGCCTGGCTCCAACTGCCCTACCTGCTCTGGGTCATCTTCGCCGGATACCTGAACTGTCTAACCTGGCTGCTAAACCGGTAGGGCACAAAGCAAAAAAACACCGACCTGACTTTATCTGTCAAGTCGGTGTTTTTTATCGCACAGCCGGTAAACCGTCAGATCGTTTCCCCGGCCTTTACGGCAGGTCGAACTCCCGCTCGATGACGCCGCGAATCATGTCGTAGGTCTCCTCCGTGCAGTCCAGCTCGCCGTTGTCCATCATGAGGGCAGCGCCGTAAATAGCGGAGCGCACCACGAAGGTCTTGCGCTGGCGGTCCCTCTCGGACATCTCCATGCTCCGGCAGTAGCGCAGCACCAGCCGGTGGGCGCAGGCGCTGAGGCTGGACTTCTCCCGAATCTGCGCCAGATTGAGGTTCTCGTCCCGCTGCATGATAATGGCCCGGTAGTGTGGATTCTCCTGGAGGAAGCGGATATAGGCGATGCTGATCCGCACCAGCTGCTCCCGCAGGCTGTCCGGGGGATCGGCGAGAATCTGCCGCTCCACCTGGTGCCACTGCTCGTTGATGTAGTGCAGGATGGCGAGAATATAGTCGTTCTTGTTCTTAAAATGCTTGTAGGGAGCGGAGCAGGAAACCCCGCAGTCCGCCGCGATCCGCCGGACGGAAAAGTTCTGAATCCCGTGGACCCGAATCTCCCGGATACCGGCCAATATCAGTTCTACTCTGGTCTTAGAGGGAATCCTCTTCATACTAAAACACCACTATTCCATGGCAATCAGATAGGTGTAAACAGGCTGGCCGCCGCTGACCATCACCAAATCGGTGCCCGTTCCCAGCTGCTGAGCCATCTGCCGCTCCATGGCCTGGGCCTCCTCCTCGGACACGTCGCTTCCGTAGAACACGGTGACGCAGCCGGCCCCGGTCACCTGGCCCAGCAGGGCCCGGACACAGTCCTCCTTGCTGTCGGTCACCACCGTCACCTTGTTCTCGGTCAGCCCCAGGATCTGGCCCTTCCGAATTGCCTTCCCGTCGTACTCGGAGTCCCGGACGGCGTAGGTCACCGCCATGGAGTGGACGGTTTTCAGCGCCTCGGTCATGGCCTCCTGGTTCTCCTCAGGCAGGGCGTGGGGCTGGAAGGCGTACAGGGCGGTCACCCCCTGCTGGATGGAGTGGGTGGGCAGCACGATAGCCCGGATGTCCTCCTCCGCCGCCAGGGCCGCCGCCTGCTGGGCGGCCATCACGATGTTGCCGTTGTTGGGCAGGACGAACACCACCTTGCTGTCCGCCCGGCGGATGGCGCTGAGGAGATCCTCCGTACTGGGGTTCATGGTCTGCCCGCCGGTGACCAGCTCATCCACCCCCAGATCCCGGAGCACGGCACAGATGCCCTCCCCGTTGGCCACGGCCACGAAGGCGTTTTCCTTACTCTTCTCCCGGACGGGCGCAGGTTCCGCCGGGGCGGGCTGCTCCAGCAGCTCCGAGTGCTGCTGCCGCATGTTCTCCACCTTCACCGTCAGCAGGCTGCCGTAGCGGAGGGCCTCGGTCAGCACCCGTCCGGGGTCGGCAGTATGTACATGGATCTTCACCAGGCTGTCGTCGTCCACAAAGACGGCGCTGTCCCCGGCCTGCTCCACAAACTGGTGGAGAGGCTTTGCGCCGCCCTCCCCCTGGTAGGGGGCGGACTTCTCGATGATGCACTCGGTGCAGTAGGGATAGACGATCTCCGCCGCATCCCGGGCGGCGGCGGAGCCGGAGGGCGCCGGAGCGGCGCTGGGAGCCGGTGTGCCGTGCTGGACCTCCAGCACGTCCTCCGCCCGGTTCAGGGCCTCATCCATGGCGGAGAGGATGTCCAGGAAGCCGCAGCCTCCGGCGTCCACCACACCGGCCTCCTTGAGCTTGGGCAGCAAGTCCGGGGTCTTCTGCAATGCCCCGTCCGCCGCCGTCAGCACCGCCGCGAAGAACGCCTCCAGATCGGACTCCGGGTCCAGCTTCGCCACCTGCTTGGCGCAGTCCGCCGCGGCCCGCATGACGGTGAGGATGGTGCCCTCAGTGGGGTTCATCACCGCGCCGTAGGCGCTCTCCGCCCCCACCGCGAAGCCCGCGGCCAGGTCCGCCGCCGTGGCCGCGGTTTTCCCCTTCAGGGCCCGGCCCACGCCCCGGAAAAACACCGAGAGGATCACGCCGGAGTTGCCCCGGGCAGACCGGAGCATGGCCTCGGCCGCTTTGGCGGCGCAGTCCCCCAGAGGCATCTCCGGGGTGAAGGGGACCTGAAAGACCCCCTGAATGGTCATGGTCATATTGGAGCCGGTGTCCCCGTCGGGCACCGGAAATACGTTCATATTGTTGATGGTCTCGCTGTGGGCCTCCAGCAGCTGGGCCGCGTGGAGCAGCATGGCGTAATATTTTTGGGACGTTAAGCGTTTCATCTTCCTTACCTCTCCTTGCCTGGCAGTTTTTCAAACAAAAACCCTGCCTGAAACCTGACGCGGACAGTTACCTGCCGCGGTCCCGCTGCGTTTCAGACAGGGCCCGGTTATGTATAGTTATCGTTCTGTGCCGATATAAAACAGCGCAAGGGTTCCCTGACCGGAGTGAGCGCCGATGGTGGGGCCCACGAAATTGATGACGCTCTTGCAGCCGAAGCGCTCATGGACCAGCTCCGCCAGCTTCTTGGCCTCGTCATAGCAGTTGCCGTGGCTGATGAAGATGGTCTGCTTCTCCGGCTCCACAGCGGTTTTCTCCATCCGGTCCACCAGGGCCTGGATGGCACCGTTGCGGCCCCGGGCTTTGGACATGTTGATGAGTTTGCCCTCGTTGTCCACGTGGAGCACCGGCTTGATGTTAAGCATGGTGCCGATGAGGGCGGTGGCGCCGCTGATCCGGCCGCCCCGCTTGAGCTGGTGGAGATCGTCCACAGTGAACCAGTGGGCGACCTTCAGCTTGGTCTCCTCGCAGAAGGCATGGACCTCCTCGATGGTCTTGCCGCCGGCCTTCTGGAGGGCGGCCTGGTACACCAGCATTCCCTGGCCCAGGGAGGCGCACAGGGAATCCACGGTGAGCACGGTGCTGTTGGGGTACTCCTCCCGGAGCTCCTCGGCGGCCATGCGGCCGGCGTTATAGGTGCCGCTGAGGCCGGAGGAGAAGCCGATGTAGAGCACGTCGTGGCCGGTGAGCAGCTCGCTCTCCATGACCATTTTAAATTGTTCCACATTCACGGCGCTGGTGGTGACCATCTTGCCCTGGACCAGCTGTCCGTAGAACTCCTCGTTGGAAATATCCCGGCCGTCCAGGTAATTGTAGTACTGTTTTCCCTCTACAAACACGGACAGGGGCACCACACGGATTCCCAGCTTCTCCGCCAGGGACGCCGGCAGGTCGCAGGAGGAATCGGTGATAATGGTATAGTATCTCATAAATTGCTCCTCAATCTTATTTCTATCTGGCTCGTGCGCAATTTTACCGTTTTAGGTTATCAGTGATTACCTCGATACTCAATCATATTCAGGGTACCAGACCCACCTCCCTTTGTCAATAGCTTCCGCCCGCGCAGCCCAACAATCTGGATACCTTCCCTCTTTTCAAACGCCGTCGGACATGCTATCTTAAAAGAGACGGGAAAAGAGGAAAGGAGGCACTCACCATGCAAGCCCTGAACCGACCGCTCTCCCTGGCCCTGGCCGGGGCCCTGCTCCTGTGCCTGACCGGCTGCGGCCAGATCCGGCCCAGCGGCACCACAGACAGCGCCGCCCCCGCCGCAGAATCCGACCTGCTCCAGTTCCAGGTGGGCAGGCAGTCCCGCACCCTGGCCCCCGGCGACCACTACGACTGCCGGGACGGGAGCACGGAGCGCCTGCACATCCAGACCGAGGAGACCCTGGACCAGCTGGCGGGAAACATCACCACTTCCAACGGCGTCACCATCGGCAGCACCATTGACGATGTGATGGAACGCTACAACCTCCGGCCCGGCTACGCCAACTTCAACTATGAGTACGACCCCTATGGCGACGGCTGCACCGCCGTTGCGGACCGGGTCTACGACGGCGCCATGGTGGACCTGGCCGGGGAGAACGTGCTGGACCTGATCATCTCCTTCGGCTTCTACCCGGAGAACGGCAGCTGGAAGCCCATTGACCTGACCGCTCACACCTTCAGCGATTACGACACCTGCCTCATCTACGCCTTCGACTGCGAGGAGGGCCACGACACCGATGACCCGGCGGAACTTCAGGCGGGCTACGTGTTCGAAATTGAGCTGTTTTACTACACGGCCTGACGCGCCGGAACCACGTTTTCAATTTGTTCCTATTTTTGTCATCCTAATTTCACAAATCCCGGATAGGATAGATAGGACTGAACAGTTAAGGAAGGATTACTATGTACAACGACTCCCATTTTTACGATTCTTTTGACGCCCAGCAGACCGACACCCGTATGGCGGCGCGCCGGGCCTACTTCACCCAGACCTATGGCCTGATGGCCGCGGCCCTGGCGGTCACCTTTGCCGCGGCCCTGATCGTTGCCCGGTTTTTCCCCCAGATCGCCTTCTCCACGCCGGTGGTCATCGGCCTGTGCGTAGCGGAGCTGGTGGTGGTCATCGCCTTCTCCCGTTCCCTGACCCGGGTCTCCAGCGGCACGGCCCTGGGGATGTTCCTGCTCTACGCCTGCCTCACCGGCGTGTCCCTGAGCAGCGTCTTCCTCCTCTTCGACGTATCCGGCATCTTTCTGTGCTTCCTGGCCACCGCCGCTTCCTTCGGCGCCATGGCCCTGTACGGGATGCGCAGCCGGAAAAACCTGGCCGCCTGGGGCGGCACCCTCTTCGGCGCCCTGATCGGCCTGCTAGTGCTGATGGTGGCCTCCTTCTTCCTGCGCTTCCCCATGCTGGACCTGTTTATCTGCGTCCTGGGCCTGCTGGTCTTCCTGGGCCTCACCGCCTACGACACCCGCAAGCTCAGCATGATGTACGATCAGGCCGCCGGCACCGAGCTGGCCGACCGCTACTCCATCTACGCCGCCCTCCAGCTCTACCTGGACTTTATCAACATCTTCCTCTATCTCATCCGCCTTCTGGGCTACGCAAACCGGGACTGAGTCCGCTGGAGACGAGATACAGAGCCTGACCAAATCGTATCAACATGAAAAAGCATCCCGCCCGGTCTTTTCATCGGGCAGGATGCTTCTTCTGTTTGATGGACCCCTGTGGCTTTTTTAAAGTGGATTACGGGGAACCGGCCCTTTCTGCGCGGCGCCGGTCGTTGAGGGCGATCAGGAGCATGGAGGCGAGAATCAGAAGGCAGCCCAGGCCGTCACGGCGGGAGATGGCATAGTGGTACGCGGCGGCGCTGACCACGATGCTGACAATCGGCTCCAGCATGTTAAAAAAGGAGCTGGAGCCCGCCCCCAATTTGGCCACCCCCATGTCGATCATGGTGATGCCCCAGCAGAACACCGCCCCGATCAGGGCACAGAGCCCCCATTCCTGTCCCCCGCTGGGGTAGACGTTGACCATGGGCCAGGACAGGGCCGCATTGACAAACACCACAAACACATTGACATAAAAGGTCAGGGTCATATGGGGCAGGCTGCGGATCGACCACCGCTCGTTTCCGATCAAGAAAAAGCTGTAGGTCACGCTGGAGGCCAGGGCCAGCAGCACTCCCGCCAGGCCGCCGTCAAAGCCGCCGCCGGAGAGCAGCGCCAGCCCGGCGATGGACAATGCCACCGCCCCCGCCTTTAATACCGTCAGCTTTTCCTGGAAGAAAATCGCCATAACAAAGCAGACAATGGCCGGAAACATAAAATGGATCATAGTGACAAAGCCCACCGGCAGGTATTGATAGGCCAGGTTTAAAAACACCTGGGTCACCCCCAGGCCAATCCCCCCCACCAGTGCCACCTGGACCAGCTGCACAGGGCTGATCCGCAGGGACTGGCGGCGCACCAGGCAGGCCGCCAGGGCAAACAGGGCCGCAAACCCGCTGCACACCACCACCAGCGCCAAGGGCGTCACCCCTCTCAGCAGCAGCACCTTCTGCACACTGGGGGCAATCCCGTACAGCAGGGATGCAATGAGCATATACACAATCCCCATCGTTTCACCTCTCCTAGCTGGGCTCCGCTTCCGCGCAGCCGCAGATTCTCTGTCATTTTGCTGATTATACCAGTTTTTCTCCCTCATTTCCATATTTTTCGCCCATTTCCCACCTGCGGCGCCCCTCTTTCCCTCCCTCGGAATTTTTTGGAGAAAATATCATCTCCCCCCTTGACAACAGCCTCAGATCATGGTATTCTAATTTAGCGCTTGAGAGACACGGTATGCCGGAGTGGCGGAATTGGCAGACGCCCGGGACTTAAAATCCCGTGGGAGCGATCCCGTGCCGGTTCGACCCCGGTCTCCGGCACCATATTTCATCTATATCGCGGGGTAGAGCAGTTCGGTAGCTCGTCGGGCTCATAACCCGGAGGTCGGGGGTTCAAATCCCTCCCCCGCAACCATAAAACAGTCGTTTTCCAATGAAAACGGCTGTTTTTCCCTTTTTGAACCGTTCACAGGATCAGTACTCTGCCACTAAGGGGCCTGGCCAGAGGACCGCGGCCACCGGTACGGACCCACGCCCCTTCCCGCTGACACAAGGAGGAACCTGAAAATGACAAAGAAAAAGACCATCATCGCCCTTGCCGTCGTACTGGCGCTGGCCCTGATCACCGGTCTCTGCTATGCACGCTTCGCCCCAAAGGGGTCGGAAGGCGCAAAAGAGATTACGGTTTCCGTAACCCACGGAGACGGCAGCACAAAGACCTTTCCCATCGAAACGGACAGCAAAAACCTCCGGGGCGCCCTGGAAGAGCAGGCGCTGATCTCCGGCGATGACAGCGGCGAAACTCTGTTTGTCCTGCAGGTAGACGGGGAAACGGCTGACTCCTCTGTCCAGGAGTGGTGGTGCTTCACCAAGGGCGGCGAAATGCTGCCCACCGGTGTGGACGACACCCTGATCGCGGATGGAGACACCTATGAGATCACCCTCACCACAGGCTACGATCATTGACTGCAACCTTCCGGACGGCCTCTGCAAACCAGGGGCCGCCTTTTTTCTGTCTTACGCAAACGGCACCCCTAATGCCCAGGCATCGGTTCTCCATAGCGGAAATGCCGAAGGACCTGACACCTGCTCAGCGCAGATCTCAGGCCCTTCGGTTTTCGGGTCCAGGTTCAAGGAGGCAAAGAGGTTCCGGCTGTGATAAACCTTTACGTAAGCCATTTCCAATATGATAAAAAATAAGAACTTCAAAAATGCAAAACAGAATGCAGTCCTGCCCACAAATGTACTCTAGTAAGAGATCAAGCACATTTGCCTTACACAAAGGCAGCTTACTGGCACGGAGTAAAAGGTCAGAGGGAAATCATATATTCAGAAAGGGGACTGATGACTGATTTTCTCATTTTTACCGTTAGACTTCACATTATTCTAAGAATTTTCATTCCAGAAATGGCTTGCGTAAAGGTTTATCTGTGGGGAACGACTGCAAAACAGCCGTTCCCCATCAGAAAGTGTTAGATGGTCGGGCAATCCATGCAAACACGGCTTTTGAAGCAGAAAAGGGCCACCGCTTCCGAAAAGGAATTGTCAGGAGGATTTTTAGGCACGGCGATCATCAAACGCCTCCTCCGCTTCAAAAGAAGAAGGGAATCCGGCTCAACTGCCCGACGATTACAGCTTCATGGTGCCTGTGTCCAGGAATCTCTGGTGCCAGGACAGGGCCTGCGTCAGGTCATGAGGGGTCTGTTTCCCGGCCGAGGTCTTATACGCGTGCTCATAGTACTCCCGCAGCATCGGACGATAATCCGGATGAGCGCAGTTTTCAATGATGAGCTTTGCACGCTCGTTGGGGGTCTTCCAGCGCAGGTCAGCGATGCCCTGCTCGGTGACGATAACCGCCACATCATGCTCGGTCTGATCCACATGGGAAACCATGGGAACAACGCAGGAAATCTTTCCGTCCTTGGCAATCGACTCGGTGGCAAAGATACTAATCCGAGCATTCCGGGCGAAGTCGCCGCTGCCGCCCAGACCGTTCATCATCTTGGTGCCCATGATATGGGTCGAATTGACGTTGCCGTAAATGTCCAGCTCGATGGGGGTGTTCAGGGCAATGAGGCCCAGACGCCGGGCAATCTCCGGATGGTTCGTGATTTCTTGGGGGCGGACAATGATTTTATCGTGGAAAAAGTCGATGTTTTCATAGAACCGTCTCCGGTTCTCAGCGGTCAGCGCGATAGAACTAGCGGAGACGAAATCAAAGACACCCTGCTCAATCAGGCCGAACGCCGCGTCCTGCATAACCTCCGTGTACATACTCAGTCCCTTGAAGCCGCTGGAGGCCAGACAGCTCAACACCGCATTGCCCACGGAACCCACCCCGGACTGAATGGGACCGGGATTCTCCGGCAGACGCCCAGCGGCGATCTCCCCTTTCAGGAACCTGATGACATTCTCGCCAATCTGAGTGGTTTCCGGCGTGGTAGGTTTAAATTTCTGGGGTTCGTCCTCCCTGTCGGTCATTACAATCGCCACTATCTTTTCCGGAGCACAGGGGATGTACGGCGTACCCACGCGGTCATCCGGCTTCGTGATCGGAATCACCCTGGCATGAGGCGGCAGGCCAATCTCAAAGATGTCGTGCATCCCCACCATTTCGATGGGAACGGTCTGGTTGACCTCTACGATCACCTTATCCGCCGTTCTGACCGCGGCATCTGCGGTGCCGCCCGATGCCGCCAGGTACAGCCCCTCTTCGGTCACTGCCACACATTCCACCAGCGCTATATCCATATTCGGGCCGGTTTTCTGATTCATATTCATGGGCAGATGGGAAATATGAATGTCGCTGTATGCCACCGTGCCGGCATTGATGGCGTTGCGCAGGTCTTTGTGGGACTGATGGGCATAGCGCCGGGTCATCAGTCCCGCACGCACCAGTGCACCGTCAATCTCATCCCCCACGGCAGCGCCGACACAGATGGTCAAATCCTTTGCGTGTCCCGATTTTGCCAGAGCCAGGGGCACAGCCTTGGGATAGCCAACGCTGGTAAAACCACTGACGCCAATCATCATTCCGGTCTTTATAAACTGTGCCGCCTGCTCCGCGGACATTAATTTGTTTTTGAGTGATGCTGCAACTCTTTCCATGGTATACTCCTTAACGTGATCAAAAAATAGTTGGCGCTTCGGTCATAAAGACCCCACCGATTCTTCCGACGCCATTAAAAAACAGCTGTCGAAGACTGCATCCCCGAAGCCACATCCAAGTCAATCATCAACAGGGCATGCCCTGCCCAGATATCCAGCCATAACTTCTCGGACGCTGGACCTTTCACCCAAACCTTCCGAAGCCTTAAAAAAGATTACCGTGGTTTGTATTATAGCCGCCCAAAACAGGATGGCAATAGCGAGCGCCGCTTTTTTCCACTCACGAAATATGTTCTCAAAACGCGCATTGATCTTGTATATTTCGCAACTCGCTTTTCATATAGTGCAACAAAACAGTTTCTTTTGTCCTCGCAAATTTTCTTCCGGTTTTGCCACGCCGCCTCCCGTCGAAAGCACTCCCGCCCCCAGAACAGCCGGAGGAACGGCCCAGCACAGCGCCCGCTCCTAACATGGATCGTCATTTAAATTTTCTTCCTGCGAAATCAACTTTCCATATACGATACTCTCTGCCGCAGTATGAAATCTACTTAAAATGAACCCCCCGGCAGTTGCCGGGGGGTTCGTCTATTTTTTATGCAAAAACCGCCGTGAACGGGGCACCTCCCGTTCACGGCAGTTTTCTACTTTGGATAGTAGCCGAGCTTACCGGAGATCTTGCCGGCGGCGGTCATAACCGCTTTCGCAAGTTCCCGCACAAGCTGGGGCTGGCTGAAGCGGTTGACACTGGCCGATACGCTGATGGCGGCCACCGGATTGCGGTCCCGATCAAAAATGGGCGCAGCGATAGAAGCCTTGCTCTCAACCAGCTCATTATAGAGCAGGCAGTAACCCTTCTGCCGCGTGCGAATCAGTTCTTCGTTAATCTCCCCAGGATCGACTTTGGTCTCAGGGGTGTGCTTTTGCAGATCGCTCCGCTTCAGGATGTCCTGCACTTTGGCTGGCGGCATATACGCCAGCAGCGCCCGTCCCATGGCGGAGCAGTACATGGGATTGCAATGCCCCATGGGGATCAGCAGCTCCTTGGTGCTCTCACAGCAGATACTGATCAGATGGACAACCTTGGCCATACGGGGAACCCCCATGTGACTGTGCACATCATACTTGTTCGACAGCCGCTGTAGCTCCGGAAAGGCATGGCGGTAGACATCGTTGCTCTGCAGCGCCGCTCCCGCCAGGGCGACAATTTCCAGGCCCAGGTAGTAAAACCCTGTGGCGTCATTGCGCTCTAAAAAACCGCAGTCGAGCATGGTATTGAGGTGCCGGGAGACGGTACTGATATTCATGTTCAACTTGGCCGCAATATCAGAGGTGCGCTGCATGGGGGTGTTTTCATCAAACGTAGAGAGTATCGCAAAGGTTTTGCTGACACTTTTGGCGTTGGAAATTTTGTGGTGGCTCTCTGCCGGGTGAGTCATAATAAAACTTCTTTCTGCAAGATAATTTGGGGGAGATCCTCCGGAGGAAATTTTATACAAATTGCACAAAACTCTCTTGTGTAGTGTAACACATTTTTGCAATTATCGCAAGGAAGTGGCTGGAAACCACGAAACGCAGCTGGCAGTATACCAGCCTGTATACCCCAGCTCAGCTAAGTAGAGCGGGAGACAGGCTTTCCCGTCCCTGCCACAGGGAAACGCGCCATAAGGACACTCCGGCACATCCGGAGTGTCCTTATATAGCGGCTTTGCTTCAGAACGGTTTCCGGAATTAGAACGCCTTCTGATACAGTTCGGTGATGTCTTCCAGGGTTGTCTGTCTGGGGTTGGCGGGGATGTTGCCGCTCTTCATGGCGTCTGCCGCCATAGCAGGAATCTTATCCTCCGTCACGCCCACTTCCTTCAGCGACTTGGGAATGCCCAGATCGTCGTTCAGCTTCTGTACTTCGGCAACCAGCATCTCGGGTTTGAAGTCCTTCACCGGCTCCTTATCCACACTGATGTAGTTGTAGATCTTCTCGTAGCGGCCCTTATCAGCCAGTGCATTGTACTCAATGACCGTGGGCATCAGGACGGAGTTGGCAACACCGTGGGCAACGCCGAAGAAGCCGCTGACCGGGTGGCTCATGGCGTGGATGTTGCCCAGTCTTGCCCATGCGAAGGCAATCCCGGCAAAGGTGCTGCCCACCATCATAGCGCAGGCAGCTTCCTCGTCATGTCTGTTGGCCACGAAGCTACGGAGATGGGTCCCGATCAGCTCCATTGCCTTCTCAGCAAATGCGTCAGAGAAGGGATTTGCGTTGTTGGACAGATACGCTTCCAGGGCGTGGATGAGGGCGTCAACGCCGCAGGCCGCCGCGATATGGGCCGGAGCGGTCATGATCAGCTCGGGGTCCAGAATGGCGAACTTGGGCAGATTGTAATAGCTGAACACGGTGGACTTGAAGTGGGTCGCCTCATCCGTGATGACGGCGGAGGCGGTCACCTCGCTGCCGGTGCCGGCGGTGGTGGGGATCGCAAAGATGGGCACAATAGGACCCGGCACCTTGAAGTTGCCCTCGTAGTCAAAGATCTTGCCGCCATAGGTGGCCACAACGCCCACTGCCTTGGCAACGTCCATGGGGCCGCCGCCCAGCGCAATGATGCTGGAAGCGCCGCAGGCATTGTAGAGGTCGGTGGCTTCGGCGACGATGGCGGAGGTGGGGTTGGGCTTGACGTCCAGATAGGTGGTGCACTTCAAACCGGCTTCTTCCACGATATCCTGAATCTTTTTCACTACGCCGATGGCTTCCAGGCCGTGGTCGGAGATCAGGAAAACGTGATCCAGCTTGTTATCCTTCATGATAGTGGGGAGCTTCTTCAGGCTGCCCACACCGAATTCAATGTTCTGAGGAATCGTAAAGTTAAAATCTTTCATGAAATTCATAATATTTCCTCCCTGTTATAGTTCATAAGCGGCAACTCTACGCACCACAGCACCGCCGCTGAAAGCGGTGCTGTGGCTTTTTGCGTAGATTTAAAGTAAGGTAGGGAAATGCAATTTGAAACCTAAGAATGATTACCAGACCTTGTCGGGATCGGGCAGGTAGGACTCATCCAGGGGATAGCCGACACGAGTGATATTCAGGAACTGCTCATAGTTCAGGTTGCCGGCGAAGCTGTTGTTGCCCCAGGTGCCGCAGCCCAGCGTGGTGGTGGGGGTGAAGCCGTTGGTGGGGCTGCCGCCGCCAGTGGTGCCGGAGGGCTGGTTGACGATCACGCGGGAGACTGCGCACTGAATGGCGGCGTATTCCACGTTTTCGGGAGTGTTGGAGTGGACGCAGATGCTGTGGCCTTTGCCTTCGTGCTCCAGGTTCTCGACCATCATGGCCACGCCTTCCTTAAAGGTCTTATAGGGCATCACGGAGAGAACCGGGCACAGCTTTTCACGGCACAGAACATCGCCGGCGCCTGTTGCGCTGGCCTTGGCCAGGATCACCCGGGTGCCTTCGGGGGCAGGCAGACCCAGTTCCTTCGCGACCTGGTCTGCATACATGCCGACCACGACGCGGCTGAATGCGCCGCCCTCGGGGAACAAGCCCTCCCGCAGCGTGTTCAGGTCGGCGGGATCGTCCACATAGTAAGCGCCCTGCTTCACCATTTCGTCGACAAATGCGTCATACTTTCCTTCGGGTACGAACACGGTCTGTTCGCCCAGGCAGATCAGGCCGTTGTCGAAGGAACGACCGGTGATGATCTTGCCGGCGGCATCTGCCAGATCAGCGTCTTCGTCCACAATGCACTGTACATTGCCCTGGCCCACGCCGATGGCGGGCTTGCCGGAGGAGTATGCGGCCTTGACCATCCCCATGCCGCCGGTAGCGACGATCATGTCGGCCGCGCTCATCAGTTCGGCAGTCACTTCGTTGGAGACCTCTTCCAGGCCCAGAACCAGATCTTCCGGCAGACCCAGCTTCGCCAGCTCAGCACGGAACAGCTCTACCAGCAGCTTGGTGCACTTCACAGCACGGGGGTGGGGGGCAAAGATAACGGAGCAGCGGCACTTGAGTGCAAACGCGCCATTGCTCATGGGGGTGACCACCGGATTAGTAGAGGGGATAATGCTGGCGACTACACCTACTGGCTTTGCCACTTCGATCATGCGGCGTTCTTCAATTCTGTTGATAATATCACAGGACTTCTTGCCCTTCAGGCTGTACCAGATCTGAGAGGACTTATTGCGGCACTTTGCAATTTTATCCTGGACGCTGCCCATACGGGATTCTTCAGCGGCCATAGGGCCCAGGGTCTCACAGTTGTCATAGACCACTTTGCAAATGGCACGTGCCGCTGCGTCGGCCTGCTCCTGGGTTGCGAAAGCGAACTGTGCCTGTGCTGCCTTGGAGCGGGCAATCAGCGCTTCTACCTTTGTCATTTTTTCATTCATGTTAGGTCATCTCCTATTCATTTTTCCTGATTGAGTATCAAGGTTTTATATAATAAAGGGGTGAAAGGTACTTACTTTATGAGAAGAGGTAGGGCAGATTGCCGAAAGCGGGGACAAACTTCATGCAAACATAGCCAAAGATAATAATGACAACCATGTTCATAATGGTCATGGGAATACCACCCTTGAGCATCTTCTTTGCATCCAGGCCGTAGCCGACGGGGACAGCGCGAACGCTGATGGGGAGAAGGAACTCGGCGTTGTATGCCATAGTGGTGATAAACCAGTAAGGGATGGGGTTCAGCCCCAGCTTGCTGGTAAAGCTGAAGACGATGGGGCAGCAGATTGCCGCTGCGGTAGTGCCGTTGGTCACCTCGGAAATGAGCCGGGTGAAGACAACCAGAATAATGATGGTGGTAAGGCCGCCATCCAAATTCAGGGCAGAGATCATATCTGCCAGACAGGCACTTGCACCGGAGCCGTTGAGCAGCTTGCCCATGGCCATACCGCTGGCGAAGAGGAGCATCATGCCCCACATCATGCCATGCTGCGCCTCTTCCCAAGTGAGCAGCGCGACAGATTTTCCGTTTCTCTTGGTCATCACAAAGAAGCAGATGAAGCCCAGGGTCAGCATGGAATAAGCGGGCGCCAGGCCGGGCAGGAGCGCTGCGTACCAGGTCCGGGTGAAGGCCAGGAGCAGTGCCAGAACGAATGCACCCAGGCAGAACTTTTCTTCCCACTTCATGGGGCCAAGCTCGGCGTAGCTTTCCTTGAAGAACTCCTTGGTTCCCTCCAGGCGCTTAATCTTCCGATTCATGGGCAGCAGCATCATACCGAAGTACATTACAATGCCGGCGATAACGGTGTAGGGCAGGATGCGGATGAGCCAGTCAGAATACATGAACTCTTTGCCGGTGAACTCCTGCAGAGCGGTGATCGCAACCTGGTTCATAGCGCCGCCGATGGGGGTGCCGCCGCCGCCGAGGCTGACGCCCCAGGAAATCGCCAGCATGATGGGCAGGGCCGCATCAGAACGGGTGATGTCCTCGTGTCCGGCCGCCTTCAGCATTGCAACTGCGATGGGGCAGAACAGGGTAACGACTGCGATGTTAGGCAGAACCGTGGAGAAAATAATGGTTGCGAACAGCCAGACAATCACCTGGGACTTCATGGAAGGCCCGACCACAGAGAGGACCTTCAGCGCAATCCGGCGGTCCAGGCCAATGGAAGCCCAAGGCTGGATAATCAGACCAGATGCAAAGACCAGAACAATGCTCTCACTGGAATACTGCGAGATGATGTCGGCCATGGGGACCATGTTCAAAAATGCATTGGCAATTGCGGGAATCAGCGCGGTAATCGTGATATGCACGGGACGTGTAATCCACCAGAAAATCATCCAGAGCGAGACGCCAATCGCCTGGGCGCCCACTGGGCCAAAAATACCGGACAACGTCGCAATTGAAAGAACCAACAGGAGGGGGCCTGCCAGGATCATAGCTAACCGCTTTCTATTCATGGCATACTCACCTCACCCTCCGCTTTTTGTACATGCATCACATATTCTCCTTTCTCTATGATTTCCAGAACGTGCGCCCTATAGCGTTCCAAACCGTATGTTCTGAGATGTGTTTTGCGGATATCTCCTCTAAGCTGCGGACGCGCAGTTCTCTCTTCTTTTCTCCGCGCATGTCCGCCCAGGAGACCTCCTTGTCGATCCGGTTTTCTCGCTGTAGATGCAACACAATTTGCAGTGCGGTAAAAGATTACCGTCATTCTGCATTATACTGGGGCAGTAAAAGATATCAATAGTTAACACGGCTTTTTTCCACTGACGAAATAGGTTCTCATGACACGAATTGTTGTTGCACATTGCGCAATCGCCCTTTCATATGGCGCAACAAAATAGAGGATTTCCACAAATCCCCCCACGCACTCCCGCCCGATTTGTGCGACTTTTACGACATCCTGTTTGTGCGCGCGTCTACCCTGCCACCCTGCCGCAGATATAAAAACAGCGGAACAATCCGTCGATTTTCCGCTTCCAACTTTTCACTATTCGGTTTTCATTTGCATAATGCAAAACGCATATTCATCATTTGACCGTTTGTCTTGCAAAACGTGTCCGTTGTACAGATCCCTTTGGCAAAGGGCGCTCACTGTAAGGCAAGGCAAAGCCCCCCCTTCGCCCATCATAAAAAAGCAGCCGCGGACTGCATTCACAGCAGTTCACGGCTCTTCTCTATTTTGGATAGTACCCGAGTTTGGCGGATATTTTTCCCGCGGTAGTCATCACCGCTTTCGCCAGTTCCCGTTCCCGCTGGGGCTGGCTGAGGCTGTGGGCGCTGGCCGACACGCTGATGGCAGCCACTGGGCAGCGATGTCGGTCAAAGACTGCCGCGGCAATAGACGCCTTGTTTTCGGCCAGCTCATCGGAAAGGATACAGTAGCCCTTCTGCCTCGTGCGGAGCAGCTCCTTATTGATTTCACTGACATCAATTTTGGTCTCGTGGGTAAATTTTTGCAGTTCGCTTTTCTTTAGGATTTCCTGCGCCCGGTCCGCCGGCATATACGCCAGCAGCGCACGCCCCATGGCGGAGCAGTACATGGGGTGACAGTGCCCCATGGGGATCAGCAGCTCCATTGTGTTCTCGCAGCAAATGCTAATCAGGTGAACCACATCCACCTGCCGCGGAACGCCCATATGGCTGTGTACACCATACTTATAAGAGAGCTGCTGCAGCTCCGGAAATGCATGGCGGTAAACATCGTTGTTCTGTAAAGACGCCCCTGCCAGCGCCACAATCTCAAGTCCCAGGTGGTAGAATCCCGTCGCGTCATCCCGCTCCAGGAAGCCCCAGTCCAACATTGTATTGAGGTGACGGGAGACTGTACTGATATTCATGTGCAGTTTCGCCGCAATGTCAGAGGTACGCTGCATCGGTGTTGTCTCATTAAAAGTAGCGAGTATCGCAAGGGTTTTGCTGACACTTTTGGCATTTGAATTTTTGCGTTGACTCTCTGCTTGCTGAGTCATAATGAAAGCTCCTTTCTACAAAATGCTCTGTGTGTTCGCCCCAAAGCAGATTTTTTGCACACAATGCACAACCGATATTGATTAGTTGAGTGTACCATGCTTCCCCGCGATATGCAACAATTCAACAACTAAAATGCGCAAAAAACAACCAAAACAGTCCCTGGACAAGACCGCTTTCCGCTGCATAGGCGACTCCGCAAAAAAACACCCCAGAAACATCTGGGGTGTTCCTTTATCATCTGTTTGTTTGCTTTGTCGTACTTTTCAGGACGGCGGGTCCTATCTGCCGGGGGAACGGTCCCGCCGCCCAAACCGGCGGGAATGTCAGGGGAAGAGGTAGGGCAGGCTGCTGAAGGTAGGCCACAGCTGCATCGCCGCATAGCCGCAGGCAATCACAAGTGCCATATGCACAAGGACAACCGGAATTCCCCACTTCAGCATCTTATCGGCATCCAGGCCATAGCTAACCGGAATGGCACGGACGCTGATGGGCAGCAGGAACTCTGCATTAAAGGCCATGGTCGTGATAAACCAATAGGGAACCGGGTTCAGCCCGAGCTTCTCTGTTACACCAAAGACAATGGGGCAGACAACAGCCGCCGCCGTTGTGCCATTCGTCATCTCGGCGATGACCCGGGTAAACACAACCAGAGCCACAACGGTGAGAAATCCGCCGTCCAGATTCAGGCCGGAGACCAGTTCTGCCAGACAGCCGCTTGCACCGGAGCCATTGAGCAGCTTGCCCATGGCCAGGCCGCTGGCAAAGAGGATCATCATCCCCCACATGGTCCCCTTCTGTGCGGTCTCCCACGTGAGCAGAGGCCCTTTGTCCCTGAGGGTGATAAAGAAGCAGAGAAATCCGATGGTCAAAAAGGCATACGCAGGCACCATGCCAGGCAGAAGGGCCGCATACAGCGGACGGGTAAAGGCGCAGAGCATGGCAATGAGGAACAGTGCTGCACAGACCTTCTCGATGGGTTTCATGGGGCCAAGTTCAGCATAGCTGGATTTGAAGTACTCCTTCGTCCCCTCCAGGCTCTTAACCTTTACAGGCAGCAGCAGCATACAACCCAGAAGCACCAGTATGGCAATGATAAAGTAGGGCGCAATGCGGATTACCCAGTCAACGTACATAAATTCCTTGCCGGTATACTCCTCCAAAAAGGAGATCGCCGTCAGGTTCATGGCGCCGCCCAGCGGAGTACCTGCGCCGCCCAGACTGACGCCCCAGCCAATCGCCAACAGAATTGGCACTGCTGCGGCACAGTCAGAAATGTTATCATAGCCCGCCGCTTTCAGCATAGAGACGGCGATGGGGGTAAACATGGCGCAGACCGCCACATTGGGGAGACATGTAGTGAGCAGAGTGCTGGCCAGAAGCCAGACTGTGATCTGGGACCGCATGGAGGGTCCCACCAGCGAGAGCACCTTCAGCGCAATCCGGCGGTCCAGTCCGATCGCCGCCCAGGGCAGCGTAATCAAACCGGAACCGACAATGAGAATGATGCTTTCACACGAATACTGTGAAATAACCTCCGACATGGGAACTATGTTAAGAAATGCGTTGGCAATGGCGGGAATTAGTGCCGTGACGGTGATGTCAACCGGGCGCGAAATCCACCAGAAGATCATCCAAAGGGAGACGCCGACCGCCTGGGCGCCAGGCGTAGTCAGCGTACTTGAGAGCGTCAGGACGGACAAGAGCAACAGGGCAGGTCCTACCAGAATGCAGGTCAAACGCTTTGCATGCACAACAGTTTCTCCTCTCTTTTTCATTTTTCTCAGGCCTGAAACAGCCCTGAGCCCGGTCCTTTGAACCAGGGTTCTCTAAAAATACTGCATTTGCTTGGTCTGCCGCGGCGTTCTCTTTTTGTCTTAGGCTGGCCTGCCGTTTAAGAATGCATCCTTATTTGCTCTGTTTCCTTTCTTTGCTGAGTGGCAGCGCAGTCGGTAAGTTCAAAAAGATGATGTGGTTTGTATTATACCGGTGCAAAACAGGATGGCAATAGCAACTCCCCGTTTTTTCCATTGACGAAATACGTTCTCAAAATGTGAATTGACATCGCACATGACGCAAGTTATTTGTAGATTATGCAATAAAGACGCGCATTAGGGAAGAGATATTTTGTAATATAATTCCATGTTTCCCCAATATGAAACGCTTATGCCGCATATGACATTCCCTCTCACAATGTAAAATGGCCCAAACAGGCGTTCGGGCCACAATCTGCGCACAATTTCCTTTCCTTGCCTCCCCGTCCGGAAATGGAACTATTTTTTATTCTTCCATCCATCTCCCCGGTTATCCCCTTTTAAGTCCATTTTCCAGCAGCATCGACCCTCTCTTAACCGGAGCAGCAGCCCGTCCGCTGGGGCAAAACACAGCTTTTGCCGCAGCAAAAGGGACCTGTCATCAGATCTGATGACAGGTCCCTTTTTGTTTTCGCTGTTCCGGCCAGCCCCGGCGGGACCGCTGTCCGCTCTGTCTGCAATATATCTGACGGAAACACATTGAAATTTGTCCTTATCATTGGTATACTAATATTAAATATCAGTATCACTTCAAACGAAGGATGGTGTCGCCATGGGTGCACGAAAACAAGATTACGGACATTCCTTTGAGGACTATTTCAAGCGGGCCGTCAACCCAATGCTGATTCTCTCCCTCCTCCAGGAGCGTCCCAAGTATGCCTATGAGATGACCCAGGAGCTGAAGGAACGGACCGGGGGCGAGTACAACATGCCGCTGCTCTATCCGGTGCTCTACCGGCTTCAGGATCAGGGATTCATCGAGGAGTCCGAAAAGGTTATCTCTCAAAACAACCGCGTCCGGAACTACTACCGCCTGACGCCGGCCGGTATCGCCCACCTGGAGGTCATGCGGCGGGACTTTGTCCGCCTTTGCCGTCATGTCCTGCATCTGACCGATCTGCCGGAGGTGATCGCCCATGAGGACCCCGATGAATAGGGCGGCGCGCACCTATCTGCGCCGTGTCTCCCGGCTGATGTGCTGTTCCGGGGAGGAGAAGCGGACCCGGCTCCAGGGCCTGCGGGAGTCCATCCTGGAGGCCTCCGCTGCCGGGCAGCCCTTTGAGACCCCAGACCAGGTGGCAGCCCACTTCGGCGCCCCCGAGGCCATGGCCGAGGAGCTGCTGGAAAGCCTGCCCTTGGAAGAGGAGCTCTTCCGCCAGACCCGCCGGCTGGCCCTTCTGCGCACGGTGGTAGCCTGTCTGGCGGTGATTCTGATCTGCTCCGGTCTGGCCTTCCTTTTCTGGCTCACCTACGACTCCCCCGTCATCGACTTAAGCGACCTCAGCTTCTATACCAAGGGAATCTGAGGATTCGGAAAGGAAGATTCTATGAACCGTTATCCAGAGCGTATTTACCTGCGCCGGGTGGCCCGGCACCTCACCTGCCCCCGGCGGGAACGGAACCGCCTGCTGGAACAGGCCCGGCTGGAGATCGGGGCGTTCTGCGCCCAGGAGGGTCCGGCGGATCTGCGGCGGCTGCAGCAGGCTTTCGGCCAGCCCACGGTGTTTGCCGATACGCTGATGAGCGAGTTTTCCTGCCTCCAGCGCCTGCGCTTCGTCCGCCGGAAACGCCGCCAGCTGCTGGCGGCGGCCCTGGTTCTGCTCCTGCTCAGCGGTCTCATCCTGAAGGAAACCGTGTTTATCTACCATGATAACTCCGGGTACGACGTGGTAACCGAGGCCCAGATTGTCGAATAAGCCAACAACATCACAGAAATGATACTTACAATGGAGTAAAGTACAGTTTACAAGGGACTACACAGGGTAGGTATCTGACGGGAGGGGTGCCGCCAGTCAGATTTTCCATGTGATGTTCAAGCTGTCGCTTGTGGCGGCTATGGTGGTGATCATCAAATCCACCACACGCCGCTTGTCATCAAAAGATACATTCTCCCAGGTATCGAGGTAGCCGGAAATCTGGCTGACCTGT
>QALX01000009.1:192559-251240 GCA_003150485.1 Clostridiales bacterium
GTATAACACACTACACTTTGCTCCGCAAAGTCGTGTGCCAAATGGGGCGCTGCCCCCTTTGGAAACCCCCGCAACAAACAGGTGCTATGCACCCAGCCGGGAGCATAGCGCCGTTTGTTGTCAGCAGCCCGTTTCACGGTCTGCGTGTAGTTCCTTGTAAACTGACCTAATGTAAAGATGAAAAAATTACTTTCCGCACTCACTGCCGCCGCACTGCTGTGCGTCTGGACCATCCCCTGTGCCGCCGCGCTGGCGGAGGATGACGCCGGAGACTGCGTGATTGTCTACGACGACAGCGGCTATCAGGTCACCGAGCTGGAAATGGCGACGGAGGATTCGTCCAGCCCCTCCGTTTTCTCCCTCTCCACCGTCACCGGGAGAAAAACAGTCACCCGATACGACTCCCGTGACCGGCGTCTCTTCTCCTTCACCCTGACGGCCACGTTCTCCTACAACGGCTCCACCGCCTCGGCCACCTCCGCCTCCTACAGCTACCGCATTTACGACAGCAGCTGGGACTTCTCCTCCGGCTCCACCCGCCGTTCCAGGAACAGCGCCTACGCCACCGGCAAATTCAGCCACGGCTGGTCTACCAAGACCGTCACCCCCAAGCTCACCTGCTCCGCACGAGGACAGCTCTCCTGACAACGTATTTCGCCCCCAGCATACGCTGGGGGCGTTTTTTCTCTACTCTTTGGTTCTGTTCCAACATCTTGCTGTTCTTTCAGGCCCGCACCGCCAATCCTCCGATGGACGCGCCGCGGGACCACCTTCTATAATAGATCTCGGTACAGGTTTTGTACTGGTCAAAGCGCCGCTGGGCCCGGATCGGATCGCCGTAAACCTTCCAGCAGCCCACACACTTGCAGCCCCTGCCCTTGTGCTCGATAAAGCCCCGGACGTCCTCCGGCGGATAGCCCAGAAAGAGTCCAATCTCATGGGGAAACCCCTCCTGCTGCCGCAGCCGCCGGGCCAGCTCCACCAGGCACCGGTCCGTACTGAGGCAGGCGTACCCCATCCGCCCCAGCAGGGCGTGGGCGCTTTTCCGGGACAGGTCCCGGCGCAGCTGATCCGGCCGGTACAAATAGATCAGGGCCCGGCTCCCCGCCCGGCGCAGGGGCAGGACGCACAGCCCCTTGGGCACCAGAACCTGATTGAGCGCCCGCACGTCCCGACGCACCTCTTCCTCGGACGGGCAGGGACAACTGAACAGGCTGCCGGTCTTAAGCCCAGCCAGAGTGGGCGAGCAGTACTGAATTACAAGATCTTCTGACATGCTTCCCCTCCCCCTCCGGTATGTTGCTCCAGGATTCCCCGCAGGGCGGCCATGGAACTGGTGCGGGACCGGGCCACTACGGTCCGGGACCCCCTGGTCTCACTCAGGGCGGAGCGCACCATCCGATGGGACATGGTGCTGGTGAACAGCACCAGCAGGTCCGGCGTCCCCACCTTGTTGTGCAGGCTCCCCCTGCTCTTTGCAAACACCTTGGCGCTGCACTGATACGCCTGGCACAGCTCCTTGTACTGGCGCACCATGCACTCGTTTCCGCCGACGATGACAACGCTCACGCAGTCTCCTCCTCTCATAGTTAGCTTATGCTAACTTCTCAGGAAAAACCGAGGAGACCCGGGGTTCCTACTCCGGATCTCCCGTTTTTCGGTCAGTCTTTCGGATGGCAGCTGCCGCTCATGGCACAGTTGCCGCAGCCACATCCGCAGGAGGAGCAGCCTTTTTTCTTGTTGCGCACCATGCGCAGGACAATCGCCGCTACGGCGGCGGCCAGCGCCGCACAGATGAGGACAGTGGCCAGGTTAGAAGCAAGCCAGGAAAACATACCGATTCCTCCTTTAAAAGATACCATGAGAAATACTAAAATGAAAAAGGAACCAAAATGGGGACTTCAGAGACCGTTCCGTCAGGCCCCCGCTCTCAGCAGGGATTCCGACTCCCTGTGGGGCCGGACCAGCAGATAAACGATCCCAGCCGTGAGAAGGAAGGCCGCGACGGCCCCCGGCACACTGCCGGCGCCGGTGAACAGCATTCCCAGCTGATAAAACACCAGGGACACGATATAAGCGAACACGCACTGATAGCCGATGGCGAACCAGGTCCACCTGGCACTGTTCATCTCCCGGCGGATGGCGCCGATGGCGGCAAAGCAGGGGGCGCAGAGCAGGTTGAAGATCAGGAAGGAGTAGGCGGACAGGGGGCTGAACGCAGCGCGCATGTTGGCCCAGATCTGCCAGCCGTTCTCCGCCACTTCGTCGAAGCCCCCGAAGAGGACGCCAAAGGTACCGACCACGTTCTCCTTTGCGATGAGGCCGGTGATCGCGGCCACAGCGCTCTGCCAGTTGCCCCAACCCAGAGGGGCGAAGATCACGCAGATGGCGCCGCCTACGGCGGCCAGGATGCTGTCGTCCATCGCCACCATGCCGAAGGAGCCGTCCGCCCAGCCGAAGTTGGAGGTGAACCACACCAGAATGGTGGCCAGCAGGATAATGGTACCCGCCTTCTTGATGAAGGACCAGCCGCGCTCCCACATGGAGCGGAGCAGATTGCCCACGGTGGGCAGGTGGTAGGCGGGCAGCTCCATGACGAAGGGCGCCGGGTCACCGGCAAACATCCGGGTCTTTTTCAGGATGATGCCGGAGAGGACGATGGCCGCCACCCCCACAAAGTAGGCGCTGGGGGCCACCCAGGGAGCGCCGCCGAACAGGGCGCCGGCGATCAGGGCAATGATGGGCAGCTTGGCTCCGCAGGGGATAAAGGTGGTGGTGATAATGGTCATCCGGCGGTCCCGCTCGTTTTCAATGGTACGGGAAGCCATGATGCCGGGGACGCCGCAGCCGGTTCCCACCAGCATGGGGATAAAGCTCTTGCCGGACAGGCCGAACTTCCGAAAGATCCGGTCCATGACAAAGGCGATCCGGGCCATATAGCCGCAGCTCTCCAGGAAGGCAAGGAAGAGGAAGAGCACCAGCATCTGGGGTACAAACCCCAGCACCGCGCCGACGCCGCCCACGATGCCGTCCAGGATCAGGCCCTGGAGCCAGTCCGCACAGTTCACCTGCTCCAGCCAGCCCCCCAGCAGCACCGGGATGCCGGGCACCCACACGCCGTAGTCTGCGGGGTCAGGTTCTTCCAGGTCCGCCACCTCAAGATAGCTGTCATAGGTGACGGGAATTTCCTTCTCTACGTTGCCGTTGTCATCGTAGAGGTAGGCCGTAGCGGTAACCGCAGCCGCCTGATCCGGCAGGAGCACAATCTCCTCCTCAGTGGAATCGGCCTCGTCTACAGCACCGGCCTCGGCGGCCGCCTGGAGAAAGGCGTCCTTGACGGCGCCGGGCTCCACATACTCGTCAGCGGCGGCGGCGTAGTCCGAGGAGCCGATGGCAAACAGGTGCCAGCCGTCGCCAAAGACTCCGTCGTTGGCCCAGTCGGTGGCCCAGGTGCCCACGGTGGACACCGAGACGTAGTAGACAATGAACATAATCAGGGCAAAGATGGGCAGGGCCAGCCACCGGTTGGTCACCACCTTGTCGATTTTATCCGAGGTGGTCAGCTGCCCGGCCCCCTTTCTCCGGCAGCAGCCCTTCATCATGCCCGCGATGTACACATACCGCTCATTGGTGATGATGCTCTCGGCATCGTCATCCCACTCCGCCTCGGCGGCCCGAATGTCCTCCTCGATGTGGCTTAGGACAGCGGGGTCCAGCTTCAACTGGGCCAGGACCTTCTCGTCCCGCTCAAAAATCTTGATGGCGTACCACCGCTGCTCCTGGGCCGGCAGGTCGTGGAGCGCCGCCTCCTCGATGTGGGCCAGAGCGTGCTCCACGGTACCGGAAAAGGTGTGCATGGGGATCATCTTCTTGCCGCTCCGAGCCGCCTGGATGGCCGCCTCTGCCGCGGCCTGGACGCCCTCCCCCTTCAGGGCGGAGAGCTCCACCACCTTGCAGCCCAGCTGCCGGGATAGCTCCTCTATGTTGATCTGATCTCCGTTTTTCCGGACCACGTCCATCATGTTGATCGCCACTACCACTGGAATCCCCAGCTCAGTGAGCTGGGTGGTCAGGTACAGGTTGCGCTCCAGGTTGGTGCCGTCCACAATGTTCAGAATCCCGTCGGGACGCTCCCCGATCAGGTAGTTCCGTGCCACCACCTCCTCCAGGGTGTAGGGGGACAGGGAGTAGATACCGGGCAGGTCGGTGATGATCACATCGCCGTGCTTTTTCAGCCTGCCCTCTTTCTTCTCCACGGTGACCCCGGGCCAGTTCCCCACAAACTGATTGGAACCGGTCAGGGCGTTAAACAGGGTGGTTTTGCCGCTGTTCGGGTTGCCCGCCAGGGCGATTCTCACTTCCATTCGGTTGCCGCTCCTCTCCATCTAGTCATTAGCATACGCTAACCTTACAGGCGGAAACAACGGGGCATCTCCCCGTCCATTCCCCCGTTATTCTACCTCGATCATCTCCGCATCACCCTTGCGGAGGGACAGCTGATACCCCCGCACGGTCACCTCAATCGGGTCGCCCAGGGGCGCCACCTTGCGCACATGGACCTCTACGCCCCGGGTGATTCCCATGTCCATGATCCGGCGTCTGACCGCCCCCGCTCCGTGGAGTTTCACCACCCGGACGGTGCCGCCGATTTTCGTCTCTCTGAGTGTCTTCACACGCGCTCCTCCCTTTCCCGTTTAAACCATGATTTTCCGGGCCAGCTCCTCGCTGATGGCCACCCGGGCCTCTTTTACGCTGACAATCACGCTGCCGCCCAGCATGTTGCGTACGGTCACACTGCCGCCAGCCACAAACCCCAGGTTTTCCAAGTGTTTTTTTACCTCCGGCTTCCCGCCGATCCTCTGAATCACCTGTTCCACGCCGATCTCCGTCAAAGTCAACGGCACCATACACTCCCTCCTTTTGGTCGTCACACACAGTTAGCAAAAACTAACTTCTTTGAAAAATCAAGGGTTAGATTTCTCTAACCGCCGTTAGTTTACCTCTGCTAACCCCCATTTGTCAACCCCCTTTTTTTATTTTTTCCGGGCAGGCACCTCCGGCCCCCGCCGCAAATAAACTGAAACACAACTGTTTCGGGAGGTACCGCCATGCAACTGAAGTTTTACGCCTGTCCTCACTGCGGCAACCAGCTGCTCTTTCTCAACCGGACGCAGCCCCCCGCCCCCTGCTGCTGCCGGGCCATGGAGGAACTGCACCCCAACACCTGCGGCAGTCCGGACGTCCACATCCCTGTGGTCACCCAGACCGGCGGCGGCACCGTGGTGGTGGACGTGAGCCGGCGCCCCCATCCCATGGTAAAGGAGCACTACATCGAGTGGGTCTGTCTCCAGACCCGCCGGGGGTTCCAGGTCAACTACTTGAAGCCCGGTGATGCTCCCCGGACCACCTTCCTTATCTCCCCCGGAGACGCGGTGGTGGCCGCCTACGCCTACTGCAACATTCACCTGCTCTGGAAAGCCTGACGCCGGACAACGCACAGACAGCCCCCAGATGATGCACAAGTGCATCTCCGGGGGCTGTCCCTTTTCAATCAGGAGGTTGACTTACAGGCCGGGCAGAGTCATCCCCTGTCCGGTCTCAGTCCAGCTGATACGCTGCCAGGAACCCGCTCTCTACGGCGCAGGCGATGTTGCCGTAGGCCACACAGGTGCCGATGGCCTGGCAGTTGGGGAAGGCGCGGAACTGGTCTGCAATTCCCTGGTTGGGGCGCATACCCATGGCCAGCACCACCGCATCGCAGGGGACCTTCACCTCTTTGCCGGCGGCGGTGTCCTCAAACAGGCAGCCCTCGCCGGTGATCTCCACCAGCCGGTGGCCGGTGTGCTGGGGCACATGTTCCAGACGCTTTTCCACGTCAATGATATTCTGGAAGTGTTCTCCGGCGGCCACCTCGGGCAGCAGGTCGTAAACCGAGACCTGGTTGCCCTGGCTCGACAGGTACTCCGCAGTCTCCAGGCCGGTCATGCCGGCGCCGATGACCACCACCTGCTGGCCGGACAGGGTCCGGCGGCCCGCCAGCACGTCGATGGCAGTGCAGACCTGGGCGCCCTGGATGCCCGGGATAGACTGGGGCACCAGCGGCTCCGCTCCGGCGGCCACCAGCACCGCATAGGGCTCCAGCGCCGCCACGTCCTCTGGCGTAGCCTTGGTGTTCAGCCGCACGTCTACGCCCAGCCGGGCCATCTCATCCCGCTGGTACTGAACGTACCAGAGAATCTTATCCTTCTTCGGCGGTTCCGCCGCGTAGATCATGTCGCCGCCCAGCTCGGCCCGCTGTTCAAAGAGGGTCACCTGGAAGTCCCGCAGGGCCAGGACCCGGGCCGCCTCCAGACCAGCGGCGCCGCCGCCGATCACGGCCACCTTTCGGCCCGCGCCGTCCCGGCGAAGGTCGCAGCGCTCCACCTCATTGCAGGCTTGGGCGTTGACGGCGCAGTGGATGCCCGTGCCGCCCATGAGGCCCTTCATGCAGTTGAGGCAGGAGATGCACTTGCGCACCGGCTCTCCCTTGCCCTCGATAGCCTTTCTGGCCCACTCCGGGTCGGCCAGGTGGGCACGGGCGGAGCCCACAAAGTCGCACACGCCGGTCTCCAGCAGTTCCTCGGCATAGGCCGGGTCCCGGATCAGGGCGGTGCAGACCACCGGGACCTGCACCACCTGACGGATACCGGCGGCCAGTTCCGCCTTCCAGCCCTGGTCAAAGCCGGCGGGCTCCCAGGCGGTGTTCATGGTCTCGTAGATACCGGCGCTCACGTCGATCAGGTCCACGCCGGCGGCCTCAAAGAGCTTACAGTACTCCTTGGACAGCTCCAGGGTGATGCCCTCCTCCCGGGGCAGGCCGATATAATCCAGGTACTCACAGGCGCTGATCCGGATGGCGATGGGATAATCGGGGCCGCAGGCCTCCCGAATGCCCCGGATGATATCCAGGGCGAAGCGGGCCCGGTTTTCCACACTGCCGCCGTAGGCGTCGGTGCGGTGATTGGTGTGGGGGCTCAGGAACTGGTTGACCAGGTAGCCGTGGGCGCCGTGGATCATCACGCCGTCCACCCCGGCCTTCTGGCAGCGCACCGCACCATCCACGTACTTCTGGATCTCGTAGGCGATGTCCTCCAGGGACATCTCGTAGACCGGCTCATGGACGCACTGACACTCGATGGCACTGGGGGCCGGCATCTTCCGGTTGCCGTTGAACATGCTCATGCCCTGGCGGCCCGGGTGGTACAGCTCCACGAAGAAGGCACACTGATAGGGCCGCAGGGCCTCCATCAGCTTCTGATAGCCGGGAATCTGGGCGTCGTCGTCAATGCACAGGTTCCGGGGGTTGGCACGGCCCGTCACCGAGTCCACGGAGATGGCCTCGCTCATAATCAGGCCCACGCCGCCTTTTGCCCGCTCGGCGTAAAAGGCGATGTCTGCCTGGCTGACGGTGCCGTCCAGCTCGGACAGGGCGTTGCCGATGGACTCAAAGACGATCCGGTTTTTAATCTCCAGCGTCCCGATTTTACAGGGTGAACCAAGGATGTTTCCCATAATCACATCTTCCTTTCTTAATATTGATCCGCAGGGCCAGATTGGAACGGCCGGTCCGCTTCTGCCAGCAGTACGGCCTATTATAAACTGACCTTTTCCCTTAGTTTAAAGGACATCCCACAAGGAAACAACGGTATCCCGCCCCACTTTTCCCGGAACGCCGTCTGATTTTACATTTTTAAAGGGCTTCCCTCCCCTCTTTCCGTCTATCTGCACACCACATCCCTCACATCCAATGCATCCTGCACATATCTCTGTTTCTCTTCCCGCCCGGCTGCCAGTTCCGGTGCCGTTTCCGCAAAAAAACCGGCCAGACCCCACTTTGATCCGTCTGACCGGTTTCGTTCCGCTTATTCAGTTGCCGCCTGTTCCTGCTCCTCCACCAGCGGCGCTATGGTGGCATGCACGTGCTTTTGAATCCAATCGCCGGACAGGCTGATGGGCAGATTCAGGTTCTTGGTCATGAACATGCCCTCCAGCAGCAGGAAGAGGGCGTCGGCATAGAAGCTCGGGTTCTCGCCGGTAAGATGGCGGGCAGTAATCTGCTGGTCGCACTTCTCCCAGAAGAAGTCATAGAGCCGCCGCTTCATGTCTACCAGATTGTCGATGGTGTCCTGAAACTCCTCCTTGTCGCTGGCAAAGGCAATGGCCTTGTACTCAAAATCCACATACTTGTTGTCCCGGATAATCAGGTGGAAGATGTCCACCAGGCACGTCTCCAGCGGCATGGTCTGGGGCAGCTGGCGGGCATAGACCCCCATATCGGCGTGGGCGATCACGTAGTCCACCGTGGCCCGGTACAGGGCTTTTTTGTCGGAAAAATGCCAGTAAATGGTGCCTCTGGACACGCCAACCTGCTTGGCCACCCGCTCAATGGTGGTCCAGTCATACCCTCTGTTGGCAAAGCACTCAAACGATCCGCGCAGAATCTGATCCTTGGTAATCTGGGTATCTTCTTTTGTCTTTCTCATGTATGATGACTCCAAAAATCTTCATTTTTTCACTCGTTGTCCACAGGGTCTAGACAATCCCCCCGAAAAAACAGCATTTTGTTAAAGATTTAACTTATTTAGTTTACCAGCTTTTTAAAACAATGTCAAGTAATTCCTTTCCGGCCTTTTCGATTCGCAACAACACTCGAGACAAAAGACCACCCACTCTGCCTGTTACAGAATGACGTGGTCTTCTGGTTTTGGATTCTTCTACCGCTCCGCGGGACATGCCACAGGCGTTCTGCCGGAGAACAGCGGCCCCGCGAAGTGCCGGGCCAGCCCCTGGCGTTTTCCGGGGTGGTCGATGGGCAGGGCGGCAAAGAGCCGCCGGGCGGCGGTACCGGAACAGGCAAAGCCATCCGCCCTGTGGAGTTCCTCGGTGATCTGGCCCCGGTGCATCACCAGCACCCGGTCGCTGACCCGCTTCACCCCCTGGATGTCGTGGGAGATGAAGAGCATGGGCAGGCCGGTCTCCCGGTTGAGCTGCCGCAGCAGCTCCAGCAGCCGGTACTGGGTGAGCACGTCCAGGCTGGAGGTGATCTCGTCGCAGATCAGCACCTCAGGGTCTACCAGCAGGGCCCGGGCGATATTCACCCGCTGCCGCTGGCCGCCGCTGAGCTGGATGGGGCGCTTTTGCAGCACCGTCCGCTCCAGCAGCAGCCGGTCCAGCATGGCCCCGATCTCCCGTTCGCTCCGGGCCTGGTCCCAGTCCCGGTTATAGCGCACCGCCTCCCGGAGGGTGGCCCCCACGGTCATGGTGGGGTCCAGGGAGGTGAGATTGTCCTGCAAAATCAACTGGCAGGCCCGGTGGAACTGCCGCCGCGCCCGGCGGCCGCCCTGGTGGGCGTCCCGGCCCCGGAACAGCACCTGGCCGGAGGTGGGCCGCTCGTAGCAGCACAGCAGCCGCGCCAGGGTACTCTTGCCGCAGCCGCTCTCTCCCACCAGGCCCAGAATCTCCCCGGGCCGCAGCTCCAACGTCACGTCCCGGAGCACCTGCTCCCGGCGGTAGGATTTACACAGCTGTTCGCACCGCAGCATCATGTCTCTTCCTCCTTTTCCTCTTCTGCGCTTTTTACGCTGGCCGCCAGGAGGGCTTTTGTATATGCCTCCCGGGGGTGGTCAAAGATGCGGAACACGTCGCCGGACTCTATCACGGCGCCCTGGCGCAGGACCACCACCTGGTCCGCCAGCTCCGCCACCACGCCAAAATCGTGGGTCACCACCAGGATGGTGATCCCCAGCTCATGGTTGATGGCCCGAAATTCCCGCATAATCTCCTTTTGCACGCTCACGTCCAGGGCGGTGGTGGGCTCGTCGGCCAGAATCAGGGACGGCGCCACGTAGATGGCGCAGGCGATCATCAGCCGCTGGAGCATCCCGCCGGAGAGCTCAAAGGGGTACTTCTTCAATAGGACCTCCGGGCGGGCCAGCCGCAGCCGCCCCATCACCTCCGCAATGCCCCGCTCAAACGCCTTCCGCTCCACCTTCCGATTCCCTCTGGCCATCTGGTACAGCTGCTTCCCCACCCGGATGGAGGGGTTAAAGGAGTTGATGGGGTCCTGGTAGATGGAGAACATCCCCTGGCCCCGAAAGGTCACCCGGCTCTCCGGAGCCAGCTCCGCCCCCTCGGGCAGCAGGCCCAGCAGGGCGGCCATGGTGAGGCTCTTACCGCTGCCGCTCTCCCCCACCAGGCAGGTGATCTTCCCTGCCGGGACGGAAAAATGCACGTTGTGGAGCAGCTCCACCCCATCGATGGACAGGGTCAGCCCCTCCGCCGTCAAAATCGCCCCGTTCACGGCTCATCTTTTACAGCCACGAAGGCCATCCGCTTGTGGGGATTCAGCAGCCGGTAGCCCAGGGGCATGGCAGCCTTCTCCGTCCGGTCCACCCGGGTCATGGGCAGCACCTCCACCGAGGCAAACCCCGCCTCCCGCAGCATCTGGGCCAGCCGCCTGGCGTTGCGGCTCTGGAGCATGGGGAGAGATGCCTTCAATTCCTCGCCGTAGTCCCCCTGATGGGAGAAGGCGTTGCGCCGCTCCTGAAGGCTCAGCAGACACCGGCCGAAAAACACGCTGATCCGGTCGGGCAGCCGGTTGTAGTGCCAGTTGCCCTCCAGCACAATCAGCTTCCCGCCGGGCTTGAGCACCCGCTTCCACTCGGCGATGGCCTGCTCCGGGTGGGGCAGGGTCCAGACCAGGTGCCGGTTGATCACCACGTCGTAGCTGCCGCTGGCTTCTCCGGTGTCCTCGGCGTCCCCCACGGCGAAGGTCACGTTGTCCAGGCCCGCCGCCTCCGCCTTGTGCCGGGCCACGGCCAGCATGTTTTCCGATAGATCCAGGCCCTTGCACTGATGCCCCAGCCGGGCCAGCAGCAGCGTGATAATTCCGGTGCCCGCGCCCACGTCCAGCACCTGGCGGGGGGTCTCCCCCTGCTCCACCAGCTGGTCCAGCAGGCGCAGCCACTCCCGGGTTTCGGCCTCGCTTTTGATGCCGTGGGCGTAGCAGTCGTCATAGGTCTCCGAGGCCCGGTCCCAGTTCCCGGCAATTTCTTCCTTAATATGCTTGTCGTCCAACATACGGTTTTTCTTCCTCACAATACAGATTGTTGTTTCAGATACTCCCCGGTGAAGTTGACGCACAGGGAGCTGACGATGATGAAAATCCCCGGGAACAGCACCACCCACCACCGCCCGGCCAAAATATAGCTCTGGGCGTTGTTGATCATGTTGCCCCAGGAGGGGACGTCGATGGGAATCCCCACCCCTAGGTAGCTCAGGGCGGTCTCGGTGACGATGGCGCTGGCAAAGGTGAAGGTGGCGATGACGATGAGGCTGGACAGGCTGTTCCGGGCCATGTGGTGGAACAGGATCACCCGTCTGGGGATGTTCAGCCCCTGGGCCAGCAGGACGAAGTTGGTCTTTTTCAGCTCCAGGAACCGGCCCCGGATCACCCGGGCCGTGGTCATCCAGCTGGTGAGGCTCATGATGATGATCAGTCCCAGAATCTGGTTGGGGAATACCATCTGGAAGGCCAGCACAATGATGGTGGAGGGGATGCTGTACACCACGTCCACTGCCCGCATCATCACGTTGTCCACCCGGCCCCCTACGTAGCCGCTGACGCCCCCGTAGACCAGGCCGATGAGGAGGGCCGCCGCGGTGGTCACCGCCGCCACCCCCAGGGACACCATCCCGCCGTAGAGGACCCGGGCGAACACGTCCCGGCCCAGGCTGTCGGTGCCGAACCAGTGGGCGGCGCCGGGGGCCTGGAGCACCCGGCCCAGGTCCACCTCGGTGGGGCCGTACACGGTAAAGAGGGGGGAGAGCAGGCACAGGGCCGCGATCCCCAGAAAGAGCAGCACCCAAAACCGGTTGCTGTGTGGTTTCCGCCGCTTCATCCCGTCACCGACTTTCTCAGCTTGGGGTTCAGGGCCAGGTCGATCAGGTCCACCGCCAGCATGGACAGGATCACCACCAGGCCGGTGATGATAATCCCCCCCATCAACACCGGATAGTCCTTGGTGGGGATGGCCCCCACGATCATATTCCCCAGCCCCGGGTAGGCGAACACGGTCTCCACCACCACGAAGCCGGAGAAGAAGGAGGGCACATGGGTGCCGGCGTAGTTGACAAAGGGGACCAGGGCGTTTTTCATAGCCCCCCAGTAGATACGGCCCGGGGAGACCCGGTTGGCCCGGGCCACGGTGACGTAGTAGCTGCCCAGCTCCTCCTTCATCCCCTCCTGGATGAACCGGGAGAAGGAGCCCACGTGGCTCAGGACGATGGTGATCACCGGCAGCACCAGGTGGCGCAGCCGGTCCCCCACCCCCCCGGTAAACAGCGAGGAGGTCCCCGACGAGGGCAAAATCCCCAGCTGGACGGAGAATAGGAAGATCAGCCCGATGGCCACCAGGACGCTGGGGACCCCGTTGGCCACGATGCTGGCCACGGTGATCCCCCGGTCCAGGCGGGACCCCGGGTGAATCCCCGCCCACAGCCCCAGGGCCAGGGCGAGAACCACGGCGAGGAAGAAGGACAGGGCGAAGAGCACCAGGGTGTTGGGCAGGCGCTGGGCCAGAATGGCGTTGACGCTCTCGCCGCTGGCGTAGGAGTAACCCAGCCGCCCGGCGGCCACCTCCCGGAGCCAGTTGCCGTAGCGGATGAGCACCGGCTGGTCCAGCCCCAGATTTTCATTGATGCGCTCCCGCTCCGCCGGGGTGAGCCGGTCCATCTGGCCGCCGTAGATGGCGGCGGCCGGGTCCCCCGGCGCCGCGTTGATCAGGGCGAAGGCGAAGCCGCTCATGAGCAGCAGGACGAGAACGCTCTGTAGGATTCGTTTTACAATGTATTTGCCCATGGTCGGTTGTTAATTCAGCTCCCACGTCTCGATGTTCCAGAAGATGCCCGCGCCGTGGTGGCCCAGGGTCTTTTGGGTGTTGATGCCGGACACCCGGCTGTTGGCCCCGTAGAGGGCGGTCAGGTAGCAGATAAAGTCGTAGGCCGGGTCCTCCGCCAGGGCTTTCTGGAAGGTCTTGTAGGCATCGTACCGTTCTTTCTTGTCCGCAGTCACCCGGGCCCGGGTCAGGGTTTCGTCTACGGTCTGGTTGCTGTAGGCGCCGTAGTTCACCGAGCCGTTGGTGGTGAAGAGCCGGTAGGTGTCGTTGTCCGCGTCAAAGGGGCTGCCCCAGCCCAGGACAAAGGCGTCACACTGGGCGATGTCGATGGCGCTCCAGTCCCGGGCATCCACCTTGCAGTCAATCCCCAACTGCTTCCACTCCTCCACCAGGTAGGTGGCGATGTTGACCCGCACCTCGTCGGTCACCGGGGCGGTCAGGGTAAAGCTCAGCTTCTTTCCGTCCCTGTCCCGGATGCCGTCGCCGTCGCTGTCGGTCCAGCCCGCCTCGTCCAGCAGGGCCGCGGCCCGTTCCGGGTCGTAGTCGTACCGCTCCACGTCATCCGTCCGGAATTCGTTCCGCTGGAGGGGGGTATAGGCGGCATCGCCGTAGCCGTGGACGATAGAGTCCACCACCGCCTGCCGGTTGGTGTCGTAGCACAGGGCCTGCCGCACCTTTTTGTCGGCAAAGACATCGGTGGCCGCAAAGTTGAACATCACGCATCGGTAGTCGGCAGTGGTGATCTCATAGACGGCGGTGTCCGCGCCCTCTTTTTTCAGCTCCTCCACCTGGCTGGGCTCCACGTAGGCCAGGTCCACCTCGCCGGTGGAAAGCTGGAGGGCCCGGACGTTGTAGTCGGGCAGGTAGGTGAAGACGATGTTCTTGATCTTGGCCTTGTGGCCATAGTAGTCGTCAAACCGGGTCAGTACCAGCTTGGAGTCGGCCTCATAGCTGACGAACCGGTAGGGGCCGCAGCCCACGGGGTTCTGGTTGAAGGCGGCGGTGTTGATATCCTCCCCCTCCTTGAAGCAGTGGGCGGGGACGATACCGATGGTCAGCTTATCCAGCAGGGCCGGGAAGGGCTCCTTCAGGGTGATCTTCAGGGTGGCGCCGTCCACCTTCTCCACTTTGTCCACCAGGCTGAAGTCCTCCCGCAGGGCGGAGTTGGTTTGATCCTCCATCACGGTCTTGATGGTAAAGATCACGTCCTCCACCGTCAGGTCGGTGCCGTCGTGGAACTTCACGCCGTCCCGGAGAGTGAAGGTGTACTCCAGCAGGTCGTCGCTGACCTGATAGTCCGTGGCCAGGTCGCACTGGGGGTTGCAGTCCTCGTCCGTCCGCATCAGGCCCCGGTACAGCATGGGGCCGCAGTCCTGGGAGTCCAGCATGGGGTTCAGGGTGTCGTCCATAAACTCCGCCCCGTAGATCAGGGTGTCGCTCTTGTCCATGCCCTCTGCCGCAGCAGGAGCGGAAGCGGCGCCGGAACCGGAGCTGGCAGACGGTGCGCCGCCGCAGCCCGTCAGCAGGCCCAGGGTCATCGCGCCGCTCAGCAGGGCGGCAGCCGTTCTTTTCCACATCATCGTTCCATTCTCCTTGTCTCTTGGGATCTCTGCTCCGGCCGGTACAGATTCGTGATACTAGCATAGTACCGCAGTGAAGCGCCCGGCGGAAGCCCCCCTGGGGGATATTTTTTTCGATTTCCCTCCCTTTTCCCTCCTTCCGCTCCCCCGTTTCGTCTAAAAGGAAGATTGGTATTTTCTTAAAAATTCCTTTAGGCCGTTGCACTTTTCCCGTTTTATAGTATACTGTTAAAGATCATTACCGTATCTTTTTTCGGTACGCAGGAGGATACCATGTCTGACTACAACAGAAATAACAACAACAACTCCTTCGACCCGTCCTGGCTGTTTATTATCATCGCCTTCGCAGTGTTCTGGCCGGTGGGCGTGGGGCTGCTGATCTATAAGCTCTCCCAGTCCGACAAGGTTCGGGAGGCCAAGCGGGACTGGCTCAGCTCCCTGGACGAGATGGCCCAGCGCCACCCCGGACAGCAGGCCTACCGCCCGCCGGAGCAGGCCCAGGCCGCCGCGTCTAAAACGCCGCCCCGCCAGGCTCAGCAGACCCGCCGTGCCTCCTCCACCACCCGGTCCGGCGCCGCTAAGGGCGCCGCCAGCGGCCGCCGCTCCCCCTCCCGGATTGCCAGCGGCACCTGGCAGACGGTTCTGGGGGCCATCCTCGCCATCCTTTTCGGCATCGGCGCCTGCCAGTCCTTCTTCACCTGGATGCCCGGCGACCTGTGGTTTGCCATCCGGGAGGCCGTCGTCCCCTTCATCTGCACCGGCGTGGGCTGCGGTCTCTTTGCCTGGGGCCGGATCAAGCACCGCCAGGCCCGCCGCCTGCGCAAGTTCCTGACCATGGTGGGCAATCAGAAGACCATCGACATCCGCGCCCTGGCCGCCGCCTTTCCCACCAGCTACTCCCGGGCCTGCGACGACATTCAGGACCTGATCGACGGCGGCTACCTGGGGAAAAACGCCTACATTAATATGGCCACCGGCCAGCTCATCCTGGACAGCGACGGCTTCCAGGCTCCGCCCAGGCCCGCGCCCGAGAAAAAAGCCGCAGTGGACCCGGACCAGCAGCTGCTGGCGGAGATCCGCCGGGCCAACGACGCCATCCCCGGCGCCGAGATGAGCCGGAAAATCGACCGCATCGAGGAGTGTACCCAGCACATCCTGGAGCACCTGGAGAAGCACCCGGAAAAGTCCGCCGAGCTCCACACCTTCCTGGATTACTACCTGCCCACCACCCTGAAGCTGCTGGGTACCTACGCCGAGCTGGACCAGCAGGGCATCCAGGGGGAGAACGTCACCGCCACCAAGGCCCGGATCGAGTCCATTATGGACAGCGTGGTGGAGGGGTTCGAGGCCCAGCTGGACAAGCTCTTTGAGGGGGACATGATCGACATCTCCGCCGACATCGCCGTGATGGAGAAGATGCTCTCCCGGGACGGCCTGGCCGGCAGCATGAAGATCCCCAAGCCGGACCCGGTCCCCCAGGCCCCTGACCTCCCCAGGAGCTACACCCCCACCCTGACCCTGGACCCCGATCAGGGCGGTTCTGCCGCGGCAGCCGCCCCGGAACAGGAGTCTCAGGGCTGACCCGATCCCCCTTCGCAGTACGCGGAGCACCGCTTGTCCGGTGCTCCGCGTTTTTTGCGCTCTTCGGCCGCCTTTCGCCCTCTTTCGCCCGGTCTGCTAAAAAACAGCGCAGCTCCGTCATCCTTTTTTGTGATATTGCTGACGCCTGATTCTAATTTTGTTTTTAAAAGCCTGAAAAAGAGAGAAATTAAGAGTTTGATAAAGATTATAAGCGATAATACTATAGTAAATAAAAGCAACCGGGCAATTCACAAAAAATTTAAAAAATTTTCACTTGCTAATTTCGCCCCGGTGTTTTATTATAATAGCTGTACCTGGCACTCATGTGTTTCGAGTGCCAGACCAATTCTTTCTTTTGTTTATAAATATGATTTTCTATAAGGAGGCAATCCAAAATGAAACTGAAACCTCTGGCTGACCGTGTGATTTTAAAAATGGTCGAAGCAGAAGAAACCACCAAGGGCGGCATCATCCTGACCGGCTCCGCCAAGGAAAAGCCCGACGTGGCAGAAGTCCTGGCCGTCGGCCCCGGCGGCATGGTGGACGGCAAGGAAGTGGTCATGACCGTCAAGGTGGGCGACCACGTCATCACCAGCAAGTACTCCGGCACCCAGGTCAAGATCGACGGCGAAGAGCTGACCATCGTGCGTCAGAGCGACATCGTGGCCATTGTGGAATAATCCCGCCACCCCAACTACGTTATAGATTCATCTCAACATTCGGAGGTATTCATTATGGCAAAACTCATTAACTACGGCGAAGAAGCCCGCCGCGCACTCCAGTCCGGCGTAGACCAGCTGGCCAATACCGTTAAAATCACCATGGGCCCCAAGGGCCGCAACGTGATCCTGGATAAGAAATACGGCACCCCCCTGATCACCAACGACGGCGTCACCATCGCCAAGGAAATTCAGCTGGACGACCCGTTTGAGAACATGGGCGCATCCGTGGTCAAGGAAGTGGCCACCAAGACCAACGACGTGGCCGGCGACGGCACCACCACCGCCACCCTGCTGGCCCAGTCCATCATCACCGAGGGTATCAAGAACCTGGCCGCAGGCGCCAACCCCATGATCATGAAGAAAGGCATCGCCAAGGCCACCAAGGCCGCTATCGAGGCCATCAAAGCCAACAGCAAGCCCGTCAGCGGCACCGAGGACATCGCCCGTGTCGGCGCTATCTCCTCCGGTGACGAGACCATCGGAAAGCTCATCGCCGAGGCCATGGAAAAGGTCTCCCACGACGGCGTCATCACCGTCGAGGAGTCCAAGACCGCTGAGACCTACTCCGAGGTCGTGGAAGGCATGCAGTTCGACCGAGGCTACGTGACCCCCTACATGGTCACCGACACCGAGAAGATGGAAGCCGTCCTGGACGACCCCGTCATCCTGATCCACGACAAGAAGATCTCCAACGTACAGGATTTGCTGCCCATTCTGGAGCAGATCGCCAAGATGGGCCGTCCCATGCTGATTATCGCTGAGGACGTAGAGGGCGAGGCCCTGTCCACCCTGATCGTCAACACCCTCCGGGGCACCCTGCGGGTCTGCTGCGTCAAGGCCCCCGGCTTCGGCGACCGCCGCAAAGAGATGCTCCAGGATATCGCAATCCTCACCGGCGGCACCGTTATCTCCTCCGAGACCGGTATTGAGCTGTCCGACGTGTCCCTGGATCTGCTGGGCACCGCCCGCCAGGTCAAGGTCACCAAGGAGAACACCACCATCGTGGACGGCGCAGGCAACTCCGACGAGATCAAGGCCCGGGTGGGTCAGATCCGCTCTCAGATTGAGAACACCACCTCTGAATACGACAAGGAAAAGGCCATGGAACGTCTGGCCAAGCTGGCCGGCGGCGTAGCCGTCATCAAGGTTGGCGCAGCCACCGAGGCCGAGATGAAGGAACTGAAGCTGAGAGTCGAGGATGCTCTGAACGCCACCCGCGCCGCTGTGGAAGAGGGCATCGTGGCCGGCGGCGGTACCGCCTATGTCAACGCCATCCCCGCCGTGGAAGCCCTGCTGGCTGACACCGAGGGCGACGAAAAGACCGGTATCTCCATTATCGCCAAGGCCCTCACCGCCCCCGTCAAGCAGATTGCTGCCAACGCCGGTATCGACGGCTCCGTAGTTCTGGACCGCATTCTGAACAGCGGCAAGGCCGGCTACGGCTTCGACGCCTACAACGAGACCTACTGTGACATGATCTCCGTAGGCATCGTCGACCCCACCAAGGTCACCCGTACCGCCCTGGAGAACGCCTCCTCCGTGTCCAGCATCCTGCTGACCACCGAGGCCTGCGTCACCGACAAGCCCGAGCCTCCCGCTCCCGTCCCCGCAGCACCCGGCGGCGACATGGGCATGTACTAATTCCGCTGTCATAACAACACTACAAATACGCCGCCCCTATCACAGCTGCGATAGGGGCGGCGCTCCTTTTTCTCCGCCGCAAACCCAGTTGTTAAACTGTTTTTCCCTCTTTTTCTTGTTTCTTCTATTTTTTCAAAATATCCCTTGACAAGCCCTCTGTAAGAATTGTAACATGGTTCATATAAATCGTAGGAAGATAATATATCATTTCTCCAATCCCATCGTATACGCACCTATCATTGAGTTTCTATGGAGAGGGCGTGATGTTATGGCTGTATGAAATGCTTGCAACGTACATCCCTTTGAGAAGATGCCACCACTGGTGATATTCCCTTCTCTTGGGTCCCTGTCGAAGATCTGTACACGAATGCAGTGAATGCGATCTACACAGTAAAACTGAAAAGGAGAACCAGTACTTGGGGTGTCTCTCTTTCTAATAACGCTACCAGTTCCTAAATGCTCCTGTGTCTACCTGCATTTCACGAAAAAGGAGTTTATCTATGATAAGAAAAGTGTCAATCGCTCTGGTTGCCGCCGTTGCTCCACTGGTATTGGCCGTGGCGATCGGTGAGATCACCATTCAGGTGAAGCAACGCATCACCGACTGGTTATATGGCGGGCTTTCCCCCATAGTCCTCTGGCACCTGGCATGGGGGATTCTGGCCGCGCTCCTCTTCTACCTGGTTGCCGCAGTCCTGCCCAAGTACGGCGGGGTTCCCCTCATCTGGGGCGCTGGAATCGGCGGTGTGCTGGTCCTGGCCCAGTCCCTGGTCTATCTGGCGCCGGAAGTGTTCTGGAACATCATTCCACTCCACTTCCACCTAGAAACTCCCGCCTTTTCTGCCTGTGGACTATTTTTGACTGGAAACATCATCTGCATCATCCGAACCCTGCGGCGGAACCGAGTTCAAGCGGAATCCTGACCCCTGTCCCAATAAACGAACCGCCCCAGCCAAGGCGCGGTGGTCATAAAACAGTTATTCGGCACAGCGTTTTGGTTCGCTGTGCCGAATGTTGTATTTTTAGGGAGCTCATAATAAAATAGGAACAGTTCAACAAATCGAAATTTAGTGGCGAGTCGCCGCTGACAATGCGTGCGGCAGCTGGGCAATGCCCGTTACACCATTGGGTGCCGCTCGGCAGCGTTATGGCTTAGAAAAATCAAAATTTTGGTGAGAAGGTTGCTTTATGGATTTTTTGTTTATAGCAGTACCTTTTATAATTGCTATCATTGTAATCACTATCGTGGCAAAACGAATTGCATCACACAACTTCAAATGCAAGCACTGTAACAAGGAGTTTTGTATCAATTGGTATAAAGTAATCTTTACGGAACACAGTAGTGATGAATATCGGTTGGTATGCCCTTTTTGCAATACAAAAGATTGGTGTACGGAGCAACCGAAACACAAATAACCAGTGTCCAATTTATCGAATAGATTAAGGGCACTTCTATACACCTTTCAGTGTATCGATGTGCGGTTTTGCGCCGCGCCAAAGCCTCCCTCTGATGAGGGAGGTGGCAAAAATCTTTGATTTTTGACGGAGGGAGAGACTATGAAGGAGTACAACAAATCAAATATCCCTCTTGCAAAAGCCTTGCGGAAAAATATGACACCTTGGGATCGAAAACTGTGGTATGACTTTTTAAGAGCTTACCCAGTGCGTTTTCAACGGCAAAAAGCCATCGGCAACTTCATTGTAGACTTCTATTGTGCAAAAGCCGGACTGGTCATTGAACTTGACGGCGGCGGACATTACACACCCGACCAAGCAGAAAAAGACCTGCTGCGCACCAAAGAATTGGAAACCATGAAGCTAAGGGTAATGAGAATCTGCAATTTGGATATTGACCGCAATTTCAGAGGCGTATGTGAATATGTCGATAACGTCGTGCAGTATTCTCTCCCTCAGTCAGCTTCGCTGACAGCTCCCTCATCAGAGGGAGCCTTCGAACCTTGATGCAAATAACAAACCCTCCCTATGGTCGAAACCATAGGGAGGGCTAACTGTTTTACGAACACCCGCCTAATGGGCTGGGGTGGTTTTTTGCGCTGTCCGGTAGGTTTTTCCGCCCATCCGTGCTACAATGGAAAAAACAACCGCCTACATTCTGCACTGCACAGAGAGGAGCTTTCGCTTATGTCAATTCTGGAACTGGTTGTCAACTCCCGCGCCGGGAAGCGCACCCTGCCCGACTGCTGCAACGAGGAGACCTTCGCCGCCGTCCGGGCCTTCCACCGGACCCTGCCGGGCTACGCACCCACACCGCTGGTCCCTCTGCCCGCCCTGGCGCAGACCCTGGGCGTCAAGGGCATCTACCTGAAGGACGAATCGAAACGCTTTGGCCTCAACGCCTTCAAGGCCCTGGGGGCCTCCTACGCCATCCACAAGCTCTTCGGGGACCATCCCCAGGGCCGCCCCCTCACCGTCACCGCCACCGATGGCAACCACGGCAAGGGCATGGCCTGGTCCACCCACCTGCTGGGGGGCCACGCAGTGGTGTTCATGCCCGCCGGGACGGTGGACAGCCGGGTGGAGGCCATCCGGGCCATCGGGGACACCGAGGTCACGGTCACCCGTGAGAACTACGACGGCACCGTGGCCATCGCCGCCGCCTACGCCCGGGCCCATGGGGGCCACCTGGTCCAGGACACCGCCGTCCCGGGCTTCGAGGAGGCCCCACGGGACATCGTCCTGGGCTACAGCACCATGGCCGCCGAGGCCCTGGAGCAGATGGCGGCCCTGGGGGCCGGGGAGCCCACCCACACCTTCCTCCAGTCCGGCGTGGGCTCTATGGCCGCGGGTGTGGCCGCCTATCTGGCGAAAACCTGTAAAACGCCCCCGGCCATGGCAGTCGTCGAGGCCTGGGAATCCGCCTGCGCCCTGGAGTCCATCCGGCAGAACCGGCTGGTCACCATCGGCGGCCACACCCAGACCTCTATGGCCGGGCTCAACTGCGGCACTCCCAACCCTCAGATCATGCCGGTGCTCCGGGAGTGGGCGGAATACTATCTCCGCTGCCAGGATGAAGTCACCTTCCGTGCCATGTGCCGTCTGGCCCACCCCGGCCCCGGGGAAACCGCCGTGGTGTCCGGAGAGTCCGGCGCGGCGGGACTGGGCTGCCTGATGGCCCTTACCGAGCGGCCGGATCTGGCAGAGGCCCGGGCCGCCATGGGGCTGGACGAAACCTCCGTGGTGCTGCTGTTCAGCACGGAAGGGGATACCGACCCCGGTCACTACCGGGAGGTACTGGCCCAGGGCTACTGAGGCTGTAAAATCAGCTTTACCGCCCCGTACATCCCCGCGTCGTTCCCCAGAGCGGCCAGGGCGAAGGGGGTCTCCGCTGCCCCGTGGAACACGCTCTTCCGGTACTGGTCCCGGACCGGCCCCAGCAGCACCTCCCCGGCCCGGGCCACGCCGCCGCCCAGGAGAATCACCTCCGGGTCCACCGCGCAGGCCACATAGCTCAGGGCCAGCCCCAGCCACCGGCCCGCCTCCTCCGCCGCCAGTCGGGCAATGGCGTCTCCCGCCCTGGCGGCGTCCAGCACAGCCTTGGCTGTGGGGTCCCCGGTCCAGCCCCGCCGCCGGGCCAGGCGCACAATGCCGGTGGCCGAGGCGTACTGCTCCAGACAGCCCGCCTTGCCGCAGCGGCAGGGCTCCCCCTCGCCGGGGTTCACCTGGATGTGTCCGATCTCCCCGCCGGAGCCGTGGGCGCCGGTGAGTATCACTCCGTTCACTACGATGCCGGCCCCCACGCCGGTGCCCAGGGTCACCAGAAGCAGGCTGCGGGCACCTGTTCCGGCGCCCTGCCAGACCTCCCCCAGAGCGGCGGCATTGGCGTCGTTGGCCGCCCGCACCGGCAGGCCGTCCAGAAGCCGGGACAGCTCCCGCTCCACCGGCGTCACCCCCCAGCCCAGGTTGACACAGCCGTTGACGATGCCCTCCGGTCCCACCGGGCCGGGGACGCCTACGCCCACTCCCTCCAGCCGGTCCATAGAAACCGGGCCTTTCCTCAGCCACCGGGCCAGATCGGGCAGAATCTCCGCCCCGCCCCCCTCGGTCCGGGTGGGCAGGGTCCAGCGGTCCAGCAGTCTGCCCTCCCGGGAGAACAGCCCCGCCTTGATGGTCGTGCCGCCGATGTCCACACCGTAGGCATAGGGTTTCATGGTACGCACCCCTTTCGCTTTTGATTGTCTGCATTATACCACATACCACCATGGGACAAAGGGGGAAATTTTTCTTCATTTGTCCCCTTTTGCTGTCCCCTTTTGTGTGCTACAATGAATGATTGAAGGATACTTCTTGACTACCTAAGATTTGAGAAGAGGAATGAGGAGTTTGTTATGACCAAACAAGAAAAGCGGCAGTTGCAGCTGACCGCCTGCGACGTGCGCAAGTCCATTCTGACCGCCACCCACAGCGCCAAATCCGGCCATCCCGGCGGCAGTCTCTCTGCGGCCGACCTGTTCACCTATCTCTACTTCAAAGAGCTGCGGATCGACCCCGCCAACCCCCGCTGGGCGGATCGGGACCGGTTTGTCCTGTCCAAGGGCCACACGGCCCCCGGCCTCTACGCGGCGCTGGCCCTCCGTGGCTTCTTCCCCGTAGAGGACCTGACCACCCTGCGCCACATTGACAGCTACCTCCAGGGTCACCCCAACATGAACACCGTCCCCGGCATCGACATGTCCACCGGCTCCCTGGGCCAGGGCATCTCCACCGCCGTGGGCATGGCCAAGGGCGCCAAGCACCTGGGCAAGGACGTGAACGTCTACTGCCTGCTGGGAGACGGCGAGATCGCCGAGGGCCAGGTCTGGGAGGCCAGTCTCTTTGCCCACCACTACAAGCTGGACAACCTGTGCGCCATCGTAGACCTGAACGGGCTCCAGATCGACGGCCCCACCGAGGAGGTCATGGGCACCGCCCCGGTGGATGAGAAATTCGCCGCCTTCGGCTTCGACGTGGTCACCATCGACGGCCACGACTTTGACCAGATCGAATCCGCCTTCGCCCGGTTCCACGCCAATGCCGGCTCCGGCAAGCCCACGGTGATCCTGATGCACACCGTCAAGGGCAAGGGAGTCAGCTACATGGAAAACCAGGCCGGCTGGCACGGCAAGGCCCCCAACGACGGGGAATACGCCCAGGGAATCCAGGAGCTGGACGCCCTGCGGGCAGAATTGGAGGCGAACTGAGATGGCTGACGTAAAGAAAATCGCAACCCGAGAGAGCTACGGCAACGCCCTGAAGGAATTGGGGGCCGTGGCGGAGAACCTGGTGGTCCTGGACGCAGACCTGGCCGGTGCCACCAAAACCGGCACCTTCCAGAAGGCATATCCCGACCGGTTCTTTGACTGCGGCATCGCCGAGTCCAATATGATGGGCGTGGCCGCGGGCCTTTCCACCATGGGACTGGTCCCCTTCGCCTCCACCTTCGCCATGTTCGCCGCCGGACGCGCTTTTGAGCAGATCCGCAACACCATCGGCTACCCCCACCTGAACGTGAAGATCGGCGCCACCCACGGCGGCATCTCCGTGGGCGAGGACGGCGCGTCCCACCAGTGCTGTGAGGATTTTGGCCTGATGCGCACCATCCCCGGCATGGTGGTCATGTGTCCGGCGGATGACGTGGAGGCCGCCGCCATGGTCAAGGCCGCCTACGAGTATGTGGGCCCGGTGTATATGCGCTTCGCCCGGCTGGCCGCCCCGGTGTTCCACGACCCCGGCCAGTACACCTTCCAGATCGGCAAGGGCGAGCTGCTCCGGGACGGCGCCGACGTGGCCATCCTGGCCAACGGCCTGATGGTCCACGAGGCCCTGGATGCCGCCGACGCCCTGGCGGAAACCGGCATCCACGCCCGGGTCATCAACCTGGCCACCATCAAGCCCCTGGACGAGGAGATGGTCCTCCAGGCCGCCCGGGACTGCGGGAAGATCGTCACCGTGGAGGAACACAACGTCATCGGCGGTCTGGGCGAGGCCGTCTGCGCCTGCGTGGCGGAGCACTGCCCGGTCCCTGTGAAGCGGATCGGCGTCGAGGACACCTTCGGCCACTCCGGCCCCGCCGCGGACCTGCTGCGCCAGTTCGGCCTGTGCGCGGAGCACATCGCCCAGGTTACCCGGGCGTTCGCCGGAAAGTAACCCGTCTAAAAAAGCCGATTTTTGTAGTAACCCTTTTCAAAAGCCCTCTGAAGATCTTTGGTTTTCAGAGGGTTTTTCCTGTTGCTATTTTCCCAAAACGATGGTATTCTTTTAACCTAGATAGGAGGAACCGCTATGCTCACCGATCTGGACCAGTTTTATCTGCCCAATCTGTATACCTTCCGAAATAAAAACACCTTTTACGGCAGCCTGGACGAACTGCGCTTCCGGGTGCGGCCCCGGGTGGGGGAGGAGGACCAGGAGGACGCCCTCACCGTCTGCACCTGGACGGGGGAGTACTGCCTGGCAGAGAGCGAGATTCTGGACGAGGCCGCCTTTCCCCTGGACGAGACGGGCTACCGGCAGCTGTTAGACTGGCTGGAGCGGGCCTACTCCCAGGTACACCGGCCCCAGTCCCCGGCAGAGGCTCCGTAAGTGACTACCGGTTCCCGACAGAAAATACAGGACCCGCGCAAAGGAGCGCGGCGTAATTTAACAGGAGTGTGATGGATTTCCCCATGGACAGTAGCTCAATAGGCATCATCGTCGCGTTGGTTTTATTACTCTGCGCCTCCGCCTACTTTTCCGCCACCGAGACCGCCTTTTCCTCCCTGAACAAGATCCGCCTGCGAAATAAGGCGGAGGACGGGAGCCGCCGGGCGGCGTCTGCCCTGGCGCTGGCGGAGGACTTTGACCGCCTGCTTTCCACCATCCTGGTGGGCAACAACATCGTCAACATCACCGCTTCCACCCTGGGTACCGTGCTCTTCACCCGCTTTTTCCTGGAGTATGGCGCCGTCCTCTCCACCGTGGTGCTGACCCTGGCCATCCTCACCTTCGGGGAGATCTCCCCGAAAACTTTCGCCAAAAACCACGCCGAGTCGGTGGCCATGGGGGTTACCCCCTCTCTGAAGGTCATATTGGTATTGCTGCGCCCCCTGACCGCCCTGTTCAGCCTGTGGCAGAAGGCCATCGGAAAGCTGTTCCACGCCGGGGAGGGCACCGGGATTACCGAGGATGAGCTGATCACCATGGTCTCCACCGCCGAGGATGAGGGGGGCCTGGACACCAACGAGAGCCGCCTGATCCGCTCCGCCATCGAGTTCGGCGACATGCAGGTGGACGAAATCCTCACCCCCCGGGTGGACATCGTGGCCATCTCCGACCAGGCCACCGCCGAGGAGCTGGACGAACTCATCTCCTCCAACCGGTTCTCCCGGATCCCGGTGTGGCACGAGAACATCGACACCGTCATCGGCATCATCCACGAGCGGGACTTCCACGAGGCGGAGCTGGAGGACGGTGATCCCTGGCTGGACCTGGTCACCCCGGTGATTTACGTAGCCGCCTCCGCCCGGATCGCCGACCTGCTCCACGACATGCAGCGCCGGAAGATGCACATGGCCATCGTGGTGGACGAATTCGGCGGCACCGAGGGCCTGGTCACCCTGGAGGACATCCTGGAGGAGCTGGTGGGCGAGATCTGGGACGAACACGATGAGGTAGTGGAGATGATCCGCAAGCAGGAGGACGGCTCCTACCTGATCAACTGCAGCGCCAGTGTAGACGATGTCTTTCAGCTCTTCGACCTGCGGCCGAAGGAGGACTTCTCCTCCATCTCCTCCTGGGTTATGGAGTCCCTGGGCCACATCCCCAAAGTGGGGGATCAGTTTACCTGCGAAAACCTACAGATCACTGTCACCGAAATCCACCGGATGCGGGTGATGCAGATTCGTGTGGACCTGCTCCCGGAGCCCGAGGAGGAGGAATAACCGTCAGTTTCCGGACGCCGCTGCCCGCGGCGTCCGTTTTTTACCGCGGCGGTCCGGCCGGAGGGAAAAGTTGACTTCTCTCCCCCTTCGTGCTTTAATAGTGGCATCGTTTTTTACCAATCCCTGCTGAAGGAGGTTCTCCCATGCGTTTATTTGATATCCTCGGCCCGGTGATGATCGGTCCCTCCAGCAGCCACACCGCCGGCGCCGTGCGCATCGGCTGGATGGCGCAGCGGCTGCTGGGCAGTCCGCCGGTCCGGGCGGAGATCGGTCTGGCGGGCAGCTTCGCCCTCACCGGCCGGGGCCACGGCACTGACCGGGCCCTCATCGCCGGGCTTCTGGGGATGCACCCGGATGACAGCCGCATCCCGGACAGCTTCGCCCTGGCGGCGGAGCGGGGGCTGGACTTCACTTTCTCCACCCTCCACCTCCGGGGCGCCCACCCCAACACCGCCCGGCTCCAGCTGACCGGGGCGGACGGGCGCACCCTGGACATTGTGGCGGAGAGCGTGGGGGGCGGGCGCATCCGGGTCTGCTCCATCGACGGCATCACCGCCAACTTCACCGGGGAGCACAACACCCTCATCGTCCACAATCAGGACGCCCCCGGCCACGTCTCTGCGGTCTCCTCCGCCCTCACCCAGCGGCAGGTCAACATCGCCACCATGCAGCTCTACCGCAGCGACGAGGGCGGCTACGCCGTCATGGTGGTGGAGTGCGACCAGCCCATTCCCGACGACATCCGGGAGTGGCTCCGGCACATCGACGGCATTCTCAAAATCACGATCTTTAATCAGGAGGACGACTGATGGCATTTGACAGCATTGCGGCCATGCTGCGCGCGGCCCGGGAGCAGGGGCTCTCCCTGCGGGAAATTCTCTGCCAGAGCGACAGCGCCGAAAGCGGCCTGAGCCCCGAGGCATCCCTGTCCCAGATGAAGGAACTGTGGGCGGTGATGCTGGACACCAGCGAGCACTACTGTCCCGCCGACCGCTCCAACAGCGGCCTGATCGGCGGCGACGCCCAGAAGGTACACGACGCCGCTCAGGCGGGCCGGCTCCTGGGCGGCCCCTACCTTCAGGAGGTCATAGAGGAGGCCCTCAAGACCGCCGAGTGCAACGCCTGCATGAAGCGCATTGTGGCGGCCCCCACCGCCGGGAGCTGCGGGGTACTGCCCGCCGTGCTCATCCCCCTCTACCGCAGCCAGGCGGCCACGGAGGAACAGATTCTGGACGGGCTCTATATCGCCGCCGGATTCGGCCAGGTCACCGCCGCCCGGGCCTCCCTCTCCGGCGCGGAAGGGGGCTGCCAGGCGGAGGTAGGGACTGCCAGCGCCATGGCCGCCGCCGCACTGGTCAGCGTCTCCGGCGGCAGCGGCGACCAGTGCGCCACCGCTTTCGCCATCGCCCTGGGCAACCTGCTGGGCCTGGTCTGCGACCCGGTGGCCGGGCTGGTGGAGGTGCCCTGCGTGAAGCGCAACGTCATCGGCGCGGTCAACGCCATCAGCGCCGCCAATCTGGCCCTGGCCGGGGTCACCAGCCACATCCCCGCAGACGAGGTCATCGACGCCATGGGCGACATCGGCGACAAGATGCCCCCTGACCTCCGTGAAACCGGAATCGGCGGCCTCGCCGCTACCCCTACTGCACAGAAAATCACTAAGTCCCTCCACCTCAAGTGGTGACGCTCCAGGGGCTCTTCCCCTGGACCCCGCCCCTTTTTTGAAAAAAAGGGGACAAAAAACTTTTTTCGCTCACGCCCATTCAACGAACGTGAGTGAAACGCCGATTATCATCGGCGTATCGGGTTTAGGGAGAAAAAAATTTTCGGTCAACCCTTTTTAAGTGAGACTCCAAATCTCTGATTTGGTTAAGTCGAACTTACGCAGAGTGCAAAAGGCTTGTGGGTTCCAAGGGCAAAGCCCTTGGGCGCATTCCGCAGAGTGCGAAACACCCAATGATACCAAAAGCGCAAAAGGGAGCCTTTTCTCCTGAAAGGCTCCCTTTTGCGATCATATTTCTCAAAATTAAAAACAGGCTTGATTTTCCAGTAACTATGAAGTAAAATAAAGGTGGAAACATAAATAAGCGGCAGGATACAGCGGGATAGGGCCCGCCGTATCCCTATGCTGAGTGAACACGGCACTCAACACAACAGTCTTTGACTGCACCGTATCACTCATTATACCCTCCTTTTTGAATCTTTGCAAGTCTCTATTTATACGACGCTTCGAAGGTTCTCTCTCTCTTTAAGGGTTATGATGGGGAAATGTGTTACGCCTTGATATAAATCAGGCGGTGTTGAGTTTCACGCTCAACACCGCTGTTTATGTTTCCGGCAAAGTCCTGGCGGGACGAACGTTCCCGTCCCGCCAGGCAATCTTGCTGGAAATAAATTCACTAAAAACGGAGCCTTTTCTGATGGAAAGGGCCCCGTTTTTTGTATCTCTATTTTCCCTGCGCCGATGATAATCGGCGCACTTCCACGCCCCGTTGAATGGGCGCGAGCGAAAAAAGTTTGGGTCCAGCCTTTTTAAGTGAGACTCCAAATCTCTGATTTGGCCAGTCGAACTTACACAGAGTGCAAAAGGCTGGCGGGAGTCCAGAGGGCGGAGCCCCGCAGCGTTAAGCAAACGTGCCGGGGGCACGTTTGTAGCGTAGGCTGTGCCCGTCTTAACGGGCACAGGGAGCGTATCAGAAACGCATATGCGTAACCGCCAGGGAACCCCTTGCGAGGGTTCCCTACGACCAAACAGAGTTTGGTCTACCCTCCTGCGCTTTTCTTATCATCAGGAGTTTCGCACCCTGCGGGGTGCGCCCAAGGGCTTTGCCCTTGGAACCCACAAGCCTTTTGTAAAAGGCTTGACCGAAAACTTTCTTCTCTCTTAACCCCTGCGCCGATGATAATCGGCGCACTCCCACGCTCCGTTGAATGGGCGTGAGCGAAAAAAGTTTGGGTCCAGCCTTTTCAAAGGCTGGCGGGATGCAAGGGCAGCGCCCTTGCCGGGGTCCGGGGGCGGAGCCCCCGTCCTACTCCTCGGTCACGTGGACGTGGTTGTTGATGTGGTCCATACAGTAGCAGCGGTAACCGGCGCACTTGGAGCAGTACCGGAACTCCAGGTCGGGGTAGTCGGCGTCGGTGCGGCCGCAGACACAGCACTTGTGAAGATAACCGGTCTTCTGCTGAGCCTCTTTGGCGGCCTTCTTAAAGTGGATGGTCTGGCGGGAGTAGCGGTGCTGAACCCGCTGGCCCCGGCCCCGGAGGGCCTCAATGAGACTGTCGCCGAAAAAGATCAGGTAGTTCAAAATCGCCAGCACCGGCAGCAGTGCGCTGATGTACGCCCCCTTCAGCAGCAGGGACACCACGCCGTACAGCAGCCAGGCCGCGTCCAGGTAGGCCAGCCACTTGACCTTCACCGGGATGATAAAGAACAGCAGCACCATCATGTCCGGGAACAGGGACGCGAAGGCGAAGAACAGGGACAGGTTGTTATACTCCATGGTACTGGTCACGGCCATGCCGCCACCGATCAGCCCCTCCAGCAGGCCCACCACAATGGCCAGGACGATGCCGGAGCAGTAGAAGAAGTTAAACCGGGCCGTCCCCCACTGATTCTCCAGCCGGGAACCGATAAAGTAGTAAAAATAGGCGCTGATGGCGAAGAAGAAAATGTTGGAGCCGTAATTGGGCACCAGGACGAAGGTCACCAGCCGCCAGATCTGGCCCTGGAAGATGTAGGCGGGGACAAAGGAGAGCATAGCGCTGAAGGTGCCCCTGCTCATCATGTCCATCACGTAGACAATGACGTTGCCGATCACCACCCACAGCATCAGATTCGGAATCCCGAACCGGGGATGCTGATAACAGAAGCGGTCGATGGCGGAGTTGATTTTTTTCACTGAAAGAACCCTCCGAATTTCGTAATTTCACAATAATGCCATTTTAGCCGCCTGTCGGAAAAAAGTCCACAGGAAATTGTAAATACTTGCAGAATGGCCCCTGCTATGATAAAATTTTTTCGATTGTCAGACTGATACTGATAGAAGCGAGGAAATACCATGAGTATTGTCAAAGATATGTCCCTGGCCGAATCCGGCCGCACAAAAATTGAGTGGGTGCGCTCCTTTATGCCCGCCCTGTCCTCCATTGAGGAGCGGTTTGCCCGGGAAAAACCCTTTGCCGGGCTGCGCATCGCCGTGTCCGTCCACCTGGAGGCCAAAACCGCCAATCTGGGGCTGGTACTGGCCAAGGGCGGCGCGGAAGTCCACTTGACCGGCTGCAACCCCCTGTCCACCCAGGACGACGTGGCGGCGGGCGTGGCCAGCCTGGGGGTGGACACCTACGGCGTGTACGGAGTCAGCCCGGCGGAGTACGAAAATCTGCTGGTCAAGACCCTGGAATGTCATCCCCACCTGATCGTGGACGACGGCGGCGACCTGATTAACCTGCTGGGCGGCCCCCGGAAGGACCTGGCCGACTGCCTGATCGGCGGCTGCGAGGAGACCACCACCGGCATCCTCCGCCTGAAGGCCCGGGAGCGGGAGGGGGTCCTCCCCTGCCCCATGATGGCGGTGAACGACGCCAAGGCCAAGCACTACTACGACAACAAGTACGGCACCGGCCAGTCGGTCTGGACCGCCATTATGGACACCACTAACCTGATCGTGGCCGGGAAAACCGTGGTCATCGCCGGGTACGGCTGGTGCGGCAAGGGCGCCGCCATGCGGGCCCAGGGCATGGGCGCCAACGTGATCGTCACCGAGGTGGACCCCTTCAAGGCCCTGGACGCTACCATGAACGGCTACCGGGTCATGACCATGGACGAGGCCGCCAAGGTGGGCGATATCTTCGTCACCGTCACCGGCTGCAAAGACATCATCACCCCCCGCCACTTCGCCGTGATGAAGGACCAGGCCATTCTCACCAACGCCGGTCACTTCGACTGTGAGGTGGACGTGGCCAGCCTGAAGCAGATGGCGGTGCAGGAGACGGTGCGCCGGGAGAACATCCAGGGCTACACCCTCCCTGACGGCCGGACCCTGAACGTGGTGGGCGAGGGTCGGCTGGTGAACCTGGCGGCAGGCAATGGCCACCCGGCGGAGATCATGGACATGTCCTTTGCCGTCCAGGCCCTGAGCCTGGAGTGGCTGGCCAGGCACCGGGACCAGCTGGAGACCCGCCTGTACCAGGTCCCCGCCTCCATTGACGACGAGATCGGCCGGGTGAAACTGGCGGCTATGGGCCTGACCATCGACCGGCTGACCCCGGAGCAGGAACAGTATCTCAGCGGATGGCAGGTGGACTGATATGGCACACAGCACAATTTCCCCCGGCGAAAACCGGGTAGACCTCCACGCCCACTCCACCGCCTCCGACGGCACCCTCTCCCCCACCGAGATCGTCCAGCTGGCCCGGGATTCCAACCTGCGGGCGGTGGCCCTCACCGATCATGACACCGTGGCCGGGGTCCCCGAGGCCCTGGAGGCAGGCAAACGGCTGGGGGTGGAGGTGCTCCCGGGCATCGAGATCTCCGCCGACTACGAGGACACCGGCGCCCACATTCTGGGCTACCTGGTGGACCCGGCCTCCCCCGCCCTCCAGGAAGTGATCGACTGGTTCGTGGCGGAGCGGGAGACTCGGAATCAGGCCATTGTGGATAAGCTGGCCGCCGACGGCTTCCCCATCTCCCTCCCGGAGCTGAAGGCCAAGTTCCCCCACACCATGCTGGGCCGTCCCCACATCGGCCAGCTGCTGGTGGAAAAGGGGTGCGTGGGCTCGGTGACGGAGGCCATGGACCGTTGGCTGTGGGACGGCCAGCCCTACTACGTGGCCCGGCAGCACCTGCCCGCCGCCGACGCCATCCGGCTCATCAACCAGGCCGGCGGGGTGGCGGTGATCGCCCACCCGCTGGAATACGGCTACGACAACGAGGGGGTGGAGCGGCTGATCCAAACCGGTCACGACCTGGGCGCCGTGGGCGTGGAGTGCCGCTACTCGGGCTACACCGCCCAGGAGGAAGCTCTGCTGGAATCCCTCGCCCGGGCCCGGGACATGGTGGTCACCGGCGGCAGCGACTTCCACGGCCCCCGCAAGCCCTACCGTCTGGGGTCCGGCACCGGCTCCCTCCGGGTCTACTACCAGGCGGTGGAACAGCTGAAAGCCTGCCAGCAGGCCCGAACCCTCTGACGCCCCATCGAGAAAGGAGTTTTCCCTATGCTTCTGGTAAACATCGACTACATTCCCGGCAGGGAACTGGAACCCCTGGGCCTGGTAAAAGGCTCCACCATCCAGAGCAAGAACATCGGCCGCGACATCACCCAGTCCTTTAAGACCCTGGTGGGCGGCGAACTGAAATCCTACACCGACATGATGGACCAGGCCCGCGCCCTGGCCACCCAGCGCATGGAGCAGGAGGCGGAGGCCCTGGGGGCCGACGCCGTGGTGAACATCCGCTACTCCAGCGCCTCTGTCATGCAGGGCGCCGCCGAAGTGATGGCCTACGGCACCGCCGTCCGGTTCAAAGGGTAATTCCATCCCATTGTGCAAGTAAAGCGTCCAGCTTTTTCAAGCTGGACGCTTGTCATTGAAAACGGCTGCGCAAATGCAGCGTCTCACAGAGTTCTGTCATCTTGAATGACGGAACTCTGTGAGATTCGTTCTTTCCGACGGCATGTACGTCGGAAAGAACACTTCTCAGCCTGCAAGTGCCGCTCCTTTGGGGCGGCGCACAGGCAGGGTGCAATGACTCGAAAAAATGCTTGCATTTTTTCGAAGCATGGCGACTTTGTCGACATGCTAAAAAAGTCCAGCTTTTTCAAGCTGGACTTTTTGTTTTGCTCTGATATGGACTGGGATTACACCAGTTCCAGATAAGCAACCTCAGCGGCGTCGCCGCGGCGGAAACCGATGCGGACAACACGGGTGTAGCCGCCGTTGCGGTCAGCGTACTTGGGGCCGATCTCATCGAAGAGCTTCTTTGCGGTGTCTTCCTTGGTGATATAGGACAGAGCCTGACGGTAAGCCGCCAGATCGCCCTTCTTGGCCAGGGTAATCATTTTCTCCGCGATGGACTGGACTTCTTTGGCGCGGGTGACGGTGGTCTTGATTCTGCCGTTTTCCAGCAGATCGGTCACCAGCTGCCGCAGCATGGCACGGCGCTGATCGGAAGTCTTACCGAGTTTGCGGTAACCGGGCATGTGATTCACTCCTTACGAACATTTCGCGATGCGAAACGAATTTTCAAAAATACTGTGGTTGGGATTCCTACGGGGTCAGTTGTTTTCCTCTCTTGCCAGGGACAGGCCCATCATATTCAGCTTGTTGATGACCTCCTCCAGGGACTTACGGCCCAGGTTGCGGACCTTCATCATCTCGTCCTCGGTCTTGGAAATCAGATCTTCCACTGTGTTGATATTGGCCCGCTTCAGGCAGTTAAAGGAACGGACTGACAGATCCAGCTCCTCAATGGTCATCTCCAGCACCTTGTCTCGCTGGGTCTCCGGCTTCTCCACCACAGTGGAGCGGGTACCCACGGTATCAGACAGGTCGGTAAACAGGACGAGATGGTCGCAGAGGATCTTGGAGCCCAGAGAGACCGCATCTCGTGCGGAGATGGTGCCGTCCGTCCAGACCTCCAGGGTCAGCTTGTCGTAGTCTGTCATGTTGCCGACGCGGGTGTTTTCCACGGTGTAGTTCACCCGGTTGACGGGAGAATACAAGGAGTCCACCGGAATGACGCCGATGATGGTCTGTTCCGGCTTGTTCCGGTCCGCGGGCACGTAACCCCGGCCGTGGCTGAGGGTCAGCTCCATGTTGAGGTTGGCGTCTGGGCCCAGGGTGGCGATATGGAGCTCCGGATTGAGGATCTCCACCTCGCCGTCGGACTTGATGTCGCCGGCGGTGACTTCGCCCTCGCCGCTGGCCTGGATATACACCCGCTTGGTGCCGGTGCAGTGGAGTTTGGCCGTAATGCCTTTTACGTTCAGCACGATCTGAGTCACATCCTCCTTGATACCGGGGATGGTGCTGAATTCGTGCTGGACGCCGGCAATTTTAATGGTGGTCACAGCGGTGCCGGGCAGGGAACTGAGCAGGATCCGCCGCAGGGCGTTGCCCAGGGTGGTGCCGTAGCCGTGCTCCAGGGGTTCGACAACATACATGCCGTAGGAACTATCGCCGTTTTTTTCGTTACATTCGATGCGGGGTTTTTCGATTTCAACCATTATTCGTTTTGCCCTCCTAGTCAGTGGTACAAGCAGGTACCTTGGTTAAAACAGCTCACCAATATTGAAGGGGTCTCAGGATTACTTGGAGTACAACTCGACGATGAGGTGCTCCTCCACAGGGAAGTCGATATCCGCACGTTCGGGCAGACGAGTGACGGTGCCCTTCAGAGAATCTTTTTCACGCTCAATCCAGCTGGGAACGGTGACGGCGATGGCGTCCTCGCCCAGGAAGCGCTTAAACTTGACGGAGGAACGGCTGCGTTCTCTCACTTCGACCACATCGCCCGCCTTGATCAGGTAGGAGGGGATGTTGCACACTTTACCGTTGACGGTAAAGTGGCCGTGGTTCACCAGCTGACGGGCCTCGCGGCGGGTCATGGCGAAGCCCATGCGGAACACAACACTGTCCAGACGGCGCTCCAGGGTGGACAGCAGCACCTCACCGGTGATGCCTTCTGCGGTAGCGGCCTTCTCATAGTAGGCACGGAACTGCTTTTCCAGGACGCCATAGATAAACTTAACCTTCTGTTTTTCGTTCAGCTGCAGGCCATATTCAGACTGCTTGCGGCGCATCTGACCCTTGGCGTTACGCTCGGTAACCTTCTTGGAATAGCCCATGACAGCGGGGGAAATGCCCAGTGCCTTGCAGCGCTTGGCGATGGGCTGCGTATTTCTTGCCATAGTAATAATCCTCCTTTATTTGATCAGACGCGTCTTCTCTTGGGAGGACGGCAGCCATTGTGGGGAACCGGGGTGACGTCTTTGATCATCGTCACTTCCAGACCGGCGGTCTGCAGGGCGCGGATGGCGGCTTCCCGTCCGGAACCGGGGCCCTTGACGAAGACTTCCACAGTCTTGAGGCCGTGCTCCATTGCGGCCTTAGCGGCGGTCTCCGCTGCGGTCTGTGCAGCGAAGGGGGTGGACTTTTTGGAGCCACGGAAGCCCATCTCACCGGCGGATGCCCAGCTGATGGCATTGCCCTGGGTGTCGGTAATGGTCACCATCGTGTTGTTGAACGAGGAGCGGATATGCACGGCTCCCTTTTCAATATTTTTACGGTCTTTGCGCTTGCGCACGACTCTTTTCTTGTTCGCCATAGAATATCCCTCCTTTACTTCTTCTTGTTCGCCATGGTCTTACGCGGACCCTTACGGGTACGGGCGTTGTTCTTGGAGCTCTGGCCCCGGACGGGCAGGCCCTTACGATGACGGCTGCCGCGATAGGAGCCGATCTCGATGAGGCGCTTGATGTCCATAGCTACGTTACGGCGCAGGTCGCCTTCCACGATATAGTCGTTGTGGATGCAGTCACGGAGGGCTGCTTCGTCTGCTTCGCTCAGGTCCCGTACACGGGTGTTGGGGTCGATCCCGGTGGTATCCAGAATCTTCTTTGCGCTGGTGCGGCCGATACCATAGATATAGGTCAGGCCGATCTCGATGCGCTTATCCTTGGGCAGGTCAATGCCAGCAATACGTGCCATAAATCAATACACCTCCTTGTTAACCTTGTCTCTGTTTATGCTTGGGATTTTCGCAAATCACCATAACTCTGCCCTTGCGCTTAATGATCTTGCACTTTTCGCACATGGGCTTCACGGACGGTCTTACTTTCATCGTTTTACCTCCTGTTTTGCTGCGCGGAGTGTTCCCTTGTCCAGAGGGCTTGCTCCGCGTCCCCGGGTCTGTGCTGTGCCCGGGTTACTTGCTTCTCCAGGTGATCCGGCCGCGGGTCAGATCATAAGGGGACATCTGGACTGTCACCTTATCTCCCGGGAGGATCCTGATATAGTTCATTCTGAGTTTGCCAGAAATATGGGCCAGGATGGTGTGGCCTTTTCCGATGTCTACCAGAAAAGTGGTGTTGGGCAGTGCCTCTTTCACGACACCCTCCAGTTCAATCATATCTTCTTTCGACAAGAGCTTTGCCTCCTTCGGTCAGGATCTGATACGCGGAAGGCCGCCAATGCCTGGCGCAGGGCGCGGTCGGTCACTGGCTCGCCTCTCTGCAATCGTGCGATTGCCGGATGTGCGCTGGTTCCTACGCCGCGGACATGCTTCATCCGCTTTCGCTTGGGCGCGTCCAGCTTTCTCTCCTTTCCGTCCGCCAACAGCAGGAAATCCCCTTCGGCGCCAATGACGCAGAACAGGTTCCCCTTGTCGTGTCCGGCCAGGGAGAGAACGATTTCGTAGGGTTGAACACTTGCCATATCAATCTCCGCACTGGGTGAGAATCTCAGGTTCTCCGTCGGTGATGAGAATGGTATTTTCGTAGTGGGCGGCGTACTTGCCGTCTGCGGTCTTCACGGTCCAGCCGTCGGGCAGCTGGCGGATGTGTACGGTCCCCGCGTTGACCATGGGCTCCACCGCGATGGTCATGTTTTTGACCAGCCGCGGATCGCCCCCCAGCCGGCGGGTCATCACATAGTTGGGCACCTCAGGGGCCTCGTGCATCTGAGCGCCCACACCGTGGCCCACGTACTCCCGGACAACCGAGAACCCGTTGGCTTCCACGTAGGTCTGCACGCCCCGGGAGATGTCGGAGATCCGCTTGCCGGGCAGGGCATGCTTGATGCCCTCCCAGAAGCTCTGCTCCGTCACGGCGATGAGCCGCCGGGCCTCCTCGTCCACCTGCCCCACCGGGAAGGTACCGGCGCAGTCGCCGTGGTACCCGCCGATGGGCAGCTTGGTCTTGGGGTCGATGCCCTCAAAGCCCACGCAGGCACCCACGTCAATGGAGACGATGTCCCCTTCCTCCAACCGGCGCTTCCCGGGGATGCCGTGGATTACCTCGTCGTTGACCGAGATACAGGCGGTACCGGGAAAACCGTACAGGTGGAGAAAGGAGGGATAACCGCCATGCTTGATGATAAAGCTGTGCATGGCGTGGTCCAGCTCCCCGGTGGTGATGCCAGGCCGCACCAGAGAGGCGCCGTAGGCCCGGGCCTGGGCGGTGAGCCGCCCGGCCTTCCGCATCAGCTCCACCTGGCGGTCGGATTTGATGACGATGCGCTGTGCCATTTAGACACCAAGCGCTTCCATGATGGCCTGGTTGGTGGCCTCGATGCTGCCCTTGTTCTCCACCAGCTTCAGGACGCCCCGGGTTTCATAGAAGCCCTTCAGGGGTTCGGTCTCCTTGTGGTAGGTGGCCAGCCGGTCCTTGACGGTCTCCGGCTTGTCGTCCTTGCGGATGGTCAGCTCCTTGCCGCACTGGTCGCAGATCCCTTTCTGTTTGGGGGGATTTGCCACCACGTGGTAGGTCGCGCCGCAGGCCAGGCAGGTGCGCCGGCCAGTCATGCGCTGCTCCACTTCTTCATCGGTGACCTCCAGGGAGATCACGTTGTCGAACTGGATGCCGGCAGCTTCCAGGGCCTCGGCCTGAGCGATGGTGCGGGGCACGCCGTCCAGGATGAAGCCGCCCTTGCAGTCGGCCTCAGCCAGGCGCTCGGTGATGACGCCGATAATGACTTCATCGGGTACCAGCTTGCCGGCGTCCATATATTCCTTGGCCTTCAGACCCACGGGGGTGCCGTTCTTTACGGCGGCCCGCAGGATGTTGCCGGTGGAAATCGTGGGGATGTTCAGCTTTTTGCTGATGATTTCGGCCTGGGTGCCTTTGCCGGCACCGGGGGCCCCTAACAGGATCAGTTTCATTCGAATACTCCTCCTCAGTCTAGGAATCCCTTGTACTGTTTCATCATCATGGTTGCTTCCAGGGACTTCTGGGTGTCCAGGGCCACGGAGACCACGATGAGGACCGAAGTTCCCCCGATGGCCAGAGCGCTGATGTTGAAGATGGCGCCGGTGACGATGGGCAGGATGGCCACGATGGCCAGGTAAATCGCGCCGAACATGGTGATCCGGTTGAGGATCTTCCGCAGGAAGTCAGCCGTGGGACGGCCGGCACGGTACCCTGGAATGAAGCCGCCCTGCTTCTTCAGGTTGTTAGACACCTCCACCGGATTGAACTGGATGGTGGCGTAGAAGTAGCTGAAGCCCACGATCAGCAGCGCGTAGACAACGCAGTAAACGACGCTGGTGGTGTCGAACAGCCGCATAAAGGTGCTGTCCGCCAGGCTGGGCACAAAGGCGGCGATGGTGGCCGGGATGGACGCGATGGTCTGGGCGAAGATGATGGGCATGACGCCGGACATATTCACCTTGATGGGAATGGTCGTGGACTGGCCGCCGTACATCTTCCGGCCCACCACGCGCTTGGCGTACTGGACGGGAATCTTCCGCTCCGACAGGGAGATAAAGACGATAAACACCAGGATCAGGCACATGCCGATGAGAAACACCGGGATGAGCGCCGGGTGGAGTACGATGGCGTTGTCACCGCTGACATCGTTCGCCCAGTTTTTCGCGCCGGTGTACATATAGAACACCGCGCTGGGCAGCCGGGAGATGATGCCTGCGAACAGCAGAATAGAGATGCCGTTGCCCACACCGTGTTCCGTGATCTGTTCCCCCATCCACATGACGAAGACGGAGCCCGCCGTAAAGGTGGCGACGATGACGACAGCCGCCCAGACGGAGGTGTTGGACAGGAAACCATTGGTGCGGATCAGCATATAGTAGCCGAAGCCCTGGAGCAGACCCAGAGCCAGGGTGCTGTAACGGGTGATAGATTCGAGCTTGCGCTTTCCCGCTTCGCCGCCGTCCCGCTGCATCCGCTCCAGGGCAGGGATGGCAACGGTGAGCAGCTGTATGATAATGGACGCGTTGATATACGGCTGGATGGACAGGGCCAGCATGGTAGCCTGCCCGAAGGACCCGCCGGACATCACGTTCATCAGCCCCAGGATGCTGCTGCTGGCCGCATTGAAGTAGCCCTGCAATGCAGTGGTGTCGATGAACGGTACCGGGATGTTGTTGCCAAGCCGGAAGATGATCAAGATGAACGCAACAAACAGAAGTTTTTTCCGCAGTTCTGGAACCTTCCATGCTTTGCGAATGGTCTCGATCAATTAGATCACCTCAGCCTTTCCTCCAGCTGCTTCAATTTTTTCCTTGGCGGAAGCGGAGAAGGCGGTTGCCTGGACCGTGAGTTTCTTGGTCACCTCTCCGTTGCCCAGGACCTTGACGCCGTACTTGCACTTGGTCAGCACGCCGGAGTCCAGCAGTGCCTGCAGGTTGACGGTGGCGCCGTCCTCAAACCGGTTCAGGTCGGAGACGTTGATGGCAGTCAGGGGCTTTGCGAAGATGTTGTTAAAGCCGCGCTTGGGCAGGCGCCGTGCCAGAGGCATCTGGCCGCCTTCGAAGCCGATGCGGACGCCGCCGCCGGAGCGGGCCTTCTGGCCCTTGTGACCGCGGCCGGCGGTCTTGCCGTTGCCGGAGCCGGAGCCACGGCCCTTGCGCTTGGCTTCCTGGGTGGAGCCGGGAGCGGGAGACAGGTTATGAAGTTCCATGGATCAGTCCCTCCTTACTGCTCTTCGGTGACCTGAACCAGGTAACCGATCTTGGCGAGCTTGCCGCGGGTGCAGGGGTTGTCGGGCTGAACGGTGGAGTCACCGATCTTCTTCAGGCCCAGGGCTGCGGCGTTCGCCTTATGCTTCTGGATTCTGCCGTTGAGGCTCTTGACGAGCGTGATTTTCAGATTTGCCATTTTCTTCGTCCGACCTCCTTACAGATCTTCCACGGCCTTGCCGCGGGTCTTGGCCACCTGTTCGGGGGTGCGCAGGCTCATCAGGCCCTCAAAGGTAGCGTGAACCACGTTCTGGGGGTTGTGGGAGCGCAGGCACTTGGTACGGATGTCCTTGATTCCGGCCGCTTCCATGACGGCACGGACGGGGCCGCCGGCGATAACGCCGGTACCGTCGGGAGCGGGCTTCATCAGCACGCGGCCGGCGGAGAACTCACCGATGACTTCGTGGGGGATGGTGGTCCCGGACATTGCCACGGTAATCATATTCTTCTTGGCATCTTCGATACCCTTGCGGATGGCTTCCGGGACTTCGGATGCCTTGCCGAGGCCGAAACCGACCTTGCCCTTGCCGTCTCCCACGACCATCAGGACGGAGAACTTCATGACACGGCCGCCCTTGACAGTCTTGCTGACGCGGTTCAGATAGACCAGTTTCTCGATATATTCGCTGGCCGGTTTTTCATATCTGGGCATATTCTCTCCTCCTCCTGATTAGAACTGCAGGCCGCCCTCACGGGCGCCCTCTGCCAGAGCCTGGACACGGCCATGATAGATATAGCCGCCGCGGTCAAAGACCACGTTCTCGATGCCCTTGGCCTTGGCACGCTCGGCCACCATCTGGCCGACCTTCTTTGCAACGGCCTTCTTGTCGCCGTCGCACTCGAAGCCCTTTTCCAGGGAGGATGCAGCCACCAGGGTGCTGCCGTTCACATCGTCGATGATCTGGGCATAGATGTTGGTTTCGCTGCGGAATACATTCAGGCGGGGTCTCTCGGGCGTGCCGGAGATCTTGCCGCGCACTCTCTTATGGCGCTTGAGCCGCTGAGCGTTGGTATTGGGTCTGTTAATCATTTAGGCACACCTCCTTTTACTTTTTGGCGCCGGTCTTGCCTTCCTTACGGCGGATCACTTCATCAGCATACTTGATGCCCTTGCCCTTGTAGGGTTCGGGAGGACGCTTGCCGCGGACGACTGCTGCGAACTGACCGACCTGCTGCTTGTCGCAGCCCTTGATCAGGATCTTGTTGGGCTCGGGCACTTCGATGGTGATACCCTCTTCCTCTTCCATCACGACGGGATGGGAGTAGCCGATGTTCATCACCAGCTTCTTGCCCTCTTTGGCCACACGGTAACCGATACCGTTGACCTGGAGCTCCTTGGTGAAGCCTTCGCTGACGCCCACGACCATGCCGTTGAGGACGCTGCGGACCGTGCCGTGCATGGCGCGGGTGGCCTTGTCGTCGCTGGGACGGGTGCAGAGGATCTCATTGCCCTCCTGGGCGATGGTGATGATCGGGGAGAAGGTGTGGGTCAGGGTACCCTTGGGGCCCTTGACGGTGACGGTGTTGCCGGCCTCAACCTTGACTTCCACTCCGGCGGGGACGGTAATAGGCATTCTGCCAACTCGAGACATGTTGTTACCTCCTTACCATACAAACGCCAGGACTTCACCGCCGACGTGCGCAGTCCGTGCTGCCTTGTCGGTCATGACGCCCTTGGAAGTGGATACGATCGCGATGCCCAGGCCGCGCAGGACCTTGGGCAGTTCGTCCGCGCCGGCGTAGACACGCAGGCCGGGCTTAGAGACACGGCGCAGACCGGACAGGGCCTTCTCGTTGCCGTTGTACTTCAGGGTGATGCGGATGACGCCCTGGGTGCCGTCGTCGATGAGCTGGTAGTTCTTGATATAACCTTCGTCCAGCAGGATCTTGGCGATGGCCTTCTTCATGTTGGAAGCGGGGACATCAACGGTGCTGTGCTTGGCGGAATTCGCGTTGCGGATTCGGGTCAGCATATCAGCAATGGGATCTGTGATGTGCATAATGGACCTCCTTAAAGATAAGGTTACAGGCAGTTTTCGCCTGTCGAAGCGTCAGAGTATCAGGGGAACGCTCACCGAAAGCGGCCAGGTATTCCCGTGACTGCTGACGCCGCGGTACAGGGTTTGGCGGAAGGGGCCGGGCGCCGCGGATTCTCTCGCCCTGCGGCGCCGGACCTTTCCAGGCGGCTCCGCCGCCAAAGGCGCAGCTGGCGCGAATTACCAGGATGCCTTTCTCACACCGGGGATCTCGCCCTTGTAGGCCAGCTCCCGGAAGCAGATACGGCACACGCCGTAGTCACGCAGGTAGGCGTGAGGACGGCCGCACAGCTTGCAGCGGTTGTAACGGCGGGTGGAGAACTTGGGCTCTCTCTGCTGTTTCAGCTTCATGGATGTTTTTGCCATTTGTTTTCTCCTCCCTTTCGTTATCTTCTGAACGGCGCGCCCAGCAGGGTCAGCAGTTCACGGGCCTCTTCGTCGGTCTCGGCAGTGGTGACGATGACGATGTCCAGGCCGCGGATTTTATCGATCTTGTCGTACTCGATTTCCGGGAAGATCAGCTGTTCCTTGATGCCCAGGGCATAGTTGCCGCGGCCGTCGAAGGAGTCGGCGCTGATGCCGCGGAAGTCGCGGACACGGGGCAGTGCGATGTTGAACAGGCGGTCGATGAACTCCCACATTCTGTCCTGACGCAGGGTGACCTTGACGCCGATGGGCATGCCTTCACGGAGTTTGAAGTTTGCCACGGACTTCTTGGCCTTGGTAACGATGGGCTTCTGGCCGGTGATGGTGGCAATGTCGCTGACGACGCTGTCCAGGACCTTGGTGTTTTCCTTGGCCTCGCCGACGCCGCAGTTGACCACGACCTTGACCAGCTTGGGCAGCTGCATGGGGCTGCTGTAGCCGAACTTGCTCATAAGAGCAGGAGCGACTTCTGCATTATATTTATCCTTCAAAGCAGGCATAGTAGATACGCTCCTTTCGCTCAGATTTCAGCGCCGCACTTCTTGCAGACGCGAACTTTTTTACCGTCGGCCAGCAGCTTGTGGGCCGGACGGGTGGGTTTGTCACACTTGGGGCACACGCGCATGACCTTGCAGGCGTAGATGGGGCATTCCTTCTGGATGATGCCGCCCTCGTCGCCGGGCTGGCGGGGCTTGGTGTGGCGGGAGCAGACGTTGACGCCCTGGACAACAACCTTGCCCTCACGGGGCATGGCGGTCAGGACCTCACCGGTCTTGCCCTTGTCTTTGCCGTTGAGGACGATGACCTTATCGCCCTGCTTGATGCTCATTTTTTTCATCATGGCACCCCCTTAAATCACTTCCGGAGCCAGGGACAGGATTCTCATATAATCCTTGTCGCGGAGCTCGCGGGCCACCGGGCCAAAGATACGGGTGCCCTGGGGCGTTTTGTCTTCCTTGATCAGGACGGCGGCGTTCTCGTCGAAGCGGACGTAGGAGCCGTCCACACGGCGCACGCCCTGGACGGTGCGGACGATAACCGCGCGCACCACGTCGCCCTTCTTTACCTGGCCGCCGGGGGCAGCCTTGCGCACAGAGGCAACCACCACGTCGCCGATGTTGCCGTACTTACGGCGGGAACCGCCCAGCACGCGGATGGTCTTCAGCATCTTGGCGCCGGTATTATCGGCTACTTTCAGATAGGATTCTTCCTGGATCATATCGGCACCTCCTTACTTTGCTCTCTCGATGACTTCCACCAGTCTCCAGTGCTTTTCCTTGGACAGGGGACGGGTTTCCATCACGCGGACTTTGTCGCCCACATGAGCGTTGTTCAGCTCGTCATGGGCCTTCAGCTTATAGGTTCTCTTGACGATCTTCTTGTACAGGGGATGCGCCACACGGTCGGCAATGGCGACAACAATCGTCTTATCCATCTTGTCAGATACGACCAGGCCGACTCTGGTTTTACGGGAAGAAGTTCTTTCCATAGTGATTTTCCTCCTTAGCGGCCTGCGGAAGCGGTCTGCTTCTCACGGATGATGGTTTTTACACGTGCGATATCCTTCTTCACGTCAGCAATCCGGCCGGGGTTATTCAGCTGATTGGTGGCGTGCTGAAAGCGCAGGTGGAACAGCTCTTTCTTCAGATCCTCCAGCTTGGTGTTCAGCTCAGCGGGGGACATACCACGAATTTCGACGGCTTTCATTACGCTTCACCACCCTTCTCGGCTTCCGCTTTCTTGACCACTTTGGTCTTGATGGGCAGCTTGTGGCTGGCCAGACGCAGTGCTTCCCGGGCGACCTCTTCGGAGACGCCGCCGATTTCGAACATCACGCGGCCGGGCTTGACCACGGCCACCCAGTATTCCGGGGAGCCCTTACCTTTACCCATGCGGGTTTCGGCGGGCTGCTGAGTGATGGGCTTGTCGGGGAAGATCTTGATCCAGACCTTGCCGCCACGCTTGGTGTAACGGGTCATGGCGACACGGGCCGCCTCGATCTGACGGGAGGAGATCCAGGCCGGCTCCAGGGCCTGCAGGCCATATTCGCCGTAGTTGACCTGGGTGCCGCGGCTGGCCTTGCCGGTCATGCGGCCCCGCATCTGCTTGCGGTATTTGACTCTCTTAGGTAGCAGCATTAGCGATTGCCTCCTTCCTTGGGTTTGGAAGCGCCGCCATTCTGACGGTTGTAACCGCCGGAACGGTTGTTATCGCGATTGCGGTTGTAGCCGCCGCGGCCGCGGCCGTCACGACGGCGGCGATCACTGCGTTCACGATACGGCTTGGACAGGTCGATGGTACGGGGGGTGGTGCGCAGGGTCTGGCTCAGGACTTCGCCCTTGTAGATCCAGACCTTGATGCCGATGCGGCCATAGGTGGTGGCTGCCTCAGCAAAGCCGTAGTCGATGTCGGCGCGCAGGGTCTGCAGAGGGATGGTGCCCTCATGATAAGTCTCGCTGCGGGCGATTTCGGCGCCGTTCAGACGGCCGGCCAGCATGACCTTGATGCCCTTGGCACCAGCGCGCATGGAGCGGCCGATGGAGTTCTTCATGGCCCGGCGGAAGCTGGTACGCTTCTCCAGCTGCTGGGCGATGTTCTCGGCCACCAGCTGTGCGGTGGTGTCCACCTCGTTGCGCTTGACCTCAACGATGTTGAGCTGGGTGGTCTTGCCGATCATCTTTTCCACCTGCTGGCGCAGACGCTCCACCTCGGTGGCGTCCTTGCCCAGGATCATGCCGGGACGTGCGCAGTGGAGGTAGATGCGGACAACAGAGTTGTCACGCTCGATCTCGATGCGGGGCACGCCAGTTGCGTACAGAGTTTTCTTCAGGAATTTCCGGATCTTCTGGTCCTCAACGATCAGGTCACCGACCTTTTCGTTGCGGGCATACCAGCGGGAATCCCAGTCTTTGATGACGCCCACGCGGAAGCCGTGGGGATTCACTTTCTGTCCCATAAAATCTCTACCTCCTTACTCCTTCTCTCTCACCACGACGGTGATGTGAGAAGTTCTTTTGTTGATGCGATAGCCACGGCCGTGGGCGCGGGGGCGCATACGCTTGATGGTCATGCCCGCGTCCGCATACGCGGCGGAGACAAACAGCTTGGAAGTGTCCATACCGTGATTGTTCTCCGCGTTGGCTGCCGCACTCTTGACCAGCTTGAGCAGGTATTCAGAGGCAGCCTTAGGGGTGTGCTGCAAAATGGCGGTTGCCATTTCGATGTCCTTGCCACGGATCAGCTCGCAAACCACGTTCACCTTGCGGGGGGAGATACGGGCAAAGGCCAGTTTTGCTTTTGCTTCAGTCATGTTTTCCGTCCTCCTTACTTGGTTTTGCCGCCGCTGTGGCCCTTAAAGGTCCGGGTGGGGGCGAATTCACCCAGCTTGTGACCGACCATATCTTCGGTGACGTAGACCGGGATGAACTTTTTGCCGTTGTAGACATTGATGGTATGGCTGACGAAGGAGGGGAAGATGGTGGAGCTGCGGCTCCAGGTCTTCAGCACCTTTTCCTGGCCAGTCGTGTTGATTTCTTCGACTCGCTTCAGCAGCTCGGGGGCGCAGAAGGGGCCTTTCTTGACAGATCTGCTCATTCTCAATACCCTCCTTACTTGGCGTTGCGGCGCCGCACAATGAACTTGTCGGTGCGGTTCTTCTTCTTGCGGGTCTTGTAGCCCAGAGCCGGCTTACCCCAGGGGGTAACAGGACCGGGACGACCCACCGGTGCGCGGCCTTCGCCGCCGCCGTGGGGATGGTCGTTGGGGTTCATGACCGAGCCGCGGACGGTGGGACGGATGCCCATATGGCGCTTCCGGCCGGCCTTGCCGATGTGAATGTTGCCGTGATCCTCGTTGCCGATCTGGCCGATGACAGCGCGGCAATTCATCTTGACCAGGCGATACTCGCCGGAGGGCAGACGGACCTGAGCGTAGTCGCCTTCCTTTGCCATCAGCTGCGCCTGCTCGCCGGCTGCGCGCACCAGCTGTGCGCCGCGGCCCACGTGGAGCTCAATGCAGGAGATGACGGTGCCCACGGGGATGTTGGCGATGGGGAGGCAGTTGCCGGGCTTGATGTCGGCGCCGGCGCCGGACTCCACCACGTCACCGGCCTTCAGGCCGACGGGGGCGATGATATAGGCCTTCTCGCCGTCCTCATACTGGATCAGGGCGATGTTGGCGCTGCGGTTGGGGTCGTACTCCAGGCGCAGGACGGTTGCGACGCCTTCCTTGTCACGCTTGAAGTCGATGATGCGGTAGATCTTCTTTCCGCCGCCGCCTCTGTGGCGGACGGTGATCCGGCCATAGCTGTTGCGGCCGCCCTTTTTGTTCAGGACCTCAGTGAGGCTGCGCTCGGGCCGTGCCTTTTTGTCAATGCCCTCGAACTTGGACACCGTCATATGGCGGCGTGCGGGAGTCGTGGGCTTATATTTCCGAATAGCCATTCTGCGTTACCTCCTTTACACCATTTCCTCGAAGAGCTCGATGGTCTTGGAGTCCTCGGTCAGCTTGACGATGGCCTTTTTCCAGTCGGGGCGGCGGCCGGGACGGGCGGCGCCCATGCGCTTTTTCTTGCCATCGTAGTTCATAGTGGTCACTTTTTCGACCTTCACGTCGAAGATCTTCTCGATCGCCTTGGCGATCTCGGTCTTGTTGGCCCGCTTGTCGACCACAAAGGTGTACTTGCGGTCTGCGGTGGCGGCCATGGAAGCCTCGGTAACGACGGGCTTCCTGATGATATCATAAGCAGTCATTACGCATAAACCTCCTCGATAACAGCCAGGGCTGCCTGATCCACAACCAGGCTCTTGGCGTTGAGCAGGTCATAGACGGACAGGATGTTGGCGGGGGTGGTCTTGACGCCGGGGAGATTCCGGGCGGACAGAACCACGTTCTGCTTGACGCCTTCGGTGATGACCACGCTCTTGCCGGCTTCCACGGTGTCGAGCAGGGCCTTCATGGACTTGGTCTTGATCTCGGGGAGATCCAGGCCCTCCACCACGAAGATGCGGCCGTTGGCGGCCTTATCAGACAGGACGCTCTTGAGCGCCAGGCGCTTGAGCTTCTTGTTCAGGGTGTAGCGGTAGGAACGGGGCTTGGGCGCGAAGGCCACGCCGCCGTGGGTCCACTGGGGGTTGCGGGTGCTGCCGTGACGGGCGCGGCCGGTACCCTTCTGTCTCCAGGGCTTCTTGCCGCCGCCGGAGACTTCAGCACGGGTCAGGGCGGACTGAGTGCCCTGCCGGCAGTTTGCCAGGTGATTCTTCACCACGGCGTGGACAGCAGTCTCATTGGGCTCGATGCCGAAGATGGCTTCTGCCAGCTCGACTTCGCCCACCTGCTTGCCGGTAATATCATACAGATTAGCCTTAGGCATGATGGTACTCTCTCCTTTCCCTTAGCGCGTTCTTGCGGAAGCCTTCTGGGGATTACGGCCGGAAGCCTTCTGCGGGTTGACACTGGTGCCAGCGTCGCCGGTGTGGATGACGTTGACCTTGGCGGTGCTCTTCAGGAAGACCACGCCGCCCTTGGGGCCGGGGATGGCGCCGCGCACGGCCACCAGGTTGATCTCCGGATCCACCTTGACCACTTCCAGGTTCTGGATAGTGATCTGTTCGTTGCCCATCTGGCCCGCGCCGATCTTACCCTTACGGATACGGGACGGGGTAGAGGTGGAGCCCATGGAGCCTGCGTGACGGTGGACGGGGCCGCCGCCGTGGCTCATGGGAGTGCGGTGTGCGCCGTGGCGCTTGATGGGACCGGCGTAGCCCTTACCTTTGCTGATGCCGGTGACGTCAATCCGGTCGCCGGTCTCAAAAACGTCGGCCTTGACTTCATCGCCCACGTTCAGGGACGCATAATTGTCCAGTTTAAATTCCTTCAGGACCTTCAGGTTGCCTGCCCCTGCCTTGGCCAGATGGCCCTTTTCGGCGCGGGTCAGGTGCTTTGCGGTGGTGGGCTGGAAGCCCATCTGAACGGCCTCGTAGCCGTCCTTCTCGGCAGTCTTTTTCTGCACCACGGTGCAGGGCCCCGCTTCGATGACGGTGACGGGGACGACCTTACCGTCGGCGTCAAAGATCTGAGTCATGCCGACCTTTTTGCCGATGATTGCCTTTTCCATACGGTTGTTTCCTCCTTAGTATAGGTTATTGGTTGAGACCTGGCCTCCGGCCTCGGAAAAAATCTGCGATTTTTCCCGAACTGCAATCTGTGGTATTTTTTCTGACGCACATGTCGTCAGAAAAAATAGACTGTGCTTTCTTTCGCCGCAAGCGGCGAAGCTCTGCGAGGCTGCCGGAACCACTTTTCTCAACTTGACCCCCCCGGCTCGCAAGGCGCCGGGGAAAGGGTGCTGCAAACAGTAAACTTGTCCGGCCACGGCCTGTGCCGCGGCGGGGACGAAGGCTCTCGCCTGAGGGATCAGAGCTTGATCTCGATCTCTACGCCGGCGGGGAGCTGGAGCGCCATCAGGGACTCGACCGTCTTGGGGGTGGGGTTCTGAATGTCGATCAGGCGCTTGTGGGTGCGGCGTTCAAACTGCTCCCGGCTGTCCTTATACTTGTGGACGGCCCGCAGGATGGTGACGATCTCCTTCTTGGTGGGAAGGGGGATGGGGCCGGAGACGCCTGCGCCGGTGCGCTTGGCGGTTTCCACGATCTTCTCTGCGCTCTGGTCGATCAGCTGATGGTCATATGCCTTCAGACGGATGCGAATCATTTCTTTTGCCATGATTGGGTGTCCTCCTAATTACATTTCGTACGTTCTGTGTACATGACCGGACGGGAATTCTGCGCCGGGTTAGGCCGGAATTTTTCATACGCTATGCCGTGTGTATCACTCCGCGGCACAGAGAAAGCCGACACAACTTGCCGGCTGACTGCCGCCCACGGCGATATACCGCCTGTGACACAGCAAAAAACTCACAGCCGCCCAGAATCCAGCCCGGACATACTCGGCGGAAGTTACCGGATCGCTCCGCAATCTCCCGCGTCATCGCACAGTACGCCTATGCGGCGCACTTTTGCTATCATACACCATCTCACCCGCCCCGTCAAGCACTTTTTTCCCTTTTTTCACGGCCTCCCCCGGCTTGTCCCCGTCCGGCTCCTGTGCTATACTGGGGAATACCGTATACATTATATAATAAGGAGTGTTTTCACCATGGCAAACACCACTCCAAGCTGGCGCCCCATGGACGGCCAGCTGCCCATCACCGGCGCGGGCCTGCCCCTGACGGCGGCCTTCTGCCCCGCCCCGGCGGGGATGCTGGGCATCCGGCTCCTGTCCGGCGGCTCCTTTCCCGGCGGGCAGCTGGTGCTGATCGCCAACTCCAAATCCCAGACCGACCACTGGTACCAGGACGGAACCGTGACAGACGGGGTGTTCCAGGTGCCCATGGCGGGCTTTGAGGCGGTGGCCGCCCGCTGCGCCGACACGGACTGGACCCTGGCCCTGGGCCAGGTGAGCGGCGGCGGCGTCACCCTCCGGCGGCTCCAGCGCAGGGGCCTGCAAAAGCGTCTGGAAAACCGCAACCTCTACTTTCACGATGACCGGGACCTGACCGCTCCGCCCCCCTGCCGTTTTCCCCGGGACGGCCAGCTCTTTGAGGTTTTCCCCTGCCAGCTGGGCCGGGACGGGGCTCTGCTCCTCCAGGCGGCCCCGGTGGAGCGCCGGTACCAGAAGACCGTGGCCTGCCGCCTCAGCGGCCTCACCTGTGAGGGGCCCCGGCTCCACCTGTCCGCCCGCTGTCCCAAGACCGTTTCCCAGCCCATCGGTTTCTCCATCCAGGCCGCTGGCCCCGATGAAGCCCCCTCCGCCGTCTTCGTCCCGGCGGAGCCGGAGGGCAGCTTCTCCGAGACCCACACCGTCTCCGGCGTCCTGGATCTGGCGGCGCTGGCCCCTCAGGACGGGTTCTGGCAGCTGACCTGCGTTCTGGGCCGGGAGGACGGCGCCGCGCTCCACGCGCCCCTGTATCTCACCGACCGGCAGGCAGCCCTCACCCTCTCCGAAGCCCTGGAGGGCCGTCCCGCCTGGGAGCAGGACGGCCTAGGCTGTTATCTCTCCATCGACCTCCAGCACCGGCCCCTCCTCTGCTGGGCCCGGAGCCAGCCCGGCGGAACCACTTTCCCACCGGAGGCCAACGTGGCCACCCTGGCGGACTTCCTGCCCCTGGCCAGCTGGACGGAGGAGAGCGTCCCCACCTGCTCCGCCCGCCACGCAGGCGGCGGCGGCTGGCAGTGGCAGCTCCGGCTCCCCTCCCGGGACTTCTCCCAGGCCGACGAGCTGGCCCTGCTGCTGGTCCACGACAAGGACAACTCCCAGCTGATCTGCCCCCTTTCGTCTATGGCAGACAGCGGCGGCGGCTGCACCCTCTCCGCCGACCTCTCCCCTTTGCAGGAGACGGTAGAGACCTGCCGCCGGGTGAACTGGCAGGCGATTTTGCTGGCCCGACAGGGCCGGACCTTTTACGCCCTGCCCCTGGCGGACCCGGGCCGCACCCCCCAGCGCAACAAGCGCCAGCAGACCACCTTCAACTGGGCCGGCGGCAACTACGACGCCCCCATCGGCGCCATGCCCCTGCTGGGCCACACGGTGGAGCTGACCCCCTACTGCACCTTCAAGGGGGAGTGGCGGCTGATGCTGGCGGACCAGAGCCTCCGCTGCTACCCCCATTTTGACTGCCGGGCAGTCAGCGCCGGGCTCCGGTTCGGCTCCCTCCATTTAAAGGTACTCTGTCCCCCGGTGGAGGGGGGCCAGTGGGTGGGCGTGGTGCTGACCCACCGGTACCAGCTGGAGGCGGACCGGGCAGAGCACTACTTCCCTCTGAAGTCTCTGCGCCGGAAGGGGGACAATTATCTGCTCACCGCCTGCGTGAAGCTGAAACAGTTCGCCTTCTCCCCCCTGTACTGGGACATCCGGGTGGTATTTGAACGGGACGGGGTCCAATACTGGAACTCGGTGAAGGCCCCCTTCCGCTCCCAGCGCCACTACTGGCGGGAAATCGGCTGGAAGGTGGGCATAAAAGGGCTGTTCTTCGGCGAAAGCACCCGGCTGGACCGGGACAACCAGCTCTTCCTCTACCGGACGGCGGGGAACCGCTTCGCCCTGGTCTGCCAGGAGTACTCCCCCTACACCGGCTTCCGGTTCCGGCTCAAGGAACGCTTTGCCATGGTGCTGTATTACCTGTTCCGGAAGCCGCTGCTGAAAAAGAGCATCTGTCTGACCTATGAGAAATACTGCTGTATGGCCCAGGACAACGGCTTCTACTTCTTCCAGCACTGCATGGACCACAACATGGAGTCGGTGATGAACCGGGAGATCTACTTTGTCATCGACAAAAAGCAGCCCGACTATCAAAACCTGCTGCCCTACAAAGACCACGTGATCCAGTTCATGAGCCTGAAGCACATGGTCTACATTCTGGCGGCCCGGCTGCTGATCTCCAGCGACTCCAAGGCCCACTCCTATGCCTGGCGGGCCAAGGAGAGCGTGATCCTCCCCCTGGTGGCTAAGAATAAACGGCTGGTGTTTCTCCAGCACGGGGTAATCGCCCTGAAGCGGGTCGAGTTTTACCGCTCCGGCACCAACAGCGTCAGCCTCTTCGTCACCTCCAACGATCAGGAGCGCGACATCATCATCAACGAGCTGGGGTATCTGCCCGAAGAGGTGATCGTCACCGGCCTGGCCCGTTGGGACGTGCTGAGGGACTGCTCGGACCGCCAGCCCAACACCCACATTCTGGTGATGCCCACCTGGCGCAACTGGCTGGAGGAGGTGTCCGACGAGACCTTCGTGGCCAGCGACTACTATCGCAACTACATGGCCCTGCTCAACTCGGACCGGCTGGCGGCCTACCTGGAGCAGTACGACGTGTATCTGGACTTCTACATCCACCCCAAGTTCCGGGAGTACATCAAGAACTTCTCCATCTCCGGAGACCGGGTGCGGCTGATTCCCTTTGGCTCCCAGCCGTTGAACCAGCTGATGATGGAGTGCAAGCTCCTGGTCACCGACTACTCCAGCGTCTGCTGGGACGTGTACTACCAGGGCAAGCCGGTGCTGTTCTACCAGTTCGATGTGGAGCAGTACAACGAGACCCAGGGGGCCTACATCGACCTGGAAAAGGACCTCTTCGGCGACCGGGCCACCACCCCGGACGAGCTGTTCGCCCTGCTGGAGGAGGCCGCGGAAAACGGCTTCCAGCTCAAGCCCAGGTACGCCGCCATGCGGGAGAGCATGTACAAGTACCTGGACCACAACAACAGCCAGCGCACCTGCCAGGAGATCATGAAACGGAACTGGTGAGGCCCAAAGGGCTCCGCCCTCTGGACTCCCGCCGGGGGCTCTGCCCCTGGACCCCGGCAAGGGCGCTGCCCTTGCATCCCGCCCCTTTTTTGAAAAAAAGGGGACAAAAAACTTTTTTCGCTCACGCCCATTCAACGAACGTGAGTGAAACGCCGATTATCATCGGCGTATCGAGTTTAGAAAGAAGAAAGTTTTCGGTCAAGCCTTTTACAAAAGGCTTGTGGGTTCCAAGGGCAAAGCCCTTGGGCGCACCCCGCAGGGTGCGAAACTCCTGATGATAAGAAAAGCGCAGGAGGGTAGACCAAACTCTGTTTGGTCGTAGGGAACCCCCGCAAGGGGTTCCCTGGCGGTTACGCATATGCGTTTCTGATACGTTCCCTGTGCCCGTTAAGACGGGCACAGCCTACGCTACAAACGTGCCCCCGGCACGTTTGCTTAACGCTGCGGGGCGCCGCCCTTGCATCCCGCCAGCCTTTTGCACTCTGTGTAAGTTCGACTGGCCAAATCAGAGATTTGGAGTCTCACTTAAAAAAGCTGGACCCAAACTTTTTTCGCTCACGCCCATTCAACGGAGCGTGGGAGTGCGCCGATATTCATCGGCGCAGGGAAAATAGAGATACAAAAAACGGGGCCCTTTCCATCAGAAAAAGGCTCCGTTTTTGGTGAATTTATTTCCAGCAAGATTGCCTGGCGGGACGGGAACGTTCGTCCCGCCAGGACTTTGCCGGAAACATAAACAGCGGTGTTGAGCGTGAAACTCAACACCGCCTGATTTATATCAAGGCGTAACACATTTCCCCATCATAACCCTTAAAGAGAGAGAGAACCTTCGAAGCGTCGTATAAATAGAGACTTGCAAAGATTCAAAAAGGAGGGTATAATGAGTGATACGGTGCAGTCAAAGACTGTTGTGTTGAGTGCTCTGTTCACTCAGCATAGGGATACGGCGGGCTCCACCCCGCTGTATCCTGCCGCTTATTTATGTTTCCACTTTTATTTTACTTCATAGTCACTGGAAAATCAAGCCTGTTTTTTTATTTTGAGAAATATGATCGCAAAAGCGCAGGAGGGTAGACCAAACGAAGTTTGGTCGTAGGGAACCCCCGCAAGGGGTTCCCTGACGGTTACGCACGTGGGTTCCCGATACGTTCCCTGTGCCCGTTAAGACGGGCATAGCCTACGCTACAAACGTGCCGGTGGCACGGTGAAGGGTCGCACCCCATTCCATCCATCCATTTCGGCGTTGTGAGGGGCCCACAGCGCCGGATTTTTTTGCTATCCGCTGGCTTAGTCCGGTTTATGACTCTTTTGTTGTACTATAATAAGGGCATCAAAAGAGAACAGGAGGCCATTGCCATGCTGGATGTGGAACTGAGATATGTGAGAGGACACGTGGAAGTTTATTCCCCGGAGGGCAGGTTTCTGTTCTCCGCAGACACCACCGGAGAGGCGTTGGAGGAACTGCGGGAGGACGAAGCCCTCTCCGCATAACCAGTACATAATAATGTAGTGGGAGCGGGAACCCCAAACACCAGGGTCCCCGCTCCCCTTCGCGGAACGCACAAAGCCTCGCAGGAGCCTGCGCGCCCTCGCGGAAAGCCTGCTTTCCGCGAATTATTTTAGATAGCTCATGGGGTCCACTGCCTTGCCGTCCTGTTCCACGGCGAAGTGGAGCCAGGCGGTGTCGTGCTGTTCCCCGGCGGCGGTCTCGCCCACTTTGCCGATGGCCTGGCCCGCCTTCACCTTGTCGCCGGATGTGACGGACAGGTCCTCGGCCAGATTGCCGTAGACGGTGTTCAGACCCTCAGCGGTCTGGATGGTGACGGTTTTCCCCAGCATCACATCGTCCTTCACGGAGATCACCGTGCCATCCATGGCGGCGGCCACCGGGTCCCCCACCTTGGCGGCGATGTCAATGCCGCTGTGGGTGCGCCAGTCCCCCATGGCCTGGTTGTAGGTGAGTTCCTCCACCGAGAACGCCTCCGCCACCTCGCCCTCTACAGGCCAGGACCAGCGGGCAGCCGTGCCGCTGGTGGTCACGGCAGGGCCGTCCTTGGACTGGCCCGCTGTGGGCTCGGTCTCCTCGGTTTTGGTCTCGGTGGCTTTGGCGGAGGGCTCGGCTTCCAGATCCTGATCGCCCTCGGCCTTGGCTGTGGGAGATTCCTCGGTTTTTGCGGTCTGTTCCGCAGTCTGTCCGGTGGTCTCCGCCTTGTTCTTGGCCTCGCCGTCCTCGTCGTCCACGGTGATCTCTACGTCATCCTGCCGGGCTGCATCCGCCGGCACCTCCGCCTGGGCGGAGACCGCCTGGGTGGGCAGTTCCCCGGACAGGGATACCATCCGGTACAGGTAATAGCCTGAGCCGCCGATGGCCGCCACACACAGGAAGAGGACGATGTAGAACCCCTTTCCCTCCAGAAAGTCGCCGATTTTATTCCAGATTGTCCGCTTTTTCAAAGGCAACACCTCCATGCCGCTATTGTGGCCGGATTTTCCAGCGGATATACCTGGGGTGAAATTTTTCTCCCGCCCCCGTTTCCCTAGCAACCGCCTGTCCCCCTCCTTATACTGAACGTGGAAGAAAATCGCCGTATTGGAACGGAATCTACGATAAGGAGGCAATGTCATGCGCCAATGGCACACCCTGCCCACGGGGCAGGTTTTAAAAGAGCTTTCCGCCGACCCGGTTCAGGGCCTCTCCCACCCGGAGGCCGCCCAGCGGCTCCAGCGGCACGGGGTCAACCGGCTGGACCCGCCCCGGGCCCGCTCCCCGCTGCTGCGCTTTCTGGATCAGATGAAGGACCCGATGATCCTGGTGCTGCTGGGGGCGGCGGTGCTCTCCCTGGTCTCCAGCCGGGGGGCGGACTGGGTGGACAGCCTGATTATCCTGGTGATCGTGGCGGTAAACGCCTGCATCTCCATCTCCCAGGAGTCCAACGCAGAGCGGGCCCTGGCGGCCCTGCGGCAGATGAGCGCCCCCAAGGCCCGGGTCATCCGCAACCATCAGCTGACCCAGCTGGACACCGCCCTGCTGGTGCCTGGGGATGTGATCCGGCTGGAGGCCGGGGACCAGGTCCCCGCCGACGCCCGGCTGCTGGACTCGGTGGGGCTCAAGGCGGACGAGTCCGCCCTCACCGGCGAGTCCGTCCCGGTGCCCAAGGCCGCCGGGGACCCGCTGCCCGAGGAGACCCCCCTGGGGGACCGGAGCAATATGGTGATCGCCGCCTCGGTGATCACCGCCGGACGGGCTACCGCCGTGGTCACCGCCACCGGCATGGACACCGAGATGGGCAAGATCGCCTCCCTGCTCCTGGGCCAGAAGGACGTGGACACGCCCCTCCAGCGGAAGATGGTGGAGATCTCCAAAAAACTCTCCTTCCTCTGCCTGGGGGTGTGCGCGGTGATGTTCGGCGTGGGGCTGCTCCAGGGCAAAAATCTGCTGTCCATGCTGCTGATCGCGGTCTCCCTGGCGGTGGCCGCCATCCCCGAGGGGCTCCCGGCCATCGTCACCATCGTCCTGGCCCTGGGGGTCCAGCGGATGGCGGGCCGCCACGCCATCGTGAAAAAGCTGCCGGCGGTGGAGACCCTGGGCTGTGCCAGCGTCATTTGCAGCGACAAGACCGGCACCCTGACCCGGAACCAGATGACGGTCACCGACCTGTGGACCCCCACCGAGAAGGGCCGGGAGCTGGCCCTGGTCATCGGGGCCCTGTGCTCAGACGCAGTGCTGGCCCGGGACGGCAGCTGCACCGGCGACCCCACTGAGACCGCCATCGTCCTGTCCGCCAGAGAACAGGGCTTTGACAAGAACCAGCTGGAGTCCGAGTTCCCCCGGATGGCGGAGCTCCCCTTCGACTCCACCCGCAAGCGGATGACCACCGTCCACCCCCGGCCCGGCGGCGGCTACCGGGTCCTGGTAAAAGGGGCGGCGGACGTGCTGCTGGCCCGGTGTACCAGCATCCTGCGCCAGGGGGTCCAGCCCCTCACCGCCGCCGCCCGGCAGCAAGTGGAAAACGCCAACGGCCAGATGGCCGGACGGGCCCTGCGAGTCCTGGGCCTGGCCTACAAGGAACTGCCCGCCCTGCCCCGGGTGGGGGACTTTGACACCCTGGAACACAATCTGACCTTTGTGGGGCTGGTGGGGATGATCGACCCGCCCCGGCCCGAGGTGCGTGGGGCGGTGGAGGCCTGCCACCGGGCCGGCATCCGCCCGGTGATGATCACCGGGGACCACAAGGCCACCGCCGTGGCCATCGCCCGGGAGCTGGGCATCTGGCAGCCGGGGGACGTGGCCCTCACCGGCGCCGACCTGGACTTCCTGCCCGAGGAGCTGCTGGAGGAGCAGATTGCCCAGTGCGCCGTCTTCGCCCGGGTGTCCCCGGCCCATAAGCTGCGCATCGTCAACGCCCTCCGGGAGACCGGCCAGGTGGTGGCCATGACCGGGGACGGGGTCAACGATGCTCCGGCCCTGAAGGCGGCGGACATCGGCTGCGCCATGGGCAAGGCGGGCACCGACGTGGCCAAGGGGGCCGCAGACATGATCCTCACCGACGACAACTTCTCCAGTATCGTGGCGGCGGTGGAGCAGGGCCGGGGCATCTACGCCAACATCCGCAAGTCCATCCACTACTTACTCTCCTGCAACATCGGGGAGATCTTCACCATTTTCATCGCCACCGTCCTGGACTTCCATCAGATGCCCCTGATCCCCGTCCAGCTGCTGTGGCTGAACCTGGTCACCGACTCCCTGCCCGCCCTGGCCCTGGGGGTGGAGCCGGTGGAGGAGGACGTGATGGAGCAGCCTCCCCGGCGGGGGGATGAATCCCTGTTCTCCGGGGACTTCGCCTTCCAGCTGGCCTGGCAGGGGGTGCTGGTGGGGTTTGTCACCCTAGCGGCCTACTTTCTGGGGGAGTACATCCTCTCGGACCCCGGGGAGACCTACCAGGCCGCCAACACCATGGCCTTCTCCACCCTGACCCTGTGCCAGCTCTTCCACGCCTTTGACGTGCGCAGCGACAGCCGCTCCATCTTCGAGATCGGCCTCTTCTCCAACCAGGCCATGAACCGGGCCTTCCTGCTGGGCTTCCTGCTCCAGGCGGCGGTGGTGCTGCTGCCGCCCCTGCGGACGGTGTTTTCGGTGGTACCTCTGAACCCCCTGGAGTGGCTCACCGTGCTGGCGCTGTCCCTGCTGCCCACCGGGGTGTGCGAGGCGGTGAAGCGCCGGGCTAAGAGCCGCCGGGAGCAGGGCCGCCGCCTGGTCCGGCACCAGCCCCGGCGCTTCGCTCCGTGAGTCCCTGGAGCGGCTACTTTTGTCCCCGCATCCGGGACGGATTTTCCCACCCTTTCCCCCAAAAAAGACCGGACTGCCCCTTTTTTCGCCAGAAAACCATACATTCCCAAATTTTAATGGTTTTTTTCTGCTTTCAGTCTTGCAAAACGGAAAGGACCTTGCTAAAATGTAGGTTGCTAATGTGAAAAGCGAATTTATAACAAAGGAGTTGTTCTATCTTGGATCGCTTTTTCTGGATTGGTTTCGTCGGATTCGCTCTGGCCATCGCCTTTGCCCTCGTTCAGGCAAAGAAGGTTATGGGTTTCTCCGAAGGAACCGAGAAAATGCAGAAGATTGCGGCCAGCATCCGTGAGGGTGCCAACGCATATCTGAAGCGCCAGTACACCACCGTTGCAAAGGTCTTTGCCGTGGTGTTCGTCATCCTGCTCATCATCGCATTCGCAAGCGGCGGCAAAATGCTCTCCCGCTTCACCCCCTTCGCCTTCCTGACCGGTGGTATCTGGTCCATGCTGGCCGGCCTGATCGGCATGAAGATCGCCACCAATTCCAACGCCCGTACCGCCCAGGC
>QALX01000003.1 GCA_003150485.1 Clostridiales bacterium
ATGGCCGGAGGCCACCCAGGTCTGGGGGTTCATGAGGATGGCGGCGTCCAAGCCCACGTTGTAGGGGTTCTCCTGAACGAACTTCTTCCACCAGGCCCGCTTGACATTATTTTTCAGCTCCACGCCCAGGGGGCCGTAGTCCCAGGTGTTGGCCAGGCCGCCGTAGATCTCGCTGCCGGAGAAGATAAAGCCCCGGCCCTTGCACAGGGCGATGATTTTTTCCATGGTTTTCAGTTTGTTATCCATTGTAATAACTCCTTTTCTGCCGCCGCTGGCTGCGCGGCGCGATCCGACAGGGGGCCGGGGACCGCTGCGGCGGGAATTGACGGTTGAACGAGGGGATGGGCAGAAAAAACGCCCTAAGCAATTCCAAATTGCTTAGGGCGAACAGATGCTGTCCGTGGTACCACCTAGCTTCAGAAGGCGGCGGCACAGCTGCCGCGCACATTCTGCACTCACTTACCCATAACGGCGGGGACCGGCGGCTTTTACTGAGGCCTCGCGGAGAGGTCCGTTCCTGCCGCAGCTCCGGGACGCCTTCGCCGTAATCCCTTCGGCGGCCTTGCACCAAACTGGCCGCTCTCTGGCACCGGGATTCCGGGTACTGTTTCCCATCCACGCTTTCTTCCGTATTGTGAAGTATCGTACCATGTTTCCCGGCCCGTGTCAAGGGATGGAGGGCGGGGTTTTCAGTTGCCGGTGGTGGTGGCGGCCTCGTCGGAATGGACCTGGGAGGTGTCCAGGGAGCCGTCCTCCCTCCAGGTGTAGGCGCCGAAGGCGGTGTCGCACTGGGTGCGACCGCCGCCGGGGTTATAGGCGTCCCGGAGCTTGCCGGCCAGGTCGTCATAGCTGACGGTGAAGGTTACGATGCCCTCGGCGTAGCTCTGGAGGGCGTACTGGCCGGAGATGAACACCACGCCGCCGCGGTCAAAGTAGAACAGATCGTTGTCCACCACGCCCTTCAGGTCGGCGGCGTCGATCCGGTCGAAGAACAGGCCGTCTGTTTCGTGGATCTGGTTGACGAAGCGGACGACGGTGTCCCGGGCCGTGTCTCCGACGCCGTCCCCCAAGTCGGCCAAGGTGAGGACCTGGCCGGTGGCCGCGTCGTAGTTGCGGGCGTAGCGGTAGTCAAAGCCGTGGGCGCCGCCGGTGTAGTTAGCCTCGTCCAGCACCAGGCTGATGATGGCGCTGTCACAGCGGGCCGTGGTGATGCCCAGGGCGTGGTAATAAGAGGTGTAGTAGCTGACCTCCGGGTTCTGGCGATCCTGCTGGTAGAGGGCGGCGGCCTCCCGGTAGTACTCCTCGGAGGTTTTTTGGAACGTCCCGGCGATCTGGTCCAGATCGGCCTGGATGGCGGCCTGGGCTTTCTCGCTGCCGGGGACGGAGACGGCGGCGCTGTTCCACTCACAGCTGAGCACCGTGGCCTGGCCGTCGTCGCTCTGATAGCGGCGAGTCTCCTTGGAGATGGTGACAGTGGGCGGTTCTGTGTCTGGAACAGCGGGCGAGGCGTCTGGTGGGGCGGATTCCACCGGGGTGGCAGAGGCGCTGCCGGGACCGGCGGCGGAGCCGCAGGCGGCCAGACACAGGGCCATCAGGACGGCCAGACACAGGGCGGAAAAGCGTTTCATAAAAGGTACTCCTCTGGTCTCCTCTCCCCTGGAACGGGGAAAACGGAGCCTTTGTTCTCTCTGTTTGGATCAGCTGGACAGGGCAAAGGTGCGAAGCACCCCCTCCACTTGACTGCTGAATGCGCTGTAGCGCTGGGCATTCTGGCTGCTGGCCCCTTCGAACTGGACGTCGGTGGGGTAGATAGCCACGTAGCTGACACCGCCGTTGATGCTCAGCAGCTCATAGTCGGGCCGGTCCACATAGCTTTCGTCGGAGAAGGTCTCCAGGGAGAACAGCCAGCCGCCGCCCATTTCGCTGTAGCAGCCGTTTTCATAGAATGCGGTCAGATCGCTGTCCTGCTCCACGTAGACCTTGCCGGCCCACTCTTTGGGCAGGGAAAGGGTCCAGCCGTCGCCGGTGATTTTGCCGGAGCGGACCAGAAAATCCTGGGCCTGGAAAGCGGTTTGGCTGCTGTCGGCGGCGTCAGCCGATACAGTTTCCTGGTCCCCGGCGGCCAGCGGCGTGTTGGAGCTGCTGGGGAGGTAGCGGCGGTCCAGGGCATCCTCAAAGTCGTCGTAGAGGATGGGGAACTCCAGGGTGCCTTCGGCGTAGGTCTGAAGCTCGCACTCCCGGGAGAAAAAGACGATGCTGTCGTTGGTGAGATAAAAAGTGGGGGCGGCCTCGGTGGCCGAGCCGTTGAGGAGCTCCGCGCGCTCGGTGCCGTCCAGCACCGCGCGTTGGATGTTGGCCCGGTAGTCCTCAAAGAGACGGTCGGCGTGTTGGTCGGCCTGCTGGGTTACCAGCTCCGTGGCGGCGTCCCGAAAACGGTCCCCCAGCATGGCGAAGGTGAGCTGCTGTCCGGTGTCGGTGCGGTAGTTCTTTGCACTGCGGTAATCGCTGACATGGGGGCCGCCGTCGCTGGTGATCTGGTCGGTGCGGATGCTGATCACTGCCTCGTCGGTGCGCTGGATGGACAGGTTCAGCTGGGAGGACAGAGGGAGCTGAGTCAGATCATTCTGCTGATATGCCTCATGGGCAAGGGAAAACAATTTCTCCTTGGCGTAGTGTACCAGCTGGGTTTGAATGGTGGCGTCCAGATCGGCCTGGATGGCGTTCTGGGCGGTGGCATTGCCGGAGATGGACACGATGGGCCGGTCGTAGCCGTATTCCACCAGCACCTGGCCGTCGACAGCGGTGAGCTGCTGCTCCACCCGGGTCAGCTGAATCCGGATGGAGGACGAGGCGGTATCAGCCAGCCTGCTGCTGGCAGCGGGGACGGATGACGCTGGGCTGGAGGAGCCACTGTGATGACAGCCGATCAGCGCCAGCGCCAGCAGGCCGCACACCAGTGCGGTCATCATATACTTCATAGGAGATCCTCCTGAAAATGGGCAAAGTTACAATCATATGCGAATAGTTTAGCGGAAATAACCGGCGAAGGCAACAACAATCTCGTTACAAATGGCCGGATTTTCTGACAAATGGATACAAAGAAGCCGGTAAACAGTGGAAATCGTTTGTGGAATCGGGCGCAGGTTTTTGGTAGAATAGATATAACAGGAAAGGAGAGGCTGTATGGACAGAAACGCTCTTTTTAAATGGACAAAGGAACAGTTTGGCACAGACCCGGAGTATCTCTGGGCGCGATACCCCGGATATGCCGTTCTGCGAAATGGCGGGAACCGGAAGTGGTACGCCCTGATTATGGATGTTCCCAGAGGCAGGCTGGGAGTGTCTGGAAACGGGACCGTGGATATTGTGGATGTGAAGTGCGGCCCGATTGTCAGCGGCTCTCTGCGCCGGGGACAGGGGTTCCTTCCGGCATACCATATGAATCGAGAGAACTGGGTCAGTGTTCTGCTGGATGGCACAGTGCCGGAGGAAGAGATCAAAAGGCTGATTGAGCTGAGCTATGAGCTGACTGCCCCGAAGCAAAAGCGGGCGTCCCGGCAGAAGCGCTGCGAGCCTTGAAACAGAGATGTGCACTGTCCGGTTGGCCCGCCGCTGCGGCGGAACAGATAAGAGAGCGAAAGCGGTGTGCGCTTTCGCTCTCTTTTGCTTATGGAAACCATAGTCGGGCAGAGATTAAAATGCCTCGGTTCAGAGGCGTTTTTCCAGCAGGAAACGCACCGGCAGACCCTGCTTCCGGCGCCACCAGACGTAGTTGAGCACGTTGCCCAGGATCACGATATTGCCGCACAGGTACAGCCACACCATCAGGATGATCACCGAGGCCAGGGACCCATACACGGTGGAGTACCGGGCAGAGAAGTTGATAAAGGTGGAGAACAGGGCGCTGGCGCCCACCAGGAGGACGGCGATGCTGACGGCGCCCTTCACCACCGGCGGCCGCTTGTTGCCCCAGGGGGCGGTGACCCGGTACAGGAGGGTCAGGAACAGCAGTGCCACGCCGAACAGGATCAGCAGCCGGATCCACTTCAGGTTGGTGGGAAGGGGCAGCATATAGAACAGGTTGCGGAACCACTGGAAAAACCAGTTCCCGGTCAGCACCACGATCAGGGACACATACACCAGCACCAGCAGCAGCACCGAGAAGAGCAGAGAGGTGAGCATATACCAGATGCCCCGGAAGGTCCGGCGGCCGTAGATCTCCGCCGAGATGGACAACAGACTGCGGAAGGCGGCGGAGGAGGCAGTGATGGACATGATCAGCCCGGCCAGAAACAGGCCGATGGACTGGCGGGAGAGCACGTAGGTCACGTAGTCCGAGATCAGCTCGAAAGACTGGGCGGGGACGATGGTTTTGAGGAAAGCGGTGACCATCTCGGACTCCAGGGGCAGCCAGCCCACTGCGGAGATTACCATAATCAGCAGGGGGAACAGGGTCAGCAGCAGGTAATAGGCCAGCTCTGCGGAGCTGCGGGAGACCCGCCGGTCCAGATACACCTCGATCACGTCCACCACAAAGGCCACCACCGGGTAGCGCTCCTTGAGCCGGTCCAGGTATTCGTACAGTTTCTCTTCCAATCAGCCACCTCCCGTTGCGGTGTGGGGTTCCTTGGGTACAATTCCAATATTATACGCTATTCTGGCCCGAAAAGCCAGCAAAAAACCGCCTGTACAAAACAGACGGCTCATGCATCACAAAATGTTTTGTTGATTAGCCCTCGATGGCGTTGAGCTTGATGGTCAGCTGGTGCTTTCTGCGGGCGGCCTTGTTCTTGTGCATCAGGCCGGTGGCAGCAGCCTTGTCCACGTGCTTCACGGCGACCTTGTAAGCGGCGGTGGCCTCTTCCTGGGTGCCCTCTGCGACGGCGGCATCAAACTTCTTCAGTGCGGTCTTCACGGCGGAGACAGCAGCCTTGTTACGAGCGGCCTTGGTTTCGTTCACCAGTACGCGCTTTTTAGCAGACTTGATATTCGGCAAACCAAAAACCTCCTCTATCCTGAAAAATAGCAGGGGTGGAGAAAAACACCCGTGCGGTTTTCTATTATAGCATCAGCGATAGGATATTGCAACGGTTTTCCGAAAAAAATATAATTTTTCCCGGGAGACGGCATAGCCCGGGGCTGAAACGCCCATACTAACCTATCAACGGAATCAGACAGAGGAGGGCCAGCATATGGAGTGGAACCAGGGCATCAGAACCGACCTTGCCATGGAGGCGGTGGAGCTGCGGGGGGTGAAGCCCGGAGCGGTGGGGGCTCAGCGGGGGGTCTCCCTGCGGGAGTACGACCGGGATGGGATTCCGGTGACCGAGGTGAGGGTTCTGGACCAGGAGGGGGCCAGTCAGCTGGGCAAGCCGGTGGGCACCTATCTGACCCTGACCCTGGGCCAGCTCCCCGGCCACACCGGCGACACCTTTGAACGTACCGTTCGGGCGGTGGCGGAGGAATTGCGGAAGCTGCTGCCACAGGAGGAAAGCCGTCCTGCCCTGGTCATCGGACTGGGCAACCGGGACATCACCCCGGACGCGGTGGGACCCATCGCCGTGGACTGCACCCTGGCTACCCGGCATCTGATCCACCAGGCGGCGGAGTACTTTGGGGACTACCGGCCGGTGGCGGCGGTGGCCGCCGGGGTGGTGGGCAGCACCGGCGTGGAGAGCGCAGAGCTGATCCGGGCCCTGGTCCGGGAAATTGAACCGGGCTTTGTCATCGCCATCGACGCCCTGGCCTCCCGGTCCGCCCAGCGGCTGGGCAAGACGGTCCAGATCGCGGACACCGGCATCACCCCCGGCTCCGGGGTGGGCAATGCCCGGGCGGAGCTGAGCCGGCAGACGTTGGGGATTCCCGTTATCGCCCTGGGGGTGCCTACGGTGGTGGACGCCGGGACCCTGGCGGCGGACCTGTCCGGCCGAGAGCCGGACGGAGATCTGGAGCTGGAGCGGATGATGGTCACCCCGCGGGAGATCGATACCCTGGCGGCGGATACCGGCAAGGTAGTGGGTTACGGCGTCAGCCTGGCCCTCCAGACCGGGTTGGATGTAGCAGATCTGGAGCTGCTGCTGGGCTAGACCGTTTTTTAACAAAGCCTTCACATTCCGGTCATGATTTTGTCGTAATTCTATTGTATTCTACCATCGAAGCAGGGGACAACTGCTTCACCCCCTCTCTTTTTCTCTTTTCTTTCTCTTTTCTAAAGAAAACGCCCGGTCCGGTTAGGATCGGGCGTTTTTCGTTCCCGGAAACAGAAGGGCTGCGCCCTCTCAGGCACAGCCCTTCTGAACAGACAGCGGGTCAGTCGGCGTCCAGCTCGAACTGGATTTTCTCGTTCTTTTTGCCCTCCTCCGGCGCGAAGGAGAGGTGGCTGCACAGGTGCTCTACCACGCCCACAAAGGCGCAGAAGGCGGCGAAGATAGCCGCCAGGCTGACGATGATTCTAACCAGATGTTTCATAATCGTTCCTCCCAAAAGCAGGGTATACGTGGGCCCGCTGGGGCCAGGGGTTGTAGAAAGGCGGCGGGGTTACTCCCAGACCCGGGCCATCTCCGCCTGGTGTTTTTTCATCTCGGGGACAAAGGCGGGCATCAGGGGCAGGCCGGTGATGGGCTGATAGCGGTTGTACAATTCCTGGGCGAAGTCCGCCCGGGCTGTGCTGGAGGTCCGGCGCAGAAAACGCACGTCCAGATCCCAGATGCGCACCCGGTCCAGTCCGTCTGCGTCCTTGAGCAGCTGGGCAATGGTCAGGGCCCGGTCCATATCCTGAGGATGGTACTTTTGCAGGATGGCGGACAGCTCCTTCTCCTTCCGGGAGTGGGCCTCTACGGCGGCCTGGAGGATCAGCAGGTCTTCGCCGGTGCGGCCGGTGACCAGGCCGATGAAGCGGGCGGCGGTGCTGCCGTGGACAAAGTCCAGCCCGTCCCGGGTGCGGCCGATGTCGTGGTAGGCACAGGCGTCCAGCAGCAGGCCGGTGTCCGCCTGGCTCAGCGCCTCGTCCATGGCGCACATGGCGCCGTGACAAAGGGTGCGCTCGATGTGGCCGATGCCGTGAATATCGCTTTCATAGAGCACGCCCAGGTTCAGCTCCTCCACCGCCTGGAGGAAGAGCGGGTAGAACGCCCAGCCCTGAAACCGGTCCACCAGAGGCTGAAACTGTGCCCAGTCCCGTTTGTCCAACAGATCCAGCAAAATGCTGTTTCGTCGCATAAATCCCTTCGCCTCCTCTGTGGTTCTAAAATATTTTTTATCATAACACGGATGAGAGCGGGAAACAAGGCTAAAAGAAGAAGGTTTTGTGAACAAAAAAGAAGGTGCAGTCCACTGCACCTTCTTTTGCGGGAAATCACTTGCTTTTCAGCACCGCGCCCTTGTCGGCACTGGTGACCAGGCTGGCATAACGGGCCAGATAGCCGGTCTTGACTTTGGGTTCCGGGCAGACCCAGGCGGCCTTTCGGGCGGCCAGTACGTCCTCGGGCACGTCCAGGGAGATCTTATGGCCGGGGATGTTGATGGAGATCTGATCGCCCTCCTCCACCAAGCCGATCATACCGCCGGAAGCGGCCTCCGGGGAGACGTGACCGATGGAGGCGCCCCGGGTGGCGCCAGAGAAGCGGCCGTCGGTGATGAGCGCCACGCTCTCACCCAGACCCATGCCGCAGATGGCGGAGGTGGGGTTGAGCATCTCCCGCATACCGGGACCACCCTTGGGGCCCTCGTAGCGGATGACCACCACGTCGCCGGGGTTGATCTTGCCGGCATAGATGACGGCGATGGCCTCTTCTTCGCTGTCAAAGACCCGGGCGGGACCGGTGTGCTGCATCATCTCGGGGGCAACGGCGGCCTGCTTGACCACGCAGCCGTCGGGGGCCAAGTTGCCGAAGAGGACAGAGATGCCGCCGGTGGCCATATAGGGATTGTCCAGAGGCCGGATGATCTCCGGGTCCAGATTGTCGGCATGGGCGACGTTTTCCCCCACCGTCTTGCCGGTGCAGGTGATGCAGTTGGTGTGGAGCAGTCCGGCGTCTGCCAGCTCCTTCATCACCGCGTATACGCCGCCGGCCCGGTCCAGGTCCTCCATATAGGTGAAGCCAGCTGGGGCCAGGTGACACAGGTTGGGGGTCCTGGCGGCGATCTCATTAGACTGGTGCAGGTCCAGGGTGATGCCGCACTCCTGGGCGATGGCGGGCAAGTGGAGCATGGTATTGGTGGAGCAGCCCAGGGCCATGTCCACGGTCTCGGCGTTGTGGAAGGCCTCGGCGGTCATGATGTCCCGGGGCCGGATGTCCTTTTTCAGCAGCTCCATGATCTGCATCCCGGCCTGCTTTGCCAGCCGCAGTCGGGCGGAGTAGGGGGCGGGGATGGTGCCGTTGCCGGACAGACCCATGCCGATGGCCTCGGTCAGGCAGTTCATGGAATTGGCGGTGTACATGCCCGAGCAGCTGCCGCAGCTGGGGCAGGCATTTTCGATGTATTCCTCCACGCCCTCCTCGTCCAGGGTACCGGCGTGATAGGCGCCCACCGCCTCAAACATGTGGCTCAGGCAGGTGCGGCGGCCGTCCTTCATGTGGCCCGCCAGCATGGGGCCGCCGGAGACGAAGATGGTGGGGACGTTGACCCGGGCCGCCGCCATCAGCAGGCCGGGGACGTTTTTGTCGCAGTTGGGGATCATGACCAGGCCGTCAAACTGGTGGGCGATGGCCATGCACTCGGTGGAGTCGGCGATCAGATCCCGGGTGACCAGGGAGTACTTCATGCCGATGTGGCCCATGGCGATGCCGTCGCACACGGCGATGGCCGGGAACATAATCGGAGTACCCCCCGCCATCCGGACCCCGGCTTTGACTGCCTCAGCGATCTTGTCCAGATTCATGTGGCCGGGGACGATCTCGTTATGGGAGCAGACGATGCCGATCAGAGGCCGGTCGGTCTCCTCCTTGGTGAAGCCGAGGGCTGCGAACAGACTGCGGTTGGGGGCGCGGTCCACGCCCTGGGTGACGTTGCTGGATTTCAGTGCCATAGTGTATTGCCTCCTAAATACGTGAATCAACGCAGGAAAAAAGCGTTGTCTGTTTGTCGTTTTCTGGGTTTGAGTGATTGGGATAAGTTGCCCAATCAGGGGAATAGCTCTCATCAGCCTGGTTGCCCCATACGGTCCAGTTTTCCCGGACGCCCCGTGCAAACAGCTCCAAATATGGACCGGGACTGCATGCTTCGATCAGTGGATAAAATTCATCGGGTTTCCTGGAGTGTTCCCGTTTTTGAGTGCGAATGATGTTTACCTGGCTGCGTGCGGGAGAAAGTGTTCGGTTTTTGTCACCCTTTACGCCAAACAGTAGCATTTCGGTAACATTGCGAAAATAAAAGCCTACACCGCGTCCATCCGGATTGCCATCTTTGCGGACTTTTTCCCAGATAATATTTGTTTTGTATTCAAATCCCCATGCACTTAACACAGCAAGCCCATCAGGTAAAAGTGCGTTGGGCACCCAAAGATATAAGTGGGCTTTTTCATCTGTGAGTTCTGGGACTGGAAGCGCAGAAATCTCGGCCAAAGACATAGTCGAGTAACGGTTTAGCCGCCGGTGTTCTGGAGCGACCTTCCCGGTGCGATTTTGAAATCGCCAGGGAGGGTCGGCTAGAATCGTGTGGAATTTTTGTGAGCCGCAGGTTTCCAGCAAGCTGTGGCAGGTTTGCTCAAATTCAGTAGAAAAACTCATGACTCATCCCTCAATACATGCATCTGTGATTCCGACGGCTAAAATGGGACAACCGCCATGACGTCTGGAGTCCAGACGAGGAAGCAATTTTCCCATCCAAGTAGTGCTGGCTCCATACTTTTGAGAGATACCGAGCTCTTTAAAAATAGAATTTAGCGATTGGCTTCTCGTTATAATGATTCCAACACTGATAATATCACACTCGTGGTACGTACGCATTGCAAATAGGTCGCGGTCAAAGGTTTGATCCTTGCTGTTCCACTCCATGTCCAATGCAACGCGTCCTTTTACAAAATCAATATTATGTCCATCAATGTAATTTTCAAGTCTTTTCTCTGTAAAAGGTTCTGCGGCAAATCGGCCGCGCAGTCCCTTTCTGGGATAGAATTTAATCAGGAGGTCACCGGTAATTTTGATTTCCTTCCAGCCCAACGGATCAAGGACGGCATTCAGCTTAGGGGGAATTGGCGATTCGCTTCCGCCTGCCATGATAAGTTCTTCTTTTGTGATATGTAAACTCCGTAAAGCGGCTAGTAGTTCCTCCCATTCGGCAGGGAAGGAGTTTGCTAAAATTTCAACAGCATGATTGTAGTTAAAAAAATCGTATTTTTTCGCTATATCATGAGGAATAAATCTGGAATAAGAGGGCATAGGGTGTTCCTCCTCTCTCGGTTTCTCAGTATACCATATCGATAGGTGAAATGGCAAATAAAAAAGGGCAGGCGCAGGGCCTGCCCCTTCTGGTTTGGGTCAAGAAATTTTGGTTGCTGAGAAGTGCTGGCGAATCAGTTGGAAGCGGTATCGGGATCGTCGTCCTCGCCCCACAGCATATTCTTACGCAGCTCGGCGCCCACGGTCTCCATGGGATGAGCGGCCAGGATCTTGCGCATGGAGTTGAAGTAGCAGCGGCCGTTGTTGTTCTCAGCGATCCACTTGCCGGCAAAGGTGCCGTCCTGGATCTCGGTGAGGACCTGCTTCATGCGGGCCTTGGTCTCGTCGTAGGGCAGGATGCGGGAGCCGGTGACGTATTCGCCGTACTCAGCAGTGTCGGAAACGGAGTAGTTCATCATGGCCACGCCGCCCTTGTTGATCAGGTCGATGATCAGCTTCATCTCATGGATGCACTCGAAGTAAGCGTTTTCGGGCTCGTAGCCGGCGTCTACCAGGGTCTCGAAGCCCAGCTTCATCAGCTCGACCACGCCGCCGCACAGGACAGCCTGCTCGCCGAACAGGTCGGTTTCGGTCTCGTCGGAGAAGGTGGTCTCCATAACGCCGCCCCGGGCGCCGCCGATGCCGGCTGCATAGGCCAGGCCGATCTTGTAAGCGTTGCCGCTGGCGTTCTGCTCCACGGCGATCAGGCAGGGCACGCCCTTGCCGTTGACGTACTGGGAACGGACGGTGTGGCCGGGGCCCTTGGGGGCGATCATGAAGATGTCCACATCGGCGGGGGGAACGATCTGCTTGTAGCGGATGTTGAAGCCGTGGGCGAAGGCCAGGGCCTTGCCGGCGCTCAGGTTGGGAGCGATATCCTTTTTATACATAGCAGCCTGCTTCTCATCGTTGATCAGAATCATGATGATGTCGGAAGCCTTGGTAGCCTCGGCGGTGGTCATTACGGTGAAGCCGTCTGCCTTTGCCTTGGCGGCGCTCTTGGAGCCCTCGTACAGGCCGATGACCACGTCACAGCCGGAATCCTTCAGGTTCAGGGCATGGGCATGGCCCTGGGAGCCGTAGCCGATAATTGCGATTTTTTTGCCGTCCAGATAGGAAAGGTCACAATCCTTCTCATAATACATTTTTGCCATAGTCGAACTCTCCTTTAACTTTGGTTTCTTCATCTAATGTGAACTGGCCTCTCTCCAGGGCCACCATGCCGGTCCGCGCCAGCTCCAGAATACCGAATTCTGCCAGCAGGCCTTCAATGGCGGCGTCCTTGCTCTCCGAGCCGATGACGGCCACGGTGATGGAGGCGAGAGAAACATCAATAATAGATGCGCGGAAAATATTGGCGATCTGGATGACCTCGTTGCGCACCTCGCGGCTCTCGGCCTGGACCTTGATCAGGACCAGTTCCCGGCGGATGCTGTGCTCGGAATCCAGACGTTTGACGGAATGTACCACGAACATTTTTCCCAGCTGGTTCATGATCTGGGTAATTTGCAGATCATCGGCCAGCACCTCAATGGTGATACGGGAAATTTCGGGGTTGTCGGTTGCGCCCACGGCCAGGGACTCAATGTTGTAGCCCTTTCGGGAGAACAGCCGGGACACCTGGCTCAGAACGCCGGAGGCGTTGTCTACCAGGACAGACAGAGTATGACGGGTTGCATTTTGGTTAACCATATTCTACAGCCTCCTTACAGATTAGTCCAGCAGGAAATTGGTCACCGGGCTACCGCCGTTGACCATGGGATGAACCATCTCATCCATGTCCAGGACGCAGTCGATGACAGCGGCGTGGCCGGAGTCCAGGGCGGTCTGGAGGGCAGCTTCAAATTCCGCCTGGTTGGTGGCCCGGTAGCCGGGGATGTCATAGGCCTCCGCCAGCTTGACGAAGTCGGGGCCCCGGTCCAGGGTGGTCTGGGAGTAGCGCTCGTCGCAGGTCAGATGCTGCCACTGGCGCACCATGCCCAGAGAGCTGTTGTTGAAGATGACGGTGATCACCGGAATGTCGTAGTGCTGGACGGTGGCCATCTCGTGGCAGTTCATGCGGAAGCAGCCGTCGCCAGTGCAGTGGATGACCGTCTGCTTGGGGTTGCCCAGCTTGGCGCCGTAAGCGGCGCCGTAGCCGAAGCCCATGGTGCCGAAGCCGCCGGAGGTCAGCAGCTGGCCGGGCCGGTTGAAGTGGAAGTACTGGCAGCACCACATCTGATGCTGGCCCACGTCGGTGGCGATGATGGCGTTGGCGTTGGTGAGCTTGGAGATGGTTTCCAGGATCTCGTGGGGGGCCAGACGGTCGGGGTCGTGGGTGAGGGGGGGTTCCTTGATGCTGAGGATGGATTCCCGCCACTCGTCGAAGTTGTAGTCCTTCAGGTAGATGCGCTCGTTGAGCAGCTCCAGAACCCGGCGGGCGTCGCCGATAATATGGTGTGCGGTCAGGATGTTCTTGTCAATTTCCGCCCGGTCAATGTCGATGTGGACCACCTTTGCGTTGGGGGCGAAGGTCTTGGTGTCGCAGGTGACCCGGTCGGAGAACCGGCAGCCGATGGCGATCAGCAGGTCGCATTCGTGGCTGGCGGTGTTGGAGGCATGGGTGCCGTGCATGCCGATCATGCCGGTAATGATGGGGGAGTCGCCGGGGCAGGCGCCGCCGCCCATGACGGTGGTGGCCACCGGTGCGCCCACCTGTTCGATGAACTTGCGGAACTCGGGCACTGCGTTCTTGCTGCGGATGACGCCGCCGCCCACCAGGATCAGGGGTTTTTTGGACTGGTCCAGCATCTCCACCAGCAGGTCCACGTCGTCGTGGTCCGGCTCCGGCGTGCGCAGGTTCATCCCGTTGGAGTTCCGGGCCAGCAGGGCCGCCAGTTTACCGTAGCGGTGGTGCTCGCTCAGGGGCAGGGGCTCAAAGTCCACCACGGTGGAGGTGACGTTTTTGAGGATATCAATCAGCACCGGGCCGGGGCGGCCGTTGCGGGCGATGGCGAAGGCCTCCCGGATGATGTCCGCCAGCTTGGTGGCGTCCTTGACCAGGTAGTTGCACTTGGTAATGGGCAGGGTGATGCCGGTGATGTCCACCTCCTGGAAGGTGTCCTTGCCGATGAGGCTCTCGCCCACGTTGACGGTGATGAACACCACGGGGGAGGAGTCCATGTAGGCGGTGGCGATGCCGGTGACCAGGTTGGTGGCGCCGGGGCCGGAGGTGGCGAAGCACACGCCTACCTTGCCGGTGGAACGGGCGTAGCCGTCGGCCGCGTGGGAGGCGCCCTGCTCGTGGGCGGTCAGGATGTGGCGGATCTTTTTGTTGTAGCCGTGAAGCTCAAACTCATCGTAGATGTTCAAAATGGTGCCGCCGGGATAGCCAAAGACGGTGTCAACGCCCTGTTCCAGCAGACACTCCATCACGACTTGGGATGCGGTCATTTTCATTGGGATGCAGCCTCCTTCTGTTTTTGCGGATTTGATTGGCAGGTCTCAGGGGGACAGAGAAAAAGAAAAGCTCCGTCCCGACATAGGACGAAGCTGAAACTCCGTGGTACCACCTAACTTCACAGCCGCCGCCACCGCCCCGGAACAAGTCCCAAAGGTTTAGAATCAGTAGAGGGCGCTACGCTGTGCACTCGTTGACCCGGGTAACGGCGGGCGGGCCGTCCCAAGCTACTGGGGGGAGGCGCCGCCTCCGTCTGTTCGCAAGGGCCGCTCACGGGTGACGAATCAGGGCTGCCGTTGGAGACGCTTTCAGCAGATGCGTCCTCTCTGTACCGCAGGGGGGAGCCCGGATGATATCCCGATCATCGCGTTTTGTAAATTAAAACTTATAATAATCACTTTTGTTTTGCCTGTCAAGGGGTTTACACAAATTTTTTTCGGGAACTTTTCCCGCCGTGGGCGGACGGGAAAAAGCCTGTTGACTTTAGCACTAAAAAGCGGTATAGTAAACCATATCTGAGCAAACTGCGAGGGACGATGTATGATGAGACGGTCCGGCAACTGGAAGCAGGCTTACCGCTATTGCCACGGGGATAGCGGCGTTTTGCGTTGCCCTTGCCGGGTTGGAGTCTGAAGCTGGGTCCCTGGGGCCTGGGGGTTCAGAGTCAACTTTTGCTGGCAAAGCCGCGGCGCAACGAGGGCGCTGCGGTTTTTTTGTATGCCGCCCGGCGGCTGCGGTCACGACAGCGCCCTGTGGAATAGGAGAGGGATTATCATGACAGAGAAAACCATTGCAATCGTCGGCCTGGGGCTCATCGGCGGCTCCCTGGCCGGGGCCCTGATGGACTTTGACGGGGCCCACGTTCTGGGGGTCGTCCGCCGCCAGGAGACAGCGGACTACGCCCTGGCCCACGGCCTGGTTCACGAGGCCACCCTGGACACGGCGGCTGCCCTGGCCCGGGCGGACGTGACCATTCTGTGCGCCACCCCCCAGGGGATTATGGACCTGCTGGAGGAACACCACGCCCACTTCAAGCCGGGCAGCCTGGTGACCGATGTGTGCGGCGTAAAGACAGCGGTGCTGGAGAAGGCCCGGCTGCTGCCGCCGGAGGTGGATTTCATCGGCAGTCATCCCATGGCAGGCACCGAGTTCGCCGGCATTGAGCACGCCCTGCCCACGGTGTTCCAGGGCAGCAACTGGATCATGGTTCCCCGGCCTGAGAGCACCGGGGAGCACAAAGCATTCATCCGCCGGATGGCCCGCCACGTGGGCTGCCAGGACGTGCGGGAGATCCCGCCGGAGCGCCACGACGCCATCATCGCCTACACCAGCCAGCTGATGCACATCGTGGCCCTGTCCGTGTGCGACGACGCGGAGCTGTTCCAGTGCCAGGGGTACGAGGGCAGCAGCTTTCGGGATGTGACCCGGGTGGCGGCCCTGGACCCTGACATGTGGACCGACCTGATGTCCGCCAACGCCCCGGCCCTGACCCAGGTGATCCGGCGGCTGGAGGAAAACCTCCACGCCTACCGCATCGCCCTGGACAACCGGGACCGGGAGCGGCTCCACGCCAAGCTCACCTATTCCTCCAACCGGAAGCGCCGGATCAACCTGCCCGGCTCGGGCCAGATCCCTCTGGCCCATCACAGGCCCCGGGAAACGGGGCCGGAACGTCCCTGAACGTGTCCGCGGCAAGCGGACAGAACCGGCGCTATTTCCTGGGGGCCAGCACGCAGAGCACCAGGGCGTCGGCCGGGTTGTTGGTTCCCAGCACCGCATGGGCCTTGTCCCGGGTCACCAGAACCTGGTCGCCGATCTGGGTCCCTAACAGGTCTACGGCCACCAAGGTGTTGCCCTTCATGTCCTGAAGCTGGACAAGGGGGACCTGATTCAGCTCTGCCAGTTCCTTCTGTACGGACAGAAAGCCGGTTACACTACAAAGTTTCATACACTCCTACCTCCCGGCTTAGTATGCCGGGAGCGGGAGAAAATTATCATGTTTTTTGGGAAGAAAGGGCCTGGCGCTTCGGCGCCGGGCCTTTTGCGGGAATGCGGCTTTTACTGTTCCTGGCCCAGGCGGAAGGTGCGGCGGAGCCAGTTGAGGAAACCGCCGGACTCCTGGGGCATGTCGGGCTGACGCTGTTCCTCCTTTGCGTCCCGGATGGCCTGCTCCAGCAGGAACTGCTGGCTGTCAAAGGGGGGCTCCGGGGGACGGCGGCAGTAGGAGCCGTCGCTGCGCATCTGACGGGCCTTGAGGGTGTCCTTCAGGCAGGCGTCCAGAATCTGGTGGATTTTCCGGCGCACCGACAGGTCGTAGATGGGGCAGGCCACCTCCACCCGGCGCTCGGTGTTGCGGGTCATGAAGTCGGCGGAGGCGATGTACATCCGCTCCTGACTGCCCTGGCCGAAGCAGTAGATCCGGGAGTGCTCCAGGAACCGGCCCACAATGCTGGTGATGTGGATGTTCTCGGTCTTTCCGGGCAGCTCTGGCAGCAGGCAGCAGATGCCCCGGACGATCATCCGAACCTGCACCCCGGCGCAGGAGGCCTCCTTGAGCTTTTTCATCAGGCCGTAGTCGGTGATGGAGTTGATCTTGATCAGGATGCGGCCCTCGGGGCCCTTGGCGATCTCCCGGTCCATCTCCGCCAGCAGGGAGGATTTCAGGGAGGTGGGGGCCACCAGCAGGTGGTGATATTTGCCCTCCAGGTTGCCGATGGACATGTTTTTAAAGAACTCGTTGGCGTCCCGGCCAATGGCCTGATCTGCCGTCATCAGGGAGAGGTCGGTGTACATGGTGGCGGTTTTCTCGTTATAGTTGCCGGTTCCGGCCTGGGTGATGAAGCGGATTTTCCCCTGCTCCCGGCGGGTGATCAGGCAGAGCTTGGAGTGGACTTTGAACTCCTCAAAGCCGTAGATCACGGTACATCCCGCGTCCTCCAGGCGCTCGGACCAGTCGATGTTGTGCTGTTCGTCAAAGCGGGCCCGGAGCTCGATGAGGACGGTGACGTCCTTGCCGTTTTCCGCCGCGGCGCACAGGTAGTCCACCAGCTTGGCATGTTTGGCCATGCGGTAGATGGTGATCTTGATGGAGAGCACCGCCGGGTCCGAGGCGGACTCCCGAATCAGCTGAAGGAAGGGGTCCATGCTCTCAAAGGGATAGGAGAGCAGGAGATCCCGCTGGCGGACCTGTTCCAGAACGCTGCCCTTCCTGCGGATGCCGTAGGGCAGCTGGGGATGGAAGGGCTGGTAGAGCAGGGCCTTGCGGCGGCCTTCGGGGAGCTTCCCCTCCAGGTCGAACACGTAGCCCATTTTGAAGGGGGCGGTGGTCTGATAGGCCTGCTCCAGGGTGATGGAAAGCCGATCGCACAGGTACTGGAGAAAGCAGTCGCTGATCTCCCGGTCGTATTCCAGCCGGACCGGCGCCAGCCGCCGCCGGGCGCCCAGGACCTTTTTCATCTTCTGACGGAAATCCTCGTCGTACTCAAAGGCCTCGTCGTCCGGGTTCACGTCGGCGTTCCGGGTGACGCAGAAGGCGGAGGCCTCATCCACCGTGTAGGTGGAGAAGATGGAGGGCAGCTGCCGGAAGAGAATTTCCTCGGTGCGGATACAGCGCAGGCTGCTGCCGGGCAGCAGCACCACCTCAGGCAGGGAGGCGGGCAGGGGGATCACCGCGAAGACCTTCTTCTCCCCCCGCCGCAGCCAGGCCCCCACGTGGACCACCTTGTTTTGCAGGTGGGGGAAGGGGTGATGGGGGTCGATGATCTGAGGGGAGAGGATGGGGGCCACGTTGGATTCGTAGTACTCCTGGAGAAAGGCCCGCTCGCTGTTCTCCAGCTCCCCGTAGGACAGCTGGTAGATGCCGTAGGGGCGCAGCTGGCGGTCAATGTCCCGGAAAATCCGCTCCCGCTTGGCGTAGAGGGGACGGACGGCGGCATAGATGGCGGTGAGCTGCTGGCTGGCGGTCATTCCGGACTTTTTGTCTACGGCGGTGCTGCCCAGGGCCTCCTGGTCGTGGAGGCTGCCCACCCGGATCATAAAGAATTCGTCCAGGTTGCTGGTGAAGATGCTGACGAACTTGAGCCGCTCCAGCAACGGCACCCGTTCGTCAACGGCCTCGTCCAGAACCGAGTCGTTGAAGCGCAGCCAGGACAGCTCCCGGTTCTGTGTATAGGTTCCCTGTTTACTGATCTGTTCCATACAAAACTCCCCGTTCTCTCAAAAGGTAATAAAGATAGCCCTCCCGTACTCCATAGGGGCTGGTGACCACCGACTGGACGCTGAAGACCCGGGCCACGGCGCGCAGTACAGCGATGCCCGGCGTCAGGGTGTGGATGCGCTCAGGCGCAATTTTCAGGATGCGGTTGGTCAATTTTTTGGACTCTGCCGTGATCTGGGCCAGGTAGTCGTCGTAAAAACCCACGTCATAGCGGGTGTTGCCGCCGGATTCCCCGGTCAGGCCGTTGTACAGCTTCAGGGCTGCCCGGGCAGTGCCGCCCACGGCGCACAGGGGACCTACCGGCGGCCTGCTGGCGGATTTGGCCCGCTTTTTCAGCAGCTCCGCCACCTCAGACTCCATTTTCCGCACCTCCGCCCGGGTGGGCAAAATTCCTGCCACAAACCGGTTATACAGGTTCAGGGAGCCGATGGCGATGGAGTCGGCGCAGATCACCTCCCGGTCCCGGAACTGTACCAGCTCCGTGCTGCCGCCGCCCACGTCGGCCAGCAGGCCGGAGTCCGGCGGCGCGCTCTGGATGGCGCCGTAGTAGTCAAAGGTGGCTTCCTCCTGGCCGGACAGGACCCGGACGGAGAAGCCGCTGGCCTCCTGAATGGCCTGGAGCACCTCTTCGGTGTTGGTGATGTTGCGCAGGGAGGCAGTGGCGAAGGGGAAGATCTCCCGCAGCCGGATCTGCTGAGTCACTGCCCGCAGCTCGCTGAGGATTTCCACTGCCTTCCGAATTCCCTCTTTGCTCATCCGCCCCTTGCTATTGATATAGCCCACCAGGCCGGTGGCGTATTTTTTGTTCAAAACCGGATGGATTGCCCCGTCTTCCACCCGGTAAACCATCAGACGGATGGTGTTGGACCCAATGTCGATCACACCGTACAAATCCGTTCGCCTCCCAATCATACTTCTGAACTGTTCTTATTATTTTATCTGGCTTCCGCCGAATTTATCTAGCTTATTTCTGTCAAGAAACCGTTAAATCTACGTGAACCCGTCCCGGTGCTGGGGCATCCGACAGCATACGCCGCGAGACGCAAAAAAGCACGGTCATGGGAATTCGTCATCCCATTTCCGTGCCTTTCGCCGGTTGTATGCTTTGGAGTTGGGCGGCTTTCGGGTGACCGGGTTCAGCCCGTACCAGGTGCCGCGTTTTTTTGCGTTCAGCGCCCGCTGTTCTTTCTTGGAGCGCTTCTCGAAGGGAATGAATTTTTCCATCGGGTGTTCCGTCCTTTCTATTTGCTGTGGAGGGATTCTATCAGAAGGCGGGGCCGCTGTCAAGGGCAGCGGCCCCGCCGGGTTATACAAACAGTTCGTCGGGATAGACATGGCGCTGTCCCGCTTCGATTTTAGCCAGCCCGCTGCGGGTGATGTCGCAGCCGCGCACCTGTAGCTGGGCCGCCAGCTGTTCCTGGGACAGACGGCGCGCCAGGCGAAGCCGGCGGATGTTTTGTCCCAGCGCTTTCTCATGGGCTCTTTCCACGGTACGTCACTCCACTCCCATCTCATCCACCGGGGCTCAGTGCCTGATCTGCTGGGAATAGGTGTTGAGCTTGTCCAGGATACGCTCCGCCTCACTGCCGGAGGCAGGGGTGGGGCGGTAGTCGTTGCGGGAGGACTGGCTGGACAGGGAACAGGGGATGAGATTGACGCCGTTTTCCAGGTCGATCTGCACCTGACCGTCCCGGACGGTGAAGGTCTGCTGGTAGATCAGGGTGTCCTTGTCCGAGGGGTTTTTGTTGCCGCCGAAGCAGAAGTTGCCCAGGGAGTAGACGATGTTGACGCCGTTGTAGGCCTCAATCCCCTGGAGGACGTGGGGGTGGTGGCCGATCACAAGGCTGGCGCCCAGGTCCACGGCCCGGTGGGCCAGGCTGATCTGGGCCTGGTTGGGCAGGTAGTTCCGCTCAATGCCCCAGTGGAAGGAGACCAGGATGACCTCCGCGCCCTGAGCCTTTACGTCAGCCATGGCGGCCTCCAGGTCCTCTGCGCAGCCCTCCAGCTTGGCCAGCTCGTAGACCCCCACCAGGCCCACCTTGACCCCGTTGATCTCCAGGACGGCGGTTTCGTCGTAGCCGAAGGTGGTGAGTCCGGCGCCCTGAAGGGCGGTTTTGGTGTCGGTGTAGCTGTCGGCGCCGTAGTCGTGGCTGTGGTTGTTGGCCAGGTTGCAGGCCTCCACACCGCCGGAGGTCAGGATCTCGGTGTAGGAGGGGTCCCCCTTGAAGGCGTAGGTCTTATCCGCCCGGGCGGCGGAGCGGGTCAGGGTGCCCTCAAAGTTCACAATGGTCAGGTCGTCCGCCGTAAAAACGCCTCTCACGTTAGAGAGGAAGTAGTCCAGCCCATACTTGTCCGCATAGGCGGGAAGGCTGGTGGAGGGGTCAAAGTAGGCGTCGGTGCCCAGGGTACAGTCCCCCACGCAGCTGACTGTAAAGGAGACCGGTTCCGGCTCCGGCTCCGGAACGGCGGATGGGGCGGGCGCCGAAGATGCCGCCGTTGTCGGCTCCGGCGCCGCTGGGGATGGGGGCGCGGCGCGCCCGTTTGTCACCCAGTGAAGGGAGAAGGCCAGGGCCACCGCAACGGCCAGCAGGGCGGAAAGAGGCAGAGCCTGGGGGTTCCGCCGTCTTCGCCTTCTGGGGCGGCGGGGGGGCTGGGTCTTTTTTGTTTCCATAAGCGCGCTCCCTGAATCAGTAAAATGGTGGGGCCCGGGCATGAGTGTCCAGTCCCCTTACCCTGCAACTATAGCACAAATAGGGCGGAAAAGCCATATCTGTGGGCGGTTTTCGGAACGTTTGCGGGGAGTGGGACGGCGGTTACGTTGCTTCCGCTTCAATCGCACGCTGTAGTTTCTTTGTCAGCTTGCCGAACACCAGGGCGTAGGAACGGTCACACAGACCCCGCAGCACGTCGTCGGGCACGGCTCCGTCCAGAAACACGGAGATCCAGTGGCGCTTGTCCGTATAGAAGCCGGGCACAATGTCCGGATATTCCGCCCTCAGGAGCTCGGCCAATGCGGGTTCGCATTTCAGAGTCAGCAACTCCCGCTGGTCGTAGCCCTTGTGCTCCGGGCCGGGCTGGCAGGTGGCGGCGAACATCTTTCCGCCCACCTGATAGCGCCACCAGCCCCACTCCGCTTTATAGTCCTTGGCGCAGCCTTTTTTCGATTGCAGGACTTCGTCCAGCCATGGGTATTGATTCATCGTCGCATCCTCCTCACTTTGTCAGGGCAAAATCGTGGGCTTCCTGGAGCCAGTCCATCAGTTCGCTGTCCAGCTGTCCCACCTCAGACAGGATTACGTGATGGGTCCAGCGGTTGGGGTAGGGCTCTACAGCCACGGCGATGCGGGGGGAGTCCAGCCGGTGGGAGAGGCCGAAGGACAGGATCAGGAACACCTCCGGGCACCCCTTCATCCGGCGCAGGGACACAAAGGCAAAGCCGTATCTCGCCCGAAAGGTGATCTGGGATTTTTGGACCTTCAGGGCGGTATCCGGGCACTGGGCCAGCAGTCTGTTCCGCAGCGCCTCGTACAGGGGCAAAGCGCCGGGCATGGCGTCAAAAAACAGCAGTTCATCGGGTGTCATGTTTGCGCCCTCCTTTTTGTCAGTATACCACTCAGTGCGCCGGTTGGAAAGCCCTGTGTGCGGCGCCGGAAAGCCGGCGCGGCGGAGGCAGGTTAGCGGAACGGTCGGCGTAAACAGAGAACGGGCTGGAATCACTGTGACTCCAGCCCGTTCTGGTCCGAGTGGGGCGACTCGAACGCCCGGCCTCCTGCTCCCAAAGCAGGCGCGCTACCAACTGCGCAACACCCGGATGGGGAAACTAAGTTTCATTATAACCGATTTCCCAGGATTTTTCAAGGGGTTCTTGCCCGAAAGGGCCTGGTATGATATGATAAAAATGCTGTGAGTGATTTACATCATTCGAAAAGATAAAAACTGACTTGAGGGTGGACGTCCATGAGAATGCGCAAGAAAAAGAACCTGATCCCCCGGATGGAGCGCTGCGCCGCCATCCAGGAGAAGAACCCCTATGAGATGCGGGGCCGCTGGCGGGAACGGCTGACGCCGGATTGCCCGCTGCACCTGGAGATTGGCTGCGGCAAGGGCAGCTTTACGGTGGAGACTGCCGCGGCCCATCCGGAGGTGCTCTTTGTGGCGGTGGAGCGGGTGGCGGACTGCCTGCTGCTGGCCATGGAGAAGGTGATGGCCCGGGGACTGGACAACGTGGTCTTTGTCTGCGACGACGCAGCCCGGCTGGGGGAGATGTTTGCCCCTGGCGAGGTGGACCGGATGTACATCAACTTCTGCGACCCCTGGCCCAGCAAAAAGCACGCCAAACGGCGGCTGACTTATGAGAAATTCCTGCTGTCCTACCGGGAGTTCCTGAGGGACGGCGGCGGCATCGAGTTCAAGACGGACAACCGGCCCCTGTTCGATTTTTCCCTGACCCAGTTCACCCGGGCGGGCTACCGGCTCAGCGAGGTGACCAATGACCTCCACCGGGAGCAGACTGGGGTGATTCAGACCGACTACGAGGCCCGGTTTGTGGCTGAAGGGGTGAAGATCAACCGGTGCGTGGCCACCAAAGAGGCGGCGGTCCCCCAGCCAGTGGGCGAGCCCCCCAAGCTCTCCCTGCTGGACTACCTGCCCGAGGAGATGGACCACATTCCCTACGGCATGGAGGAGGTCTTTGCCCAGAACCAGATCCGCCTGGTCCGGGAGCAGGAGGGGGACCGGCGGTGAAAGACGTGGAAGCCATGGAAATCAGAACGGGGACACCGGCGGACCTGGCGGCCCTGACGGCGGTGGAGGCGGCGTGCTTCCCGCCGGCGGAGGCGGCCACCGAGGCAGAGCTGGCGGAACGGCTGTCCGCCTACGGCGGCCACTTCTGGCTCCTCTGGGATGGGGAGACCCTGGCGGGATTTGTGGACGGCATGGTGACCGACCAGCCCCACCTTACCGACCAGATGTACCAGGATGCCGGGCTGCATCGGGAGGACGGCAGGTGGCAGATGATCTTCGGTGTCAACACCCTCCCCGCCTACCGGCGGCAGGGGTGTGCGGCGGCGCTGCTCCGGCGGGCCATCGCCGACGCCAGAGAGCAGGGTCGGCTGGGCCTAGTGCTCACCTGCAAGGAGCACCTGCTCCACTACTATGCCAGGTTCGGCTTTGTCAGCCTGGGCCGCTCCCCCTCCGCCCACGGCGGCGCGGTCTGGTATGAGATGCGGCTGACCTTTTGAGTGTGTACAACCCAGAAAAAACGGGAAAACATTGGCTTAATACGGATAAGGAACTAGCTCACTTCTCAACTGTTATCTGACGGTTTCGGGTGCATACAAAACTCCCATCAGATTCCTAACTGGAATTGGATGGGAGTTTTCTTTTGTAAAGACTATTTGAAAAAATCTGATTCTTGTCATTTCAAATTATGATTTTGAGGACTTATTATGCAAAAATGAATGACAATTACAGCAATCATCTAATCTATACCAGCTTATTTGTTAAAGTCCCGATATCCTCAATATATACCTCTACCAAATCACCCGGCTTTAACCACACCTTTTCTTTTTCTTCCAATGCGACTCCGCTGGGTGTACCGGTAAAGATCAGGTCTCCCGGTTCCAATTTGATATATTTGGAAGCATAGCTGATGATCTGCGCACAATTGAATATCATATCTGCGGTATTGCCATTCTGTCGCAGCTGTCCGTTGACATAACTTCTGATCTTCTTTCCCTTTTCAAGCGCAAAGGAATCTGCCGTCACAATGCAGGGACCACAGGGGCCAAAACCCGGCATGGTCTTACCGATGAGCCATTGACTGCTTCGCATCTGCGCATCCCGCAGACTGAAATCATTGCCGCAGGTATAACCAAATACATAGTCAAGTGCTTCCTCTTCACATACGTTCCACGCTGTTTTCCCCATGACAATGACAAGCTCTGCTTCGTAATCATAGCTGCTCTCCCATGGCGGTAAAACCACCTCTGTTCCTGCTGGTGCCAGTGCATCCGCAAACTTTGAAAAGATAACCGGATACTCCGGCAGCTTCATGTTGATTCCGTTTGCATGTGCTTTATAGTTTAGTCCCACGCAGACCAGTTTTCCAATCCGAGAAATCACATTGGCGTAAGTTGTTTCGTTCACAATGGGCATTTCTTCCCTACATGCTATCCGGGCAAGCTCTTCCCTGCCTTCTCCTCTGATTACCGTATCCATGTTGCCGGTAAATCCTGCTGCTGTTGCATCCACAAGACCTCTCACTGTCTCTATTGCAAGATGGGGCTCATTCTCCATACAAATGTTGTATAATTTCATTTCTTTTTCTCCTATTCTTCTGGTTGAACTGTCTATCAAATCAATGTCAAAGAGAGTATTTAACCCGATACGCAAGAGAGCATGGGTACACGAACCGAAAAGTACTGGTGGATGACGGTTATACTGGGACGAACTTTAATCGCCCTGGCGTACAAGAAGGATTTGACTTTGTAAAGCAGAGACTTGCGGGTTGCTGGCTTGTCAAGGACCTGAACTGCTTCGGGCGTGATTACTTGACGGTCGGACAATGATGAAAGAATCAACCAGTGGAAGCAGAAAAACGACGTGACCTTATGGTCACACCGTCTTCTGTCACTATCATTAGCCAAATAGTTACTTGTCACTATTAACCCTGTGTTTCCCGTTTTTTCGGTATTCGTCTACTTTTCCTTGTTGTCAACCACCTTGTAGCGCTTGATTTTCATGGTGGTGGTTTTTTCAAATTCGGTCTTGCGGATCTTCACCCGGTTGATCCGCTTGTGGGTGGGCTGGGCGGCGTTGTAGTCGTTGATGCGCTCCTGGATGACCGCCTTCAGGTCGTTGTCGGACAGGTCGTTCTCAGCGGGGAAGATCTCCGCTACGATCAGGTTGTTCTCGGTGTACACCACCACCTCGGCGATTTCCGGGATCTGGCCCAGCATGTACTCGATCTCCTCGGGGGAGACGTTCTCGCCGTTGGAGAGGATGATGAGGTTTTTCTTCCGGCCCGTGATGGTCAGGGAGCCGTCCTTGTTGATCCGGCCCAGGTCGCCGCTGCAGAACCAGCCGTTCCGGAAGGCATTGGCGGTGGAGTGGGGATCGTTGTAGTAGCCCATCATCACGTTAGAGCCCCGGATCAAAACCTCGCCCCGGCCGGTGCTGTCGGGGTCGTCGATTTTGACTTCGACGCTGGGGAAGGTCCAGCCCACGCTGTCATCGGGGGCCCGGAGGCCGCTGAGGGCAGTGTTGACCGAGACGATGGGGGCACACTCCGTGATGCCGTAGCCCTGCATCAGGTCGATGCCCATGGCCCGGAACTCCTTGATGTAGCGGGGGTCCAGGGGGGCGCCGCCGCAGATGATGTACTTCAGGTTGCCGCCGAACTTCTCCAGGATGGTGGAGAAGAACTTCTGCCGCTTATCCACGCCCACCTTCATCAGGGCGTTGCTGGCAGTCATGGCCAGGCGCAGGGTCTTGGTCTGGCCCTGCTTCTGGGCGGTGCGCCAGATGGTGTTGGAGAAGGTCTCGATGAACAGGGGGACCAGGAAGAGGATATTGGGCTTGGCGATGGCCATTTCCCGCATGAAAGAGGCCAGGCCATTGCTGATAAAGACCGGCTGTCCGTAGTGGAGCAGCATCAGTACACCGGTGTTCAGGCCGAAGGCGTGGGTGAAGGGGAGGATGGCCAGGGTGCCGCCCTCGGGCTGGTAGACCTGGGCGGCGTCGTTGACGTTGGAGAGCATGTTCCGGTGGGAGAGCATGACCCCCTTGCTGGTGCCGCTGGTGCCCGAGGTGAAGAAGATGGTACACATGGCGTCCGGGTCCAGCTCCACCTTTTCATACAGGCCCCGGCCCTTTTCGTAGAACCGCTGGCCCTTTTCCGCCCAGTCCTCCAGGTCCCGCATGCTGAAACAGTATTTGGATTTCAGCAGCTTCTGGGCCAGCAGCTCTTTCTCGTAGGGGTACTTTTTGGAGGTGACCACCACGTCGGCCTGGCTCTGGAAGATCAGGGTGGAGGCCTCCGCCGGAGTGGCATCCTTGGCCACCAGTACCGCCACGTTGCCGCTGGTGACCACGGCGAAGAAGCAGAGCAGCCACTGGTAGGAGTTCTCCCCCACCAGGGCGATCTTCCGGCCCCGGATGCCCCGTTTGAGCATGTAGGTGGCCAGGTACTTCACCTGCTGGTAGAACTCGGCATAGGTGTGCGTGACCACCTCTTTGCGGCCGGTGAGGTACTGGAAGGCGACGCCGTTGGGCTGATGAACTGCCCTGTATTCCACCAGCTCCCGGAGCGTCCGGTAGGTGGGGAAGGACTCCGCCGGGGCGTAGGGCCGGCTGTGGGTGAGCAGCCCCTTCAGTGGGCCGGGGATGATGCCTCTGCGTTTATTATAACTCATAGTTGAAATGCCTCACTTCTCATGTCGCCGGAAAGCGCGAACAGTCCGGACTCCGTTCCGTTGCGGGAACGGTGTGTATTGTACAGAAATATAGAACATTTTACCGTCTTTTAGAGGGGAAATCAAGGGAAGTTTTGATGAAATGTTTGTGAACGGAAAAAGATGCCGCAAACCAGCCGGTTGCGGCATCTTTGTATCACAGGGTTAAGCCAGCTTGCTCTTGGCCAGCTCGGTCAGCTGGCCGAAGGCGGCCTTGTCGTTGACGGCCAGCTCGGAGAGCATCTTGCGGTCGATCTGGACGTCGGCCAGCTTCAGGCCGTGCATGAAGGTGGAGTAGTTCATGCCGTTTGCCTTGCAGGCGGCGCTGATTCTGGTGATCCACAGGCGGCGGAAGTCACGCTTTTTCAGCCGGCGGCCGGTGTAAGCGTAGGTCAGGGACTTCATCATGGCCTGGTTCGCCATCTTGTAGTGCTTGCTCTTGGAGCCCCAATAGCCCTTGGCCATTTTCAGGACTTTATTTCTTCTCTTGCGCGTCATCATTGCGCGTTTGATTCTTGCCATTTCAGTAGCCTCCTATTCTGATTATTTGTAAGGGATCATCTTACGGATGGTCGGTGCATTGGTATCATCCGCGTATACGCCCTTGCGGAGGCCTCTCTTCCGCTTGGTGGTTTTCTTGGTCAGAATATGGCTGGCGAAAGCGTGGGAACGCTTGACCTTACCGGATTTGCTGAGCTTAAATCTCTTTTTCGCACCGCTGTGCGTTTTCATCTTAGGCATAAGTTGGGGACTCCTTTCGTCAGGCGGAGAGTTCCGCCCCGTTTATTTTTGGGGAGAATCCTTTTTGGGCTCCTGAGCGGACTCCTTTTTGGAATCCTGCCCGGCGTCCTTTTTGGGATCCTTGGAAACCTTGGGGGAGAGCAGCATGGTCATGTGACGGCCTTCCAGTTTGGGCATTCTGTCCATGGAGGCGAACTCGGTGCAGTTTTCCGCAAATCGCTTCAGCAGGTCCTCCCCAATGCTGGTGTGGGCCATCTGGCGGCCGCGGAACCGCACGGTCACCTTCACCCGGTTTCCGGCCGACAGGAACTTGGCGGCGTTGCGGAGCTTTGTGTTCAGGTCGCCGATATCGATACCGGGAGACATGCGAATTTCTTTGATTTCCACCACATGCTGGTTCTTTTTGGCTTCCTTTTCCCGCTTGGACTGCTCAAAACGGAACTTACCGTAGTCCATGACCTTGCAGACCGGCGGGGTGGCCTTGGGAGAGATCTTGACCAGGTCCATTCCAGCCTTCGCGGCCACGGACAGTGCGTCGCGGGAGGACATGATACCCAGCTGCCGACCATCGGAGGAAACCAGGCGGACTTCTTTGTCCCGGATGTCCTCGTTGATCTGATGCGCCATTTTGCTAATACCGAAACACCTCCAGAGTAGATTGAAAAAACGGATACCAGAACGGCATCCGCGACAGGGCAGACCCACGCCAAAGGGGGGATCTGCGGGCTATCAACCACCGTGCACGGGCACGGGAGGTGAGGAGGGGATACCATCCTGCTTTGTTTTACCTAGGTACTATACCAGCTCCCGTGTGTTTTGTCAAGGGGGAGCGGGGAAATAAAGGGGAGCCCCCGGCGGAACCGAAGGTGTTCCGCCGGGAGCGTGGGTGGGCGGTCAGGACGGTTCGCCGTCCTTGGACCGCCTGCATGTCCGGATAATGCACAGAAGATTTCCGGTGATACACAGCCCGCCTGCCGTCAGCAGAGTCAGGCTGTCAAAAGAGAGGGGCAGGCTGATGCCCAGTCCGAGCAGGCCCACAGCGCCCAGCAGAACAGCCAGCAGGATGCCGACCACGGCGCCTGCGATGAGGGCGCCGCCGCCCTGCTTAGGGTAGACGATGAGGGGAAGGGCCAGGTAAAGGGCTGCCAACACCCCGGCAAAAACCGTCCACACAAACAGCGGAGTGGTTTGGAAGGTTTCCGCCCGATGCGCCGCTACACAGCGGGCAATCCAGGCGGCGAGCGCCATTAGGAGAGGCGGGCCGATGGCGGCGGCCAGTGCAGTCAGTTTTTTCAACATGGCAACAACATCCTTTCTTCGTTGGTGATGCGGTGTGAATGGATGACGATCCCTGATACAATCAATATAAAGTATAGCTTTCCACTATGTCAAGGAGTGGCATGAAAGAGTATGGAAAAAAGTGAAAATTGGAGATACGACCGGACAGGACAAAAAACGCCCCGGACGGAGTGTCCGGAGCGGGAGTAAGGTTAGACGGATTTGACATAGCGGCGTTCGTAGCGGTAGATCAGGGCCACGCCGCAGGCGGAGACCGCCGCGCCGATCACAGCCCACAGGATCAGCCAGTGCCACAGGGGGGGCTGGGCGTAGAGCACGGTGTTGCGCAGCTGGGTGATGATGTAGCAGGTGGGGTTGAGGCGGATCATGCAGTAGCGGACGATCCCCGTCAGCTGCTGCTCCGGGTTGTAGAAGATGCCGGACATGTAGAACAGCAGGCGCAGGACCACGTTGACAATATTGGCCAGGTCCTCGAAAAAGACGCCAAAGTGGAGCAGCCAGCAGCTGAACCCGAAGGTCAACAGAAACAGCAGCAGCAGGAATGGGATGGCCCACAGCATGGTCAGGCTGGGCGGGATGCGGTAGACCGCCATGGTGATGACCACAATGCCCAGAGAGATCAGCATCTTGAACCCGTTGACCAGCATGGACGAGATAATCAAAATGAACTTGGGCAGGTACACCTTGGAGAGAACCGACTTGTACTTTTTCACCAGCTTGACGCTCTGCTTCACCGACCGGTTGAAGAACTCCCAGGAGCAGTAGCCCAGGAAGATAAAGGCGCACAGGTAGTCCTGGCTCCGGCCGAAGACGATGCTGTACACAAAGGTGTATACCAGCATGAACAGCAGCGGGTCCAGAATCCACCACAGCCAGTTCAGGAAGGAACCGGCCACCTCATTCTTCAGCTGCGCCTTGGCGGAGTAGAGCATATAGCGGCGGTATTTGACAAGGTCGCGGAGAAATCGCTTCATAGAAAAAAACTCCCTTCAGGGGTTTCCGATGGAACAGCTTATTATACCAGCCACAGGACCCGCCGTCAACCGGCGTCCCGACTCCGGTCGGCGGGAAGGGCTTGCCTTTTGTCCCGGCCGCCGTTATACTGGTACCAGGAAATGACGCCCAAGCTGGGCGAAAGGATGTTGCAACTATGAAATTAGGTATCGTGGGCCTGCCCAACGTGGGCAAGAGCACCCTCTTTAACGCCATTACCAACGCCGGCGCTGAGTGCGCCAACTACCCCTTCTGCACCATCGAGCCCAATGTGGGCACGGTGGCGGTACCAGACGCCCGGCTGGACTGGCTCTCCGACCTGTACCACCCCAAGAAAACCACTCCGGCAGTGATCGAGTTCGTGGACATCGCCGGCCTGGTCAAGGGCGCCAGCCACGGGGAGGGACTGGGCAACAAGTTCCTGTCCAACATCCGGGGCACCGAGGCCATCGTCCACGTGGTGCGCTGCTTTGACGACGAGAACGTGATCCACGTGGAGGGGAGCACTGACCCCATCCGGGACATCGGCATCATCGACCTGGAGCTGATTATGGCGGACCTGGAGATGGTGGACCGCCGGATTGAGAAGGCAAAAAAGGCCAGTAAGGGCGACAAAAAGTTCCTCCGGGAGGTGGAAGTCTTTTCCGCCCTGCGGGAACACCTGAACAACGGCGGCAGCGTCCGCAGCTATCCCTGTGAGCCCGATGAGTGGGAGCTTATCGCCACCAGCGACCTGCTGAGCATGAAGCCCATCATCTACGCCGCCAACCTGGACGAGGACACCTTCGGCGGCGACTACCAGGCGAACCCCTACTACCAGCAGGTCCGGGAGCTGGCGGACAAGGAGGGGGCCCAGGTGATCCCCGTCTGCGCCCGTCTGGAGGAAGAGCTGTCCCAGATGGACGAGGAGGAGAAGACCATGTTCATGGAGGAGATGGGCATTCCCGAGTCCGGCCTGGACCGGCTCATCCGGGCCAGCTACACCCTGCTGGGCCTGATCTCCTTCCTGACCTCCGGCGAGGACGAGTGCCGGGCCTGGACCATCACCAGGGGCATGAAGGCCCCCCAGGCGGCGGGGAAAATCCACTCCGACTTCGAGCGGGGCTTCATCCGGGCGGAGGTGATCGCCTACGATGACATGGTGGCCTGCGGCAGCGAGAAGGTGGCCAAGGAAAAGGGCCTCATGCGCAGCGAGGGCAAGGAGTATGTGGTCCAGGACGGGGATATCATCCTCTTCCGATTCAACGTATAAACAAGGGAGCGAGCAGCAAGCCTATGATTTACAGCTACGAACGGCGGATCGCCATGAGCGACGTGGATGAGGACTGGAAACTGAATCCGGCCAGCGCCCTGGACATGCTCCAGAACTGCGCCATGTTCCACACGGTGGCGGCCGGCTCCGGCCCCAGTGACCTGAAAGCGGATCACCTGGCCTGGGTGATCAACAGCTGGAACGTCTATTTTGACCGTCCCTGTGATTTCCTGGACACGGTTCGGCTCTCCACCTGGCCTCACGATTTTGACCGGGTCTTCGCCCACCGGAACTTCACCATCGAAAATAGCCGGGGCGAGACCTGCGTCCGGGCGGACTCCGTGTGGATTCTCATGCAGATGGAGAAGCAGATGCCCACCCGGATGCGGAAGGAACTGGTGGCCCGGTATGAGACCACCCCCCGGCTGGACATGCCCCCCATGGAGCGGCGGGTCAAGCTGCCCCAGGGGATGGAGGCCCGCCCCGCCTTTTTCGTACCCCATTTCGCGGTGGACGCCAACCACCACACCAACAACGTCTGGTATATCCGTTTCGCCCTGGAATACCTGCCGGAAGGGTTCCGGCTGCGGCGGCTGCGGGTGGAGTACGCCAAATCCGCCCGGTACCGGGACCAGATCCATCCCCTCGTCCGCCAGGAGGACGGGATGTTCTGGGTGGCCCTCACCGACGGGGACGGCAAAAGCTTCGTCAACCTGGAATTCAGCGAATCAGCGGCAAAGTAAAAAGTAAAAAAAGCGTAAAAAACGCCCTGGAACCGGAAAACGGTTCCAGGGCGTTTTTATGTGGGTTAAGGCTCCGGCGGCGTGGGGTCGGCCAGCACCAGGGATTGGACCTGACGGGCCAGGTCCGGGGGCTCCTGCCCGGCGAGAAAGTCATCGCTGGTCAGTAAAAACGCGCCGATGTTGGCCATGTCCCGCAGGTTAGACTGCTGAATGTCATCCGTGTTGGAGGAGCAGCAGTCGGTGAGCACTGCCACGTTGTAGTCTAGGGAGATGCCGTCGTAGCAGGTGGTGCGGATGCAGTTGGGGGTGGTGGTCCCGGCCAGGTACAGGGTATGTACCCCCAGACGGCGCAGAATCAGGTCCAGCTCGGTCTGGAAGAAGGCGGAGAACCGGGGTTTGACGATGGTGTAGTCCCCGGGGCGGGGGGTCACCTCCGGCGGGGTCTCCACCGAGCCGGGGCCGGTGCTGCCGGGGGCCAGAGGGGCTCCGCCGTCCCGCCAGCCCCGGTACCGGGTCAGCTCTACGTCACTGCCGTTGGCCCGGTAGGCCCGGGTGACGAAGAACACCGGGATGCCCGCCCCACGGGCGTAGGCGATGGCCCGGCCGCAGGCGGGCAGGGTGGCCGCCGCCTGACGGATGCACAGAGGCGAGCTCTGGTCCAGGAAGCCCCGTTCCAGGTCGATGACCAGCAGGGCGGAGGGTTGTCTCATCTGAATCACTTCCGATACTCAAATTGCAGGTCGTACAGGACCACGGTGTCCCCGTCCTGGACCCCCATTGCCTCCATCTTCTCGAAGAGGCCGGAGGCGCGGAGCTGCTTGTCAAACCAGTTCCGGGACTCGAAGTCGTCCAGATTGGTGCAGGCCAGCAGGTGCTCCAGCCAGGGGGCGTCCACGAACCAGTGGTGATCGTCCACCTCGATGGAGACTTCGCCGGAGGTGTCGATTTCGGGACGTTTGGGCACGTAGTCGGGCTCGTACACCTTCACCGGCGGCAGGGCGGCCAGCCGGGCGGCGATCTCGTGAATCAGGGGCTGGACCCCCTGATGGGTGGCGGCGGAGAGCTCGAAGTAGGGGTAGCCCAGGGCCTCCGCGTGGGCCTTCAGGGCCTCGGCCGGGGCCCGGTCAAAGAGCAGGTCGGCCTTGTTGCCGCAGACGATCATGGGCCGCTGGGCCAGCTCGGGGGAGTACTCCTTCAGCTCGGTGTTGATGGCGTCAAAGTCCGCCACCGGATCCCGGCCCTCGCTGCCGGATACGTCCACCAGGTGGACCAGCAGCCGGCACCGGTCGATGTGCCGCAGGAAATCGTAGCCCAGGCCCGCGCCGCCGCTGGCGCCCTCAATGATGCCGGGGATGTCCGCCATGACGAAGCTGGACCCCTCGTCCACGTAGACCACGCCCAGGTTGGGCATCAGGGTGGTGAAGTGGTAGTTGGCGATCTTGGGGTGGGCCTTACTGACCACGCTGAGCAGGGTGCTCTTGCCCACGTTGGGAAAGCCCACCAGGCCCACGTCTGCCAGCAGCTTCAGTTCCAGGGTGACCTCCATGGCCTGGCCGGGGAGCCCGGCCTTGGCGAACCGGGGGGCCTGGCGGGTGGGGGTGGCGAAGTGCTGGTTGCCCCAGCCGCCCCGGCCGCCCCGGGCCAGCACGTACCGGTCACAGCCGGACATGTCCTGGATAATCTGTCCGCTCTCCGGGTCCCGGACCACGGTGCCCTCGGGGACCCGGATGACCAGATCCTTGCCGTCCCGGCCGGTTTTGCGGCTGCCGGAGCCGTCGGCGCCGTTTTCCGCCACGTACTTCCGCTTGTAGCGGAAATCCATCAGGGTGGACAGGCTGCGGTCGGGCACCAGGACGATGCTGCCGCCCTTGCCGCCGTCGCCGCCGTCGGGACCGCCGTTGGCGATGTATTTTTCCCGGTGGAAGGCCACCGCGCCGTTGCCGCCGTTGCCGGCCCGGACGGTAATTTTCGCAGTATCTACAAAGGGAGCTGCCATAGGGTAGAAAACCTCCTTTGGTGTGGGGAGGGGCGGCCTGGGGGCGCCCCGTCTATCGGCCGCTCCACTCGGCGCAGCCGATGGAGTAGCATTCGTTGTCAAAGATTTTGCCGTCGTAGCGGCGTTCGCACAGGGTCAGGGTGCCCTCATAATGGAAGCCGCACTTTTCCAGCACCCGGCGGCTGGCGTGGTTCTCCGGGTAGCAGTAGGCGGAGATCAGCATCAGCCGGCGCTGGAGGAAGCCGTAGGCCACCACGGCCCGGGTGGCCTCGGTGACAATGCCCCGGTTCCAGAAATCCTCCCGGATGGCGTAGCCCAGCATACCGGCGTCCGGGTTTTCTCGTTTGGGGTCCTCTACCAGGCCGATCTGGCCGATCATCCGGCCAGTCTCCCGCCAGACAATGCCGAACATGGAGGGGCGGTCGAAGAACATCTCCTGGAGAACGGCCCAGGTCTCCGCCCGGTTCTCGTGAGGCTTCCAGCCGGCAGAGGGGCCTACGTTGGGCTGGCGGTGAAAGGCGTACAGGTCCTCCAGGTCGGACGGCTCAATGGGCCGGAGGATCAGCCGCCGGGTATTCAGGGTCACCGCGCATCACCCGGGCGGCAGGCCGCTGTCTGTATCCTTTGTCTCATGATTGAAAAATACTCCTGTAACTGAGTGCGGGTGAAGAAAAAACGCCCCGAACAGCGGTGTTCGGGGCGCAATAGTGGCAATGATTACTGAGGAATCTCCACGATGGAGACCTTCTTGCGGTCCTTGCCCAGCCGCTCAAACTTGACGGTGCCGTTTTTCAGAGCGAACAGCGTGTCGTCCTTACCCTTGCCCACGTTGGTGCCGGGATGGATCTTGGTGCCGCGCTGACGGACCAGGATGTTGCCGGCCAGCACGAACTGGCCGTCACCGCGCTTGACGCCCAGGCGCTTGGACTCGGAGTCACGACCGTTACGGGTGGAGCCGACGCCCTTCTTGTGGGCGAAAAACTGGATGGAAATCAGCATAGGGGTTACACCTCCGTTTTTGGTGAAGTCAGGGGAGTGGCGTCAGGACAGCCCCGGGTCATCGGGGGAGTCGTCGACCACTTGGAAGTATGGGGGGTACGCCTGGTGGAGCTCGGCAAAGTAGACCATGAGTCCCGCCAGAAGGTTCTGGCAGGTGGCCTCGTCGGTTACCGAAAGTCCGCCGGGCAGATGGAAGGAGAGCCGGGCCGATTCCGGATCGGCCTTCACGGCGGCGGCCAGGCCCAGCACGTCGTTGACGGTGGCACCCACCAGGTTGACGGCGCTGGAGACAGCGGCGCAGACGATGTCCCCGCCGGCCTCTGCGTAGCCGCTGTGGCCCCGGACGTCAAAGCCGGTGATCCGGTCGCCTTCCATATGAAATGTGACGGTGGTCATTCTCTCTTCGCAGAGCTCAGGCTACGACGATTTTGCCGATGGTCACCTTGGTGTAGGGCTGACGATGGCCCTGGCGCTTGCGGTAACCCTTCTTGGGCTTGTACTTGAAGATACGGATTTTCTTGCCCTTGCCGTTCTTGACGACGCTGGCTTCCACCTTTGCACCGGCCACCAGGGGGGCGCCGAAGGTTGCGGTCTCGCCGTCGATGACGGCCAGGACCTGGTCGAAGGTCACGGAGTCGCCGGCCTCTGCGGGCAGCTTCTCGATGAACAGGGTATCGCCTTCGGCCACCTTGTACTGCTTGCCGCCGGTCACGATAATTGCGGTCATGGGATTGCACCTCTTTCCTTAAAAACGGGCTCGCTCTCGTGGGTGTTGGGGCCGATGGCCCTGGTGTCAGGGCATACCTCACCTTAGGAACCCAGTCAAAGCGGCCTTTATAGTATATCAGCGGGAAAAAGGCTTGTCAAGGGAGAATTGCTTCGAAGCCGCCTTGATTTGGGGGAGGGGATTGGGTATAATACAAAGATTAACGACCGTAAAACGGGAAAGGCAAGGTGGATACGCTTATGATCCGGACTGTTCGAAGATGGACCGCGCTGCTGCTGACGCTGGCGATGACCTTTGCGCTGCTGCCGGCGGGGGTCCGGGCGGCGGACAGCACGGGGGCCGCCCTGTTCAGCAAGGGCAGGACCCTCCGCATTCTGGCCCTGGGCAACAGCTTCAGCGTGGACGGCTTCCACTATCTCTACCAGATGGCGGAGAGTGCCGGCTACGATGTGGTCATCGGAAATCTGTACGCCAGCGCCTGCTCCCTGTCCACCCACTGGAAGAATGCAGAGCAGGATCTGGGGGCCTATACCTATTATAAAATATCCGACGAAACCGACGGCGCCTGGGGAAGCGCCCGGGAGGTCTCCATCGCCCAGGCCCTCCAGGACGAGCAGTGGGATGTGGTGACCCTCCAGCAGGCCAGCGCGGTTTCCGGCGTCTCCGACAGCTACTATGAGACCATCTCCTGGTCCTGTGACACCGGCAGCGCCGGCGGCGGGACGGGCCTTGCGTCTGCGGACGGCGGGGACGCCGTACTCCACAGCCTGTCGGCCGCCCCGGCGGGGGAGGAGCCAGTCCAATCCGAAGGGTGCGAGCCGGAGGAGCCAGAGCCGGAAGGGGCTGAGGCCGAAGGGGAAGAAAGCACATCCCTGCCCCCGGAGGGAGCGGAAACCGCGCCACCGGCTTCTCCGGAGGTCCAGGAGGCGGAACCCAGCGATATGCCCTGGAAGAAAACCCAGCAGTCCATTTCCTGCGGGGCGGCCACCTCCGGCGACACCCTGACCTTTGCCCTGAACGCCGCCGCGAAAACGGATCTGACCTACCGGTCTTCCGACACGGCAGTGGCCCAGGTGGACGGCGACGGCACTGTGACCCTCACCGGCAGCGGTACGGCTACCGTGACCATCACCGCCGCCGAAAGCGATCAGTACGCCTCCGCCACCAGAAAGGTTACCGTCACCAGCCAGCTGACCAGCTACATGGAGCGGCTGGCGGACAGCATCCGCGCCCAGTACCAGACCCGGTGGGGGAGCAGCGCCGCCCGGCGGCTGAAGCTGGGCTGGCAGATGACCTGGGCCTATGCCGAGGTAGGCGTGGACAGCGATTTCAATGACGAGTACCAGCGCTACTACGGCGGCAACCAGGACATTATGTACCAGGCCGTTGCGGATACTGCCCGGACCCGGGTGGCATCCAGCGGACTGTTTTCCTTCTATGTGCCCACCGGGACGGCAGTCCAGAACGCCCGGACCAGCTACGCCGGGGACCGGCTCAACCGGGACGGCGTCCACCTGTCCTACGGGGTGGGCCGCTATATCGCCGCCATGACCTGGGCGGCGGCCCTGGGGATCGGCATGGGAGAGATCACCTACCGGCCCGGCGGCAGCTATGGGGTGTCCGCCCTGGATTTGAATATGATTCGGGACAGCATCTCCGCCGCCCTGGAGACGCCCTGGATGGTGACCCCCTCTGACCACGACACTGCGCCGGTCCTGGAGCCCGCTGAGCTGAAAAGCGTGGTCAATACCGGCGATGGCCTCCGCCTGACCTGGACCCCGGTGGAGGATGCCACCGGCTACCGCATCTACCGGAGGAGCGACGGCGACTGGAGCAGAGTGAAAACCCTCACCAGTGGTTCCGCCGCCACCTATACCGACACGGCGGTGAAGAGCAAGTCGGGGACTGTCTACACCTACTGCGTGAAGGCCTATTCCGGGGAGCTGATCGCGGCGGCGTCCTCCAACCGGATCAAGCACACCCGCCTGGTTGCCCCCACCAGCGTATCTGTGAAAAATACCTCCACAGGTATCCGGGTGGCCTGGAACAAGGTGGCAGGCGCCACCTCCTACCGGGTCTACCGGGAGCGCTCCGATGGTACCCGCAGCCGCATCGCCACAGTGGACAGCGACGTTTTGAACTATACCGACACGGCGGTGAAGAGTAAAAACGGCTCCAGCTACACCTATCAGGTGGTGGCCTGCTCCAAGCTGGGCAACAGCGTGTCCTCGGCCGGAAAAAAGCTGATCCGGCTCACCGGCGTGACCCTGAAGAGTCTGAAAAAGTACGGCAGCGCCCTGAAGCTGACCTGGACCCGGAACAGCAGGGCCACCGGCTACTACGTCTACCGCAAGACCGGCAGCGGCAGCTGGAGCAAGATCAAGACGATCTCCAAAAACAGCACCCTGTCCTATACGGACAAGGCGGTCAAGCGGGGCAAAACCTATACCTACCGCATCTACGCTTATAAGAGTACCAGCACCAGCGTGTCCAGTAACGCCAAAAGCATCCGGCGGTAAATTCGCAAAATCAAATCCTGCGGCAGCAGAAAAAGCCCTGCCGGCGTTCCAGAGGAAAGGGAACGCCGGCAGTTTTTTTTCGTTTTTCCCGACGGCGGAGGGGGCTGGCGGCGCAGAGCGGATTTTACACAGATTTTATGTGACTAAGATAGTAAATTTTACATGTCTTTTATAAAATACGGGCAGTTGCTTTTGTGAGCAGCTTGTAAACCCTGAAGAAAAGCTTACCCTGAAAGGGAGAGGAGGAGTATCTATTATGGATCGCAGATGGAAAACCCGAGCGGCCGCAGGCGCTCTGGCGGCGGTGCTGGCTTCCGGCAGCGTGTTTACGGCCCTGGCGGCGGACTACACCGCAGCGCCGGACGGGAAGACGGCAGCTTCCGATATGGCGGCGTCGATGGGAACCACGGAGGCGTGGAATGACTGGAAAACAGAATGGGAGTCGGTCAAGACGGACTGGACGCAGATTTCCCTCACCCCCGGCGCCAACGCAAGCCAGCTGAATTTTGCCTGGTATACCAAAAAGGCTGCGGATGCCAAGGAGACCGGAGGCGCCGCGAAAAACAGCCCGGCTACCAGCGCCAGGATGGAGAAAATGGCGGCCCGGCTCCTGAAGAAGCTGGCAAAGACCCACCCGGAGCTGGCCAAAAGCACGGCGCCCAAGCTGATCATCGGCGAGGGGCAGAGCCTGCGCCACGCGAAAATCTATGTGGCGGACCAGACCGAGGTGGCGGATGAGACCGACAGCCAGGGCAACACTTATTTTTCCAACAAAGTGACGGCAAAGGGCCTGAAGGAGAACAAGACCTACTTTTACAGCTATGACAACGGGAACGGCTACACGGCCCCAGAAAAATACCGTACTCACTCCGACAACGCTTTCAGCTTTATCTATGTAGGCGACCCCCAGATCGGCTCCTCCAACGAGCTGAAGGGTGCGGACAGCGAGGCGTTCTACAACGCACAGTCCGAGTCCGTCCGCAGCGACGCCTTTAACTGGGCGGCCACGCTGAACGCGGCCATGAAGAAGACCGGAAACCGGGCGAGCTTTGTGGTGTCCGCCGGCGACCAGATTCAGACCACCAAGAAGAAAGCCCCCAATAAGGACGCCGCCAAGAGCGAGGTCGAGTACGCCGGCTACCTGAGCCCGGACGTTCTCAAGTCCCTTCCGGTGGCCACCACCGTGGGCAACCACGATGCGGACAACGCCAACTATACCTATCACTTCAACACGCCCAACAGCAGCGAGCTGGGCTCCAACGGCATTGTGGGCGGCGACTACTACTTTACCTATGGTGATGTGCTGTTCATGATGCTGAACACCCAGGACACCAATGTGGCGGAGCACAAGCAGTTCATGGAACAGGCGGTTGCTGCCAACAAAAACAGCAAGTGGAGAATCGTCACCCTGCACCAGGACATCTACGGCTCCGCGGAACACTCCAATGAGCCGGAGATCACCAACCTCCGCTACGAGCTGACCCCCTACTTCGAGGAATATGACGTGGATGCGGTGCTGACCGGACATGACCACGCCTACTCCCGCAGCAAGATGCTGCTGGGCGGCGCCCAGTCCGAGCTGGCGGCGGCCTACACCGACGATGAGTTTGACGCACAGCTGGAAAAGGATATGGACACCCAGGGAGATGACGCTCAGCGGTTCACAGCGCCCGGGAACATCCAGACGGACACCGCCGACCCCGACGAGCAGAAGTACCTGGCCTATCTGAACAGCATTATGGACGCCGACGCGGTGGAGCAGATCACCGAGAAGAACGACACAGTGTTCAATCCCCAGGGCATCCTCTACATGACCGCAAACTCCTCCTCCGGCAGCAAGTACTATGACCTGGTGCCCAGAATGCAGAGCTATATTGCAGGCAGATGGCAGGAGGACGTGCCGACCTACTCCGTTATCAGCGTGACCGGCAGCAAGCTGACCATCAACACCTACCGCACCGACAACGGTAGAAAGATAGACGAATCCTTCTCCATTGTAAAGAACAGCAACTACAGGGAGCAGCTGAAGAAAGCCGTCACCCAGGCTAGAAAGCTGGCGGCAAAGGCGAAGAACCGGTACACGGCTTGTAGCTACAAGGTCTTTGCAAAGGCCCTGAAGGGCGCTGAAAAGGTCCTGAAGAGCAAAAAGGTAACCGCAACCAAAGCGAAAAATGCGCTGCGGGCACTGACGGAAGCCAGAGGCGATCTCGTGAAAGTGAAAGCCGCAGGCTAACGCGGAATGAAGCAACGCATATGCAAGGGAGGATGCCTGGCGGTGGTCGGCATCCTCTTCCTGCTGCTCTTTCTGTCCTTCCGCGGCGGGGAACGGACCGAACTGCTGGAAACAGAGGGGCGCAGCTTTGAGAGAGCGGAAGTCGTGGAGGTCGTACAGAACAATGAGACGGAGAGCGGGGGGGTCGCCGGAAAGCAGGCCGTGACGCTGAAGCTCCTGTCCGGCCAGTGGAAGGGCAAGACGGTACCGGCTAACAGCTCCTCCGGCTACCTGTTTGGTGCCCACTGCAAAAAGGGGATGCGCGTGATTGCCATCGTCAGCGAATCGGCGGGAGAGCTGGCGGTTTCGGTTTACAGCGCGGACCGGGGACCGATGGTCTGGCTGATGATTGCCGCGTTTGTGGCGGTGGTGGTGCTGGTAGGGGGGAAGAAGGGGCTCTCCTCCATTCTGGGGCTGATCTTTACCATGCTCTGCATCTTTTTCCTCTTCCTGCCCATGATTTACAGAGGTGTCTCCCCGGTTCTGGCGGCGGTGCTGATTGTCGCCCTCACTACCACGGTGACCATGTGCCTGATTGACGGCGTGTCCAGGAAATCCCTGACGGCGATGGCGGGCACCGTGGGCGGCGTGGTCATATCCGGCCTGTTTGCCTGGCTGTTCGGGCAGGCGACAGGCATCGGCGGCTACAATGTATCGGACATTGAAAACCTGGTTTACGTGGGGGAGATGACGGAGATCCGCATCGGGGAGCTCCTCTTTGCCGGCATTCTGATCGCCGCCCTGGGCGCGGTGATGGACGTGGGCATGTCCATCGCCTCCACATTAAATGAGCTGAAGGAGATCAATCCCCACATGACGGCGGGCCAGCTCTTCCGGTCCGGCATGAACGTGGGGCGGGATATGATGGGCACCATGACCAACACTCTGATTCTGGCGTTCACCGGGGGCTCCATCAACACCCTGGTCTTTATCTACGCCTATCACTACCAGTACCAGCAGATCATCAACATGTACTCCGTGGGAATCGAGCTGATGCAGGGGCTCTCCGCCAGCATGGGCGTCATACTGGCGGCGCCCCTCACCGCCCTGATCGGCGGCGCGCTCCTGGGAGGCAGAGGGAAGAAGGACGAAACGGAAAACTGACTGCAACGCCCTTAAAAAGAACGGTTTCCCACAGCTTTTGTGGAAAACCGTTCCTTTTTGCGGCTATTTGACCTGGCGGCCGTCGATAAACACCGCCTGGATGCGGGTGTTCAGATCCAGGGGATGGCCGGAGCAGAGCACCAGATCCGCGTCTTTCCCCGGGGTCAGGGAACCCACCCGGTGGGCGACGCCGCCGGTCTCCGCGGCGGTCAGGGTGATGGCGGCCAGGGCGGCCTCCGGGTCCATGCCCTCCCGGGTGGCCAGGGCAGCGCTGAGGGGCAGGTACTGGATGGGCAGCTCGGAGTGGTCGGTGCAGATGGCCACCGGAACCCCGGCCTGGGCCAGGCGGGCGGCGTTGGTGACCCGGAGCCGGGCCAGCTCGGGCTTGGACCGGTCTGAGATCATGGGGCCTACGATGACCCGGACCCCCTCCCGGGCCAGGATGTCCGCCACCAGGTAGCCCTCGGTGGCGTGGACCAGCACGTAGTTCAGGCGAAACTCTTTGGCGATGCGGACGGCAGTGGCGATATCGTCGGCCCGGTGGGCGTGGAAGTGGGCGGGAAGGGTTCCCTGGACCACCGGCACCAGGGCCTCCAGGGCCGCGTCATAGTCAGGCGGGTCCTCGTCCGGGTCCTCCCGGCTCCGCTGGACCCGGTCCGCATATTCCAGCGCCTTGCGCAGCTGCTCCCGGATCAGGGCGGCAGTGGCCATCCGGGTGGCGGGGGACTCGTCCCGTTCGCTGTAGGTTTTTTTCGGATTCTCCCCCAGGGCGAATTTCATGGCCGCCGGGGCCAGCACCACCATGTCGTCCACCCAGCGGCCCACCGTCTTCACCGCCGCCGCCTGACCGGCGATGGCGTTGCTGCTGCCGGGGCCGGTGAGCACGGTGGTGACCCCGGCCTCCCGGGCCTCCTGGAAGCAGTAGTCCATGGGGTACAGGCCGTCGATGGCCCGCAGGTTGGGGGTGCAGGGGTCCGAGATCTCATTGCAGTCGTCGTCATCGTAGCTCAGGCCGTCCGCCAGCATCCCCAGATGGCAGTGGGCGTCGATAAAGCCCGGGAGCAGATGGCCGCCCCGGGCGTCCAGGTCGGTCTCCGACGGCGGGGGGCATTGGGGCATGGGGCCCACCCGGAGGATTTTTCCCTCGGCCCACTCCACAAAGCCCGTGGGCAGCGTGGGGGCGTCCATGGGGTGGACTACCGCGTTGTAAATCAGCATAACTCCTCCTGAAACGGAAAGGGTCCGAAAGGGACAAAAGATGCGGCCCTTCGGCAAAAGTAGTGTTTGACAAAATATGGAACGTATAGTAGGATGAACTTGCAGCTCATCCAAAGCTGCCGGCGTCCGAAACCGACGCTGGCGGATCCCTAGCCGGAACCTGCAAGGGGTTCAGTCTATTCTCCCTGGCAAGGGGACGGCGCCGAGGCCCGTCCCACCCGTTCCCCCGGTGCAAAAGACCGGGGGCTTTTTTACGTCCCGGTCCGGCGGGACAGAGAAAACAGGCCGCGCCAGAGCTGCGCGGCCTGTGAAAGACATGGTACGGTTGCCGGGGCTCAGCTGCCTCTGCGCCGGCGGCCTTTCCCCCGGTCGTTGTAGCGGCTGAGCTGGGAGAGCTTGCTCTCGGACTCGGCCATATACTGTTTCAGCTTATCCTCAAACGTCTGAGGCTCCCGGGGGGCGAAGCGGGCATTGCCGGAGGAGCCGGACCGGGGACGGTTGCCGCTGCGGGGTGCGCCGCCATGAGGGCTGCCGCCGCGGTAACCGCTGCGCTCACGGGGGGCGGAGGGACGGCTGCCGGGATGGGCGGGTTTTTGCTCCGGGGACAGGGCGTGCTTGATGGACAGGTTGACGCGGTTGCTCTGGTCGATGTTCATCACTTTTACCTTGACCTCCTGGCCCACGGACAGAAAGTCGTTGATGTTGTTGACGTAGGAATCTGAGATGTTGGAAATGTGAACCAGACCGGATTTCCCACCGGGCAGGGCGACAAATGCGCCGAATTTTGTGATCCCGGTGACCTTACCGTCCAGGATTGCACCGACTACTAACTCCATAAAATGAATTTTTCCTCCCGCACTGTCTCTCGCGGCTCAATAAACTTCTTTTCTCTCTTTGCCCGACAGCGTTTTTCTCAATTTGTCGTGTCGTAGAAAATGATCTCCCCCGACTCCAGCAGGCCCATGCGCTCCTTGGCGATGGCCAGGACGGTGTCCGGGTCATCTTTGTTGGCGATGTCGGAGGCCAGGGCGGCGTTTGCCGCGGCCTGCTCGTCCACTTGGGCCTGGAGCGCCTGATAGGCGGCGTTTGCGGCCTGGATTTTGGAGCGGACGCTGAGCAGGGTGATGGCGATGTAAATCAGCAGAATCAGCACGACGATTTTGGTGATAATGCTGGCTCGTTTGAATTTCACTGCCGGTGCCTCCTCTGGAACGGTGCTGGCCAGACGTCAGACGAGTGGTCATTCTCCGGGACATTTTATTTATTGTAAACCATTTTTTCCAATAATGGAAGTGGTTTTTGAAAATTAGAGAAATTTTTTTCCGGGTCCGGCGGAGCTTCGCCAGGGGGAGGAGGAGCAGCCGGACGGCCCTGGCCAGCAGGGTGGCCAGCCGGTAGTACAGGGGCAGCAGGCGGGGGGAGACCAGGGAGAAGTAGAACCACCCGCCTGCCAGACAGAGGATCACAGTGTAGATCCGGACCAGGCCGCCGCTGCCGGCGGACCAGAGAAAGAAGGCCACGGTGCAGCACAGCCAGAACAGCAGGTCCAGAGCAGGCCCCAGAAAGGCCAGGCGCACCCGCACCCGCACCACCCGGAACAGGTCGTAGAGCACTCCGGCGGCCAGCCCCAGCGCCAGTGCGCCCAGGAGGGCCCGGGCCTGGGCGGCTACGGATACCGCCATCTCAGCGCAGCAGCCGGGACAGGAACCCGCCCTTGGGGGCAGCCGCCTCATAGGTCAGGGAGTCGATGGTGCCCTCCACCTTCAGGTCGCCGCCCCCCAGGCTCAGGGTCTCGATGTGCAGGTCCTGGCCCCGGACCATCAGCTCCCCCAGAGAGGTGGACATGAGGATGGTGCTCTCGTCAAAGCTCTCCACCTCCTCCACCCCGGAGATGGACAGATGCTCCCGGTTTTCCAGGGTGATGTGCTGGGGGGCCTTCAGGTCAAGATCTCGGTTGTCAAATGCCATTGGTACGTACCTCCCGATTTGGAATCGCTCGTTTTGTAACGGTACTCCATTCTATGCGCCGTGGGACAGGGTATGCCCACCCGGAAGGATTTTGCTTTCCTTTTCTTCCGGCAGCCGTTATAATGAAGCTATGCTATCATACCGAGGAGGAACTTGACATGAAGCACAGAAAAACCTTGCTCACGATGTTTGCCCTGCTCCTGGCCCTGGCTCTAGGGGGCTGCGGCGGCGGAGCGGACAGCGGCAGCGCGGCGTCCAACGGCGCGGCAAGTACCCCGGCCGGCCAGTCCCAGTCGGAACCGGCGGAGCCGTCCGGCAGTACGTCCGCCCCGGCGGAGGGCGCCGACGTAACCGCCCGGTACCAGGAGCAGCTGACAGGCTGCTACGGCGGCGAGCACGACATGGCCTACCGCTTTGCAGAGGAAGGCAAGCTGACCGTGGCGGTACAGGGAGAGGACGGGTATGAGCTCACCGACGGCAGCTGGTGGGTGTGGCAGGAGGGGGACACCACCTATCTCTACACCAACCTGGAGGAGACCGCCCACCCGGCCCGCTATACCTTTGAGCGGTCTGACAAAGGCGTTCTGAGCCTCTACGACGACACCACCGGAGAGCTCAGCGACCTGCTGACGCCTTACACCTGCGGCGTATTCCCGTAAATGCGGCGCAAAAACAAGGCCCTGCGTTCCAAGTCGAACGCGGGGCCTGTTTGCATTTTCTCGAAGCGCTGGAAGCGCTAGCCGATCTCCCGATACATGGCGGGGGCGTCGTCCTTGCGGACGTTGTCCGCCACCACCAGCACCTCCACCTTCAGGGTCTTCTGACCGAACTGGATCTCCAGCACATCGCCGGTTTTCACGTCGTAGGAGGCTTTCACTGGCCGCCCGTTGGCGCTGACCCGGCCGGCATCACAGGCCTCGTTGGCCACGGTGCGCCGCTTGATCAGGCGGGAAACCTTCAAATACTTGTCCAATCGCATCAGCGGCCTCCTTCAGGATGGGGAGCACGGCGGCTCAGACTGGGACACGGCGCTTTTGAGCACCTTGCCCGATTTAAACTGGACGGCCCGGGAGGCGGGGATGGTGACTTCCTCCCGGGTCCGGGGATTGCGGCCAATTCTGGGGGCCCGTTCCCGTACCTCGAAGGAGCCGAAGCCCACCAGCTGCACCTTTTCCCCCTGGACCAGGGTCTCGGTGATGATGTCCAGGGCGGTGGTCAGCACGTCCTCGGCGCTCTTTTTGGAAAGGCCGGTGCGCAGGGCCAGTGCGTTGACAAGTTCGGTTTTATTCATCGTCGCTTCTCCTTTGTGCGTTCCGGCAGGGGACGCCGGACTCTTTGGCCCGCTTCCAGAAGGCCACCAGGGTCTCCAGGGGCAGCTCCGCCATATCCCGGCCCTGAGCCTGAGCCTGGTCCTCCACCCGCCCGAACCGGCGGATAAACTTCTCCGTGGCGGCGTTGAGGGCGTCTTCCGGGTCCACCCCAGTGAACCGGGCCAGATTGACGGTGATAAAGAGCAGGTCGCCCAATTCCTCAAACAGGTCGCCGTCCCCCTTCAGGGCGGCCTCCACTTCCCCCTGTTCCTCCCGGAGCTTGTCCAGGTAGTCGGACTGGTTTTTCCACTCGAATCCGGCCTTGGCAGCCTTTTTCTGGACCTTCTCCGCCCGCCACAGGGCCGGAAGGGAGCGGGCCACCGCGTCCAGGGTATCCGTGTAGCGCTCCTGGTGCTTTTCCTGGCGCTTGAGCTGGTCCCAGTTCACCAGGACCTGGTCACTGTTTTCCACCTCCACGGTCCCGAAGACGTGGGGGTGGCGGAAGATCAGCTTTTTCACCGCCTCGTCCGCCACATCGTCCAGGTCGAACCGGCCCCCGTCCGCCTCAATGCTGGCGTGGAACAGGACCTGCATCAGCACGTCCCCCAGTTCCTCCCGGAGCAGATCCGGGTTCTCCGTGTCGATGGCCTCCGCCGCCTCGTAGGCCTCCTCCAGCAGGTTGCGCCGGATGGAGGCGTGGGTCTGCTCCTGGTCCCAGGGGCAGCCGCCGGGGTGGCGGAGAATCTCAATTACCTGGCGGAAGTCGTCCAGGTTGTAGTGTTCTTTCCGTGTAAAATGTACCATGGTTGTTTCCTCACTTGATATGGAGCAGCCGGCCGATGGCCCGGCCCTTGGGCATCAGGGACAGATCGTCCCGGGTGATGACCTGGAGCAGGACGATCAGGGCGGCGTAGATGGCCATTGCCACGCAGATGGCCAGGAGCACCGACATGTTGTTGCCCAGCACCCGGCTGGCCAGGCCGTAGACCGCCCAGGCGGCGGCGCCCATGATCAGGGAGGCCGCCAGAATCCTGCTGAAGAGCTTGGCGTAGTTGGGGCACCCAGGCACCACCCGGGAGACGATCAGCAGATCCAGGCAGCAGGTGATGGCGTAGCAGAGACAGGTCCCCACCGGGGAGCCGTAGATGTTGAACCGGACGGTGCCCACCATAAAGAAGTCGAAGAGTACCATCACCACGCCGCCGATGAGCATGGTAAAGATGGGCAGGATCAGGATGCCGTGGGCCTGCAAAATGGAGTTGGCCACCAGCATCAGGCATACGAAGATGTTGGCCACCCCCAGGATGGACAGGATGGGTCCGGCGATGGAGGCGTCCAGCTTCGGGAACAGCAGCCGGACGATGGGCTCGCCCAGAACCATCATCCCCACCCCTGAGGGCACGGCGATGAGCGCCGCAGTTTTCAGGGAGGAGCCGACGATCTTGGCCGCGCCGCTCCGATTCTTCTGGGTAAAGCAGATGGTGACGGCGGGGATCACCGAGGCGGTGATGGCCACCATCAGGGCGGCGGGGATCTGGTAGACGGTCTGAACGCCGGTGTAGTTGCCCATCAGGTGCCGGGCCGCGTCTTCCGTGAGCAGCAGCCCAGCGTGCTGGAGCCGGCCCAGCACCAGGGCATTGTCCACCGCCGTGATGATGGAGGTGGAAGAGGAGGTGAGGGTGATGGGGATGGCCAGCTTGAGGCAGGTCTTGAGGATGGACAAAGCCCGGTCCGGCCGGTCGGCGGGATTGGCTGGCTCCAGCCGCCAGGTGTGGACGAAATCTCCGGCCATGAAGAGCAGGGCCGCCATCTCGGAGATGGTGACGCCCACAATGGCCCCTGCCGCGCCGATGTAGTCGGGCATTCCCAGGATCTGGATCAGGTACCAGGCCAGGGTCAGGCCCACAATCAGCTTGAACAGGGCCTCGATGATCTGGGACACCGAGGAGGGGGTCATGTGGCGGTGGCCCTGGGCGTAGCCCCGGAAGGCCGCCAAGCCGGAGACCAGCATCACCGACGGGGCCAGCACCTTCATACAGGCGGTGGCCTTGGTGTCGTTCATGACGGAGGCGAAAAACTCCGCCCCGAAGTACATAACCAGGGTGCAGACTAGGCCCACAGCCAGGAAAAAGAAGAAGGTGACCTCAAAAATCTTGTGGGTCTGGTTGCGGCGGCCGGAAACATTGGCCTCTGAGATCATCTTGGACACGGCCACCGGCACCCCTGCTGTGGAGATCATCAGCAGGATATTGAACACGTTGAAGGCGGCGGTGAAGTCGGCGTAGCCGCTGCTGCCCAGGATGTTGACCAGGGGCAGCTTGTAGAACATGCTGATGACCTTCACCATGACGATGCCCACGGCCAGAATGGCCGCGCCGCCAAAAAAGGTGTTGCTATGCTGTTTGCGTTGCTGTTTTCTGTGGGACATAAACCGCTGTCCTCCTGTTTTGCTTCGAGGTCCGGGACCCGGAGGAGGGCCGGACGGGGATGGGGCGGCCGCCGGGCAAAACCGGCAGCCCGGAGGTGGGTCGATTATTTCCCGAACAGAACGGGGAGCGCTTCCTCCAGGTTGTATTTCATTCTATCCACATCAATGGTAGAAAAGAAGCCGTCTTGGTAAAGAATTTTACCGCGGGCCATAGTCAGCACTACGTCGCTGCCCCGGGCGGAGTACACCAGGTTCTCCAGGGCGTCGTGGCAGGGGGCCAGGTGGGGCTGTTCAAAGTCCAGGGCGATCAGATCCGCCGTGTTGCCGGGGACCAGGGCGCCGGTGTCGGTCCGGCCCAGGGCGCGGGCGCCGCAGGTGGTGGCCATATCCAGGGCGTCCCAGGCGGAGAGGGCCTTGGGGTCCCGGTTCGCGCCGCTCTGGAGCAGGGCGGCCAGCTTGATCTCGGCGAACAGGTCGAGATTGTTGTTGCTGCTGGCGCCGTCGGTACCCAGGGCCACATTGACCCCGGCCTCCCGCCGCATCCGGGCCACCGGGGCGATGCCGGAGCCCAGCTTCAGGTTGGAGGTGGGGCAGTGGAGGGCTGAGACGTTCTTCCGAGCCATCAGCTCCAGGTCCTCGGGGGTGACCCAGACGCAGTGGGCGCACATGCCGCGGGTGCCGTCCCAGACCCCTGCCCGGTCCAGAATCTGGAGGGGGGTGACGCCGTGGCGGGCGATGCACTCCTCGTGCTCGGATTTGGTCTCGGACAGGTGGACGTGGATGCCCAGTCCCCGGTCCCGGGCGCAGTCCGCCAGATAGCGCCAGATCTTCGGGGCCTGGAAGCTGGTGTATTCGCCGTGGATGGACATGTCCACCTTGATCTGGCCCTGCCCCGCGCCGTCCCAGCGCTCCGCCAGCTCCAACGATTCCGCACAGGGCCGGTAGTCCGCCGGGCGGTCCACCGGGGCAAAGGCGGTGACGCCCCGGGAGATGTTCAGGTTCAGGCCGGAGGCCAGGGTAGTCTCCACCATGTCGTCGCAGAAGTAGTACATGTCCGCGAAGGTGGTGATACCGTTGGCGATCATCTCCGCGGCGGCCAGCTCGGTGCCCGCCCGGATGGCGGCGGGGGTCAGCTTGGCCTCCACTGGGAAAATATAGTCGTTGAGCCAGGTCTGGAGGTCGTGGCCGCCGCCGTAGCCCCGCATCAGGGTCATGGGCGCGTGGCAGTGGGTGTTGACCAGGCCGGGCATCAGAACCTGTCTGCCGCCCCCGTCGATGACCTCGGCGAAATCGCCTGTGGCGGGGCCGGCGGCCACCTCCTGAATCTGTCCGTTCTCCACGATCAGGTGGGCGTGCTCCAGAACCTCACGGTTCCGGTTCATGGTGACGATGGTAAAGTCATTCAGCAACAGTTTGTTCGATGGCATAGGGCTCTCCTTTCCACGGCGGGGCGCGCCGCCGTCACATCCGTTGTAAGCAGCTGCGGATCAGGGCGGAAAACGTTTCTTTGCCGGCCTCGGCGGCGATGAGGACCTCTTTCTCGGTGAGGGGCTGGTCCAGAATGCCGGCGGCCATATTGGTCATCAGGCTGAAGCCCAGGACCTCCATGCCGCAGTGGCTGGCCACAATCACCTCGGGGACCGTGGACATGCCCACCGCGTCGGCGCCCAGAATGCGGGCGGCCCGAATCTCCGCTGGGGTCTCGTACTGGGGGCCGGTCCAGTACATGTACACCCCGTGACGCAGGGGGAGCCCCAGTTCTGCCGCCGCTTCGGCGGCCAGTTTGCGCAGCCGGGGGGTGTAGTTGTAGGAGCTGTCCGGGAAGCGGGGGCCGAACTGATGCAGGTTGGGCCCTCGGAGGGGGGAGTCTAGGGCAAGCTTGATGTGGTCGTCAATGACCATCAGGTCGCCGGGGTTCCAGCTTTTGTTGACGCAGCCGGCGGCGTTGGTGACAATCAGGGTATCCGCTCCCAGCAGGCGCAGGACCCGGACGGCGAAGGTGACCTCCTCCAAGGAGTACCCCTCGTAGGGGTGGAACCGCCCCTGCATCACCGCCACGTTCTGCCCCTCCAGCTGGCCGAACACCAGCTGGCCCCTGTGGCCCGGGGCGGTGGAGGTTTTGAAGTGGGGAATCCGGTCGTAGGGTACCCGGATGGGCTGGGTGACCTCGTCTCCCAGGTAGCCCAGGCCGGAGCCCAGAATCATGGCGACCTTGGGGGAAAATCCGCCGGTCTGCTGGCGGAGATAGGCCGCGCTCTCCTGGTATTGTGGAAAGGTGTAACGCATGATGGGCCTCCTTTTCTGCCCGGGGGCAGCACGGTAAATGGATTGTCTGAGATGCGTAAGAATATGGTAACATTGTACCCCCCGAGGGGCAAAAAAGCAAGCGTTATCAAGGGGTTTCCCCCCTGCCGGTCAGCTCATGGAGGGGAAGAGGGTGTCCCGGGCCCGGGCCAGGGCGGCCACGAAGGCGTCCACCTCTTCCCGGGCCGTGGTCCGGTCAAAGGAGACCCGGAAGGCGCCGTTCCGCTGGGGCTTGCTCAGGGAGAGGGCTTCGTACACGTGGCTGGACTTGCCCCGGTGGCAGGCGGACCCGGCGGAGATATAGACGCCCTGGTCCCCCAGCACCCGCACCAGCACCTCGCTCTTGTACCCGGGCAGGGTCAGGGCCAGAATGTGGGGGGCCTCCCCCCGGCCGATCTGCTCCGCCTCGGGGACCCGGGCCCGGAGCTGCTCCAGGGTGTACGCCTTCAGGGCCTTCAGGTGGGCGATGGTGTCGCTGAGCTGGGCACGGCCCGCCTGGCAGGCGGCGGCGAAGGCGGCGATCTGAGCGGTGGGCTCGGTGCCCGAGCGGAGGCCGTTCTCCTGGCCGCCCCCCAGAATCAGGGGCTTCAGGGGCACTCCGGAGCGGATGTACAGGGCGCCGATCCCCTTGGGTGCGTGGACCTTGTGACCGCTGAGGGAGAGCAGATCCACCCCCAGCTGGGCGGGGGTGAAGGGTAGCTTCAGGAACCCCTGCACTGCGTCGGTGTGGAAGAGAATCCGGCGGTCGTACCGCTTCACCAGCGCCGCCGCCTCCCGGACCGGCAGCACGGTCCCCACCTCGTTGTTCACCAGCATCATGGATACCAGGGCGGTCTCGGGCCGCAGGGCGGCCTCCAGATCGGACAGGGAGACCGTCCCCTCCCGGTTGGGGGGCAGGTAGGTGACCTCCCACCCCTCTGCCTCCAGCTGACGGCAGGTCTGGAGGATGGCGCCGTGCTCGATGGCGGTGGTGATGATGTGGCGGCCCTTATGCCGGTTTCGCTCCGCCCCCAGGCGCAGGGCCCAGTTGTCGCTCTCGGTGCCGCAGGAGGTGAACACCACTTCCCGGGGCTGGCAGCCCAGAGCGGCGGCCACCGTTTTCCGGTCCCCCTCCAGCTGCTTTCTGGCCTGCTGGCCCAGGGAGTACTGGGCGGAGGGGTTGCCGAACCCCTCCGTCATCACCCGCAGGGCCGCCTCGGCGGCCTCCCTGCACACCGGTGTGGTGGCGGCGTTGTCTAAATATGCAGTCATGTTTGAATCACCTGAAATCAAAAAATAGGGTTAAATGGGGAGAAATTGCAGGGCCCAGGAGAGGAAGGGCACGAAAACCAGGGCGGGCAGGTAGTCGGCCACCTTAAATTTGGCCAGTCCGATGAGGTTCAGGCCCAGGGCCAGGATCAGGACGGAGCCGCAGCAGGTCAGCTCCGCGATGGCGGCGGAGGTGAGGAAGGGGGCCAGCACCGAGGCCAGCAGCACCAGACCGCCCTGGAACACCAGCACGAACGCGGCGGAGAGCAGCACCCCCACCCCCAGGGAGGCGGCCAGCATAGTGGCGGAGATCAGGTCCAGCAGGGACTTGGTCAGCAGCATCTCGTTGTCCCCGGAGATGCCGGCGTTGAGGGAGCCCACGATGGTCATGCTGCCCACGCAGAACAGCAGGGAGGCGGTGACAAACCCCTGGGCCAGGGAGACCCGGGCGGCGCCGTCTATGGGCTGGCTGGAGCGGAACCTGTTCTCGATCCAATCCCCCAGGGACTGGATTTTCCCGTCCAGGTCCAGCCAGGTTCCCACCAGAGCACCCAGCACCATGGAGACGATGAGGACCAGGGTGTTCTCCCCCTGCAGCATGCCGTCGACACCGATATAGAGCGTACACAGTCCGATGCCTACCATCACCGCGTTGGTCAGCCGCTGGGGGATGCCCTTTTTCAGCAGCAGCCCCACGCAGCTGCCCACGATCACCGTGATGGTGTTGATCAGCACGCCGGTCATACGATCACTCCTTCCAGAGAACGGCCCCGCCGGCCGGCAATCTCAACTGATTTTACCACGTTGTGGAGGGAATCAGACGGCCCCGCCGGCCCGTCCAAAAGGAATACCTCCACATAGTTGGGGGCGTGGCCCCGCCAGCCCCCCTCGGTCCGTTCCTCAAAGAGGACGGGGAGAGTTTTCCCCACCCAGCTGTCCAGGTAGCGTATTTCCATGGTCCGGGCGGCCTCTGCGGCCCGGTGACAGCGGGCCTCCTTCACTGCGTTGGGGAGCTGATCCGGGCGGCGGTCCGCCACGGTGCCGCTCCGGCGGGAGTAGGGGAAGATGTGCATGGCGGAGAAATCCGCCTCCTGGATCAGTGCCAAGGTGGCGGCAAACTCCTCCTCGGTCTCCCCGGGGAAGCCGCAGATCAGGTCGGTGGTGAGAGCGGGCCGGTCAAAGTACCGGCGCAGGAGCCGGCAGGACTCCAAAAAGCGGGCGGCGGTGTATTTCCGGTTCATCCGCTGCAAGGTGGCGTCGCAGCCGGACTGGAGGGCCAGGTGGAAGTGGGGGCACAGGTTGTCCAGCTGTGCCGCCCGGCGGCAGAAGTCCTCGGTGATGGTCCGGGGCTCCAGGCTGCCCAGCCGCACCCGCAGGCCGGGGGCCGCGCGGCACACCGCTTCGATCAGGTCGATGAGGGTTTCGCCGGTGTCCAGGTCGCTGCCCCAGCTGGAGATCTCGATGCCGGTGATCACGATCTCGTGGTAGCCCGCCTCGGCCAGGGCGTTGGCCTGGGCCGCCGCCGCCGGGATGGACTCGCTGCGCACCGGGCCCCGGGTGAAGGGGATGATGCAGTAGGTGCAGAAGTTGCCGCAGCCGTCCTCCACCTTGAGCATGGCCCGGGTCCGCCCGGCCAGCCCTCCGGCGGGGAGCAGCTCAAAGTCGTGGCGTTGCAGGGCGTCATCCACCGACACCGACGCCTCCGCCGGACGCCGGACGCTCCACTGCTCCAGCCGGTCCAGAAAGGCCAGCCGGTCACCGGTCCCGGCCACCAGATCCACCCCCAGGGCGGCGATGGCGTCGGGCTGGGCCTGGGCGTAGCAGCCGCAGACCGCCACCACCGCCTCCGGGTGGTCCCGGCGGGTGCGGCGGATCATGTTGCGGCACTTTTTGTCGCTGACGGCGGTGACCGAACAGGTGTTGACGACGTATACGTCGGCCTCGCCCTCAAAGGGGACCAGGGTGTGGCCCCGCTGGGTGAGGATGGTCTCCATGGCCTGGGTCTCGTATTGGTTGACCTTGCAGCCTAAAGTGTAAATGGCAAAGCGCATAAAAATAAAGTTCGCCTTTCTCAATCAGAATCAAAGGCGGGAAACCCCGCAAATTACCATTATAATCGGAAAAGGACAGGCTGTATAGTGCCAAACCATATAAATTTGTATCAGATGTCATTTACAAGGCCCTTTCCACCGTGGTACAATAATCAAGATACTTTTGCGAGGACGGAGGGGAAACCGGGGATGGACTGTCATTTTTACGCCCTGATGGCCCGGATGCGCTATATTCAGCGCTGGGCGCTGATGCGCAACACCGAGCCGGAGAATGTCCAGGAGCACTCCCACATGGTGGCGGTGCTGGCCCACGCCCTGGTCCTGATCCAGAACAGGTATTACGGCGGGACCCTGGACCCGGGACAGGCGGTGCTGCTGGCCCTGTACCACGACGCCACCGAGATCCTCACCGGCGACCTGCCCACCCCCATCAAGTACTACAACCCGGACCTGCGTAGCGCCTACCAGACGGTGGAGGATGCGGCGGCCCGGCAGCTGCTGGACCTGCTGCCCACGGAGCTGCGGGAGGACTACGTACCCCTGCTGGCCGGGACGGACCCGGAACTGGCGGCGGTGGTCAAGGCGGCGGACAAGCTGGACGCCTACCTCAAGTGCGTCAAGGAGCTGAAAGCCGGGAACACGGAGTTCCGCAAGGCCAGGGAGCAGACCTACGCCGCCCTGATGCAGAATCCCCTCCCCGCCCTCCAGCATTTTCTTCTGCATTTCCTGCCCAGCTTTGAGTTGACGTTAGACGAGCTGAACGGCTCAACCATGTAGGGGACAGACCGTTTTTGTCTGCATTTCCTGCCCAGCTTCGAGTTAACCCTGGATGAGTTGAATGGCTCGACCATGTAAACGGGAGAATAATAGAACAACATTTTTATATAGAGAAGGAGACAGAAAGCTATGCGCGCTATTGTCACTGTGGTCGGAAAGGACCGGATCGGAATCATTGCGAACGTCTGCAACCTGCTGATGAAATACCAGGTCAACGTGCTGGACATCAGCCAGACCGTGCTGCAGGATTACTTTACCATGATCATGATGGTGGACGCCACCGAGTCCGAGCTGTCCATCAGCCAGCTGATCCAGGTCATGAAGGAAGAGGGCCTGAAGCAGGAGCTGGACATCCACGTCCAGCGGGAAGACATCTTCAACGCCATGCATCGGATTTGAGGTGGCGGCTATGCTGACAAGAAATGAGATCATGCAGACTCTGGATATGATTGACCAGCAGCATCTGGACATTCGTACCATCACCATGGGCATCTCCCTGCTTTCCTGCTGCCACCCGGACCCGGAGGAGGCCTGCCGGAGAATTTACGATAAAATCTGCCGCCACGCTGAGCGTCTGGTGGCCACCGGGGAACAGATCGAGCTGGAATTCGGCATCCCCATCGTCAACAAGCGCATCTCGGTGACCCCCATGGCCCTGGTGGCCGCGGCCAGCGAGACGGCGGACTACGTCCCCTTCGCCCGGGCCATGGACCGGGCCGCCAAGACCTGCGGCGTCAATTTCATCGGCGGCTACTCCGCTCTGGTCCACAAGGGGATGACGGAAGCGGACCGGAAGCTCATCGCCTCCATCCCTGAGGCCCTGGCCGTGACCGATTACGTCTGCTCCTCCATCAACGTGGGCTCCACCCGGGCGGGCATCAATATGGACGCCGTCCGCCTCATGGGGGAGACCGTGAAGAAAACCGCCCTGCGCACCGCGGATCAGGACGGCCTGGGCTGCGCCAAGCTGGTGGTGTTCTGCAACGCCGTGGAGGACAACCCCTTTATGGCCGGCGCCTTCCACGGCGTAGGCGAGGCGGAGAGCATCATCAACGTGGGCGTCTCCGGCCCCGGCGTGGTCTACCACGCCCTCCAGTCGGTAAAGGGCCAGCCCTTTGACCAGGTGGCGGAGACCGTGAAGAAAACCGCCTTCCGTATCACCCGGATGGGCCAGCTGGTGGCCCGGGAGGCCAGCCAGCGCTTGGACGTGCCCTTCGGCATCGTGGATTTGTCCCTGGCGCCCACCCCGGCAGTGGGGGACTCGGTGGCCCGCATCCTGGAAGAGATGGGCCTGGAGCGCTGCGGCACCCACGGCACCACGGCGGCCCTGGCTCTGCTCAACGATGCGGTGAAGAAGGGCGGCGTGATGGCCTCCAGCCACGTGGGCGGCCTGTCCGGCGCCTTTATCCCCGTCAGTGAGGACGAGGGCATGATTGCCGCCGCTGAGTCCGGTGTGCTGACCATGGACAAACTGGAAGCGATGACCTGTGTGTGCTCGGTGGGCCTGGATATGATCGCCGTCCCCGGCGACACCACCAGCGACACCATCGCCGCCATCATCGCCGACGAAGCCGCCATCGGCATGGTCAACAATAAGACCACCGCCGTCCGCGTCATCCCCGCCCAGGGGAAGAACGTGGGCGACCGGATTGAGATGGGCGGCCTGCTGGGCTCCGCCCCGGTGATGCCCATCCACAAGGAGTCCGCAGCGGACTTTATCGCCCGGGGCGGCCGGATTCCCGCACCCCTCCACAGCCTGAAAAACTGATGAAACTGGCCGTCTACGGCTCCCTGAACCCGCCCGCCGATTCCACTTGGACCGGTTGTGCGGCGGAGCTGGGCCGCCAGCTGGCCCGGCGGGGCCACGTGTTCCTCTTCGGCGGCGGCGGTACCGGCCTGCTGGGGGCGGCCGCCCGTGCCGCCCGGGACGCGGGAGGTTCCCTCACCGCCGTGGTCCGCACCGACCGCTGTTGGGAGACCCCGCTGGAGGGCGACTACCGCCGTATCCCGGCCTCGGGCTACCGCCAGCGAAAGCAGGTGATGGAGGAGATGTCGGAGGGTTTTATCGTCCTCCCCGGCGGCATCGGCACCCTGGACGAGTGCGTGGAAACCCTCATTCTGGAGGGCCGCTATAAGCCGGTGGCCTTCTACCAGCCGGACGGCCGTTACTATGAACCCCTCCGCGCGTTTTTCCGTCGGGCCGCCGAAGAACAGCTGCTGTCCCCGGACTGGCCCCCCGGCCGCTGGTTCTGCGATACCCTCGACCAGCTCTGGTCCGTCCTGGAAGCGTAACAAAAAAGGAAAACGGAACTTTCTAACCGTAGAAAGTTCCGTTTTTTTGTTGTTTTAGCGGTTTTGTGAGGGCCTGTTACCCATTGTGCCCGTTCAGACGGGCACAGTCTGCGCAGAGCCCCGGCCAGAATCACGGCAGCAGGTCGGCCAGCATTTTGGCGGTATCCGTCAGATAGTCGGCGTCCAGCTCCTCGATGTTGCCGGCGTCGCAGGCGGCGGCAAGGTTGGGGTCCATGGGCAGCCGGGCCAGGACAGGGACATGGTTCTCCGTGGCCACCTGGTCGATGTGGCTCTTGCCGAAGATCTCGTGCTTCTTACCGCAGTCGGGGCACTGGAAGTAGGCGAAGTTCTCCACCAGGCCCAGAACGGGCATCTCCATAATCTGAGCCATCTTCAGGGCCTTGGTGACGATCATGGACACCAGGTCCTGGGGAGAGGTGACCACGATAATGGTGTCCACCGGCAGGGACTGGAACACGGTCAGAGGCACGTCGCCGGTTCCAGGAGGCATATCGACGAACATATAGTCGATGTCGCCCCAGTACACGTCAGTCCAGAACTGCTTGACCACGCCAGCGATGACGGGCCCACGCCAGACCACGGGATCGGTGTCGTTCTGGGTGACTAGGTTCAGGGACATGACCTTGACGCCGAGCTTGGACTCGGAGGGGAGCAGGCCCTTTTCGCAGCCCCGGGCCTTCTGGGTGATGCCAAAGACCTTGGGGACGGAGGGACCGGTGATGTCGGCATCCAGCACGGCGGTCTTGTAGCCCAGCTTGGCCATGGCGGCGGCCATGGAGCAGGTCACCATGCTCTTGCCGACGCCGCCCTTGCCGCTGACCACGCCGATGACGTGCTTGATGTTGGAATAGACGTTCTGATTCACCTTGGGCGGTGCACAGTTTTCACTGCAAGAGGAGCAGTCATGGCTGCACTCATGCTCTGTCTCCCGGGAGGAACAGGTTTCGCTGCAAGAGGAACAGTCGTGATTGCAATCGTGCTCGTTGTTGGTTTGAGAAGAACAGCTGGAACAGGACATAGTCATAAACTCCTTTTTAGAGAAATAATAGAATGATAGTATTCCCAATCTATCACAGTTTTCCACAAAAATCAATGGCAGTTCCGTGAAAAGAGCAGGTTTCTACGGGTTGAGTCAGCCGCTGTAGGAGTAGGCGCTGCCGCCGATGAACTCCCGGAGGAGAGAGTCCGGCGCCACCAGGGACTCGTCAATGGGCACAAAGCGCTGAAAGGCGTCGATCATGTGGACCATCTCCTTCTGGCGGGCGGAGCCGTCGGGCAGGGCGTTCCGGAGGATGGGGGCGTACCGGCCCAGGACACAGGCCTCGTAGGGGAGGGCGGTGTCCAGAATCAGATTGGCCCGGTACTTGAAGGGGGAGATATACAGCTTTTCCCCCCGGCGCACGTTGGCCCACAGGGCGAAGGTCTGGGGCACGTCGCTGCCCCGGAAGTTCATGTCCCGGACGCAGCGGCGGGTGAGCCGGAGCCAGGTGCCCTTAAACACCACGTCGGACCCGTCCTCCACGTTAGAGCGGGCGGACAGGTAGATTTTGAACGCCTCCGGGTGGTTGCCGCCCAGGCTGTCGTTGAGTGCGTGGATTCCCTCGAAGACGATCACCTCGTCCGGCCCCAGGCGCAGGCGGGTGCAGCGGCTGGTATCCCGCATCTTACGGGTGAAGTCGTAGTGGGGGATGAGAATCTCCCGGCCCCGGTTCAGGGCGGCGAAGTGCTCATTGAGCAGGGCCATATCCATGCACAGGGGGGACTCCAGGTCATAGCTGCCGTCCTGGGTCCGGGGGGCGTCCTCCGGGGTCAGGGGGCGGAAGTAGTTGTCCATGGACACGGTGTGGGTGCGGATGCCCCGGCGGTTGAGTTCCTCCTCGATCTTCAGGGCGGAGGTGGTCTTTCCCGACCCGGAGGGGCCGGAGAGCAGTACAATGGGGCTTTGGCGGAGATTTTCCGCGATCCGGTCCGCCGCCGTCCGCACCTTGCTGGCGAACAGGGTGTCCGCCCGGGCCAGAAAGTCCTCGGGATGCTCCGCGGCCATGCGGTTGATGTCCTTGAGTTGGTATGCCATGAGGCGTCACCTCCGTGATGAACTGTCCCCGGCCTCCCTGCTCCGGAGAGCCAGGTGGAAGGGAACCAGCTGGGCCTTGTTGGCACAGACCTGGTCCAGCCGTTCCAGGTAGACGTGGGGGTACTTGGGGTTGGTAATGCGGACGATTTTGCCGGTGCCGGGGTCGGTGAGCTTGGTGGAGCCGCCGCCGCCCAGGGCCAGGATGGTGTGGAGCTCCTCCATGATGCAGATGTTGTACAGGCCCTCGCAGCCCGGTTTGCACCAGCCGATGTTCTCCAGGGCGCCGGACATGTACTTCTGCCGGTACAGGTAATAGGGGAGATAGCCAGCCCCCCGGAGCCGGTCCCAGGCGTAGTCCAGCATGGCGGCGGTGTCCTCCCCGGAGGGGAGGCCCTGGCGCTCCAGCATCAGCTGGGAGCCCTTCTTCAGGGCCAGGGTGTGGACGGTGATATTTTCCGGCGCCATCTCCGGCACCCGGTCCAGGGTGTAGCGGAACCCGTCCACCGTGTCCCGGGGGAGTCCGGCGATCAGGTCCATATTGACCATGGGGACCCCGGAGGCCCGGACGATGTCATAGGCGGTGACGATATCCTCTGCCCGATGGTCCCGGCCCATGGCCGCCAGCACGTGGTCCTCCATGGACTGGGGGTTCACAGAAACCCGGTCCACGTTGTGGGCCGCCAGCACCGCCAGCTTTTCCGCCGTGATGGTGTCCGGCCGGCCGGCCTCCACCGTGTACTCGGTGAGCCGGGACAGGTCAAAACTTTTTTCTACCTGGGTCAGCAGCCGGTCCAGCTGGCCGGCAGACAGGGTGGTGGGGGTTCCGCCGCCGATATAGATGGTGCGCAGAGACAGTCCCGCCTCCCGCAGCAGCGGCGCGGCGGCGGTGATCTCCCGGCACAGCCCCTCCAGATAGGGCTCCACCAGCTTCAGGGCCTTCTGGACATCGGCGGACACGAAGCTGCAATAGGCGCAGCGGGTGGGGCAGAAGGGGATGCCGATGTACAGGGAGATCTCGTCCGGGTTCAGGCTGGCCTTGGCCGCCAGACCTGCCCGGGCAGCGTCCAGCGCCAGCCGGGTCCGGGACTCGGAGACAAAGTAGGTCTCCCGAAACAGTGTATGGGTTTCCGCCTCGCTCATGCCCGATTCCAGGGCCCGGGAGGCCAGCTTGGCCGGACGGATGCCGGTGAGTGCGCCCCAGGGGGGAGGCGGCCCGTCCCGGAGGGGGAGAGCGGCCTGGTAAAAGGACTGCTTGAGGATGCGCTGGAGCAGCCGGTCGGTGACCAGGCCGCCGGTGAGGTTCGCCGCAGGGCAGGAGAACCGGGCGGAGCTGGTGCGGCCCCCCAGCTGGATTTTGGCGTGGGCGGTGGCCAGAGATTCCGTCACCGTAAGGGTGGACCAGGCAGCGGCCTCCTCCGGGGCCGGCGGCGTGTCGGCGTACACCGGCCGCTGGTCCGGGAAGAGGGAGAGCAGGCTCTGTTCCAGGGCGTATTGGTAGTTGTGACCGGAAAGGTAGAGCTTCATACCATACCGCGCCTCCGTTTCCTGAGAAAGTGGGCGCCCCGGCGGGGCCAGGGCGGAAAGCGAAACCGCTGTACAGATTGCGGCACAGCGGTTTCGGAGGTGATGTGGCTCAGTTCTGCTGCATGGCGTAGCGCATGAAGGGGTTGACCTGGCGCTCCTGATCCAGGGTGGTGAACTGGTCGTGGCCGGGATAGACGATATAGTCCTCCTTCAGCTGACCCAGCTGGCGCAGGGAGGCCATCATGTCCATGGGGTTGCTGGAGGGGAGGTCGGTGCGGCCGCAGCTGTTGCAGAACAGGGTGTCGCCGGTGAACAGGCAGTCCTCTACCTGGAGGCAGACGCCACCGGGGGTGTGGCCGGGGGTGTGGAAGACGGTGATCTTGGCTTCGCCCAGGGGGACCACGTCGCCGGCGTCATAGAAGTGGATCTGCTTTTCATACTGGTCCAGAGCTGCCTCGCTGCCGAAGCCGGCCTCGGCGCCGGGGTAGTCGCTCTTGTGGACGTAGATGGGCAGGTCGGGGTTCAGATTTCTCAGCAGCTCGCCCAGACCGGTGATATGGTCGAAGTGGGAGTGGGTCAGCAGCACCTTGTCAAACTGGTACCCGGACTGCTTGGCTATCTCAGCGATCTCTTTGCCGTTGGCGCCGGGGTCGATGATGGCGCCGGTGCGGGTGCGCTCGTCCCCCAGCAGGTAGCAGTTGGTGGCCACGGGGCCGACGGTCATGGCATAAACGAACATAATTTACAATCCTCCTGTGTGTGTTGGTGTCTGTCGTAGTGTGAACGGGGGCGTTCCGCCCCCGCGAAGGGCGTTACAGGGTGTCGGTGTCGAAGAGCAGGGTCACCGGCCCGTCGTTGACCGAGGCCACCTGCATATCGGCGCCGAACGCGCCGTGCTCCACGTGGAAGCCCCGGGCCTCGCATTCCGCCAGGAACTGCTCGTACAGGGGAATGGCCAGGTCCGGCTTCGCGGCGTGGGAGAAGCCGGGGCGGCGGGATTTCAGGTCTGCGTAGAGGGTGAACTGGCTGATGACCAGCAAAGAGCCGTTCACTGCGGCCAGGTTCAGATTCATTTTGCCCTCGGGGTCGGAAAAGACCCGGAGGTTACAGATTTTATCCGCCAATTTCACCACCTGGGCCGGGGTGTCCTGGGGGCCGACCCCCAGCAGGACCAGGTAGCCGGCGCCGATCTGGCCGTGGACGGCGCCGTCGATGGTGACCGAGGCGGAGGTGACGCGGGTGACAACTGCGCGCATGGGAATGACACATCCTTCCGTTGGTAGGGTGGGGCCTCAGGTGCCGCCGGAGAGGCGGTCCTTTTTGGCGGGGGGCTGCTTCATGTGGTTGCCGATGACCTCGCCCACGTCGGAGATGGTGACGAAGGCGGACTGGTCCGCCTGGCGGATGATCCGGCGGATGGCGGGCAGCTCGATGCGGGTGACCACGCAGTAGAGCACGGCCTTGTCGCCGCTGATGAGACCGGTGCCCGCCAGGATGGTGCAGGTGCGGCCGATCTGGTGGTAGATGGCGTTGGCCATGTAATCGCCGTCCTCGGTGATAATCATGACGCTCTTGACCTCCTCCATGCCGTTCTCCACCACGTCGATGATCTTGAAGGTGATGAAGTAGGTCAGCAGGGAGTACATGGCCCGGTCCAGGCCGAAGAGAATCCCGGCGGCGGCGTAGATGATCACGTTGCAGCCGAAGACGATCTGCCCCACGGACAGGCGGGTCTTGCGGCTGATGAGCAGGGCTACGGTCTCGGTGCCGTCCAGGCAGCCGCCGCCCCGGAGCACCAGCCCCACCCCGGCCCCCAGGAGCACGCCGCCAAAGACCACTGCCAGCAGCGGGTCCTCGGTGACGTTCTTCAGGTCGGAAAAGACGGCCAGCAGGATGGAGAACAGGGTCATGGAGTAGGCGGCGCTGACAAAGAAGCGCAGGCCCATATTTTTTGCGCCCACGATCAGGAAGGGCAGGTTGAGCGCAAAGGTGAGCACCCCCAGGGGAATGGGGGACAGCTGGCTGATAATCATGCTGATGCCCACGATGCCGCCGTCCAGGATGGTGGCGGGAACCAGGAATTCCTCTAGGGCGAAGGCGGCGGCCACCGCGCCCAGAGTCAGGCAGAAAAAGCTGCTCAGGCCGTTTTTAATGGTAGAATACCTGTGCTGCAAAAGGAAAGACCTCCTTTCGGCGTCTGGAGAAACAGGGAAATGGTCAGCCCCGGGCCCGCTGGACGCCCAGGACGCCCTGGACGGAGCCCAGTTTTTTCATTACGGTGTCCAGCTCCTCCCGGTCCCGGATGGAGATGACCACCGAGACCAGGGCGAACCCGTCGGGCATCCCCTTGGCGGTGAGGGTATCCACCCGGATCTTGGCGGCGGACAGGGCGGCGGCCACGTCCAGAAACAGGTTGGGACGATCCTTGGCGGAGATGTCCAGCGTGGTCTGGTAGAGGTCCTGCTCGCTCCGGCCCCAGCTGACCGGGACCCAGCGGCCCTTCTCCGACTCCTTCCGGCGGGCGGGGTCCGCGTTGGGGCAGTCCTGCCGGTGGACGGAGACGCCGTAGCCCCGAGTGATAAAGCCCACCACCGGGTCACCGGGCACTGGAGTGCAGCACTTGGCGAACTTGACCAGGCAGTTTTCCAGGCCGTCCACGATGATACCGCTCTTGGAGTGGTGCTTTTTAGGGGGCGGCGGGTCCGGCGGCAGAGAGGTCTTGATGTGCATGGTCTCGCTCTCGGAGGGGACCAGCTCCTGAATGGCGTTTTGCTCTTTGCGCTCCCGGGCAATCTGGAGCATCTCGTTGCGGATGCGGTTGACCGCCTTCAGGGCGGTCATGCCCCCGTAGCCGATGGCGGCGTACAGGTCCTCCAGGCTGTTGAACTGGACCTTTTTCAGCATCCGGGGCAGCACGTCTTCGGCGGAGATCATGGCCAGGGAGAAGCCGTTCCGTTTCAGCTCGGACTCAAAGGCGGCCCGGCCGTGGACGATGTTCTCCGCCCGGCGCTCCTTTTTGAACCACTGACGGATCTTGTTCCGGGCCTCGTTGCTCTTGCACAGCTTCATCCAGTCCCGGCTGGGGCCCTTGGCGGACTTGGAGGTGATTACCTCCACGATGTCGCCGTTTTTCAGGGTGGTCTCATAGGGGACGATGCGGCCGTTGACTTTGGCGCCGGTCATCTGGTTGCCCACGGCGGAGTGAATGGAGTAGGCGAAGTCGATGGGGGTGCTGCCGGCGGGCAGGCCCTTCACCTCGCCCCGGGGGGTGAAGACGAACACCTGATCCGAGAACAGGTCCACCTTCAGGGAGCCCACAAACTCCTCGGCGTCGGTGTCCTCCTGGCTCTCCAGCAGCCGGCGGACCCACTCGAAGGTGTTTTCGGTGCCGGTCTGGGTGTTGGCCATGCCCTGTTTGTACTTCCAGTGGGCGGCCACACCGTATTCCGCCGTCTCGTGCATCTCCCAGGTGCGGATCTGCACCTCGAAGGGGATGCCGTCCCGGCCGATGACGGTGGTGTGGAGGGACTGGTACAGGTTGGGCTTGGGGGTGGAGATATAGTCCTTGAACCGGCCGGGGACCGGGTTGTACATGTCGTGGATGTGGCCCAGCACGTTGTAGCAGTCGGCGATGGTGTCCACGATCACCCGGAAAGCGCACAGGTCGAAGATCTCATCGAGGGTCTTCTGCTGGGCGAACATCTTCCGGTAGATGGAGTAAATGTGCTTGATCCGTCCGGTGATGGTACACTTGATGTGCTCCTGGGCCATCCGGGCGGCGATTTTCTCCCGGGTGGAGACCATAAAGGTCTGATGCTGCTGGGAGCGGGCGGTCAGCTCCTCCTCGATCTCCCGGTAGCCGAAGGGGTCCAGGTAGCGCAGGGAGAGGTCCTCCAGCTCCCACTTCAGGCGCTGCATACCCAGCCGGTGGGCGATGGGGGCATAGATCTCCAGGGTCTCTCGGGACTTCTCCCGCTGCTTCTTGGGGGACTGGTACTGCATGGTGCGCATGTTGTGGAGCCGGTCGCAGAGCTTTACCAGGATCACCCGGATGTCCTTGTTCATGGCCACCAGCATCTTGCGCAGATTCTCCATCTGTTTCTCTTCCATGGACACGTAGTTAATCCGGGTCAGCTTGGTGACTCCCTCCACCAGGTCGGCGATGGCGGGGGTGAACTCCCGGACCAGGTCCTCGTGGGTGATGGGGGTGTCCTCGATGCAGTCGTGGAGGAGGGCGGCAGCCAGGGACTCCACGTCCAGCTTGAGATCGGCCACGATTCGGGCCACCGCCAGGGGATGGGTGATATAGGGGGAGCCGTCCTTTCGCTTCTGCTCCCTGTGGGCGTCATTGGCGAACTGGAAGGCCTTAAAAAGAAGCGTTTTATCCAGAGCGGGGGTGTAGGACAGCACCTGCTGTTCCAGCTCTTTGTATTGTTCCAGAATCGGGTCCATAAAAACGCCTCCTTTGTTGTAATCTTTAGCGCCGGGGCTATTCCTCCAGCCGCCGCCGCAGCTGGCGCAGGATGGAGGAGTCGTCCAGGTTTACTTTTTCCTCGACCTGGCGCAGGGTGATCCGCAGCTGCTCGGCTTCCAGGTACAGGTCGATGAGCCCCCGCTCCTGCATCACCTCCAGGCAGATCATGGTGCGGGAACAGCCGCTGGGGAGCCCGAAGGCCCGGGCGATTTTGTCTGACAGCAGCAGGGGCGGCTCGGTGATAGGACCCCGCTGGGCCCGCCGGGCCAGGTAGCGCCAGGTGGCGACGAAATCCTGCCGCTGGGGCAGCAGCCGCAGCAGCTCCCGGTTGGTGAGGGCGTCGCCGGCCCGGAAGCGCTGATAGAGCCGGAATTCCAGCATGGCGGGGGACAGAGCCCGGCGGATGTCGGTGATCAGCAGCTGCACCGTCCGGGCGCCCCGGAAGTGGTTGATCTGGGGGTAGAAAGCCAGGTCCAGGGCCAGCCCCGGGCGCAGGGAGGCGGCCTGGGGGGTGACCGAGAAGAAGATGGCGTCCAGCAGCTGTCCGCCGCAGTCCAGCTGCATCCGGGTGTGCCGGCCGCCGCCCACGCAGGAGTAGCTGACCAGGGTCGCGTGCTCCAGCAGGAAGGTGGGGCGGGGGTTGCCCATGCCGAAGGGGGCCAGCTCCTCCAGCCCCTGGATGTTCTCCTGGGTCAGCAGTCCCGGGTCCGGGAGGGCTGCGTCCACCGTCAGGGTGTCGGCGCTCTCGCTGCTGTCCGGGCAGCTCCGGGCCAGCTGGCTCATCCGGCGGCGGAAGGCCTGGATGTTCTCCTCCCGGATGGTGAAGCCCGCCGCCTGCTCATGGCCGCCAAAGCCCTCCAGCAGGTCTCCGCACTGCTCCAGGGCGGAGAACAGGGGGAGGCAGCCGTTGCTGCGGCAGGAGCCCTTGCCCCGGCCGTTTTCCAGGCAGATCATAAAGGCGGGCACGCCGTAGCGCTCCACCAGCCGGGAGGCCACGATGCCCACCACGCCCTGGTGCCAGTGCTCCCCGGCCAGGACGATGGCGCTGTCCCGGAGGGCGGGACGCTGGTCCAGCAGGGCGATACACTGGCTGAAGATGTCCTGCTCCACGGCCTGGCGCTCCCGGTTGAGCTGGCAGAGCTGGTGGGCCAGGTCCGCGGCCAGCCGGGGGTCCTGGGTCAGCAGCAGCTCCACCGCCAGGGTGGGGCAGCCCATCCGCCCGGCGGCGTTGATGCGGGGGGCGATGGAAAAGCTGATAAAGGAGGCGGTGATGGGTTTTTCATTGAGCCGGGACTCCCGGAGCAGCATGGCCAGCCCCACCCGGTGGGTGTGGGCCAGCTGGGCCAAGCCCAGGGTGACGATGGCCCGGTTCTCTCCGGTCAGCTCCATTACGTCGGCCACGGTGCCCACGGCGGCCAGGTCTGCGTACTGATCCAGCAGACGGTTCTGTTCCGCCGGGCCGCCCAGGGCCAGCACCACCTTCAGCGCCACCCCCACCCCGGCCAGAGCCGTAAAGGGGTAGGGGCAGCCGGGCTGGTGGGGGTTGACGATGGCGCAAGCGGCGGGGAGCTCCGGCTTGCACTCATGGTGGTCGGTGACGATTACGTCCATGCCCAGGGTCCCGGCGAAGGCGATCTCCTCCAGGTTGGTGATGCCGCAGTCCACGGTGATGACCAGGGTGACGCCCTGTTCCGCCAGGGCGGAGAGGGTGCCGCAGTTGAGGGAGTACCCCTCCCGAATCCGGTCGGGCACGTAGGGGGTCACCAGGCCCCCCCGCCGGCGCAGGTAGTCGGTGAGCAGGCAGGTGGCGGTGATTCCGTCCACGTCGTAGTCGCCGTAGACGCAGATGGACTCCTGATGGGCCAGGGCCGTCTCAATGCGGCTCACTGCCTCGGGCATCCCCTTCAGGGTCATGGGGTCGTGGAGCTGTCCGGCGTCGTGGGCCAGAAAAGCCCGGGCCGCCGCCGGGTCCCGGAACCCCCGGGCCGCCAGCACCAGGGCCGAGAGGGGGGAGATGCCCGCCTGCTCCAGCGCCCGGGCCGCCGGGACATCGCAGGGGGCTGACGTCCAGTGTTTAAATTTCATGATACTCGCTTCCTCGCTGCGCCAATTCCCCTGCCGGATGGCGCCTGTCCGTTCCAAAAGATGGTCTTTATACTCAGACTAAATTATAACAAACTTCCCCGCCGAATACAATGGAGGGGAGACAAAAATACCGCCTTGTACCAGGGGAAGGGGTCTGCTATAATGGTGGAAATCGGAAGAAAAATGGGGGAGGGGCCGCTGTGAAGAAGAAAACGGCAAAAACCAATGTGATGCGTCAGCTGGACCGGGCGAAAATCGCCTATGAGATACGGGAGTACCCCCACGAGGAGGGGGTGGCGGTGGACGGGGTCACCGTGGCCCGGTCCCTGGGCCAGGAGCCGGGCAGCGTGTTCAAAACCCTGGTGACCCGGGGGGCCAGCGGCGGGTACTATGTCTTTGACGTGCCGGTGGACGGGGAGCTGGACCTGAAGAAGGCCGCCCGGGCTGTGGGAGAGAAGAGCGTGGCCATGCTCCACGTGGCTGAGCTGCTGCCCCTGACCGGGTATGTCCGGGGCGGCTGCTCCCCGGTGGGGATGAAGAAGCAGTTCCCCACCGTGTTCCACGACAGCGCCCGGCACTATGACCGCATTGCTGTCTCCGCCGGAAAGATCGGCCTTCAGGTGCTGGCGGCCCCCGGCGATCTCTGCCGCCTGGTGGGAGGCCGGTTCGCGGATGTCATCAAGTAAATCAGGCAGAGCAGAAAGCGAAAACATCCCGTTCACGGAGAGGTGAACGGGATGCTTTTTTTCTTTATCTCTTCTCAGAGAAGTTTATGATTTGATGGCGGGATCGGTGGGGTCGTAGGTCTGGTTCTTGGAGAGCTTGCCGGTGCTGTTGGCCAGGGTGATCTTGCCGAAGGGGCCCTTGGCATCGGATTTGGTCAGCTTGACCTTGACCTTTTTGTCGCCCTGCTTGCCCACGGCGTCATAGACGCGCTTGCTGTAGCGGGTCTGGAAGCGGACACAGTAGTAGCTCTGATTGGTGCCCAGATGGTTGTAGTTGCCCACGTTCAGGGTGCGGATGTTCTTTGCCCGGTACTGTGGGGAGTGAATCCAGGCGTCGGTGCCCACGATGAAGGTGGCGTACTGGTAGTAGGTGGTCTTCTGGGTATCGGGGTGGGTGAAGGTGAACCAGCGGCGTCTCCGGTTTTTGTAGAGGGAGTAGGTGCCGGTCTTGAAGTCGGAGCTCTTCTCGCAGGTGGAGCAGACGAAGGAGCTGGCCGCGATGCAGTAGCTTCCTGTTTTGGAGTCCCAGAGCAGGATGTCGGCGGTATGGGTGCCCCGGCTGACCTGGACGATCATCTTCTTGGACAGGTAGCTGTTGCCCACGTAGGAGAACAGGTCCTCCACCAGAGTGCCGTCGGATTTGAAGTAGTACTTGTACTTTTGGCTGGTGTACCGGCTCAGGTAGTTCCAACTGGTGACGGCCTTGCCGCTCTTGAAGTAGTAGGTCTTGCCGCTGACCTTGACCCAGCCGCTCTTGCTCTGTTTGACGCCCTGAGAGTAGTAGTACAGCTTGTACACGCCGGTGTACAGGGAGGCCACGCCCTTGGAGTACTTGTACAGCTTGCCGTCAATGGTGCGGTAGCCGTTGCAGAGGGAGGCGTTGAAGGTCTCGCCGTTTCCGTAGTAGGTTTTGCCGTTGTACTCGTGGTAGCCGGTGACCATCTCCTTGGACTGGGCGGTCTGGTAGTCGCCGTCCACGTAGTAGTAGAGCCGGGGGGTGGACTCGGTACCCAGGCCGTAGCCGTTGTAGCGCACGCCCTTGGAATAACGGCGGCGGACGCCGTCCTCGCCGGTGTAGCGGCCAGTGAAGAGAACGCCGGTGCCCTTGGTATACTTGTACAGCTTGCCGTCGATGGTGCGGTAGCCCTCATAGGGCATGGCGCGGTACTTCTTCAGGGAGTCCGCGGTGGCGTGGTACAGCTTATCCTTGTACTCGTGGTAGCCGTTGTTGCCCTGGAGGTAGCTCCGGGATTCCGCGGTCTGGTAGGCGCCCTCCACATAGTAGTAGAGGTTGGGGGTGCTCTCAGTGCCCAGGCCCAGGCCCTCATAGGGCACGCCCTTCAGGTAGCGGCGGCGGACGCCGTCCTCGCCGGTGCGGCGGCCGGTGAAGGGGAGGGCTTTGGGGGAGGTCTTGTAGTCGTTCAGGGACTTTTCGCTGCCGTAGTACAGCTTGCCCTGGAAGGTGATGTAACCGGTGAGCTTTTTCTTGGAGGTGGAGGTTTTGTACTTGCCTTTGTAGTAATAGAAGAGGTTTTCGGCATCGCTGTTGAAGCCCAGTGCGTAGCCGGTGAACAGGGCTCCGTCCCTGTACCGGAGGCCGTCAAAGCGGCCGCTGTACAGGGCGCCGATGCCGCCCTCCACCGTCAGCAGCCGGTAGCCGTAGGTTCCGTAGACCTGATACTGGCCGTCGGCCTGCTTGACCGCAGGGATGTCGTCGTAGCGGACGGGGGTGGCGTAGGTGTAGCTGTTGGCCCAGACGCCGTTCTGGAAGTAGTAGAACCCGGCCTCAAAGGTCACGGTTCCCGTACCGGAGCTGCAAGTCTGCCGGGGCAGGTAGAGAACCTGGTAGTTCTCGCCGGTGAAGCCGTCGCCGGCCAGCTTGGTCACAGCGCTGTCCTGGTAGTGGTAGAGATACTGTCCCTGGCTGTTGGTGGTCCAGCCGCCAGCCGCCATCACGTCGGGGGACGGGTCGGTGTTGCCGCTGCCCGCATCCGGCTCCGTGGTCGGTTCGGTGGAGGGCTCCACAGGCTCGGCGCTGCCGGAGGCGTCCCCTTCGGCGGAGCTGTCAGCGTCCTGGCCGGGTTCCTGTGCCGGGTCCGGCTCGGTGTAGGAGCTGGCGCCGGCGTCAGAGGAGCTGGCACCGGTGCTCTCCAGGGCCATTGCGGCCGTGCTGAGCAGCATACACAGGGCCAGGGTCAGGGAGATGAGTGAGGTCAGTTTCTTTTTCGCGTTCATAGTTTCCTCCTGTCGTGCGTGGTCTTTCGAGTGCTGGAAAAGCAGATTCGACAAAATAAAATCAGGGTGCCGGGCAGGCGTCCTCCAGGCCGAAGAAGCGGATGCCGTTCTCGGTGCTGATCCGCTCCACCTCCGCCTCGGTGAGGCCGCGGATGGCGGCGATTTTGGCGGCGATCCGGGGGAGCCTGCTGGAGTCGTTCCGCTTCTCCCCCTTGACCCGGGGGTAGGGGAGCATGTACGGGGCGTCGGTCTCGATCATAAACCGATCCTCGGGAATCCAGGTCAGGACCTCGGGGGCCTTTTTGGCGTTCTTGTAGGTGATGGAGCCGGTAAAGGACAGGTTCCAGCCCAGCGCGATGAGGGTCTTGGCGTCCTCCAGGCTGCCGGAGTAGCAGTGGAACACCCCGCGGACCCCGGGGAATTCCTTCACTACGGCCAGACTGTCCCCGTGGGCCTCCCGGTCGTGGAAGATGACGGGGAGATCCAGCTCCTGGGCCAGGGCCAGCTGCTGGCGGAGGACCTCCTTCTGCCGGTCGTGGCCGGCGTAGTCGGTCCAGTAGTAGTCCAGGCCGATCTCACCGATGGCCCTGACCTTGGGGTGTCGGGCCAGCTGGCGCAGCTGGTCCAGGCTGTCCTCGGTAAAGGCGTCCGCGTCAGAGGGGTGAAAGCCCACGGCGGCGTAGACGTGGGCGTAGCGTTCGGCCAGCTCCACGGCGGTCCGGGAGGAGGCCAGGTCGCAGCCCGGATTCAGGATCAGGCCGATGCCGAACTGGGGCAGGGCCGCCAGCAGGGCGTCCCGGTCAGAGTCGAACCAGCTGGCGTCATAGTGGGCATGGGTGTCAAAATACATGGCGTTTCCCCCTGACGGAATGGTAAATATTCGAAAAATAACAATAAAACGGGACAGATAAAATACAGAACCAGTATACACAAAACTGCCCGGAATTGCAAATCCAAAAAGGAACGGAAAAAGGACAGCCCCCCGGCAGAGGGGGGCTGTGTTCAGAAAGGTTTAGCTTTTAACCAGGTAGCGGGCCATGATGTAGTAATACTTGGTCCCCACCTTCACCTTGTACCACTTCTCGCCGCTGACGGTTTTGGTGCCGCCGGAGACCACGGCAACCGGGGTGCTGGTCATCAGCTTGGCCTTCAGGGTTTGATCGGTGCCCGCTTTGGAGCGCATATTGACTCTGGACTTGACGGAGTAGAGACTGATGCCCTCCTTCTTGGTCAGGTACTTGGCCATAACATAGTAGTAGCTGCCGTCTTCCAGCTTGACCTTGTACCAACGGTTGCCGTCCACCGTCCGGGACCAGCCCTTGACGATCTGGATCGTGCTGCCCTTGGCCAGCTTGCCGCGGACAGTGTAGTTGGTTCCGGTGCCGGTCCGGTAGTTGAGCCGGATGGTGGGGGAGTACTTGACCAGGGTCTCATATTTCAGGTAGTTCCCGGACATATAGTAGTAACTGCCGTTGATCTTCACCTTGCGCCACTGGACGCCGTCCACCGTTTTGTACCAGCCATAGACCACGTCCACCGGCTTGCCCTTAGCCACGGAGCCCTTTTTGGTGTAGTTGGTGCCGCAGCCGGTCCGGTAGTTTACGCCGGCGGTGGTGGTATAAGTGGTGAGGATGGTGAGGGCGGCGCTGGGGGCAGGGGTAGAGGAGGTGGAGGCGCTGCTGGAGGAGGCGGAGATCTTGGTGTTGGTATACCAGAAGTTGCAGTCCACCGTGGAGGAGATGCCGTTGACCTCCCCCGCATCGCTGTACTGCCAGAAGTCGTAGTCGTAGGCGTAGGAGGTGGAGCTGCTCCACTGGGCCACCCAGGTGGAATACTCCTCCAGCTTGGACATGTTGAAGAAATCGGTGAGCCAGGCCTTGCTGGCGTAGACGCCGCCGTCAAACCCGGCGTCCTCCAGAATGTCGCAGAAGCTCTGGACGAAGGTGGTGCGGGTGGCCTTGCTGGTTTTCTGGTAGCAGCTGTAGATCCGGTCGTCGCCGTTGGTCTCGTAGTCCATGACCACGGGGAGGGAGATTTTGCTCTTGTAGGGCTTGATCAGTTTGAGAACGTAGTTGCCCTCCTTCTTGGCCTCAGACACAGAAGTGGCGCCGGAGTAATAATAAACGCCCACCTTGACCCCGGCGGCGTAGGCGTTCTTCACGTTCTCCTCGAACCTGGGATCGCTGTTCATGGAGAAGCTGCTCAGTGAGGTGTTGCCGCAGCGAATAAAGGCGAAGTCAATGCCGTCGGCCTTGACCTTTTTCCAGTCGATGGTTCCCTGCCACTTGGACACGTCGATGCCGTCGTAGATGTACTTGGTCTTGTCGTGCTTGTGGGTGTAGGTCTTCCCGGTGTAGGGGTTGGCGCCGGTGGCGTAGGTCTGAAGGCCGTCGTCCGGGTCCTGGGCCAGGCTCTTCTGGTAGCGCTCATAGGCCCGCTGGTACTCCGGATCGTCGATGGAGGCGTCGTAGGTCTCCAGGGCGGCCTGAATTTCCGCGTCGGTGGTGGGGTTGTTGTGTTCCGATGCCTCGGCTGCCGCGCTGCCGCCGGCATCGGCGGCCAGTCCTACGGCGGGCAGGGTGGCGGCTGCCAGGCAGAGGGTCAGCAGCAGGGTCAGGGTTCGTTTGCAGATGTGCATAGTTGGGCACCGTTCCTTTCTGAAAGTAGGTGGCGGAGAAAAAGCGGGCGGCGGCTCCGCTTTGTGAACGAATAATTAACAAACAGTATACAAGAAGTGACGAAATATGTCAACCAATTCGGGGAAAAAAGGAACGTTCTTCCGGCAAACACCGGAAAAGTGAGCGAAAAAATGGGCGGAATGGAAGGAACTGTGAAAGATTGTAACGAGTTGTAACCCAAAAGCGGTTGACAGCGGGCGGGAGATCCTGTATCCTTCAACTGTACTAATCGGAATAATACGGTTAATACGACAATGCTATATTTGGAATGCGGGCGGCGGGAACGGAGCCGCCCCAGGCGAGGTGATGATGTGTTTACGCTGGACTACAAAAGCCGCAAACCCCTGTACGATCAGCTGTGTGAATCGGTGGAACGGATGGCGGCCTGCGGTGTCCTCACCCAGGGCTGCCGGCTGCCTTCGGTCCGGGTCCTGGCGGAGGAGCTGGCCATCAACCCCAACACGGTGCAAAAGGCATACCGGATGCTGGAGCGCAACGGGATTATTCAGACCGTGCCCGGCAAGGGCTCCTTTCTGGCGGGGCGGGATGAGGCCAAACGGCGGCAAAAGGCCCGCGGCGTTCGGGCGCTGCGGGCGGCGCTCCAGGAGGCCATGGACTCCGGCCTCACCGGTCCGGAGATCCGCCGGGAGTGCGAGGACTATCTCAGAGAAAGGGAGGGGAAGCGTCTGTGATTGAGCTGAAGGAATTTACCAAGAAATTTGACGGGTTTACCGCTCTGGAGGCGGTGTCCTTCCAGGTAGAGGAGGGGAGCATCTTCGGCCTGGTGGGCAGCAACGGTGCGGGAAAGTCCACCCTGCTGCGGGGGCTCTGCGGCGTGTACGCCCCGGACGGCGGCAAGGTGCTCATCGACGGCCAGGAGCCCTATGAAAACCCTGACGTCAAGAGCCGGGTGTTTTTTGTCTCCGACTACCCCTATTTCATGCCCCAGTTCACCCTGCGTGATATGGCGGACTTTTTCCGCCGCAGCTATCCCAACTGGAGCCAGGAGGAGTACCAGCGCCTGTGCAAGCTGTTCCCCCTGGACCCGAAGATGAAGATCCACAACATGTCCAAGGGGATGCAGCGCCAGGCGGCCCTGATCTGCGCCTTGGCCACCATGCCGGACTACCTGCTGATGGACGAGGTCTTTGACGGCCTGGACCCGGTGATGCGCCAGCTGCTGAAGCGGGTGGTGTCCGACCGGGCCGCCCAGCGCAAAATGACCGTGGTTATCGCCAGCCACAACCTCCGGGAGCTGGAGGACTTCTGCGACCATGTGGGGCTGATTCACAAGGGCGGCGTCCTCTTCGAGCGGGAGCTGGATGAGCTGAAGCTGGGCATCCACAAGGTCCAGGCGGTCTACCGGCCCGCCCTGGACAGCGAGGCCCTGGAGGAGCTCCGGGAGAAATTGGACATCATCAAGCTGGAGACCCGGGGCAGCATGGTCAGCTTCGTGGCCCGGGGCGCCGAGGAGGAGATCGCCGCCGTGGTGAATGGCCGCAGCACGATCTTCTTCGAGACCCTCCCCCTGTCTCTGGAGGAGGTATTTATCAGTGAAATGGAGGCGGCAGGTTATGACCTTGACAGAATCCTCTCGTAAGGGCAGTTCGTTCGCCCAGTTCCGGCAGGTGTACTGCTGGCAGCTGAAGAAAAGCCGTGTACTGGCGCTGGTGTACGGGGCCCTGGCCCTGCTGGGTTGCACCATCGTATTTCTCTGCGAGAGCCTCAGCCTGCGCCACGATTACTTTGAAGGAATCCTGGGGGAGGGGATGAAACACCAGGAGGTGGTGAACAGCTTCTCCTGGGATCTGACCAGCAGCCTGAACCAGCTCTTTTACATGGTACTCATTCCCCTGTCCCTGGTGTTTCTGGTGGCCTTTTCAGTGACCGCCTTCGGCTATATGCACCGGCGGCGCAGTGTGGACCTGTTCCACGCCCTGCCCATCCGGCGCACCCCCCTGCTGCTGGGCAAGCTGGCGGCGGGGTACACGGTGATGGCCCTGGTGGTGCTGGGCAACGGCCTGCTGAGCGGCGGGATCGGCCTGGCCCAGGGGGCCGGGAAGCACTTCACCTGCGGCTGGCTGCTGAGCGGCCTGGGCTACCAGCTGCTGCTGTTGGCGGCGGCCCTGGTGCTGACCCTGTTCCTGTTGGTGGCCAGCGGGACCATGGTTAACGCGGTGCTCTCCGGGATTCTGCTCAGTGTGGGCTGGCCGGTACTCTGTTATTGCGGCTCGGAGATCATCCGGATGAGCCTCCCGGGCAGTACCCTGTCTACCAATCTGGTGGCAGTTACGACGGTGGTCCCCTACCTGGCCCTCTTTGTGCCCTTCCTGAACTACTGCCCGGCGGACGCCATCAGCAGTTTGGTGACCGATGGCGGCCGGTACTACGAGGCCACCAGCGGCGCCAGCTACAGCTATGCCATCTCCCCCTGGGTGGTGATCTGGTGGTGCGTGTTCACCGCGCTGCTGCTGGCCATGGCCATCCTGGTCTATCGCCGGAGAAAGAGCGAGTGCGCAGAGAATCACTTCTCTTACCCGGCCCTGCGGACGGTGATCCGCTTCCTGGTCTCCGCCGCCTTCGGCCTGGGCTGCGGTATGGTCTTTGGCCAGCTCCTCAACCGGAACTGGGTGTTCTTCCTGGCCGTCCTGGTGGGGTCTGCGGTGGCTCACGGAGTTACCCAGATTATCTGGGCCAAGGGCCTCCGCCGGTTTCGGGAGAGTCTGCCTGCCTACGGCGTCCTGCTGGCCTCCCTGTGCGTATTCTTCGTGATTCTGGCCACCGGCGGCCTGGGCTATGTGGGCCGCATCCCCGACCCCACCCAGGTGGAGAACGTCAACGTGGAGCTGCCCGAATCCTACTATGGCGACTCGATGGAGAGCTATCTGGGGAAGTACGGCGGCATTGAGGTCTGGTACAACGCCAAAGACGGAAAAGAGGCTTCAAACTACCTGGATGTAGAGCGGCTGATGACCAGCGAAACCAGCGTTAAGACGGTGGAGAAGATGCACCAGGCCATCATCGACTTCTATGGTAGCCCCTATCTGCCCTTCCGCAGCGGCAGCGAGGACCAGTATGACAATTACGCCTGTACCATCCGCTATCGGCTCTCCGACGGAAAGGAGTTGGAGCGGACCTATTATCTGCCCATGGAGATCACGGATGAATCCAGCAGCGAGACCGTTTGGAAGCTGGCGATCCCCGAGGAAAACCTGGAAAAGATGGCAGCGGTAATGGCTCTGGACGAATACCAGTCCTACGTCCTGTACTATTACCAGCAGCCGTCCCAGATTGCCACTGTGCTCTCCGACCGTAGGGAGAGCGAGGGCGAATACATGGGGGAACAGGCGCTGAGCAAAAAGCAGCAGCAGAAGCTGTGGAACACGTTCCAGAAGGAGCTCAAAAGCGACCGGTTCCATTACAGTGTCAAGGACAGCAGCGGCGTGACCGGTGAAGGCGAAACCAGCTATTACATCAATCTGGAGAGTGTGTGGCAGGTCAGGCAGTGGCCCGACGCCCTGAAGAAGCTGCTGGCGGACCAGGTCAACGCCCATTTCCCGGAGGCGCAGCGGGACAGCCTGACCATCGAAAACGGCGCCGGCAGCAGCATGTACGTACCTGAGAGCTGCACCGAGACCCGAAAGCTGATCAAACAGTACATTGGAGACAATGTGGAGTACACCCCCTTTGATGTTTGATGAGGGCTACGACTGATCTTATGGCCCCCATGCAACGCAATCGGTGTGCAACGGAAAACCGCCGGATTCCCCAAGAGGAATCCGGCGGCGTTTTTTATTCTGCTGGCAGAGGTTACTGCTTCTTTTTGTTGTCCACCACGTCCTTGAGCAGGGCGGAGAAGTCCTCCAGGCTCATGGCGCCCAGATCCTCGCCGGAGCGGTGACGGATGGAGACGGTGTGGTTCTCCAGGTCCTTGTCCCCCACGATGACCATGTAGGGGATCTTTTCCTTCTGGGCCTCCCGAATCTTGTAGCCCAGCTTTTCGCTGCGGTAGTCGGCCTCGGCCCGGTAGCCCTGGGCCTGGAGGGCGGCGCGGATCTCACCGGCGTAGTCGGCGGCCCGGTCGGTGACCGGCAGGACGCGGACCTGCTCTGGCGCCATCCAGGTGGGCAGCGCCCCGGCGTAGGTCTCGATCAGGTAGGCCAGGGTCCGCTCATAGCAGCCCAGGCTGGTGCGGTGGATGATATAGGGCAGCTTTTTCTGACCGTCGGCGTCGGTGTAGTACATGCCGAACTTTTCGGCCAGGAGCATGTCGATCTGAATGGTGACGATGGTGTCCTCTTTGCCGAAGACGTTCTTGTACTGGATGTCCAGCTTGGGGCCGTAGAAGGCGGCCTCGTCGATGCCGATGGTGTAGTTGACGTTCAGGTCGTCCAGGATCTGGCCCATGACGGTCTGGGCGTGCTCCCACTGCTCCGCGGTGCCCTCGTACTTGTTGTTGGGGTTGGCGGGGTCCCACTGGGAGAACCGGAAGGTGCAGTTGTCCAGCATCCCCACCGTGTCCAGGCAGTATTTGGCCAGCTCCAGACAGCCGGCAAACTCCTCCTCCAGCTGGTCGGGGCGGAGAACCAGGTGGCCCTCGGAGATGGTGAACTGGCGGACCCGGATCAGGCCGTGCATCTCGCCGGAATCCTCGTTGCGGAACAGGGTAGAGGTCTCACCCAGCCGCATGGGCAGGTCCCGGTAGCTGCGGGCCCGGTTCAGGAAGACCTGGTACTGGAAGGGGCAGGTCATGGGCCGCAGGGCGAAGCACTCACGGGTCTCGTCCTCCGGGTCACCCATGACGAACATGCCGTCCAGATAGTGGTCCCAGTGGCCGGAGACCTTGTACAGCTCCCGCTTAGCCATCAGGGGGGTCTTGGTCAGCAGATAGCCCCGCTTCTGCTCCTCGTCCTCAATCCAGCGCTGAAGGATCTGGACCACCCGGGCGCCCTTGGGCAGCAGGATGGGCAGGCCCTGGCCGATGACGTCCACGGTGGTGAAGTATTCCAGCTCCCGGCCCAGCTTGTTGTGGTCCCGCTTGCGGGCCTCCTCCTGGGCCTTCAGATAGGCGTCCAGCTCGTCCTTCTTGGGGAAGGCGATGCCGTAAATCCGCTGGAGCATCTTGTTGTGCTCGTCGCCGCGCCAGTAGGCGCCGGTGCAGCTGGTCAGCTTGATGGCGTTGCCCTTGACCCGGCCGGTGGAGTCCAGATGGGGGCCGGCGCACAGGTCGGTAAAGTCCCCCTGCTTGTAGAAGCTGAGGACGGCGTCCTCGGGCAGGTCATTGATGAGCTCCACCTTGTAGGGCTCGTCCTGCATCAGGTCCAGAGCCTGGGCCCGGGGCAGCTCAAAGCGCTCCAGCTTGTTCTTCTCCTTGCAGATCTTCCGCATCTCCCCCTCGATCTGGGTGAGGATCTCCGGGGTGAAGTTGACGGGGGAGTCGATGTCGTAGTAGAAGCCGTTGGCGATGGAGGGGCCGATGGCCAGCTTGGCCTCGGGGTAGAGGCGCTTCACCGCCTGGGCCAGGATGTGGGAGCAGGTGTGCCAGTAGGTGCTGCGGTACTGCTCGTTTTCGAAGGTGAATTGATTGTCTGCCATAGTAGTGTCCTCCTGATAGTGAAAATCGTTCCCGCTGGCGGGAGAAGGGGCAGGCATAAGAAAAACCCACCCCTGAAAACAGATCAGGGGTGGGATAAAAAATACAGTTTATCTCACGGTTCCACCCTGCTTGCGATCGGGGCCCGCCGGGCCGGAATCGCCGCTTCGTTGGCTGTAACGGGCCTGCCCGGGACGGTTTTGTGGAATCAGTTTGCCGTCCGCTCAGAGGTGGTTTTACGGAAACGCGGGGGCTGGCTCTCAGCAGCTTACCGGCCCTCTCTGCACCGCGTAGGACTCCGCTTTTGTCCTCGTCAACGCTTTCTCGCTCTTAAACGTAGCACGCCCGGCGGGATTTGTCAAGCCCCGCGTACAGCCTGCGCTGCAACCGTGCCCCCGGCACGTGGGGGCCTTTCTCAAGAAGAAGGGTCCTTTTTTGCGTCCCCCGGCACGTTGTGCCTTCCGTCAGCAGGCGCCCAATGGGGGCAGGCAGCATAGGGCGGCCGCTTTTTAGCCGGGGGAAGATGCAGTGGCCGTAGCTCAGAGAATAAAAAGCTCCCTCGCGGCAGATGTAGTGGCGGCGGTAGTACAGACAGTTCCCGCAGTTTTGCTGTCCGGTGATTTGATAAGTATGCTTTTTTGACATGGTCATCCCTCCGGATTTATGGTATCATAAAACATTAAGGGATGTTGGATTTAACCTGAACCAGATTAGAATTCTTTTGAAAAAGCCTGAAAACGACCGTTCTCCATGAAAGGCCGCTTCTTTATACGTTAAAATAAAAAAAGACAGCCGAAAAATGAAGCCACGGCTACCTTTCTGTCCCGAAAAGGAATTTTAGTAAAAATTCGCATTTCGACAGGATTTACTTTTATTATAAAACAAAATGTTTTATATGTCAATATGAGATTTCGTTCTACACTATACTAAAATTTACAAGACTGAAGTTGAGCAAAAAAACGTCCCGAGACAGGAAAACCAGGGTGATGTTCATGGGCGACAACAGGAGCAGGCTGCGGGACCTGAGGGAGGATCAAGATCTGTCACAGTCCGCGCTGGCGAAGTACTTAAATTGCAGTCAGGCATGCTACTCCTACTATGAGTTGGGACGCAGGGATATTCCAACAGAGAGTCTGATTCGGCTGGCCGAATTCTATGACACCAGTGTGGATTATCTGCTGGGACGTACCAACGTCAAAAGACCATATCCGCAAAAGTGACGGTTCTCCTGTTTTTCAGGAGAGCTGTTTTTGCTGCCTTCCGGCGGCCGCACCCGCACCAGCGGTCACCAGTGGTCACCGGCGGCGCCAGTGGTCACCAGTGGTACCGATACTGAAAAGGATAAGGATCATGATAAGGATACTGATAGGATAAGGAGAAAGAAAAAGAGCTTGTAAAAGAGAAAGAACCGGAGCCGGAGCGGGAACAGGTTCCGGACCGGGAGAGGATACGGAACCTGTCAGAGAGAAGGGGCGCTTCGCCGCCGCACAGTCCACAGCATATCCACAGCTTTTTGCCGTCCACGGCCCGCCGCGCCCGGCCAACGAAAGAGAGAAAACACCCCCGCCGCAGATACGGTGGGGGTGCAGTCTATGCCTTTGAATTAGATGTAACCTTCCCGGACGATCAGGTCGTAGGGCTCAAAGACGACCTTGCGATAGGCGTCCACATCCATGACAGTGCCGTCCCAGTCGGAGTGAATCTCGCCGGTCTGCTTGACGATGATGTCATAGAGGATGTTGTAGGTCTGGCCGTTCTCATCGGTCTCCTCGATGGTGGAGTAGGGCAGGGTCTTGTGGTAGGTCAGCTCTACGCCCTCGTAGTCGAAGTGGTAGCCGCAGCGCATCCGGCAGCCGTCCATACCGGTGTAGTGGAAGGCCTCCTTCAGGTCGTGAAGGATCTTGTCGGACTCTTCCTCGTACAGGTTTTCGGGAGTGGTGTCGGTGTAGTCGAAGCGGAACTGGATGGAGACGCCGTAGGGCTTGAACCGCTCCAGATAGGGGATCAGGTTCTCCTTGGGGTAGTCCTTGTACAGCACGCAGTTGACCCGGACGGGGACGGCGATGCGGCCGAAGATCTCGTCGCTGCACTCGGCCACGTACTTGACCACATGGCGGGAGCAGTTGATGCAGGTGATCTTGTCCTTGTTCTTCTCGGTGAAGGCCACCAGGTCGTCCTCGGTCACACCATTGAGGGTGGGCAGGGTGGTGTTGATGAAGATGTTGTGGGTGGGGGGGATCTGGTCCAGCATGGTCTGGAGGGCGTCCAGGTCGGCGAAGGGCTCGCCGCCGGTGAAGACGAAGTCACACTTGGGGGTGATTTCATCCATGGTGCGGATGCTCTCGCAGATCTTTTCCAGGCTGAAGCCCACGGGGTTGGCGTACTCCTGCTTGTTAATGCAGAACGGGCAGTTGTTGCCGCAGTCGTAGGGGACGAAAACCGTGACGGTTGCGCCGCCCTCACGCGTTTTGTACGGATACTTGGTCATAGAAAATGCCTACCTTTCACTTCTCACTTCTTACTTCTTCCATTGTAAAATAGAACTTATGCACAAAAGGGCGCCGGAAAGCTCCCCGGCAATCCGGCGGACCGCGCCGGGCGCGGGAATGCCATCCCGGTGCGCCGGCGGGTGTACATAAAAACAGCGTGGAAATTGTGTTAAGTCCATTATACCATAACCGGCGGGAAATGCACACCGGTTCGCAAACTTTTTTTGTGCAAAAAGATGATTTCACATTTTTTACAAAAAAGAGGGGCGAAATTTATGCGGTTTCGCCATAGAAACCCCGAGAAAAAAGGGGAAAGGAGGGGAAAAAACTGATTTGTCCGGAATTGGGAGGAAGGGAGCGCGTGAAAATCGTGACAAAACTGGTGCCTGACGCCAGTTTTTTCGGCAAAATGAACGAAGGACCGAGCAGCGCCGCTCCGGCGCCGGGAAAGGGTTGACAATTTGCGCGCAGTTGACATTTCTGGAATCTGTGCTACGATAGGTTCAAACCACCCGGACCCGGTCCGGCAGACAGAAAGGGAGAGCCCATGACCTACGAAGAAGCCTTTGAATTCCTGGACCGCACCGCCCGGGGCATTGCCCAGATGTTCGGCGCCTCCTGTGAGACCCTGGTTCACGACATGAGTGTGCCGGAACACCCCATTCTCTCCATCTACAACGGCCATGTGTCCGGGCGGGGCGTGGGTTCTACCATGGACATTCTGGGCGTGGGACAGGAGCTGGACCCGGAGGCGCTGGAATCGGATTTTGTCAACCTTTACGCTAGTACCCCCTCGGGTCAGCAGATCAAAAGCTCCACCTTCCATCTGATTACCGCGGAGTACAATCTGGCCTTGGGCATCAACTTTGACTACTCCTCCCTGGTCTTTGCCAACCGCATTCTGGTGGACCTGATGAACGCCGGTGAGGATCTCAAAAGCGCCATATGGCACAGTGCCGACAACCGGCTGGGGGAGGTCTTTGACGAGTGCCTGGCCATCGTGGGGAAACCGGTCAACGCCCTGAACAAGGCCGACCGGCTGAAGATCATCGCCCTGCTCAACCAGCGGGAGGCATTCTCCTTCCGGAAGTCGGTGCCCTTTGTCTCCCAGCGGCTGGGGGTCTCCCGGTACACCGTGTACAAGTACCTGTCCGAGCTGGCGGAACAGGCCGAACAGAGCGAGGAGTAACTGCAATGCCGCCTCCTTGTTTCATTCAGGGAACTTTGCTTGCATTGTGGGGAAAAATGTGATATATTGGCAAACATATCGAAAGAAAGGAGTGCCCCAATGACAAGAAATCAGCGGGTGAAACAGGTGCGTCTGGCATTGGGACTGTCACAGCCGAAGTTTGCCGAAGCAATCGCCATATCCAAGAGCTATATGGCCGAAATTGAATTGGGAAATCGCACGGTCAACGAGCGCATGATCAAGCTGATCTCTCTGACGTTTCAAGTGAGAGGTGAATGGCTGAGAAGCGGCGAGGGCGAGATGTTCCAGGGGTCGCCGGACCCGTTGGAGAAAAAAGCAATGGCGGCATTTAAAGCGCTAGAGCCAAAATACCAGGAGTGCTTCCTCCAGCAGGTGGAGCAGCTGCTGGTCATCCAGAAGAGAGAATTGGAAGGATAAGCGCCTGCAAGGGCTCTGATAAAGAAAGACTTCCCCGCCGGACACAGGGCGCTGTCCGGCGGGGTTGTTTTTTTGCGCGTTACGTCACCCGATGGCGCCAAAACCGGCCGTCCCAGCTGCGCGCTACCTGACCCCGGGCCATCAGATATTCCAGGTGGGCCATGGCCTCGCCTACGGCGAACCACTTCTGGGGCACCGGGAAGTCCTCCCAGCCCCGGCAGCGGATGTCCCAGGTCATCCGGGCGGTGAGGTCGTAGGCGGTGAGGCCGGGGGTGGCGGAGAGCACTGTCAGCACCTCTCCGCAGCGGCGGCTGTGGTGGGCGGTGATCTCGTCAATCCGCTCCCGGAGCCCAGTCTGCACTGTCCGGTGGGCGGGCAGGGGCAGCCGCACCGGCAACCGCCGCACCAGGGCCAGGGAGTCCAGGTAGCCTCCCAGCGGGTTGGCGTAGCTGGGCCAGACGGTGATGTTGGGGGTGATGTCGAAGAGGACGTGGTCCCCCAGGAGCAGGATACCGTGGGCCTCCTCCCACAGCACCATGTGCCCCGGGGTGTGGCCGGGGGTGAGGATGGCCTGGAAGGTGTAGCCGCCGTAGGAGAACCGGTCCCCGTCCGCCACCGCCTCGTACCGGCCGCAGGGGGCAGGGGACAGGCTCCGGGCCGGGTTGGACTGCTCCAGCTCCTTCAGCTGCGGCAGCGGAAAGCCGTTGGCCAGAAACAGGTCGTCAAAATCCTCCCACCGGCCCGTGCAGGCGGGGCCGGGCAGTCCGGCCCGGTCGGTGGCGCTGACAAAGATGCGGCTGGTGGGGGCCAGAAACTCCGGGGCCAGTCCGGCGTGGTCTGAGTGGAGGTGGGTGAGGAAGATGTCCGTGTCCGCCATGGAGACCTCCAGCTCCGCCAGCCCCGCGGCCAGGGCCTGGCGGCAGGCTTCCTGGCGGAAGCCGGTGTCCACCAGCAGGTTGCGGGGGCCCCGGATCAGATAGGCGTTGAGGTTTTTCAGCGGGTTCCCCGGCAGGGGGACCGGGATGCGGTAGAGGTTGGGGGCGACCTGAGTGACCATGGGAATCGTTCCTTTCTGCATTCAACTGACGCTATCCTATCACATTTTGCCGGAAAAGGGGAGGGTGTCAAATAAAAAACGCTCCGGTACGAGACCGGAGCGTTTTGCTGTAGATGAAATTCCCCTGGGGATTAGAACAGGTGGAAGGCCAGGATCAGGCCGGAGAACACGATGGAAACCGTGGAGCACAGCTTGATCAGGATGTTCAGGGAGGGGCCGGAAGTATCCTTGAAGGGATCGCCTACGGTGTCGCCCACGACAGCGGCCTTGTGGCAGTCAGAGCCCTTGCCGCCGTGATGGCCGCCCTCGATGTACTTCTTGGCGTTGTCCCAGGCACCGCCGGCGTTGGACATGAACAC
>QALX01000005.1 GCA_003150485.1 Clostridiales bacterium
CGGCTACTGATCGTCGCCTTGGTAGGCCGTTACCCCACCAACTAGCTAATCAGACGCGAGGCCATCTTACAGCGATAAATCTTTGGCAGAAAGATCATGCGGTCTCTCTGCATTATGCGGTATTAGCAGTCGTTTCCAACTGTTATTCCCCACTGCAAGGCAGGTTCCTCACGCGTTACTCACCCGTCCGCCACTCAGTCAAACAGGATTGACCGAAATCGCTCCTGAGTGCTTCGTTCGACTTGCATGTGTTAAGCACGCCGCCAGCGTTCATCCTGAGCCAGGATCAAACTCTCAATAAAATGGTATCTAAACGGCCAAAGCCGATTAAATCAATCTTATCGAATGTCTAAATCTTAGCATTCAAAGAAAATGACTTGGTTATGATTTTCATCATCCAAGCTAATAAAAGAAATCTTATCTGGTGCTTTAAGCTTGTTTCACGTTGTTTAATTTACAAGGTACACAGCGCTGTTTTTCGAGGTTTTCCTCGGCGACAGCTCATTTAGTTTAGCACACTCAAAACCGTTTGTCAAGAACTTTTTTCGCTCACCGCTGAGCAACTTTCCGTTCTCTGTGCGGCTTGCTTTCCAGTTTTTGGTCGGCTCTCTCGAGCGCTTGCTTAGTATACTAAATCTCCCCCTCTTTGTCAACACCTTTTTTCATTTTTTTCGATTCTTTTTTCTTCGGGTTGTTTCGACCACTAAATGTGCCGTCTCCCATCTTTTTCTCCGCTATATCTGCTCCTCCTCTACCACTTATGCCGCAGCTTCCCCACTGTCAGGGCCAGCGCGGGCAGGAAATAACCCATCGCCACATTGAACGGCATCCCATATTTTTTATAGTAGCCCTCCATTTCAAAGGAGGATTCAGGCAGCAGCAGACACAGGGGCAGCGTCAGGCAGACCAGCCCCGCCCGGACCACCTCCGGCCGTCTGATGGAAAAAGCACGGCCAAGGGCCTCTCCGGCGGCAAAGATCTTCACCCCGGCCAGGGCGGTATCCGACATCACCCACATGGCAGCCACAATGATCTCCATCCCTTGGATTGTCCTCTGGAAGGAGATCTCCTTGGCCAGAGTAAAGAAGGGCACCTGGAGCCTTGCCGTCAGCTCCGGCCCAAACACCCCGAAAATCTCCACCGCAATCAGCAGCATAGTCACCGCCAGTATCACAAACCACCAGACGATCCCCTTTTTGCTGCTCCGCCACTTGACCCGGCCCAGCAGGAACGTGGGCGGCACCGCAAAGGCCAGCACAGCGATCATGCGCAGGGTCCCCATGGCTACCTCCCGGGGGTCGGTGTCCGTGACCGGCCACACATTATATAGTTTCATTTTGGGGGCAGCCATCACCAGAACCACTGCCAGCGTGGTCATCACCACCCAGAACAGAATTTTCCCGGTACGGGCTAGGGCGCCAAGGCTGCCCCGGCTGATCCAGAGCATCAGCAGCAGCAGCGCCACATAGAACAAGCTCAGTCCGGTCTCGGGGTACACCTCCGTCACATAGCGCTCGGCGTAAAAACGCAGGTCCTCGATGAGCATAGTGACAATCCAGAAGGTGCTGAGGACGCAGCAGAGCTTCCCCCACCGCTGTCCCAGGGCCAGCAGGTACAAGTCTCCCATCCCACTGCCCTCCGGCATCCGCTCCAGACAGCGGAACAGGAAATAAAACAACACCCCCAGCGGAATCACCACGGGAAAGGTAATCAGCCAGCTGGCCCGTCCCGCCCCCGCAGTCCGGAGCGGAATCGCATGAATCAGCGGCGCCAGCATCATGACAAAGGTCAGGATTCCAAATTGCCGTCCAGATATTCTCTCTTCTTCCACGCAGATCCTCCTTTCAAGATTGCTTTGTCCCCCGGTTCACGTCATAGCTCTGCTTGACCACCGCCCGGGCAGTCACATGGAACGTCAGGGTTTCCAGCCACTGCTCCCAGCGGGCTTGAATCAACTCCACTCTCCCCGGATACTGGCCGGTGAGCTTCCGCTTCAGGTGGAGAAAGTCGCCATACGCCTTCTCCTTCTCCAGGGCCGCCGCGGCCTCCTCCGTAATCTGGGCCGCCAGCCGCTCCTCTATTTTTTGCATTTCCGGCGCATCCTGGCTGGACGCTTTGCCGCTGACCTCCGCCAGGTCCGCCTTCACATCAAGTTCCGCCGACAGTCCGGTGAGCGTATCCCCCTCCCACTGGGCGCTCCAGCGGCAGTTGATCCCGACCAGCTTCAGCCCCGCCACGCTGCCGTCCTTTAACGTGATATCCACATGGCCCGACTTCCCCTGGTTCAGCAGCAGACAAGCTCCCCGGCCTGTTCGGTCGTCCAGCTTCTCCACCAGCCTGGCCTCCTGAAAGAGCGCCATGCCGTCGGTGTTGATGTCGTAATGGTCCGCTTTCTTTTCCAGCTTCACAACGGGCATCATGGCCCAGCCGTTGTCGTACAGGTCGATGAGAAACTCCCGCACAGTACAGGGCCAGGCCTCCGACTTCAGGGGCAGCATCTGGCCGATCTCCTGGAGCCGGTCCGTGGCAGAGGAATCCTTACTGGCCGTTTTGTTCACCAGCACGCTGGCCTCCTCCTGCTCCACCAGGAAGAGCAGGGTGTCCATTCGCATCTCAAAGTCCCGCTGGATATAGTCCAGCACCCGGTTGATCCCCGCCCGGGCCGCCTGTTCCCCCACCACGCATTCGGTCACATGGCCGTAGGTCACGTGGCCGCTGCCGCTTTTCTGAATCATCTGGCAGGCGGAAAACACGGTCTCGGCCTCCTCGGTCAGAACCAGCGGTTTCCCCGGGCTGCCGTCCGGGCCCCGCTTCACGCCGCTGGCCACGGTGACCTTGATCCGATCTTTCTCCCGGCTGTCGTCAATGGCAAGGGTGCGCACCAGCTCCACATGGGAGATGTCCTGAGACCGGGGCAGAAAGCTGGGGTCACACCCGGTCAGCACCCCCGCCGCCAGGGCGGCACACAATACGATCGCAATCCGTTTCACTTCTGCCTCCGTTTCCCCTCCGGCCCCAGAGACAGAACCCGGAGCTTGATGGAGGGCATGGGCCCCCGCAGCACCCACTCGCCGCCGCTCTGCTGCCAGGCGCCCGGCGCGAAGGGGGTCAGGTAGCTCACGCCAAAGTTTTTGATCTTGGCCAGCTGATACACCACCCCCGTGGTCACGATCATCAGCCCAAACAGCCCGGCGAAGCAGGCCCCCAGGGCCGCCGCGAACCGCCAAACCCGCAGGCCGTTGGAAAAGTCCTGATAGGGGATGGTAAAGCCCGCCATCCCCGCCGCCGCCGCCACGATAATCACTGCCGGCGAGACAATCTTCGCATCCACCGCCGCCTGTCCCACCACCAGGGCGCCGATGATGGACACGCTCTGGCCGATGGTGTTGGGCAGGCGCAGCCCGGCCTCCTGGAGCACCTCGAAGGCCAGCAGCATCACCAGCACCTCAAACTGGGTGGAAAAGGGCACGTCCAGCTTGCTGGCCATGATGGACAGGGCCAGCTGGGTGGGGATCATCTGCAAGTGGAAGGCGGTCATGGCGATGAAGAACCCGGGCAGCAGCACGCTGACAATCATGCAGGCGTAGCGGAGCAGGATCAGCAGGCTGGCGGTAAACCAGTGGTAGCTCCGGTCCTGGGGGGCCCGGAGGAACTGGTTCAGATCGCAGGGCAGCAGGCAGCCCATGGGAATCCCGTCCACCAGCATCCCCACCCGGCCGTCCATCAGGCCCCGGCAGAACCGGTCCGGCCGCTCGGTGAATACCACCTGGGGGAACACCGTGCGCCGGCTGTCCACAATGTATTCCTCAATGTCCGCCACGCTGAGCAGGGCGTCCACATCTATGGCCCGGATCCGTTCCTCCACCTGGCGCACCAGCGCCGGGTTGGTCACTCCCTCCACCCAAAGCACATCCACCGCCGTGCTGGAGGTCCGGCCCACCGACTGTTCCGAAATCTTCACCTGGGCCGACTTCAGCCGCCGCCGGACCAGGGAGGTGGAGGTGCGCACGCTCTCCACAAAGGAGTCCCGGGCCCCCTTGCCCTCGGTCTCGTTCTCCGGGCTCTCCACGCTGCGCTTCTCCTCGGTGGGCACGGAGCAGGTCACCACTCCGTCAGCGAGAAAAATTCCGCAGCTGCCCTCCAGCATGGCCTCCACCGTGTCGTCCACCGTCAACTGGACCGTCACGTCCAGGTTCCAGACGTTCCCTCCCAGTATCTTTCCCACCTGGGTGGCGCTGGGGGGAACCGGTCCGGCAATCAGCGGCCGCAGCACGTAGTCGTTGAGCCGCTCGCTCTTCACCAGGCCGTCCACCCAGCACACGGTCCCCCGGCCACCCTCGGCCAGGGTGATCTCCCGGTGGGCAAAGTCCACGCAGTTGGAAAAGGCCGCTTCCACCGACTCCAGGTTCAGGGGCAGGTCATAGACCGGCTTCTTTTTCTCGTGGTGGGGAACATATTCTCTGTTGTACCGCATGAAATCTCCCCTTTCTCCGGCCTAGTATGCCCAGACAATCCCAATTTGAAACGCCGGGACGGCTTTTTCCGTCCCGGCGCAGTCGCTTTCCCTATTCTGTTTGATAGACCGTGCCATCCGGCCGAATCCCGGCGTTGACGGAGATGGACTCCAACAGGTCATAGACCGGCTTCCCCTCCGCCAGCAGCCGGGTCTCATATCCGGACTGGAGGGCGGGCACCACAGCAGCGGACAATTCCCAATCCGCCCGGCTCCCGGTCACCGTCAGCTCCAGCAGGCAGGTCTCCAGCTCCTTCTCGTTGAACCAGAAGTTCCCCAGGCTGTAGAACACCGGCACACCTTTATAATATTCTATCCCCTGGAGGCAGTGGGAGTGGGTGCCCACGATTACGTCCGCCCCGGCGTCGATATAGGTCCGGGCGGTGGAGCGCTGAACCTCCTCCAGAGTGTAGCTGTACTCGGTGCCCCAGTGGACGCAGCACACCACCACGTCCGCCTTCTGCTCCGCCTGGGCAATCACCTGCTCAAAGCGCTCCGTGTCATAGCAGCGGAGCACCCCGGGCGAATCGGGCCCCGCCTCCGGGGTCATGACGTTTTTCTCCGCCCGGGTGGCGTTGACAATGGCCACCGTCAGGCCGTCCAGCTCGTAGTACGCCGGGGTCATGGCCTCTTCCAGATTCCGGCCCGCCCCTACCCAGTCGATTCCGGCGTTTTGCAGGGTGTCCAGGGTGTCGGAAAACGCCTCCCCGCCGTAGTCAAACACGTGGTTGTTGGCCAGGGTCGCCACGTCCACCCCCAAGGTATTCCAGATGGACACGTTCTCTGGCCTGGACCGGAAGGTGTAGGCCTTCCCCGCCATGGGGGCGCCCCGGTCCGAGAAGGCAAACTCGTTGTTGACGCAGCACAGATCCGCCGCATTCATCCGCTGAATCAGGGCCGGGTCGATGCAGGCGGAGAGGTCTCCCCCCTGGCTCCGGAGGTGCTGCATGACGCACCAGCTGTCATCCAGGTTCACGTCTCCGGCGAAGGCCAGGGTGATCTCCGCCGTTTCCTCTGCCGGCGGTTCCTCCTGCTGTACCGCCGGCGCCGCGGAACCAGCCGCACCGGCGGAACCGGGTTCCTCCGCCCCACCGCAGCCGCAAACCGTTCCCAACAGCGCCGCCGTCAGCAGCAGTGCCCATCCTTTTTTCTTCATACACGCCTCCTCAGCAGTGGACAACCCCGCCAAATCACTCTGGCGGGGTTGCAGAAATCACAGTCGTCTCAGCAGAACTTTGCGCCCGCCTCAATGGCATCGTCCAACAGAATCAAGGTCAGCTTGTCGCCCTTTTCGGCGCTGAGCAGCATACCGCAGCTCTCCTGGCCCATCATCTTCCGGGGGGCCAGGTTGGTGACGGCCACCACGGTCTTGCCCACCAGCTCCTCGGGCTTGTAGTAGGCGGCGATGCCGGAGAGGATCTGGCGGTCCCTGCCGGAGCCGTCGTCCAGGATGAACTTCAGCAGCTTCTTGCTCTTCTTCACGTTCTCGCAGCTCTTGACCTTGCAGACGGTCATGTCCACCTTCTCAAAGGCGTCGAAGTCGATCTCGTCCTTGAACTCCACGGCGGGGCCCGCGGCGGCAGCCTTGGCGGCGGCCTCCAGCTCCTCCAGCTCCTCCAGCACCTTCAACTCCTTGTCCATGTCGATGCGGGGGAACAGGTTCTCGCCCTTGGTGACGGTGACGGTCCCGGGCAGCAGGCCCCAGGTTCCGGCATCCTCCCAACCGGTGCGTTCCGCGCCGATCTGGGCAAAGATCTTCCCGCAGGTGTCCGGGATGAATGGGGTCAGCAGAATGGCGCAGATGCGCACCGCCTCCAGCAGGTTGTACAGCACCCGAGCCAGCCGGGGCTTGTCCTCCTGGGTCTTGGCCAGCACCCAGGGGGCGTTCTCGTCGATATACTTGTTGGCCCGGGAGATCACCTCAAAGATCTCCACCAGGGCGGTCTGGAAGGTATACTCCTCCATGAGCCCGTGGTACTTCTCCTTCAGGCCCCCGGCCAGGGCGATCAGCTCAGCATCCTTTTCCTCGTCCGCCCGCTGGTCCGCCGGCAGGGTGCCGCCGAAGTACTTCACCGCCATGGCGGTGGTACGGCTGACCAGGTTGCCCAGGTCGTTGGCCAGGTCGATGTTGATGCGCTTGATGAGGCTCTCGTTGGAGAAGTTGCCGTCGCTGCCGAAGGGGAACTCCCGGAGCAGGTAGTAGCGCAGGGCGTCCACGCCGTAGCGCTGGGCTAGAACCACGGGATCCACCACGTTGCCCTTGCTCTTGGACATCTTGCCGCCGCCCAGCAGCAGCCAGCCGTGGCCGTAGACCTTCTTGGGCAGGGGCAGCTCCAGGCTCATGAGCATGGCGGGCCAGATGATGGAGTGGAACCGGACAATCTCCTTGCCGATGAAGTGGACATCACAGGGCCAGTACTTTTCGAAGTCATCATACCTGTCGTTCAGATAGCCCAGGGCGGTGATATAGTTGCTCAGGGCGTCCACCCAGACGTAGACCACGTGGCCCGGATCAAAGGTGACGGGGATGCCCCAGGTGAAGCTGGTGCGGCTGACGCACAGGTCCTCCAGGCCGGGCTTGACGAAGTTGTTCATCATCTCGTTCCGGCGGCTCTCCGGCTCCAGGAAGCCGGGGACGCTGAGCAGTTCTTCGATCTGCTTCTGGTACTTGGACAGGCGGAAGAAATAGGCTTCCTCCTCGGCGTCCTGCACCTCCCGGCCGCAGTCGGGGCACTTGCCGTCCACCAGCTGGGACTCGGTCCAGAAGGACTCGCAGGGCACGCAGTACTTGCCCTTATAGGCGCCCTTGTAGATGTCGCCCTTGTCGTGCATCTTTTTGAAAATCTCCTGGATGCTCTTGACGTGGTAGTCGTCGGTGGTGCGGATGAACCGGTCGTTGGAGATGTTCATCAGCTTCCACAGATCCCGGATGCCGCCTTTGGCGTCCACAATATTGTCTACAAACTGCTGGGGGGTGATCCCGGCGGCCTTGGCCTTTTGCTCGATCTTCAGGCCGTGCTCATCGGTGCCGGTGAGGAAGAGCACGTCGTAGCCGCACATCCGCTTGTACCGGGCCATCACGTCGGTGGCCACGGTGCAGTAGGTGTGCCCGATGTGCAGCTTGTCCGAGGGGTAGTAGATCGGGGTGGTGATATAAAACTTTTCTGCCATTTGTAAGCTTCCTCCTTTGCTGCCTCCGCCGAATGGAAGCGGAAGCGCATGCTCTCTTTTCCTTTAGGAAAACAGGCCAGCCCCTTCCGGTACTGGCCTGTGTAAAGACTCAGATAGGTTTATTATAGCCCGCCCCGCCCCGTTTGGCAAGGGAGAGGGAAGCGGCGCCTGGCAGAAACGCCGCACCGTTTGCGACGGTCACGCTGCGGGAACCATCCCGCTGACCTGGTAGCGGTACTCCCGACGCTCTCCCAGGCTGCTTCTCACCTGGAACGACGCGTTCACCACCACCTGGCGGCGCTGGGAGGAGTCGCTGGAGAGCGGCACCGTGCAGCTTCTCTCAATCCGGCCGCCCCGGGCCAGCTCCCAGGTGTGGGCCGCGTCGCCGGTTGTCTCCACCTGCTGGCCGTCCACCAGGACCTCAAACAGGCGCTGAGAGGTGATGGAGTAATCCCGCTGGCCCTGGTTGCACAGGGAGACCTTGAGGTCCGCCGTATCCCCCGCCTCCGATTGGTCGGCCACCACCAGCCCCAGGGAAAAGGCGTCTTCCCCCGGCAGCTGAACCGGCCGCTCACAGGTGTAATAGTAGTATCCTAGGCCAGATATCAGGATGGCCAGGACTATGATGATACGTAATTTCTTCAACATGCTTCGCTCCTTTCTCTTGCGGACTGTCTCATCCTCTTTTTCCTATGTGTTTTAACGCATCCTTTTTCAAAACTCTTTCCCCTGCTTTTGTATGTGTTTCCAATATTTATATATTATCTCATAAGCATCGTGCAGTCAACACACATTACCATTTTAACTATTGAAAATAAACAGCGGAGCGGGAAATTTCCCGCCCCGCCCGAATTAACCGGCTTAACCGTGGCCGATGGAGTAAATCATCCACGGCCCATCCTGTCTCTCCTGCGCCAGAATAAAGCGATAGCACTCGCTTTTCCTTGTCTCCCAGCTGGCGGCATACAGCACAGACTGATTATAGGTCACATTATAATCCCAGACCTGATAATATGTCCCGATTTCTTCCGGTGTCTCCCACACGCCGTCATCTTGCATTTCCAACAGCTTCAACGCCCCGAGCATGTTTAAATCTTCAAAATATCCCTCGGAAAGCACGTCATCACAGTGCGCACCTAAAAGCTTCTTGGCCTTCTCCCAGTTTTGGCGATTGCTATAATAGAAGTACAGCCGGATGGTCTCCTCCGCCGTGGGCGTGCGCTCCCCCGCGATTACTTCTGCGGAAAGGCCGTACGTCTGATTCCAGCCGACAAGCCGGAGGGCGACGACAATCCCAATCAGCACCGCAAGCACGGCAGTCCATATTGCGATTTTCTTTTTGCGTGTCATAGCTGTCTCCTCTAATTAATTATAGCATACACGATTTCGGGATTTTTTTCCTTTAATGTTTCCCAACCATTTTCTACTGATGAAACCCCAGTTGTCATAATTATTACTATTTTTCACTTTTGTTGAAAAAGACTCAGTTACATTTATTATACCCGTCCAGGGCCTTTTGACAAGGAAAGGGGTTTTTTGTGCAGTTTCTGGCTCAGCCACTGTAAGTGACGTTCACACTTATTCTCCCTGTCAATGCAATCACCCTTTCCCGATTGATTCAATTTTCCAGGGAGCCCCTTTCTCCTTTTGAATCAGGGTAAAGGTGTCATAATCACTGTTTTTCCCTTCTTTCGAGGAAACCACCAGGAACCCTTCATTAAAATCCACCTCATAGGTCACCACTTCATAGGCATTTCCCCATTCCCCTGCGTTGTGATAGGTATCCCCATCATCAATGCTTACTATTTTTAAGTCATCCCACCAGGCATGGTGAGCGAAAATGTTGACGTGAGGACTTTGTAACAGTTGCTCTACGGCCTTATGATTACACCGATTGCTGTAATAAAAGTACAACCGGATGGTCTCTTCCGCAGAAGGTTCTACCGTTCCCTCAATCACATCCTGGGAAAGCCCGTAGGTTTGGTTCCAGCTGTGGATGCGGAGGGCGAGAAAACCGCCCAGTAACACCGCAAGCACAACTAGCCAAATCACAATTTTTTTCTTTTGTTTCAGAATAATCCCCTCCTAGTTTACAATAGCAAATATTATTTTTGAATTTTTAGTTAGCTCTTCCCAATGATTTTTTGTCTCACTGACATAAGCATGGTAGTCTGCGGTATGCTGAGCAATTCTAAAATCATAATATGTAATACCATTATATTTCTTTTTAATTTTAGTTGTTGCTGTAACAAACCCCATATGATCCCAATTTCCATCACCCTTTTTATCTTCCGTAATAAAAGAACCTCTTTTCACTTTTGTTGAAAACGTATAGAAACTTTTTGTCTTGTATTTTACACCAAAGAAGTTTGCAAACTTATTCGCGTTTACCCAGATCGCTCCGTAATCACCGGCCTTATTGAAATACCAAGAAGAACCTTTGAGTAAATAAGGGTTCGAACCATTTGTCCATTTCGTAAATTCTTTTACTCCTCCTGCCTTTTTTATCTGAGACGTGAAGTTTGTACAATCCTTATTGTCAAATCCTTTATCATATTTTATATTTCTTTTTACCGCATACTTATTGGCATACGTAATTCCTTTGTCTACATTAAATGCACTGTTCCCCGTATAGGTCTGTAGCTCCGCCTGCTGGTCGGAACCAATCTGCCCGGTGGACAGCTCGTCCGATTCCAGGAAGTTGACGTGATACTCCTGCTCCACGTCGGCGGCAATTTCCTCCGCCGCCGCTGCCACGGCCTCGTCAGCCCCGGTGTTGTAGGGGAGGAGCAGTTGTAATTCACTAGTAGCCTGGGCTGTTTCTTCCACAGTAGTTCCCTGGAAATTTCCATTCAGAGAATTCACCAACTCCAGAATTTCCTTATTTGCGTCTCCGTTTTCGTAGATGTCCAGAAAACCATCTATCAGATACAGCTCGTCCTCAAGCGCTTCATTTGTATATACGTTTTCCTCTCCCAAAGCCTCGCAGACGCAAGCCTGATATTCCTCATAGTTGCTGTTGGACAGGCTCTCTAGGCCATAGTTGACCTTTAAATAAGCCATACCATCCTTTGCCATTTTCTCCAATTCGCTTATCGCACGGTTGGCATCCTGAAATTCCGGGTACAGCCGGTACTTTGTTCCGTCAATCATAAGTCCCTTGGAATAGGAGACTTGTTCTAATTGATTGATCTCTTCCCCGGCGTCAAAGGCTTGATTGGTTGTAGTTTCTTCAATCGGAATATCTGTTGTCACTTCCAACTTATCTAATGCAACAACATCATCTGCGCTGGGATTTAAGTCCACCGCTTTTACACCCATCGCTCCTGACAGCATCAGTGTTCCTGCCACTAAAATACAAGCTGTAAAAATCCCTTTTTTCATAGCCATTCCTTTCATACTTTTTAGCTTGTTACTTTTCTCGTTTCTACCATTTATCACCTTCTATCTCCATTTCTTATCTTATCTTCCATTATTTATATATTAGAACTAAAATATAAAAGCGTCAAGTTATGCCAAAAACATTAATAAAATCTTAAAAAGGCGGGAATCCTCCCGCCTTTTTCACTGTTCCATTATGCCGCCAGCCCAAACCGCTCCATCCAGAGATTCAGCTCAATCAAGTAGGCGATCATCTGGGGGCCTGCCATCAGCTGACCGAACCAGGGGCGGCCGTAGTCCCCGGCGTCCTTCAGGAGACCGTCGTTGAGCACTTCCACATCCACCAGGCTGTGGAGGGGTGCGTTAGGGTCGGCCAGAATCCCCCGGAGCCGTTCCTTTGCCAGCCGCTCGAAGAGGGGGTTGTGGGTTTTGGGGTAGGGGGACTTGGGCCGGTTGCGGACGTCCTCCGGGAGGATCCCCCGGGCCGCGTCCCGGAGCACCTGTTTCCGCACGCCATTCCGGCTCTTCATCTCCCAGGGGATATTCCACACGTACTCCACCAGGTGGTGGTCACAGAAGGGGACCCGGACCTCCAGGCCGGAGTACATGCTCATCCGGTCCTTCCGGTCCAGCAGGTTGGTCATAAACCAGTTCAGGTTCAGCCAGCCGATCTCCCGCCGCCGGGCCTCCGCTCCGGACTCGCCGTCCAGGCGGGGGGTCTCCGCCACGCTCTCCCGGTAGCGGCTGCGCACGTAGTCCTCCAGCTCCAGCCGCTTCACCAGCTCCGGCCGCAGCACGTCGGTCCGGGCAGTGAGGTCCATGCTCCAGGGGAAGGTGTCCGCCGCCAACATGTCGGGGCGGTGGAACCAGGGGTAGCCGCCAAAGATCTCGTCGCTGCACTCGCCGGACAGGGAGACCACGTGCTTTTCCCGAATCCGACTGCAAAAATACAGCAGGGAGGAGTCCAGATCCGCCATCCCCGGCAGGTCTTTGGCCTCCACCGCCGCGTCCAGCAGGTCTACCAGGTTCTGCTGGCTGCAGGTGAGCACCGTGTGCCGGGTGCCGAACTCCTGCCGCATCCGCTCCACCCAGGGCCAGTCGGCGTCGGGCTGGAAGGAGGAGGGGTGGAAATACTTCTGATTGTCGGTGTAGTCGAAGGAGTAGGTCTCCAGGGGCGGCAGCCCCCACTCCTCGTAGGCCCTGGCCGCCACGGCGGTGATCACGGAGGAGTCCAGCCCGCCGGAGAGCAGGGTACACAGGGGCACGTCACTGACCAGCTGGCGGCGGATAGCGGAGCGGAGCAGCTCTTTCAAATGTTCCACCGTCTCCTCATAGTTCTCGGTATGTACCCGGCTGGTCACGTTCCAGTACCGGCAAATCCGGAGCCCCTCCGGGCCAAAGGTCAGCTGGTGGGCGGGCTTCAGCTCCCGGACGCCCTTGAACACCCCTTCGCCCGCCGTTCGGGCCGGGGAGATCCCCAGCACCTCCCGCCAGGTGGTCTCGTCAGCCTGGGGGGTGAGCCCCGGGTAGCAGAACAGGGTCTTGGGCTCGGAGCCAAAGACAAAGGTCTCCCCCACCATGGCGTAAAAGAAGGGCTTTACGCCAAACCGGTCCCGGCAGCAGAACAGCCTTCGGTTTGCCTCGTCCCAGACGGCGAAGGCGTAGATGCCCTCCAGGTGGAGCCCCACCTGGTCCCCGTAGGCCCGCCAGGCCTCCAGCACCACCTCGGTGTCGCTGCGGGTGCGGAAGGTGTGGCCCCGCCCCTCCAGCTCCCGGCGCAGCGGGTCCGTGTTGTACAACTCCCCGTTGTAGACCAGCACCACCCGGCTCCCCTCCGGCCCCCGTACCATGGGCTGCCGGCCGTTCTCCGGGTCGATAACCGCCAGGCGGCGGTGGGCCAGCACGCAGTCCTCCCCTACCCAGGTCCCCCCGTCGTCCGGGCCCCGCCGCTCCAGGGTACGGCACATCCGTTCCCCTGTCTTTTCCCACTTCCACTGCCGGTTGTCCCGGGTCAGATCACAAAATCCACCAATGCCACACATATTCAGACATCCCCTTTCCTTGTTGCTGTCCCCATTCTATGCTGCACCGGCGCCGGGATGTGCCTGGCCGGGAATTTCCCGGGAAATCGGAGAAAAGCTGCTGACATCCGCCCGCTTTTGGAGTACAATAGGGGCATCCGCTTTTCCGCTGTCAGGACGTCCGTCCTGTTTTTCCAGGAGGTTGCTACGATGAAGAAAATACTCTATCCCCTGCTGGCCCTGGCCCTGGGGGCCGCCGGCTATCTCCTCCGGACCCGGCAGCTGGCCGAGGCCATCCACCCGGACACCGGCCTGCTGATCCTGGCCCATCCGGCCACCTATGCCCTCATCGGTCTCACCGCAGGGGCCGCCCTGGTGCTGCTGATCCTCTCTCTCACCGTGGCCAGCGAGGCCCAGAATTGGTACGCCGCCTTTCACGCCGACTCTCCCCTGCCCAGGCTGCTTTCCTACATTGGGGCCCTGGGGTTCGGGGCCACTACCCTTCTGGTGCTCTATCTGCTCACCCTCTCCGGCCTGCCCTACTCCCTGCTGGAGCTGCCCTTCCAGTCCTTCTTCGGACTGCTGATGATCTTCGCCTGTGCAGCGGCCTTCTTCCTCACCGGGCGCAACGGCGACAGTGGCAGCACCTCCCTGGCCCCGGTGATCCCCGGCTTCACCTGCTGCGTCTGGCTGGTGCTCACCTACCACAGCAACGCCTCTAACCCGTCGGTAATGGCCTTCCTCTGGCAGCTTCTGGCGGTGATCGCCGCCTGCATGTCCTGGTACTACACCGCCGGCTTCGCCTTCCAGCACCCCCACCCCCGGCGCACGGTCTTCTTCTACCTGATGACCATTACCCTGTGCATCACCGCCCTGGCCGACCGGACCGAGCTGTATCAGCAGGTGCTCCTGGCTTCCACCGCCCTGTGGTTCCTGGGCCGCAGCATCCTGCTCGTCGACAACACCCAGTACAGCGGCAAACGGGCCAGCTGACCAAAAACAACTGAAAAAACCACCCTGCCGAACCTTAAATCGGCAGGGTACTCAATAAAGCAGAAAGAACGCTTCGGAACACGTTGTATAGTTCCGAAGCGTTCTTTCTGCTTCCATATATTTTGAACAAATCCTGGTTCTATTCTTCAATATCGTCTATGGTAATGATATCCTCTCCATCGACACCATGATGATCCGGATTGCTCAGCAATGTATCTTGCAACGAAGCTTTCAACTTATCGCAACACGGCTTAAACGAAAGATAAGTGATGCCGCCGCCGATGACACCCCCAACAACCAGTAAAGAGTGTTTAAAGAAGCCGGCAAACACATCTTTTGTCATCTTCTTTCCAAACCATTTCGCAACGCTTTTAACAATCGGATATATCGTTCCCTTTGTTAATGCGGTTCGCATAAGTTCCTTTTCAACACCGGTAGCCAATGCTTTTGCCATTGCTTTTAACGCATTATTCGCACCGGCCGCTCCATACATTACTCCTAGACAGATGATCAGAATGTTCATCGTCTCTGAATCAAATTTATGTCCCTTTTCAGCTGTATTAATTTCAGGGAACCCATAGAGATAAAGGAGCTTTTGCGTGGCCCTTAACAGGTAAGCGTAATACTGACCAATATCCGCTGGAATTGTTGCGGCCATCGCCACGCCGCCGGGGACTCCTAGCGCCGTAGAGATACCTGCCACACAGGTTCTCTCAAACTGAATGACTTCATCAGCGATTTTATCTACCTCTTTAGCCGGTATTTGGGCGTGAGCAGGATTGTAGGCAACCGCATCCTCAATGACATTCTGAGGATATTTTTTCATCAGCTCTTTCCTGAGAAAATCACTCCTATTGACTCGAATGCCCGGTGTTCTCAAGCCAATAATAATAATATCTTCAATATCTATTTCACCATTTCCGTTTGCATCAATCGCGTTTATAACGGATTCTTTGGACTTTACAAATACACTTTTCGCTTTGGTTGAGGTATCACCAGCTATTTTGCCAAGGGTTTCACTTACTTTCTTGCCATCGGCTCTTTCTTTTTTCATAACAATTCCCTTTCCTCTATCCGGTGTACTGGCAAAGTATTTTCTTATTACAGTTCAAATTCCAGCAGGTCGCAGTTGTTCATATAGAACCGATAGAAGGCCCCCGGTTCCACATCCACGAAGTAAGTCCGGGCGGCCCGGCAGAAGCAGCCGTGGGTCACCAGCAGCACCGTCCGGTCCGGGTACTTCCGCTTCACGTCCTCCAGCACCGAGTAGGCCCGGTGGATCACCTGGACGGCGGACTCGCCGCCGGGGAAGCGCCAGAGCAGGTTTTCCCGCCGAGTGAGATACTCCCCGTCGTCCATATCCCGGCCCTCGTAGGAGCCGAAGTTCTGCTCGATCAGCCGCGGCTCCGTCATCACCGGCACGCCGGTGCGGGCGGCCACAATCCGGGCCGTATCCCGGGCCCGCTCCAGGGGTGAGGCCAGGATCAGATTCACGCTGGTCTCCGCCACCTGTTCGGCCATCCGGGCGGCCTGCTGCCTGCCCAGGTCGGTCAGATGGGCCTCCGTCCGGCCGCAGACCTTGCGCTGAACATTCCAGTCAGTCTGCCCGTGCCGGGTCAAATACAGTTTTTTCATACGCCTCTCGCCTCTTTTGCCGGCCCCATCAGCGGTACTTCCGAATCACCGCCACCACCTTGCCCAGAATTCTGGCGCAGGTGCCGTCAATGGGCTGGTATTCCTCGTTCTCCGGCATCAGCCAGAGCCTTCTTCTCCTTCTGCTTCCGCTTGCCGCCTCCCAGTGCACCCGCTTGCAGGTGGCCTCGTCCTCCAGGAGGGCGATGACAATTTCCCCGTTTTCAGCGGTGCTCCGGCGGTGAACGATGACGTAATCGCCGGGCAGGATCCCGGCGTCAATCATGGAGTCTCCCCGGATCCGCAGGGCAAAGTGTTCCCCGGACCGGCCGCCGGTGTCGTAGATCAGGTAATCCTCCACGCACTGCTCTGCCAGAATGGGGTCCCCGGCGGCCACGCTGCCCAGCAAGGGCACTCGGTTCTCCTGGTCTGGCTCTTCGCAGTCCACCAGGGTGATGGAGCGGGTTTTCCCAACGCCCCGGGTAACCACCCCCGCCGCCTCCATGGCTTTGAGGTGGAAGTGGACGGTGGAGGGGGACTTCAGGCCCACCGCCGCCGCGATCTCCCGGACCGAGGGGGGATACCCCCGCTGCCGGGTATACATAAGGATGTAATCGTAAATCTGATTTTGTTTCGGGGTGAGCTGTTTCAACTTATTCCACTCCTTTTCCCCTCCGCGGACTGGGCCGGCGCACAGGGTTTCGTACCATTTAGTATAGCACAGCGGCTTATAAAAAACAAACATTCGTTCGAAGTTTTTTCTGTCGCAAATGCCTCTTGACAGGCGGGCAAAAGAGATTACAATAGTAAGCACGTTAATCATTAGCCTGTCAACGATTGAAAAGGAGGTGAACCCATGCTCGACCGTCACAGACACGCCGACCGGACCATTCTCGTTTTTCACCAGCTGAACCGAACCTACCACAACGCCGCCAACAGCCAGCTGGCCCAGCGCAATCTCCAGGACGTGAACAACCCCATGGTTCTCTTCGTCCTGTTCCAGGCCCTGGAGCGGGAGGATGCCGGCATTCCCACCCAGAAGAAGCTGGCAGAGCTGCTCCATGTCTCCCCGGCCACCGTGGCCAACTCCCTGAAGTCTCTGGAGCGGGGCGGCTACGTCCGCAAGGAGGCCGATCCGGCAGACGCCCGGTGCAACCGGGTGTTCCTCACTGACCGGGGCCGCCGGGCGGTGCAGGAGTGCGCCGAGGTCTTCGACGCGGTAGACCAGCAGGTGCTGCGGGGATTCTCCCCCGGGGAGCTGGAGCAGCTGCGCAGCTTCCACCAGCGGATGCTGGACAATCTGCGCCAGATCGGCGGCGACTGCACCCCCTGCTGTCCGGCCCACAGCCCATTCTCCAACGGAAAGGAATGAAATAACTCATATGATCAAACGACTGCTCCCTTATCTGAAGGGATACCAGAAGCAGGCGGTTCTGGCTCCGGCCCTGGTAGCGCTGGAGACCATCTGCGAGCTGATTCTCCCCCTGCTCATGGCGGAGATCATCGACAACGGCATCGCCAACAGTTCCCTGCCCATCATCCTGAAGATGGGGGCGCTGATGCTGGTGGTGGCCTCCGTCTCCATGTACTGCGGCGTCATGGCCTCCAAGCACGCCTCCTTCGCCGCCCAGGGCCTGGGCGCCAACCTGCGCCGGGCGGAGTTTGAAAAACTCAGTACCTTTTCCTTCGGCGACATCGACCGATTCTCCTCCGCCTCCCTCATCACCCGGCTGACCAACGACGTGACCAACATCCAGAACATGGTGGCTATGGCCCTGCGCCTGCTGGTCCGCAGCGGCGTGATGGTGGTGGCTTCCCTGGCGGTGGCCCTGTATATCCGCTGGCAGCTGGCCATCATCCTGCTGATTATCGTCCCCATTGTGGCCCTGGTACTGGCCATCCTGATGAAGGTGTGTATGGGCCTGTTCCGGGCCATGCAGCACCGGCTGGACCAGCTCAACGAGACCGTCCAGGAAAACCTGGTGGGCATCCGGGTGGTAAAATCCTACGTCCGGGAGGAGTTTGAAAAGACCAAGTTCAAGGCCTCCAACGACGCCTTTACCCAAGCCGGTATGAACGTGAGCCTGCGCATCATCCTCATGCAGCCCATGATGATGATCGGTATCTCCGCCGCCACCGTGTTGATTCTCTACCTGGGCGGTCAGACCGTCCTCCAGGGCGATCTGGAAATCGGCCTGCTCTCCTCCCTGCTCAACTACGTGCTGATGGTGCTGATGAGCGTGATGATGGTGGGGATGTGTCTGCTCATGTACACCCGGGCCAAGGCCTGCGCTCAGCGTATCTTTGAGGTGATCGACACCACCTCTGATATTCAGGACGGCTCTGTCCCCGCTCTGCCCGAGAAAACCGGCCGGGTGGAGTTCCGGGACGTCTCCTTTAAGTACAGCACCTCCGGCTCCGGTGACGACGTACTCACCCACATCAGCTTCACCGCCCAGCCCGGCCAGGTGGTGGCCATCATCGGCGGCACCGGCGAGGGCAAATCCACCCTGGTCAACCTGATCCCCCGGTTCTACGACGTAACCGGCGGCGAGATCCTGGTGGACGGCGTCAACGTAAAAGACTATCCTCTGGATGAACTCCGGGGCCGCATCGGCATGGTGCTCCAGAGCAACGTGCTCTTCTCGGGCACCATCCGGGAGAACCTGCTGTGGGGCGACGAAAACGCCACCGAGGAACAGATGATCCAAGCGGCCAAGGACGCCCAGGCCTATGACTTCATCATGTCCTTCCCCGACGGCTTTGACACTCGCCTGGAACAGGGCGGCGTCAACGTCTCCGGCGGGCAGAAACAGCGGCTGTGCATCGCCCGTGCCATGCTGAAGAAACCCTCCATCCTGATTCTGGATGACTCCACCTCCGCCGTGGACTCCGCCACTGAGGCCCTGATTCGGGAGTCCTTCCATACCAACCTGAAGGACACCACCGTCTTTATCATCGCCCAGCGCATCAGTTCGGTCCAGGACGCCGATCAGATCGTTATCCTGGACGACGGTATCATCGCCGGCGCCGGTTCCCATAATCAGCTGATGGCAGAGAACAAAATCTACCAGGAAATCTACCACTCCCAGCTGAAAGGAGGCGTCTACCATGGCTAAAGCCACCACCCAGAAAAAACGCAGCGGCCACGGAAACGGCCCCATTGGCGGGTTCCAGAAGCCTAAGGACACCAAAAAGACCCTGAAGCGCCTGCTGGGCTATGTGGGACAGCATCCGATTATGCTGATCGTCGGCGTATTCTGCGTCATCGCCGCGGCCCTGGCCGGCGTGGCCGCCACCTACGTGATGCGGCCCATTATCAATGACATTGCGGCGGCCGTGACGGCCGGTCAGGTCACCCTGCCGGGCCTGGCGGTCAATGTGGGAAAACTCTTTCTGATCTACCTCTTTTCCGCCGCCTGCTACTTCCTCCAGGGCAATATGATGGTACGGGTGGCCCAGCGGGGCACCAATACCCTGCGCCGGGACCTGTTTAACCACTTGCAGACCCTGCCCCTGAACTACTTCGACCGGCACACACACGGTGAGCTTATGAGCCGGTTCACCAACGACGCCGACAATGTGCTCCAGGCCATGGAGCAGTCCGTCCTCCAGTGCATCTCCGCCCTGTTCACCTTCGTGGGCATCGTGGCCATGATGCTCTACCTCAGCCGCATCCTCTTCCTGGTCACCGTGGTTATGCTGGTGGTCACCCTGCTGGTGTTTCAAAAACTGGGGGGCCGCAGCCGCGCCTACTACAACAAGCAGCAGGCGGCTCTGGGCGCCCTCAACGGCAACATCCAGGAGACCATCGAGGGGCTGAGGGTTGTCAAAGCCTTCACCCACGAGTCCCAGGCAAAAGAGCAGTTTAACCAGCTCAACGAGAACTACCGGGTGGCCGCCAGCAACGCCAGCTTCTACTCCACCTGCATCATGCCGGTGGCCGGGAACCTGTCCAACATCGGCTACGCCTTTACCGCCGCCTTCGGCGGGGCCCTGGCCATCCTGGGCGGCTTCGATATCGGCGGTCTGGTCACCTACCTGACCTACTCCAAGCAGGTCTCCCAGCCCATGAACCAGATCTCCATGCAGATGACCAATATCCTCTCGGCGCTGGCCGGCGCGGAGCGTATCTTCCAGGTCATGGACACCAAGCCGGAGATCGACGAAGGCAGCGTGACCCTGGTACCTGCCCAGCGGAACGACGACGGCACCCTCCGGGCCTGGGAGTCCGGCCGGGTCAGCGCCTGGGCCTGGAAGGTGCCCCAGGCGGACGGCGGCGTCCAGTATGTAGAGCTGAAGGGCGACGTGCGGCTGAAGGACGTGGACTTCGGCTACGTGCCCGAAAAAGAGGTGCTCCACAAGGTCAGCGTCTATGCCAAGCCCGGCCAGAAGATCGCCTTCGTGGGCTCCACCGGCGCCGGCAAGACCACCATCACCAATCTCATCAACCGGTTTTACGAGATCCAGTCCGGCTCCATCCAGTACGACGGCATCGACGTGACCCGGATTGAGAAGGACTCCCTCCGGCGCAGCCTGGGCGTCGTCCTTCAGGACACCCATCTGTTCACCGGCACCGTCATGGACAACATCCGGTACGGCCGTCTGGAGGCCACCGATGAGGAGTGCATCCGGGCCGCTAAGACCGCCAACGCCCACAGCTTTATCCGCCGCCTCCCCGACGGCTATCAGACCATGGTCACCGGCGACGGTGCGAACCTGTCCCAGGGCCAGCGCCAGCTGCTGGCCATCGCCCGGGCCGCCGTAGCGGACCCCCCTGTGATGGTACTGGACGAAGCCACCTCCTCCATCGACACCCGCACCGAGGCCCTGATCTCCCGGGGCATGGACGCCCTGATGGAGAATCGGACGGTGTTCGTCATCGCTCACCGGCTTTCCACCGTCCGCAACGCCAAGTGCATCGCCGTGCTGGAGGGAGGCCGCATCATCGAGATCGGCTCCCACGACGAGCTCATGGCCCAGAAGGGCCGCTACTACCAGCTCTACACCGGCCAGTTTAAGCTGACGTGACCCCAGGGGCGCTGCCCCTGGACCCCGGCAAGGGCTCTGCCCTTGCATCCTGCCAGCCTTTGAAAAGGCTGGACCCAAACTTTTGCTGCGCTGCGCGCTCTTTCTATATGCAACGCAGGTGGAATGCCGATTTCATCGGCACAGGGGATTTTTCATATTAAAACAGGGAACGCTTTTCGTAAGCGTTCCCTGTTTCTTTTATCCATTGTTCTTATTTTTTACCACCGCTGTCAGAACGCCGTACACCGCCGCGAAGAGCACCCCCGCCACCGGCCACACCACCCAAGTGGTCTTCCAGTCGTTCGTGCAGAAGCTGATCCCTAAGTAGATGGCCGTGGCCAGCAGCCAGTACACCCCCGGGAACCAGGACAGCTTCCGATTGGTCTGCTTCCGCTCCGGTGTATAGTCCTCCTCCTGGAGCAGCTTCTGGTAACTGCTCCAGATGGCGCCGAAGCGCACAAAGAGGAACGCCGCAAGGGCCACCAGAATCAGCAGCACATCCACGCAGAGAACACAGACGAAATCGCCCGCGTCCAGTCCCGCCGCCAGCAGCAGCGGGATGACGCCCAGGATGCACAGAATCACGCCGGCCACAACGCTGGCGCGGTATCCGGCCTCATCCTGCTGTTTTCTCCGTTCCACCACGCCTTTGACGCCGTACTGAAGGGTAAAGCTCTCCTCTTCCAGATACTGATACTGATTCAGCCTCATCCCGGTGGTGATAAAGATCCCCACCGCGATGGCCACCAGGGCCAGCAGCACCGCAACCCCCAGGCCGCCGGCCAGGTTTTCTGTCATCCCCGCGTCCGTCAGCTCCGCGTATCCTCCCAGCAGGATCAGGGTGACGGGGGAGAGCACACACAGGGAGACAGCCGCCGCCAGCCGGGTGGACTTGCTCCGGGTCAGGTCCATAAAGGCGTTGGCCTCCTCCAGGGAGACGCTCCGTACCCCGTCCGGCTCCGGAATTCCCTCGCCCTCCGGCATACTGATCTGCTCCACCTCGTCCCGCAGCAGGTAATCTGTGCTGACGCAGAACAAATCGCTCATCTTCAGAATCCGATCCAAATCGGGAAGGGAGGCGCCGG
>QALX01000006.1 GCA_003150485.1 Clostridiales bacterium
GCACCCCGGAAACCGTCAGCTAACAGTTGATAAGTAAATTAGTTCCTTATCACTGTTAAGCCAATCCTTTGCAGGCTGTTTCCTTTCCTTTTCCCTTCGTTTACAGCAGCCAGGTCAGCCCCCAGACCGCCGCGATTACACCGCTGCCCAAGAGAAACCAGACCGCACCGGACAGTTTCCGCCGTGCCTTTCTGCCTCCGGCGTTGCGGCGAAGATAGCCCGCCGCCGCCTGGCGGGCCTCTGCCACCACCTGGTCTGCGGAGACGTTGGCGTTATGAAACGCATCCTCTTTCATCAAAAAAATCGCCTGTTCAAAAAACCGGGGGTCCGGGGAGCGGACCACAATCACCCGACGGGAGATTCCCTTCACCAAATCAGCCACACCTTTCTCTGGGAAATCGCACGGGTCATCCATGCCTGTCTCTTCCAGTATGGACCAGTTCCGGTGAATTTATGCAGATTCCTCCCGCCGGCTCAGCAAAATCACCACCGCCGTCCGGTCGTCATCCTTTCTGGCATGGGGGTCCTCCAGCAGGGACAGGGCCAGCTCCCGGGGGGAATCGCCCTGAAAGGCCTCGCTCCGCTCCCGAAGCCACAGATCCTCCGCCCCGTCGGAAACCCCATCGGTAACCAGCACCACCAGGTCCCCCGGCTCCGCCTGGAACCGGGTCAGGTCAATCCGTCCCTCCCCCTCCAGACTCAGCCCCGCAGGCAGGGCGCCCTTGCCCAGCCGGTTGACAATGCCGTTTTTTCTCAGGTAGCTGGGGGCCGCCCCCAGCTTGTACACAACCCCCTCTCCGGAAAACAGATCAATGCGCAGCAGGTCGATGGTGCTGAAGCCGAAGCCCTCCTGGACCCGGACCGCCAGGGCCCCGGTGAGGGTGCGGAGGGCGGTTTCCGCCGCCACGCCAGAGCGCAGGAAGCTCTCCAGCAGACGCAGAGCCAGCCGGCTCTCCGCCGCCGCCGAGCTGCCCACCCCCATGCCGTCGCAGAGCACCGCCCACAGGGTCCCCTGCCCGTCCTTGAACCAGGTGCCGCTGTCTCCGCTGACAGATTCCCCCTCCTTGGGGCGTGCCGCGGCCCCTACCCGGGCCGCCAGCCGGGGACTCTCCCGGAATCGGAGCCGCTGACCCTGTTCCGTGCGCAGCAGCTCCCCGGCCTCCAGGGGCATCCCCAGGGCCCCGGCCAGCCGCCGCCGGCCCTCCGCAGCCGCCATGGCAGACAGCTCCTGGCCCGTCAGCTCCACCACCCGGCGGCCCTGGCTGTTGCGCTGGACAGACACCGACGCCGTCACGCCGTTGCTGCGCAGCACCCGCTTGACGGCGGCAATCCCTCTGGTATCCGGCATCAGCTCCCCTCCTAACTCCACCGCCGTGTCCTCCAGCAGGTGGGACATCTGCCGGAACTGGCGGACCACCATCTGGTGGCTGTCCCGCATCTGGACCCGAAAGCGCCGCCGGTTGCGCCAGGCATACATCTCCTCGTTGGCGGCGGTGACAAAGGAGCGGATGCGCAGGCAGCGGCTGGTGAATGCCTCGGGAAAGTCCCGCTCCCGGCTGTAGCCCCGCTCCTCCATCACCTGAAGCACCCGGTTGAGTACCTGATAGGTGTTGCGGTAGTCCCGCTGCCAGCAAATTTTTTGCAGGGCGCAGCCCTTGCAGATCCGCTCCGCCGTCCGGTCGAAGATTTCCCCCGGGTACTCGGGCTTGTCCTCCTTCAGCTGGCCCTCCAGCTGCTGGCTCAGCTGGCGGTAGGCCGCCGCCCGCTCCCCCAGCTGGTGGCTCACCGACTGGCGGATGCCGTCGGTGGCCGGGAGCAGGGCGGTGGCCACGGCGGGTTCCCGCTGGAAAAACCGCTGGAGCCGCGTTTCCAGCCCCTTGGGCAGGGCTAAGTAGAGCAGACAGCCGGTCAGGATGTTCCCGGCGTCCCGGACCGCACCGCCAAACCAGATCACCGCCGCCGCTCCCGCCAACAGAAACAGCCCGGTTTGAAGAAACCGTCCCCGGTGCCGGGCCGCCTCCGCCAGCAGCCCGCCGGCCCCCAGGGCGCAGGTGTACAGCCCGCCCGCTCCCAGGGTCAGGTCCACAGCCAGGCCAAACCCGGCGCCTACAGCAGTCCGGTAACCGGCACTGCCCTCCCCCACCGGCAGGACGAAGAAACAAGCCAGGGCAATGCCGGGAGAGATCCCAAAGCCGACGCGCACGGGGCAAAAGGCGATGAGCACCGTGGCGATGAGGAACAGCCGCTCGGCCACCGGCGACTCCTCCAGCTCCTCCAGCAGGTCGGGCAGCCGCCGGTAGCACAGACAAGCCGCCCCGGCCAGCACCACCTCGGTGGCGTAGCACACCGCCGCAGTACCGTCCCACCCGGCCTCAGATAAGTAAATAAATCCAGTCACCGCCGTCACCCCGCTGACCGCCAGCGGCATAAACCACTCCATCCGGTAGATATGCAGGTCATAAAGGGCAAAGGCCGTGGCGAAAATGAGAATCCCCGCCGCCACATAGCGCAGGCCCTCCACCAGACCCAGGCCCAGCAGATAGCCCAGGCCGGCGCCCAGCAGGGCGGCAAATCCCCCGGGCCCCGAGCCGGAGGCGCCAATCCATCCCAAAGCAAAGGGGGCGTAGCCGGAGAGAATCTCGCTGCGGGACAGCACCGCCCCCAAGATAAACCGCCGGGCACACTCCGCCGCCTGAATCAGCATAGGCGACTGAAGCACCACCTCCCCCTTTTCCCAAAAATCCTGCCGGAACTGGCTGGCCAGCCGTAAAACGGTCTCTTTTGTGCGCATGGGTATCTTCCCCTCTCACGTTTTTCGTTGTTTGGGACAAGTATAAGGGGAACCGCCCGAAAAAAACCGTCGGGAAATGAGGGGGCCATTGCCCGGCCCGGCGGAACGTGTTAAAATAACACACAAACACTTCCAAACGGGAGGAAGCCTATGAAAATTGGAACTGTAGAAATTCCCGGCAAAGTGGCTCTGGCCCCCATGGCGGGGGTGACCGACCTGGCCTACCGGACCATCTGCCGGGAGCTGGGCTGCGGATACACGGTCACCGAGATGATCTCCGCCAAAGCCCTGTGCTATCAGGATAAAAAGACCCGCCGGATCATGGAGCTGGGGCCGGAGGAACACCCGGGGGCGATCCAGCTCTTCGGCAGCGACGTGGTCTGCATGGAGGAGGCGGCGGCCAAGATCATGGAGCTGGAGCGGCCCGACGTCATCGACATCAACATGGGCTGCCCAGTGCCCAAGGTGGCCAACAGCGGCGACGGCAGCGCCCTGATGCGGGACCCGGACAAGGCGGCCCGGATTGTGGAGGCGGTGCGCCGGGGCTGCGGCATCCCGGTGACGGTAAAGACCCGGAAGGGCTGGGACAAAGGCAGTGTCAACGCGGTGGAGTTCTGCCAGGTGCTCCAGAGCGCCGGAGCGGCGGCGGTCACCCTCCACGGCCGGACCAAAACCCAGATGTACTCCGGCAAGGCGGACTGGGACATCATCCGGGCGGTGAAAGAACATCTTTCCATCCCAGTTATCGCCAACGGCGACATCTTCGAGCCTGAGGACGCCGCCCACATCCTCCGGTACACCGGCGCGGATATGGCCATGATCGGCCGGGGCGCCTTTGGGGACCCCTGGATTTTCCCCAGAGCCATCGCCGCCATCGAGGGCCGGGAGATCCCGCCCCGTCCCCCGCTGGCCCGGCGCTGTCAGACCGCCCGGCGGCAGTTCCAGCTGGCCCGGGACCAGAAGGGGGAGAAAATCGCCTGTCTGGAGGCCCGGAAGCACTACGCCTGGTACCTGCGGGGGGTGCCTTACTCCGGGTACTGGAAAAAGGAGATCTCCCAGATCGCCACCATGGCAGATATCGACCGGATCACCGAGGGTATCTGCCGGGAGCTGACATAAGAAAGAGAAAACGTGAGCGCACCTGAGGTGCGCTCACGTTTTCGTCACACAATCTAAGTAGAGGGTCCCCGCCGCCCGGGCGAAGTATCGGGCTCCGGCCAGGGCCTGTTTTAAGGTGTTGCCGCTGGTACCCACCTCCACCAGGAGGGAGCCGGGGGTGGCGTGCTCGTTGAAGCGCTGGCGGCGCAGGTCGATGGCCCGGGGCAGGCCGCTGTCAATGCCCAGCATGTTTTTCTGAATCTGCACCGCCAGAGTCAGGTGCTTTTTCCAGTCCGGGTGGGTCAAGCCCATGTCGTTGGTCCCCACCACCAGCATGATCTGGGCCACCTGTTCCCCGTCGATCTCGGTCTTTTTGGCGTAGCTGGTGCCGTCGCTGCCGATGATGGCGTCCCGGTGAACGTCCAGCACAATCTGGATGGTGGGATACTTCTTCAGCATCTTCTCGATTCCCGTCAGGGCCCGGGAATAAGAGCCGGTGTAGCTGGGGTAGTCATACTTGGTCTTGTCATGGACCACGGACAGGCCCATGTCCTCAAAAACGCTCTTCATCTCCTCCCCCACCCGGACCATGTTATAGCCGTTGTCGGTGGTCCGGGCGGTGTCCGTCTCTTTATAGGTATCTTTCCTGCCCTTGGTGTAGGCCTCCGTGGTGTGGGTATGCATGATGAGAATCTGAGGCCCTTCCTTCGCCGGTTTCAGCTTCAAACTCACTTTTTTGTCAAAGTAATCAGACGCTTTGACGGAAATCCCGTTGGTGTGGTTGTCCACTCGGATGGCGGAGGCTTTTAGCTTGGAGGTATCGATGGACACGGTCTGAGCCGCCTTTTCCTTCTTCTGCTCCTCCCGCTCCTGTTTCTCCTGCACCTCCTTCTCTCGGGCCTTCTGGGCCGCCGCTTTTTCCTCCTCCGCCCGACGGGCCGCCTCGGCCCGGTCCCGGACGGACTGCTGGGACGCCTGCTCCTCTGCCAGGTACTCGTTTACCGCCGCCTGGCTGCTGAGGAGCTGAGGCGACTCGGTCAGCACCAGCTGTTCCCAGGCGGACAGCGCCAGCTCTCCCCCCTCCTCCGCAGGGCGGATCAGCTCCTGCCGCACGATCTGCTCCACCAGCTCGGACCCCTGGCGCAGACCGGCCAGAGACTGGCTCACCGCCGGCCAGTTCACCGTTTGCGCCACCGTCCACACGGTGGCCGCCGCCGCCGACAGGGCGATCAGCCGGCGGGTAGCCCGATTCTTCTTCCGCGCTCTCTTTCGTTTCATGGGCAATCCCTCCTTTGCTCACACCGGTATCCCTATGCGGCCCCGGCCGTGAATATGCCCCCCATTCCGGGATTTCCGGCAGAATTCCACGGGACGCGCCTCCGGAATGTTCTTGACAGTCTATCGGTTTGGCATTAAAATAAACTGTGGATTGTTTTGAAGAACTGATCGGCTCCCAGTCCCTGCTGCGGGCCGTGAGGGCTTGGTTTTTCAATATGCCTTTGCCGCTGTGCGGAATCATGCTGTCCCGTACGGCGTCTTTTCATCTTATGGAACGAATCAAACCCCATTACTTGTAATGGAAAACTTTAAAAACAGGAGGTGTATCTATCAGCTATGTTGCTTTACATTGTCATTGGCATTGTTTCCATCCTGCTTCTGGCCCTGTGCTTCTTTCTGGGCTACCAGTACCGGAAGCGCAACGCGGAAAAGGAAATTGGCTCCGCAGAACAGGAGGCCACCCGGATCCTCAACGAGGCGCTGAAGTCCGCGGAGAGCAAAAAGCGGGAGGCTCTGGTGGAAGCCAGAGAGGAAATTCATAGAGAACGCAGCAGCTACGAGCAGGAAGTCAAGGAACGCCGCTCGGAGCTGTCCAAGCAGGAGCGCCGGCTCCAGTCCAAAGAGGAAAACCTGGACCGGAAAACGGACGCCATAGAGAAAAAGGAAGAGAAGCTGCAAAACCGCATCGCCGCCGCCGACCGGACCCGGGAAGAGACGGAGCAGATCAAGCAGGCCCAGCTGGAGACCCTGGAGAAGATCTCCGGGCTGTCCACCGAGGAGGCCAAGAACTACCTGATCAACCAGGTGGAGGCGGAGGTCACCCACGAGGAGGCCATGAAGATCAAGGAGATCAAGGACCGCTTCAAGGACGAGGCTGCTGTCTACGCCCGGGAGATGATCGCCATGGCCATCCAGCGCTGCGCGGCGGACCAGGTCTCTGAGGTGGCCGTGTCGGTGGTGCCCCTGCCCAACGACGAGATGAAGGGCCGCATCATCGGCCGGGAAGGCCGCAACATCCGCACTCTGGAAACCCTCACCGGAGCGGAGCTCATCATCGACGACACGCCGGAGGCCATCACCGTCTCCTGCTACGACCCCATCCGCCGGGAGATCACCCGGATCGCCCTGGAACGCCTGATCACCGACGGCCGCATCCACCCCGCCCGCATCGAGGAGATGGTGGAGAAGGCCAAGCGGGAGGTGGAACAGGTCATCAAGGCCGAGGGCGAGCGGGCCGTGCTGGAGACCAACATCCACAGCCTCCACCCCGAAGAGGTGAAGCTGCTGGGCCGGATGCATTACCGCACCAGCTACGGCCAGAACGTGCTCAACCACTCCATCGAGGTCTCCCACATCGCGGGCCTGCTGGCCTCCGAGCTGGGGGCCGACGTGGCCACCGCCAAGCGGGCCGGCCTGCTCCACGACCTGGGCAAGGCCGTGGACCACGAGATTGAGGGCAGCCATGTCCAGATCGGCGTGGACCTGGCCCGGCGCTACAAGGAGAACGAGCTGGTGGTTCACGCCATCGCCGCTCACCACGGAGACATCGAGCCCCAGACCATCGTCGCCTGCCTGGTCCAGGCCGCCGACGCCATCTCCGCCGCCCGTCCCGGCGCACGCCGCGAGAACGTGGAGAACTATATCAAGCGTCTGGAAAAGCTGGAGGCCATCGCCTCCTCCTTCAAGGGCGTGGACAACGCCTACGCCATCCAGGCCGGCCGCGAAATCCGCATCATGATTAAGCCCGAGGAAGTCTCCGAGGACAGCATGATCATCCTGGCCCGGAACGTGGCCAAGAAGATCGAGGACGAGCTGGAGTACCCCGGCCAGATCAAGGTTCATCTGGTCCGGGAGACCACCGCGGTGGAATACGCCAAGTAACCCTCTGCAAACCAAAAAGGGAAGCATCAAAAGATGCTTCCCTCTTTTCATTTATATTTCGATGTTAGAATTTATCACATAAATGTTAACATATCATTCGCCTCTCCTCTGCGCCATACTTGTTTGAAAGGAGGCTTTTATAATTCTAGTCTAGTTTATCCTGTAACTCCGCCAGTCGTTTAATTTGTTCCAGCGCGCAATCCTGAAATTCTGGACGCAACGACCGGAAAATTGATATGGCTTCCTCTGCCTTTTTGTTCGTTTTGGGCCCCACACAGAACATGGTACCTTCCCCAGTTTGCAGCCATTTCTTGTCTACCCCGTATAGATCACAGATATGTCTGACTAATAATTCCTTGGGCTGTACACGACCATACTCTATATTACTGATGACATCACGGCTTACACCCAGCTTTTCGCCAAACTCGCGCTGGGACAACTGTAAGGATTCCCGCACCATTTTAATTCTGTTATGCAATGGAATCTCCTCCTTTCAGAGAAAAGTATATTTGTTTTTTATGATATCGCACAGAACTATCGTTGTCAACACAAACCTCCTTCCCGCAAGTGTTGACAACTCAGTTCCAGTGTGCTATATTGTGTTTGCAACACACACCAAAAAAGGAGGCCGAGCATATGACACAGCCGGAAGATCAGATGCAGAAAGCGGCTGAATGGAACGCTCTTTTTCTTGCGCTGAACGAACAGGGGCAGGAGAGCGCCCTGCATCTTTTGCGTTCTCTAAAATCTGTACAGTCAGCCAGTTCCTTGCCGAAAAACAGTCATACGCCACCCACAGAACATACCGCATAGGAGGTGTTTCTATGACAGAAAACAACGTGTGTCAAAACTGCGTCCACTACCGGCAGCACTACATCAAAGCGGGGCGAAGCTACCGGAGCATCAGGAAGGGCCACTGCGTCTACCCCCGCCTGAAGAACCGGGAGAACGAAACCCCGGCCTGCGCCCATTTCAAAGCAAGACCGCCCAAGGAGGACAGCGGCAGCCAATAACCCACCGGCTTTCAGAAAATCTTATACAATTTTTAATCAAATCCACAGGCAGTTATTAAAGTATCTTCGTCCAGTTCTTGGTATACTAACTGTAGCGAATCCATTTTCTCTTTTCGCTTTTCTCACCCGAAAGGAGTGACACAGCTATGAAAGAAGTATCCCTCGCCGCCACCGAAGGTCAGACTCCGCAGCCCACCCCGCCCCGGGGCGGCCGGATCAATTTGTTTGGCGGCCTGGTGGTGGTGATTCTCCTCGTCGGCGCCCTCTTTGTCAGCGGCCTGGGCGGCGCCCTGGACTCCGTCCCCTCCCTGCACACCCTGGCCGCCGGGACAGTCTCCCTGGACAGCGCCGCCCCGGAGGCCGCCGCCTGCGGCGAAGGGGCCTGGAGCCTGCTGCTGGTGAACCGGGACTCCCCTCTCCCCGACGGTTATCAGGTGGAGCTGACCCACCTCTCCAACGGCCAGTCGGTGGACAAGCGGATTTATCCCGCCCTCCAGGCCATGTTTGACGCCGCTCGGGCCCAGGGCGTCTACCCTGTCGTGGCCTCGGGCTTCCGGACCGCCGAGAAGCAGCAGAGCCTGCTGGATGAAAAAATCGCCGCCTTTGAGGCCCAGGGGGACTCCCCCGCCCAGGCCCGGGAGAACGCCGAGGACTGGGTGGCCTTGCCGGGCACCAGCGAGCATCAGACCGGCCTGGCCGTGGACATCAACGCCGACGGCATCCACTCTGCCGGCCGGGAAGTATACCGCTGGCTGGACCAGAACGCCTACCGGTACGGGTTCATTCTCCGCTACCCCTCCGACAAGACCGGGATCACCGGTATCTCCAACGAGCCCTGGCACTACCGCTACGTAGGGGTCACCGCCGCCGCGGAGATCCGCCGTCAAAACCTCTGCCTGGAGGAATACCTGAACCAGCGTACACAGCAGTAATCCCGCTTTTCCGCTGGCAGGATGCCCTCCCCACGCGCCGTCCCCTGGGACTTTGCCGGACGGGGCAGAAAACTTTCCCTTGCCGAAGGAAAAAACGGGCTGTATACTTTTCCGTATACAGCCCGTTTTAAACAAAAGGAGCGATACATATGCCAGTATTGGAACACCTGGAGCCGAAGCGCGTGTTCGGCTTCTTCGAAGAACTGTGCGCCATCCCCCACGGTTCCGGCAACACCCGGGCCATCAGCGACTGGCTGGCAGCCTTCGCAACCGCCCGAAACCTGGAGGTCCATCAGGACCCTTTGGGCAACGTCATTATCGTCAAGGCAGCCACTCCCGGCTATGAATCCGCCCAGCCCGTAATCCTCCAGGGCCATATGGACATGGTGTGCGAAAAGGCCCCAGGCTGCGCCAAGGACATGGCCCGGGAGGGGCTGGACCTGGCCGTGGAGGGCGACACCGTCTACGCCAGGGACACCACCCTGGGCGGCGACGACGGCATCGCCGTGGCCATGGCCCTGGCAATTCTGGACGATCCGGCGCTGCACCACCCCCGGGTGGAGGCCGTTTTCACCGTGGACGAGGAGACCGGCCTGCTGGGCGCTGCGGGCATCGACGCCAGCCCCCTGACGGGCCGCCGGATGCTGAATCTGGACTCCGAAGTGGAGGGGGTCTTCACCGTCAGCTGCGCAGGCGGCAACATGACCCGCTGCACCCTGCCCCTGACCCGTGCGCCCTTTGACGGAACCGTCCTGACGGTCACGGTGGGCGGCCTTCAGGGCGGTCACTCCGGCGTGGAGATCGACAAGGGCCGGGGCAACTCCAACCTGCTCATGGGCCGGGTGCTCTCCGCCATCCGGAGGGAGACGGCAGTGCGGCTGATCTCCGCCCAGGGCGGCCTGAAGGACAACGCCATCCCCCTGGAGACCGTGGCCCTTGTGGCGGCAGCGGACGCAGAAGGGGTCCGCCGGGCGTGCGAACAGATGGACGGTGCCCTGAAAAACGAGTACCGGGTGACGGACCCCAAGGTGTTTGTCTCGCTCTCCCAGGGTAAGGCAGATCTTCTGCCCATGGACGAGGGCAGCACCAGCCGGGCCGTCTGTCTGCTCACCTGTGCCCCCAACGGCATCCAGGCCATGAGCGCCGACATCCCCGGCCTGGTTCAGACCTCTCTGAACCTGGGCGTCCTCACCACCTCCCAGGACACGCTGGAGGCCTCCTTCTGTGTGCGCAGCAGCGTCGACTCCCAGAAGGAGATGCTGGTGGACCGCCTCCGCTGCCTGGCTGTCCAGCTGGGCGGCACCGCGGCGGTGTCCGGCGACTACCCCGGCTGGGAGTACCGCCAGGATTCCCCGCTGCGGAACCTGATGGTGGAGGTCTTTACCCAGCAGTACGGCCACGCCCCCAAGGTGGAGGCCATCCACGCCGGAGTGGAGTGCGGCCTGTTCGCCGGAAAGCTGCCCGGGCTGGACTGCGTCTCCTTCGGCCCCGACCTGACCGACATCCACACCTGCCGGGAGAGACTGCATATCTCCTCTGTCCAGCGGGTTTGGACGATGGTGATAGAGCTCCTGGGGCGGATGAAATAAGACAAAAACAGCGGCGCGGAGCCAGGCTCCGCACCGCTGTTTTTTGACGCCCTACTCAGGGGTCAGATCACATAGTCGTCACCGGCCTGGTCCGGCCGCATCAGATCCGCCAGGGTATAGCCGTCGAAAAACTCGTTGACCACCCGGTCAAACGCCTTCCACATGGGCAGTGTGCGGCACTGCGCCACCCGGGGACACTGCTCCGCGTGCTCCTCCAGGCAGGCCACCGGGGCCAGACTGCCCTCGGTCAGCCGGATGATGCTGCCCACCGTATACTGCTCCGGGGCCCGGCTCAGCTTATAGCCGCCGCCCTTGCCCCGCATCCCGATCAGGAACCGCTCCCGCACCAGCACCTTCAGGATGGCCTCCAGGTATTTTTCCGAAATCTCCTGCCGCTCCGCAATCTCCTTCAGGGGAATATAGGCGCCGGTCTGGTGCTCCGCCAGGTCGATCATCACCCGCAGCGCATAGCGCCCTTTTGTTGAAATAATCATAGGCATCCTCCCATCGGACTTTCTATTAACCTATTATACAATATGGTTGGTAGGATTTCAACCATGTTTAGGCAACTCCCCCTTGACAAACGGGATGTACCGCTCTATAATACCAATAAACCTATTGTATAAGTTGGTATATCATGAAAAAGCTTGACGCCCTGTTTGGAGGAATTGGATTATGAGCAATATTTATACATCTGCGGATCAGCTGATCGGCAAAACTCCGCTGCTGGAACTGACCCACATCGAGAGGAAGCACCGCCTGGAGGCCCGGCTCCTGGCCAAGCTGGAATACCTCAACCCCGCCGGTTCGGTGAAGGACCGCATCGCTAAGGCCATGATCGACGACGCCGAGGCCAGGGGCCTGCTAAAAAAGGGTTCCGTCATTATCGAGCCCACCTCTGGCAACACCGGTATCGGCCTGGCCTCCGTGGCTGCCGCCCGAGGCTACCGCATCATTATCGTGATGCCCGAGACCATGTCCGTGGAACGCCGCCAGCTGATGAAAGCCTACGGCGCCGAGCTGGTGCTCACCGAGGGCGCAAAGGGCATGAAGGGCGCCATCGCCAAGGCGGACGCGCTGGCAAAGGAGATCCCCAACAGCTTTATCCCCGGCCAGTTTGTGAACCCCGCCAACCCTGAAGTACACCGGTCCACCACCGGCCCGGAGATCTGGGCGGACACCGATGGCAAGGTCGATTGCTTCGTCGCCGGCGTAGGTACCGGCGGCACCGTCACCGGCGTAGGCCAGTACCTGAAGGAGCTGAATCCCGCCGTAACGGTTGTGGCGGTGGAGCCCGCTTCCTCCCCAGTGCTGAGCCAGGGCACCTCCGGTTCCCACAAGATTCAGGGCATCGGCGCCGGTTTCGTCCCCGACGTGCTGGACACCAGGGTCTACGACGAGATCATCGCCGTAGAAAACGAGGACGCCTTCGCCACCGGCCGGGAAATCGGCCACGCTGAGGGCGTACTGGTAGGCATCTCCTCCGGCGCGGCGGTCTGGGCCGCCATCGAGCTGGCCAAGCGCCCGGAAAACAAGGGGAAAAACATTGTGGTTCTGCTGCCCGACACCGGGGACCGCTACCTGTCCACACCGCTGTTCGCCAACTGAGGTGCTTCCCCTGAACCAGACAGCGCTGCCGGTGAAACCTGCTCACTGGCAGCGTTTTTTCAGCAAATCGCCTAAATTGCAGCGTTTCCTCCTCTTTTTCACACTACCCCGTTGCAACCTTTTTCGTTTGCGCTATAATGTACTTGTTTTACAACCCTATAAAGGAGATTGGTTATGGAAAAGACGAGATATGAGTTGAACAAAGAACTTGCTCAGATGCTGAAGGGCGGCGTCATCATGGACGTCACCACGCCGGAGCAGGCTAAAATTGCAGAGGCCGCCGGCGCCTGCGCCGTTATGGCCCTGGAGCGTATTCCGGCAGATATCCGCGCGGCGGGAGGCGTCTCACGGATGAGCGACCCCAAGATGATCCGCGGCATCCAGGAGGCCGTGTCCATCCCGGTCATGGCCAAGTGCCGCATCGGTCATTTTGTGGAGGCCCAGATCCTGGAGGCCATCGAGATCGACTACATTGACGAGAGTGAGGTCCTCTCCCCCGCCGATGACGTCTACCACATTGACAAGACCCAGTTCAAGGTGCCTTTTGTCTGCGGCGCTCGGGATCTGGGCGAAGCTCTGCGCCGCATTGCAGAGGGCGCTTCCATGATCCGCACCAAGGGTGAGCCGGGCACCGGCGACGTAGTCCAGGCCGTGCGCCACATGCGGGCCATGAACGCGGAAATCCGTCGGGTCCAGAACTTGCGGGCAGACGAGCTCTTCGAGGCCGCCAAGCAGCTCCAGGTGCCCGTGGACCTGCTGCGCTCTGTCCAGGAGAACGGACGGCTGCCGGTGGTCAACTTCGCCGCAGGCGGCGTGGCCACCCCCGCCGACGCCGCTCTGATGATGCAGCTGGGCGCCGAGGGGGTGTTCGTGGGCTCCGGCATCTTCAAGTCCGGGAACCCCGCCAAGCGGGCCGCCGCCATCGTCCAGGCCGTCACCAACTACACCGACGCCAAAGGCCTGGCCGAGCTGTCCACCGACCTGGGCGAGGCCATGGTGGGCATCAACGAGGACGAGATCGCCCTGCTGATGGCAGAGCGGGGGAAATGAGATGTCCATTGGGATTTTAGCGGTCCAGGGCGCCTTTGCCGAGCATGCCGCCGTGCTGGACCGGCTGGGGGCGGATCACTTTGAGATCCGCCGGCGCCGGGATCTGGACCGCCCCCTGGACGGGCTGATCCTCCCTGGCGGCGAGAGCACCGTCATGGGCAAGCTGCTGCGAGACCTGGGGCTGTTCGAGCCACTGCGGAAGCGCATTGCCGCAGGGCTGCCGGTCTTCGGCACCTGCGCCGGGCTGATTCTCCTGGCCCGGACAGTGGCGGGAGGCGTCCCCTGCTTCGGCACCATGGACATCTCCGTTCAGCGCAACGGCTATGGCCGCCAGCTGGGGAGCTTTTTCACGGAGGCCCCGGTCCGGGGCATCGGCACCGTCCCCATGACCTTTATCCGCGCCCCCTACATCATCTCTGTCGGCCCGGAGGTCCAGGTGCTGGCCCAGGTGGAGGGCCGCATTGTGGCCGCCAGCCAGGGTAACCAACTGGTCACGGCCTTCCATCCGGAGCTGTCCAATGACCGGTCCGTGCACGAGCACTTCCTCCACCTGATGGAAGCCCAATAGAACACAGGCGCATTGCAGAACTGATTCCGCAATGCGCCTGTGTTTTGTGCTTTCTTTTCGCCCTTTTGTTCTTTACTCCCCTCGGACCGCCCGTTCCAGCTGTACCAGCGCCTGTTCCAAAGTGGCCCTGGGGCAGGCCAGGACAATCCGCTGAAACAGCTCCGCCTCGGCGCCGAAAATGTGCCCGGCGTCCAGCCACAGCCTGGCCCGGTGAATGATGCAGTCGTTGAGGGCCCGGCGGTCCATCCCCAGCCCGGTGCAGTCCAGCCAGGCAAAGTAAGTCCCCTCCGGCTCCACCAGCTTGATCTCAGGCAGCCGCTGGGCCAGGAAGGTCCGGAGAAAGGCCAGGTTTTCCCGCAGATAGGCCTTGCACTGCTCCAGCCAAGGACCGCCCTCCCGGTAGGCCGCCTGGCAGGCCACAAGGCCCAGGGTGTTCAGCGGTCCATAGCCGCTGCGTCCCAGCTCCGCCTGGAACCGGGCCCGGGCCGCCTCACCGGGGATCCAGATGTTGGACACCTGTAGCCCCGCCAGGTTGAAGGTCTTGCTGGGAGCGGTGCAGACAAGGCACTGCCCGGCCAGGTCGGGGTTGGCCGCCGGAAAGACGGTGTGGGGGTGCTCCGGGAAGGTAAAGTCACAGTGAATTTCGTCAGACACCACAAACACGCCGTGGGCCTTACAGATACGCCCCACCTCTTGCAGCTCCGCCCGGGTCCACACCCGCCCCACCGGGTTGTGGGGACTGCACAGCAGCATCAGTTTGACCTTGTGTCGGACAATCTCCCGCTCCAGTCCGGCAAAATCCATAGTGTACTGGTGGTTCCGATAGATCAGCCTGTTCTCCACCAGAGTCCGTCCGTTCTCCCGGACGACGTTGTAAAAGGGGTAATAGACCGGTGATTGGACCAGCACCGCCTCTCCCGGCCGGGTCAGGGCCCGCACTGCCGTGGCCAGCGCAAACACCACCCCCGGCGTTTTCACCAGCCACTCCGGACGGGTCTCCCAGCCCAGCCGTGTGCGGAACCACTCCGCCACGGCGTCGTAGTAGTCAGACTTTACATCGCTGTAGCCGAAAATCCCATGGTCTACCGCCCGGTGCAGGGCCTTCAGGACAGGGGCCGGGGCACGGAAGTCCATGTCCGCCACCCACAAGGGGAGCACATCTGCCGGACGACCGTGCTCCAAGGCAAAGTCGTATTTCAGACTGTTGGTGTTCCGGCGGTCAATCCGGATGTCAAATGGATTCTGTGTCATTTACGCATCCCTCCATGTGCTCCGGTCTCTGCGGCGCCGGACCTCCTCCCGTTGACCGCAGATCCCACAATATTGCACTGATTATAAGCCCTGTTCCCGCCCCTGTCAATTATCAACCTACCAAATCACTCTCTTTTTTCCGGAAGTCGAAAAAAAGCCTTGACATCTGGACAGGGCGGCGTTATAATCCAATAAACCAACCGTTTAAATAGGTTTTTATTTGAGAGGAGGGCGTATCGGAATGACCCCCATTTTTCCCGAACTGTTGAGAAGCAACTTCCGCTGTGGGCGAATGCCCCACTCCCGGACTGACCTGGCTGGACGCTCCGCTGCGCCCATGGTGCACCCATAGACGGTGCCACTTTTGCGCCACTTTTCAGTCCGGGAGCCACACCACTGTCCCGGATTTTTGATTGTCTTCATGAAAAGAAAGAGGTATCTACTATGCGCAACTATCAATTTGAAACCCTTCAGCTCCACGTAGGCCAGGAACAGGCCGATCCCGCCACCGATTCCCGGGCCGTCCCCATCTATCAGACCGCCTCCTACGTGTTCCACAACTCCGCCCACGCCGCCGCCCGCTTTGGCCTGACCGACCCGGGCAACATCTACGGCCGCCTGACCAACTCCACCCAGGATGTGCTGGAAAAGCGGCTGGCGGCCCTGGAGGGGGGCGTCGCGGCTCTGGCCCTGGCCTCCGGCGCCGCGGCCATCACCTACACCATCCAGGCCCTGGCCCAAGCCGGGGACCACATCGTGGCACAGAAAACCATCTACGGCGGTAGCTACAACCTGCTGGCCCACACCCTGCCCCAGTTCGGCGTCTCCACCACCTTCGTGGACGCCCACGATCTGGCGGAGCTGGAAAGCGCTATCCGGCCCAACACCAAAGCGGTCTATCTGGAGACCCTGGGCAACCCCAACTCGGACATCCCGGACATCGACGCCATCGCCGCCATCGCCCACCAGCACGGCCTGCCCCTGGTTATCGACAACACCTTCGGCACCCCCTACCTGATCCGCCCCATCGAACACGGTGCGGATATCGTGGTCCACTCCGCCACCAAGTTCATCGGCGGCCACGGCACCACCCTGGGCGGCATCATCGTGGACGCCGGGACCTTTGACTGGAAGGCCAGCGGCAAGTACGCCCCCATTGCCGAGCCGAATCCCAGCTATCACGGCGTCAGCTTTGTGGACGCCGCAGGGCCCGCCGCCTTCGTCACCTACATCCGCGCCATCCTTCTGCGGGACACCGGCGCAGCCATCTCCCCCTTCAATGCCTTCCTGCTGCTCCAGGGCGTGGAGACCCTCTCCCTGCGCCTGGACCGCCATGCGGAAAACACCAAAAAAGTGGTGGAATACCTGGCGGGCCATCCCCAGGTGGAGCATGTGAACCACCCCTCCCTGCCCGACCATCCGGATCACGCCCTGTACCGGAAGTACTTCCCCCGCGGCGGCGCTTCCATCTTCACCTTCGAGATCAAGGGCGGCCAGGCAGAGGCGCACAAGTTTATCGACAGCCTGGAAATCTTCTCCCTGCTGGCCAACGTAGCCGATGTCAAGTCCCTGGTGATCCACCCGGCCACCACCACCCACTCCCAGCTCTCCCGGGAAGAGCTGCTGGACCAGGGCATTCGCCCCAACACCATCCGCTTGTCCATCGGCACTGAGCACATCAATGACATCATCGCCGACCTGGAACAGGGCTTCGCAGCAGTACGGTAACCCTCCTCACAAACCGGACGCCTGCCGGAAAGACAAAAACTCCGAAACCGTGGTTTCGGAGTTTTTTCTCATCTATGCGTTTCAATCTTTTACCATGAGCTTTTTCATAGCCTGTTCCAGCCCGGCAACGCTGAGCCGGTACATGGGGAACAGCTCCTGAATCACCTCATAGCTGTACATGGCGCCGTTGAAATAGCTGCTGCCGTCGGCAGGCTTGCTGGGGTTGAGCCAGACAATGTGCTTGTAGCGGGCAACCAGATAGTCCAGCCACCCCTTCCCGGTCAGCCCCATATTGTAGCGGGTAGCGCCAAACTGGGGGGCAGCGGTCAGATCGTTGGGGTCCATGGCGGCGTCTCCCACCAGGATCACCCGGTAATCCTTACCGCACTGCCGGAGCACATCGACCGTGTATTTTTGGTACTTCTCCTCCAGCGCAGGGTGGGTGTAGAGGTGTTGGTGGGGACAGTTGTGGAAATAGTAGATTTTCAGATCTTTAAAGCGGTTGGAATTGCTGGCGGCCTGAAACAGCTGGCTGCACAGCCTGCTGTGCCGGGCCATGGAGCCGCCGGAGTCCATCAGCATCAGGACCTTGATCTGATTCCTGCGGGGCTTCCGATAGCGGATCTGGAGGATACCCGCCTTGTCGCAGGTGTCGTGGATGGTGCGGTCCACGTCAAATTCCTCCTCCGCCCCGTTCTGCGCGGAATAGCTGCGCAGCGTCCGGAAGGCCATCTGGAACTGCCGGATATCCAGCACATTGTCGTCCCGGAAGTCCCGGAACACCCGTTTGCCGGCCACCCGAATAGCGGTCCCGTTTTTGCCGGCGCCGCCTACCCGGATGCCCCGGGGGTTCATCCCGTTGTTGCCAAAGGCGGAGATGCCCCGGGTGCCCACCCAGTAGTTGCCGCCGTCGTGCTTCCCCCGCTGCTCCCGGAGCCGCTGGGCCAGCATTTCCTCGATCTCCTCCCGGGAGAGGCCCAGTTGTTCCGCCGTCACATCCTCCCGGGTAAACCGTTGGCGGATGACGGAATTGGGATGGTTGAGCCAGTCCAGCATCTCATCGGTAATTTCCGCTCTGACTTCACCGGAATCGGTATAGAACTTCCGATCCTTGAAGTATTCCAGAAACGCCTGCTGGAAGCGGTCGTAATCCGACTCCGATTTACACAGCACCGCGAGACACAGGTGGTAAAACCCCTTCATCGTCGCCCCGTGGAGCCCCAGCTCCAGAGCTTTCATCAGCGTCAGCCACTCCTCCATGGAGATATCCAGCCCCCGCCCGCGCAGCAGGTAGAAAAAGGAACCAAACACGATCTGTCACCCCCGCTTTTCCGCAGTTCTTCTCTTACGTTCTCTTTTTTCCCAGATGGTAAACCGAAGCAGCGCTGTTGGTCAGGGTTCCTTCCTCCTGCCAGGTCTCTGCGCTGCAATATGCCATTGTACCGCTGGTGCCGGTAATTTTGGTGCGCACATAGAATCTCTTTCCGGTATACACCGGCTTGAAATAGGAAATTTGGAGGGAAACGGTTGAGATTCTGCGGCCCATCTCTGTATACGCCGCAACCGCAGCGCCCTGAGCGATGTCCAGCATGGTTGCGACAATGCCCCCATGGGCAATGCCGTAAGGATTGCCGAACTTTCGGTCCACTTCAAAATAGCAGACCATACTGCTGTCCTCCGCGTGAAACGCAACCAGTTGCAGGGGAAGCTGCGTATCAAAATCATCGGGGTCGCCGGTCGCTACCTGCGCAGTAATGATCCGGAATTTTTCCAGAAGCGCCTGGTTTTTCTCTTCCACTGTCACGGCATTTCCTCCCTCAGGCAGACTTTCCGATCAATTATGCCATCTTTTTGACCACGCTCCGATAGATAAAGGTCATCAGCAGGCCCAGGATGGCGATTCCCATGGCAATCAGGAACGCCGTGCGATACATGCCGGCGGAGGCGTACACCCGGGTGAGGATAGTGGGACCCGCGATGCCGGCGATGCAGAAACCAATCCACATGATACCGTAGTTCACCGTGTTGTGACGGCTGCCGAACTGGTCGGTGCAGAAGCCGGGGAACACGCCCATAAAGGTGCCGAAGCAGATGCCCATGAGAATCAGACCCACAACCAGCAGGGGCAGAGAGGCATTCACCTCTGCGGTATACAGAACCACCAGGCCGACCATTGCGATGACAATTGCGATGGTCAGGGTGTTGATCCGGCCCAGCTTGTCGGACAGGCTGCCGGCGATCAGACGGCCGGCGGTATTGAACAGACAGAGGACGGAGACCAGCAGAGACGCGGTGGCCGGGTTGACGCCGGCAATATTCACCGCCAGGCTGGAGGCGGAGGAGATCACCATCATGCCAAATACGCCGCCGCAGGTCAGCATCACCAGCATAATGTAAAAGATGGGCATGCGCAGCATCTCGCCGGTGGTCTTGTCCACAGGCGCTTTGCCGCCGGCCTGCACGGGAGGCTGATAACCGGTGGGCATAAAGCCAGCCGGGCAGGTGCTGATAAACAGAGAGCCCAGGCAGATGACCACCAGGAACACCGCGCCCAGAATCTTGAAGGAGGTGCGGACTCCCACGCTGCTGTTGAGTACGTTGGCGATGGGGGCAATGATAACGGAGCTGATGCCGTAAAAGGCGGTGGCCATGCCACCGGCCATGCCCCGCTTATCGGGGAAGAACTTGATGCAGGTGCTGATGGTGCAGCCGTAGACAAAGCTCATGCCCAGGCCCAGGATCACGCCGTAGCTGAGGATCAGGTGCCCCACGCTCTGGGCAAAGCCGCAGCCGAACATACCGACGCCAAACATCAGGCCGCCCACAAACATGACCCAGCGGGGCCCCTTCCGGTCCGCAATCAGGCCGCCGATAATCATAGAGATAAAGCCCAGCGCATTGGCGACAGAGAACACGATGGACAGACTGGGAACATTCAGCTCCTGTGCCATAGGCGCGGCCAGCACGCTCCAGGCATACATGGAGCCAATGCACAGGTTAATGAGACAACAGATCACCAAAAGGACCCACCGCTTTTTGGTTAACGCCGCAATTTGCTCATTGGTCAACTTCATACTTTTTCTCTCCTTAAGCTTAGTTTTCGGTAACAAAATGGCACTGCGTTACACAATGCCAATGAAACCCGACTTTATTTTCCTATGGCCGTTTCCCGGCCTGTTTTGAATGCCGTGCGCCCTGTCAGAGCGCGCCGCACAAAAAGGGGGCGATACTGATAAAGTGCATTCTTAAGGCATCTGTCGTTTTATCATCCGTGGATTGTGTGAAAGGGGACCACAGCAAACTGATAAATATACATGCGGGAGACCGTATCAATGGAAGTGAAGAAGAAATGTCATCTACAGATGCCTTAAGAATACACTTGTCATCCAGCTCCACGACCGGAAACCGCTGTCCCGTTCCAGAGCGCGGGGGCAACAGTTCATTGAACAAAAGAGCCATTTTCTCTTCCTATTAGATATTATAAATTAGTCAGATTGCCGAAACAACGTGTCATCTACACCTGTTTTTCCCCGCGCATATTCACTTTGCACATAACGGCAAAAGAAAACTTTTTCTTCCAGTGCACAACAACGGTCCAGCAGAACACAATCCGCACAACCGCCGATCTTTCGCCCCGCCTGCCGGAAAAGCGGTAAAATGAAAGGGACCCGTCTGCAAACCGGTCCCTGTTTCATCATGACAAATTGTATTTTTCTCAGGCAGCGCCTTCCAATTTTCCCCTTCTAATCCACTTAGTTTTCGTTGGCTCCCTCTTCCTCTGGGGGAAAATACCCCACTTTTTTCCCCATCTTCTCGCAGTAGTCCATACAGAAGACTGAGAACAGCATCTGCTTATACGTCTTTTCATCCTCCAAGTCAATGCCCACGATCTCCTTTATGGTCGCAATCCTGGAGGCCAGGGTGTTGCGGTGCAGGAACAGGCTGTCCGACGTCGCCTTCAGACTGCATTTGTTATAGAGGAAGGTACGCAGAACATTGTACAAATCACTCTTCCCCTTGGCGTCATGTTCCATCAGCGTCTTCAGCGCCGGATACATCAGCTTGGAGATGTCCATATACTTGGAGAGCACTGTCATCGCATACTCAATCAGATAGTTGTGGGCATAGCAGACGCACTCCAACTCTTCCCGGGTCAGGATATCCGTTTTGAGGATTTCCAGGGTCTTATACGCCTTCTGGGTCTCCAGCAGGCTGTTGTATTCCAGGCCGTAGATACAGTAATAGTTAATCTCCCGCAAAAAGCTCAGCAGCTTCTTCTTTAACCGAACATCGTCTTTCGGAGAAACCACGTGAAGGGCCACAATGGTGGCGTTGTAGATACAGCAGTGCATCCCCGGGTGCAGCCGCTCGATCATCTCCATGTAGTCCAGGAGCCGCTCGGTACGACAGCTCTCCTCCTTAGGGTAGAACACTGCCAGGTGGAAGGTGCCGTTCAGGGGCAGGTCGATTTTTTCCAGCATTGCGCTGACCTCCTGCTTGTCCACCTCTTTCCCGTCCAGGAGCTCGATCAGCAGCATATCCATGGGCGCATACCTGCTCTCGGGAATATCGTGCAGCAGTTGAATCCGTTTTGACACCCGGCTGACAAAGTAGTCAAACAGCTGCATGGTTGCCTTTTCAAAGGGCTTCTTCCGTTCATACCACTTATGCATCCCGATGCTGCCCACAGCCCGTCCGTTTAAGTAGAGAACGCTCACGCAAATATAATTGCCGGCCAGCTCCGACCACGCGCTTTTCTTTGAAATGCCGCTCTTGGCCATCTCCTCGGTTTTGAATTCACAGCGCTGGATAAAATCATAGTAGGCCACACCGTACCCGTCCTGCATCGCCTTCCACAGCTCATCCCCGGGGACGTCGACCGCACTGAGCGCCACTGGCTGATAGTTCAAATTGATCATGCAAACGGGCATCTCAATCATTTTCGTGCCCAGATCAATCAGCTCCTGATAGGAACATTTTTTCTCGATCAGCCGGGAAAGCTGCTTATCAAACGTTTCGTATCTGAAGAATACGTCCAGCAAATTGTTGAACAGCCGATAGATGGGAATTCCGGCGACCACCAGATAATTGACATGCTTCAGCTGTTCCGAATCAAAGTCCGGCAGTGGTTCCACAAAAATCAGATTGCAATTATACGGAAGCTTTTCTGCATCAATCTGTTCCGAATTCCTGCACAAATAAATCGTCTCTTCTGACGCCGTTTCCGAGGGATCAAAAAAAGCACACTTGCGCAGACTCACTTCGGCGTTATCCAAAATGTGCGTCTTTACCACATAATCCCGAAAACTACGTTCAATAATGTCAATACTAATTTTCATATTTGCGTCTCCTTCCCCAAGAATATTCTATATTGCCCATGCCGGAGCTTTGTATCCCTGATCTCATCGGGTGCGGTCCCATACTTGATACGTCTCCTCCCGCACACACTGTGGAAACGCTCAAAGCCTCTTTTACTAAACTCTCTGTTTAAATAATATGCTAATTTCCCCCGTTGTGCAAGCGGTATTTTTATACATTTCGCCCATTTCACAACAATTCGTGTGCACTTTGCACATTTTCTGTTTTATTTATTCTATTTTGACCCTTGTTTTCGGTAAAACAAAGCACAAAAGCAACGACATTTAAATCAAAAATAAAAAAGATACTCCCCCAAAAACAAAGGATGGACAGGGGTACAAAGCCTGCCTAAACCACTTTGCGTTGAAAAGGAAGTATCCAAACCTGAGCCAATCGCCGGAACCCGGAATACCGCCCCATCATCGAGTGGCCCCTGCCGTATCCCGGCCATTGCCACCGCCCGGCAGCGGAGACGCCGACGCCCGCCGGGCGGGCGCGGCGCTCCTATACAACAATACGCCAGGGTTCTCTCACCGGTTGTTCTGTGCGAAATCCGTCTTAGAAGAGGATCCCCATCTTTTTTCCCTCCTCCAGGAGGCTCTCCCGGAAGTCAGGGTGTGCCACAGCAATGAGCGCCCGGGCACGTTCCGGAACCGTGCGCCCCTTCAGTTCAGCCACGCCGTACTCGGTGACAATCGTATCCACCAGGTTGCGGTGAATGGTGACCGGCGCGCCAGGGGTAAGCGTCGCCTTGATTTTGGAGATGGTCCCCTTTTTGGCGGTAGAGGTGAAGGCTACCACGCCGCGGCCGCCCTTGGAGCGCATGGCGCCGCTGGCAAAGTCCGCCGCACCGCCGGTGCCGCTGAACTGCCGGGTCCCGATAGACTCCGAGCAGACCTGCCCGTACAGGTCGATTTCCAGACAGGTGTTCACCGAAAACATCCGATCCTGCTGGGCGATCACGGCAGGGTCGTTGGTGTAAGAGCTGGGGGCGATCCGGCAGGCCGGGTTGCTGCTGAGCGTCTCATACAGCTCCGCGTCGCCCAGGGCGAAACAGCCCAGATGTTCTCCGGGGTCCACCGTCTTGTACTTGCCGGTGATGTTGCCGGAGCGCACCAAACCCAGCATATTGGAGGTAAACATCTCCGTATGCAGCCCCAGGTCGTTCTTTTCCGCCAGACGGACGGCCACTGCGTCCGGCAGACGGCCAATGCCCAGCTGAATGGTGGCGGCGTCGGGAATCAGGTCGGCGATATAGTTGCCGATCTTCCGGTCAATTTCAGAGGAACCGTCATCCCGGGGCAGGATGAAGGGGGCCTTCGGTGAGAGATACAGCGCGGAAACCTGGGAGATGTGGATATCCAGGCCGCCACGGACCCGGCGGAACTGGGGATTTACCTCCAGAATGATGGTCTCAGCGCATTCCAGCATCTGTTTTTCAAACATCTCGCAGTAAGACAGCTGAAAACAGCCGTTTTCATCCATCTCAGTGACCTGGGCCACAAATACGTTGTTGGGCGCCACGGCAGTGCGGTTTGCACCCAAGGTGCTCAAGTCCGTGGGGATGTAGGAGGCCATACCCACCTTCTGGGCTGCACGGGTGTTGTCGCCGAAGAGATAGCTGACTGTGTGGATATTTTTCTGATATGTGAGATCCGCCAGGTAGTCGTAGTAGTTTTCCTTGCCCTTAAACAGCGTGATATTGTTCAGACCGGGCAACACCGAGGGAAGCGCCTTCAGGAAATCCGTAGGTTCGTTGACCACGGCCGCACAGGCAATCACGTCATTGGACCGGAGCAGCGCCAGCGCATCCTCCAGCGAACCCATCTTCTGCTGATATTGTCTCTGATCATCCATCGTGTTCGTTCCTTTCTCAATAGGTAGCCCGGAAAAGCTCCGGGCAAAAGAAAACAAAAAGAGAGAATTGATACCAACTCCCTCTTTTTGTTATGTAGGCTTGCGTAGACAGCGCCGGAAAAGCGGGAGAATTAGATAAAGCCGATCTGCTTGGCTTCTTCCGTCAGTTGCTCCCGGAAATCAGGATGGGCGATGGAGATCAGCGCCCGGGCGCGTTCGGGAACGGACAGGCCCTTCAGTTCCGCAATGCCGTATTCCGTAACGATGGTGTCGGCCAGGTTGCGGTGGATGGTCACGGCGGAGCCGGGGGTCAGCAGGCACTTGATCTTGGACATGGTACCCTTCTTGGCCGTAGAAGTGAAGGCCACGATGCCCCGTCCGTTCTTTGCGCGGATGGCGCCGCTGGCGAAGTCCGCCGCACCGCCGGTACCGCTGAACTGGACCGCGCCGATGGACTCAGAGGAGATCTGGCCCAGCAGGTCGATTTCCAGACAGGTGTTCACCGAGCGCATGTTGTCCTGCTGTGCGATAATCGAGGGGTTGTTGGCGTAGGAGCTGGGGGCAATCCGGCAGGCGGGATTGGTGTGCAGCGTCTCATACAGGGCCAGATCACCCAGGGCAAAGGCGCCCACATGCTCGCCCGGGTCCACGGTCTTGTACTTGCCGGTGATATTGCCCCGACGGATCAGATCCACCATGTTGGAAGTGAACATCTCGGTGTGCAGACCCAGATCGTTCTTCTCTCTCAGCTTGACCGCGAGGGCGTCGGGCAGGCGGCCGATACCCAGCTGGATGGTGTCGCCGTCGTGGATCATGTCCGCAATGATGTCGCCGATCTTGCGGTCGGTTTCATCGGGCTCCGCCACGGGGATGGTGTAGAAGGGACGCTCCGATACAAACATCTTGGTGACCTGGCTGATATGGATCTTCAGGCCGCCGTTCACGGGACGGAAGTTGGGATTGATCTCCACGATCACCGTGTCGGCGCAGGCCAGCTGTTCCTTTTCAAACATCTGGCAGTAGGGCAGCTGCAAATAGCCTTCCTCGTCCATATCGGTGGTGTTGGCAATAAACACGTTGTTGGGACGGACGGCCGTGCGGATGGCGCTGAAGGTGCTCAGGTCGGAGGGCAGATAGTCCGCCATGCCCAGCTTGTGAGATTTGCGGACGGAGTCGCCAAACAGGTGGCCGTACATATGCATGTGTTCTCCCATTGCAGGGTCGAACTGCCAGTCATAGACGTGGTCCCGGCCCTTTACGATCACGATATCTTTCAGATTCATGACGGCCTTGGGCAGGTTCTCCAGGAAGGTAACCGCCTCATTGACCACGCCGGAGCAGGCAATGCTGTCGCCATCCTTCAGCAGCGCCAGGCAGTCCTCCAGGGTGCCGAGTTTCTCATTATAAAGTGCTTTGATATCCATAACGAAAAGTCTCCTTATGTTCAGATTGGGGTTTGTGGGTCAGGAGGGGGAACGCAACGAAGGAGGCACTGGCAGCTCTTTGGCGCACAGCGTATGACAAAATTGCTCTGATTTGAAACAGAGCGAGTCTGTGAAACTACGGACTCGCTCTGCCTCCTGACTTGGTTGATCGGGTGATACTATGTGAATTTATCTAAATAGCCACCCCATACAGAGAATGTGGATGGGCGAGCTCAATTAGGCGATGTAACCGCGGCCGCCGCCCTGGGACAGTCTTCTCTTGCGCAGGAAGGTCCAGGGACCGGTGGGGCCTTCGCCGGTGGGAGTAGCGATGGTGGGAGAGCCGGGCACAGCGGTCATGGTCATGGCGCACTGTACATAAGCGGTGGTCTTGACGGCCTTGCCGAAGGCAGTGACGCGCTTGATGTCCTCAGACCAGATGGAAGCGGAGTGGCGGTTGCCGTGCTCAGCGGCGACAGCGCGTTCCATGGCTTCCTCGAAGTCCTTGCAGCGGACGACGGGCAGAATGGGCATCAGCTGCTCGGTCTGCACGAAGGGATGGTCGTTGTCAACGATCATAACAGCGGTACGGGGATCGCCTTCACATGCGACGCCAGCTGCCTCCAGAATGACGTTGGCGTTCTTGCCGACGAACTTCTTGACGGGGGAATAGCCGCTGATTTCCTTTTCGTTGGGCTGCAGAGCGGTAGCGGTGACCTTGGCTGCCTCTTCGTCGGTCAGCATACGGACCATGCCGGTGGCCTTCATTGCTTCGATGAAGTCATCAAAGATGGCGTCAACAACGAAAACTTCCTTTTCGCCGATGCACAGAGTGTTGTTCTCCAGGGAGTGGGACATGATCAGGGTCGGTGCGCACTCTGCCAGGTTGCAGGTCTCGTCGACGATGCTGGGGGGGTTGCCGGGGCCAGCGCAGATGCACTTCTTGCCGGACTTCATCAGGGTAGCGACCATTGCGGGGCCGCCGGTGCCGATCATCAGGGAGACCAGGGGGCTCTTTGCGATGACGTCCAGGGTGTCCAGAGTGGGCTCAGCGATGCAGGTCAGCATGTTGTTGGGGCCGCCAGCGGCGACAACAGCCTTGTTGACGGTCTGCAGAGCGATGGCAGTGGAGACCTTTGCTGCGGGATGGGCGTTGAACACAACGGCGTTGCCTGCGGACAGGTTGCAGATGCCGTTGCCGGCGATGGTAGCGGAGGGGTTGGTAACCGGAGTCAGAGCGCCGATCACGCCGAAGGGGCTGTAGAAGTCATAGACCATGCCGTTGTCATCAGCAGAATAAACGGACATGGGCAGGGTTTCCACACCGGGGATGATGGCGTTGCCCAGGTTCTTCTGGATCTTGTCCTCGGGACGGCCATAACCGGTTTCTTCATATTCCATATCGGAGAAGAACTGTGCGTTTTCAATCAGAGTCTTGCGGACTGCTTCGACGATGCGCTTACGATCTTCGATGGTCAGATTCTTTTCGTAGTCCTTCTGTGCAGCAGCTGCTGCTTCGATTGCGTCGTTAATGTCGGCAAATACGCCGTTGCCCAGTTCCAGTTTCGGGATCATAATAATTTCCTCCTAGATGATTGAAAATGTGTATATCCTCAGGGTGTCCCGCTTCCCGTCACCGGGAAGCGGGCCCAAAGATGCAAGAAGTAAAAGTAATGAATCAGGCGCAGTATGACGGGCGAATTAGTCGTCCAGATCCTGCCAGGTCCACATCTTGGTGGCGACTGCTTCCAGCTCCGCTCTGTCCCACTCACCGGTGAATGCACGGTAGAAGGTGGCCAGCGGCTCTACCATCACTTCGTCAACGATGTCCTTCAGAGCGTCCTCGATCTTCACGCCGGTGAACTCGGTCAGGTTGATGACGTTCAGCTGCTTCATCAGGCGGCGGTGTGCGCGGCCCACATAGACGCCGATTTCCGCATCGGAGATGTCAATGCAGTCCAGACCCATGGCCACGCCGATTTTACGGATGATGCCGGGGAAGTCCTTTGCAGCATATTCCATGTAGCCGCCGCAGACGGAGCCGCAGGCCAGGCCGTGAGGAATGTGATACAGATGGCCAGCTGCCTGGGCAACTGCGTGACCCATGTTGCAGTTGGTTTCGGAGAAGGACATGCCTGCCATGTTGGCAGCCCATGCCAGCTGTTCCCGAGCTTCATAGTCCTTGGGATGTGCGCATGCGATGGGCAGCCACTTGGTGATCAGGCGGATGGCCTCGTATGCGAACAGATCGCTGTGGTGGCTGTCATTGGTGTTGCACAGGGACTCGACAGCATGTGCGAAGGCGTCCAAGCCGCACCATGCGGTCATACGTGCGGGAGAACCAACGGCCAGTTCGGGGTCGATGATGCCGTAAGCGGGAGGAGAAGGCAGACCAACCTTGGTGCCGGTAGCGTCGTTGTTGATAACAGCCACGAAGGTGGATTCAGAGCCGGTACCAGCAGTGGTGGGGATGCAGATGGTTTTCAGCAGGGGGTTTGCATAGTCTTCCTGGAAGGACAGGAACTTGTAGAAGTTAGGCAGAACATAGTCGGGATCGTTGTTGGCCAGAACGGAGATGACCTTTGCAGCGTCCATGCAGGAGCCGCCGCCGATGCCGATGGTGCAGTCAGCGCCGAATTCGCGAGCGACCTTAGCGCCTTCCAGCAGGTTGGGAGTGGGGCACTCGCCGCCGGCGTTGGCCCACACCACACAGTCAATGCCCTTTTCCTTCAGAGAGGCTTCGATCTTTGCGGGGAACCCCAGAGAGTTGATGCCTTCGTCGGTGACGACCATGGCCTTCTTGCAGCCCAGCTGAGCTGCGATATCGCCAGTCTGGTTGATGGCACCCTTGCCAAAGAGGACCGGTGCTAACTGTCTGTAGTTGTTGCATACTGTTTTAACCATTTTGTGTACCTCCTCAGTAAACTTGTTGTAAAGTAACAGCCGGAATCTGTATTTACAAGTATATATTGTTCAAAATGACGGTTCAACGTGTGAAAAACACGTTCTTTTTCCGTGGTTTGAGCATTTCGCCATCTAGCCACACTTCCAAACAGACGAAAAAAAGGCAAAAAACTGACATACCCTGCCCAAGATGTGCTTTATACACATTTTGACCAAAAAACCGGGCCCAACCGTCCTGTTTCTCTGTGCACTTCCCCGCTCCCCCTGTCCCGCCACCAAGCACCTGCCGCACCGTCAGCTCCCCTGAAACTACCTTTCTGGAATGACAGTTTCTTCCCGTCTTTTCCATAGCTCTGCCCGATGCACCACCCAATTATCCCGGTGGAACAGGCCGTCAACCCAGCACACCGCTGGGGCAAGTCGGCCAGCACAAAATAAAAAAAAGCGGCAAGCTCCCGTAGATTGGGAGCTTGCCGCTCGCAGGTTTTGTTCTTCTTTTTGAAAAACTGTTTATCCTTGTTAAACATTACAAATAAGGTAGACTGTTTGTATGCGATTGTCGTATATTAACCAGAAAGAGGGAGAAGTTCGTTTCTATGCCGCTTGTCATTTTAATCATTGTCATCCTTATCGTGATGGCAATCGCCGTATACCCTTGGCCTCTCTTGGTCGCTTTGGCTACGCTGGTCATTGCTTATCTGACCTATTCATCCCTGTATTTCAGGGGGGTGGAAATTCAGCGCCATCAAGGACAGAATCCAGAAATACATACAAGATTGCAATGAGTTAAATCAGCACATCGAAGAGTTGAAAAGCTCTCCCTTGTGGTTAATCGGACAGATTACGGCCAAGTCGAGTATCATGACCAACGCAAGTGGAGGGTGAAGCGAGACGTGCTAAAGTCCCAAAAGTATGCTCTGTACGTCTATGACTGCTCCTGAACGGTGTGTGACAACGCAAGAAAGCACCCCTTTAAGTACGTCTGCAAATACTTTGGCATCAAAACTGCGCGCCAAAAAGCTTGAAGCGAAACTCGGCTTTGAACCAGTTGATTTCAGCACGCTCTATTTCCCGAAATATGTTTTTAAGTATGTCAGTCCTGGCGGAAACACTGGGACAAAATACGATGTCGTTATGGATATTGACAACCTGAACTGGTTTGTTCTTTTCCTTTCTGAGACGGTTAAGTTTAGAAGTAGCGCCGCAGGACAATGCGCTCTGATGACCAGCAAACTGCGACAGCGGATCAACGAGCGAGACAATTTCGCCTGCAAAAAGTGTGGCGTGTCTTTAGAGCAGGAGCCACACCTGCTGCTTGAGATTGACCACATCATTCCGATTGCAAAAGGCGGCATGACGGCGGAGGACAACCTGCAAACGCTCTGCTGGAGATGCAACTGAAGTAAGGGCAACAAAATCACAACCTAAATTGGGAAATATCTTGCTTATCTAAGCAAACCAAATTCTGTGAGAAAACAAAAACCCGCCCCGGGGCTACGAACGACGGGCGGTAAAATTAGAAAGAATTCTGCCCAAAAAGGGGGGCTTTCCTAGGGCGGGCTTCGCCCTGACGTGGTATGAGCGGCAATACAGCACCTGCTAGCCTTCAGCGCAAGCCAAACAAAATCGAAGCCCAGCGCAGTGAGTTCAATTTTGAAAGGAGAAGCAGCGGCGTGAGCGCACTCTGGCTTTTGCAAAAAAGTCGGAGCAAGCGACACATAGCTTGCTCCGACGTGGTGCGCCATCGCAATCCAAATCCGAACCCATATTTTTCTTTGACAGCGCCACTTTGAGGTCGTCAAAGGTGATTGTTTTCGTGCCGTCCTTGTAGTTGAAGGTAATCACCATCTTGTCGTCAAAGAGGTAGATGGCGTTGATGAAGGTTTCAATAAGAACCTTGCGGTGGGACATCTGCCGCACATCCAGCTTGCGGAAGCGGTGCAGCCAGAAGGTCGCAAACTCGGCGCTCACTTTGGGCTTGTTCAGCTTCTCATTCGAAATGCGGATTTCCAAATCCTCTTTCACTGCCTCTAATTCTTCAAGACGGCTTTTTGTGGACTTGGTGAGGATGCCTTGCTGAATAGCATTGAGCAGGTTTTGTATGCCCATATCGGCTTCCTGCAACTGCTGTTCGTAAAGCGGCAGATTTGTGTTCTCCCTGTCCTGCAAATCCATAATCATAGAAACGATGGCTTCAATGGCCTTATCATCCATAACCATCTTCATGGTGGCGTCAACAACTAAATCTTCCACCCATTGTTTTTTGCCAGGCTTTTTCTTGCAGTTGGCGCGCCGCTTCTTCACAGACACACATTTGTAATAGCGATGGACTTTGTTTGTATGGCTTGTGCCGCTTTCTCCGCAGAGGTAAGCCCCACAATAGCCGCAGAATAGCTTGGTCGTCAGCAGATAATCTTCCTCCGCCTTATGTCGGGCAGGGGCTTTCTTGTTTTGCGCCAGCTTCTCCTGTACCCGGTCAAACATATCTTGCGGTACGATTACGGGAATACCGTCCGGCACAACCGTATCACGATAGCGGAACTCGCCTATGTAGCGGCGGTTTTCCAGCATATGCTCTACACTGTTGTAGGTCATGGGCTGGTTGCGGGTATTCTTCATTCCTTGCTCGTTGAGCCAGTCGCGGATTTGCGTCATGGTCGCGCCCTCATCGTATCGCTTAAAGGTTTCCAGAACGAAGGGCGCGGTCAGCGGGTCAATTTGAAAGTGCTGTTCATCGTCCACAACAAAACCGACAGGCAGCGTGCCGCCGTTGTATTTGCATTTAAGGGCATTGTCGGTCATGCCGCGGATTACCTTTTCGGACAAGTCGGCAGAGTAGTATTCAGCATATCCTTCAAGGACGGATTCGAGAATAATGCCCTCCGCGCCCTCGGAGATAATCTCGGTGGCGGACACCACCTTGACGCCGTTGCGCTTCAATGTGGATTTATACCGGGCGCTGTCATAGCGGTTTCGTGCGAATCTGTCCAGCTTCCAGACGATGACCATATCAAACAGCTTTTTGCCGCTGTCTTTTATCATGTTTTGGAACTCCGGGCGGTTATCCGTCTTGGCAGAAAATGCGCGATCAATGTAATGCCGCAATATCGTGATGCCGTTCTTCTCGGCAAAGGCGGTGCATTTGCGCAACTGCCCCTCAATGCTTTCTTCCCGCTGACTGTCAGAAGAATAGCGGGCATAGATAACGGCTTTCATTGTTTCGCCTCCTCGTCAAGATTTGATTTTGCGAGCCTGCCCATATCGTCAACCAGTTTCTGAAAGGTTTCTGTTCCTTCAAGGTGAACATCACTGTAATAGATTGGCTTGCCGAAAAGGATTTTTGTCGCCCGTTTGATTCGTCCCCAAATTGTGTTGTAGTTATGGTCGTATCTGGAATCTTGAATGGAAATATCATAATTGATATCGCCATCTTCCCACACTGTTTTTTCGATGACAAACATACAGCATTTGCAGTCGCAGGGAAGGGTAATTATTTTCCTTTTCTCTTTCATTTCTCACCCTCCATCATCAAAAATAGGGTTTCCTTTAGCTTCTCGTTCATGGGAGATTCCGGGTCAAAGCACATTTCAATGAAGCGCCGCATTTCCTCTTTGTCGGGTGTGGCCTTCGGCTTGAACTCGTACGTTACTCCTTGCGGCTTGTCCGTCCGGGCAAAGAGATAATCCAAAGACACATCGAAGTAATCCGCATAACGCCTGAACAATTCTACGGACGGGGTGGACTGTCCATTTTCATGTCTGTTTATGCTGGACTGCGTGGAGCCGAGGGCTTCGGCCAGTTTCACCTGTGAAACACCGACGCCCTCGCGCAAGGCTTTCAACCGCTTACCCACTTCTTTCATTCGAAAAACCCCCGATATGAGTTATGCTTATTATAATCCGATTATACAAACAATACAACCCAGAAATCAAAATTATTTCGGATAATTTTGATTGTAAATTGCCGTTGCGGTTTATGAAAAGCGCGGCAATTTTCTCCGGCTGCGTATGCGGACGGAGGCATAAAAAGAAGCGAATATCTGCCGGATGGGTGGGCAGATATTCGCTTCTTTTTTGCGGTTTTGGAGGATGGGACGCATGATCAGAAATGCGAAGTGTGGCCATGCTCCGACAAAACGAGGGGTTTCCAAAGGGGGCGCAAGCCTCCCTTTGGCACACAACCTTTGGAACAAAGGTGTAGTGTGTTATACCTGCTGGCGCGGCTGGCGGGAAAACATGGGTGTCGCATGATGGACACACACATTTTGAGCGACAGGGAAACGGGCGGGGTTTTGCGAATGGGAATGAGCAAAAGCCCGTCTGTTTTCATAAGCGGCGGCGGGTATACAAAGCTCCCGTCCCTCGTCGGAACGCTATTTGCATCAATAACAAGGTAGCCAACTCATTACAAGCAAGTCAAAGGGAGCGAAAACCCATTGGGTTTCACTCCCTCTTTGGTCATAGTCCAGACCGATAAACCTTCATGATCCGTCTGCAAAAATCCTCTTTGGGTGGTGTGTTCTGATATAGGGAACTCATCATCAATTCATTATGTGTTGTTCCGCTTATACCAGCAAGTTGAAGTTCATAACGTGCTCCATCTGGAGAATCTACAAGCACCATCTTATATCGTATAAATATTACATTGCTTCGAGCAACATCTACTTCCGGGAAATCAATCCGAGCTTTCAAATTGTCGTAAATTACATCCTGGACAACAGCAATGATTTTCGTGCCCCATTGATGGTGATAAAACCCCTTATCAATAAGTTGCGTAATAAAACGCTTTTGAACATTCTTATAGTTAAAGCTATATGTAGGTTTTGCTTCCAAATCACTATTCAAAACGATTGCCGAATATGCTGGTTCATATGAGCCGGTAATATCTACTGTTTGCAGTTCAATAGATACAAAATTACGGATGGATTGCCCATCGTCCGACAAATCAGCGATAACCATGTCAACCTTCCCGACATCACCCATCTTGACTTCGTGGACTACAATAGGGTTTGTTGGAGGCTCACCAGGCCAGCAGTTATTAATAACATCGTTGTAAATATTGGCTGCATATAACCGCCGAGGACAAACAGCCATCGGAACACTTTCGGTGTCTGTCCGAAGCTTTCTAAAGACGGAGCAAACAGGAAATGGGCCATCAATTCTATGGCTTCGCTTTGTGCAAATGCAATTTCTATAGGGACATAGATAATCTTCGTTAACAGGGTTTTGCATTTGCTGTGCCGGTTGACCAAGTATCTCACAAATGATGTTGTATGGATCAAATGGCATATAATCTCACCGTCCCATTCTCGTTTTCTAACAGAGCATTATAGACAACCTTTGCGACGGCTGCCGATAACAATACTGGGACAGCGTTGCCTACTTGCTTATATTGTTCAACCTTGCTACCTTCAAATCGTATCTTGTCGGGAAAACATTGTAGCCGCGCTGCTTCTCGAACCGTAATAACTCTGTCTTGTTCGGGATGAAAAAAGGCTCCCCAATGGGGGTCACATTTTGTCAGTATCGTAGACGCAAACCCGTCTTTTTTTAGCCGACCATATCTTTTTGTATGGTCGGAACGACGAGCTCGCTTCATCCCTGCTGGAAGCAATTCAATAGGAATATCTCGCCAACTTCCGCCCTCGGGAATATACTTTAATCTTTCTAAATTGATAGCGCCCAACGCTGGCGCAACATGATTGAAAATCATTGGGGAACCGTCGCGGATTAGCTTCTGATAATCAGATTGCGGTGGAATAGAATAGTTCATCACTTCGCTTCCTTCACCGTTTTCTAATTTGGGCAAATCGGATATTACATCCCAAACAGTAACAAATGGAAGCAAACCATCACCATGCGTATGTTGCGGGAACTCAATTTCTTGACCAACCCGATTGCCGATAAATATTAAGCGGCGACGCTCTTGAGCCACTCCATAGTTTTCCGCTTTTAATAGTTTTACCTCAACCTCATATCCCAAAGACTTTAGACCGCTTTTAATCTCCTTAACCGCGATACCATCCTCAACGGAGGTCATTCCGGGAACATTCTCTATAATAACGTACTTCGGCAACAAGCCCGCCACAAGTCGCAGATATTCACGGAATAAACCCGAACGCTCATCGTGCATTCCTCTTTGGTGATTATAGACGCTAAAGGCTTGGCATGGTGGGCCACCAATAATACAGTCCAACTCCCCTTTTTTCATCTTCAGAGAAATCAAAATCTGCTCGGCTGAAATATTCTGTATCGGCCCAGAAATAAACTCTGTCTCTGGATGATTCAGCTTATAAGTTGCTTCGCACCATGTATCAAAATCGTTGGCTAATAAAATCTCGAATCCATTTTGACGAAAGCCTTCAGAAAGTCCACCAGCGCCGCAAAACAAATCGACACATTTGAATGTCCGCATGACGCACCTCCTCATCCATACTTATTCAAGTTAAATATAACACAGGTGAACCTCAAATTACAAGATATTTTCTAAAGAATCTTTCCGAGAGTTTGCCGGATTTTTTGCTATATAGGAACATATCGTGTATACTTGTGTCGTTAAGAGTTAGATGACATATTCTGATTTTCTTGGAAAGGAGGTTATTCCCTATGATGATTCAGTTCCCACTTGACAGCAATATCCGATATCTACCCCTCGTCTATCTCTTGCCGCCGGATTTGATTGCACGCTGTCCCACGCTCTGCGCCCTGCCGCGTTGTCTGTCGGAAATTGCGGCATCCGATGATATGATGGATATGATAACCGGCGACGCTTTCTTGAAAGAAATCATGGACGCTGTCGCTTCGTTGGCGTTTCCGCATTTCGGCTTTGGCGGGTGGAAGGAGCATTACACCGGCTATTCCCCGGTGTGGCGTCTGTCCTACTCTTTGCCTATCTGGACAAAGCTCATCGAGGAAGAAACAGGCTGGGGCTTGCAGGCGCTTTTTCGTATGAAGCCCGGTACGCAAATACCGTTTCCCGACACCGAGCGTATACAGGAGCTTTTCGGCAAGGTAGTCAAGCGGGCTATCGAAGAACAGGGATGGCAGCCCATATTGGACGTTATCAAAGAAATGCCATGCGACGAGGACTTTGAGCCGTGGGATACCAATGTACGCAAGGACTTTCTGCGGAAATGGTATCATACGCGCTCCAAGAAGGTGCAGACGGTTTCTCTGGAAGCACTCATGGAGGACGAGGAGGACGGTAGCATCTTCTATATCCCGGACGCTACGCAGAATGTAGAGGCGTATGTGATTGCCAAGGACTTTGTTGAACGCTTCCTTGCCACACTCTCCGAAAAGGACAGGCAGATCGTTGAGCTTCGGCAAGACGGGTATTCGTATGTGGAGATTGCGGACAAGCTGGGGTACAAGAATCACAGCGGGGTTATTAAGAGAATAGAGGCCATCAAAAAGAAGTTCAAGGAATACAGGGGCAAGGAATAAGCCGCGCAGTCAAAAACGACAGGCGCGTTTTTTTTTGCTGCCCTAAAGTCTGAAAACGAGGTGAAAAAGAGCATGAGGAAGTAAGGCATCGCCGTAAGGCGAAGAAAGCAGCTTCTTTGTGTTGATAGTTTGTCGGACAGCGCGCCACCGTGAAGCGAACAGCATTCACGGTCTGGTGCGTTTTTTCATTCTTCCGGCAAAACTCACGCAAAGCGGCGAAACCGAAAACCGCCCCATATGGGGTAGGCATTGAATATGGAGGTGATTATGGGAATCCGAGAAGAAATCAAGTCCTATATCGTCCGTTCTGGCATGACCATGACCGAGGTTGTGGACAGGCTGTACGACGATTACGAATGGAGCCGCAGCGTTCCAAATCTCTCCGGCAAGCTGCGGCGAGGTACGCTTCGCTACGGCGAGGCGGTGGAGCTGGCGGATGTGCTTGACTACGATATTGTCTAGGTCAAGCGCAAGCGGTAAGGAGGTACAATGGTACAAAAAGCACAGCACGCGATATTACGCTTCGCAAAGCACAAGTCTGGTTCAGCTGGAGCGCTGGAAGCGCATCATGAGCGCACGAAGGAGAAATACGCAAGTAACCCGGATATTGATATGAGCCGCAGCAAGGACAACTTTCATATCATTCAGCCAACTCAGAAATACAGAAAAGAGATAGACGCCCGCATCAAGGCGGCAGGGTGCAAGACCCGCAAGGACAGCACGATGTTTATAGACACCATCATCACGGCAAGCCCGGAGTTCTTCAATGGAAAAAGCAAGAAAGAGGTGCAGACCTACTTTACCGAGGCTGTCGCATTTATGGAGAAGAAGATTGGCAAGAGGAATATTTTCTCCGCCGTCGTCCACATGGACGAAAAGACGCCGCATCTGCATCTCTGCTTTACGCCCATTACCGAGGATGGACGGTTATCCGCGAAAGAGATATTAGGCAACCGGGCGCAGCTGTCCCAATGGCAGGACGAGTTTCACGCCCACATGAAAAGGCGTTCCCCGTCCTCAAGCGAGGCGAGAGCGCCCTTGTGACAAAGCGTAAGCACATTCCCACATGGATGTTCAAGCAGTCGGTGGATCTCATCAAGCAGCAGCGGGCCATTGAAAAGGCGGTATCCGACATCGGCATGATGAATGCCGGGAAGAAGCGGGACGAGATTCTGACGCTAGTGGGGCCGTACTTCGCCCGGTTGGAGGGACATTTGGGGCAGATGAAAAAGTACCAGGCCACCATTGACTATCTGACGCAGGAGAACGAGGGCCTGAAAGAAAAGGTTCGGGACAAGAGCGGGATCAAGAAACAGCTTGAGGCTGCAAAACTGAAACAGGAAAATGAGCAGCTTCGGCGGTTTGTGCAGAGCATCCCACCGGAGCTGCTTTGCACTTTACGGGAACAGCAGCGCCGTCCCAACGAGCAGCAGCGGTAAGCAGGACACAAATTTGGAGAAATACGGAGGTACATTTGGGAAGAAAGAAAAAGCTAATCAACAACACCGATATTCCCCAGCACAGCATTGAGGCAATCGCCCGGTGCATTATGCCGGACATTCTGGCTTTCTATGAGAGCGAGGAGAGCCAGCAGCAATTTGCCGAATGGAAGAAGCAGCGGGAAGCGGAACAGCAGGAGGTCAAAACAAAATAAGGACAGAAAAGGCGGGCGCATCGTGTCAAAACGGTGCGCCCGCCTTTTTTCGTTTATGGGGCCTGTTTCTTCTTCCGTGGGCCTCTCGGCTTGGAGGTCGGCTGTTTTTTCACGCCGTTGCGAAAATGAGTGGTTTCGTAGCGGTCAAAGAAAAGCAATAATCCGAACCCATCACCGATTGGAAATAGGTTCGGATTATATTGGTTTGGTGCGGGTAACAGGACTCGAACCTGCACGTCTTGCGACATGAGAACCTAAATCTCACATGTCTGCCAATTCCATCATACCCGCAAAGCTCGTTTTATGTTACCACAAGCTGAGGTCGCTGTCAAACAAGATTGCAATCTGCTGCCGGGCCCGATATAATAGGAGGGACATCTCAGGGAGGCGCGGCTATGGACGGAAAAAGAGAACAACTCAATCGGCTAGTGATACCACTGCTGGAGTGGTTCCGGGACCACCAGCGCACCCTGCCCTGGCGCAGCGATCCCACCCCTTACCACGTGTGGGTGTCCGAGATCATGCTGCAGCAGACCCGGGTGGCGGCGGTGCTGGACTACTACAACCAGTTTATGGCGGCACTGCCCACGGTAGACGACCTGGCCCAGGTGGAAGAGGACCGGCTGCTGAAGCTGTGGCAGGGCCTGGGCTACTACAACCGGGCCCGGAACCTGCAAAAGGCCGCCCGGCAGATCATGGACCAGTTTGGCGGCCGGTTCCCCAACACCTATGAAGAACTTCTCACCCTGTCCGGGGTGGGGGAGTACACCGCCGGCGCCATCGCCTCCATCGCCTTCGGACTGCCGGAGCCTGCGGTAGACGGCAATGTACTGCGGGTCGTGACCCGGATCACCGGGGACCCGTCGGACATCTCCCGGGCAGAGACGAAAAAAGTAGTACGCCAAACCCTGGCCCAGCTCATCCCCCTGAACGCCCCCGGCGATTTCAACCAGGCGCTGATGGAGCTAGGCGCATTGGTCTGTCTCCCCAACGGGGCGCCGGAGTGTGACCGCTGTCCGGCGGCGGGGTTCTGCGTGGCCTACCGGGAGAACAAAACCGCTTTGCTGCCGGTCAAAGGCGCAAAAAAATCCCGTACCATTGAAAACCGGACCGTCTATCTGCTCTTCTACAACGGAAAGGTTGCCCTGCGGCGGCGGCCCGGCCGGGGCCTGCTGGCGGGGCTGTGGGAGTTCCCCAACGAGCTGGCGGAGACGCCTGTGTCCGATCAATGGGGGTTGTCCACACTCTCTCAGGAATTCTGCGGCACCGGCCGCCATATTTTCACCCACCGGGAGTGGCACATGACCGGCCAGCTGTGGCAGCTGGCGTCGGACCAGCTGCCCCCGGGCTGGGTCTGGGCGGACAAACTCGCCCTGCGAGACAGGTACGCAGTTCCCAACGCCTTTGCCGCCTTCCTGCCGGTGGTGGACCAGCACCTCTCTCCCACACCAACGATGGAACTGAAATTAGGCGATTTTCTATGATTTGTAACCTCTGTCCCCGCAGCTGCAACGCCCTGCGCACCGAGACGCAGGGTCAGGGCTTTTGCGGGATGCCTGCCACGCCAGTGGCCGCTCGGGCCGCCCTCCACTTCTGGGAGGAGCCGCCCCTCTCGGGCACCCGGGGCAGCGGCGCGATTTTCTTCAGCGGCTGCCCCCTCCGGTGCGTGTTCTGCCAGAACGAGGCCATCAGCCACAACCGGTTTGGGACCCCGCTGACCGCCGGGCAGATTCGGGACCTCTGCCTGGATCTCATCGCCCAGGGCGCCCATAACATCAACCTGGTCTCCCCTACCCACTATGCCCACATTCTGGGGGAAGTGCTGGCGGAACCCCTGCCGGTGCCGGTGGTCTGGAATACCGGCGGGTATGAGAAGACAGAGACCCTGGCAGCGCTGGAGGGCAAGGTGGACGTCTACCTGCCCGACCTGAAGTATCTGGACGGTGCTGTTGCCGCCCGGTATTCCGCCGCGCCAGACTACCCCCAGGCGGCCACCGCCGCCATCCGGGAGATGGTCCGCCAGGTGGGGCCGGTCCAGCTGGATGGGGACGGTATCCTGCAAAAGGGAGTTGTCATCCGTCATCTCCTGCTGCCGGGGCAGCTGCCCGGGGCCAGGGCCGTGATGGACTGGGTGGCGGAGCACTTCCGGCCCGGAGAAGTACTGTTCTCCCTGATGAGTCAGTACGTCCCCTGGGGCCAGCTGGACCAGTGCCCAGAACTGAACCGCCCCCTGCGCAAGGCCGAAACCCGAAAGGCCGCCGAGTACATGGCCCTGCTGGGCCTGGAGGGATTTACCCAGGAGCAGACTGCCGCCAGCCAGGCCTATATCCCTGATTTCGACTTGACCGGACTTGTATCCAAGGAAGAGGAGGAGCAACTATGAATGTTTTTCAATCCATTGCCGACCTGGTGGGCAGTACGCCGCTGCTGCACCTGAGCCGCTACGGAGCCGCCCACCAGCTGGAGGCCACCCTGCTGGGTAAGCTGGAATACCTGAACCCGGCGGGTTCCGCTAAGGACCGGGTGGCCCGGGAGATCATCGCCCAGGCCGAGGCGGATGGCCGGTTAAAACCGGGCTCCGTCATCATCGAACCCACCTCCGGCAACACCGGCATCGGCCTGGCCGCCATCGCCGCCTCCAAAGGCTATCGGGTCATCATCACCATGCCTGAGACCATGTCTGCGGAACGCCGGGCCCTGATGGGCGCTTACGGAGCGGAGCTGGTGCTCACCGATGGGGCCGCAGGCATGGCGGGCTCCATCGCCAGGGCGGAGGAACTGGTGCGCACCACCCCCAACGCCATCCTGGGGGGCCAGTTTACCAACCCAGCCAACCCGGACGCCCACCGCAAGACCACCGGCCCGGAGATCTGGGCGGACACCGACGGCAAAGTGGACCTTTTCGTGGCGGGCATCGGCACCGGCGGCACCATCACCGGTGTGGGCGAATACCTGAAGGCCCAGAATCCCGCCGTCCAGGTGGTGGGGGTGGAGCCCGCAGGCTCCCCCTTCCTGACCCAGGGCGTGGCAGGGTCCCACGGCCTCCAGGGCATCGGCGCAGGATTTGTGCCCGAAATCCTCAACACAAACATCTACGATGAGGTGATCACAGTGACCGATCAGGCCGCCTATGAGACCGGCAGGGCCTTGGCCACCACCGAGGGTATCCTGGTGGGGATCACCTCGGGAGCGGCGGTGTGGGCCGCCGGGGAACTGGCCCGGAGGCCGGAAAACCGCGGCAAGGTGATTGTGGCCCTACTGCCGGACACCGGGGACCGCTACCTGTCCACCCCCATGTTTGCAGAATAACAAAAAAACCAGCCAATCTGTTGATTGGCTGGTTTTGTGTTACCGTAATCGGGCTGTTTCGCCTTAGTCGGCCACGTAGGGCAGCAGGGCGATCTGACGGGCGCGCTTGATGGCGACGGTCAGCTGGCGCTGATGCTCTGCACAGGTGCCGGTGGTACGGCGGGGCAGGATCTTGCCGCGCTCGGAAATGTAGCGGCGCAGCTTGGCAGTGTCCTTGTAATCAATCTGCTGGACCTTGTCCACGCAGAAGGAACAGACCTTTCTGCGCTTACGGCCGCGGGGACCTCTATCATAAGCCATAAGAGAATAAACCTCCTTCTTGAGAGTATGGGGTCACAGGGACCCGTTTAGAACGGCAGTTCGCCGTCATCATCACTGAGTTCCGCGAACCCGCTGCTGGGAGCGCCAGCGGAGGGTGCGCCGAAATTCGCAGGGGGCGCGTAGCTGCTGGGGGCAGCGGGAGCTGCGCCGTAGGGGTCGTAACCGCCTCCCTGGGGCGCGCCGTAGGGAGCGCCGCCGGCTGGCTGGCTGTCGCGGCGGGAGTCGCCAAAGTAAATATTGTTGGCCACCACCTCGGCCGCAACCCGGCGGTTGCCGTCCCGGTCGGTGTACTCACGCATCTGCAGGCGGCCTTCCACCAGCGCCATACGGCCCTTGTTGAAGTAGCGGGAGACGAACTCCGCGGTACTGCGCCAGGCCACGATGTTGATGAAATCAGCGCCCCGTTCGCCAGTGCTCTGGCTCTTGAAGTCCCGATCCACCGCCAAACGGAAGGAGGCCACGGGCGTCCCCTGCTGCGTGTGGCGCAGTTCGGGATCGGCCACCAGGCGGCCCTGCAGGAAAATTTTGTTAAGCACGCGCGCGCCTCCTTATTCGGGCTGTTCCACCACGATGGCACGGATAATGCCGTCGGTAATGTTGTAGATACGGGTCAGCTCCGCGGGGAAGTCGGTCTTGGACTCAAAGGTCATGAGCACATAGTAGCCCTCGTTCTTGTGGTTGATGGGATAGGCCAGACGGCGCTTGCCCCACTCGTTCACTTCGCCCAGGGTCGCGTTCTGTTCCACCAGGGTCTTGAACTTCTCCACCAGGCCGGCAATTGCCTCGTCAGTCAGGGCGGAGTCGATGACGAAAATTGTTTCGTACTTACCACCAAGTTTTGCCATAGTTTGCACCTCCTTATGGACATATGGCCTCCGGTTCTCTGCCGGAGGCAAGGAATTGCTGCGTATACTCGCAGACCTATACATTATACCTGCTTTTCCCAAAAAGTCAAGTAAAATCTCACTTTTTTCAGCGCAGGGCGCGAAACAGCGGGGTTTTGGGCAGGACCCGCAGCAGAAGCGTCCCCAGGACGCAGCAGGCCAGCGCCTCTCCGATGCCCACGGTGACGCCGTTCCAGAGCCAGGCGGCGGGGAATCCTGGGCCGAAGCCCACCTCAAACCAGGCGATCTCCGCCCCCACGATCACCATATTGCACACCACGGGCGGGATAGGCGCCATCCAGCGCTTGGGCGCCCGGGCCGTCCAGAGGGCCGCCAAAAAAGTGGCCAGGGTCCCGAAGATCCAGTCCAGCACGTAGGGCGACCCCAGCAGGTTGGAGAGGAAACAGCCCAGTGTCAGCCCGGCGATGGCCTCCGGGCAGAACCAGGCCAAAACAGTAAGGGCCTCCGCCATGCGCAGCTGCACCGGGCCATAGGCGGGCACCGGCAGGGTCAGGGTGAGGACGGCGTACACCGCCGCGATGGCTGCGCTGAGGCAGAGGCTGCGGACCAGCCGCTGACGCTTGTAGATCATAATAAACTTCCTCCATTTTCGTATTTAGAGTATGCCGCACAAGCGGCACGGCATACAGCGGCGTCCTGTTTCCCGCAGGCCGCCGGTTGGACCGGGTGTGGAAACCAGTCACCACAATTTTAAGCCCAACGCTGCAACTTTTCAACCCCCTCCGCCGTCTAACGGGTAGAAGAAACCGGTTTCTTTGAAAGCGAGGTTGTGTTATCATGAAGACTTCCCTATTCCCGTTGGCCCTCTCATCGGTGCTTTCCACCGCCCTGGCCCTGCTGTGCGGCGGTCTGGCGCTCCAGTTCTGGCTTTCCTATGGGGAGAGCATTGCCCTGGTGCCTCAGGCAGTTGCGCTGACGCTGCTGAATCTGTTGGCCGCTAGGGCCTGGCTCAGCTATGCTACAGAGCGGCAGAGACAGGCGGACTCCTCCGGTCATCCCCTGGAGCAGCCGTAATGGGTTCCATTCAGACCCCGGCCCCAGGCGCCGCCGGGGCACAGAAGGAGGCTTCCGCAACCTTGAACACCGATATCCAGATGCTGGTGAGCCAGCGCTTCATCGACAGCTATCCCCGTTTTTACCGGCTGGCCTACCGCTATCTGGGCCGGGAAGCCGATGCCCAGGACGCAGTGCAGGAGGCGGCATACAAGGCAATCTCAAGGTGCCGCTCCCTGCGCAGCCCAGAGTGGATTGATACCTGGCTCTACCGGATCGTCATCAACGAATCCCTGTCTATCCTGCGAAAAAACAGCCGTCAGTCCGACGGCGATGACATCCTGGAGCAGATTCCCACCCAGGATCAATACCAGGACCTGGATCTGCGGGCGGCCATCGCCCGGCTGGACACGCTGGATCAGACCATTATCACCCTCCGCTTTTTCGAGGAGCTGAAGCTGGATCAGATCGCGGCGATCACCAGACAGCCTCTGAGCAAGGTTAAAAGCAGGCTGTATCGAGCCATGAAAAAACTGAGACTGTCCCTGACGGAGGAGGAGACACAGAATGAATGAACAGTGGAATCAGCTGGAACAGCTGAAACGGAACTACCTAGCAGTACAGCCGCCGGAACACGGCGTATGGGAGGTGCAGCAGCGAATGGAACAGGCAAAACGCGAACAGAGACAACGTGCCGCAAGACGGACCCGCTGGATCGCCGGGGTGGCCGCCGCACTGGCGGTATTCGTGGCGGTCCCCAACCTGAGCCCTACAGCGGCGGCCTATCTCAGCGACGTGCCCGTCATCGGTTCCCTGGTGCGGGTGGTGACCCTGAACCGGTACCAGTTCGGCAACGGCCGCTATGAGGCGGACGTAAAGACCCCCGCCATTCAGGGGGACGGCAGCGCAGCCCAGGAAGTAAACCGGGACGCAGCTGCATACACGCAGCAGCTCATCGAACAGTTCAAACAGGACATGAAGCTGGATGAAAAGGGCTTTCGGACCCTGGATGTGAACTATGAGACAGTCACCGACACCGACACCTGGTTTACCCTAAAACTCTGTGTGCTGGAAATTCAGGCCGACGGCTACCAGTACAACAAATTTTACAACATCGACAAGACCACCGGCCAGGTCGTGACCCTGAAGGATCTGTTCCCTGCAGACGCGGACTACGTGACGGCGCTGAGCGGTGACATCAAAGACCAGATGCGGGCGCGGATGAAAAAGGACAGCAGCCAGCTCTACTTCCTGGACTCCGAGGACCCCGCGCTGGATTTCCAGGAGATTAAGCCGGACCAGTCCTTCTACAAAAACAAACAGGGCCAGCTGGTTCTCGCCTTTGACGAAGCCGAGGTAGCCCCCGCCTATATGGGCACCCAGGAATTTGTCATCAGCGACAACGTCCTTGCCTCTATCTCGAACTGATCAACCGTTCCAACAGAACAGTGGGCTTCGTTTGAAACGAAGCCCACTGTTTTCTCTATGTACCCCCGTCAAAGCCAAGGCGCCACAGCGCCCAGCACGATGAGCAGCCCTCCTGAGGCCAGGGGCGCATAGCGGCTGAACCAGGTGCCGCCGGCCCGGTGGCCCAGCCAGCTCCCCAGGACCATCGCGGCAATGGTGATCAGGAAGTTGCACAGGGCTGCCACCTCCGGTCCCAGCCCCGCCAGGCCCGCGCCGACTCCCATTCCCATGTTGTTGGCCCCCAGGGCCAGGGCCAGAGCCCCGCACTCGGCCAGAGAAGCCGGAACCGGCGCCTGATCCTCCTTCTCCCGGAGTCCATCCACCAGCATCCAGACCCCCATGGCCAGCAGCAGGGCCCCGCCCAGCCGTTTGGCCAGCATCCCGGCCAGCAGTGACCCGGCCCAGCCCCCCAGGGCGAGCGCCAGCCAGGTGGCGGCGGTGGTGACGGCGGCAATGACAAACACCGCCTTCCGGGAAAACCGCCGCTGGCGCAGGCCCCAGCTCATGGCCAGCATCACCGTATCCAGATTGGCGGCCAGCAGAAAGAGCAGCAGTGATATGATTTCTCCCATAACGCACCTCCCGTGGGAAGCCGTCCGGTCCCACAGGCAAACGGCCCGGGCTTCCACAATAACAGCCTATGCCAGGAGCCTTTGGGCGGTGAAATATGGGGAAAGCAACCGTTTTCTCCGGCGGCGGAATATGCTATACTGGACAGGAAGAAGCTAAGAAATCCGGGAACAAAAAACAGGAGGTTTTCCCACTATGTCCGCCAGAGAAGAGTTTATCGAAATTTATCAGGCCCAGATCACCCGGCCCGGGGCGGACGCCCTGCTGGAGTACCTGGAGCACAAGAGCGATTTTTTCACCGCCCCCTCCTCCACCCGCTTCCACGGCTGTTACGAGGGCGGCCTGTGTGAGCACAGCCTCAACGTCTACCACTGCCTGGTGGACTACCTGGCCCGGGAGCGGGTTCAGGAGCTGTACGGGCTGGAGTGTTCGGAGGAGACCGTGGCCATCGTGGCCCTGCTCCACGACCTGTGCAAGATCGGCTGCTACCGCCCGGGCACCCGCAATGTCAAGGGCCCCGACGGCAAGTGGACCCAGGTGCCCACCTATCAGTTCGACGACCCCATGCCCTACGGCCACGGGGAGAAGAGCGTCTATATCGTCAACGGCTACCTGCGCCTGACCCGGGAGGAGGCCTTCGCCATCCGCTACCACATGGGGTTCTCCGGAGATGAGGACAAGCGCAGCGTGGGCAAGGCCTTTCAGATGTACCCCCTGGCCTTCGCCCTGAGCGTGGCGGACTGCGAGGCCACCTACTTTTTAGAGGGAACCCACTGACCTCCGCTTTGAAAAGACCAGTTCCGGGTCAACGACCCGTTACAATAGAAATTGACCCTATTCTTTTATCCGCAAAGGAGTGTATGCCTATGGAACGAATGCAGTTACACGAAGATCGCATCGGCGGCCAGCACGTATTCAGCGGCCGGGTTGTCAATTTAAAGGTGGATCAGATCCGCCTGCCCAACGGGCACACCAGCATCCGGGAGGTCATCGAGCACCCCGGCGGCGTCACCGTGGCGGCTCTGACCGAGCAGGACGAGGTGCTGATGGTGCGCCAGTTCCGCTATCCCTTCCAGAACGTGCTGCTGGAGCTGCCGGCGGGGAAGCTGGAGCCCGGGGAGACCCCCCTGGAGGCTGTCCGCCGGGAGCAGCTGGAGGAGACCGGCACCTGCGGCGAGACCTACGTCTCCCTGGGCCGCTCCTACGCCACCCCCGCCTACTGCACCGAGCAGATCCACATCTGGGCCTGCCGGATCACCAGCCGTGGGGAACAGCACCTGGACCCAGACGAGTTCTTAGAAGTGGAGGCTGTGCCCCTGGAGCGGGCGGTGGAGCTGGTGCTGAGCAATCAAATTCCCGATGCCAAAACGCAAATCGGCATTTTAAAGACATATGCCCTGGTGAAAGGTGGCAAACTGTAAGCAACTGACTGAAAAGGAGTTGCCTGCCCATGTGCCATGCCCCTCGCCGGACCGCGTCCCTGCTGACCTTCTGTCTGGCCCTGCTGTTCTGCTGTACCGTCCTCACCCTGGCGCCGCCGTCGGCCGCCAGGGCAGACAGGGCGGAGGACGCCCTGGTGCTCCTCCCGGCCGGGACAGGAGGCCGGGCTGTCTCCCGGCCCCGGAGCCACACGGATGGACAGACAGCGCCCCAGCGCACCCTGATCGCGGCGGTACAGGCCGCAGTGGATGGGACGGAAGGGGTCGCCATGGGCGCCGAGGGCCCCGCCGTCTACCCAGCCCCCCTCACCGTCACCGCCGCCGACTTTTCCGCCTACCGGCGGACCGGGGCCGGAGACCTCACCGACGGGGCGGCCATCACCTACTCCACTCTGATCCCCCTGGTAGTCACCGGGCTGAAGCCCGGCGCGGCCAGCGCCGGAGACAATTACCGGGTGCTGGAAGGCGCCCTGTCCCTGGTGAACTCCTTTACCGTGGGCCAGGCAGCCCGATACCGGGAGGTATTATTCAAGGTGACCCTGCCGCCAGGGGTATATTACCTCAGCTACTACGACGGCGCGGCGGGAACGGCCCAGTGCCTCCATCTCTGCCGGAACACCTGGCTGTCCATGAACGGCGTCACCCTCCGCAAAGCGGACACCGTCAACGGCGCCATGCTCCGCAACTGCCTGAGCGGCTCCGGCTCCTCGGGCTACGGGGCCAGTGGCAACCTGATCCTAGAGGGCGGTACCTGGGACGTGGGCATGGCCCACTTTGACGCCGGCTCCGACACCGACCGCTTCTCCAGCCTCCGGCTGGGACACGGGGAGAACATCCTCCTCACCGGCGTCACCTTTCTGGGCAGCGTCAACGGCCACCATCTGGAGCTGTGCGGCATCAACGGCTGCTCTGTGGTGAACTGCACCTTCCAGGGCTACCTGGACACCGCCTACCGGGGCAGCTGGGACCTCAAGGAGGCCATCCAGATCGACGTGGTCAACAACGACGCCATCGCCCCCGCTTTCGGCCGCTACGACGACACCATATCGGGGAACGTGGTGATCTACGGCAACACCTTCCGCAATCTCTGCCGGGGGGTGGGGGGCCACAACGCCGTCTACGGCCTGTACTACTCCAACATCGTGGTTCAGAACAACCGCTTCTCCCGCCTCACCGCCGAGGCTTTTTACGGCCTGAACTACCAGGACACCCTTATCTCCGGCAACACCATGGAACGGGTGGGGGCCGGGGTGGCGCTCTACGCCCTGACTCCGTCGGCGGACGGCAACTACTTCCACCCCCGCAGCGGCAGGCTCCCCGCTCTGGACGCGGTCCAGTACAAGAACGCCCGAGTCACCATCTCGGACAACCTCATCCAGGTCACCCCCTTCTCCCGGCTCCGGGAGCCCTGGGGGGTGCTGGCCTACGGCTGCGCCTACTCCGATGACCGGTTCCGGCAGGACTACGGCGGAGCCACCTTCTGGATGCGGGGGGTCCGCATCACCGGCAACCAGATCCGCTGTGCCTGGGACACGGGTATCTATCTGCACTGCGCCGACCGGGCCACCGTGTCGGAAAACCGGATTCGGACTCTGTACCCGGGCAGCAGCTCGGAGACCCGCGGTATCCGGCTGAGCCGGAGCCGCTCCGCCGTCACCGTCAGCGGTAACTGGAGCGTGGGTCTCTCTCCCCTCCTCCGGCGGTAGCCCCGTCAGGCTGCGATCACGCAAAAAATCCCCGCCGTTTTTCTCCGGCAGGGATTGAAATGCACCATTTTCTCTGTTATAATGACGATAGAACGCAGCAGAAATAGAGATGCGTTTGAGTACCTTCCGCAAACAAGGCTGGCCTTGTTTGCGTTTTTTTATTCTTTTACACTCAGGAGGACACTGTTATGTGGAACTATATCTGGCCCCTGCTCCTGGTGGTGGGCGCGAACACCTTTTACAACATCTGCGCCAAGGGGACGCCGGACAAGGTCCAGCCCTTCGCCGCCCTCACCGTCACCTATCTGACGGCGGCGGTTCTGTCTCTGATCCTGTTCTTCGCCACCAGTGAGTCCAAGGATCTTTTTTCCCAGCTGCGGAACATCAACTGGACCACATTCGCCTTTGGCATCTCCATCATCGGCCTGGAATTCGGCTATATCCAGCTCTACCGGGCAGGATGGAACGTCAGCGTCGGACCCATGGTGGCCAACACCGCCCTGGCCTGTGTGCTGTTGGTGGTAGGCGTACTGCTGTACAAGGAAGTGCTCCACTTCAATCAGGTCATCGGGATACTGCTGTGCGTGGCAGGGCTGGTGCTCATCAACCGGTAAGTCAGTCGTAGGCAAAGGCCAGGCAGCCGCCATCGCCGCCCTGCCACCAGGTTCGGGCGGCAGGGTCCAGCCATTTGACCACCCCAAAGGGTTTCCGCTCCGCTCCCGGGCCCGGTGCGCGCACCAGGGCCCGCTCTCCGCCCAGAGCAGCCAGGAGGGCCTGGGCAGACTGTTCCGGACAGCGGGAGAGCAGCTCCTTGACGGCGATCTCGCCCCCCCAGCGCTCCACGGCGGCAACACCGTCCCCGACCCGGTACAGCCCGCCGCCGCTGTCCCAGCAGAGCGCCTCCTGCCAGGTCCCGCTCCGGCCCGGGTAACGCACCCACCAGCGGCCCTGAAGCCGCCGGGCCCGTAGCTGGCGGTACTCCTCCAGCGTACACGGGGCGACTTGGGGCAGCGCCGTCTGGTTTTCCCGGGAAATCACCTGTTCCCAGGTGGAAAAACAGGTCTGGTAACCCAGCGTTCTGTAAAACGAAAAGAGGGACTCCTCTCCGGGGACCATGACCACGCCCCGTTTGCCCAGCAGGGTTCCCCGTTCCTCGGTCCAGGCCAGCAGGCGCTGACCGAATCCCCGGCTCCGGCAGTCCGGGTGAGTGCAGAAGGCGTAGACGTACCACACCGGAACTGCCGTCCCGTCCGGCCCCACAATTTCCTGGGAAAAGGGCAGCAGCATGGAGGCGATCTCACCGCCGGTTTCCAGCACCAACCCCTGGCCCGGGACGTACCCTTTGGCAAAGAAGTGGCCGATGTATGTGTCCTCGTCCCCAAAGCAGACCTTCCACAGGGTTTTCAGCCGCCCCTCGTCTCCGGGCGCCGTGGGACGCAGGGTCTCCCGGCCCCTCACAGGGCCGCGCCCTCCTTCAGCTCCGCCACATACTTCTCCAACAGCAGGTCCGGATGGTAGCTGAGCTTGGCCTTGCGCAGGTTCTCCTCGCCCATGTCATCCTCCCGGTTCAGGTACACAATCTCCGGGTGATGCGCCCGAACCCACCGGGCAAACTCCCGGTTGATCATGGGGTAGGCCCCCTGGATGTCGGCGTAGGCCTTTTCAAAGAACACGTCGTAGGTGTCCCCACCCAGGCTCTTGCCCATGGTGAAGGCCACCAGCTTCCCGTTGCCCCGGAGCGCCAGGCCCTCCAGCCCCAGCTCCTGCTGGTGGTAAAGGCAGCGGCGCAGGGCCTCGCACCCCTCCTGGGCGTTCCAATCCTCGTGGCCAGCGGCGGCCGCCGCAGCCTCCCAGTCCTCGTTGAGGGCGATGCACTCCTGGAGGTTGTGGGGGCCGATCTCCTCAGTGGTCCAGCCCGGGTAGTGCTCCTCGAAGCGGTGGATGTGATTGCGCTTGGCGTGGAGCTTCTTTCCAGTCAGGTCCGCCAGCCGGTTGATGTCGTAGCAGTAGTCAAAGCCGTCCCGGACCAGGGTGTAGTCAAATTTTCCTGGGAAAAGCCCTTCCAGCCGCTCCTTCTCCCCCTCGGTCAGGGAGTACAGAGAGAGGCGGTTGCCCAGGGACGCCGCGTCCTCCTCCAGGGCCCGGAGCATGGGGCGGATGTCCCCCTGCCCCGCCGGCCAGAAGTAGCGGGAATCGTTGCAGCGCACGGTCAGATAACCGGCGCACTCCCCGATCTTCTCCCGGAAGGCGTCCCGCCAGGCGAAAATATTGGTGAATGCGTACTCACAGCACCGGTAGCCCGAGGGGAGAAAGTAAGCATCTACCCGTTCCCGGTCTGAAAGCTGCGGTGTGATAAACTGAATCATAAAATACGTTTGCCTTTCTATCTGTCGTATCATAAATATTACCGCGGCGGAACGGTTCTGCCCCGCTTCGGGGCAACTGTGGACCGCCGCTCCCCACCTTCCCGGTAGGGTTCGTTGCTATTATAACGTTCCCGGCAAACATTGTAAACCGCTCTGGAAAAAATCCAGGGTTTTCCTTCTCACCGGCTCCCGCCCCCCCTTTCCCCAGGCCTTTCCACCGCTTTTGTCCCGTTTCTCCCCCTCCTGCCGGGAATTTTCTGAAAAAAAACAGGAAAGTATGTGCAATTTCTCTGGCAAGATGCTATAATAGAAATGATCCTAGTGATGCTTTTTCGAAGGGGGACTGAGTCTGATGAATTGTGATAGCGCTGTTGTCTTTGTCGCCCGGGATCCGGACGGCCCCGCTCTTCCGCTTCTGCTGCACAAGATTCTGTTTTCTCCTGCCGCCCTGTGGCTGTGCCGGAGTTTACAGTTGTCAGGCGTGAGGCGGTTTTTTGTCGTTACGGAGACGGACTATCTGGCCGACAGCGCCGCCTGCTTCCCGCCTGACGCCGTTGTCCTCCCCTTCGACCATCCCCAGCTCAGCGCCCGGATGGCCGCTTTCGCCGCCGACGCCCAGGACCAGGTGATCACCGTCACCCGGCCCGTCTGGCTCTCCTTCGCCGCCGCCGCGGACCTGGCCGGGCAGGATTTCCTGCTCCCCGCCGAGGGTTCCGCCGGCCTGTACCGGGTGGACCCGGCGCTGCTGGCCCAGGAGGGACTGTCCGCCGCGTCCTACGGGGAGTGCTATGCCCCGCCCCTGGGGCCGGACCCCATCCTGCTGCCCCTGTACTCTCTGGCGGACCTGGCCCGGGCCCAGTGCTGCGCCCGGCTGGATAACCTGTGCCGCTGGATGTCCCTGGGAGTCCAGGCCCTGGACATGGACACAGTCTACATTGACGTGGACGTGGACATCGGCCCCGGCACCCTGCTGCTGCCCAACACCATTCTCCGGGGCCGCACCGTCATCGGCTCGAACTGCGAAATTGGCCCCAGTACCATGATCCGGGACTGCGTGCTGGGAGACAACTGCATCGCCAACGCCAGCCAGCTCAACGAGTCCCGGTTCGGTGACGGCGTGAACATCGGTCCCTTCGCCTACGTCCGCCCCGGCAGCAGCGTCGGAGACGGCTGCAAAGTCGGCGACTTCGTGGAGTTGAAGAACTCCACCCTGGGCCAGGGGACCAAGCTGCCCCACCTGATCTACGTGGGGGACTCCGACGTGGGCGCCCACTGCAACTTCGGCTGCGGCAGCATCACCTGCAACTACGACGGCAACTTCAAATACCGCACCACCGTCGGCGACAACGCCTTCATCGGCTGCAACACCAATCTGGTCTCCCCCTGCCAGGTGGGAGACGGCGCCTACACCGCCGCCGGCACCACCATCACCAGTCAGGTCCCCCCGGACGCCCTGGCCATCGGCCGGACAGAGCCTGCGGTGAAAGAGGGCTGGGCCAGCCGTCACCGGGCCAAAAAATCCCAAGGGTAACCATTTGGTATCCGCCGCTGCATCCGGCATACCTGATGCTGATCGTTCATCGAAATGAACAGGAGAAACATAAAGACAGGAGAGATGATAACTCATGATTTCCCACGGTAAAGACATCAAAATTTTCTCCGGCAATTCCAATCCGGAACTGGCAAAGGGAATCTGCCGGGAACTGGGCCTGCCTCTGGGCGACTCGGAATGCGGCACCTTCTCCGACGGCGAGAGCTTCGTCTCCACCTACGAGACCGTCCGCGGCAGCGACGTGTTTCTGGTCCAGTCCACCTGCGCCGACGGCCTGAAGGGCACCGAGGGCTACCGTTCCGTCAACGACCATCTGATGGAGCTGCTGATTATGATCGACGCCATGAAACGGGCCTCCGCCGGCCGGATCACCGCCGTGATCCCCTACTTCGGCTACGCCCGCCAGGACCGGAAGACGAAGCCCCGCGACCCCATCTCCGCCAAGCTGGTGGCCAACCTGCTGACCCAGGCCGGTGCGGACCGCATCCTGACCATGGACATCCACTGCAACCAGATCCAGGGCTTCTTCGACATCCCCATGGACAACCTGCTGGGCAACACCCTCTTTGTGGACTACTTCTCCCGCAAGTACGCCGACTGCCACGCCGACACCATGGTGGTCTCCCCTGACGTGGGCTCCGTGGCCCGGGCCCGGACCTTCGCCCAGAAGCTGAACATGCCCATGGCCATCGTGGACAAGCGCCGCCAGCAGGCCAACTCCTCCGAGGTCATGAACATCATCGGCGATGTCACCGGCAAGCACGTCATCATGCTGGACGATATGGTGGACACCGCCGGTTCCATCTGCAACGGCGCAAAGGCTCTGATGGAAATCGGCCACGCCAAGAGCGTCGTCGCCTGTGCCAGCCACGGCGTCCTGTCCGGCCCCGCCCTGGAGCGGCTGGAAAACTCCGTTCTGGAGGAGGTTGTCTTCCTGGACACCATCCCCAAGCCCGCCCGTATGAAGAGCGACAAAATCCACTATATCTCCGTGGCCAATATGTTCGCCGAGGCCATCGGTCGAATCTACAGCGACACCTCCCTGTCCACACTGTTCCGCTGATTCCAGCCCAATCAATCAACCACCTAAGAAGGGGGTGCTGCACGCAGCACCCCCAGCCTGTCGGCTTTGCCGACAGGCTTCAAGAAAATGCAAGCATTTTCTTGAGTGCTTACAGCCCGACTGCGCGCCACCCCGGAGGGGTGGCCCTTGCGGGCTGAGAAGAGTTCTTTCCGACGTACACGCCGCCGGAAAGAACAGACCGTACTTTTTCCGTCATTTTATGACGGAACTCTGCGAGGCCTCGTGCCTCCGCAAGTTTTTTAACATCCTGAGGGGGTGCTGCACGCAGCACCCCCCTCTCTGACTTTCCCGAGGTACCGTTTATGTTCTTTTCCAAACGCTCCCGCCAGCCCATCACCTGGCTGCTGGTGTTCCTGGGCAATCCGGGGGCACAGTACGACAACTCCCGCCACAACGTAGGCTACCTCACCGCCGACGCCCTGTCCCGCCGGGTGAAAAAGCGCATCCAGCGGGTGAAGTTCAAGTCCTGGGTGGCGGACTTTGACTACGGCGGCGTCCATGTGCTGGCCATGAAGCCCACCACCTATATGAATCTGTCCGGCGAGGCGGTGCGGGAGGCCGCAGCCTTCTACAAAATTCCGCCGGAACGGGTGCTGGTGGTCTGCGACGACATCTCCCTGCCCGTGGGCAAGCTGCGCCTCCGCCGCCACGGCAGCGCCGGCGGCCACAACGGCCTGAAATCTATTATCGGTCAGCTCCACAGCGACCAGTTCCCCCGTCTGAAGATCGGCGTGGGTGCGAAACCCCACCCGGACTACGACCTGGCTAACTGGGTCCTGGGCCACTTCTCCCCCGAGGACGCCAAGATCATGGACGAGACGGCGGACCGGGCCTGTGACGCCATCGAGTGCCTGCTCGCCCAGGGCATGGACCGGGCCATGGCCAAATTTAACTGACCCGGCAAAAGACGGCCTTTTTTACGCCAGGCACTTCCTACAATTTAAGAGAACCTCTTGAAAACCCCGGGGACAAACCGTCCCCGGGGGTGTTGTCGTATATTTTTTCACCTGTTTTCCACTGCTGAGGATAAAGCTATGCAAATGTTAACGGAAATCGTCATCAAACAACCGGAATTTACCGAACTGCTGGCCCAGGTGGAGGCGGGACGCTGCCCGGCAGCCGTCTCGGGGCTGTCCGGCGTCCACCGGGCCCACATCGCGGCCGCCCTGCACCAGGTGACCGGGTGCAGCGTCGTCCTGCTCTGCGCCGACGAAACCGAGGGACGGCGGCTGCAAAGGGATCTGGCTGCCTTCACCGGCCAGGAGGTGCGGCTGCTGGCCGGGCGGGAGTTCGTCTTTTACGATGCCACCGCCTCCCGGCAGTGGGAACACCGGCGGCTGAGCCTGTTCCACGCCATGGGCCACGGTACCGCCCCTCTGGTGGTGGCCACAGCGGAGGCCCTGCTCCAGCGGACCATGCCCCCGGAGACCCTGGACCGAGCCGCCCTCACCCTGAAGCTGGAGGGACAGTACAGCCTGGACACCTTGGCCGATCAGCTCACCGCCGCCGGGTACACCCGGTGCGATCAGGTGGAAGGGCCGGGGCAGTTCTCCCTCCGAGGTGGGATTCTGGATGTGTACTCCCCGGCGGCAGAGGCTCCAGTGCGGGCGGAATTCTGGGGAGATGAGATCGACTCCATGGGGATCTTTGACCCGTCCACCCAGCGGCGGACCGCCAACATCACCGAAGCCGTCCTGCTTCCCGCGGCGGAAACTCTGCCCCAGCTGGCCCCCGGTGGCATTCTGGGGCTCTGCGCCGCCATCGAGAAGGAAAAGCGCAAGGTGGAACGGGCCATGAAGCGGTCCAACGACCCCAAGGGGCTGCAAACCCTCTGGAACACGATGGAGGCGGTCAGCCGGAAGCTGGCGGACTTGCAGAGCTTCCCGGCGGCAGACCGGTACATGGACCTGATCTACCCGGACTTCGCCTGTGGGGCGGATTACCTGCCTGAGGACGCTTTTGTGCTCTGGGCGGAGTCGGGCCGGTGCATGGAGGCCGCCCGCCACTTCCTCTGGCGGGTCACCGAGGACGTGACCACCCTGGTGGACGCCGGGGCCCTCCGGGCCAAAGGGCCCAGCTACTGCGCCGACCCGGGAAAGCTTGCTCACACCCTAGCGGAGCGCCACCCCAACCTGTATCTGGACACCTTCCTCACCTCCGGCTACCCGGTCTCACCCAGAGACACGGTAACCTTTTCCTGCCGGCAGCTACCGGGCTTCGGCACCAGTCTGGAGACCGCGGCCTCCGACCTGAAGCACTACCAGAACGCCGGGATGGCCTCCATCGTCCTCTGCCAAACTCAGGGCCGAGCGAAAGCCCTCTCCGACCTGCTCCGGGAGCAGGGGGTCACGGTGGGGTTGGATCTGGACCTGAAACAGCTGCCCCAGCCGGGCACGTCGGTGCTGGCGGTGGGGGGGCTGTCCAGCGGCATGGAGTACCAGGGGTACGCCGTGATCACCGAGGGGGCAGCCGCCGCCAGCCCAAAAAAGAAGGGGGCCGGCAAGCGAAAGGCGGTCACCAACCGACAGAAAATTCAGAGCTACAGCGACCTGTCCCCAGGGGATCTGGTGGTCCACGAGAAGTACGGCATCGCCCGTTTTGTCTCCCTGTCCAAAATGCAGGTGGATGGAGTGGAAAAGGACTACATCCAGCTGGCCTACGCCGGGGCGGACACCCTGTACGTCCCCGCTACCCAGCTGGATCTGGTGAGCAAATACATCGGCGGCGGCGAAAACGCCGACGGCACACAAAAGGCCAAGCTGTCCAAGCTGGGGGGTACCGACTGGGCCCGGGCCAAGAGCAAGGCGAAAAAGGCCACCCGGGAGATGGTCAAAGAGCTGATTCAGCTTTACGCCCAGCGCCAGCACCGGCCCGGCTACGCCTTCCACTCCGACGACCCGTGGCAGCAGGAATTTGAGGACAAGTTCGAGTTCCAGGAAACCGATGACCAGCTCCGCTGCATCGCCGAGATCAAGGCGGATATGGAGCGGCCCGTACCCATGGACCGGCTGCTCTGCGGGGACGTGGGGTACGGCAAGACCGAGATCGCCCTGCGGGCGGTGATGAAGTGCGTCATGGAGGGGAAGCAGGCCGCCATTCTGGTCCCCACCACCGTCCTGGCTCAGCAACACTTCCAGACCGCCACCCGCCGGTTCCGGGGGTTTCCGGTGCGCATCTGCGTACTGACCCGGTATCAGAACGCCCGGAACTCCAAGGCCATCCTCCGGGATACCGAGGAGGGCGCCGTGGATATCCTCATCGGCACCCACCGGCTGCTGCAAAAGGGGATTGTGTTCAAGGATCTGGGCCTGCTGGTCATCGACGAGGAGCAGCGGTTCGGGGTGAGCCACAAGGAGCGGCTCAAGGAGATGGCCCAGCAGGTGGATGTGCTGACCCTGTCCGCCACCCCCATCCCCCGGACCCTGAACATGGCCCTGTCCGGCCTCCGGGACATGTCTACCATCGACGAGCCGCCTCAGGACCGTCAACCCGTTCAGACCTACGTGCTGGAACACCAGTGGGGGGTCCTCATCGACGCCATCCGCCGGGAGATCGGCCGGGGCGGCCAGGTCTACTACCTCCACAACCGGGTGGAATCCATCGACCGGACGGCGGGGAAACTCCGCGCCCTGCTGGACGACGACGCCATCTCCATCGAGGTGGCCCACGGCAAGATGTCCCAGGACCAGATCTCCGGGGTCATGGCCCGGATGGTGGACGGCGAGATTCAGGTGCTGGTCTGCACCACCATCATCGAGACCGGCATCGACATCCCCAACGTCAACACCCTCATCATCGAGGACGCCGACCGGATGGGCCTCTCTCAGCTCCACCAGATCCGGGGCCGGGTAGGCCGCTCGTCCCGCCAGGCCTTCGCCTATCTCACCTACCGCCGGGGGAAGGTCCTCAGCGAAGTGGCCGCCAAGCGGCTGTCCGCCGTCCGGGAGTTCGCCGCCTTCGGCGCTGGCTTCAAGATCGCCATGCGGGATCTGGAGATCCGCGGCGCCGGCAACCTGCTGGGCCGGGAGCAGTCGGGAAACCTGATGAGCGTGGGCTACGACATGTACCTGAAGCTGCTGGAGGAGGCCGTGCTGGAGGAGAAGGGAGAGACTCCGGTGCGCACCGAGGAGGTCACTGCCGACCTGGTCATCTCCGCCAACATCCCCACCTTCTACGTGCCTTCCGCCGAGCAGCGGATGGACCTCTACCGGCGCATCGCCCACATCCGCAGCGAGGCCGACGCCGACGACCTGGTAGATGAGCTCATCGACCGGTACGGAGACCCGCCCCGGCCGGTGAACAACCTGATCTCCGTGGCTCTGCTCCGGGCCGCCGCCTCCGCCCTGGGGATCCAGGACATCGCCCAGAAGGGGGATACCGTTCGCTTTACCCTCAAGGACTTTGATGTCAAGCAGATCGCCCGGTTGAGCGGTCTGGCCCCCTTCCAGGGCCGCATCCGCTTCGCCCCGGACAAAAACAACGTCCCCGTCCTCACCCTGAAGCTCAAGGCCAAGGAGGACCCGCTGGCCTGGTCCCGGCGGCTGCTGACGGCCTACGGCCAGGCCGCTGCCCAGCCAAAAGAGACGGGATTGCCAGATTAACATTGCAATCTCCACGGATTGCTGATAGGATAGTACTAGCTTTTACCAAGCAAAGGAAGGACTTGATTGCTTATGCTGAAACGAATTTTGGCTGGCGGCCTCTCCGCCGCCCTGGCTTTTTCCCTGCTCACCGGCTGTGAAGCCCCTGCCGCGGACTCCAGCGCTGCGGGCAGCTATCAGGCCAGCATCCCCGCCGCCGCGGAGGAGGACGTAGTCAATTACCTGACCGATGGCGCTATTTCCTGTGCCGATACGGTCATGACCATCAACGGCACCGAAATCTCCGCCGGCGCCTACTTCTACTGGATGTCCTACTACGCCAGCTATCTGGAATACAACTACCAGAGCACCACGGGCAACAGCGATTTCAGCCTGTCCCAGCAGTATGACAAAAACACCACCTACGCCGAATACATCCAGGAGCAGACCGAGCAAACTCTGGTCTCCGCCGTCATCACGACCCAGAAGGCCACGGAACTGGACGTAGCCCTCAGCGACGACGCCCAGGCCGCTCTGGACAACCTGGAGAAGAACGCCGACGAGAACACCCTCCTCTACTACGCCACCGATCTGGAGGGCATGAAGCGCAACTTCACCGACTATTACTATTCTGACGCCCTTCAGACCAAGCTTTTCGAAAAGGGCGGCGAGTACTACGCCAACAAAAAGACCCTCCAGGATTACCGTGACGCCAACGTGTTCGGCGCCAAGCACATTCTGATTCAGACCACCGGCATGGAGGAGAAGGAGAAGGCGGCAGCCAAGGAGAAAATCCAGGGCTATCTGGACAAGATCTTGGCCAGCGACGACCAGGTATCCACCTTCGATCAGTACATGAACGAACAGTCCGAGGACCCGGGCCTGGCCCAGTACCCCGACGGCTATACCTACCTGACCGGCGACATGGTGGCCGAATTTGAGGACGCGGTGGCCGCTCTGAAGGTGGGAGAGATCACGCCGGAGGTGGTGGAGAGCTCCTACGGCTACCACATCATTATGCGCACGGAGCCCGATTTGGAGGAAATCGACAACGACACTCTGAAGGAACGCTATCAGCAGGACACCTTCAACGGCCTTCTGGACCAGTGGACCCAGGATGCCGAGGTCAGCTCCGCCGACACCCTGAAAAAGCTGGACGTGGAGGACTTCTTCCACAAGCTGAACACCCTCCAGAATATCATAGACGCTGTCACCCAGGAGGAAAGTGCTGCAAGCTCCGCCTCTGCCGCAGGAACTTCTCAGCAACCTGCACAATAATTGCCCGCGGCGCCATTTTCCACAAGACAAATCGCCTCCTTTGTGCTATCCTTAGCAACAGGAGGCGATTTTTATGGAAACCTGTTGTTCCGCCTGGCAGGTGGAATTTACCTATCAAGTGGGCGATCTGCTCCGGACGCCGGAGGTCCAGTCCCTCCAGTCCTACTCCCACCATCACCGGGTCAGCCGTTATGAGCATGCCATGCTGGTGGCTCAGCTGGCCTTCCGGTTTGCCCGTACCTTCGGGCTGGACGGCCGGGCTGTGGCCCGCTGCGGTCTGCTCCATGACCTGTACGAGGGGGAGAAGAGCTGCCCCGCCGGTCCCTTCTTCTTTCTGCGCCACGCCTGGCACCACCCCAAGAAGGCCGCGAAAAACGCCCAGACCTTGACCTACCTGACCGGGAAGGAACAGAATATTATTGAAAGCCACATGTGGCCCATGTGCAAGGCTCTGCCCAGAAGCCGGGAGGCCTGGCTGGTGAATCTGGTGGACAGCTTTGTGGCCATGCTGGATATTTTGGGCTGGAACAGCATGATCCTGCAGCCCACTACCTAAAACGAATCACTCAAAAAAATGCGTTTCCATTTCGGAAACGCACTTTTTTTGCTTTTATGCTCTTCTGCCCTTTTTATTTTTGCAGGTCCTGTCCCAAAAAGTATTTCTTCATGGGCACGTACAGGACGGCGAACACCACCAGGCAGGCCGCCATGTCGATGACCATGTAGCTGCCGTTGTACAGGGCGGAATAGAACCAGGGAGAGGTCATGGTCATGCCGAAGAACTCGTCGGGCATGTACTCAGCCCAGATGGTGGCGCCCACCACCCAGTGGACCAGGAACCGGGCTACGGAGCCGATGACCGTGCCCGCAAAGACGCCCCACTTCTTCCCAGCACAGAGGCCGGCCAGCCCCAGCACGCCGAAGGCCAGGATGTAGTCCCCCAGCATAGACTGCCAGCCGATGGCAAAGCCGCCGTCCAGGAGCAGCTGCAAAATGCCAAAGACAAAGGAACAGAGCAGTCCGTCCTTGAGTCCCCAGCGGACGGCAAAGAAGAAGATGGGAAGCATGGACAGGGTGATAGACCCGCCCTGGGGCAGCTCGTAGAGCTTCAGATAGCCCAGGATCTGGGCCAGTGCCACCATGACGGCGCCCTCGCAGAGGGCACGGAGGGCAAAATGTGTTTTGTTGGTTTGTGCTGCCATAGATAGATTCCTCCTTGTAATTGGATGGGCAGCGGCAGAAAGAAAAACGCCGCCCCTGGGCGGCGTTGCTGATTGGACACATGGGTGGAGCAAATCCCGCTCCACCGTGAATCCACTTCCTACGCCGGCATAACCCGGATCAGGTTCTAGGGTGCAATCTCAGCCGCGGCTGCCCGCGGCGCCCCTGTGATTCTGTCGGGCCCTGGGGCCCGTTCCATTTTATGCTACCGCCTTTCCAGCCCCTTGTCAAGGGGATTCCGCCGGGACGGAACATTTTCCGGTCCGTCCGGCGGCGGACGGCCGCGCAAAAAGCCGCCCCAAGCCAAGTTGAGGCGGCCACTGTCATGGTTCAGGTGTATTTCTTGATGCCGTCGGCAGCCAAGTGGGCCTTGGCGGACATGGTGATGGTGAACTTGATCCGGTTCCGCTCGCTGAAGGCGTCCAGCCAGTCCAGGAACCGCTCCACCTGCTCCTCCTCGTCACAGCGGATGATTTTGGTCAGGTTGTCGATAAAGATGTGGGTAATATCGTAGTTGCCTGCATAGATGCCGGACAGGAAGCCCTGAAACACCTCATAGCTGGGCAGTGTATACTCGTTTGTGGCGATCAGACGAATGTTGTAGTCGATGTCGTAAGTCAGTTCTTTTTTCGGTTCGATGCAAATCACGTTGCCGTGTTCCGTCTGGACGGCCGCATTGGCCAGGTCAATCAGCTGTTTGGTCTTCCCGGAGCCTGTATCATCCATGATGACTCTTACCATGATTCGTCACTCCTTTTTTCCGCTTACCCCTGTTTCAGCGGGGCTTTTTTCTATCTCTACTCTACCATATCGTACTGAAATTATCAACATTGTATTCCATGAATTTTCCGTAAATCTCCACATTCTCAGCCTCGGCCCAGCCGTTTGTTCAGGCGGCTGCCCAGGGCCTCATAGCCGGGCTTACCCAGCAGGCCAAACATATTTTTTTTATACGCCTCCACGCCGGGCTGGTTAAAGGGATTGACCCCCAGGAGGTACCCGGACAGACCGCAGGCCAGCTCAAAGAAGTAGATCAGCTGCCCCACGTGGTAGGCGTCCAGGGCCTCCACCTGGATCAGCAGATTGGGCACGCCTCCGTCCACATGGGCCAGCCGGGTGCCCAGCATGGCCTGGTTGCAGACAAATTTCAGGTCTTTTCCCGCCAAAAAATTCAAGCCGTCCAGATTTTCCTCCTCTGGGCCGATAACCAGGCTGCCCCGGGTCCGCTGAAAGTCCACGATGGTCTCGAAGAGCATCCGCTCCCCCTCCTGGATGTACTGACCCATGGAGTGGAGGTCGGCGGTGAGCTCCACGCTGGCGGGGAAAATCCCCCGGCCGTCCTTGCCCTCGCTCTCACCGTAGAGCTGCTTCCACCACTCGGCCATAAAGCGGAAGGCGGGCTCGTAACAGCCTAAAATTTCGACCTTTTTACCCGCTTTGTACAGGGCGTTCCGGGCGCCTGCGTAGCGCCAGACAGGGTTGTCCAGGCTGTCCTTCCCGTAGGCCGTCAGGGCGTCGGCAGCCCCCTCCATCAGCGCCGTGATGTCCACCCCGGACACCGCGATGGGCAGCAGTCCCACGGCGGTGAGCACCGAGTAGCGGCCCCCCACGTCGTCTGGCACCACAAAGGTCTCGTACCCCTCCGCGTCCGCCAGGGTCTTCAGCGCCCCCTTTGCCCGGTCCGTGGTGGCGTAAATGCGCCGGGCTGCCTCCGCCTTCCCATATTTTTTCTCCAGCGCCGCCCGGAAGATCCGGAAGGCGATAGCGGGTTCGGTGGTGGTACCCGATTTAGAGATCACGTTGATGGAAAAATCCCGGCCCCCGATGAGCTCCAGGGTCTCCAGCACCGCGTCGGTGGACAGGGTGTTGCCCGTGAAGTACAGGTCCGGCGTATCCTTCTGCTTCAGGTTATAGTTGGGGCTCTGGAGCAGCTCCACCACCGCCCGGGCCCCCAGATAGCTGCCGCCGATGCCGATAACCACCAGCGCCTGGGAATCCTTCTGAATCCGCCGGGCCGCCTGCTGGATGCGGGCAAACTCCGCCCGGTCATAGGTCTCCGGCAGCCGGACCCAGCCCAGGAATTCCTGCCCCGCACCGGTGCCCTTTTGCAGGGTCTCCCAGGCCATCTTCAGCCGGGGAAGCATTGCCGTCATCTGTTCCCGGGATATGGCGCTGTAAATGGACGTATCATCTACTCTGATCATGCCGCATTCCTCCTCTTGGGCGGGCGTTGCCACTAGCTTATGTAAAGTTTACCATCGCCCCATTTAAAAAACAACGCTTTTCAGTAGAAAAAACCCGGGGAGCCGGTGTTTTCACCGGCTCCCCTTCTCACTTGATAGTTTAAGTGCGCGCAGCGCAGTAAACGTTTCGGTCCAGCCTTTTTCAGTGAGACTCCAAATCTGTGATTTGGCCAGTCGCACTTACACAGAGTGCAAAAGCTGGTGGGGGTAAAAAACGTACCCTGTGCCCGTTAAGACGGGCACAGCCTGCGCTGCAAACGTGCCCTCGGCACGTTTGCTTCACGCTGCGGGGCAGAGCCCCGCACTAAGCGTGCCCCGTGGCCATGCGCTCCAGCATCCCGCTGAAGATGCCGGAGAAGGTCAGGCGAGGCACCTCAGCCTGGGTCACCAGGGCGATCCGGCGCGCCTCCTTGCCGTCCACCGAGATCACCAGCTGGCCCACCTCGGCGCCCTTGGCCACCGGCGCCTGGAGGCTCTCCTTCAGCTCTACCTCTGTGGTAACGCTGCTCAGCTGATCCTTCTTCACCAGCAGCTTGCCGACCTCCGACAGTCCCACCTGCACCGTGTCCGCCTCCCCCATCTTCACCGGCAGCGCGGGCAGGGCCTCTTTGGGGGTCACGTCCGCCAGGGCGTAGGCGCCAAAGCCATAGTTCAGCAGGGCCTTGGCGCTGTCAAACCGCTCCTTGGAAGTGGAGCTGCCCAGGACCACCGCCACCAGCTCCATATCGTCCCGGAGGGCTGAGGCGGAGATACAGAACCCAGCGCTGGAGGTGGAGCCGGTTTTCAGGCCGGTGGCACCGTCGTAGTAGTAAATCAGCTTGTTGGTGTTGGCCAGCTGGAACTCTCCGTCCCGTATGGTGTCCATCCAGGTGCCGGTGTACTCCCGGATCAGGTCGTGCTTCAGCAGCTGGCAGCTCATCAGAGCGATGTCATAGGCGCTGGTCACGTGGCCCTTTGCGGGCAGGCCGTTGCAGTTGCAGAAGTGAGTATCCTTCATCCCCAGCTCCGCCGCCCGCTGGTTCATCTTATCCACAAAGGCGGACTCACTGCCGGACACAAACTCCGCCAGAGCTACGGCGGCGTCATTGCCCGAGGCCACCGCCACCGCCTTGAGAAGGTCGTGGACGGACATCTGTTCCCCCTCCTCCAGGTACACCTGGCTGCCCCCCATGGAGGCGGCGTAAGCGGAGCAGGTCACCTGGTCATCCATGGAAATCTGTCCCCCGTCAATGGCCTCCGCCACCAGCAGCATGGTCATTACCTTGGTCACTGAGGCAGGCTCCAGCTTCTCGTGCTCCGCCTGCTGATACAGCACGGTGCCGGTCTCCCGCTCCACCAAGATAACGCTCTTGGCGGAAACCGCTACGCCGGAGCTCTTGGCCTCCTTGCCGGCAGCAAAGGCAGTGGGAATCCCCTGCCAGAGCAAACACAGGGCCAGCAACCCAGTCAACATACGTTTCATTTTGCCTTCCTCCCATCAAACTGCTCTTTCCCTTCAGTTTATGGAAATCGGAACGGACTATACTGCCATTTTCTCGACCGGACGTCTCTTTCTCCCTTCCCCCACAAAAAAAGCGGCAGCCTGCCTGTCACAGACTGCCGCTCAACCGCCTTTTCACTCCCGCCGCCAGTGCCAGGGAAGCAGCAGCACCACCATCACCGCCACCGCCAGCAGGGCGTAGGCGGGCAGGTACCAGGCAGGGCCGGTCACCTCCAGCAGCAGGGCCAGCGGGGAGTTGGGGGACGCAGTGTTGAGAAAGAAATAATTGGTGCCCCAGGTCCGGTTGAACAGCCAGATGGGCGGCGTCACCACCGCCAGGAACAGCAGGGGCTTCCAGATGGCGGACAGCCGGGGCCGGATGGTTCCCGCCGCCAGCTGGAGCACCGGAAAGAGGATCAGCAGGCCGTGGACCAGAAAACTGTTGATATTCATCAGGCTCCACTGGGGATAGACTGTCCAGTCCGGAAACACCAGGGCCGCCGCCGCCCCGGGCAGGCACAGGGTATAGAGTACCTGGCCCAGCCAGTTCCAGCTCCGCCACGAAAACAGCAGGTACAAAAAAGGCGCCAGCTCGCACAGGTGCAGGGGCAGGCTGTACACCGTCAGATGACCGGTCAGGGCCAGCACCGCTTTTTCGACTGCAATCAGCAGGCACAGAAGGACCGCCAGGCGCCGGCTGTAGGTTCGCTGCCGGTATTCGGGCTGCTGGAGAAAGAGTGCCGTCAGCACGATCACCGCCAGGACAATCCCGCCCATCCAGCACAGGTGGGCGGTTCCAAAGAGCGAAAAGCCCGCCCCCGCAGGCAGCTCGCTTTCATAGGTAAAAAAATGCACGGTCAAGTCCCCTTTCTCCGTTCTCTGTTTTAGGATGCCCGGAAACTCCGTCCTCCTATCGCCGCAAAAAAGAAAAACGGGGCGTTTTACAAAGGTAAAACGCCCCGTGAACTGGTTTACCTGATTTCCAGCCTTCTGGACTCCGGTACGGCTTCCGCCTTCTTGGGCATCTCCAGGGTCAGCACCCCGTTCTGATACGCCGCCGTCACGTGCTCGGTGTCTACGCCGGACACATCAAAGGTTCTGCTGAAGCTGCCGAAGGAGCGTTCGCAGCGGACGTAGTTGCCCTGCTGGTCCTTCTCCTCATACTGGGAGTGGCGCTGGGCAGAGATGGTCATGGCGTCGCCGTTCAGGTCGATGTGCAGATCTTCCTTCTCCACGCCGGGCAGGTCGGCCTTGAGCTGATAGCTGTCGCCGTTGTCCTTGATATCCATGCTGAAATCAGGGCTGCCGCCGGGGCCGAAGAAGGTAGTCGCCAGATTCTCAAACTCCTGGAAGGGGTCCGTCAAAAAGGAATTGGGACGAAACGTAGTCATACCAAACATAAAAATGCCTCCAATGAAATTTGAATTCAATCCGATTCATTTCTATGCTACGGTGGGTGCGGATTGTACGCCGTCGCAAGATAGATGCGGTCATCCGGCATCCAGTTGGGATGGGGGATGGCGGAGCGGGTGATCACCTTTTCTATGCTTGTAGGATAGCCCTTTCTTATGAAGAATCTTTGTCAAAATTATGAACGGCCTGTAAACATTAGCACTCTTTTGTTTTGAGTGCTAATGTTTCTCAACGGTTACAAAAAGGGTTTGACCTCCTTGCTGGCGCCCAGGATAAAGATGCTCTCCTGACCGGTAAACCGGTAGGCAGGACTCACCACCGGGTCCACCGTCTCCCCCACCCGGACAGCCAGAATATTCACATGGTGCTTGCGGCGGACCTGAAGCTCCTCAATGCTCTTGCCCATCCACTCCTTGGGCGCCGAGATCTCGTAAATGGCGTACTCCGGCGTCAGCTGGAAGAAGTCCAGCACGTGGTTGGCGGAGTATTTGACGGCAGCATGGCGGGCCATATCCCGTTCCGGATAGATCACCTGGTCCGCTCCGTTGCGCAGCAGGAACTTGGCATGGATCTCCCCCGCCGCACGGGACACCACAAACTGGGCGCCAAAGTCCTTCAGCAGCGCCGTCACCTCCAGAGACGCCTGGAAGTTGTCCCCGATAGCCACAACACACACGTCAAAGTTGCGCACCCCCAGGGTGCGGATAAAGTTCTCGTCGGTGGCGTCGGCAATCTGGGCGCTGGTCAGGCAGGACAGGCATTGCTCTACCTTGTCCTCGTCGATATCTACGCCCAGGACCTCGTCCTTCAGCTCCTGCATCCGCTCTGCCATATGGTAGCCAAACCGGCCTAGGCCAATCAATAACACAGATTTTGCCATTCTTTCCTCCATTTCTTCTTATCCAATTCCGATGGATTCTTCCGGGTAAGTGTGCCGGGGCCGTTTGCTGCCCCCTGACACCGCGTAAACCATGGTCAGTCCCCCGACCCGGCCAAAGTACATAAGCAGGATCAGAATCAACTGGGACACCCCGTGGAGCTGGTTGGTAACACCCAGGGTCAATCCCACCGTGCCGATGGCGGAGGCACACTCAAAGAGGGACTCCGAAAGCAGAATGGGCTCCAGCTGGCTGATACACAGTCCGGCAACCAGGAACATCGCCCCGTAGAGGACGGTGACCACCAGGGCCCGCAGAATCACCTGCTGGGGAATCTTCCGGCCGTAGCAGTGTACCTCGTTGTTTCCTTTGAATCCGGCCCGGACCGACAGCAGCAGAATCGCCAGGGTCGTGGTCTTGATGCCGCCGGCCGTGGAGGACGGAGAGCCGCCCACCAGCATCAGGCAGATGGTCAGCAGTTTGGAACCGCCGTTGAGCTGAGCCAGATCCACGGTGTTAAAGCCCGCCGTCCGAGGTGACACCGCCTGGAACAGGGATGCCCAGAACCGCTGGCCCAGGGTCAGGTCCCAGCTGTCAAACTCCCAGCAGAAAAACCAGAGGGTGGGCAACACGATCAGCAGGCCGGTGACGGTGAGCACCAGCTTGGTTTGAAGGGTGTAGGCACGGAAGTGGAATTTGTTCTTGGATAGATCCTCCCAGACAAAAAAACCGATACCGCCCACAACAATCAGCGCCATAGTGGTACAGTTGACCAGCGGGTCCCCTACGTAACCAGTTAGAGAGGAAAAAGGAGCTCTATGGCCCATCAAGTCAAAGCCCGCATTACAAAATGCGGAGATGGCATGGAACACGCTGTACCAGATGCCCCGCAGGAGGCCGTACTGGGGCACAAATCGGATGGCAAAGAGACAGGCACCAATCCCCTCAAAGGTCAGGGTCATGCGCAGGATAAAGCGGAGCAGACGGATGATACCGCCGATCTGGGGCGCGCCGATGGACTCCTGCAGAAGGAAGCGGCTGGCCAGCCCGATCCGTTTCCCGGCAATCTGGGACAAGGATACGGCCACGGTAACCACACCCATACCGCCAATCTGGATCAGGGTCAGGATCACCAGCTGCCCAAAAAGCGTCCAGCCGGTGGCCGTGTCCAGGACGATCAGCCCGGTGACGCAGGTGGCAGAGGTTGCGGTGAAAAATGCCGTTAGAAATCCGGCGCCGCCAGGTTGGACCGATGCAGCGGGGAGCATCAGCAGGCAGGTTCCAAACAGAATCAGCGCCAAAAATCCTCGCAGTACAATTTTTGCCGGCGTCAGCCGGAAGCAGAACGCAACGTTCATAAAAAGCCTCCTCTTCCCTCGCCAGACTGCTAAAATGAATCAGAAACCGTTCTGAACTGTCCATTTTCCGCACTTGGGCGAACCGTTGAAAGTATTATAGCATGACCAGCTTGAAATTGAAACCTATTATGCGCCGGACCTATCTGCAAAGCAAATACCCGGCACCCCATCGGATACCGGGTATTTCCCCGCTTGTTTGCGTTGACATCTTACCTTGCCCACGTGGGGCGCTTCTTCTTACCACCTATAGTATACCATAATTTGGTTTGCTGTCAATTCCCACCTGCGTAAAATGGCTATTATTCCAATAATACAGAGCAGAAAAATCCGACAAAAAACCGTGCAATCTTTTGATTGCACGGTTTTTTGGAGCTGCTAAGCAGATTCGGACTGCTGACCTCATCCTTACCAAGGATGCGCTCTACCTGCTGAGCTATAGCAGCAAATTGGCGACCCGGATCGGGCTCGAACCGACGACCTCTAGCGTGACAGGCTAGCGTTCTAACCAACTGAACTACCGGGCCAATTTGAAATAAAGTAAAATAATATATGAACAACAAACGTTGCGGCTTACGTGGCAGGGGCAGAAGGAATCGAACCCTCGGCACGCGGTTTTGGAGACCGCTGCTCTACCTGCTGAGCTATACCCCTATCTAGCTAAGGCCTTGCACAACCCTGATGAAACGCTGGTGGGCCTTCGGGGGCTCGAACCCAGGACCATCCGGTTATGAGCCGGACGCTCTAACCAACTGAGCTAAAGGCCCAAATAAAGACTTTAGAAGAAATGCCGCCACACGAAAGCACCGCGTGGCGGCATTTATGGCTCCCCAAGTAGGACTCGAACCTACGACAACGCGGTTAACAGCCGCGCGCTCTACCAACTGAGCTATTGAGGAATATAAAGGGGAGACCGGACCTTTCGATCAGGTCCCCCTGTCATGATGTTGGCACTACCAATTTTCCCGGGCCGTCGCCAGCCAAGTATCGTAGGCGCAGATGAGCTTAACTTCTGTGTTCGGAATGGGAACAGGTGGACCCTCACCGCAATCA
>QALX01000010.1:0-28394 GCA_003150485.1 Clostridiales bacterium
TGGTCGCCGATGATCTTGATGGAGTTCTTGTTGGCGCCTACGGTGCCGTCGCCGCCCAGACCCCAGAATTTGACCTCGATGGTGCCGGGAGCGGAGGTGCTGGGAGCGGGCTTCTCCTCCAGGGACAGGTAGGTCACGTCATCGTTGATGCCGATGGTGAAGTGCTCCTTGGGGGCGTCCTTGGCTAGCTCCTCGTACACGGCGAAGACGGAGGCGGGGGGCGTGTCCTTGGAGCCCAGGCCGTAGCGGCCGCCGGTGACGGTGACGTCGTTGCGTCCTGCCTTGGCCAGGGCGGTGATCACGTCCATATACAGGGGTTCGCCCAGGGCGCCGGGCTCTTTGGTCCGGTCCAGGACGGCGATCTTCTTGGCGCTGGCGGGGATGGCCTCCAGGAGCCGTTCCGCGGAGAAGGGCCGGTAGAGGCGGACAGTGACCAGGCCCACCTTTTCGCCCCGGGCGTTCAGGTAGTCCACCACCTCGGAGGCCACGTCGTTGATGGAGCCGATGGCGATAATGACCCGGTCGGCGTCAGGGGCGCCGTAGTAGTTGAAGAGCTTGTAATCGGTGCCCAGCTTCTCGTTGATCTTGGCCATATACTTTTCCACGACGGCGGGCACGGCGTCGTAGAACTTGTTGCTGGCCTCACGGTGCTGGAAGAAGGTGTCATCGTTCTCGTGGCAGCCCTTGGTGATGCCGTGATTGGGGTTGAGGGAGCGGGCGCGGAAGGCCTCCACGGCCTCCATGTCCACCATATCGGCCAGATCCGAGTAGTCCCAGACAGAGAGCTTCTGAATTTCGTGGGAGGTGCGGAAGCCGTCGAAGAAGTTCAGGAAGGGGACGCGGCTCTCAATGGCGGCCAGATGGGCCACAGGAGACAGGTCCATGACCTCCTGGGGGTTGGACTCGGCAAGCATGGCGAAACCGGTCTGACGGCAGGCCATGACGTCCTCGTGATCACCGAAGATGTTCAGGGCATGGGTGGTCAGGGCCCGAGCGGCGATGTGAAAGACGCCGGGGAGCAGTTCGCCTGCAATTTTATACATATTGGGAATCATGAGCAGCAGGCCCTGGGAAGCGGTATAGGTGGTGGTGAGGGCGCCGGCGGAGAGGGAGCCGTGCACCGTACCGGCTGCACCGGCCTCAGACTGCATTTCAATCACCTTGACAGGATTGCCAAAGATATTCTTCTGACCCTGGGCGGACCACTGGTCCACGTAGTCGGCCATGGGGCTGGAAGGGGTAATCGGATAGATGCCCGCGACTTCGGTAAAGGCGTAGGAGACCCACGCCGCCGCGTTGTTGGCGTCCATTGATTTCTTCTTTCTGACTACCATTTGTAGTATCCTCCTTTGTAGTACCTCGCGATCAATCATTTAACAGGATACGTTAAATAAACCTATCATAACAGTAATTGACCCGTTTGTAAATAAAAAAATATAACTGGAAATCGGGGCGGCAGGGGGAGAAGTGGGTGGAAAAATGAAGAAAGATTCGGGAATGGGAAAGAAAAAGGGAAGATTTTTGGCAAATAAATGCGGCTTTCTTTTGACAAAGTGTTTGACGAATGTGTTTTTTCGAATGGTCGGCAGCCCCATCTCCCGCAGGCCCCGTTTTCCGGCGGGAAAGGTAGGATTCTGACGGTGTTATTCAGCGGTTTAGGGTGGGAAAGCGATAAAGTCCACAAAAAAACAAAGCGGGGAGGGAAAAAAGCAGGGCAATTCCACGGACGGCCCGGGAAAAAGTCCAGGGCAGCGCCGCCGGAGCCACTGGCGGAGGGGATGTGCCGGGGCGGGGGATGCTCGGGCGGCGCCGGTGCGCCGGAAGCCGGGGGAAAGTTGACAAATCGTGGCGCGGAATGGGTGGGCCCGAGGGGGCAGGGCCGCCGGCCGGTCCGGGGGAAGAAGCGGGGGTCGATGGAAAAAATAAATCGAAAAAGTTTGCAGTTCCTCCGGCGGTGTGTTGCAATTTCCCAGGGGATACAGTACAATAACAGGAAATCATTCTCTGGCTGAAAGGAGTGGATTGCTGTGGTATCGTCGGTGCGGTCTCTGGGGCTTTACGGTGTATCCGGATACGAGGTGAAGGTGGAGTGCGACATCTCCGGCGGGCTGCCTGCCTTTGACGTGGTGGGACTGCCGGACGCGGCGGTGAAAGAGGCCCGGAACCGGGTACGCTCGGCGGTGAAAAACAGCGGCTTTGCCTTTCCGGTCAGCCGGATCACCGTGAACCTGGCCCCGGCGGACCGGCGGAAGGAGGGCACGGTCTACGACCTGCCCATGCTGGTGGGTCTGCTCCAGGGCAGCGGCCAGCTGGAGGCGGATCTGGAGCCCTGGGGCTTTGTGGGGGAGGTGGCCCTCTCCGGCCAGCTGCGGCCGGTCCGGGGGATGCTCTCAATGGCCCTGGCCGCCCGGCGGGCCGGAATGCGGGGGCTGTTCGTCCCCGCGGACAGCGCGTCTGAAGCTATTTTAGCCGGTGAAATCACCGTTTATCCCGTAGAAACCTTGAATCAGCTGGTGGAGCACCTGTCCGGCCGGACCCAGATTCCCCCGGCGGAGGGGGCGGAGCCGTTGGAGACGGAGGAAGGAGTGCCCGATTTCGCCGACGTGAAGGGCCAGGAGCAGGCCAAACGGGCCCTGGAGATCGCCGCCGCCGGCGGGCACCACGTGCTGATGGTGGGCCCTCCGGGGGCGGGGAAGAGTATGCTGGCCAAGCGCCTGCCCTCCATCCTCCCGGACTTGACCCGGCAGGAGTCCCTGGAGGCCACCGAGCTGTGGTCGGTCTGCGGCATGACGGACAGCCGCCACCCACTGCTGACCAGGCGGCCCTTCCGGGCCCCCCACCACACCATCTCTGCCCGGGCCCTGGCCGGCGGCGGCAGCGTTCCAAAGCCCGGCGAGATCTCCCTGGCGCACCACGGGGTCCTCTTCCTGGACGAGCTCCCCGAGTTCCAGAACGCCACCCTGGAGGTGCTCCGCCAGCCTCTGGAGGACGGACAGGTCCAGATCTCCCGAGTGTCCGGGACCATGACCTATCCCAGCCGGTTTATGCTGGTGTGCGCCATGAACCCGTGCAAATGCGGCTGGTACGGCCACCCGTCGGGCCGGTGCCGGTGCAGCCTCAGCGAGGTGAAGCGGTACCGGAGCCGGATCTCCGGGCCGCTGATGGACCGGATTGATATTAAGGTAGAGGTGCCGGCCCTGGACTTCGGGGAGCTGACCCGCCGGGAGCCGGGAGAGCCCTCGGCGGAGATTCGCCGCCGGGTCAACGCCGCCCGGCAGGTCCAGAACCGGCGCTACGAGGGCAGGAAGGGAGAGCGGCTGATCTGCAACGCCCAGATGGGCCAGGAGGAGCTGCGGACCTACTGCGTGCTGGACGACGGGGGCACCGCGCTGATGCGCCAGGCCTATGACCGGATGCAGCTGACCGCCCGAAGCTACGACCGGATCCTCCGGGTGGCCCGGACCATCGCTGACCTGGACCAGTCCGAGGCCATCCAGGTCAGCCACCTGGCTGAGGCCCTTCAGTACCGCACGTCCAGCTACCTGGACCAGTGAGGGGAGGACGAGGGGCCTCCGGCGACAAATAACCCTTGACTTTTCCCGCAAAGATTGGGAAAATGAGGTATGGAGAACGGCACTCCGCAAAATAGAAACATTCCATGAAGCTAATGTGAATAATCCGTAAATTCCGGGGGCGCCGTGTTGACTTTCCCGATTCCTTTCCAGTATGCTGACTATATTGTGACAGAAATATAACCGTTTGGCAGCATTCAGGAAAGGGTGTTCAATGATATGCAGACCGCAAAAGAGATCCTACACGCCTACCTCCGGATTTACCGCAGCATCTCGGAGGAGTTCCGGGGCCGGTTCGGCAGCGTGAATCTGACGTTTCCCCAGACCCTGGTGCTCTCGCTTCTGAGCTCGGAGGGCTCCATGCCCATCAGCGAGCTGGCCCGGGCCACCGGAAGTGCCAACAGCACCATCTCCGGCGTGCTGGACCGGCTGGAACAGATGGATTTGATTCAGCGGGTCCGTTCGGAGCGGGACCGAAGGGTGGTCTATGTCAACCTGACCCCCCACTTTGAGGAGGTGCAGGAGGAACTGGAGGGCTCAGTGCTGGAGAGTTTCCCCGGTCTGATTGAAAAACTGAGTCCCGAAGAGGTGGAGCAGGTTCGGACGGGCCTGACCGTGCTGGAGCGGGCGCTGAAGCGAGAGGAATAAAGCCTGAGGCGGAGAGAGAAACGGCGCCTCGGCACAGAAAGTGTGTAATAAAATGAGGCGAAAGGGCATGAGAAGACGAGATCGGTACGGATACCATACTTATTACGGAGGCGGAGGACCCTCGCCGGTGATCAAGGTAATTGTGATCGTGTTGGCGGTTGTGGTACTCAGCCTGATTTTGACCATCTGGGGGCTGCAGCGCTACATGGTCTATTCCAGCGACGGCGGCAAGCTGGAGCTCCCCTGGGCCCAGCAGACTGATGACGGCTCTGGCTCTGCCCAGCCCCAGGAGGGGGGCGCCGCTTCGGAGCCGGACGTCAGCGCCGTGGTCACCAGCGGCGGGAGCGACGTTCCCCAGGAGCCGGCCAACACCGAGGACATGGTCCGCGCCGTTCCCCTCACCCGGGAGGAACTGCTGGGCGGCGACGTGTCCGGCCTGCTGGAACAGAAGGGGGCCAACGGCGTGGTGCTGGAGATGAAGGAATCCAGCGGCAAGCTGGCCTACGCGTCCCAGCTGGACATGGCAAGGGAGCTGGGGGTCTCGGAGCTGGATGCCACGGGCCAGGAGGTGGCCCAGGCCGTCCGGAACCTGAAGGACCAGGGAACCTATCTCATCGCCTATGTGGACTGTTTCCAGGATCACGCCATGAGCGGGAAGGATGCCTTCAGCTTCTCCACCACCTACGGCTATCACTGGATGGATGACACCGATGTGGGCTGGGGCAACCCCACCAAAACCGAGGTGCGGGACTACCTGACCGGCATCGTAGGCGAGCTGGCGGCCATGGGATTCGATGAGATTCTTCTGGACAACGCAGGCTATCCCACCCGGGGCAACCTGGAGTATATCCAGACCGGCAGCGACTACGACGCGACCCAGTTCGCCTCTGTCATCGGCGACTTCTATACCAAGGCTGCCCAGGCCGCTACGGCAGGGGGTGCCAAGCTGTCGGCGGTCACCGACCAGAGCACCATCCAGACCGGCAGCAATGCCCACAGCGGTCAGACCCTGGAGAATCTCTCCGGCCTGAGCCGGGTGTGGCTGACCCCGGACGCCGGCGCCGATGTCACGGCCCTGACCAGAACCGTCACCGAGGCCGGGATGAACGACTACCCCCTGGGGGTGCTGACCAGCACCCTGGAGACCGGTAGGAGCTACTATCAGGCAGTCCTTGCTGCGGAAGACTGACAAAAACAGCGATCAGGTCCCAGAAAACCAGGAGGTTTTCTGGGACTTTTTCTTGTAAAGCGCCCTGCGGTTCCGTATAATATGGCGTAGAGAAGGAGGGACGTTATGGAACAGAAACGAGTGGACAAGGTCAACTACTATCTGGATATTGCCGACGCCGTGCTGGAGCGTTCCACCTGCCTCCGGCGGCACTACGGGGCGATTCTGGTGCGCAACGACGAGATCATCTCCACCGGCTACAACGGCGCACCCCGGGGACGGCAGAACTGCGTGGATCTGGGCCGCTGCACCCGGGAGGAATTGCAGGTGCCCAGCGGCCAGCGCTATGAGCTCTGCCGCAGCGTCCACGCTGAGGCCAACGCCATTATCTCAGCCGCCCGCAGCGACGCCCTGGGCAGCACCCTGTATCTCTCCGGCCGGGACGCCAAAACCGGCCAGCTGCTGGGGGAGACCACCTCCTGCTCCATGTGCCGGAGGCTGATTATCAACGCGGGGATCGAGCGGGTGGTGATCCGCAACACCAAGACGGCGTATACCGTGGTGCCGGTGGCGGACTGGATCCGGGAGGATGACACCATGCCAGTGGACTGCGGCTGCGGCCATTTGTAACCGACAACAGAACAGAGCATAAAGAGCCGGCAGGCCGTCCATACTAGAAGAAATTCTGGGAAAGGACGGCCTTTTACTATGAAAGCGGTCATTTTGGCGGGGGGCGCCGGTACCCGGCTCCAACCCCTGACGACGGAGCTGCCGAAGCCCATGGTGTCCCTCTTCGGCAAGCCGGTGCTGGAACACATTCTGCTGCTGCTGCGGAAAAACGGCGTGGAGGAGGCGGCCATCACCCTCCACTACCTCCCCGAGGCGGTCACCGGTTACTTCGGCGACGGCAGCAGGTGGGGGATGCGTCTGGAATACTTCTACGAGGAGCAGCCCCTGGGTACCGCCGGCGGCGTAAAAGCCTGCCGGGACTTTCTGGGCCAGGAGGACTTTATCGTCATCAGCGGCGACTGTGTCTGTGACTTCGACCTGGCCGACTGCGCCCGGCTCCACCGGGAGCGCCGGGCCGAGGCCACCCTGCTCCTCCACCGGGTGGCGGAGCCGTTGGAGTACGGCCTGGTGCGCACCGACGAGGAGGGGCGGGTCACTGCCTTTGTGGAAAAGCCCGGCTGGGGCCAGGTGTTTACCGACCAGGTGAACACCGGCGTCTATCTGCTCTCCCCGGCGGTGCTGGATCGGGTGCCTGACGGGCGCAGCTTTGACTTCAGCAAGGATCTCTTCCCCCAGCTCCTCCGGGACAAGCGGCCTCTCTATGGCCAGGTCCCCCGGGGCTACTGGCGGGACATGGGGGAATGCGGCACTTATCTCCAGACGGTGGTGGACGCCCTGGACGGAAAGGTGATTCTGGACCTGGGTCTGCCCCAGCGAGGGGACGGCATCTGGAGCGCTGCGCCTCTGGATGAGTCGGCGGAGGTCACTGCCCCCTGTTGGATTGGTCCGGAGGTCCAGCTGGGCCCCTGGAGCAAACTCGGTCCCCACACCGTGCTGGAGCGGGGGGCCACCGTGGGCCGGGAGAGCGTCCTGCGCCGGACCGTGGTGATGGGTGCCGCCGTAGGTGCCGAGAGCCAGCTGGAGGGGGCGATCCTCTGCCCCAACGCCCGGGTAGGAGATGGGTGCAGTCTCTACCCCGGCGCGGTGGTGGGGGCCAATGCCACGGTGGGCGACCACGGCGTCCTGCGGCCCCAGGTGCGGGTCTGGCCCGGCTTGCAGGTGAAGGCCGGAAGCCGGCTGACCGCCTCCCTGGTCAGCGGGCCGGGACCGGGTGGACTGGTCTTTGACGATGACGGGATTATCTCCGGCCTCATCGGCGGCGATCTGGGGCCGGAGCTGGTGTTGGACCTGGGCAGCGCCCTGGCGGAGGAGTCCGGTCAAGTGGCGGTGGGCTGGTCCGGCGGCCCCGGGGCGGAGACCCTGGCGCTGGCTGCCGCTGCCGGCGTCACCGCCGCCGGCGGCTGGGTGGTGGACCACGACGGCGTAAGCCCTGCCGCCGCGTCCTGGATGGGGGAGTTCTATGGCCTCACCGGCGGCCTGTTTTTGCAGCAGCAGGGGGACCGGCTGCAGCTGTACTGCTTTGGGCCCCAGGGGCAGCTGCTCTCTCGGGACCGGCAGCGGAAGCTGGAGAGCACGTTGCTCCGCCGCAGTCTCCGGCGGCCCCCGGCTCAACGGATGGGCGGCCGCCGGGCGCTGGCCAACGTCAGCGAGAGCTATCTGGCGGCGGCGGTCCAGGCGGCGGGGCCGGCCGGTTCCCATCCCGTTGCGGCGGCGGTGCCGGAAGAAGGCGGAGAACTGCTGGCCAGCGGCCTGGAATGGCTGGGCTGTCAGGTCAGCCGGAGCCAGCAGAAGGGCGTCCCGGTGTTCGCCGCCCGGCAGGGTGGCCGGGAGCTGGCGGTGTGGACCGAGCAGGGCGCACCGCTCTCCCGGGAGGAAGTGCTGCTGCTGACCTGCCTGGCCCTGCTGGAGGCGGGGGAACGGGTGATTGCCCTGCCCCCAGAGGCCCCGGCTGCGGCGGAACGGCTGATTCACAGTCTGGACGGCCAGGTGAAACGGGGGCCCTGGGTGGGACGGCAGCGCTGCCTGGGGGATGCCCTCTTTGCCGCCTGCCTCATCGTGCGGCAGCTCCAGCACTCCGGCCAGCCCCTGACCGAACTGGTCCGCCAGCTCCCCGGCTGCCGGGTCCAGCGGCGGGTGATCCCCCTCCACGGAGGGCGCAGTGCGGTGATGGGGGCATTGTCGAAACGCTTCCCCGACGCCCGGCGGATGGAACACGGGATGCGGGTGGATCTGGAGGGCGGCTCGGTCTGGGTGGCTCCCGCCGGAAACCAGGAGGCCCTGCGCCTGGCCGCAGAGGGGCCGGAGGCGGAAATCGCCCGGGAATTGTGCGACTTTATGGCCCGGGAGGCCAGCCAGTGGGATCGGTTGTGAATTTCTCTGGTATACTTTCTGTGGATGATATGGTATACTAAAACAATAGGGTATGCCTCGGGCATGGGTGGTGCTGAGGCAATGTGAGAAAATGAATTGGAAAACCGGAGAGCAGCCAACCTGGGAAAACAGGGGCGGCCCCCAGCTCGCCGCCGGTGCAGACAGGAGGATCAGGGCCTGTCTCCCGGCCCGCCGGACTGAGGGTGCGCCGCGCTCCGGTTACATAAATGAAATGAATAAGGAGTGAAATACCACAATTATGGCAGAAAAATTGAAAATTGTCGCCCTGGGCGGTCTGGATGAGATCGGCAAGAACATGACTGTGTTCGAATATGGAAACGACCTCATCGTGGTGGACTGCGGCATGGGCTTCCCGGATGACGACATGTACGGCATCGACGTGGTGATTCCCGACATCAGCTATCTGATGAAAAACCAGGAGAAGATCCGCGGCATCTTCCTGACCCACGGCCATGAGGACCATATCGGCGCGCTGCCCTACGTGCTGCGGAGCATTCAGGCGCCGATCTACGCTACCCGGATGACCGCAGGGTTGGTGGAGCTGAAGCTGGAGGAACACGGCCTGCTCAAGCAGACCAAAATCCACACCTGCGCCGCCGGGGACCGGGTTAAGGCCGGTCAGTTTACGGTGGAGTTTATTCACATTAACCACTCCATCGCCGACGCGGTGGCCTTTGCCATTCGCACTCCCGTGGGCATGTGTGTCCACACCGGCGATTTTAAGATCGACCCCACCCCCATCTCCGGCGGCATGGCCGATCTGGCCCGCCTGGGACAGCTGGGGAAGGAGGGCGTACTGGCCCTGCTGTGCGATTCCACCAATGTGGAGCGGGCCGGCTTTACCAAGAGCGAGCGCAGCGTGGGGGACAGTTTCGACGCCCTGTTCAACAGCTGTGACCAGCGGATTATCGTCACCACCTTTTCCTCCAACGTGGACCGCATCCAGCAGGTCATGAATGTGGCCGCCCGGTACGGCAGAAAGGTGGCTGTGATCGGCCGCAGCATGGAAAATGCCTTGAAGGTGTCCACAAAACTGAACTACATGACTGTGCCCCAGGGAACCTTGGTGGACATCAACCAGATTAAGAGCCTGCCCAGCAGCAAGGTCTGCATCGTTACCACCGGCAGCCAGGGGGAGACCATGTCCGCCCTGACCCGGATCGCCTTCTCCACTCACCGGCAGATTGAGATTCAGCCCGGCGACCGGGTGATTATCTCCGCCTCCGCTATCCCCGGCAATGAGAACGCCATCGGCACCGTGATCAACGAGCTGTACCGGAAGGGCGCCGAGGTGGTCAACGAGCGGCTGGGTGACCTCCACGTCTCCGGCCACGCCTGTCAGCAGGAGCTGATGATGATGCATGCCCTAGTCAAGCCCAAGTTCTTTATCCCGGTCCACGGGGAGCAGCGGCATCTGAAGATACACGCCCAGCTGGCCCGGCGCATGGGGATGGACCCCAAGAATATTGTCATCAGCGAGACCGGCCGGGTTATCGAGCTGACCCGGGACCACATCAAGCTGGCGGGCAGCGTGCCTTCCGGCCGGGTGCTGGTGGACGGCTACGGCGTGGGCGACGTGGGCAGCGTGGTCTTGCGGGACCGGAAGCGTCTGGCTGAGGATGGCGTGATTGTCGTGGTGCTCACCCTGTCCGGCAACGATGGCTCCCTGGTCACCGGGCCCGACATCGTCTCCCGAGGCTTCGTCTACGTGAAGGAGTCCGAAGGGCTGATGGAGGAGCTGAAGCAGCTGGCGACCCAGGTGATCTACGACTGCGAGTCCCGCCGCCTCACCGACTGGGCCGCCATTAAGGGCGCCGTCAAAGGCGAGATCTCCAGCTTTCTGTATAAAAAGACCAAGCGCAGTCCCATGATTCTTCCTGTCATCATGGAGGTATGACCCGGGGCACCGCCCCGGACCCCGGCAAGGGCGCTGTCAGGGGGCAAAGCCCCCTGGACCCCCACCAGCCTTTTGCACTCTGTGTAAGTTCGACTGGCCAAATCACAGATTTGGAGTCTCGCTTAAAAAGGCTGGGCGAAAACTTTATTTGCGCTGCGCGCCTATGGCCTGCTAAGCGGGCAGAAGCCGACTTGCGTCGGCTATCGGAATAGAACAAATCATAAAAACCGGAACCTTTTACGATAAAAAGGTTCCGGTTTCTTGCTTTATTGTCCCCCTATGCCGATGTTAATCGGCATTTTACCCACGTCCCGTTGAATGGGCGCAAGCGAAGAAAATTTCGGTCAAGCCTTTTTAAAGGCTTGCGGGGTCCAGGGGCAGCGCCCCTGGCGTGTCCTGAGAGAAAACGGCCTCGAAGTCGGCGGCGGACATGGTTTCGTGCTCCAGGAGGTACTGGGCAGTGATCTCCAGCTGAGGGAGATACTGCTTCAGCAGTCCCTGGCACTTCTCATAGGCCCGGTCGATGAGGGTCTTCACCTCGTGGTCAATGGCGGCGGCCACCGACTCGGAGTAGGGCTTGGATTGGGCCATGGAGCGGCCAATAAATACCTCGCCCTTCTGATCGTCGTAGACCACAGCGCCCAGCTGATCGCTCATACCGTACTTGGCCACCATGGCGTGGGCAATGGCGGTGGCCCGCTGCAAATCGCTGGAGGCGCCGGTGGAGATGTCCCCCAGCACCATGTCCTCGGCCACCCGGCCGCCCAGCAGAGCCACGATGTCCTCGAACAGCTCGTTGCGGGAGCGGAACACCTTATCCTCCTGGGGCAGGGCGATGGTCATACCGCCGGCCTGGCCTCGGGGCACGATGGTGATCTGATGGACCGGATCATGGGTGGGCAGGGCGTGCATGGCGATGGCGTGCCCGGCCTCGTGATAGGCGGTGAGCTTCCGGGCGTGGGGGGTGACCACCTGGCTCTTCTTCTCCGGGCCTGCGATGACCTTGATGGTGGCCTCGTGGAGGTCCTCCATGGTGATGCAGGGCTGATTCTTCCGGGCGGCCAGCAGGGCGCCCTCGTTCATCAGGTTTTCCAGGTCCGCGCCGGTAAACCCGCCGGTGGCCTTGGCCAGGGTGGCCAGATTCACATCCTCTGCCAGGGGCTTTTTTCGGGAGTGGACCTTCAGCACCTCGGTGCGGCCCTTGATGTCGGGCAGGCCCACGTAAATCTGCCGGTCAAACCGGCCCGGCCGCAGCAGCGCCGGGTCCAGAATGTCCACCCGGTTGGTGGCTGCCAGGACGATCACGCCGGAGTTGCCTTCGAAACCGTCCATCTCCACCAGCAGTTGGTTCAGGGTCTGTTCCCGTTCGTCGTGTCCACCACCCAGGCCCGCGCCGCGTTGGCGGCCTACGGCGTCGATCTCGTCGATAAAGACGATGGAGGGAGCGGTCTTTTTGGCCTCCTCAAAGAGGTCCCGGACCCGGCTGGCGCCTACGCCCACGTACAGCTCCACAAAATCAGAGCCGGAGATGGACAGGAAAGGCACGCCGGCCTCGCCGGCCACCGCTTTGGCCAGCAGGGTTTTACCGGTGCCGGGAGGGCCCACCAGCAGAATCCCCTTGGGGATTCGGGCGCCCAGGACGGTGTACTTGGCCGGGTCCTTGAGGAAGTCCACGACCTCCTCCAGTTCACCCTTCTCCTCCTCGGCCCCGGCCACGTCGTGGAAGGTGACCTTTTTCTTCATCTGGTCCGCCGAGGTGAACTTGGCCTTGCCGAACTGGGACAGGCCGCCGTTGTTCCCGGCGTTGTTCTGGCGCACCAGCATCATCAGGACCAGGAACACCATCACCAGCGACAGGATGGAGGGCAGCAGAGAGAGCCAGTTGATGGGCTGGGTGTCCTTCTTGTAGTCGTAGTCGGTAAGGGTGCCGTCGGCCTTCTGCTTCTGAATCAGGTCGTTCAGGTCGCTGTAGAAGGCGTCGAAGCTGGAGATGGAGCAGGCGGCCTCCTCCTTGCCGTCCAGCGGCTCCTTCAGCTTCATCTCTACCACGTTGTTCTGGACGGTAAAAGACTCCACCTGCTCCGCCTCGAACAGCTGAACCATCCTGCTGTAACTGACGCTGGAGGTGCTTCGGCTGCCGGTCAGATACCAGAACAGGGTGATCAGGGCCAGAATCAGGACCAGGTAGAGGACATAATCCCTATGCGTGCTTTTTCTCAATGGGGAATCACTTCCTTTGCTCTATTAGGACGGAGGGGTTACTTGCTGTAGACCTCCTCCTTCAAAATGCCGATGTAGGGGAGGTTCCGGTACTGTTGATTGTAGTCTAGGCCGTAGCCCACCACAAAGGCATCGGGAACTTGGAAGCCGTAGTAGTCGGCGGTGATAGGTTTCTGTCGGCGCTCCGGTTTGTCCAGCAGGGTGCAGATGCGGATGGAGGCCGGGTGGCGGGCCTGGAGCACCCCCATCAGGTAGTGCAGGGTGTTGCCCGAGTCCAGAATATCCTCCACGATAATCACGTGGTACCCCTCGATGGAGCAGGAGATATCCTTTTTGATCTCCACCTGGCCGCTGCTGGAGGTGCCCGCACCGTAGGAGGAGACGGACATAAAGTCGATCAGGCAGGGCAGGTCAATGGCCCGGCTCAGGTCCGCCATAAAGATATAGGAGCCCCGGAGAACGCTGACCAGCAGGATGTTCTCCTTGCCGGTGTAGTCCGCCGTAATCTGTGCGCCCAGGCGCTTGGCACATGCGGCCAGTTCCTCCTCGCTGTAGAGAATCCGTTCGATGTTTTGAGACATGTCCATAGCAGTGTATCCTTCTTTTTCTTGTTTTCGTTCTTGTTTTTAAGATGCGGCACGGCCGAAGCCGTGCGTGTTAGGAAATGGCGTTGGCAGTTACCAGCCAGGCCAGCTGGCCTGGCTGGGGCAGAAACGCCTGATCCGCGCCAAATTCAGTGAGGGCGCACACCACGCCCTCACAGTCGAACACCGGGAGGGCATCCCGGTTCCGGCGGGGGATTTTGGCGTCGATCAGCAGTTTCTTCACGGTTTTCCGGTCCCGTCCCGGCAGGGTGATCACGTCGCCGGTCCGGCGGGGCCGCAGCAGAATGCGGGGGTGTTCCGGCAGGGCCAGATAGAAGGTCCGGGGGCGGTTGAACTTCCCCGCCGGGCAGACCGCCTGCCGGCAGGTAAACTGCCAGCCTCCGCACAGGGTGACGCCGGGCAGGGCCAGCGCCGCAGGGGCGAAAGTCCCGGACGGTTCCGAAGTCCGAACCAGTTCCAACTGGTCATAGCTGCGCCGGGCCACCAGTCCACCGGGGAGATCTACCTGCCCCGACGGATGTTGGGAACGGCACAGATTCAGAACGGCCTGCCGGTGGGCGGCGGAGAGCACAGTCTCCGGGTCCGCTTCCCGGGCCAGCAGCTGGATGCCCCGGAGGGCCAGCACCTCGGGCAGGGCTGTCACCGCCCCGCAGGGCAGAGAAAGCGCCCCCTCCGGCAGCCGGGTGAGGGATGCCAGTATGGCAGACGCCGCCCCGTCCAGGTAGGCGTCCTCCCGGCGGAACTGGCAGGCGCTCTCCCACAGCCGCTGGTTCAGGCGGGGGTTCAGCTGCTCCAGCCGGGGCAGAATCTCCCGGCGCAGGTAGTTGCGGCGATAGGCGGTGTCCTGGTTGCTGGCGTCCTCCACGTGGGGGATGCAGTGGCGGGCCAGGTACGCCTCGATCTCCCGGCGCTCCACCGTCAGCAGGGGGCGGATCACCTTCCCACGCACCGGCGGGATGCCACCCAGGCCCCGGAGCCCGCTGCCCCGGATCAGGTGGAGCAGCACCGTCTCGGCGTTGTCCCCGGCATGGTGCGCGGTGGCGATTCGGTCCGCACCGGCCTGTTCCGCCGCATCCTCCAAAAAGGCGTAGCGCAGCTGACGGGCGGTCTCCTCGATGCCGGTACCCGCCGCGGCGGCTTGGGCTGCCACGTTTCCCCGGCCGGTGTGGCAGGGGACTTCATGCTCCGCGCACCATGCCCGGACAAACCGTTCCTCCGCCTCCGCCTCGGGGCGGAGCTGGTGGTTGAAGTGGGCGGCGGCCACGGTGATGTCCAGGGACGCCCGGAGGGTCAGCAGGGCGTGGAGCAGGCACATGGAGTCCGCACCGCCGGAGACCGCTGCGAGTACCCGGCTCCCCGGCGGGAGCATGTGCCCGGCTCCGGCTAGCTGCCGGAGCTTCCGCAGTACGATGTCCTCCATGGCGGTTACTCCTGATGCTGCCAGTCCAGCCCCGAGAAGGTGGTGAACTCCGGCAGCCACTGAAGCATAATTTTACCAGTTTCCCCGTGGCGGTTTTTGGCGATGATGCACTCCGCCTGGTTCCGGGCCTCGCTGTCCGGGTTGTAGTAGTCGTCCCGGTAGAGGAATAGGACGATGTCCGCGTCCTGTTCGATGGCGCCGGACTCCCGCAGGTCGGAGAGCATGGGGCGCTTGTCCGACCGGGACTCATTGGCGCGGGAGAGCTGGCTCAGGCAGAGGACGGGAACATTTAACTCCTTGGCCATGATCTTCAGGGACCGGGAGATGTCGCTGACCGCCTGCTGGCGGTTTTCACCGGCATAGCTCCGGCCGCCGGAGGACTGCATCAGCTGAAGGTAGTCGATGCAGATCAGGCCCAGGTCCTCCACCCGGCGGCACTTGGCCAGCATATCCGCCACGGTGAGCATGGGGTTGTCGTCGATGAGGATTTTCGTCTGGTTCAGGGCGGCGCAGGCCAGGGCGATTTTGCTCCAGTCCTCGTCGTCCAGGTTGCCGGTGGTGAGCTTCTTGTTGTCGATAAACGCCTCGTTGGACAGCAGGCGCATGGCCAGCTGTTCCCGGCTCATCTCCAGGGAGAAGAACACGACGCTCTTCCCCGAGCTCTTCCCGGTGTTCAGCAGCAGGTTCAGGGCCATGGAGGTCTTGCCCATGCCGGGCCGGGCGGCCAGGAGAATCAAGTCCGAGTTGTTCAGGCCCGAGATGGCCCGATCCAGGTCGGTGAGGCCCGTAGAAAGGCCCGGCAGGTGGTCCTCCTTGGACGCCAGCTCCTCCAGACGCAGGTACACGTCCTGGATCACCTGGGAGATGGGGATCAGTCCCCGGGCGGCACGGCCCTGGCGGATGGCGTAGATCCGCTGCTCCGCCGCCTCCAGGATGTCCTGGCCGCTGCCCTCGTTGCGCTCCACCAGGCCCCGGACCTCGTCCACGGCCTGGGCGATCCGCCGCAGCAGGGCCTTGTCCTGGACGATCTTCACGTACTCCCGCACGTTGGCGGAGGTAGGGGTCACGTCGATGAGCTGGACCACGTAGCTGCGGGTGCTCTTGTCGTCGTAGGTGCCGTTCTGGCGCATCTGCTCCAGCACCGTCACCGGGTCGATGACCTGGGCGTGGCTGAACATGGCGTGCATGGTGGCGAACAGCGCCTGGTTGTGCTCCAGGTAGAAGTCCTCGACCTTCAGCGCCTCTACCACCTGGGGGATACAGCCGCTGTCAATGAGCATACTGCCCAGTACTGCCTGCTCCGCCTCCACGCTGTGGGGGGGCTGCCGGTAGAGAAGCGCTTCGTCCAACAAAACTCACCTGCCTTTTATATACTACTTGTTCTGTTTTGCGTCGGAATGTTCGGGGAGAGTGTTACTCCTCGGGCTTGACGGTGGTCTTCCCACAAAATCATCTGATTTTGTGGGAGTCCTGGTAAAATGACACATGCTCGGGCCAAATGAATTGGCCCTGCGCCAAGGTTTTGCCGGGGGCAAAACGCTTGTACGCCGGACTCCCGGCGCAGCAGGCTTCGGCGGCTGTGTTACTCTTCGGGCTTGACGGTGACTTTTACAATGCCGGTGATCTCATAGCCCAGCTTGCACTTGACATCATAGGAGCCGAAGGCTTTGATCGGCTCGCTGACCAGCTTGGTCTTGGCGATGTCGAAGCCGTACTGGGCCTTGATGGCGTTGGAGATCTCCTGGGTGGTGACGCTGCCGAAGAGCTTTTCACCGGCGCCGGCCTTGGCGGTGACGGTGACCGGGCACTCCTTGAGCTGGGCGGCCAGGGCCAGAGCGGCCTCTTTTTCTGCGGCCTCCCGTTCCCGGCGGGCCTTGTCCAGCAGCTTCTGGGTGTTGATGTTGTCCGCGGTGGCGGTGACTGCCAGCTTGCGGGGCAGCAGGAAATTCCGAGCGTAGCCGTCGGAGACGTCGATCATCTGACCCTTCTTGCCCTTGCCCTTTACGTCTTCCTGTAAAATAACCTTCATAACTGTTGACCTCCTTATAATGTATCGAGACCCTGCGCGCCCCGGAGGGCGCGGGGGAGTGAGTGGGGTTATCCCTGTGCGTCCGCGGCGGAGAGGGACTCCTCCAGGTCGCGGAAATAGTTGTCGATGGCCTCCATCAGCCGGCGGTAGACGTCTCCCACCGTGGCATCAGGGACCTGGGCTCCGGCGGCGGCGCCGTTTCCGCCGCCCCCCAGCACCTCCAGGATGGCCTGGACGTTGACGTTGCTGACGCTGCGGCCGGAGAGAATCACGCCGCCCTTTTCCGGGAAGAGGACAAAGGAGGCGCCAACACCCTCCACGTTGAGCAGGTCGTCGGCGGCCTGGGCGGCGATGACCCGGGTGACGGTCCGGTCGACGGCGGCCACGGCCACGTTTTTGTGGCACAGCTTGGCGTTTTTGATGACCTCGAACTTGGTGATGGTGTCGGTCAGGTTGTTCTGGAACAGCTTTTTCACCTCGCTGGTGTCGCCGCCGCAGCGGCGCAGGAAGGCGGCGGCCTCAAAGGTGCGCCCACCGGTGCGGAGGGTGAAGTTCTTGGTGTCCAGGACGATGCCGGCCAGCAGGGCCTCCGCCTCGCCCCGGAGCAGGTCTGAGGGCTCGATGATATACTGGAGCAGCTCGGTGGTCAGCTCGGCGGCGGAGGAGGCGTAGGGCTCGTGGTAGTTCAGGGTGGCGTTGGCGATATAGTCCACCGCCCGGCGGTGGTGGTCGATGACCACCAGCCTGCGGCTGGCGCTGAGCAGGTCGGGGGAGAGCACCTGATCCGGGCGGTTGGTGTCCACCACCACCAGCAGGGACCGGTGGTCGAATTTCATCAGGGCTTCGGACACCGTAAGGAAGGCGTGCTCATACTCCGGCAGGGCGGCCAGGCGCTCGGTCAGGACACTTCCCGGGGCGGGGGCGCTCTCCCGCACGATAAAGGCGGGGATTCCCTTGGCCCGGGCGATGGCGCAGATACCTGCCGCGGCGCCCACCGTGTCCAGGTCCGCGTATCTGTGGCCCATGATAATGACCTGGGAGGAGGTGGAGACCAGCTTGGCCAGAGCGCTGGCGGTGACCCGGCTCTTGACCTTGGTCCGGCGCTCGGTCTCTTTGGTGCGGCCGCCGTAGAACTCAAACTCCTCGGGGCTCTTGATGACCGCCTGGTCTCCGCCCCGGCTCAGGGCCATCTCCAGGGCCATGATGGCGAACTGGAACATCTCGTGGAAGGAGGCGCCCACGCCGATGCCGATGGAGAGGGTGGCGCTGATGCCGTGGGGGCCGGTGACCTTCTGGACCGCCTCCAGCAGGGCGAACTTGTTCTGGCGGTAGGCGGCCAGGTACTGCTCCTCGAAGATAAACAGGTAGCGGTCCCGGTCGTACCGGCACAGCAGGCCGTGGGCCGGGGCAATCCACTGGGAGATCTCCCGCTCAATGCCGGAGCGGACCTGGGTGCGCCGGTTGTCGGTGGCGTTGCGGATCAGCTCCTCATAGTTGTCGATGGTGAGGATGGACACCACCGGGCGGGTGGCGTAGTACTTGTCCCGGATGTCGGTCAGTTCGGTGACGTCCAGCCAGTAGGTGGTGGCGATGAGCCGCTCCTTGCCCTCCTTGCCCGTGTTGATCAGATGGCCGAAGACACAGTAGCGGCGACCGCGGATGGTGTACTCCGTGGGGCACTCGGTCCGGCCCTCCATGAGCCAGTTGGAGGAGAAGTCGGGGACGGCGGCGGTGATGTGGGTGTCAAAGAGGTGCTCCCGCTCCCCGGAGATGGAGAGAAACCGGTCGTTGCTCCAGATGACCTCCCCGTTCTCGGGCCGGAAGATCACCATGGGGAAGGGGGAGTTCATCATTGTGTCCTTGCCTGCGCTGTCAATATTGTGGTTCAGGGCGGCGATGAAGCGGGTGACCTTCTGCTGCCGCCGCCGCTTGGTGATGAGGTAATAGGTCAGCAGCAGCAGGATCACCAGGGCCTCCAAGATAGAGAGCAGAGGGGAAAAATAAAAGGTAGCGGCGGCAAACACCACGTAGATCAGGAAAAAGATCTTCATCTGGGTTTCCGGCAGCCGTTTTAACGTCTGATTCATGATTGTAATCCCTCCTTGAGAGATTTATCCGCTAATACTCCATTATGTGATTTTTTATTATACCAAGTTTATTAAGAAAAGACAAGGCGAAAGCAACCGGAGGTGGGGGAGCTACGAAAACAGTTGCTTTCGGCGGTAAAATTGTTTTTATTAACAAAAACCTTTTATTGACAAAAAATAAATAAGTGATTATAATATATTACAAAAGACCTTATAAAAGTTTCAATAAAAAGGAGGTGCTGTTAGTCAGAATTTTATCATGTTTTGCAATCAGCTTGACACCATGAATCATTAAGGAGGAAGAAATGAGCAAACGATTGATAGCAACAATCCTGATGATTGTTACATTATTTACATTAAGTGTGAACGCATTAGCTAATAATGTTAGTGCAGAAGAGAATTCCTCTGGATTAAGCGCAAGTGAGGAGGCAAAAATTTAGAGAGAAATATCCGATTTTACAAGTGATACAATAAAATCACTTTCACTGGAAGAGTTGCAATATGCTGCAACTGTCGCTGAAACGGATAATGAGGCAACTGTCGTATTTGACGCTTTGGTTGACAAATATGCAGTTGATTCTGCTAAAGTAGTTTCTAAAGCGTCTCTAATTAGTAATTACGTGCAATCAGTTAGCGTAAGTAAGTCAGGGCAAAATGTAACTGTAAAGTATAGAATTAAAGCAAAAATCCCGAGTGGCGCATCAATCAGTCTCGGGTATGAATTCCCCTCGGCGGTCAAGACAAATGGCCAATATGTTTCATTATCTGGGAAAAAGATAGGAGAATACACGCAAAAATTTACAATTCCAACTCTTATGTGCCAGTCTCGTATCAGTGTAAAAATGACAGCTCGAGATTATAAAGAAACAAAGGTGTTCAAAACGTTCAACTACAAGTCTAAAGTTTATACAGATTACCATACTGTAACAAAAGCTGAAGTTACAGGATATTGGGCACTGTATAATGTTGCGCCTTTTGTTGCTTGTAAAATTTACCCGGGAAGCAAACTGATAAAGATCGTAGGAATGGTAGCGAGTGCCGGTAGTGCTACTTTTGATGTTACGGGGTCGTATAGTTTAAATATTGGAGTACCAAAGCCGGTAACTGGTCAGTATTACAAAACGGAAACATGGTACGCAGATAATAAAATATATGCAAGAGTAAGGGTTTGGAATTCACAATCTGCTTTCAAGAATGGCGATTTGCCAAGTTATAATGGGAAAAAGTATGTTAAAACAAACTTACCGACGTTTTAATAAGCGGTAGTTAATGGAGTATGCTATGAGAAAAAAGTGGAAAAGTGTTTGGTTTTGGGGATGTCTTGCCTTTGTGATCCCCTGGTTTGTCTTTTTCCTGTTGGGGAATGGGCTGTTGTTGCCGACAGATGTGCCGCATACTACGAACTTCTGGTATATCCTTTTGGCAGTGCTGAGTCTCGTTGCCATGCGCCTGCTCAGCAAAAAGAAGCTGGATCGGCCGTTTCCGATCATTTATGAACTGATTCTTACAGTGGGATTATATGTATTCTACACGTTTGTCGCTCCGGTTTAGGATGTCATTGATACTTGAAAGAAAGGTTTTATGAGAAAAGACTGGAAAAACATCTGGTTTTGGGTGGATATTGCCCTGTTTCTACTATGTGTTTGCTTCTATCTGATGGCGAATCCGGTGCTGTGGCTGTCGAGAGAAGTGCGCGCTTCCAACCTCTGGTACACACTGTTGGCATTGCTCTGTCTGGCAGGCAAAACCTTCGTTGATAAAAAGAGACTGAAGGAACCGGCCTGGAGTTGGAGTTGGGGCTGGGCAATTATCATCATTGGAACCTACCTGTTCTTTACCTTTTACCGCGGCTGAATTGAATGCCGTGCAAAGCTGCCCACATTTTGATACTCGAAAGGAAGGATTTATGAGAAAGGACTGGAAAAGCCCCTGGTATTGGATTTGTCTCGCCTTGATGGTTATTTAGGCATTCCTTCTGGTGAAAGGCTCAGGGCTGGCTGTCCGCCCCATTGTCACCAACATCTGGTATATCCTGCTGGCGCTCCTCACCCTGGCCCTCATTCGGTTTATCAGCAAAAAGAAATTAAATCCGCCCTTTCCAATTGGCTGCGAGGCTGCTGTGACAATAGGGGGTTATCTGATTTTCACCATCCTGCCCCGGTTTGCCGTCAAAGGGTGAGGCAATTAGACCCTGTTCCTTGACAATGCGCCGTTCTATGCCGTAAAATAAAAGGTAAGACTATCCCCATCCCGTGTGCGGATGGAATCACCATATAAAGAGGAAAAGAGTTGATTGCGCACTATGGCAAAGAATCAGAAACAGGTCAAGGAAATCACCTCCATGGAGGAGAATTTTACACAGTGGTACACGGACATCTGCCTGAAGGCGGAGATGGTGGACTACGCCAGCGTCAAGGGCTTTATGATTATGCGCCCCTACGGCTACGCCATCTGGGAGAACATGGTGGACATCATGGACGGCATGTTCAAAAAGACCGGCCATGAGAACGTGGCCATGCCCCTGCTGATTCCGGAGAGCCTGCTCCAGAAGGAGGGCGAGCTGGTCAACGGCTTCGCCCCGGAGGTGGCCTGGGTCACCGCCGGCGGCTCCGACCCCTTGGAGGAGCGCCTGGCCATCCGGCCCACCTCGGAGACCATGTTCTGCGACCACTGGGCCCACGTGCTCCACTCCTGGCGCCAGCTGCCCATGCTGTACAACCAGTGGTGTTCTGTGGTGCGCTGGGAAAAAACCACCCGCCCCTTCCTGCGCTCCCGGGAGTTCTGGTGGCAGGAGGGCCACACCATCCATGAGACTGCCCAGGAGGCCATTGCCGAGACCGAGCAGCAGCTGTACTGCTACGTGGACTTCTGCCGGGACGCCCTGGCCATCCCCGTGGTCACCGGCCGCAAGACCGACAAGGAAAAGTTCGCCGGCGCCGAGGCCACCTATACCATCGAGGCCATGATGAAGGACGGCAAAACCCTCCAGTCCGGCACCAGCCACTACTTTGGGGACAAGTTCTCCCGGGCCTACGACGTGACCTTCACCGGCCGGGACAACAAATTGCAGTACCCGCACCAGACCTCCTGGGGCTCCACCACCCGCCTGATCGGCGCGGTGATCATGACCCACGGCGACGACAGCGGCCTGATCCTGCCGCCTCCCATCGCCCCCATCCAGGTGGTGGTCATCCCGGTGGCCCAGCACAAGGAGGGCGTCCTGGACGCCGCCTACGCCCTGAAGGACCGCCTGAAGGCTGCCGGCCTGCGGGTCAAGTGCGACGACTCCGACCAGTCCAACGGCTGGAAGTACGCCGAGTACGAGATGAAGGGGGTCCCCCTGCGGGTAGAGATCGGCCCCAAGGATATGGAGAAGGAGCAGTGCGTCATCGTCCGCCGGGACAACGGCGAGAAGAGCTTTGTCCCCCTGGCGGAGTTGGAGAGCAAGGTCCGGGAGCTGCTCCAGGCGGTCCACACCAACCTGTACGAGAGCGCCAAAAAGCGCCTGGAAGAGAATACCTATGCCTGTACCACCGTGGAAGAGGTCAAGGCCAACATGGAAAAGCGCAAGGGCTTTGCCAAGACCATGTGGTGCGGCGACGAGGCCTGCGAGATCGCCATGAAGGAGCTGGCCGGAGTCAGCAGCCGCTGCATCCCCTTCGACCAGGAGAAGCTGGGTGACGTGTGCCCCGTCTGCGGCAAGCCCGCCAAGCACATGGTGTACTGGGGCGTGGCCTACTAAGAGTAGAGAACTGAACTTGTAACAGTTTGCAGGGGTGGCCGAGAGGCCGCCCCTGTTGCGTATACAGAGAGAGGAGTGTGCCGGCATGAGCTTGCTGGAGTGTTTTCAGAGCCACAAGGTGATTTTGATGGAGGGGGCCCTGGGCCAGCGGCTGAAAACCGAGTTCGGGCTGACCCCTGACGACCAGGTGGCCCTGGCGGGGATGCTCTACCAGCCCGGGGGCCGGGAGGCACTGGAAAGCCTGTGGCGGGAATACATGGCCATCGCCCGGCGGTACCGGCTGCCCCTGCTGGTCACCACCCCCACTCGCCGGGCCAACCGGGAGCGGGCGACACGATTCGGCCGTGCGGACACCATCATTGGGGATCATGTGGCCCTGCTGCGCCGGCTCCAGGCCCAGGAGGGCGGCGAGGTGTACGTAGGCGGCCTGATGGGCTGCCGGGGCGACGCCTACACCGGGGAGGGCTGTCTCTCCCGGGCGGAGGCGGCGGACTTTCACCGGTGGCAGGCAGAGCGGTTTCGGGCGGCTCAGGCGGACTTCCTCATGGCTGGGATTATGCCCACCCTGCCCGAGGCGCTGGGGATGGCCCAGGCCATGGGGGAGACCGGCCTGCCCTACCTCATCAGCTTTACGGTGCAGGCCGACGGCTGTCTCATTGATGGCACCCCCATTTCCACCGCTGTCGCGGCCATTGACGGAGGTATGGAGTGCCCGCCCCTGGGGTATATGGCCAACTGTGTTCACCCGGCCATTCTGCGTCAGGCACTGGAGCAGCCCTGTAACCGGACAGAATTGGTGCGCCGCCGCTTTCTGGGCCTCCAGGCCAACACCTCGGCTCGCTCCTATGCGGAATTGGAGCAGGGGGTGGGGCTTGCCCCCTCCGGACCGGAGAAACTGGCCCGGGAGATGGTACGGCTGGAGCGGGAGCAGGGCCTGCGGCTCTTTGGAGGCTGCTGCGGCACCGACGGCCGGTATCTGGCCGCCATGGCCCGGGCACTGGTCCGGTAAAAGGGCGCAAAAAAGCGGCTGTCTCAGACAGCCGCTTTCTACTGCGTTTGCAATTATACCAGGTTGAGGATCAGCACCGCTGCCATAAAGACGAAGGAGACCCACTTGGTGATCCGGGCCAGCTTGGCGTCCCAGGTGTTCTTCTTGTGGTTGGACAGGAAGGTGTCAGAGGAACCGCTGAGGGCGCCGGCCACGCCGGAGCTCTTGCCGGACTGGAGCAGGACGACGCAGATCAGGAAAATGCTGGTGATCAGGATGATGATGGTCAAAACCCATTGTGCGATGGTCATAGGGCAAAACTTCCTTTCAAAAAACCGCCCGGCACGGCCCAGAGCGGCACTATTTCAAGTGTACGAGCTATTTTAGCACGGAGGACAGGAAAAAGCAAGGATTTTCCGGCCAAAGGGGGGATTTTTCCCGCCTACTCTCTTCTTTGGGGGCGGGGGCTTGCGCCGGGTCGGCGATACCGCTACAATAGGCGGTAAGAGCGGTAAAAGGAGGACGCAGCCGTGATCTACACTGAACTGACCAAAAAAGCCATGAAAATTGCCTACGACGCCCACCACGGCCAGCTGGACAAGGGGGGGCTGCCCTACGTGTTCCATCCCTGGCACCTGGCCGAACAGATGGACGACGAGATCAGCACCATCGCCGCCCTGCTCCACGACGTGGTGGAGGACACCGACTGGACCCTGGAGCAGCTGGAGGCGGAGGGGTTTCCGCCGGAGTCTATGGAGGCTCTGGGCCTGCTGACCCACCCGGAGGGCCAGCCCTACATGGAGTACGTGGCCGGGCTCCGGCACAACTCAGTGGCGGTGAAGGTCAAGCTGGCGGACCTGCGCCACAACAGCGACTTCACTCGGCTCAGCGCCGTTACCGCCGGCCAGCGGGCCCGGCTGGAGCAGAAGTACGCCCCGGCCTTTGCCCTGCTGGAGGGAAAGGCGGGTACGCCGTGATTCACCTGTATTACGGCGACGGAAAGGGGAAGACCACCGCCGCCATGGGCCTGGTCCTGCGCTGGGTGGGGGGTGGCGGCCGGGCGGTGGTGGCCCAGTTCCTCAAGAGCGCCGGTTCCGGCGAGCGGCTTGCTCTGGAACAGCTCCCCCGTGTGACGCTGCTGCCGGCGCCGGAGCGGCTGCCCTTTTTGTGGGAGATGACGGATCGGGAGCGGCAGGCGGCCGGGGACCGGTGCCGGGCCCTGGCGGAACGGGCGGAACGGCTCTGGACGCCGGAAACCCTGCTGGTACTGGACGAGGTCTGCGTTGCGGTCCGCAGCGGGCTGCTCCCGGCGGAGACAGTAAACGGGCTGCTCCGCCGCCTGCCCGGAGCCGAGGTGGTGCTCACCGGTCGGGACCCGCAGCCCCAATGGCTCCGGCAGGCAGACTACGTCACCGAGATGCGGGCCGTGCGTCACCCCTATGACCAGGGCTGTCCCGCCCGCCCCGGCGTAGAATACTGAAAAAACGGCAAATCCGCCCCCGGAATTCTGCTTCTGGGGGCGGGTTTGCGTTGCAGGGAGGGGGCAGAGGGAACGAGGGGCTAGGACTGATCCTTCTTGTTGTCCTGTGCGGAGAACAGGTCTTTGACCAGTTTTTCGTCCTTCTCTTTTTCAAGCTGAGACATTTCCTCTTTGATGTTGAGCGCCTCACGGATGCCGTTTTTGACGGCCCATTTGATCACAAAATACAGCGCAATCAGCACAAGGAGGGCGGTTCCGCCGCTGATGCCCAATTCTTCCCACACTATGATCTGCTCCTCTCCTGTTTTGCGCACGTGCCTGCACGTTCCCCAAACACTTACAACTGCACCCAGTACCAGCGCTTGCCGTCCGGAGTGGGGTCGGCGGGCTGGAAGGCGGCGGCGGGGAACAGGGCCTGCAGCTCCTCCACCTCCTGGGGGGACAGGCGGAGCTCCCGGCGGCCCCGGACGGGCATCCCGTCAAAGGCGGCGATGAGCAGGGACAGGGCGGACCGGGGGGAATTCTCTCTCTTCATAACAGTTCCTCTTTATTGATAGACGCGGGGCATTCCCCGGGCGAAGATGGGGTCGATCTGGAACATGGCCACGTCCCCCTCGGCGCACTTCAGGTCGGTGACATCCACGGCGGTCTCCAGGGCGCCGATGCGGCCCAGGACCCGGGCCTTCTGGCCGTTGATGACCACAAAGCGGCGGCGCTTGGCTCGCCAGGCCCGGGCGAAGGCCAGCAGGCCGCTCTTCTGGGCCCGCTGGATGCCGAAGCCGTGCTGGTAGCCCACCGGGAGGATGCCCACCTGGGTGGGGCGGTGGAGGGTGATGAGGACCTCGTTGCCGATGGTGTGGCCCTTGGGGAGCCAGCGGATGGTATCCAGGGTGGCCTCACCCCGGCAGACAGGCCGCAGGCCGCTGCCCCGCTTCTGGCGGCGGCAGGCGCCCAGAAAGGCAGAGCCTACCCGCACTGCGTCCAGGCAGACCCCTGCGGCGGACATGAGGGCGGAGGAACCGGCGGCGTGAACCAGGCCGGGGTTGAGGTTGGCGGTGTGCAGGGCGTCCAGAACGGTCTGGAAGGTCTCCATCTGGCGGGTGGTGTCGTCGGTGACGGAGCACAGGTGGGTGTAAGTACCGGTGATGGTCACGTTGGGCAGATACTGGTAGATGGACAGCAGCTTCTGCCGTTCCCCGGGCAGGAAGCCGCCGAAGCCCATCCCGGTGTCGATGAGGACGTGGGCCTCAGCCTGGACCCCCAGGGCCTCGGCCACAGCGTTGAGGGCGGTGCCCGTCTCGTAGGAGCCGATGGTGCAGATGGCACGCTGGCCCAGCAGGGTCTCCAGCTCGCCCCGGTCGGCGGTGGAGCGGAGCATCAGGACGGGCTCGTCCTGGAACCCGGCGTCCCGGAGGCGGCGGACGTCCTCGGGCTCGTCCACGGCGAAGCGGTCGATCCCCTCGGCCCGGAGGAACCGGGCCAGCTCGATGAGGCCGGCGCCGTAGCCGTCTCCGGCCAGAACCGCGAAGATGGCCGCCTCTCCGGCCCGCTCCCGGATGGCCGCAATATTGTGTTTCAGCGCTGCTTTCTCAAAAACCAACTGTTTCACGTTAAAACCACAACTTTCTGTACAGAAATAAATCAGCACCATTATAGCTTGTTTTGGCACTTTTGACAAGACGCTGACCGGGAGAAGGGGGAGCTTTTTCTTGTATTTGCGGGAGGGGGATGGTATACTGGTAGACAATAAAAATGGCGTATTTCACCCAAAATCCCGGCGCCATGCGGAGGAACCCTATGAGAAAACGGCAGGAAGTGTTGATCCCCAAGGAAGAAATTGCCCGGCAGATGGAGCTCTGCCGCCAGGTGGCCCGGCGGAACCGGGAGCGGTCCGTCCAGCCCCTGGCCCTGGTGGACACCTACGGCTGCCAGCAGAATGAGGCGGACAGCGAGCAGATCCGGGGGATGCTCCGGGAGATGGGCTACGGCTTCACCGAGGATACCAGAGAGGCGGATGTGATCGTCATCAACACCTGCGCCATCCGGGAGCACGCGGAGCTGCGGGTGCTGGGCAACGTGGGGGCCCTCACCCACACCAAGCGGCGGAAGCCGGAGCAGGTGATCTGCCTGTGCGGCTGCTCCATGCAGGAGCCCCATATGGCGGACAAAATCCGCCGCTCCTTCCGCCACGTGGACCTGGTCTTCGGCCCCCACGCCCTGTGGAAGTTCCCGGAGCTGCTGGACAAGGTGCTGCGGGAACGGGAGCGGGTGTTCGCCACCGAAAACTCCGACGGCTGCATCGCCGAGGGCCTGCCGGTGGTCCGCAAGGGGAAGATCAAGGCCTGGGTGTCCATCATGTACGGCTGCAACAACTTCTGTACCTACTGCATCGTGCCCTACGTCCGGGGCCGGGAGCGCTCCCGGGACCCGGAGCGCATCGTGGACGAGGTGCGCCAGCTGGTGGCGGAGGGGTATCAGGACATCACCCTCCTGGGCCAGAACGTGAACAGCTACGGCAAGGATCTGGGGCTGGAGATCGACTTTGCCGACCTGCTGGCCCGGATTGACGCCATTCCCGGGGACTTCTTTGTGCGCTTTATGACCAGCCACCCCCGGGACGCCTCGCAAAAACTCTTTGAGACCATGGCCCGCTGCCCCAAGGTGGCGCCCCAGCTCCACCTGCCTTTCCAGTCCGGCTCCAGCCGGGTGCTGAAGGCCATGAACCGCCACTACGACCGGGAGACCTATCTGGATGAGGTGCGGCGGCTCCGGGAGCTGATTCCCGACGTGGTGCTCACCAGCGACGTGATTGTGGGCTTCCCCGGGGAGACCGAGGCGGAATTCGAGGAGACCCTCTCCCTGCTGGAGGAGGTGCGGTTCGACTCCCTGTTTACCTTTATCTTCTCCCCCCGGGTGGGGACCCCCGCCGCCCAGATGGAGGACCCGACCCCCATGGCCGAGAAAAAGGCCCGGTTCCAGCGGCTGCTGGACCTGCAAAACCGGATCTCCCTGGAGAAGCACCAGGCCTACGTGGGCAGGACGCTGCCGGTGCTGGTGGAGGAGGAGAACGACGCCGACCCGGTGAACAACCTGAACTGCCGCACCGACGGCTGGCGGCTGGTCCACGTCCCGGGAGATCCGGAGCATGTGGGACAGCGCAAACTGGTCAAGATTACCGGCTGCTCTACGTGGTCGCTGTTCGGCGCGTTTGTGGAGGAAGCGTAACGGAGGACAGACGCCGGGAGTCCGGCGTCCCGAGCGTTTTTCCGGTGGAAAAACCTCGCCGCAGGGGCAATTGAGTTGCCCCGAGGAAGTGAAATCAGGCGGGTCCCCGAAAAATCACGGATTTTTGGGGTCAAGATTACCGGCTGCTCTACGTGGTCGCTGTTCGGCGCGTTTGTGGAGGAAGCGTAACGGAGGACAGACGCCGGGAGTCCGGCGTCCCGAGCGTTTTTCCGGTGGAAAAACCTCGCCGCAGGGGCAATTGAGTTGCCCCGAGGAAGTGAAATCAGGCGGG
>QALX01000010.1:31689-79102 GCA_003150485.1 Clostridiales bacterium
GGTCAAGATTACCGGCTGCTCTACGTGGTCGCTGTTCGGCGCGTTTGTGGAGGAAGCGTAACGGAGGACAGACGCCGGGAGTCCGGCGTCCCGAGCGTTTTTCCGGTGGAAAAACCTCGCCGCAGGGGCAATTGAGTTGCCCCGAGGAAGTGAAATCAGGCGGGTCCCCGAAAAATCACGGATTTTTGGGGTCAAGATTACCGGCTGCTCTACGTGGTCGCTGTTCGGCGCGTTTGTGGAGGAAGCGTAACGGAGGACAGACGCCGGGAGTCCGGCGTCCCGAGCGTTTTTCCGGTGGAAAAACCTCGCCGCAGGGGCAATTGAGTTGCCCCGAGGAAGTGAAATCAGGCGGGGTCCCCGAAAAATCACGGATTTTTTGGGGCAAGATTACCGGCTGCTCTACGTGGTCGCTGTTCGGCGCGTTCGTGGAAGAATGATGTTTAATGTGTATATAGAGAGGTAGTAAGAGAACTATGGCCGCAAAAATCACCCCCATGCGGAAGCAATATCTGGACCTGAAGAAAAAGTACCCGGACTGCCTGCTGTTTTTCCGGCTGGGGGACTTTTACGAGATGTTCGACGAGGATGCCCGGACCGCCTCCAAGGAGCTGGACCTGACCCTGACCACCCGGGACCGGAACAAGGACATCCCCCAGGAGGACAAGGTGCCCATGTGCGGCGTGCCCTACCACTCCTACCAGTCCTATCTGGCCCGGCTCATCGCCCGGGGCTACAAGGTGGCGATCTGCGAGCAGATGGAGGACCCGGCGGCGGCCCAGGGCCTGGTGGAGCGGGAGATTGTCCGCATTGTCACCCCGGGCACCGCCCTGGACGCCTCCATGCTGGAGGAGAGCCGGAACAATTATATCGCCGCGGTGTTTCTGGACCGGGAGCGCTGCGGCCTGTGCTTCTGCGACCTGTCCACCGGGGAGGTCTGCGCCACCGCCTTCGGCGGGAAGGACTGCCTGGCCCATCTCATCAACGAGCTGGGCCGGTTCAGCCCCCGGGAGGCGGTGCTCTCCCCCCAGGCGTGGAAGAATGAAACCCTGGCCCAGGTGCTGGAGCAGAAGCTGGACTGCCGCCGGGAGCAGAGCAGCCCCAAGCGCTTTGACTACGTGGTGGCAGGAACCACGGTGAGCCGCCAGTTTGAGAACTACGGCGTTATCCCCAGCGACCGGCCCGAGGCCCTTCAGGCCGTGGGCGGGATGCTGTCCTACCTCTACGAGACCCAGAAGACCCAGCTGGACCACCTGCGGGTGCTGCAATACTACACCAGCGGCCGGTTTATGGAGCTGGACCTGACGGCCCGGCGCAACCTGGAGCTGACCGAGACCCTTCGGGGCAAGGAGAAGCGGGGGAGCCTGCTGTGGGTGCTGGACCGGACCAAGACCGCCATGGGCGGACGGCTGCTGCGCAGCTGGCTGGAAAAGCCCCTGCTGAACCCGGCGGAGATCGGGAAGCGGCTGGCGGCGGTCCGGGACCTGGTGGACGACCTGGTGGCCCGGGAGGAGATCACCCGCTGTCTGAAGGAGATCACCGACCTGGAACGGCTCATCGGCCGCATGGTCTGCGGCAGCGCCGGAGGCCGGGACCTGGTGGCCCTGGCCGGGGGCCTGCGTCAGATTCCACGGCTGCGGGCTCTGCTGGAGCCCCTGCCCGCAGGGCTGCTCCGGGAGACCTGCGCCCAGCTGGACCCCCTGGAGGAGCTGGCGGCCCTCATCGACCGGGCCATTGTGGACGAGCCGCCCTTCTCTGTCCGGGAGGGGGGCATCATCCGGGCCGGGTACAGCGAGGATGTGGACCGCCTGCGCAACGTGATGACCCATGGCAAGGAGATGGTGGCGGAGATCGAGACCCGTACCCGGGAGACCTGCGGCATCAAGAACATCCGCATCAAATATAACAAGGTCTTTGGCTACTACATCGAGGTGGCCAAGTCCCAGACCGACCTGGTACCGGCGGACTGGGTGCGCAAGCAGACCACGGTGAACGCCGAGCGCTACATCAACCAGGAGCTCAAAGACCTGGAACACACCATCCTCTCGGCAAAAGATCAGATCACCGACCTGGAGTACCAGCTCTTCGCCCAGGTGCGCCAGCGCTGCGCCGACCTGGTGGAGACCATTCAGCGGACCGCCGCAGCGGTGGCCCAGGCCGACGTGCTGACCAGCCTTGCCGCGGTGGCGGTAAGCAACCACTACTGTATGCCGGTGGTGGACGAGGGGGATCAGATCGAGATCGTGGACGGCCGCCACCCGGTGGTGGAAAAGGTGCTGAAAGACGCCCTGTTTGTCCCCAACGACACCCGGATGGACGGCGGAGAGAACCTGCTGTCCATCATCACCGGCCCCAACATGGCGGGCAAGTCCACTTACATGCGGCAGGTGGCTCTGATCTGCCTGATGGCCCAGATCGGCAGCTTTGTCCCGGCCAAGTCCGCCCACATCGGGGTGGTGGACCGGGTGTTCACCCGCATCGGCGCCAGCGATGACCTGGCGGCGGGCCAGTCCACCTTCATGGTGGAGATGAGCGAGGTGGCGGAAATTCTCAAAAATGCCACCAGCCGCTCCCTGCTGATTCTGGACGAGATTGGAAGGGGCACCAGCACCTACGACGGCATGAGCATCGCCCGGGCGGTGCTGGAGCACTGCGCGGACCCGGGGCGGCTGGGGGCGAAAACCCTCTTTGCCACCCATTACCACGAGCTCAGCGCCCTGGAGGGAGAGATTCCCGGGGTGAAAAACTACCACATCGCCGCCAAAAAACGGGCGGATGACATCATCTTCTTGCGCAAGATCGTCCAGGGCGGCGCCGACCAGAGCTACGGCGTGGAGGTGGCCAAGCTGGCGGGGGTGCCCCCCAAGGTCATCCGCCGGGCCCGGGCCATTCTGGAGGAGCTGGAGGCCGGGAGCCCGGAGCGGGCTCCGGCGCAGGAGCCGCCGAAGGAACAGGTGGGCTTTGGGGATTTGGCGGCCCTGGAGGCGGCGGAGCAGCTGCGCCAGGCCGATTTGAACACCCTGACGCCTATCGAGGCCATGAATTTCCTCTATCAGCTGAAACAAAAGTTATAAAAAAGACGACAATCCGCCCCGGGAGGTGCGTATCATGGCGAGCATACAATGTTTAGACCCGCATGTGGCCGATTTAATCGCCGCCGGCGAGGTGGTGGAGCGGCCCGCCTCGGTGGTGAAGGAGCTGTTGGAAAACGCCGTGGACGCCGGGTCCACTGCCGTGACGGTGGAGATCCAGCGGGGCGGCATGAGCTATATCCGGGTGACGGACAACGGCTCCGGCATCGCCCCGGAGGAGGTGGAGACTGCCTTCCTCCGCCACGCCACCAGCAAGATCCGCAGCGCCTATGACCTGGCGGCCATCGGCACCCTGGGGTTCCGGGGGGAGGCGTTGGCGGCCATCGCCGCCGTGTCCCGGGTGGAAGTGATGACCCGGCAGGCCGATGCGCCCTTTGGGGCGGCTCTGGTGCTGGAGGGCGGCGCGGTCCGGGAGCGGGAGGAGATCGGCTGCCCGGAGGGGACCACCATGATCGTCCGGGACCTGTTCTTCAACACCCCCGCCCGGCTGAAGTTTATGAAGCGGGACGCGGCGGAGGGCGCGGCGGCCTATGCCGCCGTCCAGCACGTGGCCCTGAGCCACCCGGAGATCTCCTTCCGCTTCCTCCGGGACGGCCGGGAGGAGATGATGACCCCCGGCGACGGCAAACTCCACTCCGCCCTGTACGCAGTGCTGGGCCGGGAGGTGGCTCTGAGCCTGCTCCCCTGTAAGGGCAGCGGCGAGGAGCTGTCAGTGGAGGGATACATCTCCCGTCCCAGCTGCTGCCGGGGCAACCGGAGCGGCCAGCACTTCTTTGTCAACGGCCGCTACGTGAAGTCGAGAACCATGGCGGCGGCCATGGAGGAGGCCTATCGGAACCAGAAAATGGTGGGGAAATTCCCCGGCTGTGTCCTGCGGGTCACCTCAAAGCTCAACGCCGTGGACGTGAACGTCCATCCGGCCAAGACCGAGGTAAAGTTTACCAGTGAAAAGAAGCTCTTTGATGCAGTATACTATACGGTAAAGGGGGCGCTGGAGGCGGAGTCCGGACACCCCCAGGCGGAGCTGGTCCGGAAACCGGAGCCAAAACCGAAACAGGACAGCGTGACCCCCAACCAGACCTTCTTCCAGACCATCACGGCGGAGCAGTACCGCACCGGCGGAGCTGCCCTGCGGGACCGAACCCGGACCCCTTACCGGGCCGACAAGCCTACCCCATATGCCGCGGCAAAACAGCGGATGCGGCAGGAGCCGGTGTTCCCGGCGGCAAAGCCTGTGGAAAAATCTGAGGAAACTGTGGAAAAGTCCCACGCTGCCCCGGCACCAAGGCTGCGGGTGGCGAAACCGGAGCCCCAGGCGGCGCCGGAACTGGTGACGCCGGACACCCCTCAGTGGCGGATCGCCGGGGAGGTGCTGGATACTTATATTATCGTGGAGCAGGGGGACACCGTCACCCTCATTGACAAGCACGCCGCCCATGAGCGGATGAATTTTGACCGGATGCAGGCCCAGGACTGGCAGCCCATGCGCCAGCTGCTGCTGACCCCGGTGGTGCTGAATCTGCCGCCGGAGGAATCCGCCGCCCTGCTGGAATATCAATCCCTGCTGGAGCAGTTCGGCTTCGAGACCGAGGCCTTTGGCGGCGGCAGTATCCTGGTGCGTCAGGTTCCGGACGACCTGCCGGCGGATCAGATCGAGAGCGCCCTGGAGGAGATTGCCGGGGAGCTGCTGGTCACCGGCCGGGCGGACGCAGCGGCGGCCCGGGACAAGGTGCTCCACACCATGGCCTGTAAGGCCGCCATCAAAGGGGGCTGGAAGAGCAGCCCCCAGGAACGGGAGGCGGTGGCCCGGGCGGTGCTGTCCGGGCAGGTGAAGTACTGCCCCCACGGTCGGCCGGTGGCCATCGAACTGACGAGAAAACAGCTGGAAAAGCAGTTTAAGAGAAGCTGACGGACCGGCGGAGGAAAAAGGAGGCGAAAGCCGTGAACCGAACCGTTGTCTGTGTGGTGGGCCCCACTGCGTCGGGCAAGACGAAGCTGGGGGTGGCCCTGGCCCACCTGCTGGATGGGGAGGTGGTCTCCGCCGACTCCATGCAGATCTACCGCCGGATGGACATCGGCACCGCCAAGCCCACGGCGGAGGAGAGGGAGGGGATTCCCCACCACATGATCGATGTGGCGGAGCCGGAGGAAAACTGGTCCGCGGCCCGGTATGTGACGGCGGCCACCGAGTGCGTGGAGGATATCTTCCGCCGGGGAAAGCGGCCCGTCATCGTGGGCGGCACCGGGCTGTACGTGGACTCCCTGATCTCCGGCCGCTCCTTCGCGGTCCAGTGTACCGGCTGGCGCCAGCGGCTCCAGGCCCGGGTGGCCGCGGAGGGGATTGAGCCTCTGCGGGAGGAGCTGCGTCAGGTGGACCCGGCGGCCTATGACCGCATCGCTGCCGCAGACGAAAAACGGATCATCCGGGCTCTGGAGGTCTGGCATGAGACGGGAAAGACTATCACCCAGCACAATCTGGAGACCCAGCAGCGCCCTCCCCGGTACCGGGCGGTGACCATCGGCCTGAACTTTGCGGAGAAGGCGGCGCTGTGGGAGCGGATCAACCGGCGGGTGGACGAGATGATGGCCCAGGGCCTGGCGGAGGAGGTACGGCAGCTGCTGGCCAGCGGCGTGCCCCGGACCTGTACCGCCATGCAGGCCATCGGCTACAAGGAGCTGGCGGCGGCGGTGGCCGGCCGGGGGGACCTGGCGGCGGCGGCCGAGGAGGTGAAGCTGCGCACCCGGCAGTACTCCAAGCGGCAGCTGACCTGGTTCCGGCGCAGCCGGGAGACCCAATGGTATTTTTGGGCGGGAAAGCCCGATTTTGCGGCGGCCCGCCATTTTGCGACAGAAAAGATGGAAGAATATGGGGTACTATGAGCGGGAGGACAAGCCCTTCCGTCTGCAATAGAGAGAAACGGCATTGTCCCAATCTGAAAACGTGAAGGAAGTGCCTACAAATGCAAAAAAACAGCAATCTACAGGACGTTTACCTTGCCAGTGTGCGGAAGAACCGGCTGAACGTGACGATGTTTCTGATGAACGGGTATCAGCTGCGGGGAGTCATCACCGGATACGACTCGTTTACCGTGGTGCTCAATTCGGACGGACGGCAGCAGGTGATTTACAAGCACGCCATCTCCACCATCGTGGCGGAACGGCCGGTGGATCTGAGCGATGGGGAGAGCGGTGGAGGGTCCCGTCAGCGGCTGTAATCCCTGGGAAAGGACTGGTCGTACATGAAACCGGGAAAATGGATTCCAAAAATCGTCGTGGCGGCGTTTTTCATCGGCGCCCTGCTCTACTTCACCGGCTACGCCGTGCGGACCTTCCGCAGTGAAGTCACCACCACCGTCATCCACGCCACCACGGTGGAGGATGCGGTGGAGGGCTCCGGCCTAGCCATCCGCCAGGAGGAGCCGGTGGAGGGCTCCGGCGAGCTGATGGAGGTGCTGCCGGCGGAGGGCGAGACGGTGGCCAAGGGGGAGACCCTGGCCCTGGTCTACGAGAGCAAGGAGGCCCTCCAGGAGCAGGCGGAGCTGGATCAGAAGGAGGCGGAGCTGGAGGCGCTGCAATATGTGCTCAGCCACAGCGCCGAGTCCTCGGCCACCGTGGAGCTGGGCCGCAGCATTGTCGCCAATCTGGAGTCCATCCGGGCCACCGTGTTTCAGGAGGACCTGTCTGAGGTGGACGAGCTGATGCAGGACCTGGAGACCATGATCTACCGCCAAGACTACACCTACCGGGGCAGTGAGGCGGTGACCCAGGAGATGAACGGCCTGAGCAAGGAGATCAAGCAACTGAGAAAAGCCCAGAGCAGCGCCGTCTCCCAGCTCAAGGCCAAAGCGGCGGGGACGTTCTCCACCATGGTGGACGGGTACGAGAGTGTGCTGACCCCCGAGGTCCTCACCGGCCTGACCCCCTCCAAGCTGGAGGCCCTGCGGAAACAGCAGAAGAAAGTGGACAGAGACGGCTATCTGGGCAGGATCATCACCAGCAGGCGGTGGTACTTCGCCGCCAACATGGATCAGGCGGACACCGAGCGGATGCGCAAGGACCAGAAGGTCACCGTCCGCTTTGACGATGTGGCCGGGGACCAGGCCATGACCGTAGACTCCATCAGCGAGGCCCAGGACGGCAAGGTGACGGTGGTGTTCTCATCCACCCGGCGCCTGGGCGAGACCTCCCTGCTGCGCAGCCAGAACGTCTCTGTGATCTACGACAGCTACAACGGCTTCCGGATCCCCAAGGAGGCCCTGCGCATGGAGGGGGACCAGTACTATATCTACCGGGTCAGCGGCGCCCAGATCCGCCGGGCCCAGGTGGAGATCGTGGCGGAGACCGAGGACTACTTTGTGGTCTGGCAGGGAGAGTCCGTGGACGAGGACGGCAACCACGTGGAACAGAGTGAGCTGGAAAAGGCCAAGCAGATCCGGGATGGGGACAGCATCGTCGTCCGGGGCACCGATCTCTATGACGGCAAGGTCATCCGGGAGTAAACAGCAGAAAACCATGCGCCCTCAGCGGGAGCGAGAGACAGAAAGGCGGTGTCTGAGCATGGCGCTAACAGAAAACATCAGACAGGTACAGCAGAGAATCCAGGAGGCGGCCCTGCGGGCCGGCCGGGACCCGGGGGAGATTACCCTGGTGGCCGCCACCAAGGTTCAGACCTCCGAGACCATCCGCCAGGCCATTGCCGGCGGCATCCGGGTCTGTGGCGAGAACCGGGTCCAGGAGTTCAACCAGCACTGGGCCGACGGGGCCTATGAGGGGGCGGAGGTTCACTTCATCGGCCACTTGCAGAAGAATAAGATCAAATACCTGGTGGGGAAGGTGTCCCTGATCGAGTCGGTGGACTCGGAGGAGCTGATCCGGCTCATCGGCCAGCGGGCCCAGAAGGAGGGCCTGGTCCAGGATATCCTCATCGAGGTCAATGTGGCCGGGGAGGCCAGCAAATCCGGCGTGGCTCCGGCCCAGGCGGAGGAGCTGATCCAGCTGGCGGCGGCCCTGCCCGGGGTCAACCCCAGAGGGCTGATGGCAATTCCTCCGGTTTCCTGTGAACCGGGGCAAAATCGAGGATTTTTTGCCGCAATGTATCAGCTTTTTATTGACATAAAGGGAAAATCGTATGATAATAAAACTAATATCGACTGCCTGTCCATGGGGATGAGCGGCGATTTTGAAGACGCCATTGCCGAAGGGGCCACCCAGGTCCGTGTGGGAACCGCGCTGTTCGGCGCCCGGCCCCCGATGCGGGCCAACGGATGACCGAGGGCCGCGCCCCCAGCTTTTAGAGATATTACTTGAGGAGGATACATTACTTATGAGCTTCATGGATGAACTGAGACGTCTGGCGCGCCCCTATGAGGACGATGACGATTTCCTGGACGAAGACCTGGAAGAACCCTTTGCCGAGCCCCGGGAGGACCGCAAGGCCCGCAGGAAACGCGAGGATCGCGACGACGATCTGGATACCGGCTACACCTCGGTGAACAACGACAAGGTGGTTAACATCAACACCACCACCCAGCTCCAGGTGGTTCTGGTAAAGCCGGAGAAGTTCCAGGACGCCTCCACCATCGCCGACCACCTGCGGGACAAGCGCACCGTGGTCCTGAACCTGGAATCCACCAATAAGGACGTGGCCCGCCGCATGGTGGACTTCCTGTCCGGCGCCGCCTACGCCCAGGAGGGCAAGGTGAAGAAGGTGGCTGTGGCGACCTATATCATCACGCCCTATAATGTGGACATCATCGGCGACCTGATTGACGAGCTGGAAAACAACGGCATGTACTTCTAAAATAAAAGAAAGTGCCCCGGACTGAGAGAGAACAGACAACCATAGAGAGAAAGTACGGACCGCGGGAAGCACCCGCGGCGCCGAAGGATAAAGGGGGATGTGCCATGCTGACGCCGCAGGAAGTAGCAGAACACGGCTTTTCCAAAGCCCACGTAGGCGGCTACAATATGAAGGAAGTGGACGATTTTCTGGACCAGGTCACCGAGGACTACGGTGGACTGTACAAGGAAAATGCCGTCCTGAAAGGCAAGATCAAGGTCCTGGCGGAGAAGATCTCCGAGTACCGGGAAACTGAGGAGGCCATGCGCTCCACCCTCCTGTCCGCCCAGAAAATGGCCAAGTCCATGGTGGCGGAGGCCGAGGAGGAGAAAAAGCAGATGATCGCCGACGCCGAGCGGCTCTCCCTCCAGCGCAAAGCCGAGCTGGAGCGGGAGATCGCCGAGGCCGAGGGGAAGCTGGCCGCCGCTCAGGCCGCGACCCAGCAGTTTATTGACCAGGTTCGGGGCCTGACCCGCCAGCAGGCGGAGTTCCTGGACCGGCTGCCCAAGATGAAGGTGACAGAGCAGAAGAAGCCAGCTGCCCCGGCGGCCACGCCTGCCCCGGAGGCGGCACCCGTCCCGGAGGCCGCGCCCGTTCCGGAGGCGGCTGCGCCGGAGACGGCGGCCACCCCGGCAGAGGAGCCCGTTGGAGACTCCATTGACCAGATCCTCCAGGAGGAGCAGGACCCGCTGCTGACCGAGGCCGCCGAGCGGGAGCTGGCAGCCGTGGGAGCCGGCGGGGATGTGGAATCCACCTCCAGCCGCATTGACTTTGGCAACCTGAAATTTGGCAAGGACTACGAAATCGAGTAAGGTTTGCATACACACTGTGCCTGTCACATAGCCGTTGCAGGACGGCTATGTGACTGTGCATTTGTACTGCCTTTCGCTCTGCCATAAACAAGAAAGAGGAGACGAAGAAGAACATGGCTGATTATAACAAGACCATCAATCTGCCCAAGACAGATTTTCCCATGCGTGCCGCTCTGGCCAAGCGGGAGCCCGGTATGCTGGAGGAGATGAACCGCAAGGATCTATACCACAAGCTCATGGACCGGAACAAGGACAAAAAGCCCTTTATTCTCCATGACGGCCCTCCCTATGCCAACGGCGACATCCACATTGGCACCGCCATGAACAAGATCCTCAAGGACTTCATTATTCGCTACCGCAATATGACCGGCTATTACGCTCCTTACGTCCCCGGCTGGGATACCCATGGTATGCCCATTGAGACCGCCATCCAGAAGAAGGGCGTCAAGCGCAGCACCATGCCCGTCCCCGAGTTCCGTGACAAGTGCCGGGCCTTCGCCCTGGACTTCCTGGACCGCCAGCGGGAGCAGTTCAAACGCCTGGGCGGCATCGGCGACTGGGAAAAGCCTTACGTCACCCTGAAGCCCGAGTTCGAGGCGGAGCAGATCAAGGTCTTTGGCGCTATGGCCGCCAAGAACTATATCTATCAGGGCCTGAAGCCTGTCTACTGGTGCCCCACCTGTGAGACCGCCCTGGCCGAGGCCGAGGTGGAGTACGCCGACGATCCGGTTACCACCATCTTCGTCAAGTTCAAGGTCCACGACGACAAGGGGAAGCTGAGCCAGTACGGCGACCTGGACAAGATGTTCTTCGTCATCTGGACCACCACCACCTGGACCCTCCCCGGGAATATGGCCATCTGCCTGAACCCCCAGCTGGAGTATTCCCTGGTGAAGATTCCCACCGGCGAGATCCTCATCGTGGCCACCGACCTGGTCAAGAGCGTCATGGATCAGTCCGGCATCGCCGAATACGAGACCGTTGCCACCATGTTCGGCGACGAGTTCGAATATATGACCGCCTACCACCCCTTTATGAACCGGGACTCCCTGGTCATCCTGGGCGACCACGTCACCCTGGACGCCGGTTCCGGCTGCGTCCACACTGCGCCCTCCTTCGGCCTGGACGACTTCTATGTCTGCCAGCGCTATGACAGCATCCCCACCGACGTGGAGATGGAGGTTTCCGTCAACGCCCGGGGCGTCCTGAACGAATTTGCCGGTCCCTATGCCGGGCTCCACGTGACCAAGGCCCACCCGGTGATCTTCAAGGACCTGGTGGACATGGGCGCCATCCTGTCCAGCGCGGACATCGTCCACAGCTACCCCCACTGCTGGCGCTGCAAGAAGCCCATCATCTTCCGGGCCACTCAGCAGTGGTTCGCCAGCGTGGACGCCATCAAGGACGCCGCCGTGGACGCCTGCGACAACATCCAGTGGAAGCCCGAATGGGGCAAGGAGCGGATGGTCTCCATGATCCGGGAGCGCTCGGACTGGTGCATCTCCCGCCAGCGCACCTGGGGCGTGCCCATTCCCATCTTCTTCTGCAAGGACTGCGGAAAGCCCTACTGTACCGAGGCGTCTATCCAGAAGGTGTCCGACATCTTCCGGGTGGAGGGCTCCAACGCCTGGTGGGCCAAGGAGGCCGCCGAGCTGATGCCCGAGGGGGCCAAGTGTGACTGCGGCTGCACGGAGTTCACCAAGGAAAAGGATATTATGGACGTGTGGTTCGACTCCGGCTCCACCTGGGCCGCCGTCTGCGACCAGAATCCCGAGCACCCCGAGCTGTCCTATCCCGCCGACCTGTACCTGGAGGGCGGCGACCAGTACCGCGGCTGGTTCCAGTCCTCCATGCTCACCTCCATCGCCGCCCGGGGCGTGGCGCCCTACCGGCACATCATTACCCACGGCTGGACCGTGGACGGCAAGGGCAAGGCCATGCACAAGTCCCTGGGCAACACCGTGGCGCCCCAGGACATTATCAAGGACTACGGCGCGGACATTCTGCGTCTGTGGGTGTCCTCTGCCGACTACACCCAGGACATGCGGATTTCCAAGCCGATTCTGAAGCAGCTGTCCGACGCCTATCTCAAGATCCGAAACACCAGCCGCTACATTCTGGGCAACCTGAACGGCTTTGACCCGGCCGCCGACCTGGTCGCCGAAAACGAGCTGATGGAGCTGGACCGGTGGGCACTGGCGGCCACCAACCAGCTGGTGGCCAACGCCCGGGCGGGCTATGACAGCTACGACTTCCACACCGTGTACCGTTCCGTGTACAACTTCTGCGTGGTGGATATGTCCAACTTCTATCTGGACATCATCAAGGACCGGCTGTACTGCTCCGCCGTGGGCTCCTACGAGCGCCGCAGCGCCCAGACCGCCATCTACAAGATTCTGGACACCCTGGTCCGGGTCATCAGCCCCATCCTGGCCTTCACCAGCGAGGAGATCTGGGGCGTCATGCCCCACGACGCCTCCGCCGACCCGGAGAGCGTGCTGTTCAACGACATCCCCGAGGTGAACCCCGCCTGGACCCTCAGCGAAGACAAGGCCGCCTACTGGGCCACCGTCATGAAGCTGAAGGCCGACGTGAACCAGGCCCTGGAAAAGGCCCGTGCCGCCAAGACCTGCAAGAAGTCCACCGACGCCAAGGTAACCCTGTACCTGAACGAGCAGGCCATGGCCGTGTACGAGACTGTGAAGGACGCGGATCTGGCCCAGATGTTCATCGTCTCCAAGGTGGTGCCCGTTCAGGCCGCCGCCCCCGCGGACGCCGTGGCGGGCGAAAACGTGGAGGGTCTGGCCGTCACCGTAGAGATGGATGAGGACCCCAAGTGCGTCCGCTGCTGGCTCCACCACCCGGACATCGGCAAGGATGCGGAGCATCCCGAGCTCTGCCCCCGCTGCGCCGCCGTGGTGAAAACCATGAAGCTGGACGACTGAGTCCCAGTCACCGCAAACAGAAACCCAAAACCCTTTCCGATTTTCGGAAAGGGTTTTTTTATTGTACTTTCCCCGGAACAATGGTACAATGAAGTACTCAGTAAAAAGAAACGGAGTTGAAGCGGGCACATGGAATACAATGCCGGAAAATATGATGTAGCGGTGATCGGGGCGGGCCACGCCGGGATTGAGGCGGCCCTGGCCAGCGCCCGGCTGGGCTGCCGGACCCTGTGCTTTACGGTGAACCTGGACGCGGTGGGGAACATGCCCTGCAATCCGGCCATCGGCGGCACCGGGAAAGGGCACCTGGTCCGGGAGCTGGACGCCCTGGGCGGCGAGATGGCCCGGGCGGCGGACCGGGCCTGTATCCAGTACCGGCTGCTGAACCGGGGCAAGGGCCCTGCGGTCCACTCCCTCCGGGCCCAGGCGGACCGGCGGAAGTACCAGGAGGTGATGAAGCACACCCTGGAGCGGACCGAAAACCTCTTTGTCCGCCAGGCGGAGGTGGTAGAGATCCGGGTGGATGCATCCGGCGCGGTCTCCGCCGTGGTCACCGCCACCGGGGCGGTGTACCAGGTCCGGGCGGCTGTGGTGGCCACCGGCACCTACCTGGGGGGGCGCACCATCGTGGGAGACGTGTTCCGGGACTCCGGGCCCGACGGGCTTCAGGCGGCCCTGGCCCTCACCGGCTGCCTGCGCCGGCTGGGCGTCACCATCCGGCGCTTCAAAACTGGAACGCCTCCCCGTGTCAACGCCCGCAGCGTGGATTTCTCCAAGATGGAGCTGCAGACCGGGGATGAACATCCGGCGCCGTTCTCCTTTTCCACCGAGCAGCCCCCCGAAAATCGGGCGGTCTGTTACCTGACGTATACCAACGAGCGTACCCATGAGATCATCCGGGCCAATCTGGACCGGTCCCCCCTGTACAACGGGGCCATCGAGTCTACCGGCCCCCGGTACTGCCCGTCCATCGAGACCAAGATCGTCCGGTTCGCGGACAAAAAACGCCACCAGCTCTTTGTGGAGCCCATGGGGCTGAACACGGAGGAGCTGTACATCCAGGGATTTTCCTCCTCCCTGCCCGAGGACGTCCAGGTGGCCATGCTCCGCACCATCCCCGGCCTGGAACAGGCGGAGATGACCCGGGTGGCCTACGCCATTGAGTACGATTGCGTGGACCCCACCGAGCTGACTCCGACGCTGGAGCACAAAAAGGTTCCGGGCCTCTACGGGGCGGGCCAGTTCAACGGTTCCTCTGGCTATGAGGAGGCGGCGGTCCAGGGCTTTGTGGCCGGGGTCAACGCGGCCCTGAAGCTGCTGGGGCGGGAGCCGCTGATCCTCCGGCGGGATCAGGGCTACATTGGCGTGCTCATCGACGACCTGGTCACCAAGGGCACCAACGAGCCCTACCGGATGATGACCAGTCGGACCGAGTACCGGCTGATCCAGCGCCAGGACAACGCCGACCAGCGGCTGACTCCAGTGGGCTACCGGCTGGGCCTGGTCAGCGGGGAACGGTATCAGGCGGTGCTGGCCAAGTATCGGGCGGTGGACGCCGAGATCGCCCGGCTGGAGCACTGCGGCGCCGCCCCCACGCCGGAGCTGGACGAGATGCTGGCCAGCCGGAACGAGCCGCCGGCCAGGCACGGCGGGAAGCTGTCCGATCTGCTGCGCCGGCCCCGGGTGACCTATGCCGATCTGGCCCCCTTCGACCCGGAGCGGCCGGAGTTGGACCGCCTGGTCACCGAACAGGTGGAAATTCAGCTCAAGTACAGGGGATATATTGAACGCCAGATGCGGCAGGTGGAGGAATTCCAGCGGATGGAGTCCCACCGGCTGCCCGCCGATCTGGACTACGATCAGTTGGCGGGGCTCCGTCTGGAAGCCCGGGAGAAGCTCAAGGCCATCCGACCCCTGAATTTGGGCCAGGCCAGCCGCATTTCCGGGGTCAGTCCGGCCGACGTGGCCGCGTTGATGATACACCTGGAGAAGTAACCACACAGACCAACCACAAGGAGGATGATGTTATGAAACACAACCGCCATCCGCTGCGCAGTCTGTGCGCAGTCCTGCTGACCGCAGCCATGCTGCTGGGCATCACCGCCTGCGGCGAGAGTTCCTTTGACGCCTCCGGCTATGTGAGCGCCGCCCTGAAAGCGGTGACCACCGGGGACACCGCCGATCTGGAGGGCTATTCCAAGGAAGCGGTCACCGACATCGCTGACGACTACAGTGATGGAGTCCAGGAGATGCTGGAGGAGCTGGCCGAGGACGAGGAAATTCCCGAGGACGTGAAAACCGAGTACAAAGGGCTGATCGAGTCCATGATGGGCGCCATCTCCTACACGGTGGGAGAGGCCGCCGAGGCCACCGAGGGCAGCGCCTCCGGGTACACCGTGCCGGTGACCGTCAAGCCGCTGGAGCTGAACATCAAGGATCAGCTGACCGAGTGGGCCCAGGGCTTGGAGGAAGATGAGTACGACATTGAGGACCTGGACGCCTTCTACCAGAAGCTGTACGGGGAAATTGCCGCCATGCTGAAGGACGCCATTGCGGCGAAGGAGTACGGGGAGGAGAAGACCATCAACCTCACCGTCAGCAAGAACGAGGACGGCCTCTACGACGTTGAGGAGGACGGCCTGACCGAGCTGGCCGAGAACCTGTTCTCCACCGACATCGAGGACATGTACAGCGATCTGGAATAACGAACCCCATGAAAAAATCCTGCCCACGGGCAGGATTTTTTCATGGCATCGCATTTGCGCGGTTATGCCGGGGCGTAACAGATCTGGTTTTCCGCCACCAGCTCCGGCTCCCCGTCGATGACGTCCACAATGGCGTAGCTGCAATTATAGGGGACGCCGCCGCGCCAGAAGAACCCCTCGGGCGGGTCGATGGCGTTGAGCATGGCGCAGGTGGCGGCGCCGTGGGTGGACAGGAGGATGGTCTTGTCCTGCAAATCCCGGCGGCGGATCAGGCTGTTCAGGTACGCGCTCATCCGCATACACAGACCGGGGATGGACTCGCCGCCCTCGGGGGCCACGTAGTGCTCCGGGTCCCGGATGAAGTTGAGGAGATTGGGGTCCGGATGAGGGTCCCGCTCTGTGGGGAGGGCGGTGCAGCCCTCGTAGACGCCGAAGGCGATCTCGATGAGCTTGGGCTCCTCGGCCAGAGGGACGTCCCGGCCCCGGAGGACGATCTCCGCCGTCTGGCGGGCCCGGCGCAGGGGGGAAGTGAAGGCCAGGTCAAAGGGGATGTCCCGGAGGCCGCGGCCGGTGATCTCCGCCAGAGCCACGCCGTTTTCATTGAGGGGGATGTCGCTGTGGCCCTGGTACAGCCGGCGTACATTCCATTCCGTCTCCCCGTGGCGCATGATATACAGTCGCATGACAGGGACCTCTCAGAACTTTGCGCCGCCGAACTCGGACAGGCGCAGGGACTTGTTCTTGTCCTGGACCCACTTGATGGACCAGGGGGCGGAGAACAGCAGCAGCTTGCTGCCCTGGTAGTCCTCCACCAGCTTGATATCCTGGCCGTTGCCGATGACCAGGTCATCATCCAAATTGCCGTCAAAGGCGTCCACCCAGCGCAGGTACTCGTAGGGCAGGTTGTCCATGACCAGGTCTACCTTGTACTCGTTTTTCAGCCGGTACTGGAACACGTCGAACTGAAGGGTGCCCACGCAGCCCACAATCACTTCCTCCATGCCGGTGTAGGGGATTTTGAAGATCTGGATGCCGCCCTCCTGGGCGATCTGCTCGGTGCCCTTGATGAACTGCTTCCGCTTCAGGGTGTCCCTGGGACGGACCCGGCGGAAGTGCTCCGGGGCAAAGGTGGGGATGGGGTCGAACCGGAAGGATTTGCCCGGGGCGCACAGGGTGTCCCCGATGGAGAACATGCCCGGGTCAAAGACGCCGATGATGTCCCCGGCGTAGGCCTCCTCGATGATCTCCCGCTCGGCGGCCATCATCTGCTGGGGCCGGGAGAGCTTGACCTTTCGGTCCTGCTGGACCAGGTAGACCTCCTTGTCCGCGTCGAAGCGGCCGGAGCACACCCGGACAAAGGCGATCCGGTCCCGGTGAGCCTTGTTCATGTTGGCCTGAATCTTGAAGACGAAGCCGGAAAAGTCCTCGTCAAAGGCGTCCACCACCTGGTCACCGGCTTTCCGGGACAGGGGCGGGGTGGTCATGCGCAGGAACTCCTCCAGGAAGGGCTCCACGCCGAAGTTGGTCAGGGCGGAGCCGAAGAATACCGGGGAGAGCTTGCCGTGGCGGACCCGCTCCATGTCGAACTCGGCGCCGGCCCCCTCCAGCAGCTCGATCTCGTCGGCCAGCCGGTCCCGGCGGGCCTGTCCGATCAGCTCCACCAGCTGGGGGTCGTCCAGCTCCACCTGGGTGGCGCTGGCGGCCTTGGCGTTGGAATTGCTGGTGAAGTGGATGATCTTTTTACCGGCCCGGTCGTAGACGCCCTGGAACTCCTTGCCGCAGCCGATGGGCCAGTTGATGGGACAGGTCTCCACCCCCAGCTCCTGCTCGATTTCCTCGCACAGCTCGAAGGGGTCCCGGGCCTCCCGGTCCATCTTGTTGATAAAGGTGAAGATGGGGATGTCCCGCAGGGCGCAGACGCGGAACAGCTTCCGGGTCTGCGCCTCCACGCCCTTGGCGGCGTCGATGACCATGACGGCGCTGTCCGCCGCCATCAGGGTCCGGTAGGTGTCCTCGGAAAAGTCCTGGTGGCCGGGGGTGTCCAGAATGTTGATGCAGAACCCCTCGTACTGGAACTGGAGCACGGAAGAGGTGACGGAAATCCCCCGCTGCTTTTCGATCTCCATCCAGTCCGAGACGGCGGCTCGGGTATTTTTCTTCCCCTTGACCACGCCGGCCTGGTTGATGGCCCCGCCGTAGAGCAGGAATTTTTCCGTCAAAGTCGTTTTGCCGGCGTCCGGGTGGGAGATAATGGCGAAAGTACGCCGGCGGTTGATTTCAGAATCATATTTTGACATCGGAATCCTCCAAAAATGTTGAGATGACCAGTGTAATCGTCGGTTGCGATGAGAAAACATACGCAATTCTTTATTATAATTCCGATGCCGTAAAATTGCAAGGCAAAGCGGCGCGGCTTCCCCGCCGAAACGGGCAAAGCGGCGCCGGCGCCCTGGCCTGGGGGGCCTCAGAGCCCCCGGTACTTTTTTCTGGTGGCGATCCCGCCGCGGATATGCCGCTCGGCCTTATTTTCATCCAGAATCACTTTTACCTGCCGGTAAAGGCCCGGGTTAATCCCGGGCAGCCGATCCTGGAGATCCTTATGTACGGTGCTCTTCGAGATGCCGAAGGCTTTGGCGGCGCCCCGGACCGTGGACTTGTGTTCGATGATATACAGCGCCAGGTCCTGAGCCCGCTCTTCAATCGTCCCTTTCAATGGCAACCACTCCATCCCTTTGGGGCCGGGCGATTTGCCCGACTGCTGGAGTCTATGCGGCTGGCGGGCGGAATATGAGGGCCTTTGGATGGAACCGCCGTCTGCTTGCAAGATAGATAGGAGAGTGATATAATCAGGGACAGTATCTATTTTACTCTACGCAACACTGGCTGAAAAGCGGCCGCCGGACGGCGGCATTTTGAGGTATTGGTATGCTGTTAAGTTGTATTATCCCGTGCTATGACGAGGCGGAGAATATTCGCCCCTTTTTTCAGGCCGCAGAACAGGCGCTGGCCCCCTGGGACCGGCAGTATGAGCTGATCTTTGTAGATGACGGCAGCCGGGACGAAACATTACAGGAATTGGAGAAGCTCTACCGCCGAGCCCCGGACCGGGTGCGGGTGGTGAGCTTTTCGCGGAATTTTGGCAAGGAGGCCGCTATCTATGCCGGGCTCCACCACTGCGCCGGGGACTACGTGGCCCTGATTGACGCGGATCTCCAGCAGAGGCCCGATTACATCGCCCAGATGCTCACCTTCCTGGAGGAGCACCCGGAGTACGACGAGGTGGTGGCCTACCAGGAGCGGCGCAATGAGAGCCGCCTGCTGGTTTTGTGCAAGGGGCTGTTTTATAAGATCATCCGGCGGCTCACCGGCCTGCCCTTCGCCGCCGACGCCAGCGATTTCCGGGTGTTCCGGCGCAACGTGCTGGAGGCGATTCTCTCCCTTCCGGAGCGGGGCCGGTTTTCCAAGGGGATCTTCGCCTGGATCGGCTTCCCCACCTACCGGATGCCCTACCAGGTGGAGGAGCGGGCCAACGGCGCCTCCAAGTGGAGCCTGGGCAAGCTGTTCGGCTACGCCATGGAGGGGATCACCGCCTTCTCCACCAAACTGCTGCTGCTCCCCCTGATTGCCGGGGTGATTCTGGCGGTGGGCGCGGTGCTGCTGGCGGTGGTGCTGAAGATTCTGTCCGTGGCTGGCGCACTCTCCGTCACCGGTGTGGGCTGGCTGGCGATGCTGCTGGTGTTTCTGGCAGGGGTGCAGCTCCAGGGGCTGGGCGTCGCCGCCTTCTACCTGGGGAAGCTGTTCAACGAGGGCAAGGGGCGGCCTGTGTACATCGAGCGGGTAGTGCTCCCGGGAGGCGGTGAGGGAAAATGAGAGAATCCCCTTTGAGCCGGGCCTGCCGACGGAGCTTAAGGGAGCCTCGGGGCCGCTACCGGCGCTACGTTGCCCTGTACACCATTGGGTTCATTGTGGCGCTCTGCTGCGTGTACTTCTGCTTCTGGAACAGCGGGAAGTCCTTCCTGTGGGGCAACGAGTCCATGGGAGACGGACTTCGCCAGCACTACACCGCCTTCGTCTACTTTGGACGATGGGGCCGGGAGCTGCTGTACAATCTCTTCGTGGCCCACCAGCTGACCCTTCCCACCTGGGATTTCAGTATTGGCTACGGCGGCGACATTGTCACCACCCTCCACTACTATGCTCTGGGGGACCCGCTGAACCTGATCTCACTTCTCACGCCCATGGCGGCGGCCGAATACGTGTTTTCCGCCCTGGTGCCGGTACGTCTGTATTTGGCAGGGCTCTTTTTTTCCTGCTTCTGCTTCCGCTTTGACAAGGGGCGGGCGGGGACCCTCTGCGCCGCCCTCAGCTATGTGTTCTGCGGCTTCGCCCTCTACGCCGGGGTGCGCCATCCCTTTTTTCTCAACCCGCTGATCTACTTCCCCCTGCTGCTGCTGGGGACGGAGCGGGTGCTCCACCGGGAGAAACCGGGGCTGTACATCTTTGCCGTGTTCCTCTCGGCGGTGAGCAACTTCTACTTCTTCTATCAGCTGGTGTTTTTCACCGTTCTCTACGCGGTGTTCCGGTACGTGATGCTCTACCGGGCCCGGCGGGTCAGGCAGATGGCCCTGGCCACCCTCCGGCTGGGGGGGCTGGCCCTCATCGGTGTTGCCATGGCGGCAGTGATTCTGCTGCCGGTGCTGGCTGCCTTTTTCGGGGACAGCCGGCTGGCCAGCGACTACCCCAGTCGGCTCTTTTACCACTACAACTACTACGAGGGATTGCTGCGGGCCTACCTGACCAACAGTGGCTGCGGCGACTGGACCTTCCTCTGCTTCACCCCCGGGGTGATTCTGGCGGTGTTCCTGCTGTTCTGCCGGAGAGGGGAGCGGCGGGCCCTGAAGATCGCTTTCCTGCTGCTGACGGCGCTGCTGCTGTTCCCGGTGTGCGGACGGGTGCTCAACGGGGTCTCCTACGCCACCAACCGGTGGTGCTGGGCTTATGCCTTCCTGAGCTGCTTTATCCTGGCGGACCAGTGGCCCCGCCTGCTGGCGGCCACCCGGCGGGAGCGCCGGGGAATGGTGTGCTTCACGGCGGTGCTGGCGGTGCTGGCCATGGTGCTGCCCGGCTGCCGGACCGACAACGTGTTTTGGGCGCTGTTCCTGCTGGCCATGACCCTGCTGGTGCTGTTCCGGGACAGGGACGGGGGACAGGCCCGGATGTGGACTGCCGGGGCCATGGCGGTTCTCACCCTGGTCAGCGTTACGGTCTCCGCCTTTTTCCGCTTCTCCCCCCAGGAGGGGAACATTGTGGGCAACTACCTGGACCTGGGCCGGGCGGAAAAAGCGGCGGTTCAGACCGAGGACGCGGCGGTGAAGCAGGCCGCTGAGGACAGCGGTGACCACTCCTTCTCCCGGTACACCGTCTGCAGCGCCCTGATGGACCTGACAGACGTCAATTCCGCCATGTTCTCGGGTCTGTACAGCACCCAGTACTACTGGAGCCTGAGCAACGGCAACATCAGCCAGTTCCTGCTGGAGCAGGAAAACCGGGAGTACAGCACCTACCGTTACAGCGGCCTGGACGACCGGACCGCCCTGCTGGAGCTGGCCAGCGTGGGCTATTACGCCCTCCCGGTGACCTATCAGCAGGAGGCGGCGGAGCAGTACCTGCCCTACGGCTATGAGCTGGCGGGCCAGTACTGCGCCAACGAGGCCGATGTGAACCGGCGCATCGCCGCCGCCGCGAAGGCCCAAGGTGTCACCCAGCTGAGCCAGGAGGAAGCGGACCGGATCCGCAGCAGCTGCGGGGAATACTACAACATTTACCGGAACCGGTACGCCCTGCCCCTGGGCTACACCTATTCCTCCTGGCTGTCCCGGTCGGAGTACGACGCCCTCTCCGCCCCCGAAAAGCAGGAGGCCCTGCTCTCCAGCGCGGTGCTGGAGCAGGGGACGGAGCTGGTGCCCCAGGAGACCCCCCAGCTGGATCAGCAGGCCGTGGGCTATACGCTGGACTGCGGCAGCGGGGTGACCTGGGAGGACGGAGCCTTCTATGTCACCAGTAAGAATGCCGAGGTGACCCTGACCTTTGACGGCCTGGCGGACAGCGAGACCTATGTGAGACTGGAGGGACTGACCTATGCCGGGTTCTCCCCGCTGGGCGGATACTCAGAGGCGGAGTGGGCCCAGCTGTCCCGGTACAGCCGCCTACAGAAGGCGTACCAGGCCCGGTATTGGGAGGAGCGCGATGGGTTTGACCTGTCCTTTCAGTGCGATGGGGTGTCCAAGACCCTGACCTCCCACACCAACCAGTACACCTGGTACAACAACCGGGAGGACTTTGTGGTCAACCTGGGTTACCGCCGGGAGGGGGCCGCCCAAGTGACCATCACATTCTCGGAGACAGGGGCCTACACCTGTGAGGACCTGCGGGTCATCTGCCAGCCCATGGCGGGGTATGAGGCCCAGGTATCCGCCCTGACCCGGGACACCCTGGAGCAGGTCTCCATCGGGGAAAACCGGGTCACCGGTACCATCGACCTGGAGGAAAACAAGCTGCTCTGCCTGTCCATCCCCTATTCCTCCGGCTGGACCGCCTATGTGGACGGCCAGGAGACTCCGCTGCTGCGGGCCAACACCATGTACATGGCCCTGCCCCTGACGGTGGGAACGCATACCGTGGAACTGCGCTACGCCACCCGGGGCCTCGGGGCGGGCGCCCTCCTCTCCGCCGCCGGTGTGCTGATTTTCTGCGGCGTGCTGCTTGGTTCCCGGCGAGACAAAGGAAGAAAAAAATATGAAAAAGCTGAACCATTGGATTCATAGTGTCGTTGACCGGAAGCTGCTGAAATTTGTGGCGGTGGGGATAGTCAACACGGTGGTGGGCACCGCTATCATGTTTGGGCTGTACAACCTGGCGGGATGCTCCTACTGGGTGTCCTCCGCCACCAACTACACCCTCACCAGCATTCTGAGCTTCTTTTTGAACAAGTTCTTCACCTTCCAGAACCGCCAAAAATCTCCCGCCCAGGTGCTGCGCTTTGCCGGGAATATCTTGGTCTGCTATCTGGTGGCCTACGGCGCGGCGAAGCCTGCGGTGCTGTGGGCCCTGGCCGGAGCCGGAAAGACGTTGCAGGAGAACCTGGCTATGGTGGTGGGGATGTGCTTGTTCACCGGGCTGAACTACCTGGGCCAGCGGCTCTTCGTCTTTTCCGACAAGCGCAGGCGGGAGCCGGTAAAGGAGGGGAGCGGCGGCTCCCATGAGGTTTAATGGATGAAAAAGTGCTGAAAAAGGCGCTTTTTTACCGATAAATGTCATATCCTAGAGGAGACAACGAAAAAAAGAACTGGACGAATAGACAAAAAAGTGCTACTATGGTTAGGATAAATTGCAGCTTTAAGAGCGCTGGGCGGCTTTGCGCCGCCGCGCAGAACAACATCATTGGGAAAGGAGAGATTTGATGGCGAATGGGACCAGACGACTGACAGCGTTTCTCGTGGCGCTGGTGCTGATCGTGAGCCTGCTGCCTGCCGCCGGAGTGGCGGCCGATGTGGAAGGCAGCGATGGGGCGGCCGTTGTGACAGAAGAGGAACCGGCGGATAAAACGGAGGGTTCCCCCGAGACCGCTGCCGCCTCCGACGGCCTGACCACGTCCGCCTACACCCCCTATGCCAACATCCTGTACACCTATTCTTCCGAGGCGGAGCGCGGCACCATCCGCTACGTGTCCCAGAACCCCAAGAGCAAGTACTTTATGGGGGATAAGTACTGGCCTCCCACCTCCCTGACAGACGAGTGGAAGTGCAAATGGCAGTGTAAAAGCGCCGACGTGTCCATGATGCTCTCCTACCTGGGGATTGATCTGCTGCCCAAGGACATCATCAACTCCAAGGGCAACGGCGACAACAACTGCATGGAGAAGGACTGGGGCGAGGCGAAAAATGAGACCGACCTGAGCTTTGCCGAGGCCATGGACAACTACCTCAACGGCGGCGGCCTCTACAGCCCGCCCATGATCCGGCTGACCAACGACTGCTTCAAGAAATCGGGTCAGCACTTTGTGCTGGTTCTGTCCAAAAAGAGCGCTACTAAGTATGAGGTCCTGGACCCCTACCAGAACGATATCTGGGAGATGACCATAGACGGGAACAAGATCACCCGGTTCAAATGGGGCTCCAAGTATTATACCTCCACCTTTACCAACATCTATCAGTACCACAAAGAGCAGAAAACCAAGCTGAAAAACGCCTCCAAGCCCGGCACTCTGACCGAGGGCAGCATCTTCGCCCCCAAGGGGCAGCTGTACGGCAGCGAGATCATCACCAAGGTCACCGCCGCCTGTTATGACATGGAGGGGAACGCCCAGAGCTGCTGTAACCAGACTGCCAAGCCCAATTCGGTGGGCTATGACCTGGCCAACATGAACAACAAGCTGAAGTTCAGCCAGCTGGAGCCGGGCATCTACAAATATGTGGTCAAGGCCACCACGGCCAGCGGTACCAAGACCTATCTGACCAAAATTTTCACGGTTCTGGCCAAGGAAAAGAAGCTGGACAACGCCACCTTCTACCTGGACAGCGGCTGCAATATCAAGTACTGCGCCATGCCGGAGGACAAGTCCAGCAAAAACAGCGCAACGATCTGCCTGACCCCGAACAGCGAGAGCCCCTATATGCGCTTTAAGGCCACCTACGCGAGCAACGGTTACTACACCCTCTCTGTGGTGGGCTCGGGCAAATACCTGACGGTGTACAAGTCCAAAAACGAGTCGGGGACCCGGGTGATGCAGTACGAAATGGTGAAGCGGGACGGACAGTACTGGCAGTTCCTCCCCGCTGGGAACGGAAACTACTACCTGGTGCCCAAGTGTGCACCCACCTGCTGCCTGACCCTGACCGACGGCGAAGTGGCCGACGGGACCAGGCTGCAAATCAGAACAGCCGGCCAGAGCCAAGAGCAGACCTGGCTGCTCCGCCCCGTCCGGGCCCTGCTCACCGGGCTGAAAAATACCACATCCGGCGTCCAGGTGCGGTGGGGGACGGTGCCCCACACCACCGGCTACCGGGTCTACCGGAAGAAGTCCGGTGAGACCGGCTGGACCCGGGTTCAGACCATCACTTCGGGAAAAACCGCCAGCTGGATCGACCCCAACGTGTCCAACGGCACGCAGTACGCCTACACGGTGCGGTCGGTGTACGGGCAGCACCTCAGCCCCTCCTGTCCCCAGAAGAGTAAGTGCCGCCTTACCGCGCCCCGAATGCTTACGCCTAAGAACAGTGGCAAGGGACGGATCACGGTCTCCTGGAAGGTCAACAGCAAAGCCTCCGGGTATCAGGTCTGCTACGCCGGCAACAGTTCCTTCAGAGACAGCCACACGGTGACGGTTTCCGGCCGGAACACCCTCTCCAAGGTGCTCACCGGACTGCGCAAGGGCAGAACCTATTACCTGAAGGTGCGGACCTACAAGATTGTCTCCGGCGAGAAATACTACTCCGCCTGGTCCGGTGCCAAATCGGTAAAAGTGATTAAGTGACGAGAACACGTGTAAAGCATCAAAAAGCCCCTCAAATGAGGGGCTTTTTTGTGTGGCTGGATCGGGAATCAATCTGCGCTTTTGCGACGGAGAATCGCCAGGGCTGCGATGCCGCCGCCGGACAGCGCCAGGGCGCCGGCCAGCAGGGCTGGATGGAATCCGTCCCCGGTTTCAGGGGAGGCTGCGGATTTGCCGGACCGGCGGGAGCTGGCAGTGGAACTGCTGTGGGAGGAGTTGGGGTCACTGGAGTGGGCGCCGCCTGCTGCCCGGGGCGCCCAGACCGCCATCAGGGCCACGTCGGACGCCACCGGGGTGTCAAAGTCGTACTCGTTGCCGTCTTCGCACTCCCAATACTGGAAGGTGCAGCCGCTCTTGACCGGATCCTTGGGTTTCCGGGCCCGGGAACCGATGGGAACGGTCTGGCTGTCCACCCGGGAGCCGCCGCGGGTGTCGAAGGTGATGGTGTAGGTGTCCTCCGGGCCGCCGGTCCAGACTGCTGTCAGGGTCAGGTCAGCGGTCACTGGGGTGGCGAAGCTGTATTCCGCGCCGGTCTCGTCCGCCCAGTACAGGAAGAAGCTGCCGTCCCAGGTGGGCTCCTCGGGCGGTTGGGCGCAGCTGCCCGAGAGGACGGTCTGGCTCTCCACCGGAGAGCCGCCGTTGGAGTCAAAGGTGACAGTATAGGTGGGGCCGTCCTCCGTGCAGGCGAAGGCTACCTCCTCCGCAACTGTGGACGGTGTATCCCCCTGGGCCGGGGCAAAGACGGTGTAGCAGGTCTGGCCGTTCCCGCCGTCTGTGCAGGGGCCGATAAACCCGTTTTCCGGGGTGACGATGCAGGTTTTGTCCCCGCAGGTGATGGCGGTGCCGCTGCGCACCCCGGCGGCCTGGACGCTGCCGCCTCGGGTCAGGTCGATGAGGAGCTGGCCGGAGGCAGCGAGATCGCTGTCGGGGCCGCCGGTGATCTCGGTGGCCCCGGCCAGGGTCAGGCTGGCCCCGCCGCTTCCGATTGCTCCGGTGGAGAGGGAGTCACACAGGCGGATACCGCCCCAGTCTCCGCCGCTGGAGAAGGCGGCGGAGTCCCGGATGATGACGTCGCAGTCAGTGGCAATGCCTGCCAGCGCCCCCTCGGCGGTGACGGAGGAGTTGGTGGTGAGCACCAGGGGGGCGTTGTCCATATACGTCTCCTGGCCGCTCCTGGCCCCGGCGGAGCGGACCGCCGGACTGCTCACGCAGATGCCGTGGGCGGCGGCGCCGGTGGCGGTGACGGCGGAACTTTCGATGTAGACCTTCCCGCCGGCGGCAGAGAGGCCGGAGGTCCCGCCGTTGGCGGTCAGATCGCTGCCTCCGGTCATGGTCAGGCTGCGGCAGGACAGCCCGTGGTCTGCGGTCCCCGCGGCGGTGACGGAGGTGGCCATGTCGATGGTCACGTCACTGTTTTCGGCGGAAATGCCGCGCTGGCCGCCGGAGGCGATGAGCTCTGTGTCGCTGGCTGCCGCCAGGGTGCTGCCGGGGCAGTACAGCCCGACGGAGTCCCCGGTGATCTCTGCCACGGCGCAGTCAAAGGTCACAGCGCTGTTTTCGGCGGAGATGCCGTACTGGCCGCCCTGGGCGGTGAGGTCAGCGCCCAGCTCCGCGTCCAGGGTGGTCCCGGAGAAGGAGAGGCCGCAGTGGTCGGTACCGGTGGCGGTGACGGTGGCCCCTTCCAGGGACAGGGCGGTGAGGTCGGTGTACACGCCGTACTGTCCTCCTGTGGCGCTGAGGGTGGAGTCGGTGAGGGACAGGCTGCCGCCGCCAGTGGACCGGAGGCCGCAGCGGTCTGTGCCCGTGGTGGTGACAGTGGCGTCTGTGACGGTTACGCTGCCGCCGTCGGTGCAGATGCCGTCCTGCTGGCCCTGTGCGATGACTCTGGCGCTGTCGATGGTCAGGGCGCCGCCGGCGGCCCGGAGGCCGCAGTCACTGCCGGAGACCTCCAGGTCCACGCCGGTCAGGGTCAGCGGATACCCCTGGGCGTCGATACCCTGGCGCTCGCCGGCGGCCTTCAGGATGCCGCCTTGGATGGTCAGAGCGCCGCCGCAACGGATGGCGGAGCTGCCGCTGCCGGTCAGGGAGACGGTGTCCGCCACGGTGACGGTGAGGCTGCCGCTGCCGGACTGGAAGGGGAGGTCGGCGCCCAGGGAGAGCTTCTGGAGGGTGACGCTGTTGAGTCCGTCGGCGGTTTTTACCGCCAGATCCTCGCTGGAGCCGGAGAGAGTGACGCCGTCCTGGAGGACGGTCAGGGTGTGCAAGTCCTCAGAGTAAGTGTAGTAGCCGTCCAGCTGGCTGGGGGAGGCGCCCGCCTCCTCGGTGATGCCGTTGGCGGTCACGGTGACGCCGGTGACGGCTGGAGAGACGGGGGCCGGGTCCGGTGTGTCCTGGCCGCCTGTGCTGTCGGACTCCTCCGGGAGCGGGGAAGGGGCGGGCTCCGCCGGGGAGATCGGTTCCCCGGTCTCTGCCGCCGGGGCGTCCAGTCCGGCGCCGTCCTCCGCCAGTGCCGCTGTGGGGACAAGGACGGTTGCCAGGGTAACGCACAGCAGAATGCTGAGCAATCGTTTCATGATGAGGGCTCCTTTCTGTCTCGGAATCACAGGGTCAGACAGATTGTGACAAAATAAGTACACGATTAGTATACCCAACGAAGCGGAGTGGTGTCAATATGGGGGCGGGCGCGATTCCGGTTTTTGGTAAAAAACAGACGCCTGCCAGAGCAGGCGTCTGGGCCCCGGAGGGGGGCTATTTCATTGGCGGACCCTTCCGTTTGGACAGGACGGTCCAGAGGCAGAGCCCGGCGAATATCGCCGCCGCCACGCCGGTGACCGCCCAGCGCAGGGGACTGGCTCCGCCGAACAGGAGGGTGCACCCCTCCAGCAGGGTGGTGCAGCCGAAGATGGCGAAGATGACAAAGGCCAGCAGGTTGAGGAACCCGTCGGGGGTCTTGCTCTTGAGCAGGTAGCCCACCAGCATCCCGATGATGTCGGCGGCGAACAGGCCCAGGGAGCAGGCCAGCCAGATGGTGACGGCGTGGCTGAGCCCTTCGTTGGCGGCGAAGGTGATGGCGGTCAGCTGGGTTTTGTCCCCCAGCTCGGCCACGAAGAAGGTGGCGAACACTGTCAGGGCAGGCAGCCGGGACTCCTTGTGGCTGCCTGCCTCCTCTTCGCCGCCGTCCCCGGACAGGGAGGACCAGGCGAAGAAGAAGAAAGCCAGGGCCGCGATGATCTTGATGAGATAGCCGGGAATCAGCCGACTGATCAGGGACCCCACCCCCACCGCCAGCCCGTTGAGGACCAGGATGGCGGCGGCGGAGCCCAGAATGATGTCCCGCAGCTTGAAGCGGGAGGTCATGGCCACCAGCAGCAGCTGGGTCTTGTCCCCCATCTCCGCGATAAACATGGTCAGCAGAATTTTGATAAACAGTGCCAAAGGCAACAGCTCCTTGTGTGAAATGAACCTGCCGGGAACTGGGCGCTTACTCCCGCACCATCAGCTTTTTCATGGCCTGCTCCAGGCCGGCCACCGTCAGATGGTACATGTTGAACAGGGTGGAGATGGTGTCGTAGGTTTGGCCCCACTCGCCGAAGAAGCCGCCCCTGGGTCTGCGATAGGGGTTGAGCCAGACGATGTGCTTGTAGCGATTGAGAACGTAGTTCAGCCAGTCCAGGCCGCAGAAGCCCAGGTTGTTCCGGGTGGTCTGCAGAGGGTGGAAGGCCAGGTCGCTCATCTCCATGGTGGCGTCGCCCACCAGGATCACCCGGTAGTCCTTGTCGCACTGCCGCAGGACGTCGATCGTGGAGACGGCGTACTTTCGATCCAGGGTCGGGTTGGTATAGAGGTACTGTTCGAGACAGTTGTGGAAGTAGTACACTTTCAGGTCCTTGAACCGGTTAGAGCGGCTGGCGGCCTGGAACAGACGGCTGCACAGGTTGCTGTAGGGCTCCATGGAGCCGCCGGAGTCCATCAGCAGCAGCACCTTGATGGTGTTGCGCCGGGGCTTCTTGTAGCGGATCTGGAGGATGCCTGCCTTCTTGCTGGTCTCGTCAATGGTCCGGTCCACGTCGAACTCCTCCTCGGCGCCGCTCTGATTGGAGTAGCGCTGGAGCATACGGAAGGCCATCTGGAACTGGCGGATGTCCAGCACGTTGTCGTCCCGGAAGTCCTTGTAGTCCCGGTCCCCGGCCACCCGCAGGGCGCTGCGGTTCATGCTGACGCCGCCCACCCGGATGCCATTGGGGTTGTGGCCGGCGTTGCCGAAGGGGGAGATACCGTGGGTGCCGATCCAGTAGTTGCCGCCGTCGTGCTTGCGGTCCCGCTGTTCCCGGACGCGCTCCTCCAGCATCTGCTCGATTTCCTCCCGGGAACGGGCCAGATCCTCCTCGGTGACATCCTCCTCGCTGAACTGCTCAGCAACGAAATCGCCGCGCTGGCTCATCTGCTGCTGCATCTGCTCCAGCATCTGCTGCGTGTACTCCGAGCGGACCTCGCCGTTTTCATCGTAGATTTTCCCGTCGTTGAAAAACTCCAGGAAGGCCTGTCCGAACCGGTCGTAGTCGGCCTCTGACTTGCAGAGCACCGCCAGGCAGAGGTTGTAAAACCCCTTCATGGAGGAGCCGTGGAGGCCCAGCTTCAGGGCCTCGATCAGCGTCAGCCACTCCTTCATGGAGATGTCCAGCCCTCTTGCGCGCAGCAGGTAGAAAAAGGCGCTAAACATGCTTGATCACCTCGTTATCAGCGCAGATGCTGCTGGAGAACCTCCAGGTCCCGGTCCTTCTTCAGCAGAACACCGGCGAAGGGGATTTTCTTCAGAATGTCTTCGTGGGGGATGCCGCTCAGGGACAGGGCGTGGATCCAGTCCACCAGCTCGGAGGTGCTGGGCTTCTTCTCCAGCTCGTCCAGGCCGCGAATCCAGTAGAAGGCCTCCAGGGTCTGCTGGAGCAGGTCCTCGTCCAGATGGTCGAAGTGAACCCGGACGATCTCCTCCATCTGCTGCTGGTCCGGGAAGGAGATGTAGTGGAAGATGCAGCGGCGCAGGAAGGCGCTGGGCAGCTCTTTCTCGGCGTTGGAGGTGATGATGACGATGGGGCGGCTCTTGGCGCGGACGGTCTCGCCGGTCTCGGGGATATAGAATTCCATCTTGTCCAGTTCCCACAGCAGGTCGTTGGGGAACTCCAGGTCCGCCTTGTCAATCTCGTCGATGAGCAGGACCACCTGCTGGTCGGCCTGGAACGCCTCGCCCAGCTTACCCAGCTTGATATACTTGGCGATGTCGTCTACGCCGGCGTTGCCGAACTGGCTGTCGTACAGCCGCTGGACCACGTCATAGACGTACAGGCCGTCCTGTGCCTTGGTGGTGGACTTGATGTTCCAGATGATCAGATCCTTGCCCAGGGCGTCGGAAATAGCCTCGGCCAGCATGGTCTTGCCGGTGCCCGGTTCACCCTTGACCAGCAGGGGCTTTTGCAGCGCGATGGCGATGTTGACCGCACCCATCAGGTCTTCGGCGGCCACATAGTTGCTGGCGCCTTTGAATTTATTTTCCAGCATTTGAGAGGACTCCCTTCATTGTGTCAATAGATCGGCCGTTTTCCAGGCGATTGCCGGGAAACGGCGGTATAAAATGCGCAAAACTGCGTCTGTGCATACAGCGGATATCACGGCTTTTTTGCTCAAATTTGATTCTAGCAGAAAAAAAGGGGGAAGGCAATAGAGGGGAAAAGGATTGTGCGATTTTGCCTCTCGGCCGGGATTTTCTGTGCAAAAAACGCGCGTCCCGGTCACGTTCGGACGATAAGCTTTTTCATGGCCTGGTCCAGGCCGGCCACCGTCAGCGGGTACATGTCAAACAGGTTGTCGATAATGTCATAGCTCTCCCGCCAGAGGCCGATAAAGGTGTCCTTGGGCCGCAGAATGGGGGTCAGCCACACGGTGTAGCGGTAACGGGAGCGGATATAGTTTAACCAGTCCTCCCCGGAAAACCCCTTGTTGTTGGGGGTGGTGACGGCCGGGGCGTTGATCAGCTCGTTGATGTCCATGGTGCCGTCCCCCACCAGGATGACCTTGTAGTCCTTGTCGCACTTGCGGAAGACCTTCTCGGCGGATACCTCGTACTTCAATCTCAGGGTGGGATTGGTGTACAGATATTCGTCAATGCAGTTGTGGAAGTAGTAAATTTTCAGGTCCTTGAACCGGTTGGAGCGGCTGACCGCCTGGAACAGGCGGCTGCACAGCTGGTGGTGGGGGGTCATGGTGCCGCCGCAGTCGATGAGCAGCAGCACCTTGATGGTGTTGCGCCGGGGCTTTTTGTAGCGGACCTGGAGGATACCGGCCTTCTGGCAGGTGTCGTGGATGGTGCGTTTGATGTCCAGTTCGTCCTCCCGGCCGAACTGGTCCGAGTAGAGGCAGAGACGCCGGAAGGCCATCTGGAACTGGCGGATACTCAGCACGTTGTCCTCCCGGAAATCTTTAAAGTCCCATTTGGGCGCCCGCAGGTCCAGCCTGCGCCGAGGCTTGCCGCCCAGCCGGATGGCGTTGGGCTGAAGGCCGGAGACGACGGAGAAGGGGACATCGCTTTGGGGACCGGCATAGGTGTCACCCTCCTTTGGGGGCGCGGCGTCCCTGGGGACGGGCTGCTCCCGGTCCTTCAGGGACCAGTTTTTCATCTCCTCGGTGATGCGCGCCCCGGTATTCTGGATGCGCCGGGGGTTCCGCGGCATGGGGGCGGCTCCGTCGTCGAACATGGCGTCGGCGGCCTCCGTGCGGGGCGTGCCGTCCGCGTGGAAAAACACCCCGTGGAAGAAGTCCAGGAACGCCCGCTGAAACGTGTCGTATTCTGATTCGGACTTGCACAAAACAGAGCGGCACAGATTGTAAAACCCGCTGATAGAGGAGCCGTGGAGCCCTCTGGAGAGGGCTTCCTGAAGGGTTAGCCACTCGGTAATGGATACATCCAGACCGTATTGCCGGAGAAGATAGAAAAATTCTTGAAACATAATCAATTCCCTCTCTCAATAAAATGCCAGGTTGCAGATGATGTTCGTTTGATCCGGACGGGCGGATTGCGCCGGGCCGTTTTTTCGGGCGGCAGCCGGGAAACAACGGGGCGGGATGCGCAAAATACCGCTGTGAACACAACGGATATCACCGTTTTTTGTCAATCTGATTCTAGCAGAAAAAGAGAGGCGAAGCAATAGAGGCGGGCCAGGGCCTTCGGATTGCGCAGAATGGTTGGGGTTTTCAACCTCCTTCCAGAAGGCCGGTCCGGTGCCCGCCGACGGGCAAAATGCACCGTGGGAGAAGGGTTTGCAGGGTGAGGAGGCAAAAGAAGGAAACCTGTTAATATGGAGATTCTTTTGTGTATTGCGCACAAGGGGAGGGCGACATAACGAAAAAAGAAAGGCGAAATTTTATAAAAAAATTTTTCAAAAACCCCTTGACAGCCCTATGGGGCTATGCTATGATGCAGGTACAGAAAGGAACCCGCCAACAGAAAGCAGCGACTCCCGAAAGGATGGATGCCCGATGATGACGAAGTTCGTTTCCCAATCCAAAACCCCATAGGAGGACGGTCCATTGAACAGCTGAAAACCCACTGGCAGTCTTCGCGGGAGCTGTCCGGTGAAGCACATTGAGTTTATCCGCATTACCTACTTCTTAAGTTCTCTCACCTAACTGGAGACAAGGAGGCGGTCCAAGATGGCACTGGTTCTGAAACTGATTTAAGCACAGGTTGGAAAGGGGATGGTTCCAAAGTACAATTCAGTTATCAGCCGATGAGGTTTTCGATCCGGCCCGGTCGGCGCACTCCAGCAAGTATGGATCCTGGGAGTTTGCACGAAAGGGTGATACCCGATGGTACAAGCGAGAATCCCGCCGCAAGTCTGACAAGGAGGACAGTCCAGTGAACAGCTAATTGCCGCTGGCAGTTTCAACGGTCGCTGTCCAGCATAGGGCGTTGCGTGAGCCGCAGTCCCGATCAGCTTTCCCAGCAAACAGGAGGAGGAGAGCCGCAATGGCACTTGTTCTGAAACTGATTTGAGTACCGGTTGGAAAGGGGATGGTTCCAAAGTGCAGCACACAGTCAACCGACTTCAGTAACGGTGACTGGTCGGTGAAGGAATGTAAAACGCCGAATGAAAGTAAGTTTGAAAGGAGGCATGGTGATCCATGAAACTCGATTTTAAAGCAGAACAGAAATGACCCGGTTCACGGTAAAACGTTGGAATCGGGTCATTTCTGTTTTGTTTTAAGATGCGTTGTGAGGGGGCAAAAAGAGCTGGCTTACGCCAGCTCTTCTTTTTTGCTGTTTGGGAGCGGTATCCGCTGAAGGATACCGACAATCTGTCCGGAGAGAATCACGGTCAGGATTGAGTAGCCAATGCGGGTCAGCGGAATGTAGCTGATGGACAGGCCCAGTACAATGAGGTCGGTCATCAGATAGACCCACTGGATTTTCCATCCGGTCATGTGGGAGATGCTCATGGCCAGGGCGTCATCGCCGCCGGGGGCGCCGCCCACCCGTACGCACAGTCCCGCGCCGATGCCGACAAAGAGGGCGCCGAGGAAGGACGCCAGCAGCGGCATGTCCGCAAGCTGGGGCCACAGTGGGTCGAATTGCTCGTAGAGCTTGTAGGAAAGGGAGAATCCAGCGGTTGCCACAATGGAATAGCCGATAAATTCCCTGCCTAGCAGTCTCCAGCCGATGAGATAACAGGCAATGTTCATCAGACAGCCGGAAACGGCAGGAGAAATCTCAAGCCAGTGGTGGAGCAGCAACGTCATTCCCAGGACGCCGCCCTCCGTTACGCCGGAGAACGAATGAATGTGATAGAGACCGAAGGAGAGAAAAGCACTGCTAAACAGGGCGATGGCACAGGACTTGCCGTTGAGTTGCCGGAACAACTGAAAAACTCCTCTCTTGTGGTGCTAAATTTGAGCTGTGAGCAGACTTGCGGCAAACTGGAGCGCAGATCTTGGGCTTCTGCTCGTGTGGCGGGCGATTCCCAGAAAAACAATTCTGTTTTTCTGGGCGCCCTATTGATGAGACCTCCTCGGGCCGAGTAGATCGGCCCTGCGGCAAGAGTTTGCCCGCAGGGCGGACAAACTGCTTGGTACGCCGCACCAGCGGCGGCTGGGAGGCCCTGAGTGGTGCTAAATCTGGACCGTGAGCAGACTTGCGGCAAACTGGAGCGCAGATCTTGGGCTTCTGCTCGTATGGCGGGCGATTCCCAGAAAAACAATTCTGTTTTTCTGGGCGCCCTATTGATGAGACCTCCTCGGGCCGAGTGAATCGGCCCTGCGGCAAGAGTTTGCCCGCAGGGCGGACAAACTGCTTGGTACGCCGCACCAGCGGCGGCTGGGAGGCCCTGAGTGGTGCTAAATCTGAGCCGTGAGCAGACTTGCGGCAAACTGAAGCGCAGATCTTGGGCTTCTGCTCGTATGGCGGGCCTCCCAACGGACGGCGGCCTTTTTCAGGTCATCAGGGTCCATGGTGACGCCCTTACTGACGGCCATTTCCATGGCCATGTCGATAAACTGGGGCTTTGTGAGCTCGGAGTAGAGGATGCGCAGGCCGAACCGGTCTGCCAGGGAGGTCTTGTCCTGGATGGTCTCGCTGGCGTCGATTTCGTCGCCGTTCCGGTCGGAGAAGTTCTGGCGTACCAGGTGCCGACGGTTGGAGGTACAGTACACCGCTACGTTGACGGGGCGGGGCTCCAGGCTGCCCTCCAGGATGGTTTTGAGGGAGGAGAAGGTCCGGTCCTCCTTGTCAAAGGCCAGGTCGTCAATGAAAATAATAAACTTCTGGGGCCGGTGAGCCAGGTCCCGCACCAGCTGAGGGATGTCACACAGCTCCTCTTTTGGAACCTCAATAAGCCGCAGGTTCTCAAAACCAGGAACCCCCAGCAGTCCCTTGACTGTGGCGGACTTGCCGGTGCCGGACATGCCGTAGAGCAGCACGTTGTTGACCTGCTGCCCGGCCACCAGCAGCCGGGTATTTTCGATCACCTGGCTGCGCTGGCGCTCGTAGCCCAGGAAGGCGTCCTCAGGCACGAAATCGGGGTGGGGCACCGGGTGGAGCCCGCCATCCTGCCACACAAAGGCGTGGTAGCGGGAGAAGAGTCCGCAGCCGTGGACGCGATAGAACTCGGTCAGCGTCTCAAAGGAGGGCAGGGCGCCCCGGTTCCACTGAGGCAGCAGCCGGGCGGTCTCCCGCCAGTCCTCCGCCAGCAGCGGGAGCAGAGCTTCCTTCAATTCTGCCGGGTCCAGGTCCGCCAGGGCGGCGAACACCGCCACGTCCCGGCGGGCCGCCTGGGTTAGGCGGTCGGTGGCCTGGCGCCGGGCCACAGCCTCGGCGTAGGGGGAACTGCTGTAGCGGAGCTGATCGGTGAGGTAGGTGCAGAAGCTGTCATAGCCCGCCTGGGCCAGGGCGTAGAAGGCGGCAGAATAGGCTTCCAGGGCCGCCTCCCCCTCCCCGCGCTCCAGGGTGCGGAACAGGCTGCGCAGCGCCGCCACCGGCGGCAGCTCCAACAGGTTGCGGTATACGGATACGCCGGCCAGGGCGGCGGAAAAAGCGTTGTTCATGATGGGTTCCTCTGTCTCTCTGTTGGGGATTTGGATTACTGAGCCCGCTTGGGCAGGGTCAGGTCGATGGTCTGGGTCACGCTGTTCTGCTCCTTGTCGTCGGAGAGGGACCAGGCGGTGATGGTGATGTCCAGGGTACAGCTCTCGGTGCAGTTCCGGAGAATATCCCACTCCTCTTTCTGACCGGGCTGGAGTTTCTCCGACTGGTAGAGCGTCTCGCCGTCTGCGGACAGGGTGTAGACAAAGGCGAACTGGTTGTTCTCCCCGTTGGAGAGGGTGAGAATGTGGTTTTTCTCCGTTACCTTTTTGTTGGTAAAGCGGGGATAATCGGCATAGGCCTCCTGCACCGCCTCCGGTTTGGGCGCTGGGGCGGAGCCGCTGCCGTTCCCACTGCCGCCGCAGCCTGCCAGCGTACCCAGCAGCAGCGTCAACACCACGATTCCCGTGCCGATTCCTGTCAATTTGTTTCGTACGGACATAGCCGACCAACCCCTTTTCATTTGACTGATATGAGTTCGATTATAGCCGATTTCTTCAGAAAATACAATGGCGGAGCCCACAAATCCGGCCGGACGGAGGGCGGTTTGATTGACGCTGCCCGGAAGCTTTGATACAATGAGGGTGCTTTTTGACACACAAACGCATGGCAATGGGGGCGCTTATGAATCAAACGGAACTTTGCAATCGTCTGGCCCGGACGCCGGAGGACCGGCTGCTGCTGCGCCGGGTGCTGGACCAGGCGGTGGCAGCGGAGCGGAAGTGCGTTCCCTGCCGCACCCATTTTCTCTCCCCCCGGGAGGCGGCCCTCTCCGGCCAGCTGATCGCCGCCCTGGGGCAGCCGTCCCACCGGTTCGATGGCGGGTACCCGTCAGCGGAGCGGCAGGTCTGCGTGTTCCTCCCGGACTGGCTGGAGCCAGAGGACTGCCTGCCGGAGGAGGTGGGGATCACCGCCCTCCGGGCCACCTGGTACCAGGGGGAATCCCTCAGTCACCGGGACCTGCTGGGGGCTCTGATGGGCCTGGGGGTCCGCCGGGAGATGGTGGGGGACCTGCTGGTGGCGGAGCACAGCTGTGACTGCCTGCTGCTGCCGGAGGTGGTCCCCTTTCTCCTGCAAAACCTGACCCAGGCCGGGCGGAGCAGGCTGCGGGTGGCCCAGATCGGCCTGGATGAAATAGTGGTCCCCGCCGTGGCCCGCAAGATCATACGGGATACCGTCTCCTCTCTGCGGCTGGACGCGGTGGCCGCCTCGGGCTTCGGCACCAGCCGGGCCAAAATGGCGGAGGCGATCTCCAGCGGCAGGGTCACCTTGAACTACCTGGAGTGTACCCGTCCGGATCACCCGGTGGCCCAGGGAGACGGCATCGCCTGCCGGGGGATGGGCAAGTGCCGGCTCACCGCCGTAGGGGGCCGGAGCCGGAAGGGCCGCGTCAATATCACCCTAGAACGATATATTTAAGTGAGGTACCAATTATGCCTGTGACAAAAGAACAGATCGACCGTATCAACCAACTGGCCCGGAAGTCCAAGGCGGAAGGGCTGACCCCGGAGGAGAAGCAGGAGCAGGCCAAGCTGCGGCGGATGTATATCGACTCCGTAAAAGCGTCCCTGGTGGGGCAGCTGGAGCACACCTACATTGTGGACGAGAAGGGCAACAAGCGCAAGCTGCCCCGCAAAAACCCTACCCGCCCCCAGTGAGGCAAGGTTTCTTAAGTTGCGATAACTTTTTATCGTTTTTCGATAAAAAGTAGTTGACAAACGTAGTCTGTGCTGGTATTCTATGCTCGTAAGGAGGAAGCGCCGGTCCGGAGGGCCTTCCCACTTAAAACAACCTGATCTTTCTTTCTGATGAAAAGGAGTTGTGAGCAATGAATTCCAACGAAAAGATTTTACGGCTGCAAAAAGCCAGCCATGTTGTCTCGATTGTACTCACGGTGATCCGGGTGCTGCTGGTGCTGGCGGCCCTGGGGGTGATCCTGGCCGGGATCTTTTGCGGCGCCGCTTTTACCGAAGCGCTGAACGGGCTGTTCAGCCCCGTGGCCCAGGATGCCCTTACTACCGGCGTGTTGATTTTGCTGATTGTCTGCGTGGTGGCAAAGCTGGCCCTGTACTTTGCTGTGCTCACCATCGCCGGGCGGATGTTCCGGGACTTCAGCCGGGAGGACTCCCCCTTCCGCCAGATTCACATCCGGCGGATGCGCTGGATTGCCCTCCTGATCTTCCTGGCGTCCTTTATCAACCTGTTCAGCATTCAGCTTACCGGCTGGATGGCCGCTCTGCTGATCTGGTGCGTGTCCGCGGTCTTTGACTACGGCTGCCAGCTCCAGCAGGAGTCGGACGAGACCTTGTAAAGGGGGCGCGATCATGGCAATTATACTGCGGCTGGACCGGGTGATGGCGGACCGGAAAGTGAGCCTGAACCAGCTCTCGGAGTTGGTGGGGGTCACCAATGTGAACCTGTCCAAGCTGAAAACCGGCAAGGTCAGCGCCATCCGGTTCACCACCCTCAACGCCATCTGTGCCGCGCTGGAATGCCAGCCCGGCGACATCCTGGAGTACCAGCCTGACGATGCGTAGAGGCGGGCCGAACAAAAAAATGTGCGAAAAAGGAGCTGGCTTATGCCAGCTCCTTTCAGGTTGGATGATGTGATGTAAGAAAACCAGTGTTACCGGTCAATCACGGGGATCTCGGTTTCGTCCTTTTCGTCCAGGTGTGCCAGATAATACTTGGTGTCCTTGGCCACGGTGCCGGACAGCAGGAGGACGGCCACCAGGTTGGGAATTGCCATCAGGGCGTTGAGGATGTCGGCAATGGTCCAGACCAGGTCCAGAGACAGGATGGGGCCGACCACAACAACGGCGATGAACAGGAGCTTGTAAGGGATGATCGCCTTGCGGCCCAGCAGGTACTCGGCGCAGCGTTCACCGTAGTAGGACCAACCCAGAATAGTGGAATAGGCGAAGCAGATGATGCCGATGACCAGGATCACAGGACCCAGGACGGGGATCTGATTGAAAGCAGCGGTGGTCATCTGGCCACCGTTTTCGATGGCGCTCATGTCGATGCCGTTGTCAGCCATGATGGTGGAGACCAGAACCAGGCCGGTCATCAGGCAGACGACAACGGTGTCCCAGAAGGTGCCGGTTGCGGAGACCAGAGCCTGACGGACGGGGTTACGGGTCTGAGCAGCGGAGGCCACCAGGGGAGCGGAGCCCAAGCCGGATTCGTTGGAGAACAGGCCGCGGGCGATACCGAAGCGGGCAGCCATCATGATGCCCTGGCCAACCAGACCGCCGGCCACAGCGCCGGGCTTGAAGGCCAGAACGCAGATTGCCTTGATGGCGGGGAGCAGGGTAGCGTGGTTCATGCCCAGGATGACGATGCAGCCCAGCACATAGAACACGGCCATGAAGGGAACCAGCTTTTCGCAGACGTTTGCGATGGACTTGATGCCGCCCAGGATGACGATGGCGGTGATGATGCCAAAGACGATGCCGATGCCCAGACGGGGGGTGGGAATGAAGGTGATGTTGGCTTCTACGACCTCGGCGATAGCGTTGATCTGGGTGCCGCAGCCGATGCCGAAGGAGGCCAGAGCGGCAAACAGGGCGAAGATGACGCCCAGCCACTTCATATTCAGGCCGCGCTCCAAAGCGTACATGGCGCCGCCCTGCATCCGGCCGTCAGAGGTTTTAACGCGGTACTTGACGGCGATCAGAGATTCGGCATACTTGGTGGCGATGCCGAACACGCCGGTGAGCCAGCACCATAGCACGGCGCCGGGGCCGCCGATGAAGATTGCGGTACCCACGCCGATGATGTTGCCGGTGCCGATGGTGGAGGCCAGGGCGGTGGTCAGAGCCTGGAACTGGCTCACGTCACCGGGAGAGTCCGGGTCTTTGGTGAAGGACAACTTGATGCCCGTGCCGATTTTGCGCTGAATGATGCCGGTCCGTGCCGTCAGGAACAGGTGGGTTCCGAACAGCAGGATAATCATGGGGACGCCCCATACCAGGCCGTCGAACCAATTTACGAAGTTAGTAAAAGCTTCCATGGAATTCTCCCCTTCTTTAAATTACTTCTCTTTTCGGTTTATGCGGCTCCCGAAGCTTGGCGAAAGCGAAAAAAAGCGCGGCAAAAAAACCCACGCCTCCGTTGGCATCCGCAATATTCGGGAGATTCACAGCACCGACAAATCTGCGTTCTGTCAACCCGCCGTTGGGCCGCCCTGAACGTTGTTTTGGCGTCTGCATGAGCCGCGTGAAACAAAGGTTGACGTTTCCTGCAAACAGTTGTCGAACAGTGAACGATAATAGTATATACTACAAGAGACGGAAATTCAAGGTATTTTTTGAAAAATTCACGATGGGTCGGAAAAAAGTTCCTTGGGGGCCAAAAGCGACAGAAAATCATAGGATGGAGAAAAAATGAGAAAATGAATCCGGTTTTCTCTTTTGATGCAAGAGGCATTTGCTTCGCCGGGGAAATTCGGCATTTTTTTTGCGCCTTGATCTTGCATAACGGGGGAAAATCCGCTATCATACAGTTGTGTTAAAGTAATGTGTGAAAGAATCACTAGAAGTAGGGAGTAGATACATATGAAGACACCTTTTGTTACCAAGGATCAGCTGGAGGGGATTTGCAGCCGATATCCCACCCCCTTCCATCTGTACGATGAGGCGGGAATCCGCCGGACCGCCCGGGCCGTCAACGACGCCTTCGCCTGGAATCCCGGGTTCCGGGAGTATTTCGCCGTCAAGGCCACCCCCACTCCCGGCATCCTGAAGATCCTGCGGGAGGAGGGCTGCGGCGTGGACTGCTCCTCCCTCACCGAGCTGCTGATGAGCGACCGGTGTGGGTTCTCCGGCGAGGAAATCATGTTCTCCTCCAACGAGACACCGGCAGAGGAATTTGTCCAGGCGGAACAGCAGAAGGCCATCATCAACCTGGATGACTTTACTCACATTGACTTCCTCAAGGAGACCATCGGCTACATCCCCGAGACCATCTCCTGCCGCTACAATCCCGGCGGCGTGTTCACCCTGGGCGAGAGCGAAGAGGGGTTCCAGGTCATGGACAACCCGGGAGAGGCCAAGTACGGCTTCACCAAGCCCCAGATCATCGAGGGGTTCAAAAAGCTCAAGGCAATGGGGGCAAAGCACTTCGGCATCCACGCCTTCCTGGCCTCCAACACCATCTCCGACGCCTACTACCCGGCCCTGGCGGGGCAGCTGTTCCAGCTGGCTGTGGAGCTGAAGGAGCAGACCGGCTGCCACATCGCCTTTATCAATCTGTCCGGCGGCGTGGGCATCCCCTACCGCCCCGAGCAGCGGGCCAACGACATCGCCGCCATCGGCGCGGGTGTCAAGGAGCAGTATGAGAAGATCCTGGTCCCCGCCGACATGGGCGATGTGAAGATCTTCACCGAGATGGGCCGCTTCATGCTGGCTCCCAACGGCCACCTGGTCACCCGGGCCATCCACGAGAAGCACATCTACAAGGAGTACATCGGCGTAGACGCCTGCGCCGCCAACCTGATGCGCCCGGCCATCTACGGAGCCTACCACCATATTACGGTGATGGGCAAGGAAACAGAACCCTGTGATCACAAATATGACGTGGTGGGTTCCCTGTGCGAGAACAGCGACAAGTTCGCCGTGGACCGGATACTGCCCAAGATCGACAAGGGCGACCTGCTGGTGATCCACGACACCGGCGCCCACGGCTTCTCCATGGGCTACAACTACAACGGCCGCCTGCGCAGCGCCGAGGTCCTCCTGCGGGAGGACGGCAGCACCCAGCTACTCCGCCGGGCTGAGACCGTAGAAGACTACTTCGCCACTCTGCTGTGGGAGTAACCGGAAAAACATCGTCGGCCATTCACCGGAGGGCATAGACAACGTACAGCAGCGGCAGGGCGGACACCCGGCCGCTGCTTTTATGTTTAACAGGGTACCGGTGAACCGGTTGAAAGCGCCGGCTGTTCAGGAGAGGGAACCGATGAGAAAAAAGTATAAAGTCGCCTTTGTCTGCGTACACAACTCCTGCCGCAGCCAGATTGCGGAGGCGTTGGGAAACGCCCTGGCCTCCGACGTGTTTGCGTGCTATTCGGCCGGCACCGAGACAAAGCCTCAGATCAATCAGGACGCAGTTAGAATCATGAAGGAGCTGTATGGCATCGACATGGAGAAAAAACAGTATTCCAAGCTGCTGAAAGAGATTCCGCCGGTCGACCTGGTGATTACCATGGGGTGCAATGTGCGGTGTCCCTACCTTCCGTGCCAATACAGGGAGGACTGGGGCCTGGAGGACCCGACTGGAAAAGGTGATCTGGAGTTCCAAAAGGTAATCCGTGAAATTGAGGGGAAGGTGCGGCAGCTAAAAAGGCGGTTTGCCTGATGTCGGTGGACCTGATGGAAATAAAAGCGTTCAGCTCCTATAAAGGAACTGAACGCTTTGTTGTTTTGTAACCGCTGTGCTCAGAGCTGGAACAGGACGCCTGCCCCGGCGGAGAGGAGAATCCAGAGGACGGGATGCAATTTTTTGGTGGGCTTGATCCGGGTGAGCACCAGGACTGCCGCCGCCACCAGCAGACAGCGCCAGTTGAGCAGGGTGAGCAGCTGGCCGTCCGCCTGCCAGCCGGGGAGGTCCAGCAGGGAGATGGAGATGACACTCCAGCCCGCTGCGGCGATGAGGCCGGTGGAGGCGGGGCGGAGGCCGTAAAAGGCTGCGCCGACGTATTTGCTGTCCCGGAACCGGCGCAGGACGGTGGCCACAATGATGATGACGATAATGGAAGGGGTGATCAGGCCCAGGGTGGCGATGGCGCTGCCGGGGATACCGGCGGAGGTAAATCCTACGTAGGTGGCCATATTCACCCCCATGGGACCCGGAGTGGACTCCGAGATGGCGATCATGTTGGCCAGGTCGTGGCTGGTAAACCAGCCGGTGCGCTGGCCCATGTCTTGGAGGAAGGGGATGGTGGCCAGGCCCCCGCCCACGGAGAACAGGCCGGTGCAGAAAAACTCCGCAAACAGCCGCAGGTAGAGCATCATGAGTTCCACCCCCTCACCCGCTTGAGGCCCAGGCCCACGAGACCGGCCACCACCACCATCAGGGCGGGGGACAGGCCCAGAAAGACGGAGAGCAGAAAGACGGTGATAAAGATCAGGGCGGTGGGCAGGTCAATCACTGTGGATTTCCAGATTTTCAGGACTGCGTTGAAGATGAGCACGCAGACACAGGCCCGGATTCCGGCGAAGGCGTGGGCCACAGCGGGCAGGTCGGCGAAGCTGCGGAGGAAGAGGGCGATGATTGTGATGATCAGGATGCTGGGGCAGACGATGCCCAGGGTGGCCACGATGCCACCGGGAATCCCCTTGTACTTGTAGCCGATAAAGGTGGCGGTGTTCACAGCGATGACCCCGGGGGTACACTGGCCAATGGCGAAGTAGTCGGTAAGCTCCTCCTCGGTGGCCCACCCCTTCTTCTCCACTACATCCCGCTGGAGGATGGGCAGCATGGCGTAGCCGCCCCCGAAGGTGCAGGCGCCGGTGCGGAAGAAGGTGGCGAAAAGATCTAAGTAGATATGCATGGGAAAGAAATCACCTCAAAAAACGGGTACATTTGGATGAAAACAACGGAAGAGGGAACTTTCTGCATAAGAAAGTTCCCTGGGCTGTGGGATGCTCGGGGGAGTCGCTTTCTGCGGAAAGCGAGCGGAGATGCCGTCGCTGGACTTTACCGGCCTTTTAGAAGAAGGGGTCGCCGAACGCTGGGGTGCGCTGCGCGCGTGGAGATTACAGCTGTTCCAGCTCCTGCTGCCACAGGGTGGCCATGGCGTCAGACGGCATCCGCCAGTCAGTCCCCAAAAATCGTTGATTTTTTGGGAGCCCTGAGGATTGGACATCCACGGCGGAAATGAATTCCGCCTGCGGCAAGGTTTTGCTGGCGCAAAACGCTTGGGTGCGGCGACTGGCTTGGAGGGCAGGGAAACGAATTACAGCTGTTCCAGTTCCTGCTGCCACAGGGTGGCCATGGCGTCAGACGGCATTCGCCAGTCGCCGCGGGGGCTCAGGGTGACGGAGCCGATCTTGGGGCCGTCGGGGATACAGGAGCGCTTGAACTGCTGGCTGAAGAAGCGGCGGTAGAAGGTTTTCAGCCACTTCAGGATGGTGTCCCGGCCATACTCGCCCTGGAACACGTACTCCGCCAGACGTAGCACCTTTTTAGGCGGAAAGGCGCATCGGATTCCGTAGTAGAGGAAGAAATCGTGGAGCTCGTAAGGGCCTACCAGATCCTCGGTGAAGTGGGTCATTTTTCCATCGGCGGTGGTGGGCAGCAGCTCGGGGGACACGGGGGTGTCCAGCACGTCGTCCAGCACGTCGGACAGGGCGGGATTCTTCTCCCGGTTCAGGTCGCTGACGTAGCGGGTCAGATGGCGCACCAGGGTTTTGGGGATGGAGCAGTTGACGGCGTACATACTCATGTGGTCGCCGTTGTAGGTGCACCAGCCCAGGGCCAGCTCGGACAGGTCGCCGGTGCCGATGACCAGGCCGCCGTTTTTGTTAGCGATATCCATGAGCACCTGGGTCCGCTCCCGGGCCTGGCAGTTTTCGTAGGTGACGGAGTGGTCCTCCGGGTCGTGGCCGATGTCGGCGAAGTGCTGATTCACCGCCTCGCCGATGTCCACCCGGCGGAAGCTGGTGCCAAGCAGCTCGGCCATTTTGGTGGCGTTGTCCCGGGTCCGGTCGGTGGTGCCGAAGCAGGGCATGGTGACGCTGATGATATCCTCGTTGGAGCGGCCCAGCATGGAGAAGGCGTTGGACACGATCATCAGCGCCAGGGTGGAGTCCAGGCCGCCGGACAGGCCGATGACGGCGGTTTTGGAGCGGGTGTGCTCCAGCCGCTTCTTCAGGCCCAGGGAGACCATGGTGAAGATCTCCCGGCAGCGGGCGGTCCGATCCCCCAGGTCGGCGGGGACGAAGGGGTTGAGGGGGTAGTGGCGGGTCAGCGCGGTCTCCTCCAGCTCCAGGGAGAAGTCAATATACTCGCCGGAGAGCATGGCGCTTTCCCCGGGGTAAGTGCTGATGCGCTGGCGCTCGAAGGCCAGACGGTGGACGTCGATTTCGGTGGTAATCAGGCCGGTCTGGAACCGGGACTCCGCCAGCAGATTGCCGTTTTCTGCGATCATGTTGTGGGCCACGTAGACCAGGTCAGTGGAGGACTCGCCGTCCCCGGCGTCGGCGTAGACGTAGGCGCAGATCAGCCGGCCGCTCTGGTCGCAGACCATGTTGCGGCGGTAGCGGTCCTTACAGACGGTCTCGTCGCTGGCGGACAGGTTCAGGATTACCGTAGCGCCGGAGGCGGCCAGCTGGCTGCTGGGTGGGATGGGCACCCACAGGTCCTCGCAGATCTCCGCGCCCACCACCAGCTCCGGCAGCTCCTGGCAGCGGAAGAGGAGGGTGGCGTCCAGGGTGACCGGCTGCCCGCAGAGGGTCACCTCGCCGTACACGTCCTGGCCGGAGGTGAACCAGCGGGCCTCGTAGAACTCGGTGTAGTTGGGGATGTTGATCTTGGGGATTGCGCCCAGGATCTCGCCCCGCAGGATCATCACCGCGCAGTTGAACAGCTTATTCTGATACCGGATGGGCATCCCTACGGCGGTGAGCAGGTCCAGGTTGCCGGTCTCCTCCAGGATGTGGGCCAGCGCGGCCTCCGCCCCGTTGAGCAGGGTGGGCTGGAGGAACAGGTCGGCGCAGGTGTAGGCGGTGATGCACAGCTCCGGCAGGGAGAGCACCTTCACGCCCTGGCCGGCGGCCTCCTTCATCAGAGCGATGATCTGCTCCGCATTATACATGCAGTCGGCCACCTTGATCTTCGGGGTGCCGGCGGCAATTTTCACAAATCCGTCCCGCATAGTGTTTTTCTCCCTTTTGTTCAGCGTTGTGTGGTTACGCTTTGATATATGGTATTACTTTACCCCAAACGGCTAAAAAATGCAAGGGAGGCGAATTTTTTCCTCCGCCCCGGGAAAATGCCGGAAGACCGGAGAAAACGCATTGACAAAGGGAGGAGAGTAAGCTATAATAATAAATTGAGCGATGCAGGTCTCTGTTGACCGGCATCGCGTATTTTTTTCTTTAAAGAGGTATCTCATGTATAACGACAAAACCTTAGTCTGCAAGGATTGCGGGCAAGAATTCACTTTCACTGCCGGTGAGCAGGAGTTTTACGCTGAAAAGGGCTTTACCAACGAGCCGCAGCGGTGCAAAGCCTGCCGTGACGCGCGCAAGGGCGCTTCCCGGGGCAACGGCGGCGGCCGCCAGATGTATGACGCAGTCTGCGCCGAGTGCGGCAGAGCCTGCAAGGTTCCCTTTGAACCCCGCGGTGACCGCCCGGTCTATTGCAGCGACTGTTTCAGAAGATAAATAAAGTGATTTCCAGGAGATGCGCCTAAGGGCGCATCTTTTTTTGCGGGACGGGATGGAAAAAGGCCGCCGACCTACTTGTCGGCGGCCTTGCAGTCGTAAGGGGGAACACACTTAGTAGGCCAGCTTTTCCTCCAGCCAGCTTACCAGTTGGTCGATGGGGACCCGGACCTGCTCCATGGTGTCCCGGTCACGGATGGTGACACAGTTGTCCGCGGGGGTCTTGTCGTCGCCTACGGTCTCGAAGTCCACGGTGATGCAGTAGGGGGTGCCCACCTCATCCTGCCGGCGGTAGCGCTTGCCGATGGAGCCGGTATCGTCGTAGTCCACCATAAAGTGCTTGGAGAGCATCGCCTGGAGCTCCCGGCCCTTGTCGCCCAGCTTCTTGGACAGGGGCAGCACGGCGGCCTTGAAGGGAGCCAGGGTGGGGTGGAAGCGCATGACCACACGGACATCGTCGTTGCCCTTCTTGTCCTGGCCCACCACTTCCTCGTCGTAGGCCTCCAGCAGGAAGGCCAGGGTGACCCGGTCTGCGCCCAGGGAGGGCTCAATGACGTAGGGGATGTAGTGTTCGTTGTCTGCCTGGTCGAAGTAGGTCATGTCCTTGCCGGAGGTGTTCTGATGCTGGGTCAGGTCGTAGTCGGTCCGGTCGGCCACACCCCACAGTTCGCCCCAGCCGAAGGGGAACAGGTACTCGAAGTCAGTGGTGGCCTTGGAGTAGAAGCTCAGCTCATCCTTGTCGTGGTCCCGCAGGCGCAGGTTCTCGTCCTTGATGTTCAGGTCCAGCAGCCACTGGTGGCAGAAGTTCCGCCAATAGGAGAACCACTCCAGGTCGGAGCCGGGCTTGCAGAAGAACTCCAGCTCCATCTGCTCGAATTCCCGGGTGCGGAAGGTGAAGTTGCCCGGAGTGATCTCATTGCGGAAGGACTTGCCCACCTGGCACACGCCGAAGGGCAGCTTTTTCCGGGTGGTGCGCTGGATGTTCTGGAAGTTGACAAAGATGCCCTGGGCGGTCTCCGGGCGCAGGTAGACGGTGTTCTTGGCGTCCTCGGTGACCCCCTGGAAGGTCTTAAACATCAGGTTGAACTGACGGATGTCGGTGAAGTTGTGCTTGCCGCAGGTGGGGCAGGGGATCTGGTGCTCCGCGACGAAGGCGGCCATCTCCTCCTGGCTGAAGGCGTCTACGGGTTTCTCCAGGGTGAAGTCGTTCTCCTCGCACCAGCCCTCAATGAGCTTATCAGCCCGGAAGCGCTCCTTGCACTCCTTGCAGTCCATCAGGGGATCGGAGAAGCCGCCCAAATGGCCGGAGGCCACCCAGGTCTGGGGGTTCATGAGGATGGCGGCGTCCAAGCCCACGTTGTAGGGGTTCTCCTGAACGAACTTCTTCCACCAGGCCCGCTTGACATTATTTTTCAGCTCCACGCCCAGGGGGCCGTAGTCCCAGGTGTTGGCCAGGCC
>QALX01000004.1:0-14461 GCA_003150485.1 Clostridiales bacterium
TCAACCTCTCAGTCCGGCTACTGATCGTCGCCTTGGTAGGCCGTTACCCCACCAACTAGCTAATCAGACGCGAGGCCATCTTACAGCGATAAATCTTTGGCAGAAAGATCATGCGGTCTCTCTGCATTATGCGGTATTAGCAGTCGTTTCCAACTGTTATTCCCCACTGCAAGGCAGGTTCCTCACGCGTTACTCACCCGTCCGCCACTCAGTCAAACAGGATTGACCGAAATCGCTCCTGAGTGCTTCGTTCGACTTGCATGTGTTAAGCACGCCGCCAGCGTTCATCCTGAGCCAGGATCAAACTCTCAATAAAATGGTATCTAAACGGCCAAAGCCGATTAAATCAATCTTATCGAATGTCTAAATCTTAGCATTCAAAGAAAATGACTTGGTTATGATTTTCATCATCCAAGCTAATAAAAGAAATCTTATCTGGTGCTTTAAGCTTGTTTCACGTTGTTTAATTTACAAGGTACACAGCGCTGTTTTTCGAGGTTTTCCTCGTCGACAGCTCATTTAGTTTAGCACACTCAAAACCGTTTGTCAAGAACTTTTTTCGCTCACCGCTGAGCAACTTTCCGTTCTCTGCGCGGCTTGCTTTCCAGTTTTTGGTCGACTCTCTCGAGCGCTTGCTTAGTATACTAAATCTCCCCCACTTTGTCAACACCTTTTTCGACTTTTTTCAAATCTTTTTTTAAACCCGGGTTTAAGCCGAACGGCACGCTGTTCCCTACAGTCTCCCCGCCGAACGTATTCTGTATACACGTCTTTTGTTACACCAACAAAAAGTCAAAAGAACTACCCTGGAAGCAAGCGTAATGCATCCAAGGTAGTTTTATTTCAATGTTCTCTTAGGTAAGGCGCACAATAGCTCCTGCTTTACTATGCTCTAACGGTTATTCCTGTTCCCAGTTGTGCCAGACATTTTGGACGTCATCATCCGCCTCCAGCATGTCAATCATCTTTTCCATATTCTTGACATCGCCTTCATCAGTCAGCTTGATGGTATTCTGAGGCACCATTGCCACTTCGGCGGATTCAAAGGTATACCCCTTCCCCTCCAGTGCCTCTACAACCTCAGACAGGGCCTCCGGGTCTGTATAAATGACAAATACATCGCCGTCATTCAACAGGTCGTCCGCACCAGCTTCCAGGGCATCCATCATGACGGTATCCTCGTCCAGATCTCCCTCTTCGTTGTCGATCACAATCTGTCCCTTGCGGTCAAAGGACCAGGAGACACAACCGGTTGCGCCCAAATTGCCGTTATACTTGTCAAAGAGGTGGCGGATATTGGGGGCGGTGCGGTTACGGTTATCGGTCAGCACCTCTACGATCACCGCAACACCGGAGGGGCCATAGCCCTCATACTGGAGGTTTTCGTAACTATCACTGTTGCCGGAGGCCAGCGCCTTATCAATGGTACGCTTGATGTTGTCCTTCGGCATGTTGACAGCCTTAGCCTTGGTAATTACAGTCGCCAGTCGGGAGTTATTCTTGGGGTCGCCACTGCCGCCGGCTTTTACGGCCACAATGATTTCACGCGCAATTTTGGTGAAGGCAGCGGAGCGCTTTGCGTCGGCCGCGCCTTTTGTTTTCTGAATATTATGCCACTTGGAATGTCCGGACATTGGTACTCATCCCTTCTACTATTGTTCTTACTGTGGTGGTCGGATTCACTCAGCCGGAGCCATTCCAGCTGCTGAACAAATACAACCACCACATTCGTATTCAAATTATAACACACGCCCCTGTTCCTTGCAAGTAGCTTCTCCTGGACGCAGCGGAATATAAAAACCTCAAAAAACTGCCACCTTCTAATGTCATATTAATCTTGTAGGATTATCCTTACAGCAGAAACAAGGAGCTGGCTCCAAAACAGTTCAGAAAAGAGGTATGACACATGAAAAAGAAGTTACTCGCCCTGGTAATCGCAGTGATCACCATCGCATCAACTACGGTTCCGGCCCTGGCGGCCACGCCGGTGATCGAAGAAACCGAATACGAAGGTTCCGGCTACGTGGAAGTTGATTTCAAGCGGAACGTCCAGTACAAGAACGCGAAAGTTTATGTAAAGGACTCCTCCGGCAAGAGCTACAAGGCCAGCATCAAGAAGCGGGACAGTGATGACCTCACGTTCTATGTCAAAAGCATCAAGGCCGGCAAGAAGTATACCTACACCATCTCCGGCGTGCGGGCAGGCCGCTCTGGAAGCTATAAAAAGGTATCCGGCAAATTCTCCGTCCCCGCCAAGAACAAGGTTTCCATCAAGAGCATCGACTATGATCACGACGATCGGGAACTTGAGGTAGAGTTCGCACGGAAGGTCCAGTACAAGAGCACTAAGGTCTCCGTTAAAGACTCCACCGGTAAATCCTACTCTGTAAAAATCCTGGAAAAGGACAGCGACAGCCTCGAACTCAGAGTCAAGGGCCTGAAGCTGGGCAAGCGTTACACCGTAAAGGTATCCGGCGTTCGCAGCGGCGGCTCGGGCAGCTACACCTCCGCATCCAGAACCTTCACCGCCATCGACGACTGAGTTACCTCCTATTCCTCCTTAGCATCAAATTCATGAACAACACATTTCGCAAGCCCCCTGACAGAATTGTTTTGTCAGGGGGCTTTCTGACGCCCGATCCGGTCCAGCGCCCGGTTCCAAAACCACTCCACTAGCCCCAGAATACATCTGGGAATCAGATAGCATAGGATAATGCCGAGGACATACACACCCCATCCGGTGGCGCTGGCCGTCCGTATTTTGGGCAGGAGCAGCACAGAGAGAACCGTGCAGACCGCCACGCTGATGATGCGCTCCGGCGTCGCAATCCCTGCCGCTGTCACCTTTCCCGGTTCCACGTGCTCCAGCACCAAAACGTGATTGGCCTCTGCCAACGCCCTGGCGCCCCGAGTCAGCTGGCTGTTGGTGACTACCATGGCCCGGTCGCAGTGATAATACGCCATCCCGGCCACCGCCTCCTGGACAGCGGCGCCGGAGACGGAACTCGAGTAATACTTACACTGAACAGCATAATAGATTCCGTGCTTTTTGGCCACAAGGTCTACGCCAAAGTCACCGGTAGCCCCTGTATGAAGGATCTGCCGAAATCCCTGCTCCCTGAGCCACTTTGCCACAAACACCTCGTAGCCAGCTCCGTCCAGCACCTTTGTATTCCGCCGCATTCCCATCAGGTGGCCACAACCCTTCACCAATGCCCAGAGCCCCCTAACCAGCCACCGGACGGGGAACAACAGACCTCTCACACACCGTTTCATTTAAGCAGCAACTCTTTCAGCTTCCCCACATCTTCCGCGATGAAGTCCGCCCGGGCAGCTTCCAACTCCTCCCGGGTTCCATATCCGCCGTAGAGAATCCCGATGCAGGGCAGTCCATTTGCATGGGCCCCTTCCACATCCAGATAACGATCCCCTACCATCACCGCCTGGGACAAATCACAACCCGGAAATGCTTTCAGCGCGTCTTCAATGACATCCTTTTTCGCATTTCGGCTCTCATCCAAAGAGCCGCCACAAACCTGGTCAAAATACTGCCACAGATCAAAGTGATGCAACACCCGTTCTGCCAAGTTGAGGGGCTTTGATGTGGCCAGTGCCACCTGTTTCCCGGCTATCTTCAACTGTTCCAGCAGCGCTGGAATGCCGGGATAGGGCCGGTTTTCATAGATGCCCTGCCGGTCATAGTATTCGTGGAACAGTGCAATGGCCTCTGCCGTCTTTTCCGGCGAAAAACCGTAGACCCTAGGAAAGGACACGGAGAGAGGCGGCCCAATAAAGTTCTTGGACAGAACCGCCCGGTCTTGTTCTCTCATGCCGAAACAGGTGAGCGCATACGAAATGGCATTGACAATGCCGGGGCCGGAATCCGTCAATGTACCATCTAAATCAAAAAAAATGTACTGCATATTTATCCATTCCTTTTCGATTTCCACTGAATTTTGCAGTTTGATTCATAAACACCTTTTCTTAGTACATACTGATTGTATGTCATTCAGGGGGTTTTGTAAATGGAGTATTTTCACGTTGTTTTAACCTCGCTCTTTTCCATCGCCGCTTTGTTTGTGATCACAAAGCTACTGGGCTATCGCCAGATGAGTCAGCTTTCCATGTTCGACTATATCAACGGCATCACAATCGGCTCCATCGCCGCAGAACTGGCCAACTCTGAATGGAGCGAATTTGGAAAGTGGGCAATTGCCATCACGGTTTACGGGCTCATCACACTATTCCTCTCCTGGGCTACTGATCACTCAATCACCATACGCCGCTTTATCACCGGAAAACCGATTCCACTCTATGAAAACGGCCAACTTTTGGATCAGAATTTTCGCAAAGCCAAGTTGGATCTGAATGAATTTCTCATGCAGTGCCGCACCAACGGCTACTTTGACCTGTCCCAGCTGGAAGCAGTCCTCTTCGAACCCAACGGGAGCCTCAGCATCCTTCCGGCCAGCCCCTACCGGCCAGCTACCCCTTTTGATCTGGATCGCGCTGTACCCCGGAGCAATATCGGTTTCAACATTATCATGGCAGGGAAAATCATGCAGAAAAATCTGGCGGCCGCCGGCAAGGAGCTGTCCTGGCTAACGCAGCAGCTGGCACAGCAGGGCTGCACGGAGCGAGACATCTTCCTGGCCGTATACGATCCAACAGAGGACGCCGTACAATTTTATCGAAAAAGCGGCGGAAAGCAGGAAGATAAGCTGGAATAAGGTCTGTAAAAAAGTGCCGGCAACGATCCGTTGCCGGCACCAAAAACGATGCGATTGCTTGAATGATTATTTCAGCGTCATCATCAGCTGACCGGCGACAACATTGTCACCCGCTTCAACCTTGATCTCGTCCACCACGCCTTCCATACGGGCAACGACACTGGTCTCCATCTTCATGGCCTCGATGATAATCAGGACGTCATTTTCCTTTACCTTGTCGCCCTTCTTTACCTGAACCTTGCTGACTGCGCCGGGAATAGAAGCACCCACCTGGCTCTTGTCATCAGGCTTTGCCATTTCCACTGTATGTACAGCAGCCTTGGCGCTCTTATCCGGAACATTGACTTCACGGCGCATACCATTCAGCTCGAACTGAACCACGCGGGTACCGTCTTCGTTCACATCGCCCAGACCCAGGTACTTGATCACCAGCGTCTTACCTTCTTCAATGTTCACCCGGTTGGTCTCACCCACTGCCAGGCCATGGAAGTAAACATGGCTGCCCAGACGGGTAATGTAACCGTGTTCTGCACGGGTCTTGAAGAAGTCTTCCAGGACCTTCGGGTAGATGCACCAGGAAATGATATCACGCTCAGAGGGCTCATAGCCGCAGATGGGGCTCAGGTGCTTTTTCACTTCCTCAAAGTCCGCAGGCGGCAGCAGTGCGCCGGGACGGCAGGTGATGGGCTCCTCGCCCTTCAGTACGATCTTCTGCAAGTCTTCCGGGAAGCCCCATGCGGGCTGGCCCATCATGCCCTTGAAGTAGCTGACGACGGAGTCGGGATAGCTCAGATCTGCGCCCTTTTCCACAATGTTCTCGGGAGTCAGGTCGTTCTGCACCATGAAGATCGCCAGGTCGCCCACCATCTTGGAGGACGGGGTCACCTTGACCAGGTCGCCCAGCATGTCGTTGACCTTCTTGTACATCTCCTTAACTTCCAGGAAACGGTGGCCCAGATTGAGACTCTCCACCTGGGGCTTCAGGTTGGTGTACTGGCCGCCAGGAATCTCATAGCGATAAATGTCGGTCACCGGAGTCTTCAGGTCGGACTCGAACTCCACGTACCGTTCCCGAACATCTGCCCAGTAATCGGTCAGCTTCTGGAGATCCATCATATTCAGACCGGTATCACGCTCCTGGCCTTCCAGGGCGGCAACCACTGCGTTCAGCGAGGGCTGACTGGTCAGGGAGCTCATGGAGGAAATTGCCAGGTCCACAATGTCCACGCCGGCTTCGGCAGCCATCAGGCAGGTGGCAACCTGGTTGCCGGTGGTGTTGTGGGTATGCAGGTGAATCGGAATATCCAGCGCATCCTTCAGGCCAGAGACCAGGATCTTTGCCGCATAGGGCTTCAGCAGGCCGGACATATCCTTGATGGCCACAGAGTGACAGCCCAGATTCTGCAGCTGCTTCGCCAGATCCACATAGTACTTCAGCGTGTACTTATCGCGGGACAGGTCAGACACATCGCCGGTGTAGCAGATGGTACCTTCCACGAACTTGTTCTGCTTCAGTGCCTCGTCAATAGCAACTTCCATGCCGGGCAGCCAGTTCAGGGAGTCGAAAATACGGAACACGTCAATGCCGCCCTCTGCGGACAGGCGGACGAATTCACGAACCACATTGTCGGGATAGTTTGTGTAGCCCACGGTATTGGCGCCGCGGAGCAGCATCTGGAAGGGAATGTTGGGGATTTCCTGGCGCAGCCAGTCCAGACGCTCCCAGGGAGACTCATGCAGGAAGCGATATGCCACGTCGAAGGTAGCGCCGCCCCACATCTCCAGGGAGAAGCAATCGCTGAGGATCTTGGCCGTTGCGCTGGCACCCTTAACCATGTCGCGGGTACGGACACGAGTGGCCAACAGGCTCTGATGGGCGTCACGCAGGGTCGTGTCGGTAACCAGCAGCTTCTTCTGATCCATCACCCACTTGCTCAGGGCCACAGGGCCATTCTGGTCCAGGAACTGCTTCAGGCCAGGCTTGGGATCGCCAGGCGCCACTTCGGGGAAGCGGGGGGTCTCATACAGCTTCTTGCCAGCAGTGGGATCGTTGACTACGATATTGCCGATGTACTCCAGCATCTTGTTAGCCCGGTTCTGGGAGGGCGTGATGGAGAACAGCTCCGGTGTATCGTCAATGAACTTGGTATAGCACTGACCGGCCTGGAACACCGGGTTAGTCAGAATATTAGTGACGAAGGAGATATTGGTCTTGACACCACGGATTCGGGTCTCACTCAGGGCACGCAGAGCCTTACGGCAGACCCCCTCAAAGGTGTTGTCGAATGCAGTGATCTTCACCAGCAGGCTGTCGTAGTAGGGGGTGATTTCCGCGCCTACATAGGTGTTGCCCGCGTCCAGACGAATACCGAAACCGCCGCTGGAACGATAAGCCGTGATCTTACCGGTGTCCGGTGCAAAGTTGTTGGTGGGATCCTCGGTAGTGACACGGCACTGGATGGAGTAGCCGCGGGTGGTAACGCTGCTCTGATCTTTGATGCCGATGGCGGGATCGCTGAGGGGACGGCCTTCTGCGATCAGGATCTGGGAGCGGACCAGGTCGATGCCAGTTACCATTTCGGTGACGGTGTGTTCCACCTGGATACGGGGGTTCATCTCGATGAAGTAATGGCCGCCGTTCTTATCCACCAGGAACTCCAGAGTACCGGCGTTAACAAAGCCGACTTTCTTGGAGATCTTGACCGCATCTGCGTACAGCGCGTCGCGGACGGACTGGGGCACGGAGAAAGCGGGGGTAAATTCAACGACCTTCTGATAACGGCGCTGCAGGGAGCAGTCACGCTCGTAGAGGTGAACCACGTTGCCGTATTCGTCAGCCAGGACCTGGATTTCGATGTGCTTGGGCTCTTCCAGGAATTTTTCAATGAAGATATCGTCATTGCCAAAGGCCTTTTTTGCCTCGCTCTTAACCATGTTAAACGCGGGAATGACTTCCTCTTCCGTATTGCAGCGGCGCATACCGCGGCCGCCGCCGCCTGCCGCCGCCTTCAGGATAATGGGGAAACCGAAGGACTTAGCCTTGGCCAGCGCGTCCTCGCCGTCCTTCAGGGGTTCGGTGCTGCCGGGGATGATCGGCACATCACAGCTGATGGCAATCTCTTTTGCCTTGAGCTTGTCGCCCATCTGCTCCAGCACGTTGGAAGGCGGCCCAATGAAGGTAATGCCGTTTTCCTCGCAGGCGCGGGCAAAGTCCGCATTTTCTGCCAGGAAGCCATAGCCGGGGTGAATGGCGTCTACACCGCGCTTTTTGGCCAGATCAATAATCAGGTCGATGTTCAGGTAGGCGCCCACAGGGCCCAGCTTCTCGCCGATCTGATAGGATTCATCCGCCTTGGAGCGGAAGCTGCTGTACACATCCTCTTTGGAGTACATTGCAACCGTATGGATGCCCAGGTCAGCACAGGCACGGAAAATTCGGATTGCAATTTCGCCACGGTTGGCGACCAGCACTTTTTTGATGTTCTTCTTACCCATTTGAATCATTTACTCCTTTTACAGTACTATGTAAAAATGCAGTTCATTGATAGGTTTGCTTGTACCATTGTAACTCATGTAAACCACTTTTGCAATAGTCGATTGAAAACATTGCGAAGTTCTTTTTTCCGGCAAAGGGCGCTATTTTCCCGCTTCTTTCGCCGGAGCGGTCCGGAAACCCTTATTACTACTTATTTTCCTCCCGCCAAAATATGCTACGAAAATGACATTTCTATTTCGTACATCCTGCAAAACAGCGGGTTACAACACCTTAGATAGGAATTCCTGTGTTCTCGGATTTTTCGGATTGGAGAACAGTTCGTCAGGGGTTCCCTGTTCCATAATCCCGCCGCCGTCCATGAACAGCACCCGGGTAGCCACCTCCCGGGCAAACCCCATCTCGTGGGTCACCACGGCCATCGTCATTCCGTCCTCTGCCAGCTCTTTCATAACTTCCAGCACTTCCCCCACCATTTCCGGGTCCAGGGCGGAGGTTGGCTCGTCAAAGAGCATCATTTTGGGTTTCATGGCCAGCGCGCGCACGATGGCAATCCGCTGCTTCTGGCCGCCAGAAATCTGACCTGGATAGCTGTCCGCCTTGTCTTCCAGTCCCACCCGGCGGAGCAGGCGCAGGGCCTCCTCCTTGGCCTCCTCCTTTTTCATCGTGTGGTTGCGCAGCGGCGCCAGCGTTAGGTTTTCCATGATGGACAGGTGGGGAAACAGGTTGAAGTGCTGAAACACCATCCCCATTTGCTGGCGCACCTTGTTGATATTCACACCTTTGGCTGTGATGTCCTGGCCATCAAATACAATCTGGCCTTTTGTGGGTTCTTCCAGCCGGTTCATACAGCGGAGGAATGTGGATTTTCCCGAACCGGAGGGGCCGATAATGACCACCTTCTCCCCGGGGTAAATATGTTCGTTAATATCGTGAAGCACCTCATGGCTCCCAAAACTTTTATACAGATGATTAACGGTGATCACTGTTGCGCAACCTCCTTTCCACCTTGCCCATGATCCACTGGATAAACAGCACCATGATCAGATAAATTGCCGCCACGGTAAAGAGCGGGAACATTGCCTCAAAAGTGATGCCCCGGACAATGTCGCCGCCGCGGGTCAGTTCGTTCAGACCGATATAGCCGCAGATCGAGGTCTCTTTCAGCAGGGTGATCATCTCATTGATCAGGGCAGGCAGAGCGCTCTTCATCGCCTGAGGCAGCACAATATCCTTCATCGTGGTCACATAACTCAGGCCCAGGGAACGTCCCGCCTCCATCTGACCACTGTCCACGCCCATAATGCCGCCGCGGATGATCTCCGCCACATAGGCACCGGAGTTGATGCCGAATGTAATCACGGCAACGGTGACCTTGGTGCTGGAGAGCAGCACAATAAAATTCATAATCAACAGCTGAACCAGCGTCGGCGTTCCCCGTATGACGGTAATGTACAGCTTACAGATGGCGTTCGCCAACTTCAGCAGAAAACTGCCGGGCGATTTCAGCCATCCTGGATTGGTCTGATCGTGGGTGGAGCGGATCATTGCTGTCACGACCCCCAAGGCCAAACCGATCAGCAGGGCCAGTATCGTAACCAGAATGGTGATACGGAGACCGGATACAATATACTTCCAGCGGTCATCCACAATAAAATCGTTGACAAAGCTCTGCTGCACTTTTGCAAACCAAGCGCTCAAATGCTCATCCCCTCTATTCTCGGATGGCATAATTATACACGATAATTCAACACAGGTAAAGAGATTGCGGCCGGATTCCCGCTTATTCTCCCTTTTGCACAGAATGCCAGGAGAAGTCCGTCATTTCCGCTCTCTTGCGCGGCGGCAACCGCGGCCAAAAGCGGCAGTCTGACTCCCGTTCTCTCCATAAACCCAGGATTACAATCTGCTGTGGGCAGCGATCCCGACGCTGGTGCCTGTATATTTATCCCTGGCCGGAGTTTTGGCGACTATGTGAAAAACATACAAAAAAACCGGTAAATTCTTTCGAATTCACCGGTTTTCCTGGTACGCGAGAAGGGATTCGAACCCCCGACCTTTTGGTTCGTAGCCAAACACTCTATCCAACTGAGCTACTCGCGCATACCGTCAACTCCTGACAGCTAGATTATAATAGCACAGTCAGATTGGAAATGCAAGTGTTTTCTCGCATTTTTTTCAAATTTCTTCGGCACTGCCATTCAGAGCCGCCGCTTCCTCTGTCCAGGGCAGTTCTGCTTCTGCATCGGCGGCCTCGCTCATCCGCTGGGCCATGGCAAACTCATCCTGTTTCCGGCCGTTCTTCAACTTCTCCTCCTGCCAGGTCTCCTTGGACAACAGTACCTCCCGGGGCTTCGAGCCCTGGAATGGGCCGACGACCCCATCTTCCTCCATCTGGTCCACCAGGCGGGCAGCACGGGAGTATCCCAGTTTCAGCCGCCGCTGCAGCATGGACACGGAGGCCATTCCGGTGTTCACGATCACTTCCACCGCATCGTCGTAGAGTTCGTCCCGCTCCTGATCGTCTTCGGACAGATCCGTCCCCAGAGCTTTGCTGCCCTTGCCGTTTTTCTCATTTGCCTGGGCATTGGCCTCCACCTGACTGATGACTTCATCATTGTAGTCGGCCTCAAAGTGCTCCTTGATGTACTGGGTCACTGCGGACACCTCTTCGTCTTCGATCAGACAGCCCTGCACCCGCTGGGGCTTACCGCTTCCCAGAGGGTAGTAGAGCATATCACCCTTCCCAACCAGCTTTTCCGCACCGGAGGTGTCCAAAATAATCCGAGACTCCAGAGAGGACGCCACAGCGAAGGCAATTCGCGAGGGGATATTGGCCTTCATCAGACCGGTAATCACGTCAGAGGAGGGCCGCTGGGTGGCGATAATCAGGTGCATTCCTGCGGCACGGCCCATCTGGGCCACCCGGCAGATGGATTCCTCCACCTCTTTGGCCGCCACCAGCATTAAGTCAGCCAGCTCGTCAATGACCACCACAATCTGCGGCAGGGGCTCTTCCCCCTCTTCTCCTTCCCGGCACACAGCCCGGTTATAGGATTCCAGATCCCGGACATGGCGCTCGGAGAACAGACGGTACCGCTTCATCATTTCCGTCACTGCCCACTGGAGGGCTCCGGCAGCCTTTTTGGGGTCGGTCACCACTGGAATCAGCAGGTGGGGGATTCCGTTGTATATGCTCAGCTCCACCATTTTGGGGTCCACCATAATCAGGCGCACCTCCTCCGGCGTCGCCCGGTAGAGCAGAGAGATAATCAGGGAATTGGTACACACGCTCTTGCCGGAACCCGTGGTGCCGGCGATGAGCATGTGGGGCAGCTTCGCAATATTCCCCACCACGCACTTGCCGGAGATGTCCTTGCCCACAGCGAAGGCCACTTTGGACTTGTGCTGGCGGAAGGCGTTGGAGTCGATGACCTCCCGGATAGGTACCGGCACAGAGGTCTTGTTGGGCACCTCCACCCCCACCACAGAGCTGCGGCCGGGGATGGGGGCGATACGGACACTGGATACCCCCAGGCTCAGGGCAATGTCGCCGGCCAAATTGGTAACCTTATTCAGCTTCACGCCCCGTTTGAGCTCCAGCTCATACCGGGTCACTGATGGTCCCCGTTCGTAGTCCACAATCTGGGCCTCAATTCCAAAGGAGCGGATGGTATCCTGGAGCAGCTCCTGGACCCCCATCACCTCATCATTGACCGTCTGGCCCGGCAGACCCACCGTCTGCTTGAGCAGATCCACCGGCGGATAGTAATAGGCGCCGGGCTGGCGCACCGCCTTCCGTGGGAGCTCCACCGTAACCGATTGCTGCTGCAAATCGGGATCAATTTTCCGCTCCTCTTCCGACTGAAACACCGGGTCCGGGCCTACGGGCACCCAGTCGTGGTGCAGCTCCGCCTCCCGTTCCCCGGAGAGCACTTCCGCCGGCGATACCCGGTCTCCCGCCCGGAACAGCGGCTGCTTTTCCTCGGAGAAAAAGAGCTCCTCCGGCGTCGTCTCCACGATCTCCTCCTGACACTCCACCGGCGCCGACAGCTGTTCCGTCTGGATCTCCTGGACCGTTTCTGCCTCTGGCATTTCCGGTTCCCCGGCCGCCGTCTTGAGTCCGGCCCACTCCTCCTCTGCCGCCACTGGAATATCGATCTCTGTCCCAGAGCGCTTTCGTGCGGATGGGCCGTGGCGCAGCACAATTCCCGGGGTGAGCTTCTTCTCCCGCGGCTCCTGGTTCTGGACGTAGTCTTCCGGCCGGTAACGACACTTTTCCCGCCGTTCCTTCCGCTCCTGCTGGGCCTTCTGCTTCTTAGCCCGGTAGCGGGCCGCCCGCCACTCATTGAGCATGTGGACCAGCTCCGTGGGCCCCAGGCGCCGGATCCCCAGGACACAGGCCGCCAGGGCAATCAGCAGCAGAATCATGCAACCTACGGCGCTGAACACCCAGGTCAGTCCCATTGACAGCAACCCTGACAGGACTCCGCCGGAGCGCATGGCAATACCGGCATCCCAAAGGGTCTGAACGATCCCCTGTTTCAACTGATAGTCACCAGTACATAGAACGGTGTGGACGCAGGCTCCTGCCACCAGCGGCAGCAGCAGAGTAAAGGTCAGCTGGAGCCGGACCGGCCGCCCGAAGTGGCGGAACAGCTCAATGCTGGCCGCCAGCAGGACGATGGGCATCAGCCAGAAGCCGTAGCCCAACAGGCCTCTCTCCAGCTGGGTCAAAAATGTGACAAAAATGGCACGGATGTCAAAATACCCCAGCGCTGAAAAGATCGCCAGCAACAGACAGATGACCGCCCCCACCTCCCGGTGAATGGGCGGGTTCTTCGGTTTCCGCGGCGCCGTCCTTTTCGCGCCACCGGAACTGGATTTTCCTTTTGTGGCGCTGGGCTTTCGGCCAGCACCGGTTTTCTTCTGTGTACCAGACATAGATTGCCTCTTTTCCGAACATCGGGCAGGCGATACCGCCCGCATCCTGACAGATTAAAGCAGAACGCTGAGAATCAGCGCCAGGGCGCCGACTGCCCAACAATAGTAGGCGAAGTTCCCAAACTTCCCCTTATTCGCCAGCAGGTTCACCAGACGAATGGAGAAATAACCGGCCACCGCCGCAATCACCATGCCAAACAGGTAGACCGGCAGCATGGACCAGTCGATTCCACCCTCCACCGCGTTTTTCAAGCTCAGAATATTGGCTCCCAGCACAGCTGGCAGACTGAGCAGGAAGGAATAGCGTACAGCAAAGCTCCGGTCATAGCCCCGGAGCATCCCCACCGCAATGGTGGTGCCGGAGCGGGACAGCCCAGGCACCGTGGCCAGGGCCTGGCTGGCGCCCACCAGCAGGGCGTCCACTACCGTGGCTCCCTTCTCCGTCTTCTTGCCTCGGCTCAACCGGTCAGAGAGATAGAGCAGGGCGCCGGTGGCCAAGAGGGCAAAGCCAATAAAATAGGTGTTGTAGTACAGCTGCTCCACCCAATCCTTGATGGGCAGGATCAGGAACAGGGGCAATGTGCCCACAATCACCAGCATAACCAGGCGGCGGGCAGGGGGCGGATTGGTCCGCTGCCCTGGACGGAACAGCGCCGCCACCCCCAGGAAAAACTCCCGGACCATGTCCACAATATCCTGCCAATAAATGATGAACACGGAAATTAACGTGCCGAAGTGCAGCAGCACATCAAAAAACAGATTGCCGTCCTCTGCCGTTCTAAGTCCAAAAAAGTTTTGGATCAGAGACAGATGGCCAGAACTGGAAATGGGCAAAAATTCCGCAACGCCCTGGATCAGGCCCAGAAACGCAGACCAGAGATAATTCATAGACACTCCTCCTGAAATGGCGGCACAGCCGCAGCTGGATAGGAACACGACGTTATAGTAACATAAAACACAGCTTATTTCCACTCGATTTTCCGTTCAAGCAGAGAAAACACGTTCCACTGACAGTGTATTCTCCTGCTCCGCCGCCTTATGCCTCCCCTGCCGGAACGCAGCTGGCAAAAGAAAAAATTCTCTAATCAACCTTTTCAGCAGGTCGACTAGAGAACTTTATGGAGGCGCCACCCAGATTTGAACTGGGGAATAGAGGTTTTGCAGACCTTTGCCTTACCACTTGGCTATGGCGCCATATAGAGAACAGAAGCCAAAGCTCCTGTCCTCATTTATCTGGAGCGGAAGACGAGGCTCGAACTCGCTACCTCCACCTTGGCAAGGTGGCGCTCTACCA
>QALX01000004.1:17907-181996 GCA_003150485.1 Clostridiales bacterium
GAACTCGCTACCTCCACCTTGGCAAGGTGGCGCTCTACCAGATGAGCTACTCCCGCATATCTCCCACCAAAGTGAGAGATGGTGCCTCCGATCGGAATCGAACCAATGACACGGGGATTTTCAATCCCCTGCTCTACCAACTGAGCTACAGAGGCAAACAGGTCAACAACCGTGGTACATATTACCACGCGGTCCACTAAAAGTCAAGACCTTTTTTCGTTGCGATTGAGAATTTTTTCAACTGAAACAGCCTGCCAAAAAACGGAATGATGGCGACCCGGATCGGGCTCGAACCGACGACCTCTAGCGTGACAGGCTAGCGTTCTAACCAACTGAACTACCGGGCCATAAACATTCCATCTGCAAGCTACACCAGCGGAAAATGGTGGGAACAACAGGACTCGAACCTGTGACCCCATGCTTGTAAGGCATGTGCTCTAGCCAGCTGAGCTATGCTCCCGTTGTCCGCTTTCCTCAAACAGCGAGGTTCATTATAGCGGACTTTTCCACCCTTGTCAACCATTTTCCCATTTTTTACACACTATTTTTTCAGAGACGCCGCCAACTCCGTCAGTTCGGCCCCGGCAAACCGGTACGTTTTCCCGCAGAACTGGCAGTTGAGCTCCGCCCCATCCTGTTCCCGGACCATCTCCTCCAGTTCCTCTGCGCCCAAGCTAATCAGCGCCTTGCACACCCGGTCCCGGCTGCAATAGCAGCGGTAGGCCACCGGCGTGGTCTCCAGAATCTCCACCTCAAAGGCGCTGAGTACCTTCTGCACCAGTTCCAGGGGCGTCACCCCCTCCTGGAAGGCCCGGGTCACGTAGCCGGTCTCCCGGATGCCCTGCTCCACCTTGTCAATGACCGCATCGTCCGCTCCGGGCAGCAACTGAATCAGGTAGCCGCCCGCAGCGCTCACCGACTGGTCCACATTTACCAGCACCCCAAGGGCGCAGGCCGTGGGAAACTGCTCGCTGGCGGCAAAGTAAGCGGTGACATCCTCAGCGATCTCGCCGCTGACCAGGGGGACGCTGCCCACATAGGGTTCCTTCATCCCCAGATCTTTAATCACCGTCAGGCTGCCGTCGGTGCCCACAGCGGCGCCCACGTCCAGCTTGCCCTTTTCCTTCCGTGGCAGATCCACAAAGGGATTGCTCACATAGCCCCGGACGTTCCCCTCCGCGTCGCTGACGCAGGTAATCATCCCCAGCGGCCCACCGCCCTTGATCTGCAACGTCAGGGAATTCTCCTCCCCTTTGAGCTGGTTGCCCATCATGGACGCCGCCATCAGGGACCGCCCCAGAGCGGCAGTGGCCACCGGCAGGGTTTTATGGATCTGCCTGGCCTGCTCTACCAGTTCCTTCCCAGTAATCGCCGATGCCATCACGGCTCCATCCGACGTAATCACTCTGACAATCTGATCTGCCATTGTTCACTCCTCCACTGTCAATAAAACGGGCCAAATATTGATTGACCCGTTTTTCTGTCGTCACGCTTCTGCTGTCTGCTCCGAACACTGACCGGGCGTCTGCCCACCCTCGCCGTTGACGCAGACGTAATAGATGCGGCGGTCGGCCCCAGTGACTGAGCGGCGATCTACACCGCCGTAGCGCTGGATGGAACAGAACCCCGCTTCCCGCAGTACTTGTTCCAGCTCCTGTTGGCTCCAGGCCCGCTCGGTGTGCTCTTCCTGCTCCCGGTACCAGCAATCTCCCTCCCGTTCGAAGAGGTCCATGCCGTAGACAACGGTGCGGTCCTCCGAACGGTACTCGGTCCGCCAGAGGCAAAATACATCGTCGGTCTCATCCACAAATATCTGCCCGTCCATCTGCCGCAGGTGCTCCGGCGCCAGCACGTCAAAGAGGAAGTACCCCCCCGGCATCAGGAAGGTGTGTACCCTCCCCAGAGCCTCCCGGAGCACCTCTTTGTCAGTCACATAGTTAAGGCTGTCCAAGCTGGACACACAGGCGTCGATGGTACCGTACAGATCAAGGGCCTGCGCCGGCTGGTTGAGGAATACCGGCGCCTCACAGTCCAGCTGGGCGGCCTTTTCCCATGCCTCCGCCAGCATTTCGGCAGACTGATCCGCACCGATCATGGAATAGCCCCGCTGGGCCAGCAGGCAGGTCACCGTGCCGGTGCCGCAGGCTAAGTCCAGCACAATGCGGACCGGCACCCGGCTCTGTCGGAACCAGCTCTGGTACCAGTCCGCCCACTGGGTGTAGTCCACGTCCCGGGTCAGGCCGTCGTAGAACCGGGCCAGTCCCTCATAGGCGCTCATTTTTTCTGCCGCCCCTTCTTTTGTTTTTCTGTGGGCGACACCACGTATTCCTCTCCCAGCGTGCGGGCGAACACCTGATGATAGCCCTCTACGCCGTAGTTCAGCGCCCGGTTAACCCGGCTGATGGTGGCGCTGCTGGCGCCGGTCTGTTCCAGAATATCGTTGTAGATCATTCCCTTCTGCAGCAGCACCGCCACGTCAAACCGCTGCTCCATGGCCCGCAGTTCGGACACGGTGCACAGGTCCTGGAAAAAGCGGTAGCACTCATCCAGATCCTTCAGTTCCAAAATGGTCTTATATAAATTCATACTCGGCTCTTTGCCAAATACCTTAGACATGTTATCCCTCCTGGTCGGGTCGTTCAACTGACCTTTTCATTTTAACATTCTACTGTATAAAAGTAAACCACTTTTTCATAAAAGCACACCATTTTGTTCGCCGCTCATAAACTCCTGTATGAGGAGGGATCGCTATGCTTCACACCGCACCTGTACAGCTGGCACAGCGCTGCGCCGAGGAGGCCCTGGACCACAAGGGGGAGGTGGTTCTCCACTACATCTGCACCCTGCCCCAAATCCACGGCCTGGCCTCCCGTGCCCAAAAGCGGATCAACCGCTACTACCGTCATCTGGAGCAGTCGTTGCAAAGGGCCTGCCGCACCCGGCTCCTGCCCCAAGCCACCGTGGCGGCACAGCTGGCTCACGCCAACGCCCTGCCCTTCACCCCCCTGGAAGGCGCCCTGGATTGGGAGACCACCTACCTGTCCGACACCCTGTGGAGCCTTTCCTGGACCTGGCGTGTCACTGATGGACGTACACCGCTGGCCTATCACTGGCAGGGGGAGGTCTGGGACCTGAACACCGGTCTGCCCTGCTCCCTGGACCGGTTTGCCCCTCAAAAACAGCGGCGGAGCACACGGATTCTCACCCAGGCCCGCCGGGCCGCCAAAGAACAGAAGCGGCTTGGGCCGGGCCGCCGGGGCCGCCGCCTCTCCTTTACGATTACCGAAACTGAATTGCTCTGTTTTTGGCCTACCGTATTAAATTCCCGGCGCAGAGAGGATTTTTTTCGCTTTTCCCTGCCCTTTTCCCCGGAAGACCTTTGCATTTGTTGATATTTCTATGGCCCCGCCCTTGCAATCTCTGTTGTTTTTCCGTATAATGTGTTTGTTCTATTTTTGGAATCTTTGATCTGATTTCCCCCGCGTAAAAAGGAGTCTTAACATCATGGTAAAAGCAATCGTAGGCGCAAACTGGGGCGACGAAGGAAAAGGCAAGATTACAGATATGATGGCGGAAACCTCTGACGTAGTCATCCGTTTCCAAGGCGGTGCAAACGCCGGTCACACGATTATCAACGACTACGGCAGATTTGCCCTGCACATTCTGCCCTCCGGTTCCTTCTATCCTCACATCACCAACATCATCGGCAACGGCGTCGCGCTGGACGTACGCAAGCTGGTGGCTGAACTGAAAAGCATTACGGACCAGGGCGTCCCCGCCCCCAACCTGATCGTGTCCGAACGCGCACAGCTGCTGATGCCCTATCACGTGCTCCAGGACTCCTATGAGGAGGAGCGGCTGGCCGGCAAGGCGTTTGGCTCCACCAAAAGCGGTATCGCCCCCTTCTACTCCGACAAGTACGCGAAAATCGGCATCCAGCTCTGCGACCTGTTTGATGAAAAACGGCTGATGGAACGGCTCACCGCCGCCTGCGATCTGAAAAATGTGCTCTTTGAGCACCTGTACCATAAGCCCCCGCTGGACCCCCAGTCCCTCTTTGACGAACTGATGGAGCACCGGGAGCTCATCCGCCCCTACGTGGGCGACGCGGTCACCTTTGTCCATGAGGCTCTGAAGGCGGGAAAAACCATCCTGTTGGAGGGCCAGCTGGGCTCCATGAAGGACCCTGATCTAGGCATCTTCCCCATGACCACCTCCTCTCACACCCTGGCTGGCTTCGGTACTGTAGGCGCCTGCATCCCCCCCACCGCCATGGAGGACGTGTTCGCCGTCACCAAGGCCTATTCCTCCTGCGTGGGATCCAAAACCGAACCCTTTGTCAGTGAAGTCGAAGGCGAAGCCGGCGACGAACTTCGGCGCAGAGGCGGCGACAAGGGTGAGTTCGGCGCCACCACCGGCCGTCCCCGCCGGGTGGGCTGGTTCGACACAGTGGCCACCAAGTACGGCTGCACCGTTCAGGGTGCAACTCAGGTGGTTCTCACCTGTCTGGACGTGCTGGGCTATCTGGACGAAATCCCCGTCTGTGTCGGTTACGAGATCGACGGCCAGGTCACCGAAACCTTCCCGGTACCCAACAAGCTGGGCCGCGCAAAGCCGGTATTCGAAACCCTTCCCGGCTGGAAAACCGACGTCCGCGGCATCACTGACTACAATCAGCTGCCGGAAAACGCCAAAAAGTATGTGGATTTCCTGGAATCTAAAATTGGGTTCCCCATCACCATGGTCTCCACCGGCCCCAAGCGGCATGAGATCACTTATCGCAGGTAAACGGTTGTATTCTGGGCTACAATTTCCCCACAGGGGAATCAAGATCTGTAAAATAAAAAAAGTTTCCCATCCGATTGCGAATTGGATGGGAAGCTTTTTGCTTTTTGAAGCACGAACCTCTAGCTGAACAGAACACCCACTAGACCTTGGCCTTTGGCTTAGGCAACTTAACCTTTGGCAGTTTGATATCAACACTGGTCACCATTTTAATGATCCAGATAAAAAACAGCAACACAAAAATCGGAATGACACACGAGGTTATAATCATAACTGCAAGGGCCTCGATAAAACGATTGAGGACATTTTCCAGCCCCGTAACTGCTCCCGATACACCATCTTTTATTTTGGAAAGCAGACCGGATAATCCACCTTCTTCGTCTTCCGCACCATCTGCCGCCTCTCTGGCTGAATCAATTGTGGTCTCAATTGACGATTGATAGGTTGCCTCAATCATATCGGACACCTTTACGCTGACCGGAACCACCAAAACGATTGCTAGACCGAGTACGACCAGCTTTCGAATCAGTTCTCTCCACTTGTCATTTTGTAAAAATGCATTGATAGCCCCCAGCACGCATGCCAACGGGATCAAAACGACAAATGTCGCATATCCGGTAATCGTCAACAGGTATTTTTCCAGCCAAATCGCACAGATAACTAACAGAAAATTGGAGCTTAAATCCGCCAATTTCTCTGCAATCGGAGTAACGGCATCTCCCGGAATCAACGTAATTGCCGCTGATGCCGCTGTCGAAGCCGCCGTTAATTCCATCACAGTGGTCCTTTTTTCGTCCAGCGCTGCTATGGACTTTGCATGAAATTCTGTTGACGTTGCAAATCTCGACAACACAAATATTGAGACTAGTGCTACAATAATCAGAATCACTGCTTTTACAGTTCTCTTCGCTCTATCAGTCATTATACATCAATCCTCTCTCTTTCTTACAACCCTTCATTATATACCCTTTAATTTCAATGTTTGAACTTTATGGGATCTCCCCTCCTTTACCTTTTTTTCCATTATATCACAGCAAAATTTCAGTTGCAACGATGGCTCAGATCAACAGAAAACAGCGGCAGACATTTGCCTGCCGCTGAAAATCATTTTTGGCTTATGGATTACAAAGATTGTAACTTGCTGTTCAACAGCTGGGTGACCGCCTTGGGGTCGCCTTTTCCCTTCAGGGCTTTCATGCACTGGCCCATCAGGAAGCCTTGGGCTTTCTTTTTGCCCGCCTTGTAGTCCTCGATGGATTTGGGGTTGTCTTTCAGCACCTGGTCCACCACTGCTTCCAGAGCACCGGTATCGGTGACCTGTTCCAGCCCGTGGTCCCGGACATAGCCTTCTACATCGGCGTTGTCCTCAAAGACCGCCTGAAACACCTTTCCCGCCGTATTCCGGTTGATTTTGTTCCCCCGGAGCAGGCACAGCAGTTTTGCCAGGTTGTCCGGCGTAAAACCCATGGATTTCAACTCCACGCCCTTCTCCTTGAGCACCCGGAGCAGGTCGTCCAGCATCCAGTTGGACACTTCCTTGGGTGCCGCCCCCAGAGAGACCGTCTCCTCAAAGAAGTCCACCATCGCCTTGCTTCCGGTGAGCAGCTCCGCTTCGTAGGCGGTGAGACCATACTCTGCCACGTAGCGCTTCCTCCGGGCCTCCGCCATCTCTGGAATGGCGGCCCGTAGCTGTTCCAGATAGGATTCACTGAGCTCCAACGGAGGCAAATCGGGCTCCGGGAAGTAGCGGTAATCCTGGGCGTTCTCTTTGGAACGCATGGAATAGGTGGCGTCCTTGTTGTCGTCCCAACGGCGGGTCTCCTGAATCACCCGCTTGTGATCCATCTCAATCCGCTCCTGCTGCCGGCGGGCCTCGTAGGCGATTGCCCGGGAAATAGCCTTGAAGGAGTTCAGGTTTTTCATCTCGGTCCGGGTCCCCAGCTCGGTGCTGCCGGCAGGTCGGACGGACAGGTTCACGTCACAGCGCAGACTGCCCTCCTGCATCTTGCAGTCAGACACCCCCAGGTATTCCAGGGTGGAGCGCAGTTTTTCCAGGTAGGCGATTACTTCCTCGCCGCTGCGAAAGTCGGGCTCGGTAACGATCTCAATCAGGGGGACGCCGCACCGGTTGTAGTCCGCCCGGGTCTGGTCAATCCAGTTGTCATGGACCAGCTTTCCCGCGTCTTCCTCCATGTGCAGCTCGTGGATACGGATGATCTTCTCCTCTTCTCCCACCAGGATGGGCACGCTGCCGTTGCGGCCAATGGGCAGGTAGAGCTGGCTGATCTGATAGGCTTTGGGCAGATCCGGGTAAAAGTAGTTCTTCCGGTCAAATTTACAGTACCGGGTTATGTCACAGTTCAGAGCCAAGCAGGCCTTGGTGGCATACTCCGCCACCCTTCGGTTCAACACCGGCAGGGTGCCGGGCATCCCCATACATACCGGACAGCAGTGAGTATTGGGATCGCCGCCAAATTCTGTGGTGCAGGAACAGAAAATCTTGGTTTTTGTGGCCAACTCCACGTGGGTTTCCAACCCGATGACAGTTTCCCAGGTCATACTGCCGTTCCTCCTTTCGGTACTCTTTGATGCCAATCCGTATCCAGCTGATAGGCATGGGCAGCGCCCAGCACCTTTGCCTCACCCAGGGCCGGGCCAATCAGCTGGGCCCCGATGGGCATCCCGTTCCGGTCAAAGCCGCAGGGCACCGAGATACCGGGCAGGCCTGCCAGATTCACAGACACGGTATAGATATCGCTCAGGTACATTTGCAGGGGATCGCTCAGGCTGGCGCCCAGCTTGGGCGCAGTGGCGGGCGCCACCGGCATGAGCATCAGGTCGTACTGCTCAAAGGCCTTGTCAAAGGCATCCTTGATCAGGGCCTTCACCTGCATGGCTTTTTTATAGTAGGCATCGTAATAACCGGTGGAGAGCACGAAGGTCCCCAGCAGAATCCGCCGCTTCACCTCGCTGCCGAAGCCCTGAGTCCGGGTTTTGTTGTACAGATCGGTCAGGTCGGTGTAATCCTCCGCCCGCCAGCCATACTTGACTCCGTCAAAGCGAGACAGGTTGGAGCTGGCTTCCGCCGAGGCCAGGATATAGTACGTGGGCACCACATACTCCATAATGGGCAGTTGGAACTCCTCCACCTGGGCACCGCGGCCCTTGAGAACCTCCGCCACACCCAGAACACTCTCCCGGACCTCCGGGTCCAGGCCGCTGCCAAAGCAGTCCGCGGGAATCCCCACCTTCATCCCCTTCAGATCGCCGGTAAGACCGTCCAGGAGACCGCCGCCGGTGATATTCAGCGAGGTGCCGTCGTGGGGGTCTTTCCCCATGATGGTATCCAGAACGGCAGCGCAGTCGGCCGCGCTCTTGGCCACCGGCCCCATCTGATCCAGAGAGGATGCGTAGGCAATCAGGCCATACCGGGACACGGTGCCGTAGGTGGGCTTCATGCCGGTGACACCACAGTAGGCTGCGGGCTGACGGATGGAACCGCCGGTGTCGGAACCGATGGCGTACCAGCACTCCCGGGCGGCAACTGCGGCAGCAGCCCCGCCGGAGGAACCGCCGGGCACCCGGGTCAGATCCCAGGGATTTTTCGTTGCCCCGTAGAAAGAGGTCTCCGAGGTAGAGCCCATGGCGAACTCATCCATGTTCAGCTTTCCCACCATCACGCCGCCGGCCTGATGGAGCTTTTCCATCACTGTAGCGTCGTAGGCCGGTCGGAAGTCTCCCAAAATCTTAGAGGCGCAGGTGGTTTTGACGCCCCAGGTGCAGATGTTGTCCTTAATGCCCATGGGAACCCCGGCCAGGGGACCGGTCAGTTCGCCGGAGGTGATTTTCTGCTGAATCGTTTCCGCCTCCGCCAGAGCCTGCTCCCGCAGGACAGTGATAAAAGCGTTGTTGGCCTCATTTTCTCTGGCGATGGCCTCCAGGGCAGCCTCGGTAGCCTCCCGGACGGACACTTCGCCCGATTGTATCTTCTGCCCCAGTTCCAGGGCGGACAGTTCCAATAAACCCATCGTATTCCCTCCTCACTCCACGGTCTTGGGCACCAGAAAGGCACTTTCATCGTGGGCCGGCGCGTTGCCCATCAGCTCTGCATGGTGGCCAAAATCCACCACTTCGTCCTCCCGCAGCACGTTTTTCACCGGGAAGGTGTGGCTCATGGGCTCTACGCCTTCGGTATCCAGCCGGTTGAGAATCTCCACGTAGTCGATGATCTGCTCCAGCTTCTCTGCCATCTCCGCCTTTTCCGCTTCCGGCAGACTCAGCCGGGACAGTTCGGAGACGTAATCTACCATTTCCGTCGTAATCTTCATCGCTTTTCCTCACTCCCACTCATCAGGGCTCCAGCCGGCTCAGGTCTCTGGGGAACAGGCTGGCGTAGCGCACGTTGTCCAGGCCACACAGCTTCATGGTCAGCCGCTCCAGGCCAATACCCAAGCCGCCGTGGGGCGGCATGCCGTGCTTGTGAATCATCAGGTAGCTCTCAAACTCCTCCGGATCCATGCCCTTGCACTTCATCTTCTCCACCTGGGCGGCGTAGTCGTGGATGCGCTGGCCGCCGGTGGTCACCTCCATGCCCCGGAACAGCAGGTCAAAGGACAAGGTGTACTTTGAGTTCTCCGGGTCGTCCATGGCGTAGAAAGGACGCTTTTTCACCGGGTAATGGGTGATGAACACAAAGTCCGCGCCGCACTCCTCCTGGAAGTAGCGGCCAATGTTGGCCTCCTCCTCCGGTTCCAGGTCGTAGGGGTCCCGGATGGGGCGATGGTACTTCTCAGCCGCCAGCTGCTTGGCCTCGTCGAACTTGCAGACCGGAATTTCGTCCACCTTGGGAAGAGTGATCCCCAGCCGTTTGATATCCTCTGCGTACTCGGTTTTCAACAGCTGAACCGCCTGCTTCAGGAAGCCCTGTTCCATCTCCATCACATCGTAGAAGGAGTCGATATAGCCCATCTCAAAGTCCATGGAGATATATTCATTCAGGTGGCGGGTAGTGGCGTGCTTTTCCGCCCGAAACACCGGTGCCACTTCATAGACCCGCTCAAAGACCCCCACCATCATCTGTTTATAGAACTGGGGGGACTGGGCCAGAAAGGCCTTCTTGTTAAAGTATTCCATCCGGAAGATGTTGCTGCCGCCTTCTGCCCCGGCGTGGACGATCTTGGGGGTATGGATCTCCGTAAAGCCCTGCCCCTGCAAATGCTCGTGGAAAGCCCGGCAGATCCCCTCCTGAATCCGGAACACACTGCGGGTTCTCAGGTTGCGCAGCACCAGAGGCCGCAGGGACAGCTCGGTATCCAGGTTCAGCTTCATTTTGTACTTGTTAATGGGCACCGGCATCCCCTCAGCGGGATGGGTCAGCACAGTGATCTGGGAGACCACTACTTCCCGACCGCCCGGCGCCCGTTCATCGGCGTGGAGCAAGCCGGTAACCCGCAGCGTCGCCTCTTCCACCACTTTGCTCAGGTCAATCTCCTTCCCGCAGACACACTGGATCAGGCCCCAATCCATCCGCAGCTTCAAAAAGGTGACACCACCAAAAGGACGCAGCGCATGGACCGCACCATGGATGGTCACGTTCTGGTTCAGATGCTCCTCACCCATCACTTCCTGATAAGGCAAATCGCGTCGTTCCATTTTGCCAGTCAAAAACTCCATTCAAACTCACATCCCTTTCCTCATTTCGCCGCCGCCGGCGGCATCGCTCTCAGCTTACAGGCTGAGAATAAAAAAAGTCCCGGGCTGTATTCTCATACAGTCCGGGACGGAATTACGACAGCATAAATTCCGCGGTACCACCCGCGTTGCATCTCGCCATTGAAATGTCACTCTAGTTCCCTTAACGCGGGACCCTCGGAACAGGCTACCCAATCCATCTCAGTGGATGCTCACCTGCTCAGCTCCGGAGCGTTGCGCCTGTCCGTCTCTCACCAATCGGGCTTTCAGCCGGTGACCCGATCTCTCTGGGGCTCAGAAAACCGGACGCGGTCTCCTTCTTCGCTATTGTTCTTCTTTAGTTTACCCATCCTCTCCCCTATTGTCAACCCAGAAATTTTACCCATTCTCCTCCACTTTATCCCAGCACATTTCTCCTTTTTGACGAAATTTACCGTTTTGCAAAAAAACGCCCTGGAGGATTCCCTCCAGGGCGCCTGTGTTTTGATGGGAAAGCAGTTCTGCTCTTGCGTGAAAATCCTTACTGGGCTTTGTACTGCTCCAGCATCTCGGCGTCTTCACGGCGCTTCGCGTTGATCTCCTCTTCCAGCATCATATCCTTTACCTTCATCAGGCGAATGGTGTTGTTGCGCTCGTTCTCGTCCAGCTTCATGGAAATGTACTTGATACTCTCCTCCATATCGGGGATCATCACGTACTCCAGAGCATTGACGCGGCGGCGGGTCTTTTCGATCTCCTCTGCCAGCAGCTGGGTGGTCTTTTCGATCTGCGCCAGCTTGAGCATATCCTCAAACACCGAGGACAGGGCATCCACAGCGCCGTCCAGCTCACAGGAGGTGGTGGCAAAACTGTAGGGATAGATATCACTGCTGCCCGGGTTCTGGGTGCTGAAGTGGTAGACCGGGGTATCCACGGACATGATATTCTGGAACGTCATGTTCAGTTCCACGCTCTGCTTGGGATAGAGCAGGGACTGTTCCAGCATTTCCGAGGACATCAGCGCAGAGGCAACGGTGAAGGAGCCGTGGGCACGCATCATCGCCTTTTCCACCCGGGTTCTCAGCGCCCGGTTCTCGCGGATCATGTCCAGGAACTGCTTCATCAGCTCATCACGCTTATCCTTCAGGAGCTTATGGCCTCGCGTCGCTGTTTTCAGCTTCTTCTTCAGCCGGGTCAGCTCCATACGGGTTGCGTTTACAGTGGTGGAAGGCATCTGTTAACCCCTCCTTACTGCTTGTCTTTTTTCGGCATATACTTTTCGATCATTTCCGGCTTAATCCGCTTCAGCTCGTTCTCAGGCAGGATGCTCAGCAGATCCCAGCCCAGATCCAACGTTTCAAAGATGGAACGGTTCTCGTCCGCACCCTGAGCCACATAGCGCTTTTCAAACTCGTCCGCAAACTTGGCGTACAGCAGGTCGGTAGGAGACAGGGCCGCCTCGCCCAAGATGGACATCAGCTCTTTGTTTTCCTTACCGGTTGCATAGGCCGCAAACAGCTGGTTCATGGTGCCGGAGTGATCCTCGCGGGTCTTGCCTTCGCCGGTACCCTTGTCCTTCAGACGGGACAGGGAGGGCAGCACATCCACGGGAGGCAGGATGCCCTTCCGGTACAGCTCACGGGACAGGATGATCTGGCCCTCGGTGATATAGCCGGTCAGGTCGGGGATGGGATGGGTCTTGTCGTCCTCCGGCATGGTCAGGATGGGGATCATGGTGATGGAACCAGGTTCGCCCAGATGACGGCCGGCACGCTCGTACATGGTGGCCAAGTCGGTATACAGATAGCCGGGGTAGCCACGGCGGCCGGGGACTTCTTTCTTTGCCGCAGAGACCTCACGGAGGGCCTCGGCGTAGTTGGTAATGTCGGTCAGGATGACCAGCACGTGCATCCCCTTGTCAAAGGCCAGGTACTCGGCTGCGGTCAGGGCCATACGGGGGGTAGAAATACGTTCGATGGCCGGGTCGTTTGCCAGATTGATAAACAGCACGGTACGGTCGATGGCGCCGGTGCGGCGGAACTCCTGGACAAAGTACTCAGACTCTTCGAAGGTGATGCCGATGGCGGCGAAGACGACGGCGAAGTTTGACTCGCCGTCCAGCACCTTTGCCTGACGGGCGATCTGAGCGGCCAGCTGGTTGTGAGGCAGACCGGAGCCGGAGAAAATCGGCAGCTTCTGACCACGGACCAGGGTATTCAGACCGTCGATGGTAGAGATGCCGGTCTGGATAAACTCGTTGGGATAGTCCCGGGCAGCCGGGTTCATGGCCAAGCCGTTGATATCCCGATGGGCCTCAGCCAGGATGGCCGGGCCGTCATCGATGGGTTCACCCATGCCGGAGAAGACGCGGCCCAACATATCGCCGGACACGGCCAGATCCAGAGGACGGCCCAGGAAGCGAATCTTAGACTCGCTCAGGTTGATACCGGCGGAGGGCTCGAAGAGCTGGACAACTGCCTTGTCGCCGTTGACCTCCAGCACCTTGCCGCGGCGGATCTCGCCGTTGGGCAGCTCAATCTCGCACAGTTCGTCGTAAGTGACGCCGGAGACGCGCCGGACGACCATCAGAGGGCCGGAGATTTCCTCGATTGTACGATATTCTTTAATCATCAGTCAGCCTCCCCTTCTCCTACGATAGTGGCGATCTGGCCCTCCATGTCGACAGCCAGCTGCTTGTAGACCTCTTCGTACTGGTCAACAGGCACGTTCTTTGCACGGCCCATGCCGACACGGGCGTCGATGCTGAACAGAGCGTACAGGGGGGCTCCCTTCTGGATAGCATCCCGGCACAGCCGGTCATAGTCCAGGATGATGGAAAGCATCTGGAGCTGACGGCCGTAGTCGGAATAGGAGTCGATGTCCGCGAAAGCGTTCTGCTGCAGGAAGTCCTCCCGGAGAATACGGGCGGTTTCCAAGGTCAGCTGATCGTTGGGGGACAGGGAATCTTTGCCGACCAGCTGGACGATTTCGTTCAGCTCGGCCTCTTCCTGGAGGATAGCCATGGCCTTGTCCCGATTCTCGAAGAACTTTTTGCCCAGCTTTTCATCGTACCAGGGCCGCAGAGAGTCCAGATACAGGGAGTAGGAGTTCAGCCAGTTGATAGCTGGGAAATGACGGCGGTAGGCCAGGGACGCGTCCAGGGACCAGAACACCTTGACGATCCGCATGGTGCCCTGGGAAACCGGCTCGGACAGGTCGCCGCCGGGAGGGGAAACAGCGCCCACGGCAGTCAGAGAGCCCTTCCGCTCCCCGTCGCTGCCGGTGAGACACTCCACCATGCCGGCCCGTTCATAGAACTGAGCCAAACGGGAGGCCAGGTAAGCGGGATAGCCTTCTTCACCGGGCATCTCTTCCAGACGGCCGGACATCTCACGCAGAGCCTCTGCCCAGCGGGAGGTGGAGTCGGCGATTACCGCCACATCGTAGCCCATGTCACGGAAGTACTCCGCGATGGTGATACCGGTGTAGACAGACGCTTCACGGGCCGCCACGGGCATATCCGAGGTGTTGGCAATAAGGACGGTCCGCTTCATCAGGGACTCCCCGGTGCGGGGGTCCACCAGCTCCGGGAACTCCCGGAGAACGTCGGTCATCTCGTTGCCGCGCTCACCGCAGCCGATATAGACCACGATGTCCACGTCAGACCACTTGGCCAACTGGTGCTGCACTACGGTCTTACCGGAACCGAAGGGGCCGGGAACGGCCGCAGCACCGCCCTTGGCGATGGGGAACATGGTGTCGATGATCCGCTGACCGGAGCACAGAGGCACCACGGGGGGGAACTTTTTTCTGTAGGGACGGCCAATACGGACTGGCCACTTCTGGATCATGGTCAGTTCCTTCTTCTCGCCGCCGTCGGTGGTCAGGGTGGCGACCACATCGGTGACGGTGTAGGAGCCGCTGCTGATTTTGTCGATGGTACCGGAAACGCCGTGGGGCACCATGATCTTATGCACGGTGGAGCTGGTTTCCTGAACGGTACCGATGATGTCGCCGGTGGACACCTTGTCGCCGGCCTTGACGGTTGCCTTGAACTCCCACTTCTTCTCGCGGTTCAGGGCGGGCACCTGGATGCCTCTTGCGATGGTGGCGCCGGAGACCTTCATGATCTCCTCCAGGGGACGCTGAATGCCGTCATAAATATTTTCCAGCAGGCCGGGGCCCAGTTCCACGGACAGGGGTGCGCCGGTGGAAATAACTTCCGCGCCGGGGCCAATGCCGGAGGTTTCCTCGTAGACCTGAATTGCGGCGGAATCGCCGTTCATCGTCAGAATTTCACCGATCAGATGCTGTTCGCCTACTCGGACCACGTCTGCCATATTGGCGTCCTGCATACCGGTGGCAACCACCAGCGGGCCGGATACCTTAACGATTTTGCCCATTAGGTTTCATACCTTCTTTCCTATTTCAGGTTCAAGCACATCAGCATTGCTGCTGAACGATTACAGAATGTCTGCGCCGACCGCCCGTTCCACGGAATCGGTGATGTTCTGCATCCCGATCCCCAGGGAGCCGGACTTGCCGGGAATAAGGATGATAGCCGGAATAACGGCATCCTTATACTTTTTCACCTCATCCTGCATCTGCTCCGCAAACTGCTCGGTGAGGTAGATGATAGCGGTCTCGCCATCCCGGGCCAGCCGGTGGAGAATTTTCCGCGCTTCCTCCGCTGTCTCAGCCGGATGCACATCCAGCCCCAGGGTCTTGAAGCCCAGAACACTTTCCCGGTCGCCCAACACTGCGATCTTATACATAAGCGTTACGCAACCTTTCCCGGATCACGTCGGCAGGCAGATCTGCCAGACGGCCCGTCATGATAATGCGGATTGCGGTGAACTCATTGTCCTTGGCTGAGACGTATCCCAGCAGGGGCTGTTCACCAAAGGCCACATATTTGGCCTGCTGCATATAGGCGTTCACTGCATCATCACACGCCTTTTCAAAGCCGGTGAGTCCGTCGCCCTGTACGGCAATCTGGCCCGCAGCGGCGGCCGCCTCCAGGGGGGTGGCAAAGTAGACGCTCTCCAGTGCCTCTCCGTCCGCCGCCTTCAGGACACGGGCCTCGCTGACGCTGCCGCCGGGAAACAGGACTGTAGCCAGATAGTCGGCGTCCCGGCCCATCCGCAGCACCCGGACAACGCTGCGCAGGTTGGCGGCGTCCACCAGCATCTGGACGTACCCCTTCAGGAAATCGGAACGGCTCTCATGAGCCAGGTGCTCCAGCTCCTGGAAGTAAGCCTTGTCCAGAATCAGGTCAGAGCGCTGAGGATCGCGGGTAGCGCCCAGGACCTCCCGGGCCTGGACAATGGCGGCGGCCAGGGTCTCGGGAATGTCCCGGAACTCCGACTTCTGCACCGCTTCCTCCAGCACCTTCGGGGGCACCCGGCCGGTATCCACCAGCAGGCGGCCGGGGTTCAGGCGCAGGGCCTCGGACTTCAGCAGCGCCTTGGCGTTGTGATAATCGTACTTGACCTTGAACACATCCAGCATAGCCTCGTTGGGCGCCAGACCGCTCAGCTCAGCGAACACTTCCTCTCTGGCCTGGGCCAGAATCTCGTCCACTGTGTCCACGTTTACCACAGACAGCTCCGGGTAGCCGCATTCCACCAGCACCTTGGCGGCGTCCTCTACTGTGGCCGCCTCCAACATCCGGTCCATGCGCTCCCGATCCAGCAGACGGGATTCCATGGCCCGAATCTTTGTGGAAAGATACAGATACTCTGTATCCTTAATTTTTTTAGACAATTCGAGTCCCTCCTTTTCAGGAGCGCGTTACGCGAAGAGGACAGCTGTCACCTCGCCCACAACCTCGCTGCGGGCCAGACGCACCAGCGTCTCAAACGTGCAGTTGACCTCTACGTCGCCGTCGCAAACCAGCAGGCCGCCCTGAAAGGCTCTCGTTTCCTCAGACAGAGTCAGGGCTGCGGGTTTACCGGCCTTTTTCAGAATCTCGTTTGCCTTGGTTGCCACCTTGACGCCATAACGCGCCCGGTCTGCGGCGGGGAAAATCAGCTGTTCGCTGCCCGAGACAGAGGCCCTGACCGCCAGCTGCGCCAGCAGGCCTACGTACTCCTCTTCCGGCAGCTGCTTCAGCTTCTCAAGGGCCAGCGCGAAGGCCTTATCCAGCATCTCCTGCTTGGTGGACAGCTCCTGTTTTTTCGCGTCCATCTGGGCAGTGCTGTTCAGGCGCTGGCGGCACTCTTCTGCGCTGCGCTCCCCCTTTTCCAGGATCTCGGCAGTCGCCTGCTTTGCCTGGCCGGCATAGCGGGCGGCGATGCCGTCGGCCTGGGCTTTCGCCTCGGCCAGAACCGCATCGATCTCCTGCTGAGCATCCTCCTGGATGCGGGCAGTGATTTTTTCAATACCAGTCATTGCGTTCGATACTCCTTTCCGTATCCGATGTGGAAAGGTGTCATTAGGCCTTGAACATGTTGCTCAGGAACAGAATCATCAGGAAGGAAGCCAGCAGGCACAGAATGGCGTAGAACTCAACCATGATGGCCAGGACGATGCCCTGAGCCATGCCTTCCGGACGCTTTGCGACGATGGAGACACCGGCGGCGGCGCAGCGGGCCTGTGCCTTTGCGGTCAGCATACCACCCAGGCCGATGGGCAGACAGGCAAACGCGATGGCGATGCCCTGTGCCACGGTCAGATCCAGGGGAGCACCACCCAGGATGCCCAGCTGAAGCATGGCGAAGAACCAGATAACCAGACCGTACAGGCCCTGGGTACCGGGCAGAATCTGCAGAATCAGGCAGGAAGAGAACTTGCTGGGATCTTCGGCCAGAACGCCGGCGGCGGCTTCGCCTACCATGCCAACACCCTTACCGGAACCGATACATGCGAGACCTACGGCGAGAGAAGCGCCGATAATAGCAATCGTAATACCTACCATTTTAATTTTCCTCCTCGATAACATCGACAAATTTTGTGTTGTATTTTAAAGGCTTAAAGGGGATGCCGCCTTCTTTATAGAACTTCCCGAAGAATTCCAGATACTGCAGACGGGCATCATGCACGTAGGTGCCAACCAGGTTGACGCCAATGTTGAAGGTGTGTCCGATGAGAAAGACAATCACGAAAACAATAATGGATTTCGGCATCGCCGCCAGGGTGTTAAACACCATGCCAATGACGCTGCCAGCCAGCATCAGGGCCATCAGACGGGCATAGGAGAGCACGTCTGACAACCAGCTGGTCACATCGTACAGAGAGGCCACGCCGCCAAAGAGCTTTCCAAAAATCCCCTTCTTATGGCGGCCCTGGGTGCAGACCAGTGCGATCACGCCCAGCAGAACCACCAGCGCGGAGCCGTTGAGTACCAGCACAGCAATGCCAGCAAAAAGGATCCACCACGGCACAACATCCAAGAGGCTATCCAGCCCCTCACCGTCCCGGAATCCCATGTAAATGTGAATGCACTGGCCAAAGACCAGATGCACACAGCCCAGGGCAACTGCCAGAATCAACACGGTCAGCGGGTCTTCCACCGGGTTGACCACAAGGCCGTTGCAGAACGCCTGGAGCCACTGAGGGAACTGATCCTGCGTGATGCCCAGGAAGGTCTCAGAGAACGTGGGAATCACGTTGCTGAAGAAACCGCCCGCGAAAATGCCGCAGAAGATAATGCTGCCGCCCAGCCATTTGCCCAGACTGAACATGTATCCCAGGGTATTCTTTGGCTTGTACTTTTTGGAGATGATAATGCAGGCCAGCAGGATAATGATACCATAGGCCACGTCGGCAAACATGAAGCCGAAGAAGAAGATGTACCAGAAAAAGATCAGCGGATTGGGGTCAATTCCGTCATAGGCCGGCAGAGAGTACATCTCCGTGACCATGTTGATGCCCCGCATCCACTTAGGGTTGTCCAGCAGCGTGGGAACCTGGTCGCCCTCCTCAGGGTCGGTCAAGTCATAGGCACACTCCAGAGCATTGAGCTCTTTTTCCAGCTTGTCCAGTTTCGGAACCGCCGCCCAGCCTTCCAGAAACACAATGGTTCCGTCGGTCAGGTTGTTGTCCTTCACCGCTTCCACCGCCGCATCCTGGCTGAACTGATCGAAAGCCAGCTTCAGCTCGGTGCGCTGGTCCCCCAGCCCGCGAATGGCTTCCACGGCTTCCTCCCGTTTCCGGGCTGCCTCCGCCTGCTGTTCCTCCAGCAGGGCGATGTTGTGGGCCGCGTTGCCCTCCATTCCCTTGAACTTAACCACAGAGAAGTTATAGGGCTTCAGCGCCTCCATCGTCTTCCCGTGCTCGTCCTTCAGGGACAGAAGCAGGACATAGTGCAGCTCCTTGTTCGTGCTGATCTCGATGACCTCGCTGGCCGGAGCGTGCTCCGCCAAAGCGCCCTTCACCTCGTCCAGTGCCGCGACTGCCGGCAACGTGCCCAGCGTCAGCTCCACGTGCTCCGTGGAGTCGATGTCCAGAGGCTCCTCCAACTTCTGCCAGGGGAGCAGACTCTCCCGGGCCGAACTCAGCCGGTTTTCCTCCGTGTACAGCTGAGAGATCTCAGCCACCCGGTCGTTAATGGTCCGGGCCGTCTCCAGGGCCCTGTCTCGCCGGGCGCTGTCGAAGAAGTCCCGCTCCGAGATGTCCGTCCGAACCGTAAACAGGCCGGACTTTGCCGGCGCGTACTTGCTCAGCGCGGACATTGCGGAGGTGATTGCGTTCACTTTGGACTTCACCTCACCCTGCGCACCGGTATCCCGGTTGAGCAGGGCGGTCCACTCCGGTGCTATCAACTTGGTCTCCGGCTCTGTTACCTCGACACAACCGACATGAAGCAGCCGCGAGAGCAATTCGTCCCGCTGTTCCGCAAGGGCGATCACCCGCAGCCGCTTCATCTTGACGATTGCCATCAGGCATCCACCACCTTTCTGACAATCAGTGACGCTGCTTCCTCCAGCCGTCCTTCCGCCTTGGACCGCAGTGCAGCGCAGTCAGCGTCGGCCTGTTTTTTGATTCTGGCCGCGTCGCCGGCTGCATCCTGTTCGGCCTTGGCCAGCAGGTTTTTTGCCTGGGCCTCCGCCAAATTCTTCGATTCCGCGACAGCCTGCTGGCCCGCTTTTTCCGCGTCAGCCACCAGTTTTTTGGCGTCCAAAGCCGCCTGGACCCTCCGTTCTTTGGAAATCCGTTCCGCTTCAGCCACCTGTTTGACTGCTTCCAGAGACATCGTCTCACCGCCTTCCCTTTACATATTTAACTAAACACATCTCGCTCAGTCTGTCCTACATTATACAGCGTGACAATCTGAAAATCAATCAACCATTTTTCTGCTCCCCCGCTGGAATTTCGCCCGTCTTTCCATTCCCATTTAAATCCATTTTTGCAGTTGGAGTTTTTTTCAGTGCTTCTTGCAAACACAAGCGCCTTTTCAACTTTTTTGTTAAATTTTTAACTTTCCTTTTCCTTTTTCCATCTTTCCAAAAACAACATTTGCAAATCTTTCTCTCCCCAACTTCATTTTCGCTTTTGTGCCATTTTTCCGTTTTTTCAATCTTTTCTTTTTTCTTCGCATTTCGCACGGAAAACAAACGAAATTTTTGTGTATTTTTACCCCATACCTCTCTGCTCAAACTCCTCCCGTTTCACCCGCTCCACCGCCATCACGGACACCTCAAAGGCCACCTTTTCCACTGCCTCCTGATTCTGCACCTTGATGTAATTCCGGCTCTGAAGCCGTCCCCGCAGGCGCACCCGGTCTCCTGCCTCCCAGCGGGCAGCCTGCCTGGCCAGCCCCCCCCACACGATGCAGGGCAAGTAATCCGCCTTGCCATAGCTTCGGTTAACCGCCAGCAGCAAATCGGTAATTTCCCGTCCCATCGGTGTACGCCGATACACCGGTTTTCTGCACAGATTTCCCGTCAGCGCCACTCGATTATAGTCCTCTCCGCTCTGCCCCGGAAGGATCTGGGCAGCGTGTACTGTAATCACCAATTTACTGCCCGTTCCGGATCGGTTATTATAGGATCGCACTTCTCCTTTCAGCGCTATCCGTTGCCCCGCCCTGATGTCAAAGTCATCCATAGTATTTCTGGACACAATCACGTTAACCACATCTTCCACCCCGGACAGGCGCAGGCACCGGAAGGGAAACAGGAAATAGTCCTCACCGCCATAGCTGTGGGAAAAAGCAGGCTCCCGCACCGCTTCTCCCATCATTTCCACCCAGTTTGTCTTCCGTTCTTTCCCCATCTTTTCCGCCTCCACCTTTCCGAAACACAGCATTCAAAAACTGCTGCATTCTTATGTGAGCCGGTCCCAAAATAGAACAGCAGGGCGGAGCCGCCCTGCTGCTTTTGTTTCATTATTGATTGTATTTGCCGCCGCTTTACACCACCTGAAACAGGTAAAACTTCAAATATTCCGTCTCCGGCACATTCCACAGGACGGGGTGATCCGGCGCCTGCTGCCGGGCCTCGATCTGGCGCAGTGAGACCGCCGCATCACGGGCCGCGCTTTTCAGCATCTGGCAGAACAGCGTGTCGCTCATAAAATGGGAACAGGAGCAGGTGGCCAGATACCCGCCCCGGGGCAGCAGTTTCATTGCCTTCAGGTTGATCTCCTTGTAGCCCCGGACGGCATCCCGTACCGTACTCCGGCTCTTGGTAAAGGCGGGCGGGTCCAGGATAATCAAGTCATAGGCCCGGCGCCTGCTCTCCGCCAGCTCGGTCAGCAGCCGGAACACATCCGCCTGCTGAAAAACCATCCGCTTCTCTACTCCGTTCCGGACCGCGTTTTCCCGGGCCATCTCGATGGCAGAATTGGATATATCCACACACGTCACCTGGGCCGCACCGCCCAGAGCAGCATTGAGCCCAAAAGAGCCGGTATGGGTGAAGCAATCCAGGACATACTTATTCTGAGCAATCCTTCCAACCGCTTGCCGGTTGTACTTCTGATCCAGGAAGAATCCGGTTTTTTGCCCGTTTTCCACGTCCACCTGATAGCGCACGCCGTTTTCCACAATCTCGGTCACCGTCTCCTCCGGCAGAGGTTGTCCAGGCAGCGGGTACCACCCTTTGCCCTGTTCCATCCCTTCCAGCTCTCGGATCGCCACATCGTTGCGCAAATAAATCCCCCGCACCGGCTCCCCCAATCCCGCTAACACGTCGCAAAGAGCACAAAATACCTGGTCCTGAATCCGTTCCATGCCCAGCGAGAGCACCTGGGCCACCAGAAGGTCCCCATAGCGATCCACCGTCAGTCCAGGCATCTGATCCGCCTCCCCGTGAATTAGCCGGCAGCAGGAAAAATCTGGACCCGGCATCACCGTTTTGCGGTAGGCCACAGCATACTCCACTCTGCGCCGCCAAAACGCTTCGTCGAACCGGTCATTGGCGTTTCGGGAGAGCAGTCGGACGGTGATTTTAGAGTGGTCGTTATAAAATCCGGTCCCCATATAGGCGCTGCCGGCAAATACATCTATCAGCCCGCCGTTTTCCGGCGGCTCCTGCCGGCTCTTTAACTCCGCCCCATAGATCCAGGGATGCCCCTGTTTCACCAGGCGCTCCGCCTTCGCCGTGATCTGTACACTGGGATACACTCGCTGCTGTCTCATTTTCCCTCACCTCAACCTGTTCGTCTCTTTTGCAATCTCTTTTCTTCGGATTGTAATCATACCATACTCCCCCGCCAGGAACAAGCATCTCTGATCATTCTTCAAATATTCACTTTTCCCAACAAAGTTTCTTGCCATTTTAGGAGAAGCGTACTATAATGTATCATATTTTCTTTCCATTGTTCTAAAACAGGAGGTCCACCTATGACCGTTGCTGAATTAAAAGAGTATCTCACCGCCGGTAGACATGTTCATTTGATCGGAATCGGCGGCGTTTCTATGTTCCCACTGGCCGAGGTGCTGAAACGCGCCGGCTTGGTGGTCACCGGGTCGGACATCCACGAAAACGCCAACGTGGACCATCTGATTGCCCAGGGTATCCCTGTCACTTTGGGACACCGCCCGGAGAATATCCGCGGCGCAGATCTGGTCATCCGTACCGCCGCCGTCCACGATGACAACCCGGAAATCCAGGCCGCTCACACCGCCGGTATCCCGGTTTTTGAGCGTGCCCAGGCCTGGGGCGCCATTATGATGGATTACCGCCACGCGGTCTGTGTTTCCGGCACCCATGGCAAGACCACCACTACCTCCATGTGCGCCCACATCGCCATGGCCGCCGGCACCGATCCCACCATCATGATTGGCGGCAACCTTCCCCTGTTGGGCGCCGGCTATCGGGTGGGCAACGGCGACACCATTATCCTGGAGTCCTGCGAATACTGCAACTCCTTCCTCTCCTTCCGGCCCACCACTGCGGTGATTCTGGATATCGAAGAGGATCATCTGGACTTTTTCAAAGACCTGGCGGACATTGAACACTCCTTCCGCACCTTTGCCAACCTGGTGCCGGAAAACGGCATTGTCATCGCCAACGCTGATGACCGCAACACCATGGACACACTGGACGGCATCGACCGCCCCTTCATCACCTTTGGCCTGGGCAACTACGCAGATATCTATTGCAGTGAACCGGTTTGGGAAAAAGGGCTGCCCACCTTTGACCTCTACCAGGGGGAACGCTTTGTCTGTACCATCTCCCTGACAATCCCCGGCCTTCACAACGTGAAAAATGCGCTGGCCGCCGCCGCCACCGCCCTGCATATGGGCATCGACCCCAAGTTTATCGCCCAGGGTCTGAACAGCTATCACGGCGCGGAACGCCGCTTTGAATATAAGGGCGAACTCAACGGCGCAAAAATCTATGATGACTACGCCCACCATCCGGGCGAAATTCACGTCCTGCTCCAGACCGCCAAGAGCCTGGGCTATCAACGGGTTATCTGCGCCTTCCAGCCCCACACCTATTCCCGTACCAAAGCCCTCTTTGACGACTTTGTCCAGGAATTGCAGCTGGCTGACCTGACCCTGCTGGCGGAGATTTACCCGGCCCGGGAGGTCAACACCATCGGCATCTCCTCAAAGGATCTGGCCGCCAAAATCCCCAACGCTGAATACTATCCCACTTTTGCCGAGCTGGAGGCCCGGCTGCGCCAGTTGGCCCGTCCCGGAGATCTAATTCTCACGGTAGGCGCTGGGGAGTTGGACCAGGTGTCCAACGCGCTGGTAAAAAAAACAACAAAAAATGAATGCAATTCGTCGGCGCAGATTTAGGCGACCAGTTAAGCTGTCAGCGGGATTTTCCTAATTTTCACACACTCTCCCTCTGAATTCTCCTGTTTCCACAGCCGGCAACGCGCCTCAACTCTCATCTTTTCTCCCCGGAACTGCTAAAAAAACACCCTTATAGCAGAAAAAACGGCAAGGATTCTCCTCCTAACCAGAAATTTGATCATCTTTAGAAAAAAATACAGCATATTCACCATATTTCTAACGGGAGCATACTCTTTGCCGCCTTCCGGACACTTCACGATATAGGGGGAATCACCAATTTTTTAGTCAATCGGCACGAATCATCCGTTTTTTTTTCGTCGTAGAGACAAGAGGTGTCAAAACTACGCCCACTTTTTTTGTGAAAAAGTGCAATTACGGCAAATGTTTTTTGTGCAAAAATGGTGTTTTCACCGTTTTGTGCATTTTGACTATATGCCCCCCAAAACTTTGTCAAACATTTATCAATGTTTTTCCTTTTCCCTATTGCAACCTGACGAAAAAGCAGGTATACTAGATGCAGTAGGCAATGGTTAAAAAGATAACAATGTGGTGTGTTGCCACCAGTTCCGAATTATCTTTTTTGAACTCATTGCATTTTGGTCCGTTTTTACCACTTCAGCAAATCATTCACTATTTTTAGGAGGGATTTCGTTATGGCATTCGCAATTCTGGAAACTAAGGGCGCAGTTGCTGTACTGACCGTCAACAACCCCAAGGCTCTGAATGCACTGAGCCCCGCTGTTCTGACCGACATCGACGCTGCCATCGACAGCATTGATCTGGACACCGTCCGCTGCCTGATTATCACCGGCGCAGGCGACAAGAGCTTCGTCGCTGGCGCTGACATCTCTGCAATGGTACATATGAGCAAAGAAGATGCCTGCGCATACAGCAAGATGGGCAACGACTTGTTCGTGAAGATTGAATCTCTGCCTATTCCCGTCATCGCTGCCATCAACGGCTTTGCACTGGGCGGCGGCTGCGAGCTGGCTATGAGCTGCGACATCCGTATCTGCGCTGACAATGCTATGTTCGGTCAGCCCGAAGTCCAGCTGGGCATCACCCCCGGTTACGGCGGTACGCAGCGTATGGCCCGTCTGGTTGGCGCCGGCATCGCAAAGGAAATGATCTACACCGCCAGAAATATGAAGGCTGACGAAGCTCTGCGCATCGGTCTGGTTAACGCTGTTTATCCTCAGGCTGATCTGATGGCTGCAGCAGAGAAGCTGGCTGGCAAGATTGCTCGGAACGCTCCCATCGCTGTCCGTCTGTCCAAGAAGATGATTAACGAAGGTCTGGCTCTGCCCATCGCAGAGGCAGTGGCTATGGAATCCGCTCTGTTCGGCGGCAGCTTCGAGACCCATGACCAGGTGGAAGGCATGAGCTGCTTCCTGAGCAAGGAAAAGCCCAAGCCCAAGGCTGTCTTCACCAACAACTAAAATTTAGTTGCAATTTCTGTAGAGACAAGACACGCTGAATAAACTCCTTTATTCCTGTCTTTTTCTTTTAAATTACCCCGCGCAACTTACTTAAAACAACTTTTTAAGTAAAAATTTATAACAGGAGGAACACAAAATGAAAGTTGGCGTTATCGGCGCTGGTACCATGGGTGCTGGCATCTGCGAAGTATTCGCAAAAGCAGGTTGGGATGTCGCTATGACCGCTTCCAGCGCAGCTTCCGCTCAGAAGCATAAGGACAAGCTGGCCGCTGGCTATGCAAAGAAAGTCGCTAAGGGCAAGATGGCTCAGGAAAAGGCTGACGCTATCCTGGCAAAGATCATCCCTGGTGCTAAGGAAGACGTTTGCGGCGACTGCGACCTGATCGTGGAATGCTCCAAGGAAGATATGGGCATGAAGAAGCAGGTCTTCACCGAACTGATGAGCATCGTCGGCCCCGACTGCATGTTCGCAACCAACACCTCTTCTCTGTCCATCACTGAGATTGCAAACACTCTGGATCGTCCCGTTATCGGCATGCATTTCTTCAACCCCGCTCCTGTCATGAAGCTGGTCGAAGTTATCGCCGCTGAGCAGACTCCTCAGGAAATGGTCGACAAGATCGTCGCTATCTCCAAGGATCTGGGCAAGACTCCCGTCGTCGTTAAGGAAGCTGCCGGCTTCGTGGTCAACCGTATTCTGGTTCCGCTGATCAACGAAGGCGCTTTCGTTCTGTCCGAGGGCCTGGCTTCTGCTGAGGACATCGACATCGCTATGCAGCTGGGCGCTGGCCATCCCATGGGCCCCCTGCATCTGGCTGACCTGGTTGGTATCGACATCGCCCTGGCTGTCTGTGATGTTCTGTACAATGAATTCCAGGATTCCAAGTACCGTGCATGCCCCCTGCTGCGCAAGAAGGTCCGCGCTGGCAAGCTGGGCATCAAGACCGGCGAAGGTTTCTTCAAGTACTAATTCATCTCTGTTCTAACAGGGGGGCCTTTTCCCCCCTCTTAGTTCAAAAATAAAGTAGGAGGATTCATATATGGACTTTAAATTGAGCAAAGAACATGAAATGGCTCGTAAACTGTACCAGGAATTCGCAACTAATGAGCTTGAGCCTCTGGCCGCTGAAATCGACGAAGAGGAACGTTTCCCTTGGGAGACTATTCCGAAGCTGGCTAAGGCTGGCATGATGGGCGTGCCGATCCCCAAAAAGTATGGCGGTTCCGGCGGCGATCATCTGATGTATTGCATCATGATCGAAGAGCTGGCTAAGAAGTGCGTCGCAACCAGCACCATCGTTGCCGCTCACACCTCCCTGTGCATGGGCCCCATCATGGCTTTCGGCACCGAAGAGCAGAAGATGAAGTGGATCCCCGATCTGGCTTCTGGTCGTAAGATCGGCGCATTCGGTCTGACTGAACCCGGTGCCGGCACCGATGCTTCCGGTCAGCAGACTGTTGCTGTCAAGGACGGCGATGACTGGATTCTGAACGGCACCAAGTGCTTCATCACCAACGGCGATACCGCCAGCACCTACACTGTTCTGGCTGTTACCGATCGTTCCAAGGGCTATAGAGGCATGACCATGTTCGTCGTCGAAGCTGGCACCCCTGGCTTCTCTACCGGCGTACATGAGAAGAAGATGGGTATCCGCGCTTCCGCTACCAATGACCTGATCTTCGAAGATTGCCGTATTCCCGATGCCAACCGTCTGGGCAAAGTAGGCCAGGGCTGGAAGGTCGTCATGCATACCCTCAACAGCGCCCGCGCTGGCGTTGCTGCTCAGGGTCTGGGTTGCGCTGAGGGCGCTCTGGCGTATGCTTCTCAGTACGTCAAAGAGCGTAAGCAGTTCGGCAAGCCTCTGTCCAAGTTCCAGAGAACTCAGTTCGAGATCGCTGATATGGCTACCAACATCGAAGCTGGTAAGTATCTGGTTTACAAGGGCGCTTGGAAAGAAGACGCTACCGCTCGCGGCGATAACTCCCAGGCTGACTATGCTATGGATACCGCTATGGCGAAGCTGTACTGTGGCCAGTTGGCCAATGACGTCGCTCGTCGTTGCTGCCACCTGTACGGCGGCTATGGTTACATCCGTGATTACCCTGCAGAGCGCTTCATGAGAGACGCTAAGATCATCGAGGTCTATGAGGGTACCAATGAAGCTCAGAGAATGGTTATTTCCGCCAACCTGGGCATCAAATAATCAAGGAGGTAAGTGAATAATGAAAGCAATTGTTTGTGTAAAGCAGGTTCCGGATACCTCCGGCAAAGTTTCTGTTAACGATAACGGCACCCTGGACCGTGCGTCCATGGAAACTATTACTAACCCCGATGACCTGAACGCCCTGGAGGCTGCTCTGGCTCTGAAGGACGAAACTGGCTGTGAAGTCGTCGTTGTCACCATGGGTCCTCCCCCCGCAGAAAGCATGTTGCGTGAGTGCATCGCTCGCGGCGCTGACCGTTGCGTCCTGATCTCCGCCCGTGAGTTCGGTGGTTCCGACACCTTTGCAACTTCTCAGATCATCGCTGCCGGCGTCAACAAGGTTGGCGTAGGCCCCGAAGATATCGTTCTGTGCGGCCGTCAGGCTATTGACGGCGATACCGCTCAGGTCGGTCCCCAGATCGCTGAAAAGCTGGGTCTGCCCCAGATTTCCTATGCTGCTGACATCAAGGTTGAAGGCACCAAGGTTACCGTTAAGCGTATGCTGGAAGACGGCTTCATGATGATCGAAACTCAGACTCCTTGCCTGATCACCTGCATTAAGGAACTGAATGAGCCCCGTTACATGTCCATCGGTGGCATCGTTGATTGCTTCTCCAAGCCCATGGATGTTTATGATTACGAAGCTCTGAAAGAAGATCCCCTGATCGAACCGGATACCATTGGTCTGCAGGGCTCTCCCACCAACATTCTGACTTCCTTCACGCCTCCTCAGAAGGGTGCTGGAAAGATGCTGGAAGGCAGCGATGCTAATACCTGTGCCGAGCTGGCTGGCATCCTGTTAAAGAAGCAGCTGATCTGATAGAAAGGAGAACACACTAATGGCTGAATATGATTTCAAAGACGTGGCCGCTTTCAAGGGCGTATGGGTATTCTGTGAACAGCGCGGTGGCGAAATTATGCCCACCGATGAAGAACTGATCTCTCGTGCTCGTATTCTGGCTGACGAACTGGGTGAAGAAGTTGTCGGTCTGACTCTGGGTGGCAAGGGCATCGCCGAAAAGGCAAAGGTCCTGGGCGGCTATGGCGCCGACAAGATCATTGCTTATGAGAGCGATCTGCTGGACGTCTACACCACTGACGCTTACACCAAGGTTATCGTTGACTCCGTTAAGGAATTCAAGCCCTCCATCCTGCTGATTGGCGCTACCAACATCGGCCGTGACCTGGGTCCCCGTATTGCAGCTCGTCTGCATACCGGTCTGTGCGCTGACTGCACTCACCTGGACGTTGACACTGCTGGCTATCAGGACTTCCTGAGAGAAGTTTCTACTCTGCCTGAACCCCGCATCGTCGGCACCGACAAGGCTATGGTTATGGGCGAGATGCAGGATGTCTCCAAGGCTCTGAAGATGACCCGTCCCGCATTCGGCGGCCATCTGATGGCTACCATCATCTGCCCCCGTTTCCGTCCGCAGATGGCTACCTGCCGTCCTGGCGTTATGAAGAGAGCAGAATTCAACCAGGCTAAGGCTGACGCTTGCGTCGTTGAAACTCCCGCATTCGAACTGGCAGCATCTGACCTCGAAACCAAGGTTCTGTCCGTTGAAAAGGCTGCCAAGAAGCTGGTTGACCTGATCGGCGCTGATATCATCGTCTCTGTCGGCCGTGGCATCAGCAAGGACGTCGAAGGCGGCATCAAGCTGGCTGAAGAACTGGCTGAAGAGCTGGGCGGCGTTGTTGGTTCCTCCCGTGCAGTCGTTGACTCCGGCTGGATCAGCCCCGACCATCAGGTTGGTCAGACTGGTAAGACTGTCCATCCCAAGATGTATGTTGCTCTGGGCATCTCCGGTGCTATCCAGCATCTGGCTGGCATGCAGGAATCCGAGTTCATCGTTGCTGTTAACAAGAACGAGTCCGCTCCTATCTTCGAAGTTGCTGACATCGGCATCTGCGGCGACCTGTTCAAGGTTGCTCCTCTGCTGCTGCAGGCAATTAAGGACACCAAGGCTGCAAAGTAATTTCGTTCTACTTAATATTTGTCCCAAACTATTTAAGGACGTACCTGAAAAGGTACGTCCTTTTTATTTCTATCTCACTCCTGTTTCACATAGGATAAGCCTACGAGGAGTGAATCAAATGAAATCTACGTCGCTGCTGGGTTCCACGTTGCAATTGACGGCAGTTTCACTGCTATCACAATTGCTTTACTTTCTCTATCAGGTCGCGTTATCCAGGATGGTGGGAACCGAGGTGTTGGGGCTGATCCATATGGTTATGCCAGTGTACTACACGTTTCTCTCTTTTCTCACTTCCGGTTTTGCACTGGCAGTCTGTAAACTCTCCTCTGAGTACCAATCGAAAAACAATCACCAGGCTCTGGGACAGGTGGTCAGCCATACAACACAATTGTTTTCTTGCGGTTTTCTGCTCTTTGGCCTGTTGCTCTTACTGGGCTATCGGGTATTTGCAGAGCAATACTTCCAACAAGCGCCTCCGCTTCTCTTCTTGCTGGCCGTTCCTATGCTGCTTTTTTTCACTGCCCAGGAAATTTTCAATAAGCACTACTTTTATGGAACCAACAGTGTCCATATTCCCGCCGTCATTCAAATCACAGAACAACTGATCCGTATGGCGGCAGTTCTTCTTCTACTGCTGATTTTCCCTCAGACCTCGCCGTTGGATGCGGTGCTGCTGATTCTATTGGGCATGCTGGTCAGTGAAATTTACTCCTCACTTCACTTGACCTATTTGCGGAAACAGCAGCCTGTTACGCTGCCCTTCCCCCTTTCCGCTGGGCAAAACGCCGGTCATATGAATCGCAACATCTTGCGCATCGCACTCCCCGTCTCCCTGACCACCTTTTTCTGCCAGTCTATTTCTACTTTAAACGCGGTTATCATTCCAAATTTGCTAGTGCGGTCAGGCCTGGAACAAACTGCCGCTCTCCAGCGCTATGGGATCCTATTCGGGATGACACTGCCTCTTTTAATGGTTCCCTTTTCATTGATCAATGCACTTTCTATTGTCTTACTTCCCTACCTGTCCCGCTGTCGGGTTTTGCAGCAGTGGAAACAGATCCTCAGCACACTGCGCGGCAGTTTTCTGGCTATTCTCCTTTTTGTCGCCCCTGCAACATTGGGCATCGCTGCCTTTGGCACTCCACTGGGCCTTTTATGCTACGGTCAACCGGAGGTAGGTGCCTATATTCTGCCTTTGGCTGTCGGGGTCATCCTATCCGCCTTTGAGGTGGTATTGGAAACCGCCCTGAACGCCTACAACCGGCAGACAGCTAACGCCTGTATCACGCTGTTCGCCACTTTGCTTCAGGTTTACGTCACGTTGGCCTACACGATTTCACTGGGTCTGCGCGCCTATGTCACCGGCTTTGTCCTCGCTTCTGTTTTCGGCTGTCTGCTTCGCACCTTGCTCCTCTGGCGGCTGTTGATGAACTCAACTGTCATTGCTGGCCGGAAAGCCACTGCTTCCACTCTCCGAACCACTCCAAGCACTGGAAGCGAAACACATACCCCTCTTCCTCCCCAGTGAGCAACGATACATCCTCCTCCGTCAATCCATCTTTGATCACTGTCTCTGAACGCTCCGACACAGCGCCAAAACTGAGGGGCGGGAACACCACGCACCACCAATTATGTCCCTCTGCCGCTCCAATTTCCACTCTCAGCGCCTGATAGGAGCCGGCAGGCAAGGCAAAATCCTCATATTCTTTTGTGGGGAAATAGGTGGTTTCCAGCGTGACGGAAACTGGATAACGATAGCCCTCCCGGCCAACGGTCTCTGCTCCCGTATCCGCCAGCTCCTGAAGATGTGCCTCCAGGACATTTTTTGCCTGGGATACTGATGTACAATCCGCCAAATACCCGTCCGCCAACGCCAAAACAGAATCCCGCACCTCCAGTTTCAGGTCCTGATCCGCATCGGAATCAGAGTTTGCCAGCACATGGAGGCGCACTACCCGCGTTGCCAACTCAGTCTCCCGATACCCTGCCCAACTGGAGAGCAGCACGGTCGCCGCCAGACCCAAAAGAAGGGCCAGCTCCCACCGTTTCAGTCGTATCTCACCTGTTCTCCGCATAAAAAACACCATCCTCTGTAACATGGCTACAGTATGGACGGTGTTTTTTTTCTTTATACCGGTTTAGGCGGGTTCAGTCAGAAATACCTGACTGTAGGTAGCCTGGAGTGCTTCCACTGCCTTCTTTGCCTGGGCCTCATCGGTGAAGATCCCGTAGACCATGGGACCGCTGCCAGACATCGCTGCGCCGGCAGCGCCGCAGTTCAGCATCGTCTCTTTAATGCCGGAAACAGCTGCCCGTTCCTCGTCGGTGAGCACCGTTTCAAACACGTTCTGCACCCGTTTGGCAACTGCCTCCACGTCTTCCCATTCCAGGGCAAGCATCACAGTAACCACATCCGTCTGAGGCTCCATCTCCTCGCTGCCAAAGCGCTGATACATCTCATGGCTGGACAGAGAGAAGTCCGGCTTGCAGAGGACAATCCAACCGGAAGAGAGGCCGGTCAGACGGCCGACTTCCTCTCCTCTGCCCTCGACCACACAGGTACCGCCGTAGACACAGAACGGCACGTCGGACCCCACATTGATTCCAATTTTGGCTAGCTCCGTGACCGGAAGATTGGTTCCGTACAGCTTATCCAAGCCCCGCAATACGGCTGCCGCATCGCTGCTGCCGCCGCCGATGCCAGCTGCCACGGGAATGTTTTTCTCCAGGTGGATGGAGAGCCCACCCACTGCGGCGCCGGTCTTTTCCTCAAAGGCTCTGACTGCCGCAACCACAGTGTTGCTCTCGTCCAGGGGGACGGTGTCCACATTGGCCGTCACTTTAATGCCATCTTCCTCGGTCTTGGTCAGGGTCACCTGATCGCACAGCTCCACGGTCTGCATCACAGACTTGATGTCATGATACCCATCCTCGCGAACGGCCAGCACATCCAGGGTCAGATTGATTTTGGCCTTGGCTTTCTCGGTTACTGTCGTCTTCATTTGATCTTCCTCGCCTCCAAATAGAATCGTTTGTCGTGGGCCTCTCCCATGGAGAAGGTTTTCCGCGGCAAAACCCCGTCAAAAATAACGGTTTTAAATAACTGATCCTTGCCCATAGCTGGCAGCAGGAACCCGATGTTTCCTGTCTGCGCCCCCAGCTGACGGGTCACGTCTGCGCCGTGGACATAGTCCACGCTGCCGCCGTTGCGCTCCAGCCACTGGTCCAGAAACTCCTGTAAAGTTCCGACCTCCAGCTGAGCGGTGGGCGTGGGCACAGTAATCTGCCCCTCCCCTTCGGCCCAGACATAGGTGATGGTGTGACCTTCCCCCGCGCCGTAGTGGGCGCCGGGATAGGCCGCAGCCAGATCCTTCAGCAGCTTTGGCGCGTCCACGCCGAAGCAGACCCGGTGAATGGGTTCGAATTCCAGCGACTCATCGTGGAGGTTGACCAGCTCCACCAGAGCGTACCGGGAGGGCAAAGCCGCCCACTGCTCCTGGGGCGTATGCTTTTTTTCTTCCTCATAAGTAGCCTTTGCGGAAGCCAGAGAGTGGTTGCCATCTCCAATGGCAAAGAGGAGCACTGGCTTGCCGGCGGCGTCATAGCGCTGGGCAAAGCGGTCCGGATCTGCCAGATCGGCCAGAAGCTCCGCCACATCCACCTGAAGCTCCGGAGGCAGCAGATAGCCGGTGATATGTCCGCCCCGCTCCATCAGGTCGAAATCGTAGACCTGCTCCATCCGGTCCGTCTCGTAAGTCAGGTGCTCAATCAGCCGCCGGTCCGGATCGTCCACCAGCATCATAATGTGAGGCAGCTCCAACGCAGCGTCCCGGCGCACCGCCACCCGAGGCGGAATCCGGGAGAGGACCGTTCCCTCAGTAGCGCGGATCAGAGTTCCTGCACCGGGCGTGTAGTCATAGCACTCCAGATCCACTGCCCCCACCAGGCCCCGGCGCAGCTTCTTGCTATCCAGCCAGCGCTCCACATAGATCAGGGCGTTGGGGTAGGTCTGAAACAGGCCGGCAGCCAGATATTCCTTCATGGTCTCGCCGATAGCGGCGATATGTTCCGCCGCATGGCCGTCCTCTAGCTGGCTCTCGGGAAGAATCAGCTTCAACGCGGAGGGGGCATCTCCCACCCGCTCCGCTACCCGCTGCCAGTAATCGTTCTGAGAGGTATACTGGTCGCAGGCCACTACGCTCCACTTGGTCAGGTCGCAGTTCTGTGGCAGCAAAATATCCGCCGGGCCAAAGCCGGGCCAACGATGTTCCATCGCAAAGTCCTCCTTTTATTTCAGACGCTCAGCCCCAGCGGGCCGGGCATCGTTCACTTTTCTCAGCGGGACCGCTCAAACAGCATGGGCATCAGATCCAGTCCGCTGGCCATAAAGGGTCCTTTGCTGCCGGCCTCCTCTGTGTAGTCGGCCTGACGCCCGCTGTCGGTACGGCTGTCATAGATCAGGTAGGGCACCGGATCGCCGTCATGGCCCCGGGTCGATGTGAGGGTCTTGTGGTCGGAAAGAATCAGGATGCGGTAGTCATACCCCGCCTGGTCCATTCCCGCCACCAGGGGCGCTACAATGCGGCTGGAGAGCCACTCGATGGCCTGGAGCTTGCCCGGCGTGTCCCCGTTGTGGGTACACTCGTCCGGCGCCTCCAGATGGACTGCGGTGAAGTCACAGCCGCCGGCCAGATCCTTCAGCGCCGCCTGGACCTTCCCCTCATAGTTGGTTTCCAGTTCTCCGGTGGCGCCCTCCACCTCGGTGACCTTCAGGCCGCCCAACCGGGCGATGCCCTGGCACAGGGGGACAGCAGAGATAACAGAGCCGCTCTTCTGGTACTTCTCCACAAAGGAGTCCAGGGCCACGCCGGTACCCTCAGCCCAGAACCACACACCGTTGGCAGGCAATTTCCCCGCCGCCCGGCGGGCTTGGTTGATGGGGTGGTTGTCCAGCACCTGGTAGGACACCTCCATCAGCTTGGACAGCACCGCCGCGTTGGCGCAGCCAGAGGGCAGAATGGGGCCGATGACCTCGCCCAGATGGTCATGAGGCGGGATCAGTTTGATACCGGTGATGTCCACTTTGGACTGGACTGCGATATGGCGAAACGAAGGGGCCGGATGGACAATCATCCCCGCCTCTTTGGCCAGTTTCTGAAAGTCCGGATCGGCAAAGAGATCGTTGACCAGCGCAATGGACTCCTCGCCGTCGATGGATCCGCCGGAGTGGGAGAGGATCTTCTTCTCAGCAAAGGGCTGATCCCCCTCTTCCAGGGCCACCATGTTGCAGCGGTACCCCACGTCGCCGGGCTTGAGTTGGATACCGGTGGCTGCCGCCTCCAGGGGAGCGCGGCCGGTATAGCACTTCCAGGGATCGTTGCCGAAAATGGACAGAATTGCGGTGTCGCTTCCGGGAGGCAGGCCCTCAGGACAGTTGACCACGCTGCCCACAATACCCTTCCGAGCCAGTTGGTCAATGGCATCCTTTTTGGCAACCTGGAGCGGAGTCCGATTGCCCAATTCCGGCACGGGATTGTCCGCCATTCCATCGCCGATAATCAATACATATTTCATCATAAACACGCTCTCAACTTTCCAAACCGGGACAATCCCGATTGTTTCATACTCATCGAATCTTCAAACAGCAAAACACGGTCCGCCATGCGCCGGCAAATTCTCCGGATACGTCAGACGCATCCAACTCGCTGGCATGGGAACCGTTCTGTCCATCTGACGTGACCGCTGATTACGGTTTATTATACATGTTTTTTTCGACAAATACAATAGTCGAACCTGGCTGCACGCTTTTCTTTTTTCCTCTGCCATGCTATAATAAACACAATTTATGACTGACACAGCTGTATCTATAAACAGCATCTTGATTCACACCAAAGCGAGGCACACCTTCCATGACTGTTCTAGCACAAAACGAAAAACTGACTGCCACCTTCCAGGCCGTATGTGACCATCTGACCCACGCAGACCCCAACGACTTTGACTCTCAGATCCCGCCCACCTTTGTCTCCTGCGACGCAGAACAGAACACTGTTGTCTGCTCTTTCGAGGTGAAAAAGAGCTTCGGAAACCCCCATGGCAACATGCACGGCGGCCTGATTGCCGCCATGATCGACTCCGCGCAGGGGAGCACCATCGCCTCTATCTGCGGCTTGGACACCCATATCGTCACTGTTTCCCTACAGGTCTCCTACCTCAAGCCCATTTTCGTGGGCCAAAAGCTGTTTGTCCGAGTCCGGGTTCAGCAGGCCGGCGGCCATATTGCCTACTGCTCCGCCGAGGCCTGGCAGCAGGAAGGCGAGATTGCCGCCACTACCGCAGCGGTTTATCACATCATCCGCGGCGCCAAACAGCGATAAATCTTCCGTACCAAAAAGGGAACTCCATTCGTGTGGAGTTCCCTTTTGCTTTCTGTTTTTCAGACGATTCTGCGCACCGCTACCAGCCGGCCTGTATTGACCCGGCTGACCACAATACCGTATTTGACCCCTAAGGCGTTGACCATCTTGCCCCCGCCGATGTAGATGCCGCAGTGGCCGTTGTAACAGATCACGTCGCCCAGCTGCGCGTTGGAATAGCTCACGCCCTTGCCGCAGCCCGCCAGGGCCGCCGAGCTGTGGGGCAGAGAATAGCCGAAGTGGGCATAGACACACATGACAAAGCCGGAACAGTCCACACCGGTGGACAGGTTGGAACCCCCCCACACATACCGGCCGCCGACAAACTGCATGGCGTAGTTGACAATGGCCGCGCCGCTGGTGGAGGTGGGCACATCCGTATCTTCATCTTCGTCAGACTCCTCGGGCTGATTCTCTTCTTTTTTCGGCGGATCTTTCTCCTCCGTGCTGTCCTCCACCTCTTGATCGTCCTCTTCCTGCTCAGCTGCCTCCTGGGCAGCTTTTTCTTCCGCTGCCTTCCGTTTCGCAGCCGCTTCCTTGGCCGCTTTTTCCTCTGCCGCTGCCTGTTCTGCCGCAGCCTTCTGTTCCGCCGCATAATCAGACTTGGCGCTGACAATATCCGCGGCCAGCTCGTCCGCCATGGCGTCTACCTCCTCCATTTGCTGAGCGTAGACATCCTGATTACTTTTGATCTCTTTCAGCGTACCGGCCGCTTCCTTGGACGCGTCGGTAACCTGGCTCTGCTGATCCTTCAGGTCATCCAGAGCTTCCTCCTTGGCCGCTTTTTTCTCCTTCAGAGACTCCGTGGCTTGGGCCACAGCCTCTTTGGCCTCTTCCAGACCGGTCAGTACACTGTCATCATACTCCATGACGCCGCTGACAAAGGAGATTCGGTCCAGGAAATCGGAAAAGCCCGAGGCGCCAAAAAGGATCTGCCAATAGGATGTGGTCCCGTTTTCCTCCATGTTGCGCACCCGCTGGCAGAGCAGATCATAGTATTCTTCTTCCGCCTTCTTCGCCCGCTTGAGTTCCTTTTTGTGCTCCTTAATCTGCCCGGCATACTGATCTACCACGCCCTGAGTGGCGGCAATCTGATCCTCCAGCACAGTAATCTTCTGGCTGAGCAGATTGCACCGGCTCACAGCGGAGTGTTCCTGCCCCTTCAGATCGTCCAACTGAGATTGGAGATCGCTCTTTTTGTTCTCCAGTTCCTCCTGCTGAGCGCAGAGGCTGGAAATCTCATCCACAGTGACCGCACCGGCGTACTGCACCAGCTCCATCACCAGAGGTACCAGAAACAGCAGGGCCATCAGCGCCGCCACGGCACTGACCGCTTTGCGCCGGCCGTCCCAGCCGCTTTTCTTCTTCTTGTTCTCTCCGTATGTCACATTACCCACAGGCTGTTCCTCTCTTTCCTATTTTTTCTCTCTGCGCCATCATACGCGCAGGAACTTTCGAATGGTAATCAAACTGCCAAACACACCGACCAGCAACCCGATGCCCAGGTAGGCCAGAGACACCAGAAGGGCCAGCTGCCGGTAGGGAAGCAGCGTAATCAGCTGCACATAGCTGAACCCGCTCACCGCCTTGACCAGCAGGGAGTAGATGCCAAACTGCAGCAGCCCGGCAATGATGGCGCTGGTCAGGCCCAGCACAATTCCCTCCACCACAAAGGGCCAGCGTACAAAGGCGTTGGTGGCCCCGACGATCTTCATAATGGCGATCTCCTCCGCCCGGTTGATGGTGGCCATCTTGATGGCGTTGGAGATGATAAAGAAGGAAACCACCAGCAACACCCCCAGCAGGATCAGAGCCACACCTGCCGCCACATTGCGCACAGTAATAAACCCGTTGGCCACATCTATAGCCGCCGAGACCTTGGCCACGCCCTCCACTGCCTCCACCTGTTCAATGGTGCTGGCCAGAATCGCAATATCCTCCACGTGGATGATATACCGGTCCCGCAGCACGGTGGCCGGCAGGTCAGTATACAGCGTGTCGTCCTCCAGACCGTCCAGATAACTGTCCAAGGCATCCTCCCGGGAGACAAAGGTACAATCGGTTACGTTGGGAACATCGCGCAGGGTTTCGCCCACCTTCTCCGTCTCCTCTTCGCTGTAGTTCTCCTCTACGTAAGCCAGGATCTCATTCTCCGCCATCAGCTGGTTCAAGTTGTATTCCAGGTTCACCGCCACCAGCGCTACGCTGCCGGTGACGATCAGACAGGCCGCGATGATGCCGATGGCCGCAAAAGTGAAAAAGCGATGACTGCTCAGGCCCCGTAACCCCTGGCGGATAAAGTATCCGGCGTTATTTCTTCTCATAGTCATAGCACCCATTCTCCTGATCGCTGACGATGCGGCCCTCTTCCAGGTTAATTACCCGCTTGTTAAAGTGATCCACCAGCCTCCGCTCATGGGTCACCACCAGGACGGTGGTTCCCAGTTCGTTGATCTTTTCCAGCAGCAGCATGATCTCCAGACTGCGCTCCGGGTCCAGGTTCCCGGTGGGCTCGTCGGCCAGAATGGTGCTGGGATTGTTCACCAGGGCCCGGGCAATGGCCACCCGCTGCTGCTCTCCGCCGGAGAGCTCGTTGGGATAGCACCGCTTTTTGTCCGCCAGCCCCACCAGGTCCAGCACATAATCCAGCCGCGCTCCGATGGCCTTTTGAGGTGCGCCCACCACCCGCATGGCAAACTCCAGGTTCTCCTCCACCGTCTTCTTCTGAATCAGGCGGATGTCCTGAAATACCACGCCCAGCTTCCGGCGCAGGTAGGGGATGCGGTTGGCCTTAATCCGGGTCAGGTCAAACCCATCGACCACAATGGTTCCGCTGGTTATGGGTTCCTCCCCGGTGAGCATGTTCAAAATCGTGGATTTGCCGGAACCGGAGGGACCCACTAAAAAAACAAACTCCCCGTTGCCAATCAGCAGTGAGATGCCTTTAATGGCCCGTGTCCCATTGTCGTATACTTTTTTTACGTTTTCAAACCGTATCATATCTCTCTCCACGTTTCTCCATGGCTAATCAGGATATTATGTTTCAGTATACTTCCTTTTTAAAATGATGTCAAACTGTAACAAAAAAGAAACACCCGACAATTTGCGGACTGCTGCCCATCCTTGCCGGGTGTTTTTTCTCGTTTTCTCTGATTTTCTCCAGAATCACGACTTAATTCCCCGGGAAACCAGATACTTTTTCACCATCAAGGCCACCTTAAAGGTAATGGCATCGTCAAATTCCCGCAGGTCCAGGCCGGTAAGTTTTTTGATCTTTTCCAGCCGGTATACCAGAGTATTCCGGTGGACAAAGAGCTTCCGGGCAGTTTCGGACACATTCAGATTGTTTTCAAAGAACTTATTGATGGTAAACAGCGTCTCCTGATCCAGGGCGTCGATGGGGTTCTTCTTGAACACCTCCTGGAGGAACATCTCACACAGGGTGACGGGCAGCTGGTAGATCAGCCGGCCAATCCCCAGGTTGTCGTAGTTGATGATGGTGCGCTCGGTCTCAAAGACCTTGCCCACCTCAATGGCCATCTGGGCCTCCTTGTAGATGCGGCCCAAGTCCCGGATGTGGTCGGTGACCGTGCCGATGCCAATCATGATTTTCTGCTTCAGCTCCGCATCCACGCCGTCCTTGATCTGCTGGGCGATCTTGACCAGATCCTTGGTGCTGGTGCCCTCAGGTACCTGTTTGACCAGAACCACATCGTTTTCGTTGAGCGAGATGACATAGTCATTCTGCCGGTCCGGGAACAGGGCCTGAACCGCATCGGTCAGGGACACGTCGATGGGCTCGATGGGACGGACCAGGAACACGGCCCGCAGCACCTCGGAGGCCATATGGAGCTCCTTGGCGCGAATATAGATATCCCCCAACATGATGTTGTCGGTGATAATATTTTTGATAAAGGTCGCCTTGTCGTATTTCTCCTCGTAGTAGCTTTTGACGCCATTGAGAGCGACGGCGGCCAGATTGCAGATCAGCTTTGCCTCCTGATCCTCCCCCTGGACAAACACCGCATAACCGAACTGAACACTCCAGCCCACCAGGGATTTGAAGGTCCGGCCATCCACCACGATGGCGGCATCCCGTTCGCTGCTCAAGGCGGTGAGGACGTGCGGCATCCGCTCGCCGATGGATGGGAGGTCGGTACAGGCGATCACATTGCCCTCCATATCAATTACGCCGATCACCCGGTCGGTGCTTTCCTTTAATTGCAAAACCATGCTCTGAAACAGTCGATTGGACATAAAATTCGCTCCTTTCGTGTCACTGCGGAATCATTTGCCAGGTCATCGAACGCTTTATGTGCAATATTATAACGATTTTTACCGGCATTATCAATAGGTTGCTCAAACTTTTTGCGTCTGCTTTTGGTACGATTGTGCCCTATTCCCCGGCCTTCCGGAGCAGCCGTACCTCTTCGGCCGTCAATTCCCGGCAGCCTCCCCGGGGCAGTGTGCCATCCAGCTTCAGCGGGCCCATGGAAATCCGCTCCAAAGCGGTCACCGGCTTTCCGCAGGCCGCCAGCATCCGTTTCACCTGGTGATATTTCCCCTCCCGGAGAGCAACCCGGCAGCGCCCCGGCCCCAGGGGCTCCAGTCCGGCGGGCAGACACTGGGTGCCGTCCCCCAAGGTCAGCCCCGCCGCAAAGGCCGCCACGTCCCCGGCATCCACTGTTCCGTCAACTGTAGCCAGGTAGCACTTCTCCACGTGGTACCTGGGACTGGTCAGCCGGTGGGCCAGTGCTCCGTCGTTGGTCAGCAGCAGCAGTCCCTCGGTGTCCTTGTCCAGCCGCCCCACGGGGGCGACACCCTGTCGCCGGCAGCGCTCGGGCAGCAGGTCCAGCACCGTCTTCTGATCCCGGTCCTCGGTGGCTGTGAGAACCCCTGCGGGCTTATTCAGCATCAGGTAGCAGTACTGCCTCCAGGTCAGCGCCTCGCCGCTCACCGTAATGGCCGCCTGCTCCGGCTCCGCCTTGTATTCCGGCTGCCGAATCACCGCTCCGTCCACCGTCACCAGCCCCCGGCGGATCAGTTCCCGGGCCTCCTTCCGGCTCCAGCGCCCAGTCTGCCCCAGCACCTTGTCCAACCGCTGTTTGGCCATCCGTTCCCACTCCTCTCGGTTTGTTCTCTGCTATTATAGCAAAATAACTTGAGTTTTGCACCTGTTTGCATAAAAAACCGGCAGACGCTGTCGCGGTCTGCCAGTTTTTCCAGCCCTTTTCCCCTCACAGGGATTTCCGAATTTGTTTCAGTGCGCTCTTCTCCAGGCGGGACACCTGAGCCTGGGAGATGCCCACCTCTTTGGACACCTCCATCTGGGTCTTGCCCTGGAAAAAGCGCATTTGCAGGATCTTTTGTTCCCGCTGGTTCAGACGCCCCATAGCCTCCCGGAGCGCAATGTGATTGAGCCACTGTTCCGTGCAGTTTTTATCGTCCCGGACCTGGTCCATCACGCAGATGGCGTCGCCGCCGTCTGAGTAGATGGGCTCGTACAGGGAAATGGGGTCGGTGATAGCGTCCAGGGCGAACACCACTTCCTCCCGCCGCAGGCCCAGCTCCTTGGCAATCTCCTCGATCCCCGGCTCCTTCTGATGCTCCCTCAGGTAGTTTTCCCGGGTTTTCAGCACCTTGTAGGCCACATCCCGCATGGAGCGGCTCACCCGCACCGCCGAGGAATCCCGCAGAAACCGCCGGATCTCTCCGGCGATCATGGGGACCCCGTAGGTGGAAAAGCGCACGGAGAATTGCTCCGCGTCAAAGTGGTCGATGGCCTTGATGAGCCCGATACAGCCGATCTGAAACAGGTCGTCCATATTCTCCCCCCGCCCGGCAAAGCGCTGGATCACCGAGAGTACCAGACGCAGATTTCCCTCGATCATCTGCCGCCGGGCCTCCTGGTCCCCCTTCTTCACCCGCTTGAGCAGGGCGGTCATTTCCTCGTTTTTCAATACCTTCAGCTTTGCCGTGTTCACACCGCAAATCTCTACCTTGCCTTGCATACGACTTCCTCCCGCCGCAAAAGACTGTTCTTAGTCTTTCCAGCCGGGCCGCTTTCATGCTGTCAAAGGCAGGGTGGTTTTGACGGAAGGGGGCGCGGCCCTTTTCCGTCAGCTCATTCGCAGCATCTCCCGCCGCAGACGGGAGACAATCCGTTTTTCCAGCCGGGAGATGTAGGACTGGGAGATACCCAGCAGATCTGCCACCTCCTTCTGAGTGGCGGATTTGCGTCCCCCTAGGCCAAAGCGCATGGAGATAATCAGGTGCTCCCGCTCATTGAGCCGGCTCATGGCAGCCGCCAGCATCTGCCGGTCTACATCGTCCTCAATGGGCTTCATCACCAGGTCACTCTCCGTCCCCAGCACGTCGGAAAGCAGCAACTCATTGCCGTCCCAGTCCGTGTTCAGCGGCTCGTCAAAGGAGATCTCCCCCTTCTGATTGGAGGTCTTGCGCAGGTGCATCAGGATTTCGTTCTCGATGCACCGGGAGGCGTAGGTGGCCAGCTTGATGTTCTTGTCCAGCTTAAACGTGTTCACCGCTTTGATCAGGCCGATGGTGCCGATGGAGATCAGATCTTCAATGTTGATCCCCGTGTTCTCAAAGCGCCGGGCGATATAGACCACCAGACGCAGGTTGTGCTCAATGAGGGTGCTTTTGGCAGCCAGGTCTCCCTCCTTCAGCGCCTCCAGTACCTCCCGCTCCTTTGCCCGGTCCAGGGGCTGAGGCAGCACATCGCTGCCGCCGATGTACCAGATCGAATCCGGCGCCCGCAGCCCCAGCTTTTCCAGCAGCGCGTTCCACTTTTCCATCCACTTTATCCATTTGCCTTTCATTCTTTCGCTCCTCCCTTATGTTTCCGCGCCAATCAGCGCAGTATAGTTCCCATTGGCCGCCAGCTTCCCGGGACACAGGGCCACCAGCACCCGCTCTGCCTTCCGGCCGCCGATGAGGGCGCTATCCATTCGCAGGGCCGCCAGCATCCCCGCCTGCACCCCCACCGCCCGGTAGGGCAGCAGCCGCACCCGGCCCGGTCCCAGCACTGCTCCCAACACCTGAACACAGGCGGTTGGCTCCCGCAAAGCGTTCTCCTCCAACGGAATCCTGCCGGAAAACAGAGGGCGCACCGCCTCCCACTCGGCTACCATCACCCGGGCGTCACTGAGCGGGTCGGCCAGTGTGTTCCCCGTGTCCACCAGGGCGTCCACCTTCACCTGCCGCCCCTCCAGAAACAGAGTCACCGGAACCACCTCCCTCCGCAGCCTGGAGTAGCGCCCCAGGCAGCGCATACACAGGGTGAGCAGCAGATAGATGCCCGCGGCGGAGAGCAGCAGCATTTTCAAGTCCAGGCCGGTGGCGGGAATGCCATTGGAGTAGGTCAGCCCCCCCTGCCCCAACAGGGACAGCATCAGCAGTCCACCGCCCAGAGCACAGGAACAGGCAAAGAACACACCGGTCAGCCGCAGCAGCCGCCGCCGTCCGCCAAACGCGATCAGGGCCATCAAAATTCCCGCCATGAGTTTCACCAGAGGCTGGGTCAAAAAGCCGCCTCCGGGCAGAAACGCACACACAGCGTAGCACGCTCCGAACAGCGCCCCCAGGCCCAGCCGCAGCGTGGGGATATACTGCCCGCAGATGCGGGCGGAAACCCGCAGCAGCAGGTAATCCAACAGCAGGTTCAGCAGAAACAACGAGTCGATATAAACCACGGTCATACGGTTCCCTCCCACGGCTGCCCTTTAGTATAGCCCGCCCTTTGGGCAGATTTGGTCAAAGGAGGGACAGGGCATAAAAAAGAGACTGCCGGAAGCAGCCGCTTCCCTCAAATGCTTGGCATTTGAGGGAGATTACAGCCTACCGCGATGCATTCCACTTGCAGGCTGAGAAGAGATTTTTTCGGCGTACACGCCGCCCAAAAAATCGATATCGAATTTTATTCCTCCGCCTGCGGCGGCAGAACTCTGCCGAGGGCCTTAAGCTGACCTATCTCGGGGGTGTATACAACAAAAGAGACTGCCGGGGCAGTCTCTTTTGCGAAGCATTCGGTTTTACAGGCCCCGACTCCACTCGGAGCGGATTTTGGTCTCACCGGCCAGGGCACTGTCGATTTTTTCAAGCATCCACGGAGTCTTTTCCGGGATGGTATCATTGAAGGACAGGTAATTGGAGGCGTGGTTGCTGGTAAAGTGAATGGGACCCTCGTGGATGTTGGCCAGCAGCAGCCGGGTCTCCTCCAGCACCTGCTTGGGGTTGAGCAGTTTGAACTTGCCCTGCTGTACATCCCGGTACATCTCGGTTCCCGGCTCGCACATATAGGTCAGGGCAGACAGGTGCTGGGGCACCATCTTGTTCATCAGCTCCGCCGTGGCCAGGGCGTGCTGGCGGGAGGGCTCGCCCGGCCCCGCCAGGCCCAGAATAATCATGGTCCACAGGTCAAAACCGGTCTCTTTCAGCAGCAGGGCGGCGTCCAGGATCTCCTGGGCGGTGGCCCCCTTCTTGACCTTCTTCAGCAGCACGTCGTCGCCGGTTTCCACCCCCAGGTAGGCCCGCTTCAGGCCCGCGTCCCACAGCTCCTTCAGCTGGGCGGGCGTCTTGGACATGGTGGACTTGGGGCCGGCATAGGTCGTCACCTTTTCCAGCTGGGGAAACGTCTTGTACAGCTTCTCCAGAATGGCCAGCAGCTGGTCCTGCTTCATAATGATTGCGTCGCCGTCACAGAGGAAGACCCGGCGGATTCCGTTACCATAGGCCTTGCGGGCCATCTCGATGTCCTCCAGGATGTCATCCAGCGGGCGGATGTGGAACTGTTTGTCTTTGTACATACTGCAAAAGGTGCAGCTGTTGTTGGAGCACCCCACGGTACACTGGAGCAGATAGCTTTTCCACTCTCCTGGGGGCCGATAAATCATACCTTCATATCTCATAATACGTTCTCCACAAATTCAGTCAGAGTTGCACAGAATGTCTCCATATCCTCCTCGCTCCCGATGGTCACCCGGAGGAAATTGTCGATTCTGGGCAGTGCAAAATATCGAACCAGTATCCCGCGCTCCCGCAGAGCGCCGAAAAGCTTTGCCGCGGGAACTACAGGGTGGCTGATAAACAAAAAGTTACTCTTGGAGGGCAATACAATAAATCCCAGCTCCTTCAGGCGCTCCGCCGTCCGGTCCCGGGTGGCCGCCACCTGGGCGCACCGCGTTTCAAAATACGTCCGGTCCTCCACCGCAGCCACACCGGCCACCAGGGCCAGCTGGTCCATGGTGTAGGAGTTGATGGAGTTCTTGACACAGTTCAGGCCCTGAATCAGGTTTTCACTGCCAAAGGCGAAGCCAATCCGCATCCCCGCCAGGGCCCGGGACTTGGACATAGTCTGCACCACCAGCAGGTTGGGGTACTCCGCCAGCAGCGGCAGGGCAGAGGTGCCGCCGAAGTCCACATAGGCCTCGTCCACAATCACCGCCACATCCGGATTGCCCTCCAGAATCCGCCGCAGCTCCCTCTGGCTCAGCTCTACGCCGGTGGGGGCGTTGGGGTTGGCCAGAACGATGCCGTCATTGTCCCCCAGCATGGGCTCCACCGGAATGGTGAAGTCCGGACACAGGGGTACGGTACGGTAATTTATGCCGAACATGTTGGCATAGACCGGGTAAAAGGAATAGGTAATGTCTGGAAACAGGATGGTGCTGCCCGGGTCAAAAAAGGCCTGGAAGGCAAAGGCCAGCACCTCGTCGGACCCGTTGCCCACAAAAACCTGGCTCTCCTTCACGCCGTAGGCCTGTGCCAGCGCCGACACCAGCCTGCCGGCGTCCGGGTCCGGGTACAGCTTCAGCCGTTCGTCCGCCGCCGCCGTCACCGCCTCCACCACTTTGGGGGAAGGCGGGTAGGGGTTTTCATTGGTGTTCAGCTTGATAAACTTCCGCTCCTTGGGCTGCTCCCCCGGAGTGTAGGGGGTTAGGTTCCGGATGCGGCTGCTCCAAAATTCTTTCATAGCGATGTCCCTCTATTTGACTCCTCCCCATCCGCTCTGGGCAGGATTTTTTTCACACTTTTTTCCGCCTTCCCACGTAAAATCATCATTTCCCGTCCGCAGGTCAGGCACCGGAGGCGAAAATCCATGCCAACCCGCAGAACCAGCCATTCCCTCCCCCCGCAGGGGTGGGTTTTCTTCATTTGCAGCACGTCGCCCACTTGAATATCCACGGCAAGGGCCTCCTTCACTTTAACACACTGATACGCTATCACACGATAGTCCGATTGTCAAGAACAAAACCTGTTTTCTCCGCATAGGATATGCCAGACTGTCAACAGAACGGGAGGAAGATTTATGACCAATCTCTGGCCGGAAGGCCGGCTCATGGATACGGACGAAAACCGTCAGGCCCTACTCAGCCGCACCACCCTGGAAACTGCCTGGCGCAGCCAGACTATTTTGGAGGGACTCGCGGTCCGTTGTGACCCATCCCATCAGCTATACATACAATGCGGCGACTTTCACGGCGTCATCCCCCGGGAGGAGTGCGCCCTGGGCATCCGGGAGGGCACAGCCCGGGACATCGCCATTCTCACCTGCGTGGGCAAACCCACCAGCTTTGTTATCACCGGCTTTGAAGACGGTGTGCCCCAGCTTTCCCGTCGCCGGGCCCAGGAGCTGGCCCTGGAGCAGCTCCTGAAGGACGCCGTTCCCGGAGACATTCTCCCCGCCACCGTCACCCATCTGGAACCCTATGGCGCCTTTGTGGACATCGGCCGCGGAGTCCCGTCTCTGATTCCCCTGAAGACCATTTCGGTCTCCCGCATCCCCCATCCCAACTGCCGCTTCCGACCGGGACAGCAGATTTACGCCCTGGTGCGGGAGGTACTGCCGGAGCAGCGGCGAATCCAGCTGTCCCACAAAGAACTGCTGGGCACCTGGACGGAAAACGTGGAGGCATTCCAGCCCGGCGAAACCGTCACCGGCATCGTGCGCAGCGTCATGGATTACGGCATCTTTGTGGAGCTGTCTCCCAACCTTACCGGCCTCGCCGAACCGCTGGAGGGGTTTCTTCCCGGAGACACAGTTTCGGTGTACATCAAATCCATTCTGCCGGAAAAACAGAAGATCAAACTGGCCGTCATCGGTCACGCCGCACCGCTGCCCCTGCCGCTGCCCCTGACCTATACCTACACCCAGGGGCGCATCGAAAACTGGAGCTATTCTGACGCGGCAACCGAGGTCACTCTGCCGGAATAATCCCTCACCTGCTTCCCTTGATCTTCTCCCAGTAGGCACGGGCCGCCTGTTCTGTTTTGTTCTCCCCGTACTGGTAGTACTGTACCCCTTTCAGGGCGTCGGGCAGGTACTGCTGGGTCACATAGTGATCGGGATAGTTGTGAGGATACCGGTAGGTAAGACCCCGCCCCAGCTTTTTCGCTCCGGTATAGTGGCTGTCCATCAGGTAGGGCGGGATATCGCCGTACTTCCCCCGGCGCAGGTCGGAGAGGGCAGCGTCAATCCCACAGATGGCAGAGTTGGATTTGGGGGCGGTGGCCATGAGGATCACCGCCTCCGCCAGGGGAATCCGGGCCTCGGGGAGCCCCAGCATATTGGCCGCGTCAATACAGGATTTCACAATAGACACGGCTTGGGGATAGGCCAGCCCCACATCCTCTGCCGCGATGACCATCAGCCGGCGGCAGGCGGAGATCAGATCCCCCGCCTCCAGCAGCCGCGCCAGGTAGTGCAGCCCCGCGTCGGGGTCACTGCCCCGGATGGACTTCTGCAAAGCGGAGAGGATGTCGTAGTGGCTGTCCCCGTCCCGGTCATAGCGGAAGGCAGAGCGCTGCCCCACCAGCTCCGCATCCTCCAGCGTAACTGTGAGCACGCCATCTGCCGCTTTCCCGGCAGCGCACAACAGCTCCGCGCCGTTGATGGCCTTGCGCACATCCCCGCCGCAGGAGGCAGCCAGGTAGTCCCGCACCTCTTCCGAGGCGTCGATGGACAAGCTCAGCCGCTGCTCCAGCAGCTGGAAGGCCCGGTCTACAGCCGGGCGCACCTCCCGTGCCTCCACGGTCTTAAACTCAAAGACGGTAGATCGGGACAACACCGCGTTGAAAATGCAGAAGTATGGGTTCTCCGTGGTGGAGGCAATCACCGTAATCTTCCCATTTTCCATGAATTCCAGCAGGGACTGCTGCTGTTTTTTGTTAAAGTACTGGATTTCGTCCAGGTAGAGCAGCACACCGTTGGGGGCCATCAGGGTGTCCACATCGGCGATCACCTCCCGGATGTCCCCAATGGTGGCAGTTGTCGCATTGAGCCGGTGGAGGGTGCGCCGGGTGGTATTGGCGATGATATTGGCCACGGTGGTCTTGCCGGTCCCCGAGGGGCCGTAGAACACCAGATTGGGCACCTGCCCGCTCTCGATGATCCGGCGGAGGACACCGTTTTTGCCCAGAATATGCCGCTGCCCCACCACTTCGTCCAGAGTCTGGGGGCGGATTTCATCTGCAAGGGGACGTTGGTTCATAGCGTGTCCTCCTGAAAACATAATCTTTTGCTCTATTTTAGCACATTTCCCCGGCTGGGGAAAGAGATGGCCTTTGTCGAATGGCGTTTTTTATGGTACAATCATCTGGAATCGACAAACCAACAACAGGAGGATCGCTCCATGAAATCCACCCAAGATGTATGGGCCATTGTCAACGGGCTGAAAGGTCTCTATCCCGACGGCATCTGCTCCCTGCAATATCAAAAAGACTACGAACTGCTGTTCTCCGTCCGGCTCTCCGCCCAGTGTACCGATGCCCGGGTCAACCAGGTCACCCCCGCTCTCTTCGCCCGCTTCCCCACGCTGGAGTCCTTTGCGGCAGCGGATCCCGCCGAGGTAGCCGAGTACATCCACTCCTGCGGCTTCTACAATGGAAAGAGCCGGGATCTGGTAGGCTGCGCCCAGATGCTGCTGTCCGACTTCGGCGGCAGGGTCCCCCGGGCCATGGAGGATCTGCTGAAACTCCCCGGTGTGGGCCGGAAAACCGCCAACCTGATTCAAGGGGACGTCTTCCACGAACCCGGCGTGGTGGTGGCTGACACCCACTGCATCCGCATCAGCGGCCGCCTGGGCCTCACCGACGGCACCAAGGACCCGGCCAAGGTGGAAAAACAGCTGCGAGCCGTCCTGCCGCCGGAGGAGTCCAACGACTTCTGTCACCGGCTGGTACTGCACGGTCGAGCCGTGTGCACCGCCCGCACCGCCAAGTGCGAACTGTGTCCCCTCTGCAACTGGTGTGACCACTTTCAGCGCCACGCCGCCGACAGCAAGTAACTAGATATTTTTGAGAGGCTGGAACCAACTCGTTCCAGCCTCTTTGTTATCCTTTCCGTCCCTTTTGGGTCGGCTTTCTCTTTTTGGGGGCGTTTTTCCGTCGGCCTTCCCGGTTTTTTTCCGCCGTTCTGTTTTTGGCAGAACCGTCCGCTTCCCTCCTCGGCCGGGGTGGATAGGGGCGGATGAGGCATCGGGCCTCAAAGCCGATGAGATCCTCCCGGCCCGCTTTTACCAGCGCCTCTTTCACCAAACGCCAATTCTCTGGATTTTTCCACTGGAGCAAGGCCCGCTGAAGCCGTTTTTCATGGGGTTCCGTGGCCACATAGACCGGCTCCATGGTCCGGGGATCGATTCCGGTATAGTACATGCAGGTGGAGCGGCAGCCAGGCACCGGATAAAAGTCCTGTACCTGTTCCGGCTGCCGGTGTCTGGCGTTCAGATATTCCGCCAGGGCCACCGCATCCTGCAACGTGCTCCCCGGGTGGGAGGACATGAGATAGGGCACCAGGTACTGGTCTTTTCCCGCGTTTTTGTTCAGGCTGTTGTACTTCTGCTGAAAGCGCTCGTAGACCTCGATGTGGGGCTTGCCCATGTAGTCCAGCACCGAGTTGATACAGTGCTCCGGGGCCACCTTCAGCTGGCCAGACACATGGTACTGGACCAGCTCCCGGAAAAAGGTGTCTTTTTTGTCACAGAGCATGTAGTCGTAGCGGATACCGGAGCGGATAAAGATCTTTTTGATGCCCGGAATCCTCCGCAGCTTGCGCAGCAATGCCACGTAGTCCGACTCGTCCGCATCCAGATTGGGACAGGGGCTGGGGGCCAGACAGCTGCGTTTGGCGCAGACCCCCTGCTTCAGCTGCTTTTTGCAGCTGGGCTGGCGCAGGTTGGCAGTAGGGCCGCCCACATCGTGGATATACCCCTTAAACCCCGGGTGGTGGGTCAGTGCTGTCACCTCCCGGATCACACTCTCATGACTGCGGCAGGTCATCATCCGCCCTTGGTGGAACGCCAGGGCGCAGAAGTTACAGCCACCGATGCAGCCGCGGTTGTGAGTGACTGAAAAACGCACCTCTTCAATCGCGGGCACGCCGCCCATGGAATCGTACATGGGATGGGGCTCCCGAACGTAGGGCAGTTCTGCCACCCGGTCCAGCTCCGGGGTAGACAGGGGCATCTGGGGCGGATTGGTGACCAGCCAGCGGCTGCCGTGCTTTTGCAGGATGGCCTTGCCCCGAACCGGGTCGTGCTCCTCATACTCCACCTGATTGGCCCGGGCGTAAGCTGTCTTGTCCACCCGCACTTCCTCATAAGAGGGCACCTCCACCTTCTGGTAGGGGCAGCCGGACACATCTCTGGCTCCGTAGCTGGTACCCCGAACGTCGGTGATCTCCGCCACCGGCGTTCCCGCCTTCAGGCGGGCGGCAATCTCCAAACTGGCCGCCTCTCCCATGCCGTAGGTCAGCAGGTCCGCCCGGGCGTCAAAGAGGATGCTTCGACGCACCTGGTCGCTCCAATAGTCGTAATGGGCAAACCGCCGCAGGGACGCCTCCAGACCGCCGATAATCAGCGGCACGTCGCCGAATGCCTCCCGCACCCGGTTGGCATAGACGATGGTGGCCCGGTCCGGCCTCAAACCCGGTCGATTTCCCGGGGAATAGGCATCCTGCCGTCGCCGCTTTTTCGCCGCCGTGTAGTGGGCCACCATAGAGTCCAGGTTCCCTGCGGAGATCATCACTCCCAATCGGGGCTTCCCCATGGCCAGGAACGGCTCCGGGCCGTGCCAGTCCGGCTGGGCCAGGTAGGCCACCCGGTACCCCTCCGCCTCCAGCACCCGAGCGATCACCACGCCGCCAAAGGAAGGGTGATCCACATAGGCGTCGCCGTTGACGATCAGGAAGTCGTACCAGCTCCACCCCCGGTCCTCCATGTCCGCCCGGGACACCGGCAGAAAGGCGCTGCCCGGCGCCGTTTTCCTCTTCCCGCTCATTCCGCGTAACCGATGTACTTTTCCAGCAGCTCCAGGGGCACTGCGCTGTCCGTTGCCGGGCCAATAGAGCGAAACCCGTTGCGGGCGTAAAACCGCTGGGCCACCCCGTTGTCCGGACTGCACCGGAGGCGCAGCTTGTCCCGGCCCAGGGGCCGGAAAGTGGACACCGCCTGACCAATCAGCTGGATGCCCAGCCCCCGCTTCCGGAAGCCGGGATTCATATAGTAAAAGGGGATATACCCCGCCTGTTCCTCCTGATACCGCTCCAGATCCATCTGGAGCAGTCCGGCGACCTCGTCGCCCACCATGGCGACCATGACGGAGGCAACGTTGCGTTCGCTGGCTGTCCGCGCCGCCTCATAGAACTGTTCTCCGGGGAAAGGGATATCCGTGCCGTGGACGCTGATCCATGCCTCCTGACGGCAGCGATAATAGAGCGCCCGCTCTCCCACCGGGTCCCAGGCGCGGTACCAGACATTCTGGTCTTCCAGCGGCGTAGCCGCCTCCTGTTCCCGCCACCAGGTCTGCTTGCCCAAGGTAGACAGCTCCTCTCCCAGGTGAGAGCCGTCGGCATAGACCCGCACGTGGGGTTGGCCGTTCTCCACTTCCACACAGCTCACCCCTGTGTTATCGCTGGGGAGAATCCGATCCAACTGCGCCAGGGAATAGCCGTAAAATGCCGCCATCGCCGTCCGAATAGCCACGCCGTGGCTGACACAGACGATGGTCTGGCCCCCATGGGTCCGGATCAGGCGGCGGAACGTATCCACCACCCGCTTCTGCACCGCCTGGAAGGTCTCGCCGCCGGGAGAGTCGTAGTCGGGGTCGCTCCGGGAAAACTGATTCATCCGTTCCGGGTCCCGCCGTGCGGCGCCGCCCCAGGTCTGGTCCTCCCAGCGGCCCATGGCGATCTCCCGCAAACCCGGCTCCAGGTGCAGCGGCAGTCCCTTGGGGGCATAGATGGCTTTGGCGGTCATTCGGGTCCGGTAAAGGTCGCTGGAATACACCGCGTCCACGGGAATGTCCTGAAAGCGGCGGGACAGGGCCTCGATCTGCCGGTAGCCCAGCGGGGTTACCAGGCTGTCATATTGTCCATGGATGCGGCGGTAGAGATTTCCCTCCGCCTCAGCATGGCGGACAATATAAATTCTGGTCATATGGCATTCTCTTTTCTCTTCGTAAATTTTCACCTTCTGCCGGTCACCAGGGCCGGACTCCGCCGGTCAGCTCCCGGACAGCGGACAGATTCTGGGCGGCGGCAATCTCCGCCAGCTCATCCCGAATCCGCAGCGCCGCGAAGGGGTCCACCAGGTTCGCCGTTCCCACCGCCACCGCAGAGGCCCCGGCCAGTATCATCTGCGCCGCGTCCTCGCCAGTGGAGATACCGCCCATTCCCATGACGGGAATCCCCACCGCGTTGCTCACTTCCCACACCATCCGCACGGCAATGGGCAGCACCGCCGGGCCGGACAGTCCGCCGGTATTCATCTTCAAAACCGGCCGCCGGGTCTTCACATCAATCCACATCCCGCGGACTGTGTTGATGAGGGATACCGCGTCCGCCCCCGCCGCCTCCACCGCCTTGGCGATAGCGGTAATGTCGGTCACATTGGGGGAGAGCTTTACCATCACCGGCACGGATGCGCTCTTTTTCGCCGCCTCCGTCACCTCCGCCGCCAGCTCCGGCACCACGCCGTACTGGAGTCCGCCGCATTTCACGTTGGGGCAGGAGACGTTCACTTCGATCATGTCCACACCGGCCTCGCTGAGCTTCCCGCTCATGACCGCGTACTCCTCCGGGGTGTTGCCGGAGATGTTGGCGATGACGCACAGGTCATGTCTGCGCAGCTCCGGCAGCTCGTTGGCGACGAAGTCATCTACCCCCGGGTTCTGAAGTCCCACGGAGTTGAGCATTCCCATGGGGGTTTCCGCCACTCTGGGCGGCGGATTGCCCTCACGCGGTGTAAAGGTAAGTCCCTTGCAGGATATGCCCCCCAGCTGACTCAGATCGTAGAATTCACCGAACTCCCGGCCAAATCCATAGGTGCCGGAGGCGACGACCACCGGGTTTTTCATTGAAATACCGGCAAAATTCACCCGCATATCCACCTTATGCATCCCACTCCACCTCCTGACTCAGGAACACCGGACCGTCCTTACAGGCCCGCTTGTAATGTCCATTCACTTTACAGGAGCAGGTGAGACAGGCGCCAATTCCGCAGGCCATCCGTTCCTCCAGGGACACCTGACATGGGGTCCCCTCCCCTGCTGTCGCCCGGGAAATCGCCCGCAGCATGGGAGTCGGCCCGCAGGCCAGAACTGCCGCGTAGTGATTTTCCCTGAGGCAGCGGCACACCACCTGGTCCACTGTGCCCGCAGTGCCCAGGGTGCCGTCATCCGTGGCCACTTCCACCGGGACGCCGGCAGCCGCAAAATCCTCCAGCAGAATCGCACCGGCTCCTGTGCGGAAGCCCAGGGCAGCTACCGCACCCTCCGGCGCGGATTTTGCCGTAAAGAGCAGCGGAGCCGTGCCGATTCCGCCGCCGGCCAGCAGCACCCTCCCAGATGGGGGCAGCTGAAAGCCATTTCCCAGGGGGCCCAGCACATCCAGGACTGCGCCGGACTCCTGGTCCGCCAGCCACTGTGTCCCTGTGCCGCGGACTTGGAAGACAATCCGCAGCAGGCCATTTCCGGCGTCACAGATGGAGATGGGGCGGCGGAGCAACAGACCCTCGCCGCATTTTATGTGGACAAACTGCCCCGGGCGGGCCGCCTCCGCCATGTCTCCCGCCTCCAGGAAAACGGAAAAAATATCCGATGTTAATGCTCGTCTTTCAACAATTTTACACAGCTTCTTAATGGGCATATAACTCCTCTTTTCTTCTCACAGAACCGGCGTCACTGAACGGATGTCGTCCCGCATGGCCAGGGCAGACGCCCGGGCCGCTTCGGCGTAATCCACCCCGTCTTTCCCTGTCTTTTGCCAGGCGCACATAATCCCCCGGGAGGAGTTGACAATTGCGCCCCGGCCATAGGGGTCAAAGGCGTAGGCCACATCCTCCGCCGTGCCGCCCTGAGCGCCGTAGCCGGGTACCAGGAAGAAGGTATTTGGCATCTGCTTGCGCAGCCTGCGCAGATCAGAGGGATAGGTTGCGCCGGTGACAGCCCCCACCCGGCTGAAGCCGTACTTGCTGCCCTGGGTATCCTTGCCCCAGCGCTCCACCAGCTCCGCCATGACCGTATAGACCACCCGGTCTCCGGCCACCATGTCCTGGAGTTCTACAGCGGAGGGATTGGAGGTGCGCACCAGCACGAACAGGCACTTGTCCTCCTCCTCCGCCACAGTCAGAAAGGGTTTGACCGCATCGCTGCCCATGTAGCCGTTTACCGTCACGCAGTCGGCATCGAACCCCGGGAGTTTTTCCGCCCCCACGGTGGTTTTGCCCAGCCAGCCCTCGGCATAGGCGGTGGCGGTGGAGCCAATGTCCCCCCGCTTGATGTCGGCGATCACAAAAAACCCCTTTTCCTTGGCGTACCGGATAGTCCGCTCCAGCATCTCCATGCCCTCCCAGCCCAGGTTTTCATAGTAGGCCGCCTGGGGCTTCACGGCGGGGACGATGTCGGAGAGGGCATCCATCAGGCCGCAGTTGAAGGTATAGATAGCCTCGGCGGCAGCCTTCCGGGTGAGGCCATAGGCATCTATCATCTCCGCCCGAATGTGGGGCGGCACGTATTCCAGCCGGGCGTCCAGCCCTGCCACGGTGGGGTTTTTCATCCCGCGAATTTTTTCCTGCAACACATCAAACGACATACGCTGCCTTCCTTTCTATCTCACTGGTCCCGGTAGATCACACGGCCGCCTACCAGGGTGTACTTCGCCTTTCCCTGGACGCTCCACCTTGCAAAGGGGGTATTCCGGCCCTTGGAGCGGAAGTTTACCGGATCAATGGTCCATTTCTCATTTAAATCAAAGAGGGTCAGATCCGCCACAGCCCCAACTGCCAGCTTCCCATAGGGCAGGTTCAGCAGCTGCGCCGGGCCGGCAGTCATTTTCTGAAGGATCTCCGTCAGCTCCATGGCCCCGCTGTGGTACAGTTGCGTCAGCGTGATGGCCAGAGCGGTCTCCAGCCCCACCATGCCGCTGGGCGCCTCGGTGAGGGGGCGCGCCTTTTCCTCCGCCGCGTGGGGGGCGTGGTCGGTCGCAATACAGTCGATGGTGCCGTCCCGCAGCCCCTCCACAATGGCCGCCACGTCAGCAGCCGTGCGCAGGGGCGGGTTGACCCTTGCCAGACTCCCCCGCTCCAAAATCGCGTCCTCGGTCAGTGTAAAGTACTGAGGACAGGTCTCGCAGGTCACCGCCGCTCCGACGGCTTTCAGCCTGCGAATGATATTGACGCTGCCTGCGGTGGAGATGTGGCAGAAGTGGACCGGCACACCGGTCTCCAGGGACAGCAGCCCGTCCCGGGCCACCATCAGCTCTTCCGCAATGGCGGGGCGGCCGGGAATCCCCAGCTGACGGGAGATTTTCCCTTCATTGACGGCGTAATTCCGCACCATCTCTCCATCCTCCTCGTGGCAGAGGAGGGGCAATCCGCAGTCTTTGGCCCGCTGCAGCGCCTCCCGCATCAGAACCGCCCGCATCACCGGTACGCCGTCATCCGAGAGAGCCACAGCTCCCGCCATTTTCAGCGCCGCAAAATCGGCACACCGTTCCCCGCGCTCCCCCACCGAAATCGCTCCGATGGGCAGGACACGGACGCCGGACCCGCTCTGTGCCCGGTCCAGAATCCCGGCGATGATCTCCGGGCAGTCCGCCACCGGTTTCGTATTGGGCATACAGGCCACGGCGGTAAACCCACCGCAGGCGGCGGCGGCGGTGCCGGTCAAAATATCTTCCTTATACGTCAGGCCCGGGTCCCGCAGGTGGACGTGAGGGTCTATCAGCCCCGGGCTGACCGAAAGGCCCCTGCCGTCGATGCGTTGGGCCTCCGGCGCGTCCAGCTTGGGGGCAATGGCGGCAATCACGCCGTTTTCAATCAATATATCCTGGGACCCGTCGTATTTTCTGGCCGGGTCCACCAGGTTTCCCTGAGCAATGAGCAGTTTCATCCGTCTCTCCCTTATGATTCGTCCAATTTTCGGTTAAAACTATACTAAGTAACATGATAACGCAAGCTCGACGGGAACGCAAGAAATACCAGAAATTTCACTTCAATTTTCCGTCAACGGAGCAATACTAACAGGGAACGACCGGAGAAAGGAGGAGACAACATGAAACAGATGACCCTGATGCGCGGCATCGGCCTGGGGATTGGCATGGGTATGGCCATGGGCATGGCCATGCGGAACAGCCGCAAGCGCAGCATCCAGAAGAGCAAGGTGGGCAAAACCCTCAAGGCCGTCACTGACGTGATGGAGGAGATCACCGACGCCATCGGTTTATCCTGACAGATCAAAAGCAGGCCGGCGCTGTCCAAAACAACGCCGGTCTGCCTTTTCCTTTCGATTATTCCACGGTCACCGATTTTGCCAGGTTTCTGGGCTTGTCGATATCACAGCCCCGCATCAGCGCCACATAGTAGGCAAACAGCTGCATGGGCACCACCGCCAGAGAGGGCATCAGCACCGGATGGGTATCCGGAATGGTGATCAGGGCGTCCGCCTGCTTGCCCATGGCCGCCCGATAGGGCTCAGTGGTCAGGGCCAGCACCGTGGCGCCCCGGCTTTTCACCTCTACGATGTTGCTCACCGCTTTGTCAAAGAGCTGGGCATAGGTGGCCAGGGCGATCACCAGCGTTCCCCGCTCAATGAGGGAGATGGTGCCGTGCTTCAGTTCCCCGGCGGCGTAGGCCTCCGAGTGGATGTAGGAGATTTCCTTCAGCTTCAGGGACGCCTCCAGGCCGATGGCGTAGTCCAGATTGCGGCCGATGAAAAAGATGGAATCGTGATTGAAGTAGCGGGAGGCGTACTGCTGGATGTTCTCCTTCTCCGCCAGGACCTGCTCCAGCTTGTCGGGAATCCGCTGCAATTCCCCCAGGATGGTCTGGTATTCCTCTTGGGAAATACTGCCCAATACATCCGCAAAGTACAGGCTGATCAAATAGAGCACCGCCAGCTGGGTGGAGTAGGCCTTGGTGGTGGCCACAGCAATCTCCGGTCCCGCCCAGGTGTAAATCACGTCATCCGCCTCCTTGGCGATGGAGCTGCCCACTACGTTGACAATGGACAGGGTCCGCGCCCCCAGCCGCTTGGCCTCCCGGAGGGCGGCCATCGTGTCCAGGGTCTCGCCGGACTGGCTGATGACAATGACCAAGGTATTTTCATCCACAATGGGGGAACAGTACCGGAATTCGGAGGCCAGCGCCACCTCCACCGGCTTACGCAGCAGCTTCTCCAGCACGTACTTCCCCACCATGCCCACGTGATAGGAGGAGCCACAGGCGATGATATAGAACTTGGAAATGCCTTTCACGTACTCCGGCGGCAGCTGGATGTCGTCCAGCACCACCCGATTGTCCCGGATCCGGGGCCGGATGGTCTTACGGATCGCCTCGGGCTGCTCCATGATCTCCTTGAACATAAAGTGCTCATATCCGCCCTTTTCCGCGTCCGAGATGTCCCAGTCCACAATGCAGTGTTCCTTCTCCACTGGGCCCCGCAGGGCATCGTAGACCGTGATTCCCTCCCGGGTCAGCACGGCGATCTCGCCGTCCTCCATGTAGGCGACCTCCCGGGTATACTTGATCAGGGCGGTGACGTCGCTGGCCAGCATGTGGAACCCGTCGCCGTAGCCCAGCACCAGCGGGCTGTCCTTCCGGGCGGCGATCAGCTGTTCCGGGTGCTCGGAGCAGACGATGCCCAGGCCGTAGGACCCCTCGATTCGGTTGAGCACTTTCTCCACCGCATCCAGGATATCCCCCTGATAGTAATAGTCCAGCAGCTGGGCCACTACTTCCGTATCTGTCTGGGAGTGGAAGTGAACGCCCTTTGCCTGCAAAAACTCCTTGATTTCCATGTAGTTCTCAATGATGCCGTTGTGGACCACGGCGATGCGGCCAGAGTCACTGAGAAGCGGATGGGAGTTCACATCTGACGGCTCCCCGTGGGTGGCCCAGCGGGTGTGTCCCAAGCCCACGGTGCCGGACATCTTTTGGCCCCCATCCACCAGGCCGGAGAGCACCTTCAGCCTGCCCTTGGCCTTCACCACTTGCAGGCCCTTCGCCGGATCCAGCACCGCCAGGCCCGCCGAATCGTAGCCTCTATATTCCAAACGCGCCAGGCCCTCCAACAAGATGGGAGCTGCTTCCTGCCCGCCGATAAAACCGACAATACCACACATAATCTGCGTTCCCTCCATGATCGATGACGATGGGTTCTACGTGACAGGGCGAAATGACCCCGCCGCCGTCCGCCTCAATTGGGCCGACCGCTGGTTCATTTCACCCTGCATCTTTGCATCCTGTTATTTTGTGCCGAAAATCCGGTCCCCTGCGTCGCCCAGGCCGGGGACGATGTAGCCGTGCTCATTCAGATGGTCGTCCATCGCCGCCACATATACAGCCACATCCGGGTGATCTTTGCTGATCCGGGCCGCACCCTCGGGGGCGGCGATAATATTCATCATCTTAATGCTCCGGCAGCCGTAACCCTTCATGCAGTCGATAGCCGCGGAGGCGCTGCCGCCGGTGGCCAGCATGGGGTCCACAATGAGGATATCCCGCTCGGCAATATCCTGGGGCATCTTGCAGTAGTACTCCACCGGGTCCAGGGTCTCCGGGTCCCGGTACAGGCCGATGTGGCCCACCTTAGCGGTGGGCAGCATCTCCAGCACGCCGTCCACCATGCCCAGACCCGCCCGGAGAATGGGGACGATGGCAATCTTCTTGCCGGCCAGAACCTGGCAGTGGGCCACGCTGACCGGCGTCTTCACGTCTACGCCGTGGGTGGGCAGATCACGGGTGGCCTCATAGGTCATCAGGCTGGCGATTTCCGAAACCACCTTCCGGAACTCGTTGGTGCCGGTGTGTTCGTCCCGCAGAATCCGCAGTTTGTGCTGGAGCAGCGGGTGATTTAAAACATGAATATTGTCGCTCACGGTAATCAGACTCCTTTTTTATCTTTGCAAGGCATGTTCTTCCTTTTATGATTGATTCGACTCTTCCCTTTTCAGGCGCTCTTGCCGCTCACGCTCCGCCTGGGACAAGCGGAGGTAGTTGGCGGCCAGGTCAGCGGCCGGGATCAACTCTCCCTGCCGCGCCCGGAGCGCAGCGGCCCGGGCCACGCCGGATGCCCGTTGATAGCGCAGGTGAGGCGGAGCCAGAATCAGGTCCGCCCCCAGAGGAACGGCATAATTATAGCACAGTTCCGCGCCATCTCCAACTAGAATTTGCGTTTCCTTTTCCGCACCCGGTCCCTGAAACAGCTCCGCCAGGGAGATCGCCCGGTCCGGTGTCAGGCGGATCAGCTGCCCCTCCTCCGCCCGGAACAGGGCGTTGTACACCTGATTCCGCCGGGCGTCCATGGCGCAGCAGATCACCCCATCCACATGGGCCAGGTTCCATGCCATAGCCTCCAGGGTGGACACGCCGCAGCAGGGCTTTTCGCCAGGCCAGGCAAGGCCCTTGGCCGTAGACAGGCCGATGCGCAGGCCGGTAAAGGACCCTGGGCCAGCGGCGGCGGCGATCACATCCACCTCTTTCAAGGCTGTGCCGCAGTTGCGCAGCATGCTCTCGCACATGGGCAGCAGGGTCCGACTGTGAGTCAGCCCGCTGTTCTGATAGCTCTCCGCCAGCACTTTTTCCTCCTCCCACAGGCAGACCGAGGCCGCCTTGGCAGTGGATTCAATGGCTAGGATTTTCACAGGCCCTCCACCCCCTCTATGGTAATCTGACGCTGCTGGGCCCTCTCTCCCCGGCGGATGTCCACCCGGATGCAGTCCGGCTCCAGGGCGTCGTCTACAATTTCACTCCACTCCACCGCACAGACTCCGCCCCGGGCCAGGTAGTCCTCCCAGCCGATGTCGTACAACTCCTCCGACGAGGACAGGCGGTACATGTCAAAGTGGAACAGGGGCAGCCGCCCCCCCTCGTACTCATTCACAACGGTGAAGGTGGGCGAGGTCACCCGCTCCCCAATCCCCAGGCCCCGTGCCAGGCCCCGGGTAAAGGCGGTCTTCCCCGCCCCCAGGTCTCCCGTATAGGCCACCACTGCCCCCGCCTCCAGGCGGCGGGCCAGCCGTTCTCCCAGCGCCTCGGTTTCTTCCGGGCCGTTTGTCAAATAGGTCATTTCCGTCAATTTCCCACCCTTATGATCCGTATTCTTTCCTCTGTCCGCTATTATAGCACGCTTTCCCCACCTATGCAAAATCTGTTTACACCACTGCTGTTTGGTGTTACAATAGATTAAATTTCTCAAGAATCGAGGTGACGGTATGTCTGCCATTCGGGACCTGATTTGGGACGCCATTCGTCAGGCAGACCACATGTTGCTGACCCTCTGCGTGGCCGCAAATCTATACGGCATCGCACTCATCTACTCCGCCACCCGCTGGAAAGTGGCCTTTCACTCCTTCCCCCTGAAGCAGGGAGTGGCCATGCTCATCGGCATCGGCCTGTACTTTGTGGTCTCCCAGTTCAACATCCATCTGCTGATGGACAAGTGGCGGTGGGTGGTACTGGGATGTACTCTTTTTCTGCTGCTGCTGCGCACCCCCCTTGGTACCGAGATCCTGGGCAACCGGGCCTGGCTCCACATTCCCGGCATTCCCTTCAACATTCAGCCTGCGGAAATTGTAAAGCTCTTCTACACCATGCTGCTGGCCCAGCTGCTGACCCAGTTTAAGGACACCAAAGAGCTGAGTTCTGTCCCATCGGTGGCCAAACTGGTGGGAGTGCTGGCCTACTTCTGCGGCCTTATCTTCGTCATCTCCAGCGACGCCGGCTCCGCCCTGATTTACGTGTTTATCTTCCTGTTCATGGTTTGGGCCGCCGGCCTGAAAAAGTACTGGTTCGCTCTGGGCATCGCCTTTTGTGGCCTGGTGGGCTTCGCAGGTTGGCATCTGCTGCCCGAAGGCAATCGCTGGAAGACCCGGATTCAGGTCTGCTTCGACCACAACTTCGACCCCCAGGGCGTCGGCTTCCAGCAGACCCGCTCCTATCTGGCCATCCGTTCCGGTGGCCTCACTGGCCAGGGCTACCTGAACGGCTCCCTGGTTCAGTCCAAGTACAGTTCTGCCCTGTCCGAGCGCTACAACGACTTTATCTTCTCCTCCTGCGCCCAGGAGTTGGGGCTCATCGGCTGCGTTGTCGTAATCCTGCTGCTAGCTGCCATCATCATCCGCTGCCTCTACGTGGCCTCGGTGGCCAGCGATCCCTTTTCCTCCCTGGTCTGCGTGGGCTACGGCGGGATGCTCATCGCCCAGGTGGGACTGAACATCGGCATGTGCCTCTATGTCCTCCCAGTCATCGGCATCACCCTCCCCTTTTTCAGCTATGGCGGCTCCTCCATCATCACCATGTATATCACCATGGGTATCGTCTCTGGTATTCGCACCCGGTCTCGCCCCAACTGGCTCAAGGACCACCCCAGCGTGCTTCGAGGCGGCGGAAAATCCGCTCTGTAGCAAAGATCCCCCGTCTATCGACCATGCCAAAAACCGATACTGCTCCGGCAGTATCGGTTTTTCCGCGAGATACCCGCCCTTGCTTTCCCCTCTCATCCATGTTAAAGTGAATACCAGCTGAGAAAAAGATCGTTTCAAATGACTTTTCCGGTGGAAGCACTTCCCAGGTGGGAAACTTACGTGCTTAGAAAGGGGTCTCTCAACCATGTTCCTTTTAATCCTTGTCTGTGTCCTGTCCGGCATTGGCGCAGGAATCGGCACCGGCCTCGCCGGACTGTCGGCGGCGCTGATTATCGCGCCCTCCCTGATGACCTTCTGCGACATGCCAGCCTACGAAGCGGTAACCATCGCCCTGGCCTCCGATGTCCTGGCCTCGGCCATCTCCGCCTGGACCTATAGCAAGAGCAAAAACATTGATATCAAAAACGGCGTGGTACTGCTGCTCTCTATTCTGGTCTTCACTCTGGTGGGCAGTTATGTAGGTCAGTTCGTCCCCAACACCATTGTCAAGTATTTTGCTATCCTGATGGTGTGCAGTGTCGGCACAAAATTTATTGTCTGGCCAGTCATGACTTCGAAAACGGAGATGGCCAACAGGCCCTTTCGGGAGCGCGCAATCAAATCCATCCTCTTTGGCGATATGATCGGCTTTATCTGCGGCTTTGTCGGTGTCGGCGGCGGCGCCATGATGCTGATCGTCCTGACCGCTGCCCTGGGGTTCGAGCTGAAAACCGCCATCGGCACCAGCGTGTTTATCATGTCCTTTACCGCCCTTTTCGGTGCGGTATCTCATGTGGCCCTGGGGGCCAAGCCTGACTTGCTGGCCCTGGCCATCTGCATCGTGTTCACCTTTGTCGCCGCCCAGGTTTCCGCGGTATTTGCCAACAAGTCCTCCCTGGAACGACTGAACAAGGCGGTCGGTATCTGTCTGTGGATTTTTGCCATTGTCCTGATTCTGCTCAACGTATTCGGAAAAACTGCTTAACCAGCTCACACTGCTGTTCCAATACATAAAACGCTTCTTCCTGTGAGAAGAAGCGTTTTTGCATTTATTTGAAGTTTTTCGCGCTTAGACGTTCCACCAGCTCCGGGTCCGGTGTCACATAGGCCGTCCGGTAAGTGGTATAGATCACCATGCCCGGCCGGGCCCCGTTGGGCTTGTGGACATACTTCACCGGCGTGTAGTCCACCGGCACGTTCTTACCCCCTTTGCCCTGGGAGAAGTAGGCCGCCAGAACGGCTGCCTCAGTGATGCTCTGGGGGTCCGGCTCTCGGCCCTCTGCCCAAAGGATCACGTGGGCCCCGTGGATCTTCTGGGTGTGAAGCCAAAGGTCGCTCTTATAGGCCCTGCGGCAGGTCAGATCGTCGTTTTGCAGATTATTCCGCCCCACGGAAATGCGCAGACCCGCACTGCTGCGGAACTCCATGGGTCTGGTCATCAGGCGTTTTTGAGGTTTCTGGTTTCCTTTCTTCCCTCGCTTCACCTTAAAGTAACCGCTCTCCTCCAGTTCCTGACGAATCTCCGCCAGGTCCCGCTCGCCCTCGGCCCGCTGGACACTTTCCAACACGCTCTCCAGGTAGTCCAGCTCCCGCTGGCCCTTTTTCAGCTGCTGGGCCAGCACAACGCTGGCAGTCTTGGCTTTGTTATAACGTTTGTAGTACTTAGCGGCGTTTTTCTGGGGCGTCAGCAGGGGGTCCAGTGGGATGGTGATCTCCCCTCCGTCCGGATCGTAGAAATTTGCCGTCCGAAACACTTTCATCCCCCTGTACATCTGGTAGAGGTTGGAGGTGAGGATATCCCCCATCTCTCGGTATCGCTCCCGGTCCTCAGTGGCTGCCAGTTCCTTGCTCTGTGCCCGGATCTTCCGGGCAGTCCGATCCCGGGCGTTGGTCAGGGTTCGAATCAGTTCCTGGCCCTTTTGACGCACCCGCTCCGACCGCTCCCGGTCCCCGTAAAAGGCGTCCAGAAGCGCGCCGAAGGTGGGGAAGGTTTTCTGCTGGTAGAGCCCACCGTACTGACCGATGGGCAGGAAGGAGAAGTCCTTTGGGCGGTCCTCTTCATAGAGCGCAGCCGGTGTAAACTGCCCCCCACGAATCCTGTCGCAGAGCGCCAGAAACCGGTTTAGGAAGTCGCTTTTCCGGGTGTCAGACAGCGTACACAGCCGGGTATCAGTGGCGCCGGTGACTTGATAGACCAGCTCCCGGCAGAGCAGCGGCGAAAACCCGGCAAAGTGGTCCAGCAGCCACCGGTCCAGATTCTGCTCCGGCGGGGCCTGATCCAGCAGCTGACCCAACTGCGCCTCGTCCGCCTCCAGAGGGTTGTGCCGATCCTCCTGCTGGGGCGGCTGCCGGTAAAACATTCCGGGCAGCACCGGCCGCTGCTGGGACAAATCGCCGTCGATGCGGCGGATACAGTCGATGATCCGGTTGTCCGGGCCGGTGAGAATCAGGTTGGACCGCCGTCCCATGGCCTCCAGAATCAGATGACAGGTCACCTGGTCCCCTAGCTCGTTCCGGGTCTCGATTTCCAGATCCACCATCCGCTCCATGGGCGGCTGGGTCAGGGACAGGATGCGCCCGCCGGTCAGATGCTTGCGCAGAAGCATGCAGAACATGGGTGGATTGGCCGGGTTCTCCCGGTTTACCCTCGTCAGCTGGATGCGTGGGTGGGAAGGATTCGCGGTCAGCAGCAGCTTTTCATTTCTCTGACCGCCCCGCAGCAGTAGAACAATCTCATCCCGGGCCGGTTGAAAAATCTTATCAATTCTCGCCTCTTCCACCGCCGGGCGGCACTCCTGTACCACCGCTGCCAGACAGGCTGCGTCCATGGGCATTCGATCACCTCAACCTTTCTCGTCCGTTTCATCGCTTTCGTCCAAAATGATGCCAAACAACTCATTGATCCGCTCCAGCCGCCCCTGTAAATAGAGCCAGCCCAGCAGCGCCTCCAGGGCAGTGGCCTGGGCGTACTGGCCCCGGCTGGCGTTTTTGGGGATGGAGTGGACCTGGGCGTTGCGGCCCCGGCGGTACACCGCCTCCTCCTCGTCTGTAAGCAGCGGGACGATTTTCCGCACCGCCGCCGCCTGGGCCTCGGCCCGGACCATGGCCACTGTCTCCCGATGGAGGTTGCCGCAGGTGGCCCGCCCGTGGGTACACAGCCAGCCCCGGACCAAAATCTCGTACACCGCGTCCCCCATGTGCGCCAGTGCCAGACTGCTCATGGCCCGGAGCTCATCTGGCTGGACGGTGAGTTTCAGATAGTTTTCCACATGTGCGCCTCCTCACTGCTGTTCCAGCCGCTTCCAGGGCTCTTTGCCATGGAAGGGCGGGTAGCCGTTGTTATACAAAAAGATGGCCAGCGCCGCCCCCACAATCAGCACATAGCCCACGATACTCCAGCGGTCCGGCAGCTGGGTAAAGAGCAGATACCCCAACCCGGCGGCAAAGATAATCTGAGAGTAGTCATAAATGGACACCTCCCGGGCCGGAGCGTGGGTATAGGCCAGAGTGATGCCAAACTGTCCCCCGGTGGCGGAAATCCCCGCGCCGATAAGCATCAGCAGCTGGCGCCAGGTCATGGGCTGGAAGTGGAAGATCATCCAGGGCACTACGGACAGGCAGGAAAAAACCGAGAAAAACAGCACGATCACGCTGCTCCTCTCTCCCCGGAGACCCAAAATCCGCACCATGGTGTAGGCGCCGCCGGCGGCGATTCCACTGCACAGGCCGATAAGAGAGGGCCCCAGATCCAGGTTGGACAGAGTGGGCTTCACCACAAACAGGCTCCCGGCAAAGGCCACTACAAAGGCGCTGATCTGGAAAGGAGTCAGTTTTTCCTTCAGGAACAGGTAGGAGAAGATCAGCACAAAAAAGGGGGACATTTTGTTCAGAATAGACGCGTTGGACAACACCAAGTGGTCTACCGCGTAGAAGTTACACAGAATACCGATGGTCCCCAGGACCGCCCGGAGCAGGTGGAAGGGCAGGTTCTCCCGCCGGAGCGCCAGCCCCTTCCCCTCCCGCCACAGGATGAACAGTGCCACAAAGGCCGCCACCAGGTTGCGGAAAAAGCTCTTTTCCACGCTGGGCAGGTCGCCCGCTAAACGCACAAAGGCGTTCATCCAGGCAAAACAGAACGCGGAGAAAATAATATAAAAAATCGCCTTGACTTTTGGATTCATTGTGAAACACGTCCCTTTCTGACCGCTATTGTATCACACCGCTTTTCAAATGAAAAGGCCCGGCGCTTGAAGCGCCGGGCCAAAAGCAGGTTCAATTGACGGAACCCTCAGAATCAGACCTTGAAGTTGACCGAGGTATCTCCCTGATCGTCCACGCCAAACTCGTAATCTTTGCCGGGCAGGACGGCGTTGAGCACGATGCCCACGATAGAGGCAACCGCCAGGCCGGACAGGCTGATGGTAGCGCCGCCCACGGTAAAGACGATGGCGCCCGCCTCGGAGAAGGCGATGCCAATGGCCAGAACCAGGATCAGAGCTGCGATGATCACGTTGCGGCTGTTGGTGAAGTCCACCTTGTTTTCCACCACGTTGCGCACGCCCACGGCAGAGATCATGCCGTAGAGGATCAGGCTGACGCCGCCCATGGTGGCCACGGGCATGGCGCTGACCAGCGCCGCGAACTTAGGGGAGAAGGAGAACAGAATCGCCAGGCAGGCGGCAATCCGGATCACCCGGGGGTCATAGACCCGGGACAGGGCCAGCACGCCGGTGTTCTCGCCGTAAGTAGTGTTGGCCGGTCCGCCGAACAGGGAGGCCAGCGTAGTTGCCAGTCCGTCGCCCAGCAGGGTGCGGTGGAGGCCGGGGTCCTCCAGATAGTTCCGCTCACAGGTGGAGCTGATGGCGCAGATGTCGCCGATGTGCTCCACCATGGTGGCAATGGCCAAGGGGACGATAGTGATCACGGCGGTGATGAGCAGAGAGGTGTCACAGCCGGGGAACAGGGCGAACACCGTGGAGCCGTAGGAAACCGGCAGACCCACCCAAGGAGCATCCACCACAGTGGAGAAATCCACATTGCCGGTGATGGCGGCCACCACGTAGGACACGATGACACCCAGCAGGATGGGCAGGATCTTAATCATACCCTTGCCCCAGATATTGCAGACGATGACTACGGCGATGGCCACCAGGGCGATCCACCAGTTGGTGGCACAGTTGTTGATAGCGCCGGAAGACAGGGTCAGGCCGATGCAGATAATGACGGGACCGGTGACAATGGGCGGGAAGAAGCGCATGACCTTTTTCACGCCGAAGGCCCGAATCAGTCCGGACAAGATCACATACAGCAGCCCCGCCACGGCCACACCGAAGCAGGCGTAAGGCAGCAGTTCCGCTTCGCCGTTGGGGGCAATGGCCCAGTAACCGGCTAGGAAGGCGAAGGACGAGCCCAGGAAAGCAGGCACCTTGCCTTTGGCCAGCAGGTGGAACAGCAGTGTGCCCAGTCCGGCAAAGAGCAGCGTTGTCGAGACGCTCAGGCCGGTGAGGGCCGGCACCAGTACAGTGGCTCCAAACATGGCGAACATGTGCTGAATGCCCAGCACCAGCATTCTGGGCTTGCCCAGGACAGTAGCATCATAGATCCCCTGGGTTCCAACAGTTGGTTTTTCTTGATTCATTTGGATCTCCTTCTCTCTTGATTCTCTCGGCTGTACTTCTGTCATGACGGGCAGTATGCGGCCTCCCCGCCGAAAAGGGTGCCGCAGCTCCAGGCTCCCGGCCGGAAAAAAGGCCCTGTCTGGGTGCAGACAAGGCCTTTTTGTCGTCATACCAAAGCTATGGCGCCAACAGCGTGGAACTCCACAGTATCATGTTCGATCATTGACACCTTGCCGGCAGCTCTGTGCCGTCTGAAAGACATCTCGGGTAATAAGATACCACGTTCCCGCACATTCGTCAAGAGCTGCCGCGACGGCTGCTTTTTACAGACAGGTGTACCCCATCAGGTATTCATCCACCTCCCGGGCGGCGGCGCGGCCCTCGGCCACACACCACACCACCAGGGACTGGCCTCTATGCATATCCCCTGCGGTAAACACCTGCTCCACGTTGGTCTGATAACGGTTCCGCTCGGTGCGCACCACCGGACGGCGGTCCACCTCCACGCCAAAGGCCTCGGGCACATAGCTCTGACAGCCCTCGAAGCCGTAGGCGATGAGCAGCAGGTCACAGGGCAGGATCTGCTCCGTCCCCGGTACCTCCGCCATGGTTTTGCGGCCGGTCTCCGGGTCTCGGGGGCCGGTCTGAACCTGAACCACGGTGACGGAGATCAGCTTGCCAGCCTCGTCCTTCTGGCACTCCTTGACCACGTGCCGGTACAGATAGGGGCTCTTGCCGAACTTGGCAACGGCCTCCTGGGCGCCGTAGTCCACCTTGCGCACCCGGGGCCACTGGGGCCAGGGATTTTCTGCCGACCGGTGCTCCGGCAGGGGCTGGTTCCGGTCCAGGGCCAGCACCGACCGGCAGCCCAGACGGATGCTGGTACCGATACAGTCGTTGCAGGTGTCACCGGAACCCACGATAACCACATTCTTCCCCTCTACCAGGGTGCGGGCACCGTCGGTCAGCTGGGAGTCCAGCAGGCTCTTGGTCACCGCCGTCAGGAAGTCCACCGCAAACAAGACCCCCTGGGCATCCCGGCCGGGCACATCCAGGTCCCTGGGCTGGGAGGCACCGCAGCACAGCACCACCGCGTCATACTGATCCAGCAGCTCCTGGGGAGCCACTCCGCTGCCCACGTCGGCGTTGGTGCGGAAGTTGACCCCCTCCGCTGTCATCAGGTCCACCCGGCGCTGAACCACCTTTTTGTCCAGCTTCATGTTGGGGATGCCGTACATCAGCAGGCCGCCGATCCGGTCGGCCCGCTCATAGACAGTGACTGCGTGGCCCCGGTGGTTCAGCTGGTCCGCCACCGTCAGCCCGGCAGGGCCGGAGCCGATGACGGCCACCTGTTTCCCAGTCCGCAGCTTGGGCGGCGCAGGCTCCATCAGGCCGTGGTTGTAGGCGTATTCGATCAGGGCCAGCTCGTTCTCCCGGACGGTAACCGGATCCCCGTTGGCACCGCAGACGCAGGCCGCCTGGCAGAGCCCGGGACAGACCCGCCCGGTGAACTCGGGAAAGTTGCTGGTCTTGCGCAGACGGCTCACCGCGTGCTCCCAGTTGCCCCGGTAGATCATATCGTTCCACTCCGGGATCAGGTTGTGGAGGGGGCAGCCGGTATAGCTGCCGTCCAGTTCCACACAGGACTGACAGAAGGGTACGCCGCAGTCCATGCAGCGTCCGCCCTGCTCAATCCGCTCCTCCACCGAGAGCATAGGGTGGAACTCGTCAAAGTTCTTGATTCGTTGCAGCGGCTCAACAGCCGGATTTTCCTGGCGCTCAAAGTCCATAAATCCTGTGGGTTTTCCCATAATCCACCCTCCTCTTAGTGACTCAGGCTGGCGTAGAAGGCCTCTACCTCCGCCTGCTCGTGGCTGAAGCCCTTTTCCTCTGCCTTGGCGATCTCTTTCAGCATCCGGTTATAGTCCCGGGGCATGATCTTCTTAAAGCTGGGGAGGTAGGCCACAAAGTTCTCCAAAATGTCCTTGCCCAGAGGCGATCCGGTCTCCGCTACATGCTCGGCGATCATAGCCTTCAGCTCCTGGATGTCGTGCTTCTCGGACACAGTCTCCATGGACACCATGGACTTGTTCACCTTCATATACAGGTCCCGGTTCCGGTCCAGCACATAGGCGATGCCGCCACTCATACCGGCGGCGAAGTTCTTCCCGGTCTCGCCCAGAATCACCGCGCGCCCGCCGGTCATGTACTCACAGCCGTGGTCACCCACGCCCTCTACCACCGCAACAGCGCCGGAATTCCGCACGCAGAACCGCTCGCCGGCGATGCCATTGATAAACGCCTTGCCGCTGGTGGCGCCATACAGGGCCACGTTGCCGATGATAATATTCTCTTCCGCCTGAAAACGGCTGGATTTGGGCGGATAGACTACCATCTTGCCGCCGGAGAGGCCCTTGCCAAAGTAGTCGTTGGAGTCCCCCTCCAGCTCAATGCTGACCCCCTTGGGGATGAAAGCGCCAAAGGACTGGCCGCCGCCGCCATGGCACTTGATCCGGTAGGTGTCCTCGGGCAGGCTGTTGCCGTGGAGCCGGGTGACCTCGCTGCCAAAGATGGTGCCCAGAGCCCGGTCCGTAGAGCTGATCTCCAGCTCGATGGACTGGGGCTTCCCGGCCCTCAGGCTCCGCCCCATCTTCTTGAGCAGGACAGATTCATCCACCGTCTGCTCCAGGTGGAAGTCATAGGCCTTTTCCGGGTCAAAGTGCTGCTCCGGCTGGTCCAGCCAGGGGTTGTTCAGAATCCGGGACAGATCCACTGTCTCCGCCCGGTCGGTGATCACGTTTTTCCGGGCCTTCAGCAGATCGCTGCGTCCCACCATCTCTTCTACGGTGCGGATGCCCAGCTTTGCCATGATCTCCCGCAGCTCACGGGCGATGAAGAGCATATAGTTCATCACGTACTCGGGCTTGCCCTGGAAGCGCTTGCGCAGTTCAGGGTTCTGAGTTGCGATCCCCATGGGACAGGTGTCCAGGTTGCACACCCGCATCATCACACAGCCCATGGCCACCAGGGGGCCGGTGCCGAAACCGAATTCCTCCGCGCCCAGCAGGCAGGCCACCGCCACATCCCGGCCGGTCATCAGCTTGGAGTCCGCCTCAATCACCACGCGGGACCGGAGGCCATTTTGAATCAGGGTCTGATGGGTCTCGGCCACGCCCAGCTCCCATGGTAAGCCTGCGTTGTGGATGGAGCTCTTGGGTGCGGCGCCGGAGCCACCGTCGTAGCCGGAGATGAGGATCACCTGGGCGCCGCTCTTGGCCACGCCCGCCGCAATGGTGCCCACACCTGCCTCAGAGACCAGCTTTACGTTAATCCGAGCGTTCCGGTTGGCGTTCTTCAGGTCGTAGATCAGCTGGGCCAGGTCCTCAATGGAATAGATGTCGTGGTGGGGCGGCGGGGAGATCAGGGCCACGCCAGGTGTGGAGAACCGGGTCTTTGCCACCCAGGGATAGACCTTTTTGCCGGGGAGATGGCCGCCCTCTCCGGGCTTTGCGCCCTGGGCCATCTTGATCTGAATTTCCTTTGCGCTCATCAGGTACTGGGAGTTGACGCCGAAGCGGCCCGAGGCCACCTGGACGATAGAGCAGGCCCGCTCGGTGCCATAGCGCTCGGGAGGCTCGCCGCCCTCACCGCAGTTGGAGTTGGCCCCCAGCCGGTTCATGGCCACTGCCATGCATTCGTGAGCCTCCTGGCTCAGACAGCCGTAGGACATGGCCGCCGTCTTGAAACGCTTGACAATCTCGTATTCCGACTCCACTTCCTCCAGAGGGATGCCGCCGTCAGGGTCATATTTCAGCTCCATCAGCCCCCGGAGGGTGTGAGGCACCTCCGGGTTATCCACTTCCGCAGAATACTGCTTGTAGCGTTCATAGTCGCCGGTGCGCACCGCCTGCTGGAGCAGGGAGATGGTTTTGGGGTTGTACAGATGATCCTCGGTGCCGTTACCCGCCCTGGCCTTGTGGACACCGGGGGAGTCCAGGGTGGTGTCGATGCTCAGTCCCAAGGGGTCGAAGGCGTGGTTGTGCCGCCATTCCACCACGTCGCCGATCTCCTTCAGGCCGATGCCCTCCACCCGGCTGACAGTGTTGGTAAAGTACTCGTCAATGACCTCGCTGCTGATGCCCACCGCCTCAAAAATCTGGGCGGACAGGTAGGACTGGATAGTGGAAATCCCCATTTTAGAGGCAATCTTCACCACGCCGTTCAAAATGGCCTGGTTATAGTCGTCAATGGCCACAGTGGGAGCTTTGTCCAGCAGCTTCTTGTTGATCAGCTCCTCAATGCACTCCTGGGCCAGGTAGGGGTTGATGGCCGCCGCGCCGTAACCCAGCAGAGTGGCAAAGTGGTGGACCTCCCGGGGCTCCGCCGACTCCAGGACGATGGACAGGCTGGTCCGCTTCTTGGTCCGGACCAGGTACTGCTGGAGGGCGGACACCGCCAGCAGGGAAGGGATAGCTACTCGGTTTTCGTCCACGCCCCGGTCGGACAGGATCAGGATGTTGGCGCCCTTCCGGTAAGCCCGGTCCGCCGCCACAAACATCCGCTGGATGGCCCGGTCCAGCGGGGTATTTTTATAGTAGAGGATGGAGATAGTCTGCACCTTGAAGCCGGGCACGTTCATGCTGCGGATCTTCATCAGGTCAATGCTGGTGAGGATAGGATCGCTGATCTGGAGCATCTTGCAGTTCTCCGGCTGCTCGATGAGCAGGTTTCCAGAACAGCCCAGATGAACCGCAGTGTCGGTGACAATCTTCTCCCGGATGGCGTCGATCGGCGGGTTGGTCACCTGGGCAAACATCTGTTTAAAGTAGTTGAACAGGGGTTGATGTTGTTCGGAGAGCACCGCCAGAGGGATGTCGGTCCCCATGGCGGCAGCCGGTTCCTCGCCGGTCTCCGCCATGGCCAGGATGGAGTTTTTCACTTCTTCATAGGTGTAGCCAAAAGCCTTATACAGGCGGTCCCGCTCCTCCTGGGTGTAAGTCTGAACCCTGTGGTTGGGGATAGACAAATCCTTCAGGTGTACCAGGTTCTGATCCAGCCACTCGCCGTAGGGTTGGCGCAGGGCGTAGCGCTCCTTCAGCTCGTCATCCGAGATCAGACGGCCCGCTACCGTGTCCACCATGAGCATTTTGCCGGGCTGGAGCCGGGACTTTTTCACAATTTTCTCCGGCGGGAATTCCAGCACCCCCACCTCTGAGGACAGCACCAGCTGTTCGTCCTCGGTCACATAGTACCGGGAGGGCCGCAGGCCATTCCGATCCAGCACCGCACCCATAATATCGCCGTCGGTAAAGATAATGGAGGCCGGGCCGTCCCAGGGCTCCATCATGGTGGCGTAGTACCGGTAGAAGTCCCGCTTGGCCCGGGACATGTTGGGGTCATTGCCCCAGGGCTCAGGGATACACATCATCACCGCCATGGGCAGTTCTACCCCGTTCATGGTCAAAAACTCCAGGGTGTTGTCCAGCCGGGCGGAGTCCGAGCCGTTGGGGTTCACCACAGGGTAGACCTTATCCAGGTCCTCCTCGGACATGACCGCCGAGTCCATGGTCTCCTCCCGGGCCAGCATTCTGCCCTGGTTGCCCAGGATGGTGTTGATCTCACCGTTGTGGAGGATCATACGGTTGGGGTGTGCCCGCTCCCAGCTGGGATTGGTGTTGGTGGAGAAGCGGGAGTGGACCATGGCAATCGCAGACTCGTTGTCGGTATCCTGTAGATCCGTGTAAAAGTTGCGCAGCTGATCCACCAGGAACATGCCCTTGTAGACAATGGTCCGGCTGGAGCAGGAGACCACATAGGTGTTGTCATTGGACTGCTCAAACAGCCGACGGGCGATGTAGAGCTTCCGGTCAAAAGCCAGACCCTTTTCCACCCCTTCGGGCCGGGCCACAAACCCCTGCTCAATATAGGGCATACACTCCACAGCCTTGTGCCCCAGAATCTCGGGACAGGTGGGCACAGCGCGCCAGCCCAGGAAGCGCATCCCCTCTTTTTCCACAATCACCTCAAACATCTTCTTGGCCTGGCTGCGGCGCAGGGTGTCCTGGGGGAAAAAGAACATGCCGATGCCGTAGTCCCGCTCCCCGCCCAGGGACAGTTTCTGCTCCCGGGCCACCTTGGAGAAAAACCTGTGGGAGATCTGAATCAGGATACCCACACCGTCTCCGGTCTTGCCTTCCGCATCTTTGCCGGCCCGGTGCTCCAGCTTCTCTACAATTTTCAGGGCGTTGTCCACGGTGGCGTGGGTCTTGCGGCCCTTGATATCCACAACGGTGCCGATACCGCAGGCGTCATGCTCAAATCTGGGGTCATACAGGCCTTGGGCAGGCATGGTGGTTTCGGTTCTCATTTCCATCATAATCGTTCCCTCTTGACGGTAAAGGTGCCTCAAAAAGGGCGCAGCCAAAGAAAGCCGCCTCCCCTTTGAGGCACCTGTAACAGTTCTTGATTTCATTGCGTCCGGCTTACGGCCGGCAGGTTCAGCCCTTGAGCAGCTTCGCCACCCGTTCTACCGCTTCCACGGTCTGATCAGCGTCGCCAAAGGCGGTCATGCGGATATAGCCTTCCCCGTGAGGGCCAAAGCCCGCGCCGGGGGTGGTCACCACGTTGGCCTTATTCAGCAGCAGGTCGAAGAACTCCCAGCTGCCCATGCCGTTGGGGGTCTTTGCCCAGACGTAGGGGGAGTTCACTGCGCCGTACACCTCCAGGCCCGCGGCAGACAGACCTTCCTTGATGACCTGAGCGTTCTTCTGATAGTAGGCGATGTTCTCCCGGACCTGCTTCTGGCCCTCCTCAGTGTAAACCGCTTCAGCAGCCCGCTGGATGATATAGGCAGTGCCGTTAAACTTGGTGGTCTGGCGACGGTTCCACATGGCGTTGAGGCTGGCGCCCTCCCGGACCAGCGCTTTGGGCACTACGGTAAAGCCGCAGCGGGTGCCGGTAAAGCCGGCGGTCTTGGAGAAGCTGCGGAACTCGATGGCACAGGTCTTGGCACCCTCCACCTCGTAGATGGTGCGGGGGATGTCGTCTTCGACGATAAAGGACTCGTAGGCCGCATCGAAGAGGATAATGGCGTCGTTGGCGTTGGCATAGTCCACCCAGACCTTCAGCTGTTCCTTGTTCAGGACGGTGCCAGTGGGGTTGTTGGGGGAGCAGAGATAGATCACGTCCACCTTTTCCGTGGGCAGGGCGGGGACAAAGTCGTTCTCCGCCACGGTGGGCATGTAATAGATGTTGTTCCAGCAACCTTTTTCGGTGTCGTAGTCGCCGGCCCGGCCGCTCATGGCGTTGGTGTCCACATAGACGGTGTACACCGGGTCGCAGACCGCCACCTTGTTGTCCGTGCTGAACAGGTCTCCGATGTTGCCGCAGTCGCTCTTGGCACCGTCAGAGATGAAGATCTCGTCCGGCTCGATGGTCACACCCCGGGATGCATAATCATATTTCGCCACGGCGTTGCGCAGGAAATCGTAGCCCTGCTCGGGGCCGTAGCCACGGAAGGTCTCCGCTTGGCCCATCTCGTCCACCGCTTTATGGAGGGCTTCAATGACCGCTGGAACCAGGGGACGGGTCACGTCACCGATGCCCAGCTTGATCAGTTTTGCCTCCGGGTGCTCCGCGGAATAAACCGCTACGCGGCGCGCTATTTCGGAAAAGAGATAACTGCCTGGCAGCTTCTGATAATTCGCATTGATATGAGCCATAATGTAAATCCTCCCTATTCTTCTATTGGCATGGGCATCTGCGCCACGCCGTCTCTTTTTTACAAATCGCCTAAAACCACTCGGGCCGTCTGGACCAGCTTGGCTCCACTGTCCATGCTCTTTTTCTGAATCCAGCGGTGGGCCTGGTCCTCGGTCATCTGGTTTCGCTCCATCAGCAGCGCCTTGGCCTCCCGAATCACCTGCTCCTCCTCCTCGTTCCGGCGGGGCCGGAGAAAGAGATTCAGCTTCCGGTTCATCTGGAACAGCATCCGCACTGAGGCGCAGAGTCCGGCCTTGGAGATGGGTGCGGGCAGCCGGAAAATCTCCTCGTTGAGATAGTCCAGCTGACTCTGCTGCGCCACCACCAGCATGGAACAGGTCTGGGGCAGTTCCTCATACAGCCGCGCCGCCGCTCCATCTTTGAACTTATAGCCGCAGACCACCACGTCAATATCTGACCGTGCGATCAGCCGTTTGACCTCGCCCACGCTGTAGACGGGGATCGTTCTTGCGACGCTGCCGGATTCCAGCATATCGCAAATACGCTGGCAATTTGTAACGTTTTCAAAAGCAACAATGACTTTTTCCACTGAAACAACACTCCCGCGTCACAAACCTACTGATTTGAAGTTTAGTAGTTTCCCAGATACTTCCTGCGCTCCCATTCGGAAACCTGAGTGCGGTATTCCTCCCACTCTTTCTCCTTGCCGCTGATATAGGCCTTAGAGACGTGGGGCCCCAGCACGTCCAGAATATACTGATCCTTTTTCAGCTCCTCCAGCGCCTCCCACAGGGTCGCGGGCAGACAGTCGATGCCTCTGGCCCGGCACTCCTCATCGGAGATGGCAAACAGGTCGTCATTGATCTCCGGCGGCGGAGTCAGGCCCCGCTCCAGGCCGTCCAGTCCCGCTGCCAGGCACACAGCCAGGGCCAGATAGGGATTGCAGGAGGGGTCTGGGCTGCGCAGCTCTACACGAGTGGTACGCCCCCGAACCAACGGAATCCGAATCAGAGCGCTGCGGTTGTTGGCGGACCAGGCGCAGTAGCAGGGGGCCTCATAGCCGGGCACCAGCCGTTTATAGGAGTTGACCAGCGGGTTGGTGATAGCAGTGATGGCCTTGATGTGCTCCATAATACCGGCGATAAAGCCATAGGCCTCCCGGGACAGGCCGTGTTCCCCGCCGGCGTCATAGAAGAGGTTCTTTTCGCCTTTGAACAAGGACATATTGATATGCATCCCGGAACCGCTCTTGCCAGACAGGGGCTTGGGCATGAAGGTGGCATGGAGGCCGTTGCGCTGGGCCAGAGTTTTCACCGCCAGCTTAAAGGTCATAATGTTGTCCGCAGCATCCATGGCTTCGCCGTACTTGATGTCGATCTCGTGCTGGCCCGGAGCCACCTCGTGGTGGGATGCCTCCACCACAAACCCCATCTCCTCCAGATTCAGGCAGACCTCCCGGCGGGTGGACTCCCCGTGGTCCAGGGGGCCCAGATCAAAGTAGCCGGCCTCGTCATTGGTCTTCACCAGGGGGAGACCCTCGCCGTCGGTCTGGAACAGGAAGAACTCACACTCCGGCCCTACATTTAATGTAAGGCCCCGGTTCCGCGCTCTGGCGATCACCTTGCGCAATACCAGCCGGGGGTCGCCGATAAAAGGTGTGCCGTCCGGATTGTACACATCGCAGAGCAGCCGGGCCACCCTGCCGTGGCTGGGCCGCCAGGGATAGATGGCAAAGCTGCCCAGGTCCGGCCGCAGGTACTGATCCGATTCGTTGACCCGCACAAAGCCCTCGATAGAGCTGCCGTCGATCATGATCCGGTTATCTAAGGCCTTCTCCAGCTGACCGGCTGTGATGGCCACGTTTTTCAGCTGGCCGAAGATGTCCACAAACTGCATTCGGATAAACTTGACATCCTCCTCTTGCACAATACGGACAATGTCCTCTCTTGTGTAGGTCATGGATGATTCCCCCTTATAAAATGCTTGATGAAAACGGGCACGCCATGGCGGCAATTCTGCATCAAAGCAGAGGCTGAAACTGCATCATTCCCCGTTATCACGCTTTAGTGTGCTCAGATTTAAGTATACACTCCACCCTGCAATTGTCAAGCGCCGTTCCCGCTTTTCCCCGGTTCTTTCCCTTCTTTTATTCATCTTGTATAAAATTGTTTCCTTTTCCCCCAGAACCATTTTATGAATGCTCTTGAAAAAACCCTTGCATTTTTCAGACAGATGATGTATTCTAACCACAGTACATAATTTCACTTGCAGGTAAACGTGAACAGAAGATATTTTCATTCAGCGACAAGGGGGTCCATTCCGCACCCATTGTCGCTCTTTTTCAGTGGAGACCTGTTCCCCTTTACCTAATTGTTTTAATTGAAAGAAAGGGTGGAAGATTATGACGAGCATTCCCGAAATTTTCGGTTCCAACGTGTTCAGCCTGGCTGTGATGAAAGAGCGCCTGCCCAAAAAGGCGTATGCTGAAGTGGCCAACGCCATGACCAACGGCGGACAAATCAGTATGGCTACCGCCGACGTGGTAGCTGAGGCCATGAAAAACTGGGCCGTGGAAAAGGGCGCGACCCATTACTGCCACTGGTTCCAACCCCTGACCGGCTCCACTGCGGAGAAGCACGACTCCTTCCTCACCCTTCCCGATGAGGAAGGCCGCACCCTTCTCCATCTCTCCGGTAAGAAGTTGATCATGGGTGAGCCCGACGCCTCCTCCTTCCCCTCCGGCGGCCTGCGCGCCACTTCCTACGCCCGGGGCTATACCGCCTGGGATATGACCTCCCCAGCCTTTGTGAAGGAGGAAACCGCCGGCACAATCCTTTGTATCCCCACCGTTTTCATCTCCTACACCGGAGAGGCCCTGGACGCCAAGACCCCCCTGCTCCGCTCCATGGAGGCCGTCAGCAAGGAAGCCATCCGTGTGGTCCGCCTGTTCGGCAACACCGAGGCCAAGAAGGTCACCGCTTTCGTGGGTCCGGAACAGGAGTACTTCCTGGTGGACCGTGAAAAGTACTTAAAGCGCCGGGACCTGATCTACACCGGCCGCACCCTGTTCGGCGCTCCCGCCCCCAAGGGCCAGGAACTGGACGACCACTACTTCGGCCAAATCCGGGAACGGGTGGGCGCCTTTATGAAGGACCTGAACGTAGAACTGTGGAAGTTCGGCATCACTGCCACCACTCAGCATAACGAGGTGGCTCCCGCCCAGCACGAGATGGCGCCCATCTTCTCCACCGCCAATGTGGCCGTAGACCAGAACCAGCTGGCCATGGAGACCATGAAGAATATCGCCTATCGCCACGGCCTGGTCTGCCTGCTCCACGAAAAGCCCTACGCTGGCGTCAACGGCTCCGGCAAGCACAACAACTGGTCCGTGGGCACCGATCTGGGTGAAAACCTCTTCGAGCCCGGCGATCACCCCGAAGATAATCTGCAATTTATGCTGGTCCTCTCCTGCGTCATCGCCGCCATCGACGACCACGCCGACCTGCTCCGCCAGTCCGCCTCCGACGTGGGCAACGAGCACCGCCTGGGCGCACAGGAGGCCCCTCCCGCCATCATTTCCATTTTCCTGGGCTCTCAGCTGGAGGACCTGGTCAATCAGATCGTCAAAGGCGAGGACAACACCTCTCCCTGCGGTACCAACACCCTGGACACCGGCATTTCTACCGTCCCCGTCTTTAAGCGGGACGCCACCGACCGGAACCGCACCTCCCCCTTTGCCTTCACCGGTAACCGGTTCGAGTTCCGTATGGTCGGTTCTGCCGACTCCATCGCCGCGCCCAACACCGTCCTCAACACCGCTCTGGCCGAGGCGTTCTGTGATGCGGCAGACGCCCTGGAGGGAGCCGAGGACTTCGAGGCCGCCTGCAAGGCTTACATCAAGGACTCTTTCACCAAGCATCAGCGGGTCATTTTCAACGGCGACGGCTACTCCCAGGAGTGGGTGGAGGAAGCGGAGCGCCGCGGCCTGCCCAACATCAAGTCCATGGTAGACGCCATCCCCGTGCTGGTACAGCCCGACGTAGTAGCACTGTACGAAAAGTTTGGCATCTTCACCAAGGCAGAGCTGGAATCCCGCGCCGAGATCCAGTATGAGAACTATGTCAGCAAAATCGGCATCGAGGCAAAGGTGGCCATCCACATGGCCGGCAAGCACTACATCCCCGCCGGCATCAAGTTCAGCACCACCCTGGCCGCCTCTTATGCCGCCGTCACCGCCGCAGGTGGAGACGCCTCGGTCCAGCAGAAGCTGCTGCAAAAGGTGGGTGCTCTCACCAAGCAGGCACAGGATGCACTGGACGAACTGATCGTCGCCTGTAACGAGTCCGACGCTATTGACGACGTGGCCGAAATGGCTCAGTCCTACCTCCATCGGGTGGTCCCGGCCATGAGCGCCCTGCGCACCCCTGTAGATGAGCTGGAACTGATTGTCGATAAGTCCATCTGGCCCGTTCCCACCTATGGCGATCTGATGTTTGAGGTATAATCTTCTCGCTCCGGATCAAAACGAATTGCAGCCTCGTTTTGTTTCTATCATCTCCAGCCGGGCAGGTACTTTGCTACCTGCCCGGTGTCTTTTATCCTCCCTCCTTTTGCAATAAAGACAACCCCCCGTCCGCTTGTGCGGACGGGGGGTTCAGATTCGTCAGAGCGGTTATTCCACTTCCCCCATGTCGATGGGGTAAGTGCCGGAGAAGCAGCCCTCGCAGAAGCCGCCGCAGGCGCTGTCAGGAGCGATCTGATGCAGCCGTTCCAGAGAGAGGAAGCCCAGGCTGTCCGCGTTGATGATCTCCCGGATCTCCTCCACACTGTGGTGACAGGAGATGAGTTTTTCCTTATTTGGGATGTCAGTGCCGAAGAAACAGGGGGAAATAAACTCGGGAGAGGAGATGCGCACGTGAACTTCGGTAGCACCGGCGCTCCGAAGCAGGCTGACAATGGCGCTGGCGGTGGTACCCCGGACGATGGAGTCGTCGATCATCACCACCCGCTTTCCAGCCACCTGGCAGCGCAGCGCCCCCAGCTTGATCCGCACCGCCGCCTCCCGGCTCTCCTGGTCAGGGGTGATAAAGGTGCGGCCAATGTAGCGGTTTTTCACAAAGCCCTCGCCGTAGGGAATGCCGGACTCCTCCGCGTAACCCATGGCCGCATCCAGGCCTGAGTCAGGCACGCCGATGACCAGATCTGCCTCCACAGCGTGCTCCTGGGCCAGAAGCCGGCCGGCGTTGCGCCGGGCCAGATGGACAGACTGGCCAAAGATCTCGCTGTCCGGACGGGCAAAGTAGATGTACTCAAAAATACACAGGTGGTTCTTATCCCGGCAGTTGTCCCGGATGGAGCGGAGCTGGCCGTCCTCCACCACCACGATCTCGCCCGGGTCCACCTCCCGGATATATTCGGCGCCCACGCTGTCCAGGCCGCAGGACTCCGAGGAGAAATAGATGGCGTCCCCCTTCCGCCCGATGCACAGGGGCCGGAACCCCCAGGGGTCCCGGGCTGCCACCAGCTTCCGTGGCGAGAGAACCAGCAAGGAGAATGCCCCTTCCAAATGAGGGATGGCTCGGTTCACCGCCTCCTCCACGCTGCCGCAGGTCAACCGTTCTTTGGCAATGGTGTAGGCGATGATCTCGGTGTCACTGGTGGTCTGGAAAATAGCGCCGTTGTACTCATACTCCTCCCTCAGGGTCTCCGTATTGACCAGATTGCCGTTGTGGACCACGGCCAGGGTTCCCTTGACGTAAGACAGAGTCAGCGGCTGGGCGTTTTCCCGCTTGCCCTCTCCGGTGGTAGCGTAGCGGACATGCCCCACCGCCATGGTACCGTTGAGTTCGTCCAGAATCTCCTGGTGGAACACGTCGCCCACCAGCCCGATGTCCTTGTAGTAGGACAGTTCCCGGTTATTGGTCACCGCGATGCCGCAGGCCTCCTGACCCCGGTGCTGGAGGGCGTACAGCCCGTAGTACGTGCTGTGGGCGCAGCCGCCCTGGGGGTCATAGACGCCGAACACACCGCATTCTTCGTGGATTGCCATTCTTTATATCCTCCCAAACCATACGCCAGCCGGTCTGCAACAACTGGTCAGCCCATTTTAATCTTCCTGTTTATTATAGCATGTCCTCTCTGTTCGCCGCAAGAATCACCGTCAATTCTGGTGAATTACACGCAAAGGAACGTCCTCCGCCGCCCTTTGTTGTGCGCAATGCCCTTCTGTTCCACAGAAAAAACAGCTCTGAGGAAATGCTTTCCTCAGAGCTGTCTGTTTGATCGTAAAAAAGCGGTTGTTCAGCGCAAAAAACCCTCCAGGATCTTCTCTTCGGCCTGCTCCGCCGTCAGACCCAGCGTCATGAGCTTTGTGATCTGCTCACCGGCGATCTTGCCGATGGCGGCCTCATGGATCAGGGTAGCATCCACATGGTTGCAGGTAATCTCCGGAATGGAGCGGACTTTGCTGCTGTCCATGATAATGGCGTCACAGGATACGTGGCCAAAACAGGCACAGTCCCCCTGAACCCGGGGATAGAACACCTGGGTAGAGTGTCCCCGGGCCACGCTGCGGGAGATAACCCGAGTTCTGGCGTTGTCTCCTTTGAGAAAGACATCCATCTCGGTGCCCGCGTTCTGCTCTCCGTCGGTGAGCAGGCGCTCCTGAATAATCAGCTCCGCGTCCTTCCCCACCTCGCACTTGGAGTAGCGCTTGGTGTCGTCCACGCCGCCGATCTGGCTCAGGTCCAGGGTCATGGAGGCGCCCTCCTCCAGGTAGATGATGGTCTCCGGGTTCAGGATCCGCTTGCCGGTACCGGCCCCCTCTCCATAGTGCTTCTCCGAGTAGGTCACCTTAGCGTTTTTACCTACGTAGAAGGTGTGGATGCCGTCGTGCTGGCTGTCATCACAGCCGCAGTTGTTGATACCGCAGCCAGCCACGATCTCCACCTCGGCCCCTTCGCCGATGAAGAAATCGTTGTACACCTTATCTTTAAAGCCGGTCTCAGTGAGCACCACCGGGATATGGACACTGCCGTTTTTGCTGCCAGCCTTGACGTAGATGTCAATGCCGTCTTTGTCCTCTTTGCTCTCAATGCGGATGGTATCCGTGCTGTTGCGCAGCACCTTCTTGCCGTCGATGCGGACATTTACCGCGCCCTCCGCCTCGCCTTCCTTCATGTCGGCGATCTTTTCCAGCAATCCCTTTTCAGTCTCTGTCAGCATGTTCCATTCCCCTCCATATGCTTGCAGCAGTGGACCGTGTCCCCAACGATCATGGGGTAGATCTCGTCCACGCTTCCCCGGGCGCTCACCGTACCGTCGGCCACCAGGATAATTTCATCGGCCAGACGGATGATCCGCTCCTGATGGGAGATAATCAGGATGGTACGCCGCTGCTCCGCGTGGAGCATGGTGAAGGTCTCGGTGAGCTTGGCGAAGCTCCACAGATCAATCCCCGCCTCGGGCTCGTCAAAGATCATCAGCTGGGCGTTCCGGGCCAGAATGCTGGCGATCTCAATCCGCTTGACCTCGCCGCCGGAGAGGGAGGTATCCACGTCCCGGTCCACATAGTCGTTGGCGCACAGGCCCACCTTATTCAGGTAGTCACAGCACTCCTTCCGGGACAGCCACTGGCCGGCGGAGATCTTCAGCAGATCCCGCACCTTCAGTCCCTTGAACCGGGGCGGCTGCTGGAACCCATAGGAGATACCAAGCTTGGCCCGCTCGGTAATGGACAGGCCAGTGATATCGGTTCCGTTCCAGAGAATCTGGCCCGCAGTGGGCTGGACAATGCCCATCACCGCCTTGGCAAGGGTGGTCTTGCCGCCGCCGTTGGGGCCGGTGATCACTACAAATTTATTCTCATCCACAGTCAGGTTAACGTGGTTTAAAATATCTACTGCTCCTGTCTCACCCTTCGCGGTAAAACAGAGATCTTTCATTTCCAGCATAGAAATTCCTCTTTCGTCTTCATATTCAGTATTCTATACAAATTACAGCACATTGTAGTACAGATGCGAAAAAAAAGCAAGGTGAATCCCATAAATTCCGATCTCTTTTTGGTATTTTTCTGCCGCCAAGGCCATTGACCCTCTCCGGGCACCGGGAAACCGCCTTGTCCGGACCCTGAAAGACTGATATAATCAGATGCGCAAAGCCACTGCGCCATTCTATTCCATGGTCTCGCTTTGGAACCCGTGGGGCAGCAGTTCCTCCGCCGTCAGCGCCAGGTACGCTCCATCGTTCCGGCAGCAGAGCATCACCAGGTGGTCAGAAAACTCAAAGAGCAGCTGGCGGCAGATGCCGCAGGGAGTACAATACCCATCTCCGCTGGAGATCACCGCCCCCCGGACAAAGCTGCGGCACCCCTGGGCGAAGGCGTTGCAAATGGCCCCTCGCTCGGCGCAGAGGGTGGCGCCGAAAGCCGCCGACTCGATGTTGCAGCCGGTGTACACCTTTCCGTCGCTGCCCAGCAGGGCCGCCCCCACCGCGTAGTGGGAAAAGGGCGCGTAGGAGCGCTCCAGCATGGCGCGCGCCGCCTGAATCAATGCTTCGTCTGTCAAGGGCCTCATCTCCTTTTTCCCATTATACCACATTTTTGCTCCAACTTCCAACACACAAAGGAGGCACTCCCACTATGGAACTTGCTCAACTGCTGAGCCGGGTGGATCACACCCTGCTGACCCAGACCGCCACCTGGCCGGAAATTCGCCAGCTCTGCGACGATGGGCTGCGCTGCGGCTGCGCCAGCGTCTGCATCCCCCCCAGCTACGTCAAACAGGCCGTCGGTTACCTGGCGGGGCAGCTCCCGGTCTGCACCGTCATCGGCTTCCCCAACGGTTACAGCACCACAGCGGTCAAGTGCTGTGAGGCGGCGGACGCCGTGGCCAACGGCGCGGCGGAAATCGATATGGTCATCAACCTGGGCTGGGTCAAGGACGGGCGCTGGGACGCCCTGCTGTCGGAAATCCAGGCGGTCCGGGATGCCTGCCATGGAAATGTGCTCAAGGTCATCATCGAGACCTGCCTGCTGACAGAGGCCGAAAAAATCCGTCTCTGTGAGATTGTCTCCCAATCCGGGGCGGATTATATCAAGACCTCCACCGGTTTTGCAGGCGGCGGCGCCACCCGGGCGGACGTGGCCCTGCTGAAACAGCACATCGCCCCTCACCTGAAAATCAAGGCCGCCGGCGGCATCGCCACCCTCCAGGACGGGGCGGATTTCCTGGCCCTGGGCGCGGACCGCCTGGGGACCAGCCGCATTGTCAAGGCGGTGAAGGAGCTGTAATTCGGACGAAGGAGGATGCCTTTTCACAGGCTTCCTCCTTTGCTTTCCCGCCAAAACGACTTTTCCGTTTTCCGACATCATTTGATCTCCTGCTCTAACGCGTCGAATTCCGGCGTAGAGAAGAACTCTCCCAAGGTAATTTCCAGCCCATCGCAAAGCTTTTTGATGGTTAGGATAGAGATGTCTCGTCTGCGCTCATCCAACATGCTGTACACCGTAGAGGGCGTCACCCCCGAGCTGGTGGCCAGCTCATTAAATCGCATTTCCCGCTCTTTGCAAATGGTCCGAAATCTGTTCGCAACAACATCCTTGACCGTCATTAAGATCACCTCAAGGAAATTGTAAAAAATCATACGCTTTTGCGTATACGCGCTTGCGTATTATTTCGTTTTCTGCTATTATGATCCCTGTGAAGCAAGCTTGCCGAACACCTGTACCTGAAACACTTATGCAAAGAGAAAAACGGAGGCCTGAATCCAAATGAAAAAGCTTATCATCCTATTGCTCGCAACCGCTATTTCCCTTACCCTTGCAGCCTGTAAGGGCAACAGCGCCGCAGCTCCCGCATCCAGCGACAACGCCACAGTGTCCACCGAATCAGAATCCGCGCAGACCGGCGGCGATGACACCACAGAAAAATCAGAGGCGGGCGCGTCCAATCAAATAGCCGCAGGCCAGGGCTCCTCCGAACAGACGGAGCCGAAATCCTCCGATGATGCGGACACAGAAATCTCCGAGACCACTATTCGCCCGGAATTTAAGGAAGCCGTGGACAGCTATGAGGATTTCTTTGATGAGTACGTAGCCTTTATGGAGAAATATTCCGAATCTGATGATACCGCCAGTATGCTTGCTGACTATTCCAGTTATATGACCCAGTACGCGGAGACCATGGAAAAGATGGAGTCCATTGACGAAGATGAACTCACGACAGCGGAGGCGGCCTACTACACCAAGGTCTCCGCCCGCATTCTGGAAAAGCTCGCCACGGTTTCCCAGTGAAATGTCCCTCCCATATAAACGTCATCGAGATAAAAGAGAAACGGCACGGAGCCATTCCGTGCCGTTTCCTTAACCTGTTATGGGTTCTTTCGTCTTTCAGCGGACCTGAATCTGTCCAAACACCTTACCGATGGTGTTGTGGATCACCAGATCGGCCTGGCTGTCAAAGGGAGTGGCGGACCGGTTGATGAGCACCAGGCGTTTCCCTTTATAATAGTTGATCAGACCCGCAGCCGGATAAACCACCAGAGAGCTGCCCGCCACAATCATCATATCCGCCTTGCGGATGTATTCCACTGCCCGGTACATAACGTCGTTGTCCAGGGCCTCCTCGTACAGCACCACGTCCGGCTTAATCATACCGCCGCAGCTGCACCAGGGAATGCCGTCGCCGTTCACAATGGTCTCCACCGGATAGAACTTCCCGCACTTCATGCAGTAGTTCCGATGGACGCTGCCGTGGAGCTCCAGTACCTCCCTGCTGCCTGCCTTCTGATGCAGCCCGTCGATATTTTGAGTCAGCACCGCCTTGAGCTTCCCCGCCTGTTCCAGCTCTGCCAGCTTCAGGTGCCCTACGTTGGGCTCTGCATCCAAAGCAATCATCTTCTCCCGGTAAAACTGATAGAACTTCTCCGGATAACAGCTGAAATAGCTGTGTGAGATAATGGTTTCCGGCGGGTCGTCATAGCACTGGTTGTACAGGCCGTCCTTGCTGCGGAAATCGGGGACGCCGCTCTCCGTAGACATCCCTGCGCCGCCAAAAAAGACGATGCTGCTGCTCTCGTCCACCCATTTTTGCAGCGTTGTCATATTCTCGTCCATTGTGTCCCTCCTTTGTGCTGTTGGAGGGCGGAAAACCGCCCTGTTCTCTCGCTTTCACGGGATCATTGTACAACATTTTTCCCCGCTTTATCAACCTTTTTTCTCTCTCACAGGTTATCCGTCGTCACCGAACTCAATTTTGAGCTTTTCCAGCGCCTTTTTTTCAATCCGGCTCACATAGGACCGGGAGATCCCGCACTGGGCCGCCACCTCCCGCTGCGTCTGAGGCGGCTGGCCGTCCAGACCGTACCGCCTCAATATCACCAGCTGTTCCCGCTCACTGAGGCAGCGCTCCACCGCGCCCCGGACCTTTCGGCAGGCGTCCCGGGTGTTCAGATCCTCCAGCATGGTGTCCTCCACCCGAATCACATCCATCAGGGACAAGGCATTTCCCTCGTCCTCCTGGTCCAGGGCGTCGTTGAGAGATACCTCTCCGGACAGCCGCCGGGTCTTGCGCAGGTACATAAGGATTTCATTTTCAATGCATCGGGCAGCATAGGTAGCCAGCTTGATTTTTTTCTCCACGTTATAGGTGTTTACCGCCTTAATCAGTCCCACCGTGCCGATGGAAATCAGATCATCCGAGTCGCCGCCGGTCTGAGTGTAGTACTTTTTAACGATGTGGGCCACTAGGCGCAGGTTGTGCTCAATGAGGCAGTTCCGGGCCTCTGGGTCCCCTGCCGCGGCCTGTTCCAGTGCCAGCCGCTCCTCCTGGGCGGAGAGAGGCTTTGGGAAAGAGCCTTGCGCCCCCAGACGCAGGGCCGCGAAGTTCCCATGCAGGAACAGCAGCATCAAAATGGAAAGCATAGAAATTCCCCCTTTCCCATAAGCCTATTCCAGAGGGAAATTGTCCCATGCCAGCTCCAGTCGGCTGAAAAAACACCCGGGCCGTTCTCTGGCCCGGGCGTGACTGCACTGTTTTGCTTTTTCTGATCCTAATCTTTTACAAAACTCTTTTCCGACTTGCCGCTGAGAGAGAAGGCGATGTTCACCGCGTGATCCGCACAGCGTTCCAGGTCAGTGACCATATCTGAGAAGATCACCCCGCAAACCGGGTTGCAGGTGGAGTCCAGCAGCCGGTCCATGTGGTTGCGCACACAGCGCTCCTCCAGGTCATCTACCACATTCTCCAGCCGCTCTGCCTCGTCCAGCCGGTCAAACTGATCTCCGGCAAAGACCTCCAGGGCAACGTGCATGGCTGCCATCGTGGCGTCGCTGATCTCCCGCAGATCCTCCAGGGCGGGCTCAGAGATGCTGACCCGCCGCTCCTTCAGGCTCAGCATATACTTGGTGAGATTCTCAGCGTGGTCACTGATGCGCTCGATGTCCGAGACCACCAGCAGCATTCGGGAGAGCCTGTTGAGCTCCTTGTCCGTCATATGGTGGTAACGCATGTTGATCAGGGCCTGGGTAATCTGGCCGTCCAGGTAATCCACCACCGCCTCGGTCTCCAGAACCTGCCGGCGCTTTTCCTCATCCCGCTCCAGGACGCAGTCAATGGCAGTGCGCAGATTGCGCTCGGCAAATTTCCCCATGCGGACGATCTCCAGCTTGGCCTGGCTCAGAGCCACCGCCACTGGAATGGTGTCCAACTGGGTCAGATAGACCAGGCGCTGGTGCTCTGCCTTCTGGGTTTCAGAGGGGAGCACAGGAAGCATCTTTCGGGACAGACGCACAATCAGATTGGACAGAGGCAGCTCCACCAGAACGGCAAAGATGGCAAACAGGGTATGGGTGTGGGCAATCTGCCGTCCGATGTCCCCAGGAGCAAGGCTTTGGATCAGTGTGAGTACCCGAGGAAATACCGTGATCAGCAGCATCAGAATACATGCCCGGATCAGGTTGAAGATCAGGTTCAGAAGCGCACTGCGCTTGCCGTTCCGGTTGGTGGTCAGGGAGGCCAGCAGGTTGGGTGTCACCGAACCCACGGCGGCGCCGATGATCAGATATACCGTAGTCTGGTAGTCCAGGATGCCCTGGATGGCAAAGGTCTGAAAAATTGCGATAGACGAGGAAGAGCTCTGGACCAGGGCGGTAAAGGCCAGACCAAAGAGCAGGGCGGCCGCAGGATTGGAAATGCCCCGGAGCATGGCCACAAATTCCGGCGTCTCCGACATGGGCACAATGGCCGCCTTCATCAGGGCAATGCCCTCAAACAGCATCCCGAACCCCATAATCACCGATCCGACATACCGCACCTGGGCTTTTTTCATAAACAGGTACATCACCGCGCCCACAAACAGGATCACCGGTGCGTAAGCGCTGAGGTTGAATGCGGTAAGCTGAGCCGTTACGGTGGTGCCGATGTTGGCCCCCATAATCACGCCCAGGGCTTGGGACAGGTTCATCAGCCCGGAGTTGACAAAGCCGATCACCATTACGTCAGTCGCGGAGGAGCTCTGAATCATCAGTGTGACCAGAACGCCTACCAAAACAGAGACAACCCGGTTCCGAGTCGCCTTTTCCAAAATAATACGCAGATGATCGCCTGCGGCATTTTTCAGCCCATCGGACATCTGCATCATGCCGTACAGGAACAGGCCCACGCCGCCCAGCAGCGCAAACACATCTAATATGGACATATCGAGCTCCTCTTCGTTTGTTGTTCTTTGTTCCTTCTCTCTGCAAAAGGCTCTGTCCATTATACCATTTTCCCTGTGAATTTCCATGCACTGAACCACAAATTTCGCGCTATATTTTTGCGTTTCGCAGTCGTTTTTTCACGCTTCTTACAATCTTTCTGGAATATCTGGGAGTTTTCACTGTGAATTTAGCCTATTTTCTCCTCTTCGCCGTTAGTGTGGCGCTGTTTCTGGCGGGTCTGCCTCTGCTCACCACCTGCCTTCAAAATCTGGCCGGCAGCCAGCTCGACCGCTTTCTAGTCCAGACCATCGGCACTGCTCCCCGGGCCTTTTTCGCCGGTTTACTGGTCACCGCCGCGGTTCACAGCTCCTCCGCCGTCACCGTTTTCTGCATTGGCCTGGCGGACAGCGGCATCTTAGGCCCCATCCAGCTGGCCGCCATTATCATGGGCTCCAACATCGGCACCACCTGCACCGCCCATCTGTTCTGGCTCACCGGCCAGGCCGCCGCCAGCTCCGCCCTGGCCTGGCTGGCCCCCGACCACCTGGGGCCTCTGCTGATGGGCTGTGGCCTTTTGCTTACGCTGCCTGTACAGCGGAAGCGCATCCAGTTCACCGGCGGTATGCTGCTGGGACTGGGAATGATTCTGTCCGGACTGGCCGGTATGGAATCCGCCCTGGCCCCCCTGGGCGCCCATCCCGCCGTGGGGCTGCTCTTTGAGCAGCTCTCCCACCCGGTGGCCGGAGTCCTGGCCGGTACGGTGATCACCGCTATCTTGCAAAGTTCCTCCACCTCTGTGGGCATCCTTCAGGCCTTTGCCGCCACCGGTACGGTCTCCTTCCCCGCCGCCGTGGCCATCATCTGTGGTCAGAACATCGGCACGTGCAGCACCGCCTGCCTGGCCGCCTCCAATGCCGGGAAACACGCAAAGTTTGTGGCCCGTTTCCACCTGTACTTCAACATACTGGGCGCTGTACTCTTCCTGGCAGCCTTTCACCTGTTTTGGGCCCTGTTCCCCGCCCCCTTCCAACACCTGGTTCCCGACGCCAAGGGCATCGCCATGATTCACACCGTCTTCAACATCGCCTCTACCATCCTCCTCCTCCCGCTCCTGCGCCAGTTGGTGGCCCTCTCCCAGTTTGATTTGGCCGCGGCCCTGGGCCGCCGGGCCAGGCACACAAAAAAACGGCGCCTGTGATCACAGACACCGTTTTCCGTTTGTTACGCTTCCGCGTTATAGTAGTTGATCAAGCAGCCGGAGAGGATGATATCCCGCTCCTCCCGGGTCAGGTTGGGCAGGGACAGGGTGATGGCCTGCTCCGTCCCGTTCTGAATCAGGGTGGCGTTCAGGGTCTCCGCATCCCCTTCCAGGGCAGCCCGGACGCCGGGAATCCACAGCTGGTCGCCGGGCTGGATGTTCCGCCCGGCCAGCTCTGCGGCGATAAAGGGCAGCATCCCCCAGTTCACTACGTTGGAGCGGTACCGTTTGGTGGCGTACTCCGCCGCCACATTGGCCACGCCCCCCAGCACCCGCTGGCAGCTGGCAGCCTGCTCCCGGGCAGAGCCGTCACCGGGCTTCAGGGCCATGACGAAGGAGCCCAAACCGGTGGTCTCCGGCTGGTGGCCGGACAGGGCCGCGGTGACCTCCTCGTCCACAACGCCCTGACGGCGCTTCTGCTCCACCGCCTGGATGGCCTTGGCCCGGCCCACATAGGCCGAGTCCTTCCGGCTCAGGGTGAACTCGGCCAGTTTCAGGGGGTTGGAGCGATAGCTGGAGGTCTCGCCGGAGGGGATCAGCTCGTCGGTGGTGGTGACCGGGTCGTAGATGGCACAGGCCGCTGTCAGGAGCAAATCCTGGGGCAGGGCGATCTGCTCCGGCCAATCGGCAATGTTGGGGCCAAAGACCAGCTCGGCCTCGGGCCGGGCCTTGCCCACGCCGTAGTACACCCGGTTCCGGTAGGGGGTGTCGTCGTACTCGTAGGGCTCCCGAGCCGGGTCTTCCGGCACATGGGGCAGTTCGGTGGCGGCCGTCAAGGCGCCGCCATTGAGGACAGTGGCGGCAATGGACCGGGCGTCCATCAGGGCCACGTAGGACAGCTGGCCGTCAGAGGGCTTGCTGCCCTCCCGGTTGGGGAAGTTGCGGGTGGAGTGGCGGATGGAGAAGGCCCCGTTGGCGGGCACATCCCCGGCGCCGAAGCAGGGGCCGCAGAAGCAGCTGCGCACCGACGCGCCGGCGGCAGCCAGCTGGGCCAACGCCCCGTTCTTGGCCAGAGCCAGGAAAGCGGGCATGGAGCCTGGGTAGCAGCTGAGCCACAGGGCGTTGTCCCCTAGGGACCGGCCCTCCAGCATCTCAGATACCCGCATCAGGTTCTGATACGTGCCGCCGGAGCAGCCGGCAATCACCGCCTGGTCCACGTAAAACCGGCCGTCCCGGACCTTCTCGGTGAGGGACACCGGAGCGCTCTCGAGCTTGAACTGCTCCACAGTGGCCTGGTCCACCTGGTGGAGGATATCCATCATGTTCGCCTTGAACTCGGCGATGGGATAGGCATTGGAGGGGTGGAAGGGCAGGGCGATCATGGGTTCCACCGTGGACAGATCCACCGTGATTACATCATCGTAATAGGCGCCGTCGGCGGGGGCCAGCGTTTTGTACTCCCCTTCCCGGCCCAGGGCCACCATATAGTCCCGCACAGTCTCATCGGTGCTCCACACCGAGGACAGGCAGGAGGTCTCCGTGGTCATCACGTCGATGCCGCAGCGGTAGTCCATGGACAGGGCAGCCACGCCGGGGCCAAAAAACTCCATGACAGCGTTTTTCACAATTCCCTTGGTAAAGGTGGCCCCGATGAGGGCCAGGGCTACGTCCTGGGGTCCCACGCCGGGCCGGGGTGCGCCGGTCAGGTAGATGGCCACCACGCGGGGGTAGGCGATGTCGTAGGTTTTATTCAGCAGCTGCTTGACCAGCTCCGGGCCGCCCTCACCCATGGCAATGGTGCCGAAGGCGCCGTACCGGGTGTGGCTGTCCGAGCCCAGCAGCATTTTGCCGCCGCCGGCGTACCGCTCCCGCATGTAGGAGTGGATGACCGCCTGGTGGGCGGGAACGAATTCGCCGCCGTACTTTTTCGCGGCGGACAGGCCAAATACGTGATCGTCCTCGTTGATGGTGCCGCCCACCGCGCACAGGCTGTTGTGGCAGTTGGTCAGCACGTAGGGTAGGGGGAACTCCTTGAGACCGCTGGCCCGGGCGGTCTGTATGATACCCACGTAGGTGATGTCATGGGAGGCCATGGCGTCGAATTTGATCTTCAGGTCGGACATGGTGCCGCTGGTGTTGTGGCTGGCCAGGATACCATAGGTGATGGTACCCTTTTTCGCCTCCTCCGGGGCGGGCAGCTCGGCAGCCTGTCCGGCGGGGACAAAGGTACCATTTTTATAGTAAGCGGGCGCATGTAAAATCTCTAACATAAGGAGAACCTCCAAAAAGCAACATAATATTTCACATTATACCACGCATTCCGACCAGGGCACAAGGGAAACCAGCACAATCCGGTTGCCAATCCCCCCAAAGAACCGTATAATTAAAAAATACGGACAGACCATTTGCACAAAAAATCCGGGAGGCGCTATCTTATGAATCCATCCACACGGGACACCGCGTTCCACCTCCACCTGACCCGGGACACGCCGCTGGGCCGCTACTGCATTCTCCCCGGCGACCCGGGCCGCTGCGCCGCCATCGCGGCCCGCTTTGACAACCCGGTTCACCGGCAGACCAACCGGGAGTACTGCACCTGGACCGGCGCCCTGCTGGGCCAGCCGGTGAGCGTCTGCTCCACCGGTATCGGCGGTCCCTCCGCCGCCATTGCCATGGAGGAGCTGGCCCAGCTGGGCGTGACCACTTTCCTCCGGGTGGGCACCTGCGGAGGCATCCGCACCGACGTCCAGTCCGGTGACGTGGTGGTGGCCACCGGCGCCGTACGCATGGAGGGCACCAGCCGGGAATACGCCCCCATCGAGTATCCGGCGGTTCCCGACTTCCAGGTCACCTCCGCCCTGGTCCAGGCGGCCCAGGCCCTGGGCAAGCCCTGCAAAACCGGCGTGGTCCAGTGCAAGGACTCCTTTTACGGCCAGCACGCTCCGGAACGGATGCCGGTGGCCTATGAGCTGACCCAGAAGTGGGAGGCCTGGAAGCGGCTGGGGGTTCTGGCCAGCGAGATGGAATCTGCCGCCCTCTTTGTGGTAGCCAGCGCGTTGGGCGTCCGCTGCGGCAGCTGTTTCCACGTGATCTGGAACCAGGAGCGTCAGGCCGCCGGGCTGGACCAGGCGGAGAGCCTGGACACCAGTGCCGCCATTGCGGTAGGTGTGGAGGCTCTGAAGCTGCTGATCCGTGAGGACGGTCCCAGCCGCTGACTTTGACAGACCCAGAAGGAATCCAGTCTCAACAAACGGCTCTTTTGCCATAGAAAAACGGTGTGACCTTGCGGTCACACCGTTTTTCTGAGGCCAGCGCGCCTTCAGGCCTGATCGGCGCAACGCATCTCTGTTTACTGTATCTTAATTTGATCCCGATGAGCCTTTTCCCGTTTTAATCCTCCCCATGCTACCCTATGGCTAACGTAAGGAGGAATTTGTTATGCCTGCCATCAAAGAATCACTTCACAGATTTGAAGCCCGTTTTGACCAACGTGCCGAGCGTTTTTCATTCCGCCACCCGCACCTCGCTTTTCTGGCAATGTTTATCGGATTGCCGATTTTTACACTGATCGCGGTTACCGCTTCTACTACGCTGATCACACTGCCTTTTGCCCTGCTCTTCGGATGGCTATAAGACGGTTAACGTCGTCTTTATGCTACACTCCCCTTGCTAATCCCTTTTTTATCAACGCAGTGCTAAACTCTTACGCGAAGGAGGACGTAATCATGCATGTTTTTATCAGTACAACCAGTCTCTGTACGGGGGCACTGTCCATTTACTATGCTTTTATTCCCATGAAAGGAGATCCACAACCATGAGTGCCGTTTTGCAGTACATACTCTACCTCGCCGTTCTTGTTGTCCTGGCGATTCCGCTGGGCGCGTACATCAATAAGGTCATGAACGGCGAAAAAACCTTTTTATCCAAAATTCTCATCCCCTGTGAAAACGCCGTATACAAAGTGCTGCGGGTCAATAAGGAGGAGCAGATGAATTGGAAAAAATACACTGTTTCAGTGCTTCTCTTTTCCGGCATCGGCTTTGTTTTTCTGTTCCTGCTCCAGCTTTTGCAGGGTGTACTGCCGGGAAACCCACAGGGCCTTCCCGGTGTAAAATGGGATCTGTCCTTTAACACAGCCGTCAGTTTTGTCACCAATACAAACTGGCAGGCATACAGCGGCGAATCCACGCTGAGCTATCTGATCCAGGCCCTGGGCCTGACGGTCCAGAACTTCGTATCAGCAGCTACTGGTATCGCGGTACTGTTCGCAATGATCCGGGGCTTTATCAAAGTAAAAACTGATGGGCTGGGCAGCTTCTGGGTGGATATGACGCGGATCGTCATCCACATTCTCCTCCCGCTGAACCTGGTTATCTCTCTACTGCTGGTTAGCGGCGGCGTGATCCAGAACTGGAAGGGCGCTGAAACCGTATCTCTGGTTGAACCGATTGCGGTCAGCGCAGAAGGCGAGATTTTAGAAGATGCTCAGATTGATTTGGAAACCAATACGGTAACGGTGGATGGCGAAACCGTTCCCGATGCAGACATTGTAACAGAGCAGTTTGTGCCTATGGGACCTGCGGCAAGTCAGGTTGCCATCAAACAGAGCGGCACCAACGGCGGCGGTTTTATGGGCGTTAACTCCGCTCATCCGCTGGAGAACCCCAATCCGTTTACCAATATTGTTGAAATGCTGTCCATTCTGCTGATTCCCGCGGCCTTATGCTTTACCTTTGGTAAGGCCGTCAAAAACAAGAAACAGGGCATCGCGATTTTCATGGCCATGTTCATCTGCCTTGTCCTTGCACTTGGCACCATTGCTGTCAACGAGCAGGCAGCAACGCCGCAGCTGGCCCAGGATGGAAACGTTAATATCTCCATGATCGACCAGGCGGGCGGCAATATGGAGGGCAAGGAAACCCGGTTCGGTATTGCAGCCTCTTCTACATGGGCCGCGTATACAACGGCCGCCTCCAATGGTTCTGTCAACTCGATGCACGACAGCTATACACCTTTGGGCGGCATGGTGACAATGCTTCTGATGCAGCTTGGTGAGGTCATTTTCGGCGGTACCGGCTGCGGACTCTACGGCATGCTTGCCTTTGCCATTCTGACGGTGTTCATTGCCGGCCTGATGGTGGGCAGAACACCTGAATTCCTCGGCAAGAAGATTGAACCCTACGAAATGAAATGGGCCGCACTTGTTTGCCTGGCAACCCCGATCGCCATTCTGATCGGCAGCGGCATTGCTGCGGCGGTGCCAAGTGTCGCAGACAGTCTGAACAACGGCGGAGCACATGGACTATCTGAAATTTTGTACGCCTATTCATCAGCAGGCGGAAACAATGGCTCCGCATTCGCCGGCTTTAACGCCAACACTGTATTTCTCAACGTATCCCTTGGCCTGGTTATGCTGTTTGTACGGTTCCTTCCTGTCATCGGAACACTGGCCATTGCCGGCAGCCTGGCGGGAAAGAAGCGAATCGCAACCACAGCCGGCACCCTTTCCACAACCAACGCCATGTTTGTGTTCCTGCTGATCTTCATTGTCCTGCTGGTTGGCGCACTCAGCTTCTTCCCGGCGCTGGCGCTCGGACCGATTGCCGAATTCTTCCAGAGCATTGTATAAGGAGGTACTGTTATGGCATCGAAACCCAAACATGCTTTTGCCGATAAAAAGCTGCTCGGCAGAGCCATTCAAGATTCTTTTCTCAAACTGAACCCCAAAATACAGGTCCAAAACCTCGTTATGTTCCTGGTCTATCTTTCTGCCATTCTGACTACCGTACTCTGGATCGTCTCCCTGTTCGGCTGGAAAGACGCACCCAGCGGCTTCACGCTGGCCATCGCAATCATCCTGTGGTTCACCTGCCTGTTTGCTAATTTCGCAGAAGCCATCGCAGAAGGCAGAGGCAAGGCCCAGGCGGATTCCCTCCGGGCGGCAAAGAAGGATGTGGAAGCACATAAAATTCCTTCCCCTGAAAAGAAGGATCAGCTGACCTCCGTTTCCTCCGCTGAGCTGAAAAAGGGGGACTTGGTTATCGTCAGGGCAGGTGAGCAGATTCCAGGCGACGGCGAAGTCGTAGAGGGGGCGGCCTCGGTGGATGAAAGCGCCATCACCGGCGAATCCGCCCCTGTTATCCGGGAAGCAGGTGGAGACAGGAGCGCCGTCACCGGGGGTACGACGGTACTCTCCGACTGGATTGTCGTCCAGATTACCAGCGAGGCCGGCGAGAGCTTTCTGGATCAGATGATCGCCATGGTGGAGGGTGCCGCCCGGAAAAAGACCCCTAACGAAATTGCGCTTCAGATTTTTTTGGTGGCCCTCTCCATCATCTTTATTTTGGTGACGGTATCACTGTACACTTACTCCATCTTCTCGGCGAAGCAGGCGGGGATTGATAATCCGACTTCCATCACAACGCTGGTCGCTCTGCTTGTCTGCCTTGCGCCTACCACCATCGGCGCACTGCTCTCTGCAATCGGCATTGCCGGTATGAGCCGGCTGAACCAGGCAAATGTGCTGGCCATGAGCGGCAGAGCCATTGAAGCGGCAGGGGATGTGGATATTCTGATGCTGGATAAAACGGGCACCATCACCTTGGGCAACCGTCAGGCATCCGCGTTCATTCCGGTCGACGGCGCAAGTGAAGCGGAACTGGCCGATGCCGCCCAACTCTCCTCTCTGGCGGATGAGACACCGGAGGGACGGAGTGTGGTCGTGCTGGCAAAAGAGGCATATGGCATTCGTGGCCGGACCCTTTCCGACAAAAATATGACGTTCTTCCCTTTTACTGCCAAAACCCGCATGAGCGGCGTAAATTATGACGGCAACGAAATCCGCAAAGGCGCCGCAGAAGCCATGCAGCAGTATGTGACTCACGCTGGGGGCATTTATTCCGCAGAATGCAGCCAGGTCGTGCAGAGCATCGCACAGCAGGGCGGCACCCCTCTGGTGGTTGCCAAAAACCATAAAATCCTCGGCGTAATTCACCTGAAAGATATCATCAAGCAGGGGGTGCAGGAAAAATTTGCTGACCTGCGGAAGATGGGCATCAAAACCATTATGATTACGGGGGATAATCCCACCACTGCGGCGGCGATTGCAGCAGAGGCCAGCGTGGACGATTTCCTGGCAGAGGCAACGCCTGAAGGCAAGCTCCAAATGATCCGTGATTTCCAGACAAAAGGGCATCTGGTCGCCATGACCGGCGACGGAACCAACGATGCCCCGGCCCTGGCCCAAGCGGATGTGGCCGTGGCGATGAACACTGGCACCCAGGCAGCCAAGGAAGCCGGCAATATGGTAGATCTGGATTCCTCACCTACCAAGCTGATTGACATTGTCCGGATCGGCAAGCAGCTTTTAATGACCAGAGGCAGCCTGACCACATTCTCCATTGCAAACGATGTGGCCAAGTATTTCGCCATTATCCCAGCGCTGTTCATGGGCCTGTACCCGGGATTGACAGCACTTAACATCATGGGGCTGCATTCCCCACAGAGCGCCGTGCTCTCCGCTATCATTTACAACGCACTGATTATCATTGCACTGATTCCGCTGGCACTGAGAGGCGTGAAATACCGGGAGGTTTCGGCAGGAAAACTCCTGTCCCGCAACCTTCTCATCTATGGCCTCGGCGGTCTGGCAGCACCGTTTATCTTCATCAAGCTGATTGACATGCTGCTAGTTGTACTGGGCCTGGCATAAGGAGGGGTTTCGATGAAAACATTAAAAAATGTATTACCCAAAGCGGCAATCATCTTTCTCATCTTCACATTGCTTTGCGGCGTGGTTTATACCGGCGTTGTAACCGGCATGGCACAGCTCATTTTCCCTGACAAAGCAAACGGAAGTATCATTGAAATAGACGGTAAAAAGTATGGTTGTGAGCTGCTGGGGCAGCAATACACCGATGAAGCCCATATGTGGGGACGGATTATGAATATTGATGTCTCCACCTATCAGGATGAAAACGGAACAACGCTGATGTATGCCGCACCATCGAATTTGAGCCCTGCCAGCGCAGAATACGAAGCGCTGGTAGCCGAACGTGTGGAACTGCTCCGGGCGGCAAACCCCGACATGGATGAGACGGCAATCCCGGTTGACCTTGTGACCTGTTCCGGCAGCGGTCTTGACCCCCATATTTCCCCTGCGGCGGCTGAATTTCAGGTGGCAAGGATTGCGAAAGCAGCCGGCAGGACTGAGACAGAAGTCAGAGAAATCATCCAAACATGCACCGACAGCAAATTTCTCGGCGTATTCGGAGAGGAAAGCGTTAATGTTCTGAAGGTAAATCTGATGTTGGACGGCATTTTACAGGAATAACCCGCGCAAGAATCCCACTTTCCCCCGTCACACGCTTCGAACCCATCGTTTTTCAAGCATAGGGGCCCACGGCTCCTATGCTTTTCTTTATGCAGCCTTAATACCGCCAGGCACATGTTTACACGCACTTAATGCAAATAAAGATATGCTAAAGACAGTTCAAACAGGATTTCGGAGGATAACAGATGGAACGAATGCAGCTTATGAAAAAGAAAAAGCACCGGCACATCACCTCCGTTCAGGTGATTATATTGGGTTTCCTCTCGGTGATTCTGTTGGGCACCCTGCTTCTGATGCTGCCTCCTGCCACCCAGGGCAGAAGCCGCGCACCCTTTATGGACGCACTCTTCACCTCAACCTCCGCTGTATGCGTGACCGGCCTGGCGCTTCACGATACCGCCACCTACTGGTCCAGCTTTGGACAGGGTATTATTCTGCTCTTAATCCAGATCGGCGGTATGGGTGTTGTGACGGTTGCCGTGTCTATCGTAACCCTTTCAGGCCGAAAAATCGGCCTTATGCAGCGAAGCACTATGCAGGAGGCCATTTCCGCCCCCCAAGTCGGCGGTATTGTGCGCATGACATCGTTCATACTCAAGACAACTGTATCCATTGAACTGATTGGCGCCGCCGTACTGGCACCTGTTTTTTGCCGGGAATTTGGCCTTGTGAACGGAATCTGGTACGCGCTGTTTCACTCCATATCGGCGTTCTGCAACGCCGGCTTTGATTTAATCGGTGTGAAGGCCCCCTTCTCTTCTCTCACCCCTTACGCAGCACAGCCGGTTGTCAACTGCGCAATTATGGCGCTGATTGTGACCGGCGGCATCGGGTTCCTCACATGGGAGGATATCAAAGTACACAAGTGGCATCTAAAAAAGTACCGGATGCAGAGCAAAGTCATCCTTACGGTAACCGGAATCCTGATCGCTGCTCCGGCCGTTTATTTCTTCCTCTTTGAATTTTCAGATCTGCCTCTTGGTCAAAACGTCTGGACTTCCCTGTTCCAGTCGGTTACCACGCGAACGGCCGGATTCAACACCGCAGATCTGACACAGCTCAGCGAAACAGGACAGCTGCTCATGATCCTTCTGATGCTGATCGGCGGTTCCCCCGGTTCTACGGCAGGCGGCATGAAAACCACAACAATCGCAGTTCTGTTTTCTTCCGCCTTATCCGTGTTCCGAAGAAGGGAACACGCACATTTCTTCCGCCGCCGAATCCCCGAAGACACGATCAGAAGTGCGGCAATTATTTTGCTGCTGTATCTGGTTTTATTTCTGTCCGGCGGTATGCTGATTTGCCGTATAGAAGGCGTTCCGCTGATCTCCGCTCTGTTTGAAACCGCCTCTGCCATCGGGACAGTGGGATTGTCCCTGGGCATTACGCCGGAGCTTGGTCCAATCTCCAGAGTGATTCTGATTACGCTGATGTTCTTTGGCCGGGTCGGCGGACTTACCCTGATCTTTGCAGCGCTGTCCGAAACGCATGACGGCGGCGCTAAGTATCCAAAGGAAAAAATAACGGTCGGATAATGACGCAAAGGAGCAATTTTTATGAAATCAATTTTGTTGATCGGTCTCGGAAGATTCGGCCGACACATTGCAATGAAGCTGGATGAACTGCACCATCAGGTGATGGCCGTGGATCAGGAGGAGAGCCGGGTGGAGGCGGCGCTTCCCTATGTGACAAATGGGCAAATCGGCGATGGGACAAATGTGGACTTTCTCCGTTCTCTGGGGGTCCGTAATTTTGATGTGTGCATCGTTGCAATCGGGGACGATTTCCAGAGCTCTTTGGAAACCACCTCCCTCCTCAAGGAGCTCGGGGCAAAAATGGTAGTCTCACGGGCTGCAAGCGATGTTCACGCCAAGTTTTTACTGAAAAATGGCGCGGATGAAGTAGTCTACCCCGAAAAGCAGTTGGCTGCATGGACTGCCATCCGATACAGCTCCGATCACATTTTCGACTACATAGAACTGGATGAGGAACACGCTATTTTCGAAGTGTCCGTGCCGGCGACGTGGATTGAAAAAACAGTCGGACTGCTGGATATCCGAAAAAAATACAACATCAACATCATGGCTATCAAGCACAACGGCGCCATCAATCTCAATATAACATCGGACACCTGTTTCCCCAGCGAGGACACCATCCTTGTCCTTGGAAGCATGAAAGACATTCAGAAGTGCTTCCACCTTTAACCTGCGAAAGAAGGTGATGCTATGAAAGAGGCGCTTCTCATCTGTGCCGTAGCCGCAGTCTTTGCTCTGGGCAATCTCGCCATGAAAAAGCTGGACGTTTTTCTTGAACGCAATCAAACTCAGCTCTCCGCCGCAATCGCGCTCCCTGCGCTCAGCATCGCGTTTGATAATTCCGCGACGATTGCATCGGTTTCGGATTTCCTGGAGGCGTTTCTGCAAGCTAATCCTGCCTGTGAACTGCGTCTGTTTTCCGGCTCGGCAGAGGATATCCTGAAAAAGCTGGAGACAGCTGAGATTGATTTTGGCTTTCTGACGGCAGAGTCCGACCTCAGCAGTCATCCGCACCTCCATCTTTCCACCGTTGTGCTGGAACCCCATAGATTCATCGCCAGCTCCGTCAATCTGTCCGTGACCCCCCTTATCTATAACGGTGTGCTCACACAGATTGTGTGGTCGGAAACCAATGGGCATCCGCTGGCAAATCAGCTCCCTAACCTGATCGTCCGTTTTTATCACAGCAAACAGGTCCCATGCTGATGTGCTTCGAGTAGAAATGGTACGGAAACTGTGCTAACATATTGACTGAATTCCAGCGCTGTTCTCAATGATTCTTTCCCGGCGCTGCTCTGTCTACAGCGCCTAACTCAGATGGGAGTGATCACATGGAAGACAACAGACAGAATCCCGACCAGCTGTTAAAGGCGGTCCAAAAGGCGGAGAGGAATCCCTCAGGCGGCCATTTGAAAATATTCTTTGGATATGCCGCCGGTGTCGGAAAAACCTATGCAATGCTGCAAGCTGCTCATGCCGTAAAACGGCACGGGATTGATGTGGTCGCAGGCTACATCGAGCCACATGCCCGCCCGCAAACCGCCGCTCTGCTCAACGGGATGGAGTGCCTTCCCAAACTCACCGCAGCACACAACGGTATTGCTTTACAGGAGTTTGACATTGATGCCGCAATTGCGCGGAACCCTCAGCTCATTCTTGTGGATGAATTGGCCCACACCAATGCAGACGGCTGCCGCCACACCAAACGGTATCAGGATATCCAGGAGCTTCTGAAAGCAGGCATCGATGTCTACACAACGGTGAATGTCCAGCACATCGAAAGTCTGAATGACACCGTTGCCTCCATCACCGGCGTGCTCGTGCGGGAGCGTATCCCCGATTCCGTGTTTGACAACGCCGACCAAGTCGAACTTGTGGATATCGAGCCGCAGGAACTCATTGATCGGCTGAATACCGGCCAGGTGTACCGGGAGGCCCAGGCTAAAAAAGCCGTTGAGAATTTCTTTACCGTGGAAAACCTGACGGCCCTCCGGGAAATTGCCCTGCGGCGCTGCGCAGACAGAGTAAACCTTTTAACCGAAACCGCACGGGTCAAACGCCACGGCGATTACCACACAGACGAGCATATTCTGGTATGCCTCTCCTCCTCCCCCTCCAACGCCAAAATCATCCGCACCGCTGCCAGGATGGCAAGCGCTTTCCGCAGCGCCTTTACCGCCCTGTTTGTGGAAACCCCTGACTTCCCCGCCATGGATCAGGAGGATGTGAAACGGCTCCGGACAAATATGCACCTTGCAGAACAGCTGGGCGCCAAAATCGAAACGGTTTACGGCGACGATATTCCATTCCAGATCGCAGAATTTGCCCGCCTATCCGGTGTGTCCAAAATCGTCGTGGGGCGCAGCACTGCCACAAAAAAACGGCTGTTCCGCAAGCCGGCTTTCACCGAGCAGCTCATCGCAAACGCGCCAAATCTGGATATCCATATTATCCCCGATTCCATATCGAGCACCTCCGTCTATCGTCCGAAAAAAGCAAAGAGAACCAGCGGCATTGTCTTCTCCGCAGCCGATATTCTCAAAAGCACCGGCATTTTAATTGCCGCAAGTTTGATCGGCTTTCTGTTCTATCATCTCGGTTTCGAGGAGGCAAATATCATTACTGTCTACGTTCTGGCCGTGCTCGTCACCTCTGTGACCACAACCAATCGCGTCTACAGTCTGATTTCCTCCGTCGTCAGTGTTCTGGTGTTTAACTTTCTGTTTACAGAGCCGAAATTCACCCTCCAGGCGTATGACAAGGGATATCCCGTCACGTTTCTGATTATGTTTTTGGCGGCGCTTTTGACCAGTTCCCTGGCCGTCAAGCTGAAAAACCACGCAAAACAGTCAGCACAGGCTGCGTTCCGCACAAAGGTGCTGCTGGACACCAATCAATCCCTGCAACAGGCCAAGAGCCGGGACGATATTATGGCAGTGACCGCCAGCCAGCTGATCAAACTGCTTGGCAGGGACATCATCGCATACTTTGCGGAAAATGGCACTTTGAGCGCCCCCGCTCTTTTCCCGGCATCTGAGAAAGCGCCGGCAGATGAATGGGTTTCCGAAAATGAACAGGCAGTTGCGGCGTGGGTCTTAAAGAATAATAAGCACGCGGGGGCAACTACGCAAACCCTTTCCAATGCCCGCTGCCTGTATCTGGCGGTGCGGGTCAACGACCGGGTATACGGTGTGGTTGGCATCGTCATCGGGGAGCAGCCTCCGGATGCCTTCGAACGCAGTATTGTGCTGTCGATTCTCGGCGAATGCGCTTTGGCCCTGGAAAACGAAAAAAACGCCAGAGAGAAAGAGCAGGCCGCTATCCTGGCAAAAAATGAACAGCTGAGAGCAAACCTTCTCCGTACAATTTCACACGATTTGCGGACACCGCTCACCTCTATCTCCGGCAACGCCAGCAATTTGCTGTCCAACGGCGCTTCCTTTGACGCAGATACCAAAAAGCAGCTCTACACGGATATTTATGACGACTCCATGTGGCTGATCAATCTCGTGGAAAACCTGCTCTCTGTGACGCGGCTGGAAGAGGGCCGTTTGAATCTGAGTCTTTCCGAAGATTTAGTCGATGACGTCATCATCGAGGCGCTGCGGCATGTAAACCGCAAAAGCGTGGAACATCATATCGAGGTGGAAAATGAGGACGAATTTCTACTCGCCAAAATGGACGCAAAGCTCATTGTCCAGGTGGTAATCAATATTGTGGACAATGCAATCAAATACACGCCCAAGGGGTCGCACATCCTGATCTCCACCAAAAAGCAGTATGATAAAGCCGTCATTTCCATCGCCGATGACGGTGCCGGGATTCCAGATGAAATGAAGCCGCGGGTTTTCGATATGTTTTTCAGCGGCGCAAATCAAATCGCAGACAGCCGCCGCAGCCTGGGGCTGGGCCTGTCGCTGTGCAAATCCATCATAAACGCCCACGGCGGATGCATTTCCGTCTCGGACAACCCACCGCACGGGACGGTATTTACCTTTACATTGCCTGCCGGGGAGGTCGAGTTACATGAATAAACCTACAATTCTAGTGGTAGAAGACGATTCATCGGTAAAAAACCTGATTACAACCACGTTAAAAGCCCATGACTATCGCCATTTGACCGCGCCGAACGGCGCTTCCGCAATTCTGGAAGCCTCTTCTCACAATCCGGATATTGTCCTTCTTGATCTGGGCCTTCCGGACATCGACGGCGTAGAGGTCATAAAAAAAATCCGCACATGGTCGAATATGCCCATTATTGTGATCAGTGCGCGCAGCGAAGATACGGACAAAATTGACGCGCTGGACGCAGGGGCGGACGATTACCTGACAAAACCCTTTTCCGTAGAAGAGCTGCTGGCACGGCTGCGCGTCACGCAAAGGCGGCTGGCTATGATGCAGAGCGAGTCTTTTACAGCGTCGTCCGTTTTTACAAACGGCCGGCTGCGCGTGGATTATGCCGCTGGATGCGCTTATCTGGGGGGCGAGGAACTGCACCTGACACCGATTGAATACAAATTGCTGTGTCTGTTATCCAAAAACGTCGGCAAGGTGCTGACCCACACCTTTATCACTCAAAATATCTGGGGCAGCAGCTGGGACAACGATATCGCCTCCCTGCGGGTGTTTATGGCCACGCTGCGCAAGAAAATTGAGCAGAAGCCACATTCTCCTCAGTACATTCAAACCCACATCGGCGTGGGGTACCGAATGCTGAAAGTGGAGTAAATCAACGCTGCGAAAAGTCATTTCCGCGTCTGCTGCCGCATAAACAGCAAGGGACCGCTGGGTTTCCATCCGGAAACCCAGCGGTCCTTTTTACGCCCTGCCGCTCTCGCTGACAGCGGCGCATAACTTGATTCGTCTCCTGTTACCGCTTCGCAAAGAAGTCGATGGCCGCCTGGAGCGCCCGCTCCGGGTTGCCGGGCTCCATAAGCCGGTGCTCCGCGCCGGGCACCAGGATCAGCTCTGCCCCCTTCTCCGCCGCAAACTTCCGGGCCGCAGCTGGAGAGGCTGTGCTGTCCTGTTCGCCATGGATCATCCGCAGCTGGGCGGTCCCGGCCTGGTACAGCTGGAAAACATCGTACTGGCTCAGGTTCTCGCAAAAGGCCCTGGTCAGCTTCAGGGGTCGGTTATAATCGGTCAGATCGCAATATCCGTCCCGCTGAAATGCCTCGTTTTCCCCGGCGATCTGCCAGATTAGACGGGGCATGTCGATGGCGGCAGAGCGCAGATAGGCTTTCCTCCCCCAATGGGGCCGAGTGGCCAGGTAGAGCAGCACGGTATAGGCGCCGAAGCTGGAACCAAAGTAAACAATTTCCGCGTCAGGAGCCAGTTCCCGCACCCGGGCCTCCGCCGCTCCGCAGCTGTCCAGGCAGTGCTCCATGGTCAGCTGGTCGCCGGTGAGGGGGCTGTCCCCGTGGGCCGGAAAATCAAAGCCGTATACCCCGAAGCCCGCCGCCTTCAGTCCCTCAGTCATAAACAGCGGTGTGTGGCCCCGCTTTTCGCTGCCGAAGCCGTGGGCCATCAGGACCACCGTACCCTCCCCCTCCACAGCGTTGAGACCGGGAACCTGGAAGCCGGATTCCGCAGTTAACTGTTCTGTTTTCATGGTCAAATCACACTCCTGACAGTTTTTTTCTCTCAGTATAAGAGCAAGCCCCAGCCGTTGTCAATGGGCTGTACCGGAGCAGAAACCGGCGCGGAGGCAGAAAGTTTTGGTTGCACCCCAGAGAGAGAAATGATATGATAAAAATGTTATACTTACCATATAAAGAAAACGGAGGTTACACGACATGCTGCCTGTGACAGAAGCGTTTATGAACGCATTTAAAGAGAGTGAGTTCGAATGTGAGCTGTATGAATCGGAAACCGAGGACCGGGTACACATTCTGGTCAACGGCGAGGTGTTCGGCCCCCGCTACCTGGTGGCCCGCTTTCCCCGGGAGGGCGGTTATGTCTCTGTGATGCTTCCGGAGTTTATTGAGATCCCCAAGGGCAAGAGTCATGTGGCCGTCACCACCGCTAACGATCTGCACCGGACCTCTCACCTGGTCAAGTTCTGGGTGGATAAGAAGAACCGGACCGTCTGGGCCATCGCCCACACCTTTGTGCAGGAGGCGGACGCCGTAGCCATGACCACCGACGCTGTCGCCCTGCTGATGAACTACTGCAACCGGGTCTATCCCACCTTTGAGAAGGCATTTCAGACTGTCTGAGTCCGCAGGTTCTAATTTGCATCACCGGGCAGAAAAACCCGCCGCCGGCAGGAAATCCAGCGGCGGGTTTCTTCCGTCTCCGGACCATCCCGGCGCCCCCTTTTGCCCACCGCTTTCCCTCTGCCCCGCCGCTCTTGACAAGTTTCTGCCGATGTGATATTTTACCTAAAAAGGGTGCAGTTTTATCCCCCTTTTTTGCAGGTTTTCATTCAATTTTTAATATTTTGATCGGATGATTAGTTCGGGAGAGACTGCGCTTCGCCGTGGCACCGAAGGGGTATGCAAAAACTCTCAGGTAAAAGGATCGGGCTAGGACGACACTCCGGAGAGTGGCGGCGGTTTGCCGCTCACCAACGGGGCAACTTGCGGACTGCCGTCTGCGGGGAATCTCTCAGGTAAAGGGACGGAGGCACAAAATTCTCACAGGGAATTTTGCGCCTCTTTTTGCGCGCTCAAACAGCATATTGTACGTTATCAAGGTCAAAAAAGGAGACAAATAACCATGAGTGATCTCAAACGCACCCAGCTCTATAACGTCCACATCCAGGCCGGCGCCTCTATGGTGGACTTCGGCGGCTGGGAAATGCCCATCCAGTACCCCACCGGCATCGTCGCCGAACACTTGTACACCCGCCACGCATGCAGCCTCTTCGACGTGTCCCACATGGGTCGGCTGCTGGTGGAGGGCCCGGACCGGGTGAAATTTTTGCAGCATGTCCTCAGCAGCAACGTACTGGCCCTGGATCTGAACCAGGCCCAGTACTGTATCATTCCCGACCAGGACGGCGGCGCCGTAGACGACGCCTACCTGTACCGCTTTGAGGAGAACCGCTTTCTGCTGGTGGTCAACGCCGCCAATACCGACAAGGATCTGGCGCACCTGAACAAAATCCTCCCGGACTACAACTGCTCCATCACCAACATCACCGGGGATGTGGCCGCCATCGCCGTCCAGGGCCCCAAGAGCAAGGAGTTGCTCACCACGCTCTCCGGCGGCGTTGCCGTCACCGAGCCCATGAAAAACGCTCTGAATACGCTCACTTTCGAGGGCCGCACTGTCCAGGTGTCCAAGACCGGCTACACCGGCGAGCCCCTGGGCTATGAGGTCTACATTGAGAGCGGCGAGGCCGCCTGGCTGTGGAACCGCCTGGTAGAGCTTGGGGCAAAGCCCGCGGGCCTGGGCGCCCGGGACACCCTCCGGCTGGAGGCCGGCTTCCCCCTGTACGGCCATGAGCTGGGCACCGCCCCCGACGGCAGCACCATCCCCATCTTCGCCATCCCCATGGCCCGGTTCGCCGTCAGCTTCTCCGACCAGAAGGGGGATTACATCGGCCGCAGGCATCTGGAAGTCCAGTCCGACGCCTTTCAGCGGATCATGAACCGGGATTTCAGTGATATGGCCACCCTGCCCAAGCGGATCCAGCCCATCGCACTGGTGGGCCGGGGCGTCATGCGGGCCGGTATGCCGATTTATCGGAATGACGAGGTCATCGGCTGGGTGACCAGCGGCACCATGGTACCCTATTACCGCCACGAGGGCCTGGGCCTGGCCACCAAGATTCTGGACACCACTGCCAAGCGGGCCATCGGCCTGGCGTACCTGGCCAGCGACGTGCTGGAGGACGACCTGGTGGAAGTGGACATCCGCGGCAAGCGGGTTCAGGCCGTCATCCCGCCCTACCACATGCGGGTGGACGCGCCGCCCTTCGCCCGTCCCATTATCTACAAGGCGGATGAGGAAGCAGCCGCACCGGATACCGGCGACCGCAAGGGCAAGGCAATCAATCTGCTCCGCCGGGCGTCCGAAAACCATCAGTGGCGTCAGAAGTGCTGCATCAACCTGATCCCCTCGGAAAACAGCGCCAGCCGCGCCGTTCAGCTCCTGTGCGCCTCCGATCCGGCCTTCCGCTACGCAGAGCACAAGAAGATCAAGTCCTTCTATGACGCGGACATCTTCTACTATCAGGGCACCCGGTTCATCGACGAGGTGGAGCAGATGGTGACCGAGCAGATGAAGCAGTACCTGGGCTGCGCCGAGGTGGAGACCCGGGTCACCAGCGGCCAGATGTCCAACATGGCCGTGTTCTCCGCCCTGATGGACTGGAAAAACCGTCTGGACCGGAAGCACACCCCTCAGCGCCTGGGCTACGTGATGAACAACCACATCATTAAGGGCGGCCATTTGTCCGCTCAGCCCATGGGCGCCCTCCACGACTACATCGCCGTGGACCCGGTCACCGAACGCTCCGCCGTAGTCAACTTCCCGGTGTGCCCGGACAACATCTACAAGATCGACGTGGAGGAGACCAAAAAACTCATTGAGCAGTACCGGCCCGAGCTGATCATCTTCGGCAAGAGCATGGTGCTCTACCGGGAGCCGGTGGCCGCTATCCGCCAGTTCCTGGATGAACAGAACATCCCCGCCACCATTATGTACGACATGGCCCACGTCCTGGGTCTGGTGGGTGACCACTTCCAGAAGCCCTTTGAGGAGGGCGCAGAGATCGTCACCGGCTCCACCCACAAGACCTTCTTCGGTCCCCAGCGGGGCGTCATCGGCGTCAACTACCGGAAGCCCGACCTGAAATACGGCCTGTGGGAGACCATTGAGTCCCGCACCTTCCCCGGCAGCGTCTCCAACCACCATCTGGGCACCCAGCTGGGCCTGCTGATGGCCGCCTACGAGATGAATACCTTCAAGGACGAGTACCAGAAGGCAGTCATTGAAAACGCCAAGCACTTCGCCCAGGCTCTGAAGGCCCAGGGGCTGGACGTGGCCGGCGATCCCGCCATCGGCTACACTGAGACCCATCAGGTCATCGTCTCCGTGGGCTACGGCTCCGGCCCCGAGGTGGCGGAGCGCCTGGAGGAGAACAACATCATCGTCAACTACCAGGCTACCCCCGACGAGGAGGGCTTCACCGCCTCCGGCGCCCTGCGCATGGGCGTCAGCGAGATGACCCGCTTCGGCTTCGGCAAGGAGGACTTTTCCCAGCTGGCCGAGCTGATGGCAGACTGCATCCTGCGGGCCAAGGACGTGAGCGGCGACGTAGAACGGCTCCGGGCCGCCCACACCCAGATGGGTTACTGCTTCGACGGCCCCGAGCTGGAGGAAGCCATGGAGGGCCTGCTGGGGCAGATCGGCCTGTAATTCCGGGCGCAGCCCCGTTCCGATAAAAACACGTGAACTGATAAATGGAGGTACCATTATGAATTATCCCGCTGAACTGAAGTATTCCAAGTCCCACGAATGGATCAAGATGGAGGGCGACGTGGCCGTCATCGGCATTTCCGACTTCGCTCAGGACGCTCTGGGCGATGTGGTCTTCATCAACCTGCCTGAGGAGGGCGACAGCGTCGCCGCCGGCGAGGCCTTTGGCGATGTGGAGTCCGTCAAGGCAGTTTCCGACCTGATCAGCCCGGTCTCCGGCGCCGTCTGCGCCGTCAACGAGGAGCTGCTGGACGCCCCCGAGCTGCTCAATGAGGACCCCTACGGCGCCTGGATCATCAAGGTGGATCAGCTGGACAGCCAGGAAGAGCTGCTGGACGCCGCCGCCTATGAGGCCTTCTGCGCCCAGGAGGGCTGATATGGGAAGCTATATCCCCTCTACTCCGGCGGAGCGGCAGGCGATGCTGGAGGCCATCGGACTGAAGGACTACCGTGACCTTTACCGCGATGTGCCTCAGAGCATGATCCTGGACCGTCCCCTGGACGTTCCCTCCGGCATGAGCGAGCTGGAGGTGAGCCGGACTATGACCGCCATGGCGGAAAAGAACAGGGTCTTTTCCACCGTGCTCCGGGGCGCCGGCGCCTATGACCACTATATCCCCAGCATTGTCAAATACATCCCGGCCAAGGAAGAATTCCTCACCGCCTACACCCCCTATCAGGCGGAGATGAGCCAGGGCGTGCTCCAGTCCATCTTTGAGTATCAGACCATGATCTGTGCCCTCACCGGCATGGACGTCTCCAACGCCTCGGTCTACGACGGGGCCACCGCTGCCGCCGAGGCCGCCGCCATGTGCCGGGCCCGCAAGCGCACCGTCACCCTGATCTCTGCCGCCGCCCACCCGGACGTCATCAACACCGTGCGTACCTACTGCTACGGCACCGGCGACGAGCTGCGGGTGGTTCCGGTGAAGGACGGCAGAACCGATTTGGACGCCCTGAAGGAACTGCTGACCCCGGATGTGGCCTCCTTCTACCTCCAGCAGCCCAACTTTTACGGCCAGCTGGAGGACGCCGAGGCCATCGGCCAGCTGGTCCACGAGGCCGGCGCCCTGTACATCATGGGCTGCAACCCCATCGCCCTGGGCATTCTGAAGACCCCCAGGGACTGCGGCGCAGACGTCGCCGTAGGCGAAGGCCAACCCCTGGGTATGCCCCTGAGCTACGGCGGCCCCTACCTGGGTTATATGGCCACCACCAAAAAATATATGCGCAAGCTCCCCGGCCGCATTGTGGGCGAGACCGTGGACAGCAAGGGAGAACGGGCCTACGTCCTCTCCCTCCAGGCCCGGGAACAGCACATCCGCCGGGAAAAAGCCAGCAGCAATATCTGCTCCAACCAGGCCCTGTGCGCCCTGACTGCCGGCGTCTACCTGTCCGCCATGGGGCCCCAGGGCATGGCAGAGGCCGCCCGCCAGTCCATGTCCAAGGCCCACTATCTGGCCGACGCCCTCTGCCAGCTCTCCGGCGTCTCCCTGAAGTACCAGGGACCATTCTTCCACGAGTTCGTCACCGTGCTGCCTCAGGCAGATGCCGTTCTGGCAGCCCTGGAGGAAGCCGGTATCCTGGGCGGCCTGCCGGTGGAAGGGGGCGTGCTGTGGTGCGCCACCGAAAAGGTCTCCAAGGCGGAGCTGGACCGCGCCGCCGCAATCGTAAAGGAGGTGCTGGCCAAATGAAGCTGATTTTTGAAAAGAGCGTACCCGGAAGAGGGTGCAGCCTGCTGCCCCCCTGCGACGTACCGGAGACCGCTCTGCCCGAGGCCCTGAAGCGGGAGAGCGCCCCGGCCCTGCCGGAGATAAGCGAAACCGACCTGTCCCGGCACTACACCGAGCTGTGCCACAACGTCCACGGCGTCAACTGCGGCTTCTATCCCCTGGGCTCCTGCACCATGAAGTACAACCCCCGCATTGACGAGGAGATGGCCGCCCTGCCTGGCTTTACCGGCGTCCACCCTCTGGCCCCCGCCCACACCACTCTGGGCTGCCAAGAAGTTCTGGACACCACCGCCCGCTACCTGTGTGAGATCACCGGTATGGACGGCATGACCTTCCAGCCCGCCGCAGGCGCCCACGGCGAATTCATCGGCGTGCTGCTCATCAAGCAGTACCACGATGCCCGGGGCGACAGCAAGCGGACCAAGATCATCGTCCCCGACTCCGCCCACGGCACCAACCCCGCCACCGCCGCCATGTGCGGCTTTGAGGTGGTGAACATCGACTCCGCCCCCGACGGCTGTGTGGACCTGGAAGCCCTGAAGGCCGCTCTGGGCGATGACACCGCCGGTCTGATGCTGACCAACCCCAACACGGTGGGCATCTTTGACGAAAACATTCTGGAGATCACCCGTCTGGTCCACGAGGCCGGCGGCCTGTGCTACTACGACGGCGCCAATCTGAACGCGGTCATGGGCGTGGTGCGCCCCGGCGACATGGGGTTTGACTGCGTCCACATGAACCTGCACAAGACCTTCGCCACCCCCCACGGCGGCGGCGGGCCCGGCGCAGGTGCCGTGGGCTGCAAGGCATTTCTGACCCAGTTCCTGCCCCACCCCGCCAGCATGGAGGGCGAGGGCCACATCCAGGTGCGCGGCTTCGCCGCCAGCTTCCTGGTGGTGGTAAAAGCCCTCACTTACCTGCTGACCCTGGGCCGGGAAGGCATCCCGGAGGCAGCTCAGAACGCCGTCCTCAACGCCAACTATCTGATGCGGAAGATTCAGGGCACCTTTGAGCCCGCCTTTGACCGGATCTGTATGCATGAGTTCGTGCTGGATCTGGGCCACTTCCACAAAGAAACCGGCGTCTCCGCTCTGGATGTAGCCAAATCCCTCATCGACTATGGGATGCATCCGCCAACCATGTACTTCCCCCTGATCGTCCACGAGGCCCTGATGCTGGAGCCCACCGAGACCGAGAGCAAGGACACTTTGGACTGGGCCGCCGAGGTCTTCCGCCAGTTGTATCAGCTGGCCCATGAGGACCCGGAATTGATGCACAACGCCCCCCACAACGCTCAGATCGGCCGGCCCGACGAGGTCCGCGCCGCCCGGAAGCCCGTGCTGCGCTGGGAGAAGGTATGATACAGACCATTCAAACCTTTCTGAGCGATCAGGCCGACCCCTACTACAACCTGGCGGTGGAGCAGTACCTGCTGGAAACCGTGGAGGAAAACTGCTGCATCCTCTACCTGTGGCAGAACAGCAACACCGTGGTCATCGGGCGCAATCAGAACGCTTGGAAGGAGTGCCGCACCACCCTGCTGGAACAGGAAGGCGGGCATCTGGCCCGCCGCCTCTCCGGCGGCGGGGCGGTGTTCCACGACCTGGGGAACCTGAACTTCACCTTCCTGGTCCCCACGGCGGATTATGATGTGGAGCGTCAGCTCTCCGTCATCTGTACTGCCTGCCGGGAGTTGGGCATCCCGGCGAAAATCTCGGGACGGAACGACGTGGTCGTCGAGGGCCGCAAGTTCTCCGGCAACGCCTTCTACCAGAACGGCGGCCGCTCCTACCATCACGGCACCCTGCTTATCCACGTGGACACGGAGAAGATGGGGCGCTACCTCAGCCCCTCCAAGGCCAAGCTGGAGGCCAAGGGAGTGGAGTCCGTGCGTTCCCGGGTGGTCAACCTGCGGGAATACCGTCCCGGCCTGACCTGCCGGCAGATGGAGCAGCAGTTGATTGCGGCCTTCGAGTCTGTCTACGGCCTTTCTGCGGAGCCTCTCTCCCCGGACTGTCTGGATCAGACGTATATCGACGGCCTCCGCCGGCGGAACGGCAGCCGTGAATGGCTCTACGGCCCCAAGCTCCCCTTCGCCTTTTCCTGCGAGGGACGGTTCCCCTGGGGCGACATTTTGCTCCAGCTCCAGGTGGAGTCCGGCCAGGTCCGGCAGGCCCAGGTCTACTCCGACGCCATGGATTGGACTGTGGCCCCCCAGCTGGAGCAGGCTTTGCCAGGCTGTCCCTTCTCTCTGGACGCTTTGCAAAGCTGCATCCGCACGAAACTGAGCCAGCCCGATATCCGGGAAGACCTGTGCCGGATGCTGGCAGAACAGGAGATTTGATATGAACGACTTCCAACTGATTGTCATCGGCGCCGGGCCCGGCGGCTATGTGGCGGCCCTCCGGGCCACCAAACTGGGGCTGCAGGTGGCTGTCGTGGAACGCCGGGAGACCGGCGGCACCTGCCTCAACCGGGGCTGTATCCCCACGAAAACTTTGCTGCACTCCTCTCAGGTCTACCAGGCCATCGCCAACGGCGAACACGCTGGAATCACCGCCCAGTCGGTCCAGGTAGACATGGCGGCCATCTTCGCCCACAAACGGCAGGTCTCCCAGCAGCTGGCCGACGGCATCGAGTCCATGTTCCAAAAAGCCGGGATCACACTGCTCCGCGGCGCCGCCGCCATCACGGCGCCCAACACCGTCCAGGTGACCGGTCCTGACGGCGAACAGACTTACACCGCCGACGACATCCTGATCGCTACCGGCTCTGTCCCCGTCCGCCCCCCCATCCCCGGCCTGGAACTCCCCGGCGTAATGACCTCCGATGAGTTGCTGGAGGGCAGCGACCACCTGTACCGCTCCATCGTCATCATCGGCGGCGGCGTCATCGGGGTGGAATTCGCCACCTTCTACAACGATCTGGGGTGCGAAGTCACCGTCCTTGAGGGGATGAACCGACTCCTCCCCACCCTGGACCGGGAGTTGGGCCAGAATCTGGGATTGATCCTGAAAAAGCGGGGCGTGAAGGTGATCACCGGCGCCACAGTAGAGGGCGTAGAGCAGGCCAAAGACGGCCTCACCGTCCGGTTTGCCACCAAAAAGGGCACCGACGCTGTCACCGGCGAAAAAGTGCTCTGCGCCATCGGCCGCAGGGCCTATTGGGACGGTCTCTTCGCCGGCGACTTCATCCCAGAGAGCGACGGGAAGCGCCTCCTGGTGGACGCTCGCTACCAGACCTCCCTCCCCCACGTCTACGCCATTGGTGACGTGTCCTCCCAGGTACAGCTGGCCCACATGGCCTCTGCCCAGGGCACTGCCGTAGCCGAGCTCCTGTGCGGCAGCGGGAGCGACGTAGACCTGAACGTGGTCCCCAGCTGTATCTACAGCCGCCCGGAAATCGCCGTGGTTGGCCTGACCGAGCAGGAGGCCAAGGAGGCAGGTATCCCCGCCAAAACCGGCAAATGCGTCATGTTCGGCAACGCCAGAACAGTGATTGTGGACGGCGACCGCTGCCTGATGAAAATCGTAGCCCGCTCGGACAGCCATGAGATCATCGGCGCCCAGCTCATGTGCGAGCACAGCACTGATATGATCTCCGAGCTGGCCCAGGCCATCGCCAACCATTTGACTCCGGCACAGCTGCTGCGGGCCATGCGGCCCCATCCCACCTTTGCCGAGGCTATGACCGACGCACTGGAAAACCTGGCGGAAAAGCTAACGGACTGACACAGTGAAAAAGCAAACCGTCCCGACCGTACCGTATGGGTACTGCCGGGGCGGTTTTTCGTTTTTCGCCTCAGAGGGATTCCCGCTGCAAAGGCTCGCTCAACAGGCGCACATCAGGCAGCTCCAAAAAACGGCAGGCACGTCTGGTGGCCGCCCGGTAGCGGTGGGACTCGTCCTCCCGAAAGGGGAGGTGGTACAGAAATAGGTGGCGGGGGCGCAGAATCTCTTCCACAAATACCCGCCCCCTCTTTTTGGTCACCCAGGGGAAGTTCAACAGGGCCAGGTCAATTTCCACGCCCCGAAGGTGCTCCGCCAGAGCAGTGCTGGCCACGGTGCAGTCCCCGGGAATCAGGACCCGGAACCGGCCGTCCGAGAGCAGCAAACCGTAGTGGGGCGCCGGCGGAACCCCATCCCCTTCATGGGGCAGGCGGAAAAAGCGGAGTTCCAGCCCGCCAAGGGTGACGGTCACTGCTCCCCCCTGGAGCAGAAGCTGGCCGCCAAACTCCGGCTCTGGCAGAATCAGCTTCGCCTGGGGCCAAAGCTCTTTTGCCCGGGCAGTGAGCGTCCGGTCGTAGTGGTCCCGGTGGCAGTGGGTAAAGCAGATCACATCCGGAGCGGTAAAGGCCTCCTCTGCCTGCATCCGCGCCCACAGCTCGGGCGAGACGGTGGAAAACCCCTCCGCCTGCCGGGTATGCAGGGCGTCCACCCAGATGCGATGCGGGCCCATCTGTAAGGAAACGCCGGCATTGGCGCTGAGGGAAACACTGTACGCTGAAACCGACATAGCAGCCTCCTTTCCGACTCGGAACAGCCCTTCTCTTTTCCCTGACAGTATACAGCGGCGGCACCCGGATTGCAATTTCCGCTGTGCCGTGGCTTTTTCTCAAAGCTCCTGCTTTGTTCTCATTTCTTGAAAAAATGGCTGAACCACGGCACCATTTAAAAACTTTCCTGACAGTCGAGTGGAAAAACGGGCCCAAAACATTGACTTCTCCTCGCTCCCTGGGCTATCCTGAATGCACCCGGGATACTACGACAAGGAGATGATCCTATGGAAAACAAAAAGAGCTTCGGCGCCTACATCTGCGCCCAGCGCAAGGCTCTGGGGATGACCCAGAGGGAATTCGCCGACAAGCTGTTTCTCACTGAATCCGCCGTCAGCAAATGGGAGCGAGGGATGAGCTATCCAGACATCACCATGATCCGAGACATCTGCGCCATCCTCGGGGTATCGGAACACGAACTGCTCACCGCAAGCGAGGACGTAGAGGCCCGCACCGCCGACCAACTGGCCAAGCGCTACCTGCGCCTGCTCCGCCAGTTCCGTCTGATACAGTATATCCTATATGGCGGTACGGCCCTAATCTGTTTTATCTGCAATCTGGCGGTTGGGCACGCCCTGGACTGGTTCTGGGTGGTGCTGACCTCAGAGCTCCTCTGCGCCAGCCTGACGCTGCTGCCAGCGCTGGTGGAGCGGCAGCGGGGACCAATCACCCTGGGAGCCTTTACCCTCTGCCTGGAGCTGCTGATGCTCACCTGCGCCCTATTCACCGGTACGCCGGACTGGTTTCCGGTGGCGGCCCTGGGGACGCTGCTGGGGCTGTCGGTGGTCTTTCTCCCCTATGTACTATACGCACTGCCCCTCCCCAGTTTCCTCTCCAACAAAAAGGGGCTGCTCTACTTCAGCGCAAACACCGTTCTGCTTTTGCTGCTGATGCTGACCGTGGACTGGTACGGCTCCAATGACTGGTTCCTGACCACCGGTCTGATCATCGCGCTTTATTGCCTGCTGCTGCCCTGGGGCTGCTTTCTGTTTGTCCGCTACCTGCCCTGGAACGGCTGGTTCCGCGCCGCCTGCTGTCTGACGCTGACCGGCCTGATGGAGCTGGTCTCCAATGGCCTGACCAACTGGTTTGTGTCCGTTCAGGTCTATGAAGGAGCCGTTCCGCCGCCCCTTCGCCTCCTGCCGGCATTCAACCTGACGGACTGGCAGGACCCCCTCCTGCTCAACGGCAATATCACGCTGCTTGTAGCCCTCTCCTTCTGGGCGGCCGCCCTGATCTGTGTGGCCCTGGGCATCCGTAGCGCCCGGCTCCGCAGCCACTGAACTGAAACCAACAAAAGCCGCAGAGAAACGCTTCTCTCTGCGGCTTTGCCCGTGTATCACACCTTTTTCTTCCCGGTCTTCTCTTTCCCCTGGAGCTCCGGCACCGGCGGTGCATCGTTGCGGGGCTTGGTATGGGTCCGCTCGGGCCGTTTCATCCCCTGTTTTGCCATCTCTCTTCCCCCTTACTTCCCCAAGCCAATCAGCTGCAAAATAATGCCGTAGATTACGCTGGAGCCGATGCCAAAAACCAGCACCGGCCCGGCAATGGTGAACATCTTGGCAGCCATACCGGTGACGAAGCCCTCGCTTTTAAATTCCATGGCCGGGGCCACAATGGAGTTGGCAAAACCGGTCACCGGCACCAGAGTTCCCGCCCCGGCATGTTTGGCCAGCTTTTCGTACAGGTCCAGGCCGGTGAACAACGCCGCCGCCAGAACCAGTGTGATGGTCGTCGTTGTGCCGGCATCCTCCCACGTCATACCCAGATACTGATAGAATTCCTGAAGCGCCTGGCCAATACAGCAGATCCCGCCGCCAACACAGAAGGCCCAAACCATGTTTTTCCACATGGGAGAGGGCTTTGACTTCTCATTGACCAATTTCCCATATTCCTGATCTGTCATATCCATCGTTCTCAACACCTTTCTTCCCTACAGTATGGCACAGAAGTTCCCCGGCTATACAAAAACCTCCAGCTCATCCAGAGCTGGAGGTTTTTCCTGCGTTTGAACCGTTACTTGTCGAAATCGTGTTCAAATTCGTTGACTGCTGCCAACAGATAAGTGGAGGAATACGCCATGCTGGGGCCCGCGCCGAAGCCGCCTGCGGCCACCATTGCAGCGTCCAGAATTTCCTGTCTGGTGGCGCCCGCCTGATAGGCGTTGTAGACGTGGACCACAATGCAGTACTTACAGCGGTTGTAGGCTGCGATGCCCACGCTGATCAGTTCCTTGGTCTTGACATCCAGGGCGCTGGCCTCAAAAGCGGCGTTCTGCAGGCTCATAAATGCCTGTACCGTCATACCCTCTTCCTTGGAAATGTCGTTTACGCCATTCATAAAGTCGTTCAAAATTGCTCTTACGTCTTCCATCTCATAAACCTCCTGAATTACATTGATACGTTGTCAAGGAAGCCGCCGGTGCAAACCGCAACACGGTTTGTCCGCCGCCTCTGCATTTTTAAGTATAACGGAGCTCAACCGCTGAGACAAGACCATCGCAAATTTATAAGTTACTATTCAATTCCATAGCAGCTTGCCTAAACCATATTGGGCCACTATAATAGGGACAGAGAAAAGAATTGAGGTGTTTCATATTATGTACGAACCGAAACTGGAAAAAGATCTCCGCTGTCCACTGGAATACGGCCTAAAGATATTCGGCGGTAAGTGGAAGACCCGGGTTGTCTGCCTTCTGTCCGAAGCTCAAACCCTGCGCTACAGCGCGCTGCGCAACAAGATGGTGCCTATCACCGATGCGGTACTGGCCTCCACGCTAAAGGAACTCATCGCTGACCAAATCGTCAAACGGCAATCCTTTGACGAGATCCCGCCCCGCGTGGAGTACTCCCTCACGGAGAAGGGCCTCTCCTCCATTCCCCTGCTCCACAGTATCTGCCACTGGGCTACCGCCTATCACCCGGAATTTGCTTTTTTGCAGTGCCAGGAGTGCCCCTACCAGCCAGTAACCAGCGGGGAACCGCCGGAAGCACAGTAACCCCGCCCAGTCCCCCGTGGGGACACGGACCAGGGAAAAAGAGCGCTTTCCAAGGGTTTTATTTCACCGACATCTCCTGCTGATACCATGGCAGCACAGTCTCCAGTTTGTTCTCCTCCTGGGCCTCCAGCAGTTCCCCGATGAGCTGGTTGGACAGCAGGAAGCCGTTGGGCGTAAAGTGCCACCGGCCGGATTCCTCCTGGACGGCCCAGCCACGGTCCTGGTACTGGCGCAGCAGAGCCTCCAGCGGCGCGAAATTCATTCGGAACGTCCGGTTATACTCCACCCCGTCAATTCCCATCACTGTGCGCAGCCGCAGCATCAGGTACTCATAGCCCCGTTCCTCCGCAGGGATCAGCTCGGAGGCGTCCACAATCTTGCCGCCGCTAAGCATTCCGTCAATATAGCGCTCCAGGTTCCGGACATAGCTGTACCGCCGGCCGCCGAAGTCCGAGTGGGCTCCAGGGCCAAAGCCCACGTATTCCCGGCCCATCCAGTACTTCAGGTTGTGCCGGGAGCGCTTTCCCTCCCGGGCAAAGTTGGATATCTCGTACTGGTCATAGCCCGCCTGGGACAGCCGCTCCACCGCCCACAGGTACATATCCGCCTGCAAATCGCCGTCGGCCAGGGTCAGCTGGTCCCGGCGCTGCCACAGGGGGGTGCCCTCCTCCAGGGTCAGTCCGTACAGGGACAGGTGCTCCGGCTCCAGGGCCAGCACCGCCTCCACCGACTCCTGCCACCGGTCCATGGTCTGACTGGGCAGGCCGAAGATCAGGTCCAGATTCAGGTTTTTAAAGCCCGCTCCCCGGATCATCCCCACCGCCTCCTGGGCCTGGGCAAAGGTGTGGGGCCGGTTGATGAGGGCTAGTTCCTCGTCGTGGCAGGACTGAACCCCCATGGAGATCCGGTTGACGCCCCCTTTGTGCAGGGTTTTCAGCAGCCGGGGCGTCACGCTCTCCGGGTTTACCTCTACCGTGGTCTCGCAGTGGCGCTCCAGTTGGTAGCGCTTATCCACCGTTTTCAGCAGCCGTTTCAGCCGCTCCTCCCCCAGGACGCTGGGAGTTCCGCCGCCAACATAGACCGTATCCACAGCAAAGCCCTCTGTCCGCGGGGCCACCTCCTCCAAATGGAGGGTCAGGGCCTTTATATAATCTTCCATCCGGTCCCCATTCCCCGGCAAAGAGTAAAAATCACAGTAGTCACACTTTTGCCTGCAAAAAGGAATGTGGATGTACAGCCCCAATCGCCGGCCCCGCAGTTCCTTTAAGCGCTGTTTTTGGAGCTTGCGCTCCCGCTTCTGATGTTGTTTGATCTGTTTTTTCATCGGGCTCCCCCTTTTCACGGGTAATATTATAGTATATTACAGAGAATTTGCAAATCGTAACGTGTCAATTTCCCCCGCCGCCCTTGACACTTTTGCCCTTTTGGGTCTATCCTCCTCTACAGGACGAATCTCTTCGCCAGTTTCCCGTCATTTGAGGTGGTCACCGTGATAAAATTGCAATTCATCCTTCGGCCGGACCAGGATGGCCGCCGCATCTCCACCCTGCTGCGCCGGGACTGCCGCTGCTCTGCCCGTCTCATCAAGCAGATCAAATACCTGCCCGACGGCATTCTGCTGGACGGCCAACGGGTCTTTCTGGACCACCGGGCGGCAGCAGGGCAAACACTGACCCTCCGGCTGCCGCCGGACCCGCCCTCGGACCTGGAACCGGTGGAGTGTGCGCTGGACCTCCCCTTTGAGGACGAGCACCTGCTCCTGGTCAACAAGCCCCCCTTTGTCCCGGTCCACCCCGGCCCTGGCCACCACCGGGACTCTCTGGGCAATTACCTGGCCTGGCACTATCGGGTCCAGGGGGAACACCACACCTACCGCCCGGTGAACCGGCTGGACCGGTCCACCTCCGGCCTCCTGTGCGTGGCCAAGCACGCCTACGCCCAGGAGCGTCTGAAACAGCAGCTCCACACCGGCCAATTCCGCCGCCGCTACCTGGCCCTCTGTGACGGCGCAGTTGTCCCGGAGGCAGGCGTCATCCGCGCCCCCATTGGCCGGGCGGAGGACAGTATACTCCGGCGGGAGGTACGGCAGGACGGGGCCGCCGCCGTCACCCGCTACCGCCGACTGTGGTCGGACGGCGCCCGTTCCCTGGTGCTGCTGGAGCTGGAGACCGGGCGCACCCACCAGATTCGTGTTCATCTGGCCCATCTGGGGTTCCCCCTCACCGGGGACTTCCTCTATGGAACCGAACAGCCCCAGGTAATCGGCCGGACCGCCCTTCACTCCTGTTTTCTCTCCCTGGTTCATCCGGTAACCGGGGTTCAGCTTACTTACCGCGCCCCGCCGCCGGCTGATATGGCAGCCCTGATTCCCCCGGGCGTTTTATCCCAATCCGAGGTGACAGAAAGATGATCATCGATTTCCACACCCACTGCTACCCCAAAGCACTGGCCGCAAAAGTGGCGGAGAACACAGTGCCGCCCCAGGACCTGCCCATCCCCACCGCCAATGACCTTCTGTCCCAGATGGCGGCGGCGGGTATAGATTTGAGCGTGGTGTTGCCGGTGGCCACCCGGCCAGACACCGTCCAGGACACCAATCTGTTTGCCCAGTCCATACAGGGCCGCCGTCTGCGTTCCTTCGCCGCCATCCACCCGGACAGCCCGGATGCCCTGGAGCTGCTGGAGGAGCTGGCGGCAGCAGGAGTGCCGGGGGTCAAATTTCACCCGCCCTTTCAGCATTTTTCTCTGGACGACCCCAAATACCGTCCGGTCTACCGAAAAATTGGCGATCTGGGCCTGATCACCGTCATCCACCCCGGGCGGGCTCTGCCCGAGGAGGGGTACTACTGCTATCCCAGCTCCTTCGCCCGGGTGGCCGACGCCTTTCAGGGCGCACCGGTGGTGCTGGCCCACATGGGCGGCATCTTCATTCAGGAACCGGAAATCAACCGGCTGCCCGATCTCCCGGTCTACATAGACACCGCCCTGTGGCCCCTCTTTCTGTCCCAGGAACGCTTTTTACAGCTGATCGACCAGGTGGGGCTGGACCGAGTGCTCTTCGGCACCGACTACCCCTACACCAGACCGGCGGACTGCGTCAAGCATATCCGGAAGCTCCCCCTCTCCCCCGAGGAACAGGAGCAGATTCTCTCCGGGAACGCCAAACGGCTGCTCCGTCTGTAGTCGCGCAGCAAGCCCACCGAATGAAGTTCATTCGGTGGGCTTGCTGCTTCCCATGCTCAGGTCAGGTATATCCCCACAGGCCGCGGATCGACACCTCCCCGGCGGTTACCGTCTCCCGTCTGCCATCGGGATAGCGGACGATGAGGCCGAAGGCGTCATCCACGCCCTCCGCAAAGGCATTTTGGGGCGGCGTACCGGGACGGATCACCTGGACCTCCCTGCCGATGGTCAGGCAGGCCGCCCGGTAGCGTTCCAGGTAGTCGCCGCCACCGGCCTGCCAGGCGGCGTACATCCGGTCCAGGCTGTTGATCATCTCCGCCGCCAGACGTCCCCGCTCCAGTTTTCGTCCGGCCGCCATGGCCAGGGACCCGGCCACTGGGCGGACCTCCTCGGGAAAGTCCTCCAGCGTCTCGTTGACGTTGAGTCCGATGCCGGGGATCACATACTGCAACGCGCCGCTCTCCCCTTCGATGGCCATCTCGGTGAGGATGCCGCAGATCTTCCGGCCGCCCAGCACCAGGTCGTTGGTCCACTTGATGCCGGGACGCAGCCCGGTGGCCCGCTCCACCGCTTCACAGATGGCCACCGCCACGTAGGCAGTGAGATTCAGGGCCTGGAGCGGCTCCAGCTCCGGCTTCAGCAACACACTGAGGTAGATGCCGGTGTGGGCCGGCGAGTGGAAAGCACGGCCCAAACGACCCCGGCCGCCGGTCTGCTGATCCGCCACCGCCACCGCCCCTCCAGGCAGGCTGTGACTCTCCCGCTTCAGATAGCTGTTGGTGGAGTCCACCGAGGAGAAACAGAGCAGCGGGCTGCCCAGCTCCCCGGCTTGGAGCCAGGGCCGAATTTCCCCCTCGGTGAGGAGATCCGGGGAGGTCAGGAGCCGGTACCCCTTTCGGGTGGCGGATTCAATTTCATATCCGTCCTGGCGCAGGCTGTTCACCGCCTTGTTCACGGCGGCCCGGCTGATCCCCAGCTGCTGGCTCATAGCCTCTCCGGAGAGATATTCTTTTCCCTGTTCCTTCAGCATGGCCAGTATCCGCTGCTTGCTTATCATGCGCTTCCATCCTCCTGCCGCTTTGGGCATCTGTTTGATCTTCACTGCCCCTATTTTACCACGGCGCCGGACCCTTGGCAACGGCCGCTAGGGACCAAAAAAGAGCCGGGTAGTCCAGCTGGCGGCGATAAACCCAGCCAGATCCGCGCACAGGGCCGCCGGGATGGCGTAGCGGGTGTTGCGCACCCCAGCGGCTCCGAAATACACCGCCACTGTGTAGAAGGTAGTCTCTGTGCTGCCCATCATCACCGCCGCTGTGCGGCCAATCAAAGAATCGGGACCGTAGCTCTGAATGAGCTCGGACCCCACTCCCAGGGCGCCGCTGCCGCTGATGGGGCGGATAAGAAGCAGGCCGATGGTCTCCGGCGGAATCCCCAGGAAGTGAAGCACCGGCGCAAGGCCCCTGGCCGCCAGGTCCAGGAGACCGGAGGCACGGAGCATATACACCGCCGTCATCAGCCCCACTAGGGGCGGCAGAATCCGCACCAGAATCCGCAGCCCATCCAGGGCGCCGGTGGACAGCCCTTCATATACGTCCACCCCTTTCACCGTCCCGGTGACGGCCACCGCTGCCAAAATCAGCGGGATCAGCAGGACAAAAAACAGCTCCATAGCTACTTCCACACCTTTCTCAGGGCCTTAGCCGCGCAGACCCCCACAGTCACTGAAATGCAGGAGGACAGCCACACGGCGGGCAGGATATCAAAGGGCGCAGCGCAGCCCGCCGCGCTGCGCACCGCCGCCACCGTAGTGGGAATCAGCTGGATAGATGCGGTGTTGCAGACGATGAACAGACACATCTCGTCAGACGCGATTCCGTTGGTGGCCCTACTCATCCGCCGCACCGCCTGGATGCCCAGGGGCGTGGCCGCATTCCCTAGCCCCAACAGGTTGGCGGATACGTTGGCCGCAATTTTCTCCATGGTTTCCGGATCCCTCTGGGCGGCGGGAAACAGCCGACCCAGCAGGGGCCGCAGCAGCCGCTCCAGCTTCTCCAGCAGGCCGCATCGTTTCATCACTTCCATCACGCCGCACCATAAACACATGACCCCCGCCATGGAAAAGCACAGGGTCACCGCCGCAGCAGCCCCCTCGGTGACCGCCGCAGAAACCGCTTCCATTTGCCCTGTGGCAAGGCCGCAGAGAATGCTCGCCGCCACCATCCCCGTCCACAAAACCGTCATTGCCATTGTCATCCCCCCTCCCACACTCCTATGCGAGGGCTTTTCCGTTATGACAGGCCTTCTTTTTTTGGATAATATTTGAAAATTCCTTGACTTTTTCTGTCTTCCGTTTATAATTAAATTATCGCGAATCCCTGCACTTTTTAGGGAAACGATTCCCTTTTTGGCGGGGCCTTCTTCGCGTTCAAAGCCTGATAAAGAAAGGAGTTCCTCATGAAATCGACTGGCATCGTTCGTAAAGTAGACGAGTTAGGCCGTATTGTTCTTCCGATTGAACTGCGCAGAACGCTGGATATCGTGGAAAAGGACGCGCTGGAAATCTATGTGGACGGCTCTTCCATCATCCTGAAGAAGTATCAACCGTCCTGTATCTTCTGCGGAGACGCAAAGGATATTACTCGCTACAAGGACAAGAATATCTGCCTCTCTTGTCTGCACCAACTTCAAAAACTGTAATCCCTATCCCTTCTTCTGACACAAACAAGCCGCCTGTCAACTTAGACAGACGGCCTCTTTTTATCTTTTCCCCTCTTTCCTCTCCGTAAGACTGCTCTGATACAGCTCATTTTTGGGCAGTCCGGTTTCCGCCGCCACCCTTCTGGCCGCATCCTTCAGGGACAGTCCCTCCCGGTCCCGGAGCTGCGCTACCAAGCTGACCCCCTCCTCCAGGGTGGGGCCCTCTAAACGCCGGGGCTGCGCCCCCGCTACCACCAGCACAAACTCCCCTTTGGGCGGATTTTCACGGTAGTAGGCCTCCGCCTCCGCCAAGGTAGTCCGGCGCACCTCCTCATGGAGCTTGGTCAGCTCCCGGCACAAGGCGATCCGCCGCTCCCCGCCAAAGACCTCCCCCAGGTCGGCCAGGGTGGCGGACAGCTTGTGGGGCGCCTCGTAGAAAATCATGGTCCGCTCTTCCCCCGCCAGGGACTGGAGATGGCTCCGGCGGTTTTTCCTGTTCATGGCCAGAAACCCCTCAAAGGTAAATCGCCCAGTGGGCAGCCCCGACACCGCCAGAGCCGTAATCAGGGCACAGGGGCCCGGCAAAGCCACCACTGGGACCCCCGCCACCACACAAAGCTGAACCAACTGCTCACCCGGGTCACTGATGGCCGGGGTGCCGGCGTCAGTGACCAGCGCACAGCTCTCCCCGTCCAGCAGGCGCTGGACAATGGCCGGACCGCTGGTCTCCATGTTGTGCCGGTAGTAGCTGACCATGGGCTTTTTCAGTCCCAGGTGGTTTAAGATTTTCACAGACACCCGGGTGTCCTCCGCGGCGATAAAATCCGCCGCCGTCAGAACATCCCGCACCCGCTGGGACAGATCACCCAGGTTGCCAATGGGTGTCGGCGTCAAATACAATGTTCCCGCCATAGGCTCTCTCCTCTCAGTTTCTGGAGCACTTCTCCGCGTCGATGGCCAGCACCACCATCAGAGCCAGCAGAGCATGGTCCGGGTTGGCCACGTCGATGATGTACGTGTCGGTGAGGCGGAGCAGTTCCTTGGACACAGTGGCCACCAGTGCGCCGTTCTCATCCAAAATCTGATAGTCCCACTCCATAATGGCGCCCTCTACACTCCAGCCGTTGCAATCCAGGGTAAAACGGGGGTGAAAAAAGGAGAATTCCTTCCGGATACAGCCCACATAGGTCTCCTCCAGGTACATCTCAAACTTGGGCAGCCAGGTGAACACCTGCTCCTGGAGGGTGGCAATGTGGTACCCTGCCCCGTCGTGGATGTGGAGACAATGCCCCCAGCTCAGCTTCCCCTGGACAGTATAGACCACGGCTCCAGTTTCGTCGTAAATATCATAGCTGTCAAACCAGGAGAATAGCCGCTGTTTAAACAGTAATTTCATCGTCATTTCCTTTCCGCCGGGGGCGCTCCCACAAAGAGCGTAGGCAGCACCTTCAGCCCCGGCCTGCCCAGCCGCACCGCCTCCACCAGCGCCACTTTTGGCGGGTGTACGGCGGAGTGCTGGATCAACTGCATTCGTTTGGGTTCCAGACCGCTTTTTTGCAGGGCGGCAAACAGGGCTGCCAGCCGCTCACTCCGGTAGCACAGGGCAAACCGACCGCCGGTCCGCAGCAGCCATCCGGCGGCGGCACAGACGTCCTCTACCGTACAAGTCTCTTCACTGCGGGCAGCAGCGCGCACTCCATCTGCCGTTTTCCCTGTGTGAGGTGCAAAATAGGGGGGATTGGACACCACCAACTGATAGCCTCCCGGTGTGGGAAACCACCGGCGGCAGTCCCGCAGGTCGCCGTGGATCACCTGGCCCTGCAAGCCGTTTTCCCGGAGGTTTTCCGCCGCCAGAGCCGCCGACTCCGCCACCAGCTCAATACCGTCCAGGGTCAAGCCCTTCCGGCGCTGGGCCAGCAGCAGCCCCAGCACCCCCACGCCGCAGCCCAGGTCGCACACTTTCTCCCGGGCGTGAAGGGTTGCAAACTGGGAGAGTTGGTTGGAATCTGTCCCCAACTTGGGCAGGTGTGACCGCTGCCGCAGCCGGTACCGGCCCAGTTCCTCAATTGTCTCCCGTCCCGTCATGGCGTCCCCTGCCTTTCTCTTGCACTGCCTCCATTATGCCAGCTGGAGAACCGGTTGTAAATATCCCAGACGTAAAACAGCGGTGTGGATGATGCCACACCGCTGTTTCGCCTGTCGCCAATGGCCGACAGGCCACAAAAATACAAGTATTTTTGTGGTATTCCAGCCTGACTGCACGCCGCCCCTCCAGGGCGACACTTGCAGGCTGATCTGTGTTTTTTCCGACGTACACGCCGCCGGAAAAAACAATCCCATTTGTTTCCCGTCCTATAGGATGACGGAATTCTGTGAAACCCTGCCTTTCCGCAAGTTTTTCTCTATAAACGGACAGCGGTGTGGATGATGCCACACCGCTGTTGTTTTTGAGACAGAATAAATTACTCTTCCTGCAGGGCCTTTGCCTCGTCAATGGCCTTCTGCTGTGCCGCAGGAGGGCAGTCCTCATAGCGGACAAAGTGGAAGGTGAAGGAACCACGGCTCTGGGTCATGGCCCGCAGCTCAATGGCGTAGCTGGTCATTTCAGCCATGGGAACCTCGGCGGTGATGATCTGATCGCCGTCCTTGGTGGGATCCATGCCCATGACACGGCCACGGCGCTTGTTCAGGTCGCCCATAACGTCGCCCATGTAGTTGTCGGGCACGGTGACCTTCAGCTCGCCCACCGGCTCCATCAGAACGGGGCTGGCCTCGGGCAGAGCGGCCTTATAAGCCAGCTGAGCGGCAGTCTTAAAGGCGATTTCGGAGGAGTCCACAGGGTGATAGGAACCATCGTACAGGACGGCCTTCAAATTCACCACGGGATAACCGGCCAGGACACCGTGGATGCATGCCTCGCGCAGGCCCTTTTCCACGGCCGGGAAGTAGTTCCGGGGCACGCTGCCGCCGAAAACTTCCTCTGCGAATACCATTTCTTCTTCGTCACAGGGCTCGAACCGGACCCAAACGTCGCCGTACTGGCCGCTGCCACCGGTCTGCTTCTTGAACTTGCCCTGCTTGGAAACCGTTTTGCGGATTTTCTCGCGGTAAGGCACTCTGGGGGTATCCAGAACGGCTTCTACGCTGAAACGGCTCTTGAGCTTGGACACCAGCACGTCGATCTGGATGTCGCCAGCGCCGGCCACCACCATCTGGTGGGTCTCTGCGTTGTTGGTGATGGAGAAGGAGGGATCTTCTTCGTTGAGGCGGTTGAGGCCCACACCGATCTTATCTTCCTGGCCCCGGGTCTTGGGGGAGATGGCCTTGGAGAACACCGGCTCTGCGAAGGGGATGGGGTTCAGGACGATGCCCTTGGCGCTGAGGGTGTCGTTGGTCCTGACCTTATCCATTTTGGCGATGGCGCCGATATCACCGGTCACCAGGCTCTTGACCTCAGTGGCCTTCTTGCCCCGCATCATATACAGACGGCCCAGTTTTTCGTTGTCACCGGTGCGGCTGTTGACCACAGCAGAATCGCCGGCAAAGGGACCGGCCAGAACCTTAATGTAGGAGTACTTGCCGTACTGGTCGGAGACGGTCTTGAAGACGAACGCGACGGGATCGCCGTCGGCCACGGCCACTTCCACGGCCTCGCCATCGGCGTCCACACCGGCGGCGGGGATGCCCTGGGTGGGATCGGGAACCAGGTCAATGACGCCGTTCATAAAGGCCTCAGTGCCCAGGCCGGAGAAAGCGCTGCCGCAGAACACGGGGATCAGGGAGCCCTCTTTGACGCCTGCGTGGAGACCGCCGGCGATCTCTTCCGCGGTGAATTCCTCGCCCTCAAAGAACTTTTCCATCAGTTCTTCGCTGGTCTCGGCCACGTTCTCCATCAGGGCGGCGTAGGATTCCTCTACCAGGTCTGCGGCGTCAGCGGGGACGTCCTCGGCCACGGTCTTGTTCTTGTTCATGGTGTAAGCCTTCTTGGCCACCACGTCGATGACACCGGCAACCTTTTCGCCCTCGAACTTGGGGATCACCAGAGGGGTGACAGAGGTACCGAACTTCTCCTTCAGCTTTTCTACCACGGCGTTAAAGTCGCCGTTGTCCTCGTCGGTCTTGGAGACGTAGATCAGGCAGGGCAGATTCCGTGCCTTGATCTCCTTATAGGCCCGCTCGGCGCCCACGGAGATGTCCCCCTTTGCCGGGAGAACGATCACGGCTGCGTCCGCAACCTGGAGGGCAGCCAGTACGTCGCCGTTAAAGTCGAAGTTGCCCGGTGTGTCCAGCACGTTGATCTTGCAGTCCTTGAACTCCACGGGAGCCAGGGCGGTGGAAATGGAAATCTGGCGCTTGATCTCCTCTGCGTCGTAGTCGCAGACGGTGTTGCCGTCGGCGGTCTTGCCCAGACGGTCGGTGGCGCCGGTCAGATTCAGCATACTTTCAACAAGCATGGTTTTGCCCACGCCGGAGTGACCCAGCAGGCAGATGTTACGGATATTCTGCGCGGAATAGCTCATGTTACGTTCTCTCCTTAACCTGTTTTTAGCATCTCAGACAACTCTGTCTGTTAAACGCATTACCTTTTTATTATTATACTTCAATTCAGGCCGGTTGACAATGGTGTTTTCCCATTCTTTCGTCATTTCTTCTGAAAACGGCCTGCGAAAAAGCCTGGATTCTGGTCCAGTTTTCCCCTACACTTCCCCCAGGATGATCTTCCGGACCGCCGGGAAGTCCGCCGCCTCCCAGGTGGGGATAATACCGGTCCGATTTTCCTTTCCCGCCGGGTTGTACCAGATGGTGTCCACGTGGGCGTTGCGCCCGCCCAAAATGTCCGAGCCCAGGCCGTCGCCCACAATCACCGTCCGCTTCCACCGCTCCGGCGTCATCCCCAGGTCGTCGTAGACGATCTGGAAAAAACCGGCCTCGGGCTTGCGGATGCCCATCTCCCCCGAGATGTACATCTTTTCAATATAGGGCCGGATGGGAGAGGTGTTCAGCCGGCCCACCTGGGCCACCTTGATGCCGTTGGTGACGATGTACTGCTTGCAGTAGGGGGCCAGCTCCCGGCACAGCGCTTCCGCCCCATCCAGCAGGTAGCTGTGGCTGCCCAGAGACTCCAGGTACTGCCGGTTCATAGCCGCCGGGTCCTGGCCCTGATCCCCCGCCTCCTCCAGGAACAGCCGGAAACGCACCCGGGTCAACTCCTCGGTGGTGATCTCTCCCCGGTCGAACTGGCCCCACAGGTGGTTGTTGATGCGGATGTACAGGTCCATCATCTCCTGGGTAGCGGGAATCCCATGGGTCTGAAAGACCTCCCGCAGGGCGTCAAGCTGGGACCGGTCGAAGTCAAACAGCGTCCGGTCCGCGTCAAATAAAATCACATCATACCGTTGATTTTCCATGTCTCTGGACTCCTTTCCCCCACTTGCCTCGGGGCTCCCGTCCGTGCTACACTGGGTACCACTGCAATGTTATTTTGGGAGGATTGTTTCTTCATGTCTCAAACTGTTTTAATCACCGGCGCCAGCCGGGGCATCGGCGCCGCCGCCGCCCGCCGCTTTGCCGCAGGCGGCTATCAGGTGGCGGTCAACTACCTCCAGTCCCAGGGGGCCGCAGAAGCCCTCTGCCGGGAGCTGGACAACGGAAGCTTCCCCATCCAGGCCGATGTGGCCGATCCGGACCAGGTGCGTGCCATGGTGGACACGGTGCTTCAGCGATTCGGCCACCTGGACGCCCTTGTGTGCAACGCCGGCATCTGCCTGCCCGGGATGCTGCTCCAGGATGTCACCGACCCCCAGTGGGCACGGCTGCTGTCGGTGGACACCAGCGGCGTATTCTACGCGGCCCGAGCCGTGCTCCCCCACATGATTCACCGCCACGCCGGACGGATCATCACTGTCTCCTCCATGTGGGGCCAAGTGGGCGGGGCCTGCGAGGTGGCCTACTCCGCCGCCAAGGGGGCGGTAATCGCCTTTTCCAAGGCCCTGGCCAAGGAGGTAGCCCCCTCGGGGATCACCGTCAACTCCGTGGCCCCCGGGGTCATCGACACCGACATGATGGGGTTCGCCTCCCAGGAGACCCGGGATCTGCTGGCAGAGGAGACCCCTATGGGCCGGTTGGGGCAGCCCGCCGACGTGGCGGAGACCATCTACTTCCTGGCCTCCCCCGCCGCCGCCTTCCTCACCGGACAGGTTTTGGCCCCCAACGGCGGCTTCGTCATCTGACAGATGCCGCCGCGGCAGGCGGAGGAAAAAGCCATGCTCAAAAGGCATGGCTCTTTTTCCGTCGTTCGCTGTCCCCTAGAATTTGTCCACTGCCGCCGAAATCAGCAGGTTGGGTACCAGCCAGAGCAGCAGGAACAACATCATGTTAAAGGCGCTCAGGGACAGATACGCCGCGATAAAGGTCAGATAGAAGGTCAGCACTGCCCCCACCGCCGAGGCCACCAGGGCCAGGATGGTGTTCAGCCGCACCACCTTGCGCAGCCGCCGGGCGCCGATGATGGCGTCGGCATAGGGTCCCAGTCCGTCCCGGCGGATCAGGGCCCCTAACACTCGGTTGTGACTCTGACCGGATTCGGACAGCTCATGGCGCCGCCGCACGTTGGGATACTCCATCTTGTTCACCGGTAGCTTGAAGCGTCGGTGGAGCATTGCCGGGGTGATGTTAAAGTCCCGGGTGGCCAGCACCGGCTTTACCCCCGCCTGGAGCAACGCCTGGAAGGCGGGGCGAACAGCCCGGGATTGGTCGTACTTCAGGGCGAAAATACCTTGGAGCTGCCCGTTGATGGCACAGAAAATGGCCTCCTTGACATACTCGCCCTGTTTCAGGGGAATGTGCATCACCGTCATAAAACCGGCGGTGCCGATCATCACCTGGTCCCCCCGGATGGTGGCCACCAGGCCACCGGCTTCGTGGTAGCTCATGGAGTCCACCCGCCGGAAAAATCCACCCTGGACCTGGACCAGGTCGCTGAACAGCTTGGTCAGTCCGCTGCCCGAGAGCCGGATCATGGAGGCGGCGCAGCTGGTCACTCTCTCCAGAGGAACCCCCTGGAACGTCTTAATACCCTGGGATTTCACGCTGCCCACCGGGAACAGATCGTCATCCCGGACCAGCAGGTAGGTCTCCCCCTCCTCCATGGAGAGCACGCCGTCCCACCCCGCCAGGGCCACGGAGTTGTTCAGCCGCCGGGTCAGGCGCAGGAAGGGCTGGCTGAATGCCAGCATACCGGACATGGGGGCGGCTGCGGTGAGAATCACCGATAGGCACCACAAAAACCGCTCCGGATGCAGTCGCCCACAGGAGGAGATCAAGGCAAAGAGCACTACGGCCACCAGAATCAGCGGCACAAAGAGCTGATACGCCCGCATAGCCCCGTCGGGGCTCTGAATCTGGCTGCCGAACTGCTCCGCCGTCCCCTGTTCCTTGCAGAAGGCGCTTTCCCCCTTCCACTTGTCGCGGTCCAGGGTCACCCGGTAGGGGGATGCGGACATACTGGCAGTAGCGCAGGTCTTGGCCAGCCCCTTTTTTCGGTCATAGATCCCCCACAGGGTCCCCAACAGGGTCAGGGCCGCCGGGGCCGCCAGAGGCAGCCCCCCCTCCCGACCGATCAGGCAGTACCAAAGCCCGTCCAGCAGGGTAAACGCCACGGCACAGGACACAATTGTATGGGTCCCCATCCGCTTCCGGCGGATGGCGGTCAGCCCCATCCACAGTGCGTCCAGCCCCAACAGACAGGCCACCCCCAGGCACCACAGCAGGATCCCAGCCATCAGCCGGGGCTGGTCCGCCAACCCGGCGGGCAGCGGTAGAGGGCCGTCTGCCGCAAAGGTCAGGTAGAACATGGCCGCACACAGGGCAGTCAGCCATTTCAACCGCATACGCATATTTTTCAGGCCCTTACTGTACCGCTTGGCCAGCTCTCTGGGCGGGATGTCCGGTTCAGGCTGATAGACCCGCCTGGGCCTGCGCTCCCGGCGAAGCTTTTTCTCCCGCTTCCGGGGCGCCTGCTCCACCTGGCTCTCCGGAGCCTCCTGGCCCTCCGATTCCAGCTCCACCTCCCGGGCGTCCGCCTGGGCGTACATCTCATCGGCGTAATTCATGGCCTTTTCGTTGATGGTGTTGATGGTATCCCGGATGGGCTTGAGCTTGGACACCGGCATCTGAATGACGTTGTCCTGGGGCTCAGGCGGGGGGCTCTTTTTCTTCTTTTTCCAGCTGTGGAGCCGCTTCTGGAGGGCGCTGACCCGCTCCTCCCGCCGCTGCTGGCGGGCCTCCTGGGCCTCTTTCCGCTCCCGGGCCTTCCGGATCTGGGCGGCCCGCAGCTCCTGCTCCCGCAGGGTCTCCTCACTGTAGGAATCCCCCAGGGCAGAGGTCACCTGCTCCTGAATAAACCGGGCAGTGTCCTCCGGGTCCTCTCCCCCGGGCTCCTGGGGCGGCTCCTCCGGAGCCGATTCTTCCTCCGCCGGAGGTTCCGAAGTCTTCTCTGCAACTGCTTCCTCCGCTGGAGGTTCCAGGTCTGTCCCCTCCTCCGAGGGTTCCTCTGCAATCTCCGGCTCAGAGGGCTCCGGCTCCACCGATTCGCCGACTTCCTTGGAAGGCGATTCCTCCTGGGACTTTTCCGGCTCCGGTGTGTCCGGGCTGGACTCCGGCGCATCCGCGGCGCCCTCCTGCTGCCCGGTGTACTCCTCCAGGATCGCTTCCAGGTCAAACTCTGCCGTATCTTCCGACAGTTCTACGATCTCCGCCGCCTTTTCTTCCGGCGCCGGGACGGTCCCCGTCTCCGGGGCAACGGGCGCCTCGGGCGCTTCCGCTCTTTTATTTTCTCTGTTCTCGTCCTTCATTGGTCTCCTCATTCGGGCATCAGGTGTTTGTTTGCGCTCCCCCGCCCTGCCGCTGGCGCACTGCTTCGTAGAGCAGAATCGCCGCCGCCGCAGAGGCGTTCAGGGAATTGATTTTCCCTTTCATGGGGATACTGACGGTAAAATCACAGGTTTCCGCCACCAGCCGGCTCATGCCGCTGCCCTCGCTGCCGATGACGATGGCCGCAGGCCCCTTCAGATCCGCAGCATATAATCCAGTGGTACCGTTCATGGCCGCGCCAAAGATCCAGACCCCCTCTTTTTTCAGCTCCTTCAGCAGAGCGGTCAGGTTGGGGACCCGGGCCACCGGCAGATGGGACACCGCTCCGGCAGAGGTTTTGGCCACCACCGCGGTCAGCCCCGCGCTGCGCCGCTTGGGGATCACAACCCCGTGGGCGCCGGCGCACTCGGCGGTGCGGATCACCGCCCCCAGGTTGTGGGGATCGGACAGCTCGTCGCAGACCACAATCAGCGGCGGCTCGCCCCGCTCCTCTGCCCGGGCCAGGATATCCTCCACTGAGGCGTACTCCCGCACTGCCGCCATGGCAATCACACCCTGGTGGGCACGGGTCCGGGACATGTAGTCCAGCTTGCGCCGGTCCACGTCCACCACCACCACGCCCTTGCTCCGGGCGGCAGAGGCGATGTGGCCCAGGGCGGCGTCGGTCTCACCCTTGGCCAGATAGATTTTATCAATGGCAGTTCCGGCGCGCAGCGCCTCGATCACTGCGTTGCGCCCTTCGATGACGCCATCTGCCTCCGCATCCCTGTGGGACGGGTTGTTGCGGTTTTCCTTCATAAGCAGTTCAACTCGCTTCTTTAATTTCATATCGTAATGACAGGAGCCGGAGGCTGACCTCAACCTCTGGACACCACACATAGTTCATAGCATTATACCACAAAAAGTGGCACAGAAAAAGCGTAATTTTCCCGCTTCCGCTCCTCTTTTTTTACAAAATATTCATTTCCGATTTCTTGTATTTATCAGACCCGTATGTTATATTACTATCAAAGTTTGGATTTATCCTCCGGAAGAAGGTTTCGCCTTGAAATTGAATAACAAAAAGGGCAATAAAAACAACGGTAAAAAGGGCTCCCCCAATATTATGGGCATCGTCTCCCTGGTGGTCTGGGCGCTGATTATCACAGTTTTGCTCAACTATTTCTTCTCCTTCGCCTCCACCGCCAACACGGTTGAGGTGAAATTCAGTGAATTTGTCTCCCTGGTCAAGGAAGACAAGGTGGAAGAAGTCAAGCTGGAAAACAGCAAGTATACATTCACCCTGAAAAAGGACGCCCAGCAGGGTTGGCTCACCGAGTACTACGCAGATGACAAGAAGGTAGACCCCAAAACCGCCTCCATGCCCACTCTGTACACGGTTCCCCTAAGCTACGACCGGCTGGCCCAGCTGCTGGATGCGCACGATGTGGCCTACTACGCCAAGACGGAGAGCGCAGTCTCCTCCTTCCTGTTCTCCTATATTCTGCCCATGGCCATCATGCTCCTGGCCATGATCTTCATCTTCCGTATGCTGGGCAGCAAGATGGGGGGCGGCATCGGCAGTGTGGGCAAGTCCAACGCCAAAATGTACGTGGAGAAATCCACCGGCGTCACCTTCCGGGATGTGGCCGGCCAGGACGAAGCCAAGGAGTCCCTGGAGGAGATCATCGACTTCCTCCACAACCCGGAGAAGTACACCGCCATCGGCGCGAAGCTCCCCAAGGGGGCCCTGCTGGTGGGCAGCCCGGGCACCGGCAAAACCCTGCTGGCCAAGGCCGTGGCCGGGGAGGCACGGGTGCCGTTCTTCTCCATCTCCGGTTCCGACTTCGTGGAGATGTTCGTGGGCGTGGGCGCCAGCCGGGTCCGGGACCTGTTTAAGGAAGCGTCCAAAATGGCCCCCTGCATTATCTTTATCGACGAGATCGACACCATCGGCAAGAGCCGCGACAACCGCATGGGCGGCAACGACGAACGGGAACAGACCCTCAACCAGCTGCTGGCGGAGCTGGATGGCTTTGACCCCAGCAAGGGCGTCATCGTCCTAGGCGCCACCAACCGGCCTGAGGTGCTGGACAAAGCACTGCTCCGTCCCGGCCGGTTTGACCGGCGCATCATCGTGGACCGGCCCAACCTGGCCGGCCGTCTGGCCACCCTCCAGGTCCACACCCGGAACATCCGGCTGGCAGAGGATGTGGACCTGAACAAGATCGCTCAGGCCACTGCCGGCTGCGTGGGCGCAGACCTGGCCAACCTGGTCAACGAGGCCGCCCTCCGGGCCGTACGCATGGGCCGCAAGGCGGTAAATCAGAACGACCTGCTCATCTCCTTCGAGGTGGTCATCGCCGGTACCGAGAAAAAGGGCACTGTGCTGACCGAGACCGAGAAGCGGCTCATCTCCTACCATGAGGTGGGCCACGCCCTCATCGCCGCCCGCCAGAAGGGCACCGAGCCGGTGAGCAAGATCACCATCGTCCCCCACACCCAGGGGGCTCTGGGCTACACCATGCAGACGCCGGAGGAAGAGAAATTCCTCAACAGTAAGGAGGAGCTCTTCAGCCGCATCCGCATCCTGTTAGGCGGTCGGGCCGCCGAGGAGGTGGTGTTCCAAACCGCCACCACCGGCGCCAGCAATGACATCGAACGGGCCACCGATCTGGCCCGGAAAATGGTCACCATGTTCGGCATGAGCGACACCTTCGGCGTCATGGGCCTGGCCACTGTGAAGAGCCAGTACCTGGAGGGGGCCTACGGCATGGACTGTGCCCAGGAGACCGCCGCCATGGCGGACCGGGAAATCCAGAAGATTCTCAACCAGTGTTTCCTGGAGGCCAAGGATATGCTCCGGCGTGACCGGGAGCTGCTGGAGAAAATCGCCGCCTACCTGCTGAAAAAGGAGACCATCACCGGTCAGGAGATGATGGCCATCATTGAGGGCCGTCCGCCGGAGCTGGTGGACAATTACGGCGCCAATCCCAACGCGCGGCCGGATCTCTCCGGCACGCTGGCGCAACCCACGGCAGACGCCGATGGCGTAGAGCCTCCCGCTAAGCGCATCCGGATGATCGACCAGCCACCCGCACCTCCTCAAACGCCGGAGGAGCCGGAGGATCAGGACCTCGAATAAATAGAATTTTTTGGTGACAACCCCCTTAATTTGTCATCTGAAAACTCATTTGATAAAACACTTTGCCAAAAAACGCCGCAAAATTCAGTTTTGCGGCGTTTTTCTCCTTGCCTATCAAAAATTTTTAAGCTACAATGAAAAAACTACCATCAAATCAATTTAAATTAAGAAAGGGACGGAGCGAAACTCCGTACAGGGTATCTGTAATATGTTGATTCGCCAGAATTTCGCAAAAAAGAGCTGTGTCCTCTCCATCGAAGTCTTTCCGCCCAAGACAGAACCCGGCTGGGCGAAGCTCCAAAACACGCTGCGCCAGTTCAAGGCCATGGAGCCCGCCTTTGTCAGCGTTACCTGCAGTGCCGGCGGCAGCGGCACCGAGGGTATCCCCACCGCAGACGTGGCCGCGTTTCTGAAAAACGAGCTGCAAATTGAGCCCTTGGCCCATGTCACCTGCCTGGGCAACACCCGGGAGGAACTCCAGGCAAATCTGGAGCACTTGTTCGCCCTGGGCGTCCGCAACATCATGTGCCTGCGCGGCGACCGCAACCCAGATCTGCCCCAGTATGACGACTTCCTTCACGCCAGCGACATGGCCGCCTACATCCAGAAAAACTTCGGCTGCTTCGGTCTGTCCGGCGGCTGCTATCCCGAGCACCACCCCGAATCTGCCAGCCTCCAGGAGGACGTGGCCAATTTGAAGCTCAAGCAGGACGCTGGCGTCAGCCACCTGGTCTCCCAGCTCTTCTTTGACAACGCCTTCTACTACCGCTTCGCCAATCTGGCCCGGAAGACCGGTGTCACCGCCCCCATCTCCATCGGCATCATGCCCATCGCCAAAAAGGTCCACATCCAGAATGTGGTCAACCTGTCCGGCGCCACCGTCCCTGCGGACTTCGCCGCCCTGCTGGCCAAGTGGCAGGACGATCCCGACGGCCTGTTCAAAGCGGGCACCGACTACGCCATCCAGCAGGCCCGGGACCTGATCGAGGGCGGCGCAGACGGCATCCACCTGTACGCCATGAACAACGCAGACGTCACCCAGCGCATGTACGACGGCATCAAGGATCTGCTCTGATCCTCCAAAAGCGCATAAAACACCGCAGTGAACCATTCACTGCGGTGTTTTTGATTGCCGTGTTGTCTCAGAACTCGGGGCTCTCCACTCTGGGCGTCTCCTGCTCCTCTTTCAGGTAGCGGTAATACTCCGCCATGGTGGCCTGGTAGTAGGGCATCACATAGAACAGCAACAGGCCAAAGGTAAGGCTGCTGAGCAGGAACCAGCCGATAAAGCTCAGGTTGAGCACAAAGTACTCCCACTTGTGGCCCCGCATCATCTCCTGGCTGGCGTCGATTGCCTCTCTGCCCGCATACTCCGGGTGCTCATTCATAATGAAGAAGGTCTGGGAATAGGCCATGCTCTTCACAATGCCGGGTACCACCAGCAGCAGAGACCACAGGAAGGTAAACAGCGTCACCAGGAAGCCGGCGAAAAAGGTGTTGACAAAGTTCTGGAAGGGCGCAAACAGGTCACCGATTTCCGGGTTATCCCGGTAGCTCAGCTTCATATAGATCAAGGCCAGACCGGTTTCAATGGGGCCGATAACAATCAGCTCACCGATCCCAAAGACAAAGGATGCCGCACCCACCAACACGGTCCCAATCAGGAGCGACAGAATCGCAATCCCCCAGTTGCCCCGCAGTGCATCCTTCGCATTGGCTTTTAAAATAGCTCTTGGCATTATTTCAGTTCCTCCTTCTGTTTTCTCTCTATTCTGAACGGTTTTGACGCCTTTATTGTAATATACCCTGCTCCTTTCTGCAATGGAAACTTGCTGAAAGCCCGCTTAAATTCTCCTGAAATTTCTTTGCACAATCCATCTTGTTTTGCCAGTTTTTTCTGTTTTCCGGAAGAATTCCATGATGCTCTCGCACCATTTTTTAGCACTCCACAAAAAAGAGTGCTAAAAATTCACGTTTTATTCATGATTTATTCATAATTGTATTTTATACTGTGGGCAAATTAAAGGAGGACCTGAAACAAATTAAACAGGTCCGGAAAGGAAGCCTTGATTATGATGTACAGCATGATGCCCTTTGGCCGCAACCGTGGCCTCGCCAATTTCTTTGATGATTTCGACCGTCACTTTTTCGGTGACCTGACCCGCTCCACCCCGTCCGCTTTCCGCACGGATATTCGAGACGACGGCGACCGCTTCGTGCTGGACGCCGATCTGCCGGGCTTTGACCGGGAGGACATCCACCTGGAGCTCCAGGGCGACGTTCTGACCATCACCGCTCAGCACCAAGACAAGAAGGAGGAGAAGGACGAGAAAGGCAACTATATCTGCCGGGAACGCACCTCCAACTCCTACTCCAGAAGCTTCAACGTCTCCGGGATCCGAGGAGAGGACATCACCGCCGCCTATGAAAACGGCGTATTGCAGCTGACCCTGCCCAAGCAGGAAGCTCAAGTCCCCCAGACCCGCAGAATCGAAATCCAGTAACCTGACGGGGACGGCGCGGCTGCCGTCCCCTTTTCCCCAACCCTAACACACAGCCATAAAATTTTGTTTTAACCTTCCCTTTCAACCGTAATTCAATCCTCATTTTGGAGGTATCACTATGAACCAGAAGAATTTTACCCAGAAATCTCAGGAAGCCCTTCAGTCCGCCCAGACCCTGTCCCTGGAATACGGCAATCCGCAGATTGAGCAGGCACACCTCTTATATACATTGCTGGATCAGGAAAACGGCCTGATCCCCCAGCTGGTCACCAGCATCGGTCCAGACCCGGAGAGCCTGAAGGCCGCCGTCAAGGCGGAGATCCAGCGGATGCCCAAGGTCAGCGGCTCCGGTCGGGAACCGGGAAAGATCTACGTCTCCCGGGACGTGGACCGGACCCTGACCCAGGCGGATCAGGTAGCGGGCCAGATGAAGGACGAATTTATCTCAGTGGAGCATCTGTTCCTGGCTTTGCTGGACACAGCGGACGCCACCCTGAACAAGCTGTTCCAGACCTATCACATCACCAGAGAAGCCGCCCTGAACTCCTTGTCCCAGGTCCGGGGCAGCCAGCGCGTCACCTCCGACAACCCGGAGGAGACCTATGACGCCCTGAAAAAGTACGGCTTCGATCTTGTGGAACGGGCCAAAGCCCACAAGCTGGACCCGGTCATCGGCCGGGACGATGAAATTCGAAATGTCATTCGGATTCTGTCCCGAAAGACCAAAAACAACCCCGTCCTCATCGGCGAGCCCGGCGTGGGTAAGACCGCCGTGGTAGAGGGCCTGGCCCAGCGGATTGTCCGGGGCGACGTGCCCAAGAGCCTCCAGGACAAGACCATCTTCTCCCTGGACATGGGCGCCCTGGTGGCAGGCGCTAAGTACCGGGGTGAGTTTGAGGAGCGGCTGAAGGCCGTCCTCAACGAGGTGCGCAAGAGCGAGGGAAAAATCCTCCTCTTCATCGACGAGCTCCACACCATCGTGGGCGCAGGCAAAACCGAGGGGTCCATGGACGCCGGCAACCTGCTGAAACCCATGCTGGCCCGGGGGGAGCTCCACTGCATCGGCGCCACCACCCTGAACGAATACCGCCAGTATATTGAAAAGGACGCAGCGCTGGAGCGCCGGTTCCAGCCGGTCATGGTGGCGGAACCCTCGGTGGAGGACACCATCGCCATTCTCCGCGGCCTGAAGGAGCGTTATGAGGTGTTCCACGGCGTGAAAATCCATGACAGCGCCATCATCGCCGCCGCCACCCTCTCCAACCGCTATATCTCGGACCGGTTCCTGCCGGACAAGGCCATCGACCTGGTGGACGAGGCCTGCGCCATGATCCGCACCGAGATGGACTCCATGCCCACCGAGCTGGATGTGATCTCCCGAAAGATCATCCAGCACGAGATTGAGGAGGCTGCCCTGCAAAAAGAAGAGGATCAGCTGAGCCGGGAACGGCTGGCCGAGATCCAGCAGGAATTGTCCGACATGCGGGAGGAATTCAACGCTAAGAAAGCCCAGTGGGAGAATGAAAAGAACGCCATCGGCAAAGTCCAGAAGCTCCGTGAGGACATCGAAGCGGCCAACGCGGAGATGGAACAGGCGGAACGGGAATACAATCTGGAAAGGGCCGCCGAGCTGAAATACGGCAAGCTGCCCGAGCTGAAGAAAGCCCTGGAGGCCGAGGAAAATATCGCCAATGAGAGCAAAAAGCGCAGCCTGCTCCGGGATAAGGTCACCGACGCGGAGATCGCCCGGATTATCGAACGCTGGACCGGCATCCCCGTCTCCAAGCTCATGGAGGGCGAGCGGGAAAAGCTGCTCCACCTGGACGACCTGCTCCACAAGCGGGTCATCGGCCAGGATGAGGCGGTCAGCCGGGTCTCCGAGGCCATCCTGCGCAGCCGCGCCGGTATCCAGGACCCCAACCGACCCATCGGCTCCTTCCTGTTCCTGGGCCCCACCGGTGTGGGCAAAACGGAGCTGGCCAAGACCTTGGCCGACGCCCTGTTTGACAGCGAAAAGAACATGGTCCGTATCGACATGAGCGAGTATATGGAAAAGTACTCCGTCTCCCGGCTCATCGGGGCGCCTCCCGGCTACGTGGGCTACGAGGAGGGCGGTCAGCTCACCGAAGCCGTCCGCCGGAGACCCTACTCTGTGGTGCTCTTTGACGAGGTGGAAAAGGCCCATCCCGACGTGTTCAACGTGCTGCTCCAGGTGCTGGACGATGGCCGGATCACCGACAGCCAGGGCCGCACCGTGGACTTTAAAAACACCATCATCATCCTCACCTCCAATCTGGGCAGCCAGTACCTTCTGGACGGCATCGACGCCAGCGGCGAGATCAGCCCCCAGGCCCGTCAGCAGGTGGAGGAGCTGCTGAAGCGCTCCTTCCGCCCGGAGTTCCTCAACCGGCTGGACGAGATCGTGTTCTACAAGCCCCTGACCCGTGAAAACATCCACGGCATCATCAACCTGCTGCTGGAGGGCCTAAATAAACGCTTGGCCGACAAACAGCTCAGTGTCACCGTCACCGAGGCGGCCAAGGACTTTATCGTAGCTGAAAGCTACGATCCCGCCTTCGGCGCCCGTCCCCTCCGCCGCTATATCCAGCACACCATTGAGACCCTCATCGGCCGCAAGATCATTGCGGAAGATCTGGCTCCCGGTACCGTGCTGACGGTGGATCTGGATGGCAATACCCTCTTTATCCGATAAACGGGTTCAAACCGCTCGTTTATACGAACCTCCTACCGGACAGGCAGCGATAACAACCGCTGCCTGTCTTTTGCCGCCTTGAAATGAGCTCCCCCGCTGTGCTACAATGATCTTATTCTGATTTGAGCACTTTTGCTCCCCTTTGAGGTGTTTTGATGTTGTTTTCCACCCAGTTTGCCCAGATGCGGCGGTGGTGCCGGCGGGATCTGGTGACATTTTTCAAATGGATTTTGCTCTCCCTGCTGGTGGGAACCATCGCGGGGGCAGTTGGCGCGGCCTTCGCCCACTGTCTGACCTGGGCCACGGCGTTTCGCGAGGCCCACTTTGAGATCATCTTTTTGCTGCCCCTAGCGGGGCTGGCCATCGTAGGCATATACCACCTGATGGACATGGACAACGACGGCGGCACCGAGTTCATTCTGGCCTCCATCCGGGACACCCGTCACCTCCATTTCCGGATGCTGCCTCTGATCTTCCTGTCCACCGTCCTCACCCACCTCACCGGTGGCAGCGCCGGGCGGGAGGGGGCCGCCCTCCAGATCGGCGGCAGTATCGGCCACAAGCTGGGCTGTCTGCTGAAGCTGGATGACCGGGACCTCCACATTATCACCGCAGCCGGGATGGCCGCCGGGTTCTCCGCCCTTTTCGGCACCCCTATCGGGGCGGCGGTATTCGCCATGGAGGTGGTCAGCGTGGGGGTGATGTACTACTCCGCCATCATTCCCTGCTTCCTCTCCGCTTTTCTGGCTAAGCTGGTGGCAGGTTTCTTCGGCATCTCCTCCCCCGCCCTGGCGGTCCAGGGCGTACCGGAGCTCACCTTCCTCTCCCTGCTCTCCCTGCTGGCCCTGGGGGGGCTGTGCGCCCTGGTGGCAATTCTGTTCTGCGGCGCCATGCAGCTGGGGGGACTGTGTTACTCCAAGCTGACCTCCCGGCGGTGGGTGCGGGCAGCGCTGGGGGGACTGGTGGTGGTACTGCTCACCCTGCTGTCAGGGACCACAGACTACAACGGCGCAGGTATGGACGTCATTCTCCGGGCGGTGGCGGGAACCGCGGTCCCCTGGGCGTTCCTGCTGAAAATTCTCTTTACCGTCCTCACCCTCCGGGCTGGATACAAGGGCGGTGAGATCGTCCCCGCCTTCTTTATCGGAGCCACCTTCGGCTGCGTTGCGGGGCCGCTGCTGGGGCTGTCCGCCTCCTTCGGCGCCGCCGCCGGAATGATCGCCGTGTTCTGCGGCGTCACCAACTGCCCTCTCACCTCCATCCTGCTGGCCTACGAGCTGTTCGCCGGGGTAGGCATGGCGCCCATGACCCTGACCATCGCCGCCGCCTACATGCTCTCCGGCTACTGCGGACTGTACCATGAACAGCTCATTATGTACTCCAAGACCAAATCCCGTTTTATCCGGCAGAACGCTGGGGAATCGTACCAAGAGGAATAACCCTGTCACCCCTGAAAACGGCGGAGCAAATTGCGTTCCGCCGTTTCCGGCATGGCGACCAAATCGCCATGCCTCGAAAAAATGCAAACATTTTTTCGAATATTGCAGCCCGGCTACACGATGCCGGGCTGAGTGGTGTTTTTTCCGACGTACACGCCGCCGGAAGAAACAGATAGAACTCTTTTCCGCCACCTAAAGCTGGCGGAACTCTGCGAGGCCCTATCTCTGTATCAAGCTGTTCAACTGCTGGAAAACGGCGGAGCAAATGACGCTCCGCCGTTTTCTGTTTGCTATGTTTGAATCTTCCAGAATCTGCATAGAATAGCAGCAACCGCTTTGTACGAGAAAGGATGGGATGTATGACAGGCTGTGATCTGACCCGCCGGGCGCAAACCGCCCTGCGATTGGCCCGAGAGAGTTCCGCCCAGCTGGGGCACGGATACGTGGGCAGCGAACATCTGCTGCTGGGCCTTCTGGAAGAGCGCCGGGGCGCTGCCGCCCGGGCCCTTCAGGCCGCCGGTATTCAGGAAAGCGCCGTCCGGGAGGCCATCGCCGGACTGGTAGGCGTGGGTGCCCGGGGCTGCGGCCCCAGTCAGGGGCTGACGCCCCGCTGCCGCCGGATCGTGGAGCTGGCCGCCCTGGAGAGCAACCGGCTGGGCAGCCGGTTTGTGGACACCGAGCACCTCTTGATCGGCATTCTGCGGGACGGGGACGGCTCCGCCGCCCGCATTCTGGGGGGTATCGGCGCCGATCTGCGCAAGCTGTACCGGGGACTTTACGCCTCTCTGGGGGACCACAGCGGCTCCGCCCCCTACCGAAGCCGTGCCAAGGACTATGACCCGCCCCGAGAGTCCCGGCTGCTGGAGCAGTTTACCCGGGATCTGACCCGGATGGCTGCCGCCGGGGAGCTGGACCCAGTGTCCGGCCGGGACGAGGAGCTGGAACGGGTGATTCAAATCCTCTGCCGGCGCAGCAAAAATAACCCCGTGCTGCTGGGGGAGCCCGGCGTGGGAAAGACCGCCGTAGCTGAGGCTCTGGCCCAGAAAATCGCCAGCCACCAGGCTCCGCAGCCCCTGGAAAACTGCCGCCTCCTCTCCCTGGACCTGCCCGCCGCCGTGGCCGGCACCAAATACCGTGGGGAGTTTGAGGAGCGGGTGAAGCGCATCCTCAAGGAGGTCCAGCGGCTGGGCAACATCATCCTGTTCCTGGACGAACTGCACACCATCATCGGCGCCGGCAGCGCTGAGGGCTCCATCGACGCCGCCAACATCTTCAAGCCCGCCCTGAGCCGGGGGGAGATTCAGATTCTGGGGGCCACCACCCAGGAGGAATACCGGAAGTTTATCCGCAAGGACGCCGCCCTGGAGCGCCGCTTCCAGCCGGTCCACCTGGACCCGCCCACGCCGGAGGTGGCCTTGCAGATCCTCGCCACCCTGCGCCCCCGCTATGAGTCCTATCACGGCCTGGCCATCACCGACGAGGCCCTCTCCGCCGCCGTTCACCTGTCCCACCGTTACCTCCCCGACCGGAACCTGCCCGACAAGGCCATCGACCTGATGGACGAGGCCGCCGCCTGCGTCAAAATCCAGGGAGCCGCCCTGCCCGAGTGCTACAGCGAGCTGGAAACCCGCCGCAGGGAGACCGTCACCGCCCTAGAGGCGGCCATCCGGGCCCAGGATTTTGAGCGGGCCGCCCTGCTCCGAGACGCAGAGGTCAGCTTCCGCCGCCAGCTGGAGGAGGCCCATCAGGACTGGCGGGACAACCGGGAAGCGGCAGCCCTGTCCGTGGACCCGGAGGCCATCGCCCAGGTCCTCTCCCGCTGGACCGGAATCCCGGTCACCGCCCTGACCGAGGACGAGGCCAGCCGCCTGCTCCGGCTGGAGGAGACCCTCCACCGCCGGGTGATCGGCCAGGAGGGTGCCGTGCGCAGCGTAGCCGCCGCCATCCGCCGCAGCCGGACCGGACTCCAGGAGGAAAACCGGCCGGTGGGCTCCTTCCTCTTTGCCGGACCCTCCGGCGTGGGGAAAACCGAGCTGTGCCGCAGCCTGGCGGAGGCCCTGTTCGGCAGTGAAAATGCCCTGCTCCGGCTGGACATGTCCGAGTATATGGAGGCCCAGAGCGTCTCCCGGCTCATCGGCTCGCCTCCCGGCTACGTGGGCTACGAGGAGGGTGGCCGCCTCACCGAGGAGATCCGCAAGCGCCCCTACCGAGTGGTTCTCTTCGATGAGCTGGAAAAGGCCCATCAGGACGTCTGGAACCTGCTGCTCCAGATCCTGGAGGACGGCACCCTCACCGACTCCCACGGGCACAAGGCAGACTTCCGCAACGCCGTCCTGATTATGACCACCAACGCCGGGGCCCAGGCCCTGGCCTCCGCCGGGCGGCCCCTGGGCTTCCTTCCCGCCGGGCAGCAGAACACAGACCGTGCCCTGCATCAGGCCCTGCGCCAGGTATTCCGGCCGGAATTTCTCAACCGGGTGGATGAGATCATCTGTTTTCAGCCTCTGACCGACACGGAGATCCTTCGCATCGCCCAACTGATGCTGAACCGCTCCCTCCAGCGGCTCCGGGACCAGGCCATCTCGGTCCAGTACACCACGGCCGCCCTGGAAGCGGTGGCTCAATTCGGCCACGATCCCGCCTACGGCGTGCGGCCCATGCGGCGCTACCTGCGCCGGGAGCTGGAAAACCCAGCGGCGGAGCTGCTGCTCCAGGGTACCCTGTGCCAGGGAAGCACCCTTTCTGTGGATGCGGCTGGAGAACACCTGTCCCTGCTGCCCACCGCCCCCCTTCCTGTCCTGCTGGAAGCAGAGTAATCCACGCAGCGGTACCAAAAAGGGTCCCCGAAAGAAGATTCTTTCGGGGACCCTTTGCGTCCGTTTCTTATTTTCCCGCGATGATTTCTTCAATGAGATCCCGTTCGTCCATGTGGTGCTTGACGCCCTTGATCTCCTGATAGTCTTCGTGCCCCTTGCCCGCCAGCAGGATAATATCGCCCTTCTGGCCGATGGACATACAGTAGGCGATGGCCTCTTTCCGGTCCGGGATGGTGACATACTTCCCATCCGCCTTGGCCACCCCCACCAGGATGTCGTTGATGATGTCCATGGGCTCCTCATTTCTGGGGTTGTCGCTGGTGACCACCGTCAGGTCCGCCAGACGGCTGGACACCTCGCCCATCTCGTACCGGCGGGACTTGGCCCGGTTGCCGCCGCAGCCGAACATACAGATGATCCGCTCTGGACCGTAGGCCCGGATGTTGGTCAGCAGGGCATCCAGCGCCATGGCATTGTGGGCGTAGTCGATCATGAGGGTGTACTCGCCGGGGGTGGGATAGATCTCCAGACGGCCCTTGACCTGAATGGTGTTCAGGGCATCCAGCACCGCCTCCCGGTCAATATTCAGGTGGCGGCACAGGGCGATGGCCGCCAGGGAGTTATACACGGTGAAGTCGCCGGGAATGTCCACGTGGACACTGTAGTTTTCCAGGCCGGTCAGGTCGTACTGAACCCCCAGGTAGCCGGGCTTGTGGATGCGCCGGATGTTCACCGCCCGCAGATCGGCGCCCTCGCCCAGGCCGAAGGTCTCCAGCTGGCAGGTGTGCTCCGCCATAACCTCCTCCAGGTAGTCGGCATCGGCGTTGGCGATGCCCACCTTGCAGCAGTGGAACAGCCGCCCCTTGCAGGCAATGTATTCCTCCAGGCTCTCGTGTTCACCAGGGCCGATGTGATCGGGCTCCAGGTTGGTGAAGATAGCGTAGTCATAGGTAAATCCAGCCACCCGGTCCAGCTTCATGGCCTGGCTGGACACCTCCATCACCACGTACTGGATGCCGGCCTCTACCATCTCCGCAAAGTACTTCTGCACCAGGAAGGACTCCGGGGTGGTGTTGACGGCAGGGATGTGCCTGTCGCCGATGATGGCCTCGATGGTGCCGATAAGGCCGGTGGGTTTCCCCGCCTTCTCCAGGATGCCCCGGATCATGTAGGTGGTGGTGGTCTTGCCCTTGGTACCGGTAACGCCGATGGTGGTCAGTTTTTCCGCCGGGTGGCCATACCAGGCTGCTGCCAGCTCCGCCAGGGCCAGACGGGCGTTCTCCACCCGGAGGACCGTCACATCCTTGGGGACAGCTACCTCCCGTTCCACTACCAGGGCCGCCGCGCCCTTTTCCAGGACCTCCGGGATATAGTCGTGTCCGTCTGTGACTGCGCCGGGCATACAGAGGAAGATGCAGCCGGGAACCGCTTTCCGGGAGTCGTAAATCACTTCGCTGATCTCCTGCTCCAGGCTCCCCTGCACCAGGGTATAGTTCATGCGAAAAACAAGGTCGATAAGTTTCATAGCACAATTCCTTCCTTATATCGTAAACAGCTGCACGTCGGGGTTACAGATCCACTTCCCCTTCAAATACCGTGGTGGCGGGACCGGTCATCAGAATAGTGTCGTCGGTGATCTCGATCTCCAGGTCACCGCCCAGCAGATGTACCGTCACCTTCCGCCCGCACAGGCCGTTGCGGAAAGCGGCATAAGCGGTGGCGCAGGCCCCGGTACCGCAGGCCAGGGTCTCCCCGGCGCCTCGCTCCCAGACCCGCATCTGGATATTCTCCCGGTCCAGGACCTTGACAAACTCGGTGTTCGCCCGGTCCGGGAACATGGGGTGGGACTCAAACAGCGGGCCGATCTCCTGAATCTTCAGGCCGTCTACGTCGTCGCACCAGACCACCGCGTGGGGGTTGCCCATGGACACACAGGTCATGGTCCACTCTCTGCCCCCCACCTGGACAGGCACACCGATGACTTCCGGGCCCAGGCCCACCACTGGGATGTCCTCCGCCGCCACTGACGGAGCGCCCATATCCACCTTCACCTTTGTGACAGCGCCGTTTTCCACCGTCAGGTCCAGATACTTGATCCTGCCGTCCCCGGCCTCCACGGAAATGGCCGTCTTGTCAGTCAATCCCTTGTCGTAGCAGTATTTGGCCACACAGCGGATGCCGTTGCCGCACATCCCCGCCACGCTGCCGTCGGAGTTGTAGATTGCCATGCGGAAATCCGCCCTGTCGGAGGGACAAATTAAAATCAAACCGTCCGAGCCGATGCCAAAGTGGCGGTCGCTCAGCTTCAGCGCCGCGCCGTTGGGATCGGCCAGAGGTTCTCGGGTACAGTCAACGTAAATATAGTCATTGCCACAGCCGTGCATTTTGGTAAATTTCATAGCCATCGCTCCTTCCAGCTCAGGTTGCTCTCAAGCATATTCCAATATTATAAGTACGATTCCACCGGTTGTAAAGGTGGATTGGGGTGAAATTTTGCAAAACCTGGCTTTTTCCCTTGCAGGAAGCAGTGCTTTCTTCTATAATACAGATACAGACTTTATAACAGACGGAATACCATACTTTTTCTGTTACATCCAAGATATTCGAGGGGGACCATCATGGCTAAAAAGGACCCGCGCAACACGCGCCGCAAAATCGTTACCACAGCCTGGAAGCTGTTCTATGAGCAAGGCTACGACAGCACCACCGTGGATCAGATCATCTCCGAGTCCGGCACCTCCAAAGGTTCTTTTTACCACTATTTCAACGGGAAAGACGCTCTTTTATCCTCCCTTTCCTCACTTTTTGACGATAAGTACGAGGAGCTGATGAAGGAGATTGACCCGGAGATGAACAGCTTTGACAAGCTGCTGCTGCTGAACCGGGAGCTGTTTCAGGTGATCGAATCCACTGTGTCCGTGGACCTGATGAGCCGGATGTATGCTACCCAACTGACCACCACGGGGGAGAAACACCTTCTGGACCAAGGGCGCACCTATTATAAACTTCTGCGCAGAATTGCCCTGGAAGGGCAGCAGCGGGGCGAGATTGTGGACTCCCTCTCTCCCGCAGAGGTATCCCGTATCTACGCTATGTGCGAGCGCGCCCTGATCTACGACTGGTGCATCCGGGGCGGCGAGTACTCTCTGGCGGCCTATTCCGGCCGGATGCTCCCCCTGTTCCTGGAGCATCTGCGGATATCGTCTGATCGGTGATCGCTTTTTCCCCTCTTTTTTCTTTCTCTTTTGTACAGCTTTTTTTTATTGATATATAAGTATTCTTTCGACTTCCTGACTCTTTTCGTCTGTAATTTCGTTTTTATTCCGTTTTATATTGACTCTCTTTGTTTAACGTGATAAAATACCCCTATTCAGAAAACTTAGAGAGGGTTTGAAACTATGTCTACACAATCCACAGTCTGTATCATTATTACCATTGTACTGTACTTACTCTTTATGCTGTACCTGGGTTTCCGTTTCACCAACGCCAACCAGTCTGTCGGCGACTTCTATCTGGGCGGCCGAAAACTGGGCCCCCTGGTCACCGCCATGAGCGCTGAGGCCTCGGACATGTCCTCCTGGCTGTTGATGGGCCTGCCCGGCGTGGCCTACCTCGGCGGTATCTGTGACGCTTTCTGGACCGCTCTGGGCCTAGGCATCGGCACCTACCTGAACTGGCTGCTGGTGGCCAAGCGCCTGCGTACCTACACCGCCCATATCGAAGCAGACACCATTCCCGACTTCTTCGAGCGCCGCTTCCGGGACAAGAGCCATCTGCTGATGGGGATCTCCGCCCTGGTCATCGTGATCTTCTTTATCCCCTACACCGCTTCCGGCTTCTCCGCCTGCGGCAAGCTGTTCTCCTCCCTGTTTGGGTTTGACTACACAGCAGCTATGATTGTCTCCGCTGCGGTCATCATTATTTATACCGCCTCCGGCGGATTCCTGGCCGCCTCCACCACCGACTTTATCCAGTCTATTATTATGACCATCGCCCTGATTGTCATCGTTTGCTTCGGCGTCTCCAATGCCGGCGGCTTTGATGCGGTCAGCGCCTACGCTACTTCCCTGCCCGGCTACATCTCCGTGACCAGTATGCACGATGCCGCATCCGGCGCCGCAGTATCCTACGGCGGGGTCATCACCACCATCTCTACGCTGGCCTGGGGCCTGGGCTACTTCGGAATGCCCCACATCCTGCTCCGTTTCATGGCCATCGAAAAGCCGGAAAAGATCAAGCTGAGCCGTCGCGTGGCCACTATCTGGGTCTTTATCGCTATGGCAGTGGCCATTTTCATCGGCGTGATTGCCCTGTGCCTGTCTCATGTGGGCATTATCGGCACCCTGGAGGACCCGGAACGGGCCATCATCGTCATTGCTCAGTTCCTGGCTCAGTTCGGCATCGTGCCTGCTCTGCTGGCCGGCCTGGTGATGGCGGGTATCCTGGCCTGCACCATGTCCACCTGTGACAGCCAGCTCTTGGCCGCCTCCTCCTCCATCTCTGAGAACATCCTGCACGGCGTGTTCAACCTGAACATCAGCAAAAAGATGACCATGGTTATGGCCCGTGTCACCTTGGTTGTGATCGCCATTATCGCTATTTTCATCGCAAGAGACCCCAATTCCTCCGTGTTCCAGATCGTTTCCTTCTCCTGGGCCGGCTTCGGCGGCGCCTTTGGACCGGTGGTCCTGTGCGCCCTGTTCTGGAAGCGCTGCAACCGCTGGGGCGCTCTGGCCGGTATGTTGGGCGGCGGCGCAACCATCTTCATCTGGAAGTTCCTGGTGAAACCCATGGGCGGCGTCTTCGGTATCTATGAGTTGCTTCCCGGTTTCCTGGTGGGCCTGATCCTGACCGTGGTCGTCAGCCTGGCTACCCGCGCTCCCGATGCAGAAATCGTGGAAGAATACGACGAAGTGATGACGGCCTCCGCCAACATTCACTGAGTTCTAACCGGATCAATAAAACAGCGTCTGAATACGCGCCCGGCCCTGGCAGATACCTGCCGGAGCCGGGCGTATTCCGTTTTGCCTCTGCGTCAGTGCTCGCCGCCCTGGCGGCCCAGGTGGGGGACAATGTCGCCGCGGTTTTCATGCAGCCGTCCGCCGTCCGCCTCTCCGGAGTGGCCCGCATAACTGCGGTCAGCGTGCTGTCGGCTGGCGTGCAGGTCCTCCAGATCTGGCGTCAGACTGCCGGCCACCTCTGTGCTCCGCCTTCCCAACGGTACATTTTTCCGATTCTTTTTCATAACTGCACTCCTTTTCCTAGTTTTCCTATCGTTTTCCAGCTTTTCCGCCCGCCCATCCCTTCCAAAATTCCCATAGATTCTTTGTTAAAAAGTCTACAAAATATCATTTTCCCTCTTGATTTTTTTCCGGGTCGTGTTACAATGTGCTTATACTAAATGAGGAGGATACTTAAATGGCATTTGTTATTACTGATGGCTGTGTCGCTTGTGGTTCCTGCGCTGGTGCTTGCCCCGTTGGCGCTATTACTGAAGGCGACGGTGCTTACGTGATCGATGAAAACGCTTGTGTCGCTTGCGGTACTTGCGCTGGCGCTTGCCCCATGGGTGCAATCGTGGAGGGCTAATTCTTAGCTACTCAAAGTACGGACGTTGTTTTTACAGCGTCCGTTTTCTTTATGCTTATCCGGCCGCCCAAACGAATGATTATCCGTTCATTCACGCATATTATGAATATTTATTCATTCCGATTTTGGATTTATCAGGTTTTTTCGGATTTAATTCGGTTTTTTATGCAATTTGCTGCTTGCATTTTGTATCCTGGGGTGGTATGCTTATCTCACGTCAAATCACAGAGCCCTTTCGGTGGCTCCGTTTCTCAACAACCATTCTTATTTTTACCATATTCGGGAGGCAAACATCATGGCTGACAAGAAAGAGATCAAAAAAGTAGTTCTGGCCTATTCCGGCGGCCTGGACACTTCTATTATCATTCCCTGGCTGAAGGAAAACTATAACGACCCCGAAATCATCGCCGTCTCCGGCAACGTGGGCCAGGCGGACGAGCTGGAGGGCCTGGAAGAGAGAGCCCTGAAAACCGGCGCCGCTAAGCTGATCGTAGCCGACCTGACCGACGAGATGGTGGACGACGTGATCATCCCCTCCCTGAAGGCCAACGCCAAGTATGAGACCTATCTGCTGGGTACCGCCTTCGCCCGCCCCGTCATCGGCAAGAAGCTGGCAGAGATCGCCCTGGAGGAGGGCGCCGACGCCATCTGCCACGGCTGCACCGGCAAGGGCAACGATCAGGTCCGGTTCGAGCTGGCCATCAAGCGCTTCGCTCCCGGTATGAAGATCATCGCCCCCTGGCGGGAGTGGGACATCGTCTCCCGTGACGAGGAAATCGACTACGCCGAGGCCCACAACGTACCCCTGAAGATCACCCGGGAGACCAACTACTCCAAGGACAAGAACCTGTGGCATCTGTCCCACGAGGGCCTGGATCTGGAGGACCCCGCCAACGAACCCAACTATGACAAGCCCGGTTTCCTGGAGATGGGCATCTCCCCCTTCCAGGCTCCCGACACCCCCACCTACGTCTCCATTGACTTTGAACAGGGTGTGCCCGTGGCCGTGGACGGCGAGAAGATGAAGGCCTCTGACGTGATCCGCAAGCTGAACAAGCTGGGCGGTGAAAACGGCATCGGCATCATCGACATCGTGGAAAACCGCCTGGTGGGCATGAAGGACCGGGGCGTCTATGAGACGCCCGGCGGCACCATCCTGTACAAGGCCCACGAGCTGCTGGAAATGCTCACCGTGGACAAGGACACCATGCACGAAAAGGAAAAGCTGGCCATCACCTTCGCCGAGCTGATCTACAATGGCAAGTGGTACTCTCCCCTGCGGGAAGCCCTCTCCGCCTTTATGGACAAGACGCAGGAGTACGTCACCGGCACCGTGAAGCTGAAGCTGTACAAGGGCAACATTATCCCCGCCGGTATGACCTCCCCCTACACCCTCTACTCCGAGGACCTGGCCACCTTCGATGAATCCGATTACGATCAGAAGGACTCTGCCGGCTTCATCAATCTGTGGGGCCTGCCTACTACGGTTCAGGCACTGCGGGAGCAGGGCAAGCTGAAATAAACGAGTTTCCCTGCCACTGAACAGACATTGTGAAGGAATTGCCGCACGGAAACGATGCGGCAATCCTTTTATACGGCACCAGATAAGGAGCGATTGAACTATGAAACTTTGGGCTGGACGCTTCCAGAAGGAGACCGACACGCTGGTCAACACCTTTAACTCTTCCATTGACTTCGACGCCCGCCTGTACAAACAGGACATCACGGGCTCCATCGCCCACGCCACCATGCTGGGCAAACAGGGCATCATCCCCCAGAAGGACGCAGACGACATCATCAGCGGCCTGAAAGCCATCCTGGAGGATATCGAAGGCGGCAACGTGGAGTTCACCATGGACAATGAGGACATCCACATGAACATCGAGGCCATCCTCACCCAGCGCATCGGCGAGGACGGCAAGCGCCTCCACACCGCCCGCAGCCGGAACGACCAGGTGGCCGTGGACTTCCGCCTGTACGTCAAGGAGGAGATCCCCACCATTATCCAGCAGGTTCTGGACCTGGAACAAGTGCTGATCGCCAAGGCAGAGGAAAATCTGGAAACTGTCATGCCCGGCTACACCCACCTTCAGCGGGCCCAGCCCACCACCTTCGCCCACTACATGATGGCCTACGCCAACATGCTCCGCCGGGACGTGACCCGGCTGGAGGACTGCCTGGAGCGGATGGACGAGTGCCCTCTGGGCGCCGGCGCCCTGGCCACCTCCACCTACCCGGTGGACCGGAACCTGACCGCCCAGCTGCTGGGCTTCCGGAAACCCACCGACAACTCCATGGACTCGGTCTCCGACCGGGACTACGCCATTGAATTCCTCTCCGCCTGCTCCATCCTGATGATGCACCTGTCCCGGTTCTCCGAGGAGATCATCCTGTGGTGCAGCTGGGAGTTCCAGTATGTGGATCTGGACGATGCCTACTCTACCGGCTCTTCCATTATGCCCCAGAAAAAGAACCCCGATGTGGCCGAGCTGGTCCGGGGCAAGACCGGCCGGATCTACGGCGATCTGATCACCCTGCTGACTATCATGAAATCCCTGCCCCTGGCCTACAACAAGGACATGCAGGAGGATAAGGAGCCGGTCTTCGACGCCATCGACACCGTAGAGATGTGTCTGCCCGTCTTCGCAGCCATGGTCAAGTCCCTGACCGTCAAGCCCAAGAACATGGCACGGGCGGCCGCCGGCGGCTTCATCAACGCCACCGACTGCGCCGACTATCTGGTCAAAAAGGGAATGCCCTTCCGGGAGGCCTACATGATCGTGGGCCGGCTGGTGAACATGTGCATCAAATCCGGCGAGAACCTGGAAACCCTGACCCTCCGGGACTTCTGCGCCATCTGCGACCTGTTCGACTCCGACGTCTACGAGGCCCTGGAGCTGCGGCACTGCGTCCACGAGCGCAAGGTCTACGGCGGCCCCAGCAAGGACGACGTGACCCGCCAGATCCAATCCATCAAAGACTTTGTGGCCCAGCACCGCTGAGCCACAGACACCGGAAAGAGGCGATACCAGATGAAACCTACCATCTACATTGACGGTCAGGCCGGCACCACAGGCCTGCAGATCTACCAGCGCCTGGGGGCACGGACGGACATTGCGCTGCTCTCCATCGACCCGGACAAGCGGAAGGACCCGGCGGAGCGCAAAAAGCTCCTCAACGCCGCCGACGTGGTGTTTCTGTGCCTGCCCGACGCGGCGGCAAAGGAGGCGGTGGCCCTGGTGGAAAATCCGACCGTGCGCATCATTGACGCCTCCACCGCCCACCGGACCCATCCGGACTGGACCTATGGCTTCCCCGAGCTTTCCCAGGGCCAGCGGGCCGCCATCGTCCAGACCAAGCGTCTGGCCAATCCGGGCTGCCACGCCACCGGCTTTATCTCCTCGGTGGCTCCCCTGGTTCAGCACGGCATCCTCTCCCCCGACGACTTTATCCCCTGCTATTCGCTGACCGGCTACTCCGGCGGCGGCAAAGGCATGATTGCCGACTACGAGGCGGAGACGCGGGAGAAATCCCTGGACGCCCCCGCCATCTACGGTCTGACCCTGAACCACAAGCACGTGCCGGAAATGCAGGCCGTCTGCGGCCTGACCACAGCCCCCTGCTTCACCCCGGTGGTGGACGACTACTACAAGGGGATGGCCACCACCGTCATGCTGCAAAAGGACGCGGCCGCCGTTTACGACGCACTGGCCGGCCACTATGCCGGGCAGCAGTTGGTCTCCGTGGCCCCCCTGGGGTACACCGGCAAGCTGTACGGCAACGCCATGGCCGGACGGGACACCCTGACCCTGTACGTCTGCGGCAATGAAGATCGCTGTACCGTCACCGCCCTGTTTGACAACCTGGGCAAGGGCGCCAGCGGCGCGGCGGTTCAAAACATGAACCTGATGCTGGGCTTTGAGGAGACCTGCGGGCTGACCCTGTGAGCACCGCATCCACCCATCGACTGCTACAAAAAGGAGCTGCAATCGCTATGAAGAAAATTTCCGGCGGCGTCTGTGCCGCGCAAGGCTTTACCGCATCCGGCATTCACGTGGGCGTGAAACATGGAAGCGATCCCCATAAAAACGACCTGGCCCTGATCTTCTCCGAAACCGAGTGCGCCGCGGCGGCCACCTTCACCAACAACCGGGTCAAGGCCGCCCCGGTCTACACCACCATGTCCCACCTGGAGAACGGCGTCCTCCACGGCGTCGTAGTCAACTCCGGCAACGCCAACGCCTGCGCTCCCAACGGCGAGGCCCACGCTGAAGCCATGTGCGCGGCGGTGGCCGCCGTCACCGGCCGGGCCGCCGAGGACTTCGCCGTGGCCTCCACCGGCGTCATCGGCGTGGAGATGAACATCAAGAGCGTCCAGCAGGGCGCCTCCGCTCTGGCCTCCGCCCTGAGCCGCAACGGCTCTGACGCCGCCGCCGAGGCCATTATGACTACCGACACGGTGAAAAAAGAGATCGCTGTGGAGCTGACCATCGACGGCAAGACCGTCCGCCTGGGCGGCATCTGCAAAGGCGCCGGTATGATCTGCCCCAATATGGGCACCATGCTCTGCTTCCTGACCTCGGACTGCGCCATCACCGCCGATATGCTCAGCAGCGCCCTCCACGACGTGGTGCCCCGCACCTTTAACCGGGTCACCGTGGACGGGGACACCTCCACTAACGACGCCTGCATGGTGCTGTGCAACGGTCTGGCCGGGAACACCCTCATCGACTGGAAGGACGAAAACTACGAGATTTTCAAGGACGCCCTGATGTACGTGTGTACCTACCTGGCCCGGGCCATCGCCGCCGACGGCGAAGGCGCCAGTCATCTGCTCACCTGCACCGTCAGCGGCTCCCGCAGCGAGGAGGCCGCCGAGCGGCTGGCCAAAAGCGTGGTGGGCTCCAACCTGGTGAAGGCCGCCATGTTCGGCGCCGACGCCAACTGGGGCCGGGTGCTGTGCGCCATGGGCTACTCCAGAGCCCCCTTCCGCCCGGACCGGGTGGACGCCTCCTTCTACTCCGCCGCAGGCAAGATTCAGGTCTGCAAGGACGGCTCCTCTGTAGCCTTTGACGAGGACGAGGCAAAGAAGATCCTCTCCGAACACGAGGTCAGCATCATCATCAACGTCAACGAGGGGGACTGCACCGCCACCTGCTGGGGCTGTGACCTGACCTACGACTACGTGCGGATCAACGGCGACTACCGCACCTGATTTCCCTTCCACCGCAATGGAGAAAGAGTGACCCAGATTGTCTAACGATTACCTGACCCGCGCCCAAATCCTCATTGAGGCGCTTCCCTATATTCAAAAGTACAACGGCAAGATTGTCGTCATCAAGTACGGCGGCAACGCCATGATCTCCGAGGAGCTCCGCACCGCTGTGATGAGCGACATCATCCTGCTCTCCCTGGTGGGGGTTCACGTGGTGGTGGTTCACGGCGGCGGCCCCGAGATCTCCTCCATGCTGAAAAAGGTGGGCAAGGAGTCCCAATTCGTGGACGGCCTCCGCTACACCGACGAGGAGACCATGGACGTGGTCCAGGACGTGCTCTGCGGCAAGGTGAACAAAAACCTGGTGGCCGCCCTAAACCGGATGGGCGGCAAGGCCATGGGACTGTGCGGCCTGGACGGAGCACTGTTCGAGGCCAAGGTAAAAAACCCCAAGTACGGCCTGGTGGGCGAGATCACCAAGGTCAACCCGGGCATCATCTACAACTGTCTGGAAAACGGCTACATCCCGGTGGTCTCCACCGTGGGCTACGGGGTAGACGCAGAGTGCTCCTACAACATCAATGCGGACACCGCCGCGGCAGAACTGGCCATCGCCCTGGGTTCGGAAAACCTGATCCTGCTCACCGACGTCCGGGGCCTGCTCCGGGACCCCAAGGATGAATCCACTTTGATCCCCCTGCTGCCCATCGATGACGTACCCACCCTGAAGCAGGACGGTACTATCTCCGGCGGCATGATCCCCAAGGTAGACTGCTGCGTCCGGGCCATCCAGCAGGGCGTCCAGCGCACCTTTATTCTGGACGGCCGCATCCCACACTCCATCCTCATTGAAATGCTCACCAACCAGGGCATCGGCACCATGCTGCTGTAACCCGCTCTCCTGTACAGAAAAGAGGCTGAACTATGACCTTTGCAGAACTGAAAGCACTGGACCACCAATACACCATGCAGACCTACGGCCGCTTTGACGTGGCCCTGGACCACGGTCAGGGCGCCACCCTGTACGGCCTGGAGGGCGAGACCTACACCGATTTTGCCAGTGGCATCGGGGTGGCCAGCCTGGGCTACGGGCACCCGGCCTGGATCAAGGCCGTTGAGGACCAGGCCCATAAGCTGGGCCACGCCTCCAATCTGTTCTACACCGAGCCCTACGCCAAGCTGGCCGAAACCCTCTGCAAGCGCACCGGTATGGCCGCGGCCTTCTTCGCCAACGGCGGCGGCGAGGCCAACGAGGGTATCATCAAGCTGGCCCGGAAGTACAGCTTTGACAAATACGGCAAGGGCCGCTCCACCATCATCACCCTTCACAACTCCTTCCACGGCCGCACCATCACCACCCTTCAGGCCACCGGTCAGGATGTGTTCCACCAGTACTTCTTCCCCTTCACCGAGGGCTTCCGCTACGCTGATGCCGACAGCCTGGATTCTGTCAAGGCCCAGGCCGGGGCGGACACCTGCGCCGTTATGCTGGAACTGATCCAGGGCGAGGGCGGTGTGCTGCCTCTGGACAAGGGATTTATCCAGGAGCTGGCCGCCTACTGCGCAGAAAACGACTATCTGCTGCTGGTAGATGAGGTTCAGACCGGCGTGGGCCGGACCGGCAGCCTGTTCTGCTTCCAGCAGTACGGCATCCAGCCCGACGCCATCACCTTCGCCAAGGGCATCGCTGGCGGCCTGCCCATGTCCGGCGTGCTGTGCAATGAGAAGTGCCGGAACGTGCTGGGCCCGGGGACCCACGCTACCACCTTCGGCGGAAATCCCATCGCCGCCGCAGCCGCCAATGCGGTGCTGGAGGTGCTGGACGACGCCATGATGGCCGAAATCAACCGCAAGGGCGCCTACCTGCGGGAGTCCATCGCTGCGTTCCAGTCCCCCTATGTGGAGACCGTCCGGGGGATGGGCCTGATGGTGGGCATCGTTCTCAAGGACGGCGCAGACCGCTCTGGGCTGGTCCAGAAGCTCTATGGTCAGAACCTGTTGGTCCTCACCGCAGGGCCCAGGACCATCCGGCTGCTGCCCCCGCTGGTCATCAATCAGGAGGAAATGGACGCAGGGCTGGCCGTGCTCAAGGACGTGCTGACCCACTAAACATCATCGCCTCTCTTTTCAGGGATGCCCGTGCCATGCGGGCGTCCCTGTTTTTTTCTCGCTTCCCTTGCTTTTTCCCTTATTTGGGGTACAATAAGGGTTGAAATTATATTGTGAATCGAGGGAACTGACTTTATGACTACCATTGATATTGTCTCCGGCTTTCTGGGAGCGGGCAAGACCACGCTGATTAAAAAACTCATTGCCGAGGCCTTCTCCGGCCAGAAAATCGTTTTGATTGAGAACGAATTTGGGGAGATCGGCATCGACGGCGGTTTCCTGCGGGACGCCGGCATTGAGATCACCGAGATGAACTCGGGCTGTATCTGCTGCTCCTTGGTGGGCGACTTCGGCCAGGCCCTGCGCCAGGTGCTGGAACAGTACCACCCCGACCGCATCCTCATTGAGCCCTCCGGCGTAGGCAAGCTCTCCGACGTGGCCAAGGCGGTGGGCCAGGTGGCCGGTGAGACCGACATGGTGCTGGGCAACGCCATCACCGTGGTCAACGCCAAGAAGTGCAAGATGTATATGAAGAATTTTGGTGAGTTCTTCAACGACCAGATTCAGCACGCCGGGGCAGTGATGCTCAGCCGCAGCCAGGATATGGCGCCGGAAAAGCTCCAGGAAGTGGTGGACCTGATCCGCGGGGAAAACCCAAAGGCTGTCATCGTCACCACCCCCTGGGACCAGCTCACCGGTCCCCAGATCCTCTCCGCCATGGCCGGCGGCGCCTCTCTGGCAGAGGAGCTGATGGCCCAGCTCCACGCCGAGCAGGACCACGAAGAGGATCACTGCTGTCATCACGATCATGATCACGACCACGAGGACGGCCACTGCTGCCACCACGACCATGACCACGGCCACGAGGACGGCCACTGCTGCCACCACGACCATGACCACGGCCACGAGGACGGCCACTGCTGCCACCACGACCATGATCACGACCACGAGGACGGCCACTGCTGCCACCACGACCATGATCACGACCACGAGCATGAACACCACTACGACGAAAACGGCGTGTGCAGCTGCGGCCACCACCATCACGGCCACGACGCAGACGAGGTGTTCACCTCCTGGGGGATGGAGACTCCCCGCCAGTTTACCGAGACGGAAATTCAGACGGCCCTCCAGGCCCTGGACAGCGGAGCCTACGGCGTGGTGCTCCGCTCCAAGGGCATTGTCCCCTGTGTGGACGGGACCTGGCTCCACTTCGACATGGTGCCCGGTGAGATTCAGGTGCGCCGGGGCGGCCCCGATTACACCGGACGGCTGTGCGTCATCGGCTCCCAGCTGAAGGAAACCGAAGTCCAGCAGCTGTTCTGCCTGTAACGGCCGCCACAGCTAACGGAAAGAGATGAGGTGACCAAGGATGGCTCGAGAACCCATTCCCGTCTATATGATCTGCGGCTTTTTGGACGCAGGCAAGACCAATTTTATCGCTCCCATGCTCACCGGCGAGGAGTTCACCGAAGATGAGCGGACCCTGCTCCTGGTCTGTGAGGAGGGCGAAGAGGAGTATGACACCGAGGCATTGGGCAAACACAACGTCGTCCCCATCTTTCTGGAAGGGAAGGAGGATCTGACTCTGTCCAGAATGGAGGCTCTGGAGGCCGAATACCGCCCCACCCAAATCGTGGTGGAATACAACGGCATGTGGCAAATTGCCGAGGCCGTCCCCGCCTTCCCCCGGCACTGGGACCTGTATCAGATCGTCACCATTGTGGAATCCCCCACCTTTAACAGCTATGCCAAAAACATGGCCAGTCTGATGATGGAAAAGCTCCGGGAGGCGGATTTGATCGTCTTTAACCGCTGCACCGACGAACTGGCGGAGGTCCTGCGGCAGCGCAACCTGAAGATGCTCAACCGCAGAGCGGAGATGTATCTGGAGTACGCCGGCGACGAAGACCGGATGGAGAACTACGATAACGGCCTGTGCCCCTTTGACCTGTCTGTACCGGTGCTGGAGCTGAGTGACGATGACTACGGCTTCTGGTACACCGACTGCATGGACAACCCAGAGCGCTATGCGGGCAAAACGGTGAAATTCCGGGGCATCGTGGCCCAGTCCCCCAAGTTCCCCCACGGGATGTACGCGGCAGGCCGCTTCGGCATGGTCTGCTGCGCCGAGGACACCGCTTTTCTCGGGATGCTCTGCTCCGGACCCGAACACAAACAGCTGAAAACCAAGGATTGGGTGGAAATCACCGCCAAGGTCCGTCTGAAGAACCTGAAGCTCCTGGGCGGCGAAGGCCCTGTCCTCTACACCACAAATGTCACGCCCTGCGCCGCTCCCGCAGACCCGCTGATCTACTTCTGAAAATATCGCTGGAATCTTTTCGTTAAAAAGTTGACAATCCCGCCAAAGAAGTTTAAAATAACTGGGAGGATTACTTGGCTAAAGGAGCAATACACGATAATGAAAAAGCGCAAAGTTTCCAACGCCGTCATCCGCCGTTTACCACGTTATTATCAGACTCTGGATCATCTATATAAAGAAGGCCACGTTCGTATCTCTTCCTCTGCACTGGGTAATTACATGGGTGTTACCGCATCTCAAATTCGCCAGGATCTCAGCTGTTTTGGCGAATTTGGCCAGCAAGGTTACGGTTATACGATCCCCGATCTTCGCAACGAAGTTGCTGAGATCTTGGGGATGACGCGAGGATACCGCGCCGTGATTCTCGGTGCCGGCAATCTGGGCCGCGCTCTGATTAAGAACTTTCACTTTAAGGAAAGCGGGTTTGACCTGCTGGCCGCGTTTGACACCGATCCCAACATCGTCGGTACGTTAATTAACGGCATTGCAGTCCACCCTCTCTCCGAACTGGATTCTTTTGTGGTAGAAAATAAAATCAGCGTGGGGATTTTAACCGTCCCCAGATGTGCCGCACAAAACTTGGCACAAAAGCTGGTGGATGATGGCGTAAAGGGTATTTGGAATTTCACCAACACCGAAATCGATCTCACTTCCCCTGATGTGACGGTGGAAAGCATTCATTTTGCCGACTCCCTCTTGGCACTGAGCTACCTGATCTCTAGCCCGCCACCGGAAAAATGATGCGCCAACCAAAAGCAGCGACCATAGCGGCCGCTGCTTTTTTCGTTCTTTCCCCTGCACCCATCTCCCCCTTTCGCATAGGATGAATTGAAGCCCGGTGCTTCCGGACTCAAATATCTTTCTCTTTAGGAGGTACGCATTTATGGGATGCTGTAATAACGGTTGGGGCGGCGGCGGCTGCCTGTGGAGTAGTATTCAGCATTGATTTTTCGTTGATATATCAGCATTTTAATTTTGAAAGTTAGTTTTATGTTAGTTGATAAACGCAAAAGACCAGGGGCGCTTCTACCCCTGGTCTTTCTCTGTATCCTGTCGATCAGTTTCAGGACAGCTCTCTCTGCACGACAAATCATATCAACATTCATATGTATTGTCAATGTAAATCGTTCGGCATAGTTCGACAACGGGGATATTAGGAACTTATTCACTTACCCCCAATTTTTTCGACCTATCCTTTTCCAACTTAAAATATTGGGCTCTACTAAACCGATCTTTAAAGAGCGATTTTAATTGTATGACCGCGACGAGGTAAAGCAACATCTCCTTCCTTTACACTTTATTTTGCCTTTAACCATAGATTTGTAAGTTGACATTTTCCGAAGTCTTGAGTATTATAATAATTAAGATAATATTAACGCCTCACATTCTCGAAGCCTTGCGTTCCTATGCGGGGTCCTTGTGTAGGAAGTGTCAGGCGTTTTTATTTTGGCTCTATGCGAGAGAGCTGTGCTTGCAAAATATTTTCTGGATGTTAGAGGACTGTAAGTTGTGGCAGAATTTTTAACCTGCAACTAAAATTAACTATTATTGTATAATCCGTTGTTATAAAAATAAATCGAGGGCATGATCTATGACAGATGCTGAATTTGAATGTTTACTACAGATGTCAAAAAATTTTGTCAAATACAAAGTTGATTTACCGCAGAACAACGAGAGTTCAGTATTTGATTTAGTAGGAAATGTACCCACTGAAAAATTTTTTCTTGATATTGATCGACGCGGCAAAATAGAATTATCAAAATTTAAAATCCAAACTAGATATGCTACAACTAAATTTCCTCTAGTTAGAATCGACATTGATTCTCCCCCTCATCTAAATCCGGATGGCACCAAAACTTCTCGCAATCACATTCATATTTATAAAGATATGGGAACTATGGATACCGGCAATCTCCCATGGGCATATAATCTGGATGAATTTTACAAGTTTGATTTTGTTGATAAACGCATCGACTTTATGTATATATTCCATGCGTTTTGCAAATATTGCAATATTAACACTGACAATATACAGGGCGTGGTTTAATGAAAGCAGATGCTAACTTAGATTTTTGCAATCTGTACCTGAGTTGGATAAAACAGAACATTGATCAGTTTAAGGTAAGTGATAATACCTTCAGGTTAACTATGCCATTTTTAGACAGAAACAATGATCAGATAGAAATTTATATCACAAAAAGCAATGGAAGTTATTTAATAACAGATGATGGGGCCACACTAAATGATTTATTTCTAAGCGGATTTGAAATCTCGAAAAATAGTAAACGGGAAAATATCTTAAATTCAATTGTAGCAGCACATGGGGTTAGGCGAACTGCCGATAATGAGCTCGAGGTAGAGTGCACAGTTGATGATTTGCCTATGAAAAAGCATCTGCTTGCTCAGTGCATGCTAAAAGTGAGCGACATGTTCTATTTAACTCGGAATAATGTGCAGTCGCTTTTTTTGGATGATGTTCAAAGATTTCTTGACATGCATGACGTCCGCTATGTGCCCAATATATCTATAACCGGAAAAAGTAAACTTACAACGCATTATGATTTTGTGATAGCACACTCTAAATCATCCCATGAAAGGTTAATTAAAGTTGTCAATAATATGGATAGAAATGCGGCAAAGAGTATTATTTTTTCTTGGAATGATATAAGAGAAACTAGGCCCAATGCACAGGCATTTGCGTTTATTCAGAATGTCGACAAAAAGGTTCCGGAGGATGCAATAGGAGCTCTTACAGAATATGATATTCGACCACTCTTGTGGTCCGAAAAAGAAAGTTATATTGAAGAGCTAACCGCATAAGACTGTAAAAAGACCGGGAGCGTATCAAGAGATATGCTCCCGGTCTTTTTACACCTTTGCCCTGACAACCGCCAGCACATCCCGCTTCCACTCGTACCCGGAGGACACCAGCAGATCGGTATACTGCTTCTTTCCGTTGATGGGCTGTCCTTCCCGGGCGGTCAGGATGGCCGGAGTGCCGCCGATCGGGTCATAGATGCCAATGGAGCTGTCATGGACCAGCACGTCCCCCGGCTTGAGCTTGCCCTTGTAGTCGGCGATCCG